>NZ_VIAR01000010.1 GCF_006546625.1 Haloflavibacter putidus
GAGTACAATCAATGTGATCAGGAACAAATTACTAGCCAGGATTTTTGCAGTTGTAAAACGGAGAACGCCATATGTTGATACCTTGAAATATGCAGCTTAAAAATGTTGAAAATTTTAACTAAAAAGCTTTTTTTAACCATAGAATACGGGAGAACCAATCCCAAACTCAAGCTGGGGACTAGGCTTAACCGATTTTTGCGAAAAACTTCCCTCGTTACGGCGCAAACTAAAGGTATTTGTAGGTTTTTATAAATTTATAAAGCTCATAATTTTGCTTGTGCCTATTCAATTTTAGCGACTGGCGCTAGTTTGCTTAACCCTCCACTCACATCATTTTTTGTGCATTACTCTCGTTATTCTTCCTCGTTGTATGCAAGAACTTCGCTTAGGCCATAAAAAAATAAAAAACCTTAAAGAAAGGTATCATACTATAAATCTCTCAAACCCTTGGCTATTTATTGGCGTGTCATTCGTTTTGATTATTTTAATCGGACACTAGTAACTTAAATACAAAAATTAACTATTTAATTCTTTAAATAGTTGCTCTCCTTTACGGAAAGAAAAGCTTACTTTTTAAACTGAAAAGAATGTTTTAAACCTCTAAATGCATCTAGGTCTGCTTCTAACGACCCTACTGCTAAATCTGCTCTTATTTTTAAAGGAATTTTATTAGCATCATCGCTAACCCAAAAAGTCAAACTTTCTTCTTCTTCAAAAATACGACCTGCTTGCACATAAGGTCTGAATTTTAAAGCTTTTATTTTCCCAAATTTGGTTTTAATGGTTTCCCTACCCAAGAATACCGTTTTAAATTTATAGTTTTCATCATCAAAAAACATATCTACCACCACGGCATCGTTTTTCTCAATTGTTTTTTCATCTATTTCATTCCGTAAAAAGTAAAAAACAGAAATCATGTCTTGCACCTTAGGTTTGGTATCAAATCTATTACGGGTATTGCGTTTTTTATCGTGTACCAACGCCCTGTTGTTAACTTGATCAAAATTAATTATACGGTCTTTGGTATGGCCGCCTTCGTTAATATCGCGTATAAAACGCAGAGGCAATTGGTTATCTTGGCGCACATAACTCTCGTACCTATCGTCTACTTTAAAAAACAAATCTAATAAACCGGTAGATTTACCCCTGCCTTTAATATGATACACCGGCATATCAAACAAGGTTTCTTCATGCACTGCTAAAGTTGCATAACTGGCATTAAACCAGCCGTAATGTATTCTAAATTTAAACCACTCTCCAGGTTGGTAAGCAGAACTTTGTGCAGAAATAGACCCAACGGAAAATAAAACGCTAAAAAACGCAAACAACAACTTCTTCATGAATATGTATTTAAGTTTAGAATTTGAAATTTACAATATTTATTCCAAAATTGGTTTAAAACACATAAAACCCTATCAAATACATGATAGGGTTTTACGCTTATTAACCAACTAAAACTTAAATTTATGAAAAAAATTACTTTTTCAAATGCACTCAAGGAAACCACCCCCTGAATGCGGATGCAAAAATACGTCAGCTTTGAAATATCTGCAATGAAAAAGTAATATTTAACCTTTTTATTAACATATTTTCATTAAATTTAAGATTATCTGTTTATTTGTTAATTTATTCGTAATACTTACAAGGTTCCTCGCAATCCTTGCTCGCGTTCTATAGACTCAAACAAGGCTTTAAAGTTACCGGCACCAAAGCCTTTTGCGCCCATTCGTTGAATTATTTCAAAAAATAAAGTCGGTCGGTCTTGTAAAGGTTTGGTGAAAATCTGTAACAAATAACCTTCTTCATCGGCATCTACCATGATACCCAAACTTTTTAGCTTATCTAAATCTTCTCGTAATTCGTGGCTGTGCTCTTCTAAACGTCCGGGAACGGCATGGTAATATTCGTCTGGCGGAACCGATAAAAACTCCACTCCTCTTTTACGCAATTCTGATACGGTGGTAATAATATCGTCTGTAGAAACCGCTACGTGCTGTACGCCGGCGCCTTCGTAAAAATCTAAATATTCTTCAATTTGCGATTTTTTCTTGCCTTCGGCAGGTTCGTTAATCGGGAATTTAATTCTTCCGTTCCCGTTACTCATTACTTTACTCATTAAAGCCGAGTATTCGGTATGGATTTGCTTATCGTCAAAAGATAAAAAGTTAACAAAACCCATCACGTCTTCATACCATTTTACCCAGGTGTTCATCTCGTTCCAACCTACGTTTCCTACCATATGGTCTATAAATTTAAGACCGGTTGCCTCCGGGCGGTAGGCAGATTCCCAAGCTACATAGCCAGGTAAAAATGTGCCATCAAAATTTTTGCGTTCTATAAACATATGTACGGTTTCGCCATAGGTGTAAATACCGGCTTTTACCACTTCGCCACTAGCGTCTTTATCTGTAGTTGGCTCCATATACGATTTTGCACCTCTTTTGGTGGTTTCTTCCCAAGCTGCTTTGGCATCTTCTACCCAAAGGGCAATTACTTTTACGCCATCACCATGTTTTACAATATGTTCGTTGATATGGTTTTTAGAAGTTAAAGGCGAGGTAAGCACCAATCTAATTTTATCTTGTTGCAATACATACGAAACCTCGTCTTTACTTCCGGTTTCCAAACCTTTATAGGCTAAAGACTGAAAACCAAAAGCGGTTTTATAAAAATGCGCTGCTTGTTTAGCATTTCCTACATACAGTTCGATATAATCGGTACCTAATAAAGGAAGGAAATCTTGCGCTCCTTCAAATATCTTTTCGGTACCATAGTTTACCGATTCTATTTTCTTGCTCATTCTGTTATAATTTAAGTTTTAATTTATTCTTTTTTCTTTACGGAAGTTAAACAACCGTTTCTGCTACATTGAAATTGTCTTTTATTCTTCTAACCAGGATTTGTAATAGCTGTCATCTGCTATTTTCATTCCATCTTCGGTAACCTGCAAGGGTTTAAACGTATCTACCATTACTGCCAACTCTTCTGTTTTGGTTTGACCAATACTTCTTTCTACAGCGCCCGGATGCGGCCCGTGCGGAATACCTGCCGGATGTAACGAAATATGGCCAGCTTCAATATCGTTCCTGCTCATAAAATCGCCATCTACATAATATAAAACCTCATCGCTATCTATATTGCTGTGGTTGTAGGGCGCCGGAATACTCTCTGGATGATAATCGTATAAACGCGGACAAAAACTACATACCACAAAAGCATCTGTTTCAAAAGTTTGATGCACTGGCGGCGGTTGATGAATTCTGCCGGTTATGGGTTCAAAATCATGAATGGAAAACGCATACGGATAGTTATACCCGTCGTAACCCACAACATCAAAAGGATGCGTGGCGTAAACCATATCAAAAATTTTGTTTTGTTTTTTTACTTTCATCAAAAACTCGCCTTTTTCGTCGTTGCTTTCCAACTCGTGCGGCTGGCGCAAATCTCTTTCGCAAAATGGCGAATGTTCTAACAATTGCCCAAAATGATTTCGGTAGCGTTTTGGGGTGTAAATTGGTCGGGTAGACTCTACAATAAAAAGCCGGTTGTCTTCGTCGTCAAAATCTAATTTATAGATTACCCCTCGTGGAATAAGCAGATAATCGCCGTATTTAAAATCTATATTACCCAAATGGGTCCGTAGTTTTCCGCTGCCTTTATGTACAAAAATCAGCTCGTCTTCGTCTGAATTTTTGTAGAAATAATCGTTGGTAGATTGTTGCGGCGCGGCCAAAATAATACTTACATCTGCGTTGGTAAGCACGGTTTTACGGCTCTCTAAATAATCTGGCGCCGGCACTACTTGAAAGCCTTTTAGGCGGTAAGAATGCAGGTTATTTTCTACAGCTATTTTTGGACTTACATCATAGCTGCCTTTTATTTCTTTTACTTGGGTTGGCCGGTGAATGTGGTACAGGTTAGATGACATACCGTCAAAACCAATGGTACCAAATAATTGTTCGTGATACAGACCGCCATCTGGTTTTTTAAAAACCGTATGGCGCTTATGCGGGATTTTTCCTAATTTATGGTAAAAGGGCATTTTTTAACGTGTTTTAAAATTTCGCCAAAAAATAAGCATTATTAAGGGTAATTAAAAACAAAATCTCAAAATTCATACGATTAATACATTTTGTGTTTTTTCCGTAAAGGAAATAAAAAAGAGAATTATAAGTAGTTTTTATATTCTAAAACCAAAATCCAAGACTTAAAAACCACTCGCTTTCTGCCCTTTCCGGGGAATAGGAGTATTTGGCTTCCAGCGGACCTAAAAAAGTTTCTAGGCCGTAACCTATTGCAAAACCGGTATAATCTGGCGTAGAAATCCACTCGGTTGTTCTAAAAATATCGTCTTCTGCATTAGCAATATTGTAGCTGGCAATAAGGTGATTTTTTTTAAAGATTTCGTAATCTAACTCCAGCGATGCTTTTATATAACTGTCTCCCGAAATGCTTAAAAAATCGTAACCATAAAAAGGTTTTATATTGTTTACGTAATTATTTCCGTAGCCACCAAGGTAAAAGTTGAGCACATTGCTTTGGTCGCTTCCTATTTTAAAACCGGTTTCTGTACTTAACCTTACGGCGAAATTCTTAAAAATAGTTTTTGCCACTCCCAAGCTGCCGCGCGCCAGAGAAAATTCAGAAAAATTAATACTGGTATTGGCTTCTACCAGATACAGGTGGAAATCTCCCATAAAATGCGCACCTTCTGTAGGGAAATAAGCGTGGTTATAGGTATCGTACTCCAAATAGCCATAAGGTGCAAACAAACTGCTTTCTTCTAAAATAGTAAAACTGGGGTTTTGGCTGTCTTCCGTTAAAAAAGTTTTGGTTTTCACCCGCATGTATTTATGCTCCAGTCCCATGCCAAATTTAAACACTCTGTTTAAAAAAGTTTCTATATAAAAACGGTTACTAAGGTCTAAATAGTCTATGTTTAACTCATTAATATCTAAAATGGAAAAAGAAGAATTACCGTCTAAAAAATCGACGCCCACTTCTCTATCAAACTGATTTAGTGTAGAGTTTAGGCCAATGCTCCAATAATTACCTTTATCTATATAGTAATTAAAATTATACCTAAAATTATCTCCCACTATTATGTCTAAAGAAGTAACATCGTTAGTTAAAAATAGACTTTTGTGGGTAAGGTTAACCAATGCAGCACTTTCATACAATTCGTCATAATGTAAGGCAAAGCGTAAATTGGTGTTGTTTTGGTTTTCACGAACAATTAAATTAAGGTTTTTAGACGCTTGCTTGGTGTCTTTCAATTGGTACTCTACCCGCTGAAAGTTTCCGGTGGCCGAAAGTCGGTTAATTGCTTCGTTTAACTGGCGGTAACTTATTTTTTTCTTTAACGGAAGTTTTAACTTTCCGGTTATATAATTTCTGGGATAGGTACTGTTTCCACTAATTTTTATATGATTAATGCTAATAGAGTCTAAACGATTTAATACTGTTTCTTGAACTTTAGACTTGGCGCTCTGTCGTTTTGCAAGTTGCTTTAAAGCTATTATGTTTTTTCTGGCTGCTGTCTCGCCACTATCTATAATTGCAGCGCCTTCATCAAAAGAAAGAATAGAAAACTTTCTTATATCCGGATTAATATACAAATCTGTTTTTGCAATTTTATTTTCCATATCTTGTATGGTTCTAAAATTGTTTACTTGGGTAAGTATTTCTAAGGCACTTTGCAATTTTTTTCGGTTAACCAAAGTATCTTGCACATCTACCCCAACAATATAATCTACATTTTTTCCCTTTAAAATTTCTACCGGATAATTATTAGAGATACCGCCATCTGCAACTAGCTGGTCGTTTATAAGAACCGGACTAAACAAAGAAGGAATGGCACCACTGGCAGCAACGGCTTGTGGCAATGAGCCACTATCTAAAATTACTTGTTTCCCCGTTTCTATATCTGTTCCTGTGCAAAAAAACGGAATTGGCAATTTGCTAAAATCTTCTATGTTATGCACGTGTGCGGTAAGCCTGGATAAAAGATTATACAAATTCTGACCTTTGCTTAAGCTAGATGGTAATGTAAGATTAAAATTATTAAACGGTAAGGTAATTGCGTACCTGTCTGCTTCTTCACGTTCGTAAAAGCTTTTAACTCCCCTAGGCAAATCGTCTTGAATAAGTTTACGGAAATTGGTTTTCCTAAAAATAGAGTCTAATTCTTGTGGAGAATATCCCGAAGCATACAAAGCACCAACAATTGCGCCCATACTACTGCCACCAATATAATCTATACGCACGCCCACCTCGTCTATTACTTTTAACGCGCCAATATGCGCCAAGCCTTTGGCACCACCACCGCTAAGCACCAAGCCTACTTTTACATCTTTTTGTACAGGATTTTGAGCAAAAACCGAAAAGCTAAAAAATATAATTAAAAGGCTTAAAAATCTCATATTATTGATGGTAATGATTATAGACCAAGGTTGCCTTGGCATTTCCTACTACTTCAGAAAGTTCTTTTTTGGTAGCTTTACGGATACGTTTGACCGAGCGGAAATTCTTTAATAATTCTAAAGCGGTTTTTTGTCCAATGCCAGAAATATTTTCCAACTCTGTATCTATTGCGCTTTTACTTCTTTTGTTGCGATGAAAGGTAATACCAAAACGGTGCGCTTCGTTCCGCAATTGCTGTATTATTCTAAGCGTTTCAGATTTTTTATCTAAATATAAAGGTATAGAATCGCCAGGATAAAACAATTCTTCCAGTCTTTTAGCAATACCAATTATGGCAATTTTACCGCGAAGGTCTAGTTGTTCTAAAGCACTAACGGCCGAAGAAAGTTGCCCTTTCCCGCCATCTATAATTATGAGTTGTGGCAAGGGCTCGTTTTCGTTTAACAAACGCCTGTAGCGCCTAAAAACAACTTCCTCCATAGAAGCATAATCATCCGGGCCTTCTACGGTTTTTATATTAAATTTTCGGTAATCTTTTTTGCTGGGTTTCCCGTCTTTAAAAACTACACAAGCCGCCACCGGATTGCTACCTTGAATGTTAGAATTATCAAAGCACTCTATATGTCTGGGTTCTTCACGTAGGCGTAAATCTTCTTTCATTTGCGCCATTATTCTATTGGCGTGGCGGTTAGGGTCTACAATTTTCATTTGTTTAAACCGCTCTTGTCTAAAATACTTCGCATTCCGTAAAGATAAATCTACAATAGCTTTTTTATCGCCCAGTTTTGGAACGGTAACTTTTACCGTTTCGCCGACATCTACTTTAAAGGGCACATAAATCTCTGTAGAATTAGATTGAAAACGCTGCCGAATCTCGGTAATGCCAAGTTCTAATAATTCCCTGTCAGATTCGTCCAACTTTTTTTTCATCTCGATAGTATGCGAACGAATTATCGCCCCGTGCGAAAGTTGTAAAAAGTTAACATAGCCATAGCCTTCGTCACTAAAAATAGAAAATACATCTACGTTATTTATCTTAGGGTTTACAACGGTAGATTTGGCTTGGTATTTTTCTAGAGTTTCTATTTTATCTTTTATACGCTGCGCATCTTCAAACTCCATCTTCTCGGCATGCCCTTGCATTTGCTGTCTAAAACGGTCTAAAGAATCTTTAAAATTACCTTTTACAATTTGACGTATTTGCTCTATGTTGTTATGGTAATCTTGTTCTTCTTGATGGCCTTCGCACGGGCCTTTGCAATTGCCAAGATGATATTCTAAACAAACCTTGTATTTGCCACTTCTAATTTTTTCTTCCGATAAATCGTAATTACACGTACGCAATTTATACAAATCCCTAATAAGCTCTAACAGCGCATTTACGGTTTTTCCGCTGGTAAAGGGCCCAAAATATTCGCTACCGTCTTTTATTAATCTTCGGGTAGAGAAAACCCGGGGAAAGCGTTCGTTTTTAATGCAAATCCACGGATAGGTTTTATCGTCTTTTAGCATTACGTTAAACCGTGGCTGGTATTTTTTTATCAGATTGTTTTCCAGCAAAAGCGCATCGGTTTCAGAGTTGACAACGATATGCTTTATCTCTACAATCTTTTTTACCATTACCGCAATACGGTGACTGTCGTGCTTTTTATTGAAATAAGAACTAACTCTTTTTTTAAGGTTTTTGGCTTTTCCTACGTAAAGTATTTTTCCGTTTTTATCAAAATATTGGTACACTCCAGGGCTAGAGGGCAGGGTTTTTATCTGTATTTCTAAAGGCGGTTTTTTCATTGCTTCAAAGATAAAGCTATTTAAAAGCAAAAAAAATGCTTTTAATTAATTAGGCTTTTTGTCTATATTTTTTACGAATTAGTATATTGCACTATGAATAAAAAAATAATAGGAAGGGTAGATAAAGCAAACTTCCCAGAACTTGGGCTTAAAGATATTGCGGTAAAAATAGATACCGGCGCATATACCTCTTCAATACACTGTAAAGATATACGTGAAGAAAACGGCGTGCTACACTGTAAGTTTTTAGATCGAGACCACCCAGGTTACAATAAAAAAATTTTAACTTTTTATGACTACAGCACTATTAAGGTAAGAAGTAGTAACGGGCTTGCACAAAAACGTTACGAAATAAAATCTAAAATCCAGTTATTTGGCAAAACTTATAAAATATCTTTATCTTTAAGTGACCGTCAAGAAATGCGGTTTCCTGTTTTGCTAGGCAGAAAATTTTTAAATAAAAAATTCGTGGTAGATCCACAACAAAAAGACGTTTCTTTTAACTTGCAACAATAAACTTATGAACATAAAAATATTATCCCGTAATCCAAATCTTTACTCTACGCAACGCTTGGTAGAAGCTGCCAAAAAGCGTAAACATAATGTAGAAGTAATAGATCCATTAAAATGTGATATCGTTATAGAAAAAAGACGTCCTAATATATATTATAAAGGTGGTTATATAGAAGATGTAGACGCTATAATTCCGCGTATTGGCGCTTCTGTTACTTTTTACGGAACTGCGGTAGTACGCCAATTTGAAATGATGGGCGCTTTTACAACCGTAGGTTCTGAAGCTTTGGTGAGAAGCAGAGACAAATTGCGAAGCTTACAAGTTTTATCGCGCGCAAAAATTGGTTTGCCTAAAACGGTTTTTACCAATTACTCTAGGGACGTAGAAGGGGTTATTAAACAAGTAGGCGGGACACCTTTAGTAATAAAATTATTAGAAGGCACGCAAGGTTTAGGCGTAGTTTTGGCAGAAACCCGTAACGCAGCAGAATCTGTAATAGAGGCTTTTAACGGCTTGCAAGCCCGTGTAATTGTACAAGAATTTATTAAAGAGGCCAAAGGAGCAGATATTAGAGCTTTTGTAGTAGACGGCCACGTAGTTGGCGCTATAAAACGACAAGGAAAAGAAGGCGAGTTCCGTTCTAATTTACATCGTGGCGGTTCTGCATCTGTTATAGAACTTACAGACGAAGAAGAAGTTGCTGCTGTGCGAGCTGCAAAAGCTATGGGCTTGGGCGTTGCCGGGGTAGATTTATTGCAAAGTGGCAGAGGACCTTTAATTCTAGAGGTAAACTCTTCTCCAGGATTAGAAGGTATAGAAAAAGCTACTGAAAAAGATATTGCAAAAAGTGTTATTCGATACATAGAAAAAAACGTATAGAATTATGCGTGACAGTGAAAAAGAAGATGTTTTAGAACTTTTAAACCATAAGATTAAGCCAGGCGAAAGTGCTCGTGTAAATTTTAATACTGCCAAATTATACACTACCACAGCGGTAGAAGTACCTATTTTAATAGAACGTTCTATCAATCCCGGTCCTACAATATTAATAACCGGTGGCATTCACGGCGATGAGATTGCAGGAGTAGAAGTTGTACGACAACTCATTTCTAAAGGAATAAATAAACCTAAACGCGGTACCATAATTTGTATACCGGTGGTAAATGTTTTTGGTTTTCTGAATTTAAAAAGAGAATTTCCAGACGGTCGCGATTTAAACCGCATGTTTCCCGGCTCAAAAACCGGCGCTTTAGCCAGCCGATTTGCATATCAATTTACCCACGAGATTCTACCACACGCAGATTTTTGTATGGATTTTCATACCGGTGGCTCTACTCGTTACAACGCTGCACAAATTAGAGTGCAAGAAGGTGATGAAGATATCTTTGAATTAGCAAAAATTTTTAATGCACCTTTTACCGTATTTTCTAAAACCATTGCAAAATCTTACAGAGGAGCCTGTGCCAAATTAGGCAAACCTATTTTATTATTTGAAGGCGGAAAGTCTTTAGAAAACGATAAAACCATTTCTAAATATGGCGTTGATGGCGTAATGCGAATCTTAAAGCATTTTGATATGCTACAAGGCAATTTTGAAGTTTCCGAACCGGACTTTACCAATATACTCATTAAAAAAAGCCAATGGATGCGTGCCAAATACAGTGGTTTGCTACACGTTAAAATACCTATTGGTAAATTTGTAGAGAAAGGCGAATATATTGCAATAATTACCGATCCGTATGGTAGTTTTAGACATAAAGTACGTGCTTCCAACACCGGTTATATAATAAATGTAAACCAATCTGCTATTGTATACCAAGGCGATGCAATTTTTCATATTTCCAAAAATTAGACGGAATGTTAAAAAAAGAACTTCGGGAAAAATATAAACAAAAAAGAAAAGCTTTATCTGCGGAAGAAATTGACGAAAAGAGCTTAACAATAGCCAACAAACTATTAGAACTACCTATTTGGGATTACACCTATTACCATATTTTTTTAAGTATTGAAAAACAGCAAGAAGTAAATACCGAGTTTCTCCTACATATTTTAAGCGGAAAAGACAAGAATATTGTGGTTTCTAAAAGCGATTTTAAAATCCACCAAATGACCAACATTTTACTTACCGATAATACCAATCTAAAAGTAAATAAATGGGGCATCCCAGAGCCTACCGAAGGCATAGAAATTATGCCAAAAAAAATACAAGTGGTTTTTGTACCGCTTTTGGCTTTTGATATAAACGGCCACCGCACCGGTTACGGAAAAGGTTTTTACGATAGATTTTTAGATACTTGCGCCCCAAACACCCTAAAAATTGGTCTTAGTTTTTTTTTCGCGGAAGCTAAAATTGAAGACACCAACCCACACGACAAAAAATTAGATTATTGTGTAACCCCTAATGAGATTTATAAGTTTTCTTGAAATAATTATTTCTTGGCTTCTTTCTCTTCTTCCTGCGGAAAAGCTTGTTTGTTAAAAAACAACAATAAAATTACGCCAATTGTTATAGCAGAATCTGCAATGTTAAACACCGGTTCAAAAAAAGTAAAGTAGTTGCCACCCCAAAATGGGATCCACTCCGGCAAATAACCGCTCCACAGCGGGAAATAAAGCATATCTACTACTTTACCGTGAAAAAGCGTACCATAACCGCCCGCATCTGGCAGAAAAGTCGCAATTTGATTATGGCTGTCGTTAAAAATAATTCCGTAAAAAACCGAGTCTATAATATTACCAAAAGCTCCGGCAAAAATTAAGGCAATAGAAATAAGTAAGATTTTAGAGCCGTTTTTTCTGGCAGAATCCCAAAGCCAATAACCTATACCTACAATGGCCACCAGTCTAAAAAGTGTAAGAAAAAGCTTACCGTATTGCCCGGGAATTTTTGCGCCCCAAGCCATACCTTCATTTTCTACAAAAAGAATTCTAAACCAATCAAAGACTTTAATTTCATCGCCAAGGGCAAAATTGGTCTTTATATAGAACTTAGAAATTTGATCGATGATCAAAATTACCAAAATGAGCCAGGAAGCTTTTTTTAACGACATTTACTTAAAATTTTGGCGGTAAAAATACATTTTTTTATTCAATTTTTTTCACAACTATATCGCCAGAGATAGATTTTACTTTAATTAGGTTACCAAAACCTACACGCGGGTCTATTTTTACTGCTCCTAAATTAGATTTTGCTTCTACTTCTGCTTGTTTTGTTTTTACAAATACATCGCCGGTATAGGTTACAACAAATGCTTTTCCGGTAAAGTTAGATAAGCTGCATTGCCCTGCTTTAAGTTCGGTTTCCAGGTATTTAAAAGCGCCATTTGCATAAACAGATGCCAAGTTAGAAAGTACAACTACCTTAAAGTTTTGTGGCACATCTATTTCTAGATTTAGGGCAAATACTTTGTGGGCTGCCAATTTATCTTGCCCGCCAAGCAATAGTTTGTTGTAATGCGATTCTAGTTTTAGTTCTTTGCCTTCTATACTGTTTTTTATATAAATATCCTGCAAGTATTCTCCCTCTGCCGTTACGCTGTAGCGGATAGTTTTTCGCTTGGAAGCATTTATGGTAATTTTAAAAACCTCATCGGCTTGTACAAAAACGCTGCTAATATCTTTAGCCGAAATAATGGTTGTTTTGGTGCGTTGCGCGAAGCAATTATTTCCGTAAAGGAAAAAAACCAATAAGACAACCGTTAAATTTTTCATAGCCGAAAAATAAAAAAAAGCTGCTTCAATCCGTCTTAAAATATACTCCTAAAAATAGGCACGGTATTGAAACAGCTTTCTAAATGCAGAAGCAATAATTATTGCTGCATATTTTTTGCTTCTATGCTTAGCGTAGCGTGCGGCACCAATCTTAAGCGTTCTTTTTTGATTAGTTTACCGGTTACACGGCAAATACCGTAGGTTTTATTTTCTATACGTACCAACGCATTTTTTAAATCGCGAATAAACTTTTCTTGGCGTATGGCCAATTGGGAGTTTGCTTCTTTGCTCATTGTTTTGCTGCCCTCGTCAAAGGCTTTAAACGTTGGCGATGTGTCGTCTGTACCATTTGAGCTATCGTTCATATACGCGCTTTGGTACATTTCTAATTGTTGAGTAGCTTTTACTATTTTATCTTCTATAATAGCTTTAAACTCTGCCAACTCTGCGTCTGTAAACCTTTCTTTTTGTGTATTTTGTGCTTCTTGTGTTGTCATAGTTAGTGTTTTTTTATGGCCAATTGGGTATTTACATCATCAAAATTTATCGCTATCCCATTGTCCAAATTGCTTTCTACAATTTCGAGTTTTGCAGTAAGCGTTTCGTTTTTAATATATGTCTTGTTATCATTAACGGCATCCTCGATCATCCCGTCACTTTTAATTTTTACCTCAATTTTATCGGTAACTTCAAAACCGGAATCTTTTCGTAAGTTTTGAATTCTGTTTACTAATTCTCGCGCTATTCCTTCTTTTATTAATTCTGGTGTAAGGCTAACATCTAATGCTACGGTTAGACCGCTGTTGCTGGCTACTAACCATCCCTCAATATCTTCTGAAGCTATTTCTACTTCGTTGAGCTGCAACATAGTCATTTTCTGGTTAATTTCAATATTTATTTGGCCTTCTTTTTCCAGTTTTGCAATATCTTCCGGACCCATTGTTTTTATGGCTGCCACCACTTTTTTCATGTCTTTGCCAAATCGCGGCCCTAAGACTTTAAAGTTTGGTTTTACGGTTTTCACCAAAATACCGGAAGCATCGTCTATAAGCTCTATTTCTTTTACGTTTACTTCAGATTTAATCAAATTTGCTACTGCATTTATCTCTTCTTTTACCGCATCGTCCAACACCGGAATCATAATTCTCTGTAAGGGTTGTCGTACTTTTATCATTTCTTTTTTCCGTAAAGACAAAACCAACGAAGAAATGATTTGCGCTTTGTGCATTTTCTGCTCCAATCCTTTATCTATAAAGGTTTCTTCTTGTTTTGGAAACTCTGCTAAATGTACACTTTCTGCAGTATCTTTTTTAGTAACCTGTGTTAAATCTTTATACAACGCATCCATATAAAAAGGCGCTATTGGTGCCGCCAATTTAGCTACATTTTCTAAGCAAGTATATAAAGTTTGGTAAGCAGAAATCTTATCTGCATTGTATTGGTCTTCGCCGGAATTGATTTGGGCTGCGGGTTTCCAGAAACGTCTTCTGCTTAAACGCACAAACCAGTTGCTTAGGTTTTCTTGTACAAATTCTGAAATTGCTCGCGCAGCCTTGGTAGGCTCGTAATTAGAATAGAATTTTTCTACTTTACCAATAAGTGTATGCAATTCTGAAAGTACCCATCGATCTATTTCTGGTCTTTCTGCAATTGGTATTTCTGCTTCGGCATAGGTAAAGTTGTCTATGTTCGCGTAAAGTGCAAAAAAGTTGTACGTGTTATATAAAGTTCCAAAAAACTTTCTTCTTACTTCTGCAATTCCTTCTATATCAAATTTTAAATTATCCCAAGGATTGGCGTTGGCAATCATATACCAACGGGTAGCATCTGGTCCAAAAGCTGCCAAAGTCTCAAACGGATCTACGGCATTGCCCAAACGTTTAGACATTTTTTGGCCGTTTTTATCTAATACCAAACCGTTAGAAACTACATTTTTATAGGCCACATCGTCAAACATTAAAGTTGCGATGGCGTGCAAGGTATAAAACCAGCCGCGTGTTTGGTCTACGCCTTCGGCTATAAAATCTGCTTTACGTTCTGATTTTTCTACAATTTCTTTGTTTTCAAACGGATAGTGCCATTGTGCGTAAGGCATAGAACCGGAGTCAAACCATACGTCTATTAAATCTGCTTCGCGGTGCATGGTTTTGCCAGATGGCGCTACCAATTTAATTTTATCTACAATATTTTTATGCAAATCTATTTTATCGTAATTTTCTTCGGACATATCGCCTACCACAAAATCTTCAAAAATATCTTTTTGCATCACGCCGGCTTCCACGGCTTTTTGCATCTCTTTTTTTAATTCGGCCACCGAGCCAATTATCAATTCTTCTTTGCCATCTTCTGTGCGCCAAATAGGCAACGGAATTCCCCAAAATCTGGAGCGCGATAAATTCCAATCGTTGGCATTGGCTAACCAGTTACCAAAGCGGCCTTCGCCGGTAGAGGCAGGTTTCCAGTTTATACCTTTGTTTAACTCGTGCATCCGGTCTTTTACCTCAGTTACTTTAATAAACCAAGAATCTAACGGATAATATAAAATAGGTTTATCTGTACGCCAGCAATTTGGATAACTATGTACGTATTTTTCTACTTTAAAAGCTTTGTTTTCTTCTTTTAACTTAATGGCAATTTCTACATCTACCGATTTTTCTGGCGCCTCACCTTCGTCATAATATTCGTTTTTAACATACTTGCCGGCAAGCTCGCCCATTTGCTCTCTAAAACGGCCTTGTAAATCTACCAGCGGCACCAAATTACCGTTCTCGTCTTTTACCAACATTGGCGGAATTTCTGGTGTTGCCTTTTTAGCAACCATCGCATCGTCTGCCCCAAAAGTTGGTGCGGTATGTACAATTCCTGTACCGTCTTCTGTAGTTACAAAATCTCCGGCAATTACCCTAAAGGCATTTTCAGGATTGTCGTGCGGCAAAGCATAAGGTAAAAGTTGTTCGTATTGAACACCAACTAAATCTTTACCTTTAAATTTTTTGCCAATCCAATACGGTATTTTTTTACTTTCTTTTGTATAAGCTTGTAAATCTTCTTCGTTTTCTACCTGCTCAAATTTTTTATCAAATTGTTGTTTTGCCAAAGCTTCTGCAACAATTATGGTAATTGGCTCGAAAGTATATTGGTTATAAGTTTTTACCAATACATAATCTATTTTTGGGCCAACGGTCAAAGCCGTGTTACTAGGCAGCGTCCAAGGTGTGGTTGTCCAGGCAATAAGATTAATTTCGCCTTCGTTTTTAAGAAAATCTGGTAGGCTTTCTTCTTTTGCTTTAAATTGTGCAGTTACCGTAGTATCTGTAACGTCTTGATAAGTACCGGGTTGGTTAAGTTCGTGCGAGCTTAAACCGGTTCCTGCTTTTGGTGAAAATGGCTGAATGGTATAGCCTTTGTAAATAAGGCCTTTTTTATAAATTTCAGAAAGCAAATACCAAACGCTTTCCATATATTTTGATTTATAGGTAATATATGGATCGTCCATATTTACCCAATAACCCATTTTTTCGGTAAGGTCCTTCCAAACATCGGTGTAGCGCATTACGGCATTTTTACAAGCGTCGTTATAATCTTCTACGCTAATTTTTGAGCCAATGTCTTCTTTGGTAATTCCCAGTTCTTTTTCTACGCCCAACTCTACCGGCAAACCGTGCGTATCCCAACCGGCTTTTCGTTTTACCTGAAAACCTTGTTGGGTTTTAAACCTACAAAAAATGTCTTTGATGGTTCTTGCCATCACGTGATGAATACCGGGCAGGCCATTTGCAGAAGGAGGTCCTTCAAAAAACACGTAAGGTTTGTTTGCATCTCGGGTAGAGATACTTTTTTCAAAAATGTTTTGCTTTTCCCAAAAATCGCGTGTTTCTTTAGCTACTTTGGGCAAGTCCAGCTCTTTATATTCTGCAAATTTTTTATTCATGAATATGCCTTTTTTAATAGTCTGCGAAATTAAGGAATTTTGCCAAACAGAGACTGCAAAAAATAAAAAAACCTATCCCTTTGATGGTTAAATATTTATAATTTAACTTATCGTAAATTATTTTTATTAAAACAGCTTTCTGTATATTTGTTTTAACAAACACAAAAACTCATTATGTCGTTTACAGATTTATTTGATTCAGGGCATCACCAGCGCAATATTGGTCGTTTTGCAGCCATTGTAAATATTGCCTCAGTAGATGGCGAAATTAACGCAGAAGAAGAACGCGTTTTAAAACGATTGGCAAAAAAACTTGGCATAGAAGAAGATGAATATGCCAAAATTATTAAAAATCCTACCGGCTATCCGGTAAATCCGCCTAACTCTGCTGCAAAAAGATTAGAACGTCTTTACGAAGTACTTATCGTGATTTTTGCCGATCATAATATGGATAAAGACGAAGAATTTATGCTTAAAAAATATGCAGTAGCTTTAGGTTTTGACCCAGAAACTTCGCAAGCAATTATAGATCGTTCAGTAAGTATATTAGGTGGCAGATTAAGTTTTGACGATTACTTGTATTTATTAGAACGCAAAGATTAATTTTTTTGGCTGTAGCCGAATAATTTTGTGCTTGGCGCGATAAATTCCGTAAAGGGAGAAGTTTAACTAATAGCGATTAATAGTTAGTCTACCTTTTTAATACAAAAACACATCTATCTATGGTTCTTTATTTGAGAACTATTTGTATATTTGTCTTAGTAAATGATCAATGAAACGAATAATTGCGAAAAGTACACTGCGAGAATTCTGGAAAAATCATGCTGACTCAGAACAATACTTGAAAACTTGGTACGACACAGCAAAAAAAGCAAATTGGTTCTCGCCAAATGATGTAAAACAGACCTACATAACCGCAAGTATATTAAAGAATGGTCGAGTAGTTTTTAACATTAAAGGAAATTCTTACCGACTTGTAGTCAAGTTCAATTATGAAAAACAATGGGCGTTTATCCGATTCATCGGTACGCACCCAGAATATGATAAAATTGATGCCGATACGATTTAAATAGGACGATTATGAATTTAAAACCGATTAAAACAGATAAAGACTACCAAAACGCACTTAATAGATTAGAGGTTATTTTTGATGCCCCAATTGATACCAAGGAAGGAGATGAAGCGGAAATACTCTCGTTGCTTATTGAAAATTACGAAAACGAACACTACCCTATCGAGGCACCAGACCCAATTGAAGCAATAAAGATTAGAATGGAAGAACTGAATCTACGTCAAAAAGATTTGGTAGGCATAATTGGTGGAAAAAGTCGAGTATCAGAGATTCTAAACCGAAAAAAAAGATTAACGGTGGATATGATAAGAGAATTGGAGCAAATTCTTCAAATCTCTGCTTCTGTACTGGTCAATAATTATAAACTTGCCAAAAAATAACGAAAGAATAAATTAACTATTTTTTCGCATAGCAAAGTTTTACACTTTTTAATTCGGTTCAATATCTTCTCTTTATTCTTTTCGCTGTAGCGGAAATTTTTTTAGGATTATTCTCGTTACTATTACTGTTTATTAAACGTGGCAGATAGAATGCTCTGATAGAGAATATTGAATAAATTTTTCTCTGTAACCATGACATCTCGACTGCGTTCGATGTGACAGAGTTTCATTTGCGCTCGCTGTGACAGGTGTTAAGAGGTGAAATCGCTTAAATAATTCCAGGTCTTTCGGTGTTTATTCCGGAGCGTTTTTCATAAATTCTTCTGCCTTTTTCACCATATTCTCGCTTCCGCAGAAAAATGGGGTGCGTTGGTGTAATTCTTTTGGTTCGATGTCCATAATTCGGTTAAAACCATCGCTGGCCACGCCGCCTGCTTGTTCTGCCAAAAATGCCATTGGATTGCATTCGTAGAGCAAACGCAACTTTCCGTTTTCAGATTTTGCGGTTTTTGGATAGATGTAAATTCCGCCTTTTATAATGTTTCTATGAAAATCTGAAACCAAAGAACCAATATAACGTGAGGTATACGGTCTGTCGCCATCTTCTGCTTGGCAATATTTTAAATAATCTTTTACGCCTTGCGGGAAATGCGCGTAGTTACCTTCATTAATCGAATAAATTTTACCGTCTTTAGGAAAACGCATATTTGGGTGCGAGAGATAGTACGTGCCAATTGCCGGGTTTAGCGTAAAACCGTTTACCCCGTGACCGGTTGTGTAAACCAACATTGTAGAAGTGCCGTAAATTATATAACCGGCAGCTACTTGTTGATTACCGGGTTGTAAAAAATCTTCTTGAGTTACCGGTTTTCCGACTTCGGTTTTGCGGCGGTAGATAGAAAAAATGGTTCCTACAGAAACGTTTACATCTATATTAGAACTTCCGTCAAGCGGATCCATCAAGACCACATATTTATTTTTATGATCGTTATTTTGACCTTGAATGGTAATATAATCGTCGTTTTCTTCGGAAGCGATACCGCAAACAATTTCGCGGTTGGTTAGGGTTTGGATAAATTTTTCGTTAGCATAAACATCTAATTTTTGTTGCTCTTCACCTTGCACATTGGTATCTCCCGCCGCACCGGTAATATCTACCAAGCCGGCTTTGTTTACCTCGTGATTAACCACTTTTGCAGCCAAACGAATGGAGTTGATAAGTCGTGATAATTCTCCTGAAGAATACGGAAAAGAAGATTGATTTTCTATAATAAATTCTCCTAAAGTTTGGTTTTTCCTACCCATTTTTTCTTGTGTTTGTGCACAAAAATAGAAAAAAAGAAAATCTAATGCCTACTTTTGTAGCTAAACCTTTTAGTTATGCAAATTAATATACGGCCCGCAACCAAAAAGGATATGCCAGAGGTTTTTTTACTGATAAAAGAATTGGCAGCATTTGAAAAAGAACCGGATGCGGTAATAATTACTACAGAAGATTTAGTACGCGATGGTTTTGGAGAAAATAAGCTTTTTACTTGCTTTGTGGCAGAATTGGATGGCAATATAGAAGCGATGGCGCTTTTCTACTTTAGGTATTCTACCTGGAAAGGCAAAACCGTACATCTAGAAGATTTGATGGTGCGCCGCGAACATCGTAAAAAAGGTTTAGGCATTGCCTTGTATAAAAAAGTAATGCAATATGCTATAGATAATGGCGTAAAACGTGTAGAGTGGGTGGTTTTAGATTGGAATACCGGCGCGATAGATTTCTACAAAAAAACCGGGGCAAAAGTACACACCAATTGGAATACGGTACAATTTGAAGAAAAAGCCATAAAGCAATTTTTAAACCAAAATTGATGGAAGTTTTTAAATTTGGTGGCGCTTCTGTAAAGGATGCACAGGCCGTGCAAAATATGGCTCGTATTCTTGATAACATTGGTGATAAACGTAAATTAGTCGTGATTTCTGCCATGGGCAAAACCACCAATGCTTTAGAAAGAGCCATTAATTATTATGTGCAAAATAAAACTGTGCCTCTTACCTATCTGGAAGAAATCAAGCAGTTTCATTTAGATGTTTCTACGCAACTGTTTTTATCTGCGCCAGCGCAACTTGGACAGAAAATTGAAGCTTTTTTTAAAACCATAATTACTTTTTTAGAAAACAATAAAAACTGGGATTACAATTATATTTATGACCAAGTGATTTGCTATGGCGAGCTTTTGAGCACGGTAATTATTAGCGAATACTTAAGTTTTAAAAACATAGAAAATACTTGGTTAGACGCCCGCGAAATTATACAAACCGATTCTACTTACCGCGAAGCAAAAGTAGATTGGGAACTTACCAAAATAGCTGTACAACAAGCGGTAAACCGGCAAAAATTGAGCATTACCCAAGGCTTTGTTGGCGGTAGTTTTAACAATAACAGCACTTCTTTGGGTCGGGAAGGCAGCGATTATTCGGCGGCTATTTTTGCCTATTGCTTAGACGCTAAACAAGTGTGTATCTGGAAAGATGTAGACGGATTTTATAACGGCGATCCTAAGATATTTCCTAACACGCGGGTTTTAGAACAAATTTCTTACAGAGAAGCAATAGAACTGGCTTTTTACGGAGCTTCTATTATTCATCCCAAAACTTTACAACCCTTACAAAGAAAGGAAATACCGCTTTATATAAAATCTTTTTATAAGCCGGAAAAAGTTGGTACTTTAATAACCAACGGACCAAAAATAAAGCCTAAAATTCCTTGTTTTATAGTGAAGCATAACTTGGTTTTAATCTCGCTTTCTACATTAGATTTTTCTTTTTTTGTCGAAGAAAATATCAGCGAGGTGTTTGCGCTTTTACACCACTACCAGGTTAAAGTAGACCTTATACAAAACTCTGCTATTAGTTTTTCGCTTTGCGTAGACAATAGGTTCAATCTGGTAGATGATTTACTGCTGCATTTAAAGAAAAAGTATAAAGTAAGCTTTAACAAAAATGTTTCTTTATATACCGTTCGGCATTTTGATAATGCTACCATAGCTTCTATAGAAAACGTTAAAAACATCCTTTTAAAACAACAAACCCGAGAAACCGTGCAGTGGGTAACCCAAGAAAAAACTTAAGCAAGTTTTAGATTTTGTTATATTTGTTTATAAACTGAGCATTAAATGGGATTTGTAACTGCCAAAGAAGTGGCCAAAGGCTTAAATTTAAGTAAATTTGGTTTTTTAGGAACCGCCTTGGGCGCATCTGTAATGGGTTTAACCAAACTCAACAAACTCAACAAAATTTACGAAGACCGTAAACATTTGAGCGGTTTAGAATTTTTACATTCGGCGCTTTCGCATTTGGAAGTAGATTATGAAATTCCCGAAAAAGACTTAAAACGTATTCCTAAATCCGGCGCTTTTATTACAATTTCCAATCATCCGTTAGGTGCCATAGACGGTATGATTTTACTGCAAACCCTGGCAAACCGTCGCGAAGATTATAAGGTAATTGCCAATTTTTTATTGCATCGGCTTAAGCCTTTAAAGCCTTATATTATGCCGGTTAATCCGTTTGAAGACCGCAAGGAAGTAAAATCGAGTTTAGAGGGAATAAAAACGGCCATACAACATTTAAAAGCCGGGCACCCGTTGGGCATTTTCCCTGCCGGGGAAGTTTCGACACATCGCGAAGATAAAATAATTGTAGATCGTGAGTGGTTGCCGGAAGCTATGAAGCTTATTCAAAAATCTAAAGTGCCAATTGTTCCCATTTATTTTCACGCAAAAAACAGTCCCTCGTTTTACCGTTTGGCAAAAATAAACGACTCGCTGCGTACCGCTAAAATACCTAGCGAAATGCTAACGCAGAAAAAGCGTAAGATAAAAGTGCGTATTGGTAATCCAATTTCGGTAGAAGATCAAGAAAAACATCGCGATATAGAAGATTTTACGCATTTCTTACGGAAAAAAACGTATATGCTGGCGAGCGCCTTCAGTAAAAAAAGTTTCTTAAAAAACATTCAAATTCCTAAGCAGATAAAAATACCGCGCTCTCCGCGAAAAATTGCCAACGAAACTGCCGAACCGGTGATGCAAAAAGAAATAGAGTTTTGCCGGGAGAACGAAAAGCGTTTGCTAAGCAGTAAAAATTATGAAGTGTTTTTGGCAGAACGTAAATACATTCCTAATATCGTGAACGAGATTGGGCGTCTGCGCGAAATCACCTTTAGAGCAATTGGCGAAGGAACAAATAATGAAACAGATTTAGATGAATTTGACGAGTATTACCACCACATGTTTTTGTACGATAATCAAGCGCATAAAATTGTGGGCGCATACCGAATGGGATTTGGTTCTAAGATTTTCCCAAAATATGGTATAGACGGCTTTTACTTGCAACAATTGTTTCGGTTTGAGCCGGAACTTTACAAATTAATGCGGCAGTCTATAGAAATGGGTCGGGCTTTTATTGTAAAAGATTACCAGCAAAAACCTATGCCTTTGTTTTTGTTATGGAAAGGAATTGTGCATTGCACCTTGCGTTTTCCGGAACATAAATACTTGATTGGCGGCGTGAGCATAAGCAATAAATTTTCAGATTTTTCTAAATCTATGATGATCGAGTTTATGAAATCCCATTATTACGATCCTTATGTGGCGCAATATGTTAGGCCTAAAAAAGAATTTAAGGTAAAACTAAAAGACGCTGAAAAAGATTTTGTTTTTGACGAAAGCAAAGCAGACCTCAACAAATTTGATAAATTAATAGACGAGCTGGAGCCGGACACTTTACGGATGCCAGTGCTGCTAAAAAAATACATCAAGCAAAACGCCAAGGTGGTAGCCTTTAACGTAGACCCTCTTTTTAACAACTCTGTAGATGGTTTGATGTACATTAGAATTGCAGATTTGCCGGAAAGCACGGTAAAACCCGTAATGGAAGAATTTCAGGAAGAGTTGGAAAAGAAGATGGAAAATAATGCTTAAAAAGTTGCTTTTTTTACTGAGTATTATAGCATTTTGTTTTTCCGCGAAAGCGCAATACAGCATTAGCGGAAGGGTTATAGATTCTATTACTTCTAAACCTGTAGAAAATGCCAATGTTTATATAGATGGTACTGTTTTTGGTACAATTACAGACGCGCAGGGTAAATTTGTTTTAGAAATAGAAAAACAAGTTAACTTTCCTCTTGTGGTAAGTTCTGTTACTTATAAACCAAAGGTTTTAAGCTTGAATTTTACTTCAAAAAACATAGCTTTTGGTACTATAGCTTTAGAAGAGGAAGTAAATAATCTTACCGAAGTTTATATAGAAAACGACCCGTGGTCGCGTAAACGAAAGCTTAAGTATTTTAGAAAATGGTTTTTGGGGGAAGAATATAAAGCTAAAAAAACAAAGATTTTAAACGAAGCTGCTATTCGACTCAAATTTATTCCTTCTACCAATAAATTAATTGCCTACGCAGACGAAGCTTTAAAAATTAGAAACAAAAAATTGGGATATCTTATAAGCTATGATTTAATGGAATTTGAATTATTATTTAGCCAGATAGAATTTGTGGTAAACAATAAAAAGAAAACCAATTATAAAGAAGAATCTTCTTACTTTTTGGGCACCTCTTTTTTTAAAGAATTAAAACCAAAAAAGATTGAAAAATATAGAAAAGTACGTAAGAAAAGGTATCAAGGCTCTACCCTGCATTTTATGCGTGCTTTGTACAACAACCAGTTAAAAGAGAAAAATTATCGGATTTTTATTAAAAAAACCGAGATCGAGCCGTCTCAAATTTTTGAAGTATTGCAAACAGATAATTTGACGCACGTGCGTTTACACAACAAAAAAACCACCGTTTTATACGACGATTTTTACCAGTCTTTTATAAAAGTGGACCAAGTGCCAACAGATTTTAGCATAGACAAAAACGGCAATTACAAGCCTGTTAATGCATTATACCTTGGCGGCGAAATGGGACAAGAAAAACTATCTGATTTTTTGCCATTAAACTATAAACTCGAGTAATTCAAAACAAAACTATGCGTCTTATTCTTTCTATACTTTTGGTTGCTTTTTGCTGCACACCAAGCTGGGCGCAAGATGCAATTAGAGGTTTTGTAGTAGACTCTGCCACCAATAAACCTATAGAAGGTGCTGCGGTTTTTTATGAAAACACAATGCGTGGCACCAGTACTAACCAACACGGTTTTTTTGTGCTTCGCGCGGAAACGAAAATCAAATCTCTCCTAAACATTAGAGCTTTGGGTTATAAGCAAGTTCGTTTAGAGAAACCCAAATTAAACCAAAATCAGCGCTTTTTGTTGGTAGAAAAAGACACCCAATTAGAAACCGTATATCTAAATACAGCAAGTAAACCTACTACAAAAAGCCATAGCCGCGAAAGCGAACCGCATTTTCGGGAATATTTTCTATCTTATTTTAAGTATTACTTTTTAGGAGGCGGGCATCGTAGAGGTACCCGCATTAAAAATTTAGATAAAATAAACATAAGCCATTCGCCAGATAAAAAGAATATTAAATTCTCCAGTAAACGTCCTTTAGAGATAGAAAATGAATATTTAGGCTATACGATTACTTACTATTTAGACAATTTTGTTATAAACCGTAAAGAAAGTGAGCTGGCATCCAATCTGGCAAATGATTCTTACCAACACTTAGGAAACGGTTTTTTTAAAGAATTAAATCCGGATAGGGTAAAAAACAAGTATAAAAAAAGACGTAACGAGGTTTACCAACATTCTATTCTGCGATTAATGCGTGCTCTGGCAGATAGCAGTCTGGCCAAAAACGGATTTAAATTGGTAAACGAAAAAGGAGAAGATATTGCCTTGCAAAGAACCAAACACAAGAGCTTTACGGAAATTAAACCTCCGTCTGTCTTTTATGTTTACCGGGCGGGAGATATCAAGAACCATGATAAAAAAACATGGGAACAAATTCAGTTTATTTTAGAAAAAATAAAGCCTACCCCTCTTACCAAAGTAATTGCTAAACAAAATTTTGGCATAGATAAGTGGGGCAATTTCTTTCCGCACGACGCGCTTCGGTTTGAAGGTTATTTGGGCAAAAAAGGATATAGCGATGCTTTACCCTTAGATTTTCAGCCGTATGAATAAAAGAAGGTTTTGAAGCGTTAAGCCTTTGTTATTTAAGCCTTTTTTTAGACTATTTACCACAAATCTTCTTATTTTTAAATAAAAAATTATGGAAAAAGTATTGGTAGCCGGTGCAAACGGCACGACAGGAAGAGAGATAATAAACATTTTGCAAAATCACCCGGATTATGAACCGGTGGCAATGATTAGAAAAGAAGAGCAAAGTGCCTATTTTGATAATAAAGACGTAAAAACCACCTTGGCAGACCTAGAAGGCGATCTTACCGAAGCGGTAAAAGGCATAGACCGCGTAATTTTTGCAGCAGGTTCCGGCGGAAATACCGGGCCGGACAAAACTACTTCTGTAGACGAAAAAGGTGCTATGCATTTAATAGATAAAAGCAAGGCTGCCGGCGCACGAAAATTTGTAATGTTAAGCGCAATGGGAACCGACAAACCAGACCAAGTAGATGGCTTAGAACATTATTTACGCGCCAAAAAAACAGCCGACGATCATCTTAAAGCCAGCTTTTTAGATTACAGTATTGTAAAACCCGGTATGCTTACCAACAACGAGAAAACCAATAAAATAAAAGCAGCAGAAAAGCTAAACGAGCACGGCGAAATCTCCCGAAAAGATGTAGCCCAAGTATTGGTAGATTGCCTGCCGGCCAATATGATGAAAAACAAAGAATTTGAAATCCTATCTGGCGATCAAGCTATTGAAATTGCTTTGGAAAGCCTAGAATAACTATAATCTAAAGAAAATTTAAACCCCTGTCCAAATTAATTTGGGCGGGGGTTTTTGTGTTTTAAATCTGGTTCATTATTTTCTAATTTCTTAATGCCATATTTATTATGTCAATTATTTTTGATTCTTCTTCTTTACGAACTCCTGAACCAGAATAGAGTATTTCTTTATTTTTATCGATAATCACGATTGCGGGATAGGCTTTTATGTTATACGCATTATTCTTTGCAAGTAATACTTCGTATTGTATATTAAAATCTTCCGTAAATTTTCTAATTTGTTTTTTATTTTCATCAATAAGATTGACACCTAAAACTACTACGTCCTCCTTAGTAAAATCATTACGTAATTTATTTATAAAGGGTATCGCTTTTATGCACGGGTAGCAGCTCATATACCAAAAATCTAAAATTATTATTTTTCCGTAATAACTACTAAGGCTTAGCGTTTCGTCTTGAGAAAGCAAATAACCTTCAAAGTCTTTGACTTTAATACTGTTTTTAGAAACTGGTTTTTGCTTCTTCTCGAAAGAATCGTAGCGATATTTTTTTAAATTTTCAATTTCGCTTTTGAAATTAACGTCCGATTTTTGTCTAATATTTTCGAATAAGAATTCTTTATACTGACTGTTTCCTTGAAAATTAACGTGCGAAGTAATTTTATAAGAAAGCCTGTTTTTTAGGTCGATATAATAGTTGAAATAAATATTATTAAACTCCTTAAAATCTTTTTTATCTCTTCTTATAACTACTTCTCTTCTATTTTTCTCAATTATTCTTAAACTATCGGATAAATCTTTAGCTTTTATATACCTGTTTGGTAAAAGAAGATTTTTTATATTCAAGTCTACTTTCTTAGAAGTAGTATAAACTTTATCTTTTTTAGAAATACTGTAAAGTGTATTACCCCAGTTTATATAAAGTGTATGCCTATTGAAAATTTTAAAATTATAACCATATAAACTGTCTTGCTTATTTTTTTCTAAAACAACTGTATACTGTCTATTAGTGGTATCTGTTTTAAAAAAATATTTCATCTTGACGTGCACGTTATACAACAAAGTTTCATTTTCAAACAAATCATTTTCTATACCATTTGCTTGGGAAAAACCAAATGTAGAAAATAAGATTACTACGTAGACAAGTTTAATTTTATTCATTTTAGGTTTAATAAATGGCTCCCACAAGCGCTCTCCCGACGCTTCAGGATGCAATGCGTGCTTTGTACAACTTTGTAAAACATATATTCCATTTTTTCAAATTCTATACTTTTCATAAATTTATAAAACGCATTTGGTGTAAAACAAAAATGTAAAACAAAAAATCGCAGCGGGTGCTAGTCATAGACGAGCGATAAGGGATTTTTCGTTAATAAGCAGACATCAATCTAATGTTATTTTATGCTTTCTACAAATTTTAATCAGAATTATTTACCTTTAAACCAATAGTTAGAAATGTTTATTTACTAAAAACTGCCGCTATTTTATCTACTATTACTTGTGCTAATTTTTCTTTGCTCTCTATTGTCCATCCCGCAATATGCGGACTTAATAAAACATTGTTGGCTTGAATAAGGTATTGAAAAGCTGCCGGCATGTTTTCTTTGTTGCTGAATAAATTTTCAAAAGAACTTTTCTCGTATTCCAATACATCTAAGCCGGCTCCCAAAACTTTTCCACGCTTTAAAGCTTCTATCAAATCTTGGGTTACCACGCTTTGTCCGCGAGCGGTATTAAGCAACCAAAAATTCTTTTTAAAGCGGGCAATAAAAGTTTTATCTACCATATTTTTGGTTGTTGGTGTTAGTGGCGTGTGCAAACTAAGTACCTCTGCGTTTTCTTGCAACTGCTCTAAACTTACTTGCTTGGCGTCTTTATTACCTACATTTTCTTTAATATCGTAACAGATTACCTCGCAATCAAAACCGCGTAATTTTTTGGCAAATGCTTTGCCCATATTGCCGTAGCCAATTATGCCAATTGTTTTGCCGTCTACCTCCAAACCTCTGTTTTCTTCGCGTTTCCAAATACCTTGTCGCACTTCTGCATCGGCTGTTTTTAATTTATTAAATAGAGCCAAGAGCATTCCTAAAGCGTGCTCGCCAACTGCATTACGATTACCTTCTGGGGCAGAAAAAAGCTTTATACCTTGTTTTTTGGCAAATGCCGTATCTATATTTTCTAAGCCGGCCCCTAACCTGCCAATAAATTTTAAGTTGCTTGCCGCCAAAAGAAATTTTTTATCTATGGTAAACCTACTGCGTATTATTAGTCCGTCGTAAGCTTGTATTTTTGTCTGAATTTCTTCTTTAGAAGCCGTATATTCTTCTTCGTTTTGGAAACCGAGTTTGTGCAGTTCTTCTAACAATAACGGATGGTTTTTATCTACGTGCAATATTTTCATACTATTCAAAATAAGGTTGGGTTATTTCGGGCGTAATGCGGGTTGGTTTTTGGGTTTTCAAATTAATTAAACACCAAGTGGTTTTTGCTTTTACCACCAATTTATTATCGCTTTTGCGGATTATCTCTGTGCGGCGTTCACATTTAATATTGCCGTAGTTGTGTATCCAGGTTTTTAAGATAAGTTCTTCTTTTTTAAAGGCGGGACGTTTATATTCTATAAAATGGTCTAAAACCACCCAACCCACTTTTTGACGTATGTCTTGCGAGGTTTTGTTTTCCCAGTGTTTTTGTGCCACATCTTGAATCCATTGTAGATATTTTACATTGTTAACATGGTCTAATTGATCGATAGCCGAATTGGGCACCTCAATAATATATTGAAAAGAAATAGGCTGCATACAAAGACTTTTTTCAAAGATACTTATAAATTAAAATTTCCCTATGTCTTTAAAACAACTTTAAAAGCTGCTTTTTGCGTTAGGGATAGCAGTGGTAGCTTTTTTATGGCAGCGCCTAAAAAACTACAAACGTATAGCCCGACCTTGGCCGCCTTAAAGCGGACAAGGAAACGCCCAAATTATTAAAATCCTAAAATAAGTTTAGCGATGCTAAAGTAGATAAGAATACCAAAAATATCGTTGCTCGTAGTAATAAACGGTCCGGTTGCCATAGCTGGGTCTATGCCTTGTTTATCTAAAATAATTGGAACAAAAGTGCCAATTAACGAGGCGTTAATGATTACCAATATCAAAGAGATGCCAACCGTTAAAGAAAATCCCCAGCCTAAATCAAGCAAGAACATTCCGCCGCCTATTAACAGACATGCCAAAACAAAACCATTGAGCAAACTAAGGGAAACTTCTTTTAGCAAACGCTTAAGCAACGAACCTCTAAGACTACGATTGGCCAAGGCCTGCAATACAATTGCCGAAGATTGTACGCCAACATTTCCTGCCATTGCGGCCATAAGCGGCACAAAGAAAAACAGTGCGGCGTGGGTTTTTATAGCTTCGTCAAAGGCTTCTAATACATTTACACTCACAAAACCGCCCAAAAGTGCCAAAATTAACCACGGCAAACGTGCCCGGGTAAGCTGCCATAAACTGTCGTTTGCCTCTACATCTTCTGAGATACCCGCTGCCATTTGGTAATCTCTTTCGGCTTCTTCTCGTATAAAATCTACAATATCGTCTATGGTAATGCGACCAACCAGTTTGCCCATTTCGTTAACTACGGGAATGGCTTCCAGGTCGTATTTTTGCATTATGCGCGCCACTTCTTCTCCCGGTGTGTTTACGTTTACATAGTCTACTTTTTTTATATAAACATCGCTTATTTGCGCGTTACTTGGCGCGGTAAGCAAATCTTTGAGCGAAAGCCTGCCTTTTAGATGGTTTCTATTATCTACTACATAAATACTGTGTACGCGGGTTACGTTTTCGGCTTGTTCGCGCATCTCGCTCATACAGCCGGTAACACTCCAGTTTTCGTTTACTTTTACTAATTCTTTTGCCATTAAACCGCCGGCAGAATCTTCGTCATAGCGTAAAAGTTCTACAATATTGTCTGCGTGTTCTTCGTCTTGAATATATTTTATAACACGCGCTTTAACATCTGGAGAGAGTTCTGCCACAATATCTGCGGCATCATCTGTATCCATCTCTTCAATCTCGTTGGCAATTTCTTTTGCAGAGAGATTGTTTAAAACTTTTTCGCGGTCGTCGTCGTTAAGCTCTAATAGAACCTCGGCGGTTTTATCTGTTTTTAGGAGTTTTATAACGTAGGTGGCATCGTCTAACGAGAGTTCGTCTAAAATTTCGGCAATATCGGCGTGGTGCAAATCTTCTAATTGCAGCAGGAGTTGCTTGTTGTTTTTTTCTTCAACAAGTTGCTCTATTTTTTCTATAAAATCGTTACTGATTTGAAACTGCATCCGCTTCTATTTTTTGTGTAAGATTTATAAATTCTTCTACCGAAAGTTGCTCGGGCCGTTGCCCAAAAATAATTTCTTCTCTTAATTCTTGGCTTAAGCCGAAACTTTTTAGGCTGTTGCGCAAGGTTTTTCGCCTTTGCTGAAAAGCGGTTTTTACCACTTTAAAAAATAATTTCTCTTCTACCGGAAGACTAAAATCTTCTTTCCGCGTTAAGCGTAAAACCCCGCTGTCTACTTTTGGCGGCGGATTAAAAACGCTCGGTGGTACGGTAAATAAATACTCTACCGTATAAAACGTCTGGGTTAAAACAGACAAAATACCGTAAGCTTTACTGCCCGCCGGCTCGCAAATGCGCTTGGCTACTTCTTTTTGAAACATACCGGTAAACTCCGGTATTTGCGTTCTGTTCTCTAAGGTTTTAAAAACAATTTGGGTAGAAATATTGTACGGAAAGTTACCGGTAACGGCAAATTCTTCTTGACCAAAAATGTTTTGTAAATCAATTTTTAAAAAATCTGCTTCTATAATAGAAAAATTGTCTTTTATGTCTAATTGCGGATGTTCTAAAGCAAAGGACTCCTGCAAATAAGCAACCGACTCCCGGTCAAGGTCTAAAGCGACAACTTTTATGTCTTTTTGTAATAAATATTTGGTAAGCATCCCGGTGCCGGGCCCAATTTCTAAAACCTGCTTATAGCCGTTTAAACTTAGGGTTTCGGCTATTTTTTTGGCTATATTTTCATCGGTAAGAAAATGTTGCCCTAAATGTTTTTTAGCGCGAACAGGTCCTTGTTCAAGATTTTTTTTTTGAGACTTATAATTATTGCGCTTCTTCATGTTGACTAACTATCTCTAATTCTGTGCGAAAACTAACACATTTATCTTTAAATTGTTTTGATTCTGCCCGTAACTTTTTTGCATCTTCTGCATAATAGCGTTCCAGCAAAGCTTTGCTCTCTGCTGTATATTGCACAGAATAGGTAATGCCGCCCATTGGTTCTTGTACCAAAACTTTACTCATTAAAGCTTTGGTAAATTTGCCGGTGGCCAACATTTGCGGTATGTGTTCTTGCCGCATCCATTTTACCCATTTATCGTGTACAGATTCTTGTACGTTTATGGTTACGTTATAAATATACATAGCTGTTTTTTTTGTAAAGTTACGTTAAATCACTGGATAGCGTCTCCCCTTAATTTTCTAAATTGCTTGCGCGCTTCTACAAAATGAATGCTGTCTGCAAAATCAAAAATGATATTTTGATAGTGCTTTTTAGCTTCTTCAGGTTGGTTTAGTTGGTACTGATACAATTCTGCCAAATAAAAATGCGCGTCGTCTGCCAGAATATCATCGCCGTAATACCTTATAATTTTTTGATAGCTTTCTGCAGCTTCTTGGTAGCGCTTTTCTTTTTCTAAAATTTTGGCTTTTCTGTAAAGCGCTTCGTCTTCTATTTTTTCGCCTTTATGCTGACTTAAAATACTATCTAAAAAAGTTTTTGCCTTTTTATTTTCTTGCTGAAAAGCATACAAATCTGCCTTGGCAAATAGTTTTAAGGCAGTTTGTGTAGAATCTTCTTGCGAGTTGTCTGAAATAAGTAAATGCAATTCTAAAGCATCGTTGGCAATAAGTTGCGAGCTGGAGCTTTTTAGAACTTTAAGTTGCGTTTGTGCCCAATCAAAATCTCCTTTATAGTAACTGGTGCGCGCTACCCTAAAGCGTGCTTCTTGTGCTAAATTGGTGTTTTTTATTTTTTTCTGAATTTGACTGTAATAAATCAAAGCTTGGTTAAATTGCTCTTGAAACACCAAAATATCTGCTAAAAGTAATTTTATTCTTCCTTCTTCAAACCGGTTTAAATTCTGATTTAGTAAAGCTTGCAAAATGTTTTTTGCTCTTGCCGGTTCTTTTTTGGTAAAGGCCAAAAACTCTGCAAAAGCGAGTTGCAAACCTAAAGTATTGGTGGCGCGGCCGTAGTCTTCTAACAGGTTTTCAAAATCTTTGGTGATATCTTTATAATCTTCCGGTTCGGCCTTTGTTATTGCCAATTGCAGCAACTTTAAATGCGCATTTAATTGCTGCCGCTCACGATTGGAGTTTTCTATTACATACTCCAAAATATCTTTGCTAAGCTCTGTTTGTTTGTTTTTGGTAGTAATTTCGGCCAAATCGAAAAAAGGGTGTAATTGCTTTTTTTCCGAACGCATAAAAATCGCTTTTTGCTGGATAAAAGCTTTTTTAAAATCGTTTTGTTGTGTAAATAACCAAGCCAGTAATTCGTTATACAGAACTTTTGGTTGCTGCTGATTTTTTCTCAGCAATAGTTTACGCAATTCTACATTGGCTTCATTATCTACATCTTCTGTAATATATTGTGAAAAATTTCGGTTAACCGAATAAAAATATTCCGGTTTTTCTTCGATTAAATCGGTATAGGTTTCAAACATTTTTGCCAGTTTGCCTTGCTCACCATAAATCCTGGCCAGTTGCACGGTAAAGTTTGTATTGGGTGCATTTTTTAATCCAATTTCATAGACCTCAACGGCTTCGTCCAATAAATTATAATCCTGAAAAGCATTACCAATAACATAGGTATAATTGGGTTTTGTTTTTACTTTATCTATCGCCTGTTCATAAAAGTCGGCTGCTTTTTCCGGTTTTTGCATCAATTGGTAGTTATAACCAATTTCTACCAAAAGGTTTGGATAAAAATTGGCCTGATCTTCGTTTTTAAGCAATAGTTTTTCTGCCAATTGGTATTGCTCCAATTCTTGATAAACTTTGGTAAGCTGTTGCATATACCGAAGGTTGTTGGGCGCTTTTTCTAACAGTTTTTGGTAGATGCTTTTTGCCTTTTCGTATTCGCCTTGGTCCATATAATTATCTGCCAATTGTGGCGACTGTGCGAACAAATTTCCGCAAAGAAAAAACAAGGCTATATATAAAAGTGAAAAACGCATTTTGCTAAGATAACAAAATGCGTTTTTATTGGGAGTTTTGTGTGTTAAAGATTTAATTAGCTTAAATTATATTCAACCTAAGCATTTCCAACAAAAAATCAAACAAGAATATTAATCTTGCATTCTTAGAAACTTTGTTCATTTTCTTTGCTCGTCCAAAGAAAACGAACCAATCCCCAACTCTAGTTGGGGACAAAAATTCTTTACGGAAAAGTTTAGCTATACGGAAGAAAAAGAACCAAACACATTAAAATTCAGATTATATTCACATTTAAAGCTTCTTTAAAACCCATTAATTTATCAAGTCAAATCCTGCATACGGCACCAAAACTTCGGGTACTTTTATGCCGTCTTTGGTTTGGTAGTTTTCTAAAATTCCGGCTAAAACACGAGGTAAGGCCAAAGCACTTCCGTTTAAGGTATGCACCAACTCTTTTTTACCTTCTTTGTTTTTGTACCGAACTTTTAAGCGGTTTGCCTGAAAAGTTTCGAAATTTGAAACCGAAGAAATTTCTAACCAACGATCTTGCGCGGTAGAAAACACTTCAAAATCGTAGGTTAAAGCCGAAGTAAAACCAAGATCGCCACCGCAAAGACGCAAAATACGATAAGGTAATTTTAAATCGCGCAGCAATTCTTTTACGTGCGCTACCATCTCGTCTAAAACTTTATACGAATTCTCTGGTTTTACCACGTTTACCAATTCTACTTTATCAAATTGGTGCAAACGATTTAAACCTCTTACGTGCGCGCCGTATGAACCGGCTTCGCGTCTAAAGTTAGCAGTATAAGCCGTACATTTTTTTGGCAAATCTGCATCTGTTAACAAATCGTCCCGAAACATATTGGTAAGCGGCACTTCTGAAGTAGGAATTAAATATAAATCGTCGCTTGCTATATGATACATTTGTCCTTCTTTATCGGGCAATTGTCCCGTGCCAAAACCCGAAGCTTCGTTAACCACCAACGGCACTTGATATTCTGTATAACCGGCTTGAATATTTTTGGTTAAAAAATAAGTAATTAGAGCGCGTTGCAAACTGGCTCCTTTTCCTTTATAGATAGGAAAACCGGCACCGGTAACTTTGTTTCCCAGTTCAAAATCTATCAAATCATATTTTTTGGCCAATTCCCAATGTGGTAAATAACCTTCTTCTAAGACCGGAATATCACCTTCTTTAAATACTTCTTCGTTGTCTTCTTCTGAGCTTCCTGCCGGCACCGATTGGTGTGGCACATTAGGAATATTATAGAGAATTTGCTCCATATCGTGAATGGCAGCATTCAAATCTTCGGTAAGTTTTTTAGAGTTTTCTTTTAAATCTGCCGTCTGCTCTTTTACTTTATTGGCTTTTTCATGCTCGCCAGATTTAAAAAGCATGCCAATTTCTTTAGACAGTTTGTTAGATTTTGCTAAAATGTTGTCTAATTCTTGTTGGGTAGAACGGCGTTTTTCGTCTAAAGCCAACACCTCTTCAAAAAGCTGTTCGGCATCAAAATTACGCTTCTCTAAAGCTTTGATAAAAGCTTCTTTATGCATTCTAATTTGCGCTACTTGTAACATGAAAATTCGGTTTAAATAAAAAGTAATTTAATTTAGTAAGATTTTCTGCATCTTAAACCTGCAAATGTACTTATTTCTTGTTTAAGATTTATCTAAGTTAGAAGGTAAAATCCACGGGTTGTGCCAGAAATAGTTCCATTCGGCTGCAGCCATATCTACCTCATTATCTATAAAGCGTTCGTAAGGTCTTTGGTTTACGCTTACGCGGGAATCTACATATATTGCAATATTCTTACCTTTTTGAGCATATTCTTTTTTAAGCCGTTGCGAAAATTGCCAAATCATATCTGGCTTGGTCGCCAAAGCCCGGCGCTGTTTTTTGCTTAGGTAATCTTTTAAATTTACAAAATGTTCGTCGCCGGTCTTTTTATTGACAATCTTAAAATTAATAATGCCAGATTTGGTGCGCAACATCATTCGCCAGCTTAAACGGTGGCCTTCTTCTGTCCATAAAACATTTTCTTTTATAAGCCAATGTCTTAGCGGCAAACCTATTTGTACAATAAACCAAATACCAAAAAAAGTAACTAGCAAAGGTTTATAATTTGGCACAATTACTTCGGCTTTGTTGTAAAAAAGCTTTCGTTTTAAAAAGCGTTTATGAATGCTTTCTTCCGAAAAGAAAAACAAGCAAAATGCCAAAGATAAATAAGGAAAAATACCAATATGAAAAACTGCACTATTAAAAAGGTGAAAGAAAACCGCTAAAATAAAAACCGGCAACCTGGTTTTGCGCCACAACAATAAAGGAACAATTAACAAATCGAAAAATATACCAAAATAAGCTACCACCACCGGTACCCAATCCGGTTTAAGTAAAAACCCGATGTAGGGCAAACGTGAGCGGGCATCCATAAGTATTGTTGGCATGGTTAAATCTAACCAATCTGGATACAATTTTGCTACGGCGGCATAGGTATAAACAACTCCCAATTGTAAAATGATAAAGATTTTTACCCAGCGTGGCATGCTTATTTTCCGTAAAGCCGGATTTTGACGCGCATCTAAAGAAAGATACCGATTTGCCGGCACGATAAGCATAAAAATGCAAATTAACAGCAGCAAATAATAATGGTTGTTGTAACTGGATTTTTGTAGAAAATAAACACCGGCCCACATAAGGGTAAAGCCAAACATACTAAAACGGTATTTATAACCTAGAGCTACAAAAACGCCAAAAACGCCCATAATAAAAAAGTAAAGGTACATTTTTGGTCCTAGTAGTGCTTGCAAAAAATCGAGGCCTATAAAGTTAAAAGTTTGCGAAGGCTCTACCATAACCCGTTTTACCCAGCCGGTAGCAATTGCGCCCCAAGCTTCTAAGGTAATTAGAACACCAAAAAACACCCGAAAAAGCACTAACGAGCTATTGTCTATATGCGTAAAGAGCCAACGATTGAGCATTAGTGTAGATCTTTAGAAAGCTTGGCAATGTATTGTCTTGCTATTTTCTCGTCGTTTTGCATAGCTTCTACGAGTTTTTCTGTGGAGTCGAAATTTACTTCTTTTCTGAGGTGCGATAAGATTTCTATTTGCAATTTTTTACCATACAAATCTTGATCAAAGTCTAAAAAATACGTTTCTATTGTTTGTTCTTTTCCGCCAACAGTGGGATTGGTGCCAATATTCATCATCCCAAAAAGGCTCTTGCCGTCTAAGTTAGTTTTTACAACATATACGCCGTTAGCCGGAATGATTTTATAGCTTTCTTCTATTTTAAGATTTGCGGTAGGATAACCAAAACCTTTACCCAAACCCTTGCCGCTTATCACCGTGCCCGTTAAAATAAAAGGCTTGCTTAAATATTTGTTGGCTTTTTCTATTTCGCCATTATTTAGGGCTTTCCTGATTTTGGTAGAACTTACAGCAACTTCTTCTACATCTTGTTTACTAATTTCTTCTACGCTAAAGCCGTATTGTTTTCCAAATTTTTTCAGGTCTGTAATATCTGCGGTGCGGTTTCTTCCAAACCGATGGTCGTAACCAATAATCACGTGCGCCACATCCAATTTTTTCACCAAAATCTCTTCTATATATTCTTGTGCTTTTAATCGAGAAAATTCGCGCGTAAACGGGTGGACTATTAATTTGTCTATTCCGGTGTTATAGAGTATTTGTTTCCTTTCTTCTATGGTATTGATTAGCTTTATACCGGCCTCTTTTTGCAACACCATTCTAGGATGTGGAAAAAAGGTTAAAACCGTAGAGGTGAGCTCGTTATCGCCCCCATAATCTATCAATCTTTTTAAAATTTTGCGATGACCAATATGCACCCCATCAAAGGTGCCAATAGTAACAACAGATTTTCCGGTAGCCATATTTAAGAAATTGATTTTGTTAATCTTAAGGATTTTTACTTCTAAAAAATAAAAAATTACTAATTTTGAGAAAATACCTTAACCCTAAAAATTATTCTATGAAAACAAATTTACGCCAAGTTTTTTCTTTGCTAATGTTTTTTGCTGTTTTTTCTATGGCAGCTCAAAATAATTACTGGGAGAAAACATCGGTTTCTACCCTAAAAAATGAAAAGACTATTGAAAGGGCAGTTACCCCAACCAAATTTGAAGTATTTAAATTAAACTTAAATGCTTTTAAAAACGCTTTAATTGGTGCGCCCTTACGGGGTAGCATTTCCGGAAAATCTACAAAAATTGTAGAATTCCCCACTCCGGAGGGAAAACTAGAGAAATTTCGAGTGGCAGAATCTCCAATAATGGAGCCTGGTTTAGCAGTAAAATTTCCGGGTATCAAAACCTATAAAGCTACCGGAATTGACGATCCTACCGCTACTATGCGTTTTAGTGTTACGCAGTTTGGTGTACACGCTATGAGTCTTTCCGGCCAACGTTCTACCACTTATATAGATCCTTATACAGAAGACAGAACTTCGTATATGATCTTTAGTAGAAAAGATATTGGTGCAAACCCGCAAGACTTTGAATGTCTTACCGAACAAGGTATAGATCTTAATTCTATTGAAGAAGAAGTAAGCACCAATAGAAACGATACAGACGATAGTGTTTTACGAACCTACAGATTAGCACAATCTAATAATGCTCCTTATGGTAACATTTTTGCCAATCCGGGAACAGAAGTAGAAGATATTCAAGCGCAAATGGCTATCACTATAAATCGCGTAAACGAAATTTATGAACGTGATTTGGCAATTACTTTAGTATTTGTAGCCAATAACGACCAATTAATTTATTGGGGAGATAGCGCAGACGATCCTTGGGACGGCGAATATAACAACACCACACAACAAGTTATTGATAGCACGATTGGAAGTGCCAATTATGACATTGGCCATAATTTTAACACCACCGGTGGCGGGAACGCAGGCTGTATTGCATGTGTATGTATAGATGGTAGTAAAGGAAGTGCATATACTGGAAGCGACAATCCTGTTGGCGATCCTTTTTATATAGATTATGTGGCACACGAAATGGGACACCAATTTGGTGGTTATCATACCATGAACACCTGTAGTAGAAGTGGTGATGGCACTACAGAAGTAGAGCCCGCTAGTGGTAGCTCTATAATGGGCTACGCGGGTATTTGTAGTACTAACGTACAATCTAACTCAGATGCGCATTTTAATTATGTAAACGTTCGTGATATTTCAGAAAACATTCAACCCGGAGGTAATAGTACTTGTGGGGCGCAAACGCCTTTAAACAATCAGCCTCCGGTTGCAGATGCTGGGACAGATTATACCATTCCTATTTCTACTGCCTATGTATTGCGTGGCAGTGCCACTGATCCTGATGGGACTGCGACTTTAACCTATAACTGGGCACAAAACGATCCAGAAGAAGCTCCGGGAACAGGAAGTCCACAACCTACTTGGACAGCAGGACCACTATATCGTTCTATTATGCCAGCACAAACCCCAGATCGCTATATGCCAAAATTATCTGATGTAGTTGCCGGTAATTTGACCCCTACCTGGGAGGTAACCCCTTCTGTATCTAGAATTATGAATTTCTCATTTATAGTTCGCGATAACGGTAGCGGTTTTGCAGCAGGAATAGGACAGACAGATGCAGATCTTATGCAAGTAACTGTAGACGATAGCGCAGGACCATTTGTGGTTACTTCGCAAAATACCGGAACAACTTGGACGGCTGGAGAAACCCAAACCGTAACTTGGGACGTAGCTAATACGGATGTAGCACCAATAAATGCTGCTAATGTAAATATCTTATTATCTAATAATGGTGGTTTGAGTTTTGATACCGTTTTAGCATCTAATGTTCCTAACAACGGCTCTTACGATATAACCGTTCCTGCAGTACAATCTACTCAAGAAGCTAGAGTTATGGTAGAAGCAGCAGATAACATTTTCTACGCCGTAAATACAGAAGCATTTACTATAGAAACAGCAGAATTTGAGATAAACTTTACGGAAGATGAAGTGGCAACCTGTCAACCAAATAATGCAGAATACAACTTTACGTACAACACATTAAATGGTTTTAACGAAGAAACAACTTTCTCTGTTTCGGGATTGCCAGCAGGAACCACGGCAAGTTTTAGCCCCGCAACTGCAACAAATGATGCTACCGCTGTAGACTTAACTATTACAGATATAGCCAATGCAGCTGTTGGAGAATATGTACTTACCGTTACCGGTACTTCAACTTCTATAACCAGAACAGAAGATATTGTATTAAATATTTATAGCGACAATATAGATCCTGTAGTACTTTCTACTCCAAATGACGGAGAGTTAGATTTAGATTTGGTACCTTTATTTGCTTGGGAAGAAGATGAAAATGCAGAAAACTATCAAATACAAGTTGCAGAAGATGCAGACTTTAACAGTATAGTTTTAGAGGAAATAACAGATAGTAACTCGTATACTTCCTCTGTTACTTTTGAGGAGGAAACTACTTATTACTGGCGTGTTAGAGCAATTAACTCTTGTGGAAACGGTTCTTATTCTTCTGTAAGAAGTTTTACGATAGGAGAATGTAGCCTATGTAACTCTGTTGCCAATACAAGCTTTGAAACTAGTGTAACAAAAGTTATATTGAATACCATTGATAATTCTAGCGGAAAACCGTCTGGTTATAGTGATTATACAGATATCTCAACCACCTTGGTACAAGAAGAAAGCTACGACCTTACAGTAAATGTGAACACAGATGGTGATTATCTAGCAGCCGCCAAAGTATGGATAGATTGGAACCAAGATTGTAATTTTGACGGTCCGAATGAAGAGTACGATTTAGGTTCTGCTACCAACACAGCAGATGGTCCTACCGCAGCTTCGCCACTTAACATTACCGTTCCGGCAAATGCTGTTTTAGGCAATACCACTATGCGTGTGTCTGTTCAATACAATTCAGCCACAACAGCTTGTGCTAATGGTTTTGACGGAGAGGTAGAAGACTACACCATTAATGTAACAGACGAACTTTCTGTAGACGCTAATAATTTAGATGCTTTTAGTATATATCCTAACCCTAATAGCGGTCAGTTTACTTTAGGTCTATCTAGCGGCACACAAGAAAAAGTAAAAGTTAACGTGTTTGACCTTAGCGGAAGATTGGTTTACGAAAAAGAATTCGAACCTAGCAATTCTTTCGAAAACCAAATAAATCTTGGCAACGTACAAAGCGGAGTTTATTTAATAAATATTTCCTCAGGAAATAGTAATACTACCAAAAAACTTATTGTAGAATAAGCTAGATTGGTGTTAAACAATAAAAAGGGAAGCAATTTTTGCTTCCCTTTTTTTATTCTATTTATTGGTTGCGAACAGTATTTTATTTTTCAGTAAAGATTATTCTAATTGGTTTACGGAACTTTTTCTTCCGTAAAGGAAAAATCAAAGAATTTCTTAAGCCTTTATTTATTATTAAAATTATTCATGGTATTATGTATTCCTGCGGTGCCAAAAGACTTTACCAATTGCCAGGCTTTCTCCAACCTTTGAGGTAGTTTTTCTTCTTCTTTCGCAGACCACTTGCCCAAAACATAATCTACTTGGTTTCCTTTAGAAAAAGCATCGCTAATGCCAAACCTAAATCTGTTGTATTTGGTGGTCTGCATTTGCTGCTGAATATCTTTTAGACCATTATGCCCACCATCGCTACCTTTTTGCTTTAAGCGTATGGTGCCAAAATCAAGGTTTAAATCGTCTGTGACTACAAGTAGGTTTTCTAAAGCAATTTTCTCTTTATTTAACCAATATCTAACAGCTTTCCCGCTTAAATTCATATAAGTGTTTGGCTTTAATAAAATAAAAGTTCTTCCTTTAAACCTAAACTCGGTTCTATCTGCTAATTTTTGTGTTTCGAAGCTTACTTCTTCTTTTTGAGCTATATAATCTAAAATTTTAAAACCTATATTATGACGGGTATCGGCATATTTTGGCCCGGGATTGCCTAAACCAACTATCAAAAATTTCTTCACTGGATCTAGCGTTTTTTTATTTTTATTTTTCTGCGATAATATTCTACCAAAGAAAGCGAGCATATTTTTATTTTTTATAAAAATAAAAAAAAGCACCTTATTAACATAAGATGCTTTTTTATAAAACTTTTTCTCTGCTTATTGGTCGTCAGAAGCTGCGGCTGCACCTTCATCTTCTACTTCTGTAGCAGGAACATCACCAGCATCTACTTCTTCGTCGTCGTCTTCATCAAGAACCGCAAGGTTACGTGAAGTTCTTACTTGACAGATAACTGTATTGTCTGGATGTAAAATGTTGTAATCGTCACTCTTAACAGCTGTTACATACATTTTATCTCCAATTTTAAGCGGCGTTACATCTACTTCTATGTAATCTGGTAAGATGTTTGCTAAACCACGAACACGCATACGGCGTAGGTTGAAACGTAAAACACCACCATTTTTAACCCCTTTAGGAACACCTTCTGAGTGTACAGGAATTTCCATAGTAATTTCTTGGTCGTCGCCAAATTCATAGAAATCCATATGTAAAATGTTGTCTGTAACCGGATGAAATTGCAAGTCTTGCAATACAGCATTGTATTTCTTACCGTCCAAATCCAATACAACAACGTGTACATCTGGGGTATATACCAAATTATTAAATGCTATTTCGGGTGCCGAAAAGTGTATTGGTTGTTCTCCTCCGTATAATACGCAAGGAACCATTTCAGCATTACGTAAGGCTTTTGTTGCTTTCTTGCCTACGCTTTCTCTTTTAGATCCTTTAATCGTAAGTGACTTCATTCTTAAAAAATATATTAATTAATAAATAGTTTCTACATTAAAAATTTAGAACTTATAGAACGGTTCTCGTGTACGCGTCGCATTACATCTGCCACCAAATCTGCACAAGAAACCACTTTTATTTTAGGAGATTCTTGCCTTAACGGTATACTGTCTGTTACAATAAGTTCTTGTATTTTAGATTTCTCTATACGCTCGTATGCATTGCCAGATAAAACCGGGTGGGTACAAATTGCCCGTACGGTCAAAGCGCCACGCTCTATCATTACATCTGCAGCCTTGGTTAAGGTTCCGGCAGTATCTACCATATCGTCTACCAAAACAACGTTTTTTCCTTCTACTTCTCCAATTAACTCCATATGCGAAATTACATTGGCTTTTGCCCGTTGCTTGTAACAAATTACCACATCGCTTTCCATTGTTTTAGCATAAGCGTAAGCACGTTTGGAGCCGCCCATATCCGGCGAGGCCATCATCAAATCTTTTAATTTCAAATTTCTCAAATACGGTAAGAAAACCGTAGAAGCATATAAATGATCTACAGGCTTCTCAAAAAATCCTTGAATTTGATCTGCGTGCAAATCCATTGTGATAATGCGAGTTGCGCCGGCTGTTTCCAACATTTTTGCCATCAATTTGGCAGCAATTGGTACGCGAGGTTTATCTTTCCTATCTTGTCTAGCCCAGCCAAAATAAGGAATTACCGCAGTAATATGGCGGGCAGAAGCGCGTTTGGCAGCGTCTAACATCAATAGCATTTCCATAATATTATCACTATTGGGATGTGTAGATCCAATAATAAAAACTCTAGAACCTCGCACAGACTCTTCAAAAGAAGGCTGAAACTCGCCATCGCTATACGTTGAGGTAATCACGTTGCCCAGCGGCGTTCCATAAGATTCGGCTATTTTTTTAGCCAATTCTGTACTCTGGGAACACGCAAAAATTTTAGCATCTGCAACTGCCTTAACCATAACGAACTAAAGTTTTGTAAACGAATTATTTATGTTTTCTAACGCGCTGCAAATTTAGGAATTTATTTTGATCTTAAAAGTAATATTTTTAGTATTTTTTTAGTTTGGTATTATTTATTTTTTTACTTTTGCCCTCGCAAATGCTCGAGTGGCGGAACTGGTAGACGCGCTGGATTCAAAATCCAGTTTCTTCGGAAGTGTGGGTTCGATTCCCACCTCGAGTACTTAAAGTACCTCAGTAATCTAACTTTAGATTGTTGAGGTTTTTTTATGGAAAATAAAATTCTCTTCTTCTTTTGCATTATAATTTAAAACGACCCATATTTTTCCCTAGATAAAAAAATTAAGAGTTTTTGCGTGGTTTTAGAATTTGCGCGACCTTAAATATTCTAATTGAGGTTGTTTATCTTCTCAGGTAAGTTGTTTGAATTACCGGAAAATAATTCCCCCGAAAGGGAGTTGCAAAATAATAGTTGCTCTAATCTACTCTAATAAGAAGATCAAAAAAGAGGGGCTCAAAATTGGTAGTAATTGCAAGTATTAGTAAATTTATATAGTGCTATGAATCCTAGCACTTAAAATTGGCTGGATAACTCTTCCGTTTCACTTGGTTCAGCAAATCATCTAAACATTGTTTTATGAGAGAAGCAATTCACTTTACCTTTATTTTATTAGCGATAATAGCGCTCATTACCGGCATAATAATTTGGCCGCTTTACGGATTTATAATTCTGGCCATGCTTGTTTTTGGTTTAGGAATTTACAACCTTCAGCAAAAAAACATACCATTTTGCGTAATTTTCCGGTTATTGGCTATGTCCGGTATATGATGGAAATGATTGCCCCGGAGTTGCACCAGTATTTTGTAGAAAGCGGTGTAGATGGGACTCCGGTAGACAGAAACCATCGTAGCTATATTTACGAACGCGCGAAACGTCAAAATAAAACCCACCTTTTGGTACCGAGTTAAACGTAGAAGAAGAATACTACAAATGGATGGAGCACAGCATCTATCCTGCAAAAAAACTGGAAGCTTTTCCGTGGGTTCTTATTGGGGGCAAAGCTTGTAAACAACCTTATTCTGCAAGTCTTTATAATATCTTTGCGATGAGTTTTGGCGCTTTGAGCAAAAACGCCGTGGAAGCACTAAATTTAGGAGCAAAAGCAGGTAATTTCTTTCATGATACCGGAGAAGGCGGTATTTCTGAATACCATAGAAAAGGTGGCGATTTGGTGTATGAAGTAGGCACAGGTTATTTTGGTTGCCGTACGGAAGAAGGAAATTTTTCGGCAGAAAAATTTAAGGAAAAAGCAGCTTATCCGGAAGTTAAAATGATAGAAATCAAACTATCGCAAGGTGCCAAACCCGGACACGGCGGCGTTTTACCGGCAGAAAAAAACAATGAAGAAATTGCCAAAATAAGAGGTGTAAAACCACATACCACTGTTTTATCATCCCCGGGACACAGCGCTTTTGAAGATGCTGAAGGTTTACTGAAATTTGTACAACAAATGCGCGAACTATCTAACGGAAAACCTATTGGTTTTAAATTGTGTATTGGCAGTAAAGCAGAGTTTATACAAATTTGTAAAAAGATGTTAGAAACAGGCATTAAACCAGATTTTATAACCGTAGATGGTAGTGAAGGCGGAACCGGCGCCGCCCCGATAGACTTTTCTAATTATGTGGGAATGCCGTGGGAAAGTGCTCTTATTTTTGTAGTAGATACCTTGCGCGGTTATGGCTTAAAAGAAGAGGTTAAAGTTTTAACCGCTACCAAAATTTTTACTGCTTTCGATATTTTTAAAGCGCTTTGTTTAGGCGCAGATGTCTGTAATTCTGCGCGCGGAATGATGTTTGCCTTAGGCTGTATACAAGCCTTAAAATGCGACACCAATAAATGCCCGACAGGTGTTACTACCAACGACCCCAGTTTGCGACGTGGCCTAGTGGTTTCAGATAAGTGGAAACGTGTTAAAAATTACCAAGAACAAACCTTAGAAGAGTTTTTAGAACTTTTTGCAGCGGCAGGTTGTAAAAAATTATACGACCCCAACCGTTCTCTTATCTATAAAAAACTGGAAGGTAAGATTAGCAGTTATGAAGAGCTTTACCCAAGTATTGCAATGGGAAGTTATCTTACCAGTGATAGTAACTAATTTTTAAATATCAATAAAAAAACTACTCCAAAACTTGTTCATAATTGGTGTTGAACAATTCTCGTATCAAATCTGAGTTATGTTGATTTATTAAAATAACCATACCCCAATCTTCTTTTTTATTATACGCCATTATAGAAGAACACGCAAATGTGTCGCCTGTTTTGTAAAAAAACTTATCTTCTTTACTTCTGGCAATTTCCTGTCCCAATCCCACTTCTCTCTTAGTGTTTTGGTAATAAGTAGCTTCTGTAATTTTGGTTGCATTTGCAATTTTGCCGTTATTAGATAAAAGTATATCCAACAACTTAACCATATCTGCAGTATTAGATTTTAATAAACCTGCCGGACCCGTCCAGGAATTCCATTTAAAATATTCTTGTTCTACTCCATTAATATCGTAACCACAAACCTTATTTTGCCCTTCAACATTGGAAGTAAAAGTATTTTTCATTTGAGCCGGATCGAGTATTTTTTCTTTTACCAATTCCGTAAAGTTCTTCGCATAGACTTCTTCCAAAATTATTCCCATTAAGGTGTAACTTATATTAGAATAGCGGTAATTGCCGTAATCTAGCAATTTTGTACTATTGTTTAAGATAGCGTGCAAAGTTTTTTTAGTAACATCTAAGGGTTGTTGCGGTTTGGTCTGCATTAACTTTTTAAAATCAAAGTCTGGTAAGCCGGATTGGTGCGAGGCTAAGTCTGAAATTTTTATTTTATTTCTTATCTCTTTAGGTAAATTATATTCGGTAGGCAAATACTTTCCTATCAAGTCGTTTACATTTAATTTCCCTTCTTGTTGTGCTTGCGCGATTAGATTGGCAGTTAATAACTTGGTAATAGAGCCAATTTCGTAAATAGTATTTTTATTAACCTCTAGATTGCTTTGGCGATTAATTTTTCCGTAATTGAAAAAATATTCTTTTCCCTTATCAATAAAACCAATACTAATTGCAACTTGTGGGTTTTTAGTGAAAATTTCTTTACTAATAGCGTCTATTTGTGCTGCCCGTGATTGTGCGAAAGTAAACTGACTTAAAAGAAGTAGGCATAACAGATTGCAAATAATTTTCATAAGCTTTGGTTTTCTATACAACGCTTTAAAAATGCTTTTGCTACCAGAATTTAGGTTTATTTGTTTTTCACTTTCGTGGAAACGAAAAAGCGCGTATTAATAGAAGTTAAACTTAAGCTGCTTTGGTAATAAATATTGTAGATTAGAAGTTTTGTTTATTTTCTCTTCTAAGCTTTTAACCATTTAATAGCTTCTTTTTCTTCTTCGAGAGAAAAATATTTTAAAGTAACAGATTGAAAGATTTTATCTTCTAAGGTCAAAATTTTCTCTATCCATTTTTTATTGCTAACAACGGCATATTTATTTACTTGAGAGATGCTTTCAAAATCTACTTTTATGCTTTTAAGAAAAGTTTTAAAACTATCAAAGCCATCAAAATTTTTAAAAACCGCCAATAAGTTTACCTTTTCTTCTTTGTTTTTTATAATTCCGTAAAGCGCTTCTATTGCTCCTTGATCTATTTTACCATCTATAGTAAATTTATAAATATTAGAATTATCTAACTTTTCGAAATCTAATTGGGTTAAATATTCTTCTTCCGTAAAGGTTTTATGATACGATTTGTTAAGCCAGGTAATTGCCTGGTCTTTTTCTTTTGCAGCAAAATGCTTGATGGGTATTCTTGGCGTTAGTAAATTGCCCAAAGGCGTAAAAGCTTTTATCCAACCGGCATCAGATACCACCGCGTATTTCTCTATATTGGTTAGGGCTTTAAATTTTAGTTTAAAGGTCTCGCTAAAAGCTTTAAAACTTTCAAAACCCGGAAATTCTTTAAATTCTGCCAACAGTTTTATTTTCTGTTTTTCTTCTAATTTCCGGTCTAACAAATAATAAAAATCTTCTAAATCGCGGGTGTTTAATTCTCCTTCTACCGTGAAGGCATAAATTTGGGTTCCTTCTATTTGGTGTAGGTTAAACATAGATTTTTTCTTAAAGTTACACATTATCTAAGCCCTAGAGGGTTAAAACTTCTGTAAAAAAAGTTTAATTATATCTTATTAACCGCTTACCACTCCCAGCCCAAAATGCTTTGAAAAACATAATCTGTTTCGCTTCCATTTTTAACCGGACGGTTATCGTAGTTTAAACCAAGCCCTAAGTTGATGTAAAAATTAAACGGTAAATCGTATTTTAAGTCTAAGCTGTAATCTATTCGCATACGTTCAGACTCTGTTAAACTAGGATAAAACGCTACTTTGGTTAGCAAGTTAATATCGCCCACATTGTATAAATTTAATTCAGAGCCTAAAAAAGCTTCCGCACTATTTTTGGAGGTGGTGCCTTCGATTACATCGTAACTTTCGTTGTTATAAGATGCACCAACTTGCGACCCCCAATACATTTTATTGGTACGAATTATAAATTTACCAACTCCAACTTTGCCCAATGTACGCAGATCTAAATTTTGAGCGGTATTAGAAAGCCAAGAAACATCTGCGGTTAGAAACCAATCTTTTTTAATCGAATATTGGTAGCCCAAATTTGCATCTATACGACTTACGTTTTCTACATCGTCTTGGTACGAGCGTATATCGTTGTAAGAACCGTCTATACTCCATCTTGTAGCTTTATAACCCAAAGTGCTGCGCACGCTAAATTGCTGTAAATTTTTTGCTTTGGTATAATTGTATCCTAAACCAACGCTGGCAGAAAGTCTGCTCCAAAAATTGGTTTTTACCACGTCTAGAAAAACAATGGCGGCACGATCTACTTGTGCTAAAGTGTCTTTGTTTTTTACAATGTTTATCTTTCTAACACTATCTGCTTGAGTAGATACTAATTGGCCATTAAAACGTTTGCCGTTTACCAAATTTATAGAAAATTCTTGCTTGGTTTTAATGCGTTTAATCTTGCTCCATTCTATTTTAAAATCTTTATCGCTATAAGCGGTTTCTATGCTAAGCACATTTTTATTTAGGCCTTTTATTTCACCAACAATAACATCTTGATTGGTTAAAATCAAACTATCTGTTTGGCTGTAGCCGAAAAATGACAGTAGTAAAAAAAATAAATTTAAGTATAAAAACTTATGCTGCATAGCGTTCTACATTTCGATATCTTGCAAGATATTTTATTTTTTCAGCCTGACGAATTGCGGTAGACATTTTTTAAATTTAGAATGCTTTACAAGCTGTAAAATACTCCCTTTCTATTCCGTAAAGAAAAAAGGACAAAAATTTACTTACTTTTGAAAAAGAACCTTGCAAGGGAAAAGCAACCGATTATGAAAAAATTTTTTATCGCACATAAAGACGATTTATTGTTTATAGGTTTTACCCTTTTAACCGTAATTTTACTTTTATGGCTTACCCAATTTACCTATACATTTCTAAACAAAAAACTGCAAGCTAAATTTAGTCGCAAAAGCCTGAAAAGTTTATTGCGCGTAAAGCAGATTTTAAACACTTTATGGGTTATTATTGGGTTAGGAACAATGAGTTTTGTATTCTTAAACCAAGAAACGGTTGATAAGGTAAAAGATCAATTGGAATTGATTGTTTATGTGGGCGTAATTATAATTCTTACCATATTGTTTGCGGCGGTAATGCAATTGTTTTTTAGCAAACAAATTCAAGAGAAAATAAACGAAGGAGAAGATTCTACCAACCTGCGCTTTATACAGTATTTGGCCACTATTGCAGTTTATTCTTTAGGTCTTTTACTAATTATTTTGGCTTTTCCTTCTTTACGAACTTTGGCCGGTACCATTTTAGGCGGTGCAGGAATCTTAGCCGTGGTAATTGGTATAGCTTCGCAAGAAGCCTTGGCAAATTTGGTGAGCGGTATTTTTATAATCACTTTTAAACCTTTCAAAATTGGCGATATCGTTAAAATTACAGACGAGATGATGGGAACCGTACACGATATTACTTTGCGACACACCGTAATTCGTGACTTTCAAAACAAAATGATTGTAATTCCCAACGCGATTATTAATAAAGAGCGCTTAATAAATTATGATTTAAACGATAATAAAGTACGCCAATGGGTTTTTATACGTGTTTCGTACGACAGCGATTTAGATCTGGCAAAGAAAATAATGTACGAAGAAAGCATGAACCATCCCTTTACCATAGACAACCGCAGCCCATTAGAAAAAGCCAATAAAGAGCCGGTGGTTTTGGTAAAAGTGGTAGAACTGCAAGAATCTTGTGTAATGCTGCGGGCGTGGGTGTGGACCAATAATTATGAAAACTCATTTGATCTTAAATGCGATTTATACGAAAGCATTAAAAAACGCTTTGACACGGAAGGAATTGTAATGCCATTCCCGCATCGTATGTTGGTTTTTAAAGATGAAAATGCCCAAGAATATTACGACACAACCAATTCTAAAGAAGATTCTAAAACCAACGAATAAACTTTCTTAAATTATAAAATTCTTCTCAAGTTTATTCTTAAAATAGTAACCGACAAGGCTTAGCGTTTTCTTTACGGAAAATTTTTCCTAAAGAAGTTTAAAAAAATAAAAACACCTACGGTTTTTATCTAATTATTTAGGCTTTTAATCTCGAAAAATGTAAGTTTGGAGCAGTTTTGTAATGTCTAACAAACCATGAACGATTTTTCAATTTACTTTAATTTAGGCTTAACCCATGTTTTAGACTGGAATGCCTACGACCACGTTTTATTTTTAACCGTTTTGGTAGCTGCTTCTACTTTTAAAGATTGGAAACGCGTGGTTGGTTTGGTAACCTTATTTACCATTGGTCATACTGCCTCTTTGGTTCTTGCTGCCTACGATGTTTTGGCAGTTTCGGGTAGTTTAATAGAGTTTTTAATTCCCGTTTCTATTTTAATTACTGCTTTTTATAACTTGTTTACTGCCGGCAAAACAAAAAATGGTTCTATTTTATTGCTGTATGTGGTAACTTTATTTTTTGGCTTAATTCACGGTTTCGGATTTTCGTCTTTCTTTGTAAGTACTACCGGTAGCGGCGGAATAGAAGTTTTACGCTTACTTGCATTTGCGGTAGGTATAGAGGCCGCACAATTAATTGTAGTCTTAATCGTTTTGCTATTAGCCTTTATTTTTCAGAATATATTTAGGTTGTCCAAACGCGATTGGGTGCTTATAATTTCGGCAATTATAATAGGGCTTACCATTCCTATGTTGCGCGAAAATTGGATATTATAACAACTTTTTTTAACCATGTCTTTAAAAAAACAATTAAAATTTGACAAAGCCTATCTGCGCATTGCAAACGAGTGGGGTAAACTCTCGCATTGCAAACGCCGGCAAGTAGGTGCCATTATTGTAAAAGAACGCATGATAATTTCTGACGGTTATAATGGTACTCCAAGCGGATTTGAAAACGTTTGTGAAGATGAAGCCGGTTTAACAAAATGGTTTGTTTTGCACGCAGAAGCCAACGCCATATTAAAAGTGGCAGGTTCTACACAATCTTGTAAAAATGCTACCTTATACATTACAATGTCTCCTTGCAAAGATTGTAGTAAATTAATTCACCAAGCTGGCATAAAACGTGTAGTGTACCAAAATAACTATAAAGATAATGCCGGCTTAGATTTTTTAAATCGTGCCGGTGTAGAAATAACGCACATAACAGAATTAAACGAAGATTGAAAACCTATTCTAAAAAATATTTACCCCTCATAATTGGCGCTGCTTGCGCCATTGGTGTTCTTATTGGCGCTTCGTTAAACTTTTCAGATAGTCCGGAGACGTTATTTAACGGCAACAGCAAAAGACAAAAATTAAACCGACTTATAAATTATATAGACTACGAGTATGTAGACGATGTAAATACAGATAGCATCGTAGATGTTACCGTAAATAGTATTTTAACCAATCTTGACCCGCATTCTATTTATATTCCTAAAGCAGATTACCAGAATGTTGCACAAAATATGAAAGGCGATTTTGTTGGTATTGGCATTCGTTTTTATACTATAGATGACACTATTGCTGTGGTGCGGCCATTGCCTAATAGCCCAAGCGAAAAAGCAGGTATAAAAGGTGGCGATAGGATTTTATTTGCAGATAAGCATCAATTGTTTGGTAAAGAAATTTCTAACGATTCGCTTACCAAAATCCTACAAGGCGAAGAAGGTTCTACCGTGAATTTAAAAATTTATCGTAAAAATCAAGACAGTCTTTTTAATGTCAGCGTAAAGCGTAGCAGCATACCTCTAACCAGTGTAGACGCTGCCTATATGCTTTCTGATAAGTTGGGGTATATAAAAGTAAATCGTTTTTCGGAAACTACTTATCGCGAGTTTAGAGAAGCAGAGAAAAACTTACGAAAAGAGGGCGCCAAAGAACTGGTATTAGATTTACGCGATAATGGCGGCGGCTATTTAGATGAGGCCGTAAAAATAGCAGACGAGTTTTTACCGAAGGGAAAACTAATTGTTTTTACAAAAAATAAATCGGGTAAAATAAAGAAAACCTATGCTACTCCAGATGGCGATTTTGAAAACGAGCCGGTTTATGTTTTAATTAACGAAAATACCGCTTCTGCCAGCGAAGTTATTGCCGGCGCTTTACAAGATAATGATATTGGTACCATAATTGGCAGACGTTCTTACGGAAAAGGTTTGGTACAACGCGAGATGGAATTGGGAGATGGCAGCGCAGTAAGATTAACTGTTGCACGCTATTACACACCTACGGGACGTTCTATTCAAAAACCCTATACCAACGGCAACAAAGCATATTTTGAAGATTATTTGCAACGCTATGAAAACGGCGAATTAAAAGAACGCGATAGTATTAATGTAACAGACTCCTTAAAATATAAAACCCCAAAGGGTAAAACTGTATATGGTGGCGGCGGAATAATACCCGATGTTTTTGTAGGCAAAGACACCAATTTTGAGCGCGAAAGCTTAAGTTATATGCTACGTGGCGGCGTGATGGATCGTTTTATTTTTGATATACTAGAAAAAGACCGCGAATATTACAATAATTTAGATCTGCAAAGCTTTAAAGCCAAAGAAATTGTAGGACCGCAAATTGTAGACGATTTTATTGCTTATCTAAAAGAATTTAATTTTGATTTTGATGCCCTACACTACCGCAATTTAATGCAACGCTATCTTAAAGCTACAATGGCACAACAATTATTTGGCACCAATGCTTTTGAGCAAATAGTAAATAAAAAAGACCTAATGCTGCAAAAAGTGCAAGATTTAGCTACAAGCTCTTAACAAACAATTTAAGAAGCCTCGTTTACACGCTTTTGAATAGCGCGACTTACAATCAAGATAAACATAAGCACAATAACACACAAAGCTGCAACAACCCCAGCCAGGGCCGTGCTACTTTCTTCCCCGAAAGGGTGATCAAAATCTAACAAACTGGCATTATAAACCATTAAAGCCATTGCAGAAAATAATATAAAATAGATGAGGTACTTCATAACTAAGAAAATAAGTTTTGAATATTAGTGGCAAATAATTTTACCGCAATTGCCAACAAAATTACACCAAAAATTTTACGTACCACACTAATACCTTGACTTCCTAATACTTTTTCTATTTTTCCCGATAGTTTAAGGACAATATATACAATTACAATATTGCCAATTATGGCGCCAATTATATTTATGGTTTCGTATTCTGCTCGCAAAGAAAGCAAGGTAGTCATAGTACCCGCGCCGGCTACCAACGGAAAAGCTAAAGGTACAATAGAAGCTGTTTCGGGCGCATCGTCTTTATAAAGTTGTACACCCAAAATCATTTCTAAAGCCAAAAAGAAGAGAATAAATGCCCCGGCAACGGCAAACGAGTTTACATCTATCCCAATTAGACCTAAAATCTCTTCACCTACAAACAAAAATAAAATCATTAATATGCCGGCAACAATAGAGGCCTTTTCGCTCTGTATATGTCCCGCTTTTTTGCGCAGATCTACAATAATGGGAATGCTTCCTGTAATATCTATTACCGCAAATAAAATCATTCCGGCAGTAAATATTTCTTTAAAATCAAGGTTCATAGTATAAGTCGTTTAAAAATCGCGCAAAAGTATTCTAAAATTCAAAGCTGGCAAGTGTTTTTCTGCCAAAAATTTTATTAAAATTTAATCGATAATAAACAGTCTATTACGACTTAAAAAACACTCAAAAAAATGAGGTCTTTTTGGGCTTTACGGAAGTTATTGCGCTTTATAAACTAAACCTTTTTTCCGTAAAGTACATCCTTGTTTCTTTTAAAATAACTTTTACCTTTGCCCTTATGTTTCAATTAGGAAAAACCATACTGTCTGAAGACATCATTAAAAAAGATTTTGTCTGTAATTTATCTGCTTGTAAAGGCGCGTGTTGTGTAGAAGGAGAAGCCGGGGCCCCGGTAGAAACCGCCGAAGTAGATTTACTGGAAAAGCACTACCCTACAATTAAACCTTTTTTACGCACAGAAGGCGTAAAAGCAATAGAAGAACAAGGCACCTACGTTACCAACGATTTTGACGAAATAGAGACGCCCTTGGTAAACGGCAAAGAATGTGCGTATGTAACTTTTGACGATAGAGGCATTGCTTTATGCGGAATTGAAGCGGCTTATCGGGCCGGAAAAATAGATTGGAAAAAACCTATTTCTTGTGAGCTTTACCCTATTAGATTGCAAGAGTATTCCCAATTTACCGCTTTAAATTACCATCGTTGGCCAATTTGCGATCCCGCTTGCAGTTTGGGCAAAGAATTACAAACGCCAATTTATAAATTTGTAAAAGAAGCTTTGGTAAAGAAATTTGGAGAAGCTTGGTACGAAGAATTAGAGGAAATTGCTTTGGCTATGCAAAAAGACACAAAACGCAGCTAAGTTTTTATTCAAAATAAAAAATCACTTTGGTACCTATTGCTTCCTCGTTTTTATAGAGGTCTATTATTTCGAAGTGGTGATTTTTATCGTGTTCTGTATTAAAATAACGCAAGCGTTCTTTGGTCATTTTTAAACCAACCGAATTTCTCTTCCAGGTTTTTTTGCTTTTATATTCTGCAGATTTTTTGCGACCAATGCCGTTATCTTCCATTTCTAACAAGACTTTATTGTCTTTTTGATAAATTTTTATTTCGAGGCGTTTTTCGCGTTTGCTTAAGGTTAACCCGTGCCATAAAGCATTTTCTACAAAAGGTTGTAAAATTAAAGGTGGCACTTTTAAACTGCTAAGATCTGGGTTGCCTTCTATGTTTATAGAAAAATGTATGGTATCTTCAAAACGCATATTTTCTATACCCATATACAATTCTATTAATTCTACTTCTTCTTGTAAACTATGTTGTTTGGCGCGAGAGCCTTCGAGTATTTTTCTAATAAGTTTAGAAAATTTATTCAGGTAATAAATAGCTTTTTCTTTATCGTTGTCTATAAAATATACTTTAATAGAGTTAAGGGCATTAAAAATAAAATGCGGATTCATTTGGCTTTGTAAAGAAGTAAGGTGCAACTCGTGTATTTCTTGTTTAAACTTTGTCTTTAATTGATTGATACGGTCTTGCTCTGCTTGAGCGTTAAGTTTTAAAACCTCATCTTCTTTTTTTTCCAACTCCCATTCTAACAATATGTTTTGTTCGTTTTTTATACGTTGGTTTTCTTGTAATTGATAAATAAGTTTCCGGTTTATAGTGCGCACTTTATAAGCAAGCCCTAAAGCAAAAACCAGGTGTTCTAAAAAAATACCTATATAAAAATAGACAATTGGCATAAGCAGCAATTGTCCATAATCTTCGTATCCAAAGCTGAGTATTAAGGCATAAACTGCCAAAATAATATAGGTGATACTACCAAAACAAATAAAGTATTTTAAATTACCCGGCAACTGCAAAACGCGTATAATAACGTAAACACCCAATAAAAACATGCCCGGAGTAAAGGCGTATAAAAAGAATTTTTGATAGAAAAAAGCAGGTAACCAAAGCATGGCAATTACCAAAAGAATACTAGAAGCTATAAAAACGGTGGTTACAATTTTTTTGAGGCTTTTATAGAGTTTTTTTTTATAGACATAGAGATCTACAAATTCCATAAAAAACAAAAAGTATAAGCAATTATATATTACTTGAACATACCAATTTAAGGGTTGTAAACTAGTGGTTAATATCTTATCCCTTAACGGAATGTCATAAGGTGTTTTTAGCAATAAAAAGCATAAAAGAAAAAAACTGTAGAAAGCATATTTCTGAAAACTCCTTTCTTTTGAATGGTAGCTTATTATGCTACTAATTATAAATAGCAGAAATACGGCCGTGGTGCTTAGGTGCCATAAAAAGTGATGTGGTGCAAAATCTAAGCTGCCCATTACATTTTTTCTAAGAATGAAGATTTTTTATTGCGCGACACCGGTATTTTCTTTCCGTTATCTAACATTACATAACCTTCTTGTTTTAAATATTCTCGTATGCGTTTCATATTTACCACATAAGAATTATGTACGCGGTAAAACTTATCTTCTGGTAAAATTGCCTGAATTTCTTTTAATTTTTTGCTCACAAACAAAGACTTTTCGTCTTCTAAAAATATCCTGCAATAATTGCCGTCGCTCTCGCAATACAAGACTTCTTCGGGATGCAGAAAAACCAGTTTCCCGTCAACGGGAATAGCTACACGTTTGTTAGAATTAGAAAGATCAAGTAAACTCTCTTCTAACAAATCTTTTACTTTAGGAGCTTTTCTTGCTTTTATTTTTTCTATTGTAGTGATTAAATCGTCTGAGTCTATTGGTTTTAATAAATAATCTAAGGCACTTTCTTTAATCGCCTTTACTGCGTATTGATCGTAAGCAGTAACAAAAACTACCTCGAAATTGCGTTCTTCAAAATTTTGTAGAAATTGAAAACCATCCATATTAGGCATTTCAATATCTAAAAAAACACAATCTATTGGGTGGTTTTTAAGATAGATCAAAGCCTCTTCAGGATCGGTAAAAAAAGCATCTACTTTTACATTGCTACAAAAACTTTCCAATTCCCACTTTAGGCTTTTTATAGATTTTAATTCGTCGTCTATGAGGAGTACATTCAACATGGTCTAAAAGTTTTTTCAGGTATCTGCCCTAATTTACTGAAAATAAATAGAAGTTTAAACATTTTTGTATAACCGGTTACATTTTACGTATAGATGTATAAATTTTGCGTGTAACTTGTAATTTCTTCCCTAAAAAAATACGAGAGGTTTAATTTTCCAATTATACAGCAAACTTCACCAACTATACATTTTTTAGGTGCCATTATATACTTTGTCTTTTATGTAAGCTTTTAAGCTGTGATATTTGGGACAACCTAAAACACAACACGTTATGCAGAATTTACTGAAAATAGGATTTTTAGGACTTGTCTTCCTACTATTCTATCAACCCGCACAAGGACAGTTTTTAGAAAAACTAAAAAAGAAAGTAGAAAAAAAAGCCGAAGATGTAGTCTTAGACAAAAGTGCCAACAAAACCGGAGACGAGGTTGGCAAGGGCATGGATGGTATTTTTAATTCTACTAGAAAGAAAAAGAAACGCTCAAAAAAAACTACTGTTAAAAAGGCGCCGCAGAGCACTTATAGTTTTGATTATCGTTATACGATGCAAATGAAAACGCAGGATCACGAAATGAACATGGTTTACTTTTTAACTAAAAAAGGAGATTATATGGGCATAGAAACCGGTCCCGCTTCTGTAGGAATGTTTTTAATAACAGATGGCGATAGCGATATGCAATATACTTTTATGAATGCCGGCGGAAGAAAAATGATGCAGTCTTCCAGCTTAGACCTCTCGCAAGTGCAAAACCAAGATGCAACCAACGATTATACCTATACAGATTTACCCGGAAAAACATTTTTGGGTTACCAATGTAAAGGTAAGCGTTTTGAGAATGAAGACTATAGCATAGATTTTTATTACACAACAGACGCACCCGTAAGTATGGTAGGCTTTGGGCAGGATAAAAATACCAATTTTCCAGAGGAGCTAGCTATGGCAGAAAATGCTTTGGTTATGTATATGAAAATGAAACATAAAAGAAAAAGCAAAAGAAATATGGAAATGCGCTGCGTAGAATTAACCGAAACAGATTATGACTTTTCTACCGGTGGTTACCAACAGTTTTAAACGCTAAAGACAAAAATTATGCAAACACAAGCAGAACATAAAATAGAAATTGCAGACAAAGAGAAAAACATTGGCATTATAGCCTATCTAACCTTAATAGGATTAATTGTAGCCTTTGTGATGAATAATGAAGAAAAAAGCAGTTACGCCCAATACCATATAAAGCAATCTTTAGGATTAATGCTAAGCGGTCTTGCACTGGGGGTAATTGGCTTAATACCAATTCTAGGCTGGATTGTTTCTATTCTAGGAACTTTCTTTCTTCTTTATTTATGGATTATGGGATTGTTAAACGCAATAAATAGCAAACAAAAACCAGTACCTATTTTAGGAACCCATTATGAGAAATGGTTCCAAAACCTATAATTAACGTAAACCTTTAACCATTTATAAATCACAAACATTATGAAACTAAAATTATGTATTACCAGCCTTTGCTTACTAATAGGCGGTCTTTTTGTAAGTAACGCCCAAGTAGAAACCAGAGTTGGCGGTATGTTGGCCTATGGCTCAGAAATAGAAAACTTAGGAATAGGCGCAACAGCAGAGTTTGGCATTTTAGAAAAGTTAAGTATAGCTCCAAGCTTTGTCTACTATCTCCCTAAAGAAGAAGGTCCTATAAAATGGAACTGGTGGGAGCTTAACGCAGATGCAAATTATTACTTTTTACAAGACGAAGGCTTTCAGCTTTTTGGTTTGGCTGGTATAAATTACAGTCAAATAGAGGTAAAATCTGATGTGGATTTTGGCCCTTACGGGGGAAGTTATGAAGCTAGCGATGGTAAAATAGGCCTAAACTTAGGTGCAGGAGTAAACCTAGACTTAGGAGACAACATCATGCCTTTTGCCAATCTTAAATATGTAATAATAGATGATGGCCAGTTGGTAATTGGTGCCGGTGTGAAGTTTAAAATTTAAACTTCCTTTTAGAAAAAATAGAAACTATAAACACATAAAAACAAATACGATGAAATTTATTCGACAAAATTTAAAAATACTGCTTCTAGCCTTTAGTTTTACTTTTGTAGCTTGTAGCAGTGACGACGATGGTGGCCCTTCCGGACCGGGAGATCCAAATAATGCGGTAAGCTCTTATGACATAACTATTGAAGGAGTTGGAGAGTACAGCAAAACCTGGAATTTAAACGAAGAATACCAAGATGGTGGTATGTCTGCCGTATATCTCAACGATCAAGAAGAAGGACAAGAGGTGATAACTGTTTATTTAAATGACCAAACAAACAATTTAAATATGTCTGGCGGTTTAGTATTATCTAACGGACAGCCGTTACCTTTAGGAGATCTTGATAATGGTTGGAACGAAACATTAGACGTATCCGGTTTGGTTTTTACTTTCGACAGTTATACAAGTGGCTACAGCTCTCTTTCCGGTACTGTAAGCATTAGCAATTTAGAAGTATTCGATGTCTCTACAGCCGGCGGCGCAGCATCTTTTGATATGCAATTAGACGGAACCTTTGATGACATTACTACTCAAGAAGTAGAGCAAATAAATATAACCGGGACATTCCGTTTTAATTCCGGACTATTTTAAACAATAATTACAAAACTAAACTTACCCGTGTCAACCAATAATCTTAGTGTTTTGGCACGGGTATTCTCTAAACCAATTTAACAACAACAATTAATTTTAAGAATGAAAAAATTAACCTTTATGAAAAGTAACATTTTTATCTTATGTATCAGTCTATTCGTTTTAACTGCCTGTAGCAGTGATGATGCTACTACTAACCCTGGACCAGACGATTTTAACCTTCTAACTCCCAACAACAGTAACAATGTAGACTTACTCCCAGAATTAACATGGGAAGCAGCAACACACCCAAATGACGATAATATTACTTACGATGTCTATTTAGGCACTCAAAATCCGCCACAAAATATAATTGCTACTAATCATACTTTTAATTTTTTAGATCTAGAAGAAGAGCTAGAGCCAGAAACTACTTATTATTGGCAAGTTGTAGCTAAAGATAGTAATGACAATACCAGTACAAGTAACTTGGCGTCTTTTACCGTTAGAGAAAAAACTACCGAAGAATTACTAAGAGGCAAATGGTTTTACGACAGTATAGAAGGAGAAGAACCCTTAAACACCTGTCAAAAAAATAGCTTTTTAAACTTCAAAGAAAATGGATCTTTAGAAATAAAGCGCTTTAACATAAATAACAATCAAGAATGTGTTTTTGACACCTCCATTTTAATGTATCAAACTACAAATGAAATACAGATAGAAGTTTCAATGGGTGAAGTTTCAGAAACCTGGAACATTGTTAATCTGGATGCTGGAAATTTAAGTATTGATGCTGAAGGTATCCTTTTAAATTTAGTAAAAGAATAACTAAAAGGTCATTAAAATAAAGCTTTATAATGAAATATATGCTAATGCTAAGCACTTTTTGTTTGCTATTTATCAGTCAGTTTTCATACACACAAGACTTACAAGGAAAATGGATTATGGCTAAGAAAAATAATAAGAACTCTTTTTTAAACGTGCACGTTATGCAGTTTACTAAAGACAGTCTTACGCATTATAATTTTGATCAAAAATTTTCGGCAACACGGTATTCCGTAAAGCAAAACCGTATAGAAGTAGATACTGCTGCTATTGGAGGTTTTAGATTTTTAGATGCAGATAGGTTCCGTTTAAAGCCGGAGAGAATAAGTGATTCTATAGATTTTGTGAGAATAAAACCTACAGAAACCAATTTGTCTTTCGAACAAATTAAAAAAAAGCACTATGCTATAAATTATAGAGGAAGAACGCTTATCACAGATTTTAATGATACTCTAGAAAATAACGGACCAAGCACTCGCTTAGAAAAAATAAGTGACACTTATTTTCTTTCAATTTACAGAAACGCAAGAAGATTAGGCGCAATACCTATAAAGAAAGCTACTAAACAAGAAATAGTAGTTTACGGTTTCCCCGAAATACCGTATCAAATTTTGGGAGAAGAGAAACCATAAATTGGCTCTAAAAATTTATTTAACAAGGCTTAATTAACCAAAACTTTTTGCCAAAAAAATATTAAGCACTCCATTACAAGTGAAAGCAAGGAATTTGTGTTTTATGTTAGGGAGTATAGTTAGTAATTTGCAATACCTTCGCAATAACTTGGGAGTGCTTTTTAATTATTTGTAAAAAATGCTTCAAGCTTAATATGTTTGAAATAAAAAAATATTTTAAAATACAAACTTCATAATTTCTTAAAAAAAAGCTTAGAGCGTAAATTTCATATAAACAGTTTATATTATTTTAGTTCTTCTTCGGTATAGATAAGTTTTTCTGTACAGAATTTTCATCCCTAAATAGTTTTGGGCTTGCTTCGTTTTAACCTGTATCTTACGAGCGGTAACCAGAGGAATACACAGTAAAGAAAATGAACAAAGAGTTTATTGGAACGCAAGTTTTCTATTGTCTTATAAATTTTTCAATTAAAAAGCTTATTACTTTTCTAACAATTATTAACTAAGTCCTTTCTTACTATTCATAGCCAAAAATTTCGACAAGTTTAGTATTTTTACGCACAAAAATAAGCTATGAATTGGCAACAACTTCTCTCTTTAAACCGTTACGGAGATACACAACCGCGTTTACGAAAAGATCAAGACGATACCCGCTTGGGTTTTGAAGTAGATTATGACCGTGTTATTTTTTCTTCGGCTTTTAGAAGCCTGCAAGATAAAACGCAGGTTATTCCGCTTTCTAAAACAGACTTTGTACATACGCGTTTAACACATAGCTTAGAAGTTTCTGTGGTGGGCAGATCTTTAGGAAGAAATGTTGGAAAGAAAATCATTGAAAAATATCCTGAACTTTCTAAAACTTACGCCTATAAATTTAACGATTTTGGTGCTATTGTAGCAGCTGCTGCTCTAGCACACGATATTGGCAACCCTCCTTTTGGGCATTCTGGAGAGAAAGCAATTGGAGAATATTTTAAATCCGGAAACGGCAAACGTTTTAAAGAACAACTTACCGAAAAACAATACCAAGACCTCACTAATTTTGAAGGCAACGCCAACGGTTTTAAACTCTTAACCCAAACCAAAGATGGTATAAAAGATGGTTTGAGACTTTCATATGCTACTTTGGGGGCTTTTACAAAATATCCTAAAGAATCTCTACCGCATAAACCAACCAAAATGGTAAGCGACAAGAAGTTTGGTTTTTTTCAAAGCGAAAAAGATATTTTTGATACCGTTGCCACGGAATTGGGAATGAAAAATGTTTCTAAAGATAACAACATTAGATACGCTCGGCATCCATTGGCATTTTTGGTAGAAGCCGCAGACGACATTTGCTACACCATTATAGATTTTGAAGACGGCATTAATTTAGGTCTAATTGAAGAAGATGTAGCTTTAGAGTTTTTAATAAAACTTGTAAAAGACAAAATTTATACAGAAAAATACAACCAATTAACCACCACTAATAGCAGATTAGGTTATCTACGATCTCTTGCCATTAGCACTTTAATAGAGGAAGCAGAAAGAGTCTTTATGGAAAATGAAACTGCTATCTTAAATGGTAATTTTGATACTGCTCTTTTAAAGAAGACAAGATTTACCGCGCAAATAGATGACATTCTCAGCATTAGCAGACAAAAAATCTATGAAAGCAAAGAAGTAACAGAAAAAGAAATTGCCGGTTATAAAATAATTGCTACCCTCTTAGATGCCTACACCAAAGCTATAGAAAACAGCATCAATCAAAATTCTGGAAATTACGACAAATTGCTTTATAAAAATTTTCTAAAAGACATTCCTTTAGAAAAAACAGATACTTATACTTGGTTAATATCTTTGTGTAGTCAAGTCGCCGCTTTAACAGATGGCAATGCGTTACGAGATTACAAAAAATTATCTGGATTACACGTTTTTTAAAAAAGTGTAGTAAAAAAAACATTTTTAACAATTGTTAAGTAGGAATACCATATTTATTTGTATATTTTTAGCGAAAATTTAACATTTCAAAACTTAAATTATGTTGAAAAAGTATTTTTCAAGCCTTTTAATTGCGCTAATGCTCGTCCCCATGGGTGTTATAGCCCAAGATATAGAAATTAGTACTATTCAGGGCTATTTATCTTCTAACTCCTCGTTAAAACAAAGTGATATTGCCGGTATAAAAATTAAAGACCAGCATTTCTCTAAAAGTCTTAACGGCCAAATGGTTTATGTACAACAGCACCATCAAAATGTACCGGTATTTAATGCTATGGGTAGTTTTTTGGTAAAGAATGGTCGTGTAACCCAAGCAAAAAATAATTTTATATCAGATTTAAGCACGAAAGCAAATACTACGCAAACCGCTTTTGGCCCCACACAAGCAGTAAATAAAGTTGCTGCTGCTTTAAACCTTAATCCAACAGGTTTAGAACTTCTCTCTTCTGAAGAAGGCATTTATGAATTTAACAATGCAGGAATTTCCGCTACAAATATCCAAGCAACTAAAGTTTATTACCCTTCCGGGGAAAATATGCGCCTGGCTTGGGAAGTTAGTTTACAATTAAAAGACGGTTCGCATTGGTGGAATATTCGCTTAGATGCAAGTAATGGAACAATTCTGCACCGCGATGATTGGATTGTTTCCTGTAATTTCGATACAGAAAAGCACAGTACACTAGCACATCGTATGCACGCAAATGCGGCTAATCAATTTGGTTTTAAAGCGGCAAGTTCTCCACAAGATGGTTCTATCTATAATGTTTTTCCTATGGCTGCTCAATCTCCAAATTTTGGTACGCGCACTTTAGAAAACAATCCAGCAAACGCTTTAGGTTCTCCTTACGGATGGCATGATACAGACCAAGTTGTTGGTCCAGAATATACAATCACACGCGGTAACAATGTTTTTGCATATGAAAACAGAGACGGCGATAACGCAACAGGATATGCTCCCGATGGCGGAAGCAACCTAAATTTTGATTTTGCCTTAAACTTACAACAAGATCCAGATGGTTACATAGACGCCTCGGTAACTAATTTATTTTACTGGAATAATATCGTACATGATTTATGGTATAACTATGGTTTTGACGAACCCAGCGGTAATTTTCAGCAAAATAACTATGGAAGAGGTGCTACATTTACAGCTAACGATCCTGTTTATGCTAGAGGTCAAGATGGCGCAAACCAAGGCCCCGGAAATAATGCCACTTTTGGAACACCTCCAGATGGTCAAAGTCCGGTTATGCGCATGTTTACTTGGGCACCAACTGGTGCTCCGCAAGTTTTAACCGTAAATTCGCCTTCTAACTTTGCAGGTAGTTATACAGGAACCACAGCCAATTTTGGTCCGTCAATTCCGGTAACCGGAATTACCGGAGACTTTGTAATTGCAGAAGATGATAATGCAGGCAACTCGATAGACCCTTATGATGCTTGTGATAATATTACCAATGCAAGTGCAATAGATGGTAACATAGCTATAATACGCAGAGGAGAATGCTCTTTTGTTGATAAAGTAAATGCAATGCAACAAGCCGGCGCCATTGCTGTAATTATTGTAAATAACGAGTCTGGACCTCCAATTAATATGGGTGGAAACTCTGGAACCATCACAATTCCATCAATTATGCTTACTTTATCAGATGGTTTACCAATGATAAATGCTATTGAAGCTGGAAATACTATCAATGGTACTATTATAGAAAGCGGACCTTATCAAAAAGACGGTTCTTTAGACGGTACAATTATAGCACACGAATATGGCCACGGAGTTTCTAACAGATTAACCGGCGGTAGCGCTAATGCCAGCTGTCTTTATTCTTGCGAAGAAGTAGACGAAGACGGCAATTGTATACAATATACAGAACAAATGGGCGAAGGCTGGAGCGATTACATAAGCTTAACTATGACTATGAAGTCTGGTGATCAAGCTACAGACCCTAGAAGTATTGCTACTTATGCAATTGGACAAGATGCTAACGGTACAGGACTTAGAAATGCTCCGTACTCAACAGATTTCTCTATCAACGACTTTACTTATGGAGACACAAACAATAGTTTCCAATTAAGCGCTCCGCACGGGGTCGGTTTTGTTTGGGCTACTATGTTATGGGATATGACTTGGGGTTTAATAGACGAACACGGTTTTGATCCGGATATTTATAATGGTACAGGAGGTAATAATATTGCTATGCAATTGGTTATAGATGGTATGAAATTACAAGCTTGCAACCCTGGATTTATAGATGGGAGAGATGCTATTTTACAAGCCGACATGGAAGCTAATAATGGAGAAAATCAATGTATAATCTGGACCGCTTTTGCCAATAGAGGTCTAGGTTACAGTGCAGATCAAGGCAATCCTTTAGATCGTGCAGATCAAACCGAAGCTTTTGATATGCCACCGGCTAATGTATTAGATTGTAGTATGGCTGCACAAAGTTATAATAACGAGCAGTTTATTATTTATCCTAACCCGGCAAGCAATTTGGTTAATATTAAAACCAAAGCTGCTGCAGGAAATACTAAAGTGCAGATTTTTGATATCAATGGGCGTTCGGTAATGCAGCGCGATTTGGGTGCAGAACAAACCCAAATAAATGTTTCTAACCTTACGACAGGAGTATATATCTTAAAGATAGCTAACGATACAGCTTCACAAACTGAAAAATTGATTATAGAATAATTGAGTTAGAAGCTTATTTAAAAAAACCGAGGCGGTATTTCTACTGCCTCGGTTTTTTTATGGAATTGGTAAAGACTATATTAAGTAAGTAAGAAAAAATTCTTTATTCTCATGCTACAAAATAGCTATAAGCCAACAATCTTTCTCCCAGAGACCCAACCAGAAATTATTTTACGGAAGAATTTTATTTAACCGATTTAGAGACTTAGGTTTTACCTTTCGTTGAAATATTAAAGTGAGTTCGGCAGAAAATTCAAATTATTTTCTTCTTTTTCTCCAACCTTATTCCTTCAACAGGTCTTGAAACAACTCTAATAACTTTTGTGTAGAAATTCCGCACAAAGCGTGCAGCTCTTCTACTTTACCGTGCTGCACAAAGGCATCGGGCACACCCAAATTAATGATTTGATGCAAATGCGGGCCGCTGTTTAAAAAACTGCCAATTGCCTCGCCAACACCGCCAGCAATAACGCCTTCCTCTATAGTGATAACAGTAGAAAATTTTTGCTTAACGTAATCTAGCATTTCCTTATCTAAAGGTTTAATGCTTCGCATATCTATAATTTCAATTAAAGAAGGATTCTCTAATTGTTTGCGAGCTTCTAAAGCATTTTCTACAATAGTGCCAACGCTTACTACTGCTATTTTTGTTCCTTTCTTAATAACCTTTGCTTCCCCAAAAGAGAAAACCTCAAAAGACTTCCGCCAATTCAAAAGTTTACCCCTGCCCCGCGGATATCTTATACAAATTGGGCCATTACTATAAGTAGAAGCAGTGTATAAAGCATTTCTTAATTCTATAGCATTAGAGGGAGCCAAAATTATAAGGTTGGGTATAGAGCGCAAATATGCAATATCAAAAACCCCGTGGTGCGTTGCGCCGTCTTGGCCAACCAACCCGGCACGATCTATGCAAAAAACAACCGGTAAGTTTTGCAAGGCTACGTCGTGAATTACTTGATCGTAGGCGCGTTGTAAAAAAGTAGAGTAAATGGCGCAAAACACTTTAAAACCCTGCGTGGCCATTCCTGCAGATAAGGTTACTGCGTGTTGTTCTGCTATACCCACATCTAAAGCCCGCTCAGGAAAAACTTGCATCATATATTTTAAAGAGCTTCCGGTAGGCATAGCGGGAGTAATGCCAATTATTTTTTTATTTTCTTTTGCCAAATCTACCAAAGTCAAGCCAAAAACATCCTGAAATTTGGGTGGCAGATTTTTATTGGGCGTTTCTATAATTGCGCCGGTGGTTTTATCAAACTTCCCCGGTGCGTGATAACGCACTTGATCTTCTTCGGCTTTTTGTAAGCCTTTACCTTTTTTGGTAATTACATGTAAAAATTTAGGACCATCCTTATCTTTTAATTCCGCGAAAGCGTTAATAATAGCATCTATAGAATGCCCGTCTATTGGTCCGGAATAATTAAAATTTAATGCTTCTATAATATTGGCTTGACGTGGCTTTTTACCAATTCCGGCTTTGGTTAAATAATCTTTTAAAGCGCCAACACTGGGGTCTATTCCTATTGCATTATCGTTTAAAACAATCCATAAATTAGCTTTGGTTACCCCGGCGTGGTTTAAACCTTCAAAAGCCATTCCGCTGGCAATAGAAGCATCGCCAATAATGGCAATATGATTTTTTCTATAATCGCCTTTTAATTGCGAAGCCAAGGCCATTCCTAAAGCCGCAGAAATACTGGTAGAACTGTGGCCAACCCCAAAAGTATCGTAAATACTTTCTTCTGGTTTAGGAAAGCCACTTATGCCATTAAGTTGTCTGTTGCTGCCAAAAACATCTCGTCTTCCGGTTAATATTTTATGGCCATAAGCTTGGTGACCAACGTCCCAAACCAACAAATCTTTGGGCGTATCAAAAAAGTAATGTAACGCAATGCTAAGTTCTACAACCCCTAAACTGGCGCCCAAATGCCCTTCTTTTGTAGAAACTATATCTATGATATATTCGCGTAGTTCTTTTGCTAGCTGCGGAAGTTTCTCTTGTTTGAGCTTTCGTAAATCTGCTGGTATGTTTATCGTATGTAAAATAGCATCGTTCATGCTTACAAAGGTAAAGTTTGAATTTGTATTTTTGCTAAATGTTACAAGCTTTTGACGATTCTTATTTTATGAAAAAAGCGCTTGAAGAAGCGCAACGCGCTTACGAACGTGACGAAATTCCTGTTGGAGCCGTTATTGTGCACCAGCAAAATATTATTGGCCGGGCGCATAACTTAACCGAGTTGCTAAACGATGTTACCGCTCATGCCGAAATGCAGGCTATAACCGCAGCTGCAAATTACTTGGGTGGTAAATACTTGCGCGATTGTACAATGTATGTAACCCTAGAGCCTTGCCAAATGTGCGCCGGCGCTTTGTATTGGAGTCAGTTAAGTAAATTGGTAATTGCCGCTCCAGATAAAAATCGCGGCTTTAAAGCAATGGGCGCAAAATTACATCCTAAAACCAAGGTGATTGAAGGTCTTATGGAAGAAGAGGCCGCGCGTTTACTGAAATCTTTCTTTATTGAAAAAAGAAATTTAAACTAAGCCTAATAGCAGTGCTTTACGGAATTTTTTGAGTCTTTATTTTACCGGCAATCAAGCTCTTAACTACCTACTCGTTTTTTAGTAAAGTTTTAGCAAACAGCGTTAAACTATAACTAAAAAGCTTTTTTAAAAGGTGCCCACTCCCTACTTTAGAGAAACCAAACCACTAACACCATTATCATGACGGCCTATCTAACTACAAAGGAAATTCAGACTTCCTTACAGACCTTAATTAAAGAATATATTAGACAATGTAAAGAAGATTCAGAGTTATGCGAAGATTTTAAAACCTTGCTTAAACATTGCTTTAAAGCAAAATATGCCCTAATTAATAAAGAAGGAAAAATAGAAATTGGGATTAAAAACCCCGACTCTAATGCTTTGTATAACAACTTCAGACAAGAAGATTATGCATTAGATGAAATAGAAAAAGTCTTAAACCGTAAGGTTCAATCGGCTCCAGAGCAGCAGATAAAATATTATGGTAATTTTATTAATGCTACGAAAAAAAGCCCTGCTAAAGAGGTTATTTTTATAGGTTGATTTTTTATAAATAAAACGAAAAAAACTCTGACTCTCTCTTGGCTGTCGGAGTTTTTTAATGTTTCTTGATGGAAGAATATTTACACTTTACGGAAATAATTTTGGTCGTCAACTTGGTAAGAAATTTTCTGGCTTTGAAACTTAGAATTAGAAACCTACTTAAGAAAACAGTGTATAAACCATAACTACTTTTTCCATAATTTAATACTCCAAAAAGTGACATTTGTCATATATCTATTAAGAGCGATACTTTACTTTTAACCCAATTTTAGCAAAAGATATTGCTAATCAATTTTATACCGTATCTATTAATTTAAGTTGCTCGTTTATTTTATCTACAACTTGCGTTTGTGCGAAATTTATGTTGGTAAAAAACACTTTCTTAATTCCGAAAAGAGATTTTTATTTCTTACATACTGTATTGTTATTTTTCTACTTAAACATTTTATTCTTCAACCTATTTATTTAAAAAATTAAATTAAAAGCACGATGAACTTGCATCAAGAAATAACTCAACTAAAGAAGCAGAAAAACGCTGTTATATTAGCACACTATTACCAAGTTCCGGAAATTCAAGAAGTAGCAGATTATGTTGGCGATAGTCTTGGTCTGGCGCAAAAAGCAGCAGAAACTAATGCAGAAATTATTGTTTTTGCAGGTGTGCACTTTATGGCCGAAACCGCAAAAATATTAAACCCTAACAAAAAAGTTTTGTTACCAGATTTGATGGCAGGTTGTTCTCTTGCAGATTCTTGCCCTCCGGAAGCATTTAAAAAATTGGTAGACGCCCACCCAAATCACGTAGTTATTACTTACGTAAATTGTTCGGCAGAAGTAAAGGCTTTAAGCGATATTATTTGCACCTCTTCTAATGCCGAAAAAATTGTAAACTCTGTACCAAAAGACGTTCCTATTATTTTTGCCCCCGATAAGAATTTAGGAAAATACATACAAAAACAAACTGGCAGGGAAATGCTGCTGTGGGATGGCGCTTGCATCGTGCACGAAGCTTTTTCTTTAGACAAGCTTTTAAAACTGCACCAAGAGCATCCGGAGGCAAAAATAATTGCTCACCCCGAGAGTGAAAGCCACATCTTACAAACCGCCTCTTACGTTGGCTCTACTGCCGGGATGATAAAGCACGTAAAAACAAATCCTGCAAAATCTTATATAGTTGCTACAGAAGCAGGAATTCTTCATAAAATGCAACAAGAAGTGCCGCAAACTACACTTATTCCTGCCCCGGCAGAAGAAGATAATACTTGTGCGTGTAGCGAATGTGCTTTTATGAAAATGAACACCTTACAGAAATTATACGACTGTTTGGCAACCGAAACGCCAAAAATTGAAGTTTCTAAAACAATTAGAGAAAAAGCTATTTTGCCAATAGAGCACATGCTCGAATTATCAAAATAATGATTAAAACTAATTTTTTAATTATAGGGTCCGGTGCTGCAGGATTAACGCTAGCAGTAAAACTCGCTGCTAAATTTTCGCATAAAAAAGTAATGGTGGTTACCAAAGCCAGTCAAGCAGAAAGTAACACCAAATACGCACAAGGCGGTATAGCGGCAGTTTTCAATTTAAAAAAAGATTCCTACCAACAACACATTCAAGATACACTAAAGGCCGGCGATGGACTCTGTGATAAAACAGTAGTAGAAATGGTCATTAAAAATGGTCCGCTACGATTAAACGAATTGATCTCGTGGGGCGCTAATTTTGACACCAACCCTAATGGTAAACTTAATTTAGGTAAGGAAGGCGGACATTCAAAATACAGGATAATTCACCACAAAGACGCAACCGGTAACGAGATAGAACATACACTGCTTAAACGCATCAAAAAGTTTAAAAATATACAAGTCTTGCCCCATCATTTTGCTATAGATTTACTTACCAATCGTTTAGTAAACAAAAAAGACCGTAAAGAAATAGCTTGCCAAGGCGCTTATATAGCAGATCAAATTTCTGGCGATTTTTTTACTATTCAAGCAGATTTTACCACTTTGGCTTCGGGTGGCATAGGACAAGTATATGGCCACACTACAAATCCTAAAGTTGCTACCGGAGATGGGATTGCAATGGCTTACCGAGCGAAAGCTAAAGTAAAAGATATGGAATTTATACAATTTCATCCCACAGCTTTTTACGATGGTAAAAATGGTGTTTCTTTTTTAATTTCGGAAGCTTTACGCGGCTATGGTGCCTATTTAAGAAATAAAAACGGAGAGCGTTTTATGCTAAATTACGATACGCGCGCAGAACTAGCCTCCCGCGACATTGTTTCCCGGGCTATTCATTCTGAAATGAAAAAACTTAAGCATAATAATGTTTACCTAGATTGTACACATCTTTCTATAGATGATTTAAGGCTAAAATTCCCAACTATCTATAGAACTTGTATTTCCAAAAATATAGATTTAAAAAAAGATTGGATACCCGTAGTACCCGCAGCTCATTACTTGTGCGGAGGCATAATGGTAGATATTAATGGTAAAACCTCTTTAAAAAATCTTTTTGCTTGTGGCGAATGTGCCCGCACCGGGTTGCATGGTGCAAACAGGTTAGCTTCTAACTCTCTATTAGAAGCCCTGGTTTATGCCGACAGAATATTTAAGTATATAAATAAAAAAGCTGTTATACCTCATCCTGTTTCTGTGGAAGTTATAAGCAACGATTTACCCATATATGGGAATTTAGAGAGTATTATGCAAAAAAGAATAGAATTGCAGTATATAATGCGAAATTATGCAGGTGTGGTTAGAAATTATTACGATTTGAAAATAGCTGCGCTTCAAGTAGAAAAGCTACATAAAACTACAGAAAAACTCTTTCAAGAATATAAGTTTAACGCAGCTTTATATGAATTTCGTAATATGATAGAAGTAGCACGTTTAATAATAGAGCATTCCCTAAATAGAAATGAGAATAAAGGCGGTTACTTTAATAAAGATAATGCCATAGATTCTCCTATAAAAACTGAAAGTAGTATTGAATAAATAAGCACTTCATTTCTTTCTAAAGTTGTACACCAAAATTATCTGGTAGCTATTAAAACCTATCTATTTAGAAACCTAAAAAATACCCCTTAAGGCTAAGAACCAGTAACTTAAATATTTATTTTTAAAAATCTTCTTTTAATATCATTAATTTAGTTATCTTTGTTAACCAAATGGTTAAACCAAAAAGTTAATAATGCCAAAACAGAAGACTGAAAATACCGAAAAGCAAATTTTAGATGCCGCTGAAAATATCTTTCAAACCAAAGGGATGAGTGGCGCGAGAATGCAGGAAATTGCCGATAAGGCAGGAATAAATAAAGCGATGCTGCATTATTACTACCGCAGCAAACAATCGCTGTTTGAAGCGGTTTTTAAGAAAGCTTTTTCTTTATTGGCACCTCAACTCAACGCCATTCTAAATGACGATTCTTCTATAGAAAATAAAATCACCAATTTTACCCATAACTATATTACGTTTATTTCCAAACATCCCTATATCCCAAATTTTATCATTCAGGAATTAAACCGTAACCCCGGCTTTATTGAAAAGATTCAGGAAAACAGCGCTTTTCCGTCTTTGGATAAATTCAATGCGCAGGTAGAAAAGGAAGTAAAAGACGGTGTTTTAAAACCTACCGACGGAAAACAGCTTTTTATTCATATTCTCTCGCTCAATATTTTCCCTTTCGTTGCCACACCCCTGGTAAAAGGCTTTTTAAAATTAAATGACAAAGAGTTCAAAAAATTGATGGAACAACGTAAAACCGAAGTTTCAGAATTTATTATTAATTCCATTAAAAAATAAGCGATGAAGAAGTTGGTGTTCATACTAATTGGTGTTTTGTCTATTAAGGCTTCTGCCCAGCAAACATTGAGCTTACAAGAATGTTATGCGCTTGTCGAAAAGAACTATCCGCTGGCATCTAATGCCAATTTACTGGAAGAAAAAGCAAATTTCGATATAGAAGTATTGAAAAAAAACCGTTTACCCAAATTGGATATCAATGCTCAGGCTACTTACCAGTCAGAGGTGATCGAATTTCCCGGCGATATCCCAAATGCCAATTTTGAAACACCGAATAAAGATCAATACCGCGCCACACTGGATGCGAACCAACTTATCTACAACGGCGGAAGCATTGCGGCAAGAGCCAGTTTAAAAAATGCCGAAATGAAAACCCTTCAACAAGAAGTTGCGGTTAATCTATACGGATTAAAAGGCCGTATCAATAAAAATTACTTCAACGTCTTGCTATTTCAGGAACAAATAAACTTGTTGCAGTCTAAGATGGAACAACTGAAAGCACGTGCAAAAGAAGTGGAGAGCGGCGTGAAATATGGTGTCGTTTTGGTTTCTTCCCAACAGGTGCTGCAAGCCGAAATATTAAAGTTGGAACAACAAGTTACCGAAGCAGATTTTGCCAGGAAAAAGTCCCTAGAACATTTGTCGCAACTTCTGGCAACCAATTTAAACGAGCGTACAAATTTGGTTAAACCGAATATATTAATCAACGCTGCTAATAATTCGGCTCGACCGGAAGTAAAACTTTTTGACTTGCAACAACAGCAACTGGAAACCTCGAAAACAGTGCTTGAAAAAGCCAACTACCCCAATTTATTTGGGTTTGCCCAGGCCGGTTATGGCAATCCGGGCCTCAATATGTTAGAAAATTCGTTTGAGGATTTTTATATGGTGGGTCTAAAAGTGAACTGGAACATCTTTGATTGGGGCAAGACAAAACAACAGAAAAAAGCGGTGGACGTTTCAAAAGAAATGATAGCAACCGAAAAAGAAACCTTTGAGTTGAACAATAACATTGAAGTTAAGGGAGCTATGAGCGAGATTAATAAATACCAGGAATTGCTGCAAAGCGACTCCGGCATCATAGAAATGCGCAAAAAAGTACTGGAAGCTACCACTGTGCAATTTCAAAACGGGGCGATCACTTCTTCGGAATATATTACTGAATTGAACAATCTTTATGAAGCAGAGATTAACCAGGATTTACACGAAGTGCAGTTATTACTCGCAAAAGCGAATTACAAGGTAATAAAAGGAGATTTAAATTAAATAGAAGAAATGAAAAGTGTAAAAATAATAATTGCAGTAAATATTTTTAGCGTACTGATTTCCTGTTCAGATACTGAAAAAGCCGATGGTTATGGCAATTTTGAAGCTACTGAAATCACGGTTTCTGCTGAAGCAAACGGCAAACTTCAATTTTTAAATGTGGATGAAGGTCAAGTTTTAGAAAAAGGACTGCTTGTAGGTTTGGTAGATACGCTTCAGCTTTATTTAAACAAACAGCAGTTACTGGCTTCAAAAGAAACAGTTGCTTCAAAATCTGGCGGAGTTTGGTCACAAATAAGTGTCTTGCAGGAGCAATTGCAAACCGCAAAAACGGAACAAGAACGGGTTAAAAATATGTTTGATGAAAGCGCTGCAACCCAACGCCAAATGGACCAAGCTAATAGTCAGGTAGATGTGCTAAAAAAGCAAATAGAAAATGTGGAAACGCAAAATTCGCCTATTGTAAACGAGGTGAAAGCCATCGACGCCAAAATAGCGCAAATCAACGATCAGATTGAAAAATCTAAAATAGAAAATCCCGTAAACGGTACAGTTTTAACCCAATATGCCGAACCAAGTGAAGTTGTTTCGTTTGCAAGACCGCTTTATAAAATTGCCAATTTAGATGTCATGACTTTGCGCGTATATGTAAGTCAACCGCAATTGGCCAATATTAAAATTGGTCAGGAAGTTACCGTAAAAATTGATGATGGGGAAGAACTAAAGTCTTATTCAGGTAAAATTGATTGGATTTCAGATACGGCAGAGTTTACCCCTAAAATCATTCAAACAAAAGAAGAACGCGCAAATCTTGTATATGCGGTCACCATTAAAGTTAAAAACGACGGCAGCCTGAAAATAGGAATGCCGGCAGAAATGTGGATAAATTAATAATAAAAATCAAACACTATGAAAAAAACAATTTTAACAACGCTATTTCTTTCAGCTTTAATGATAGGCTGTCAAGATAACAAAACTAAAAACAACGAAACTTCGGAAACTACAGAGGAGGTTCAAAATCATAAAGAGAAGAAGATCACTAAAGACGCTAAAGGTCAGGCAGCAGTCTATAAAAACGCCTGGGTAAACGAAATTGAACTCGACAGCGGTGCCAAATGGGAAGCTAATTTAGAAACCAATGAAGGTGTAGAAAAAATGCTGAAATTGGTAGAAGCCAGTGATCCCACAAGCGTGGAAGACTATCACAGCTTGGCTTCAGAATTAAATGAAGAAAACAATTATGTAATTAAAAAATGTACAATGACACGACCTTCTCACGATAACCTGCACGTTTTCCTGCATCCACTTATCGAGAAAATCGCGGCCCTGGGAGAAGTTTCCTCTACAGAAAAAGGAGCTAAAATCACAGCGGGTATCAAAAAAAACCTGGAAGGTTATTACGATTATTTTAAATAGTAAAACAAGGAAAAAAGACAATTAGACTCCGAGAAACGCTTTAAAAGCCAGCTTTTTGCCTAATTACATTTCTTAAAACAAGAAACGAGTTTAAATCGAATATTAGTAATTAATTAAAATCAAATATTATGAGCAATTTAAATGAAATTGGTTTAAATACCGAAAAGTCAAAAAACAATGCCGAAAAATTAAATAAGCTTTTGGCCAATTATTCCATTTTTTACCAAAATACCAGAGGTTTTCACTGGAATATAAAAGGCGATAAATTCTTTGAACTTCACGTAAAGTTTGAAGAGTTGTACAACGATTTAAAAATAAAAATCGATGAAGTTGCCGAACGTATTTTAACCCTTGGATTTACGCCAGAGCATAGGTATTCAAAATATGACACAGTATCCATTATAGACGAAAGTGAATTAATTTCTGATGGTTTGGAAGCTGTAGAAAATATTTTGAATTCTTATTCTACTATTTTAACGATGCAACGGGAAATCCTCGATACGGCAACCGATGCCAACGATGAAGGAACCGTGGCCTTGATGAGCGATTACATTCAGCAGCAAGAAAAAGAAGTTTGGATGTATTCTTCCTTATTAAATAAATAGAAATATGGGTATTTCCCTGCGCAACATCGACAAATCCTATAAAAAGGTAAAAGCCGTTGAGGACATTTCGTTCGAGGTGAAACCGGGCGAATTGTTTGGGCTGATTGGGCCCGATGGCGCGGGGAAAACTACCATTTTTAGAATACTCACCACCCTTTTAATTCCGGATAACGGCAGCGCAAAAGTAGCAGGATATGATATTATAGACGATTATAAAGCCATACGGAAATCGGTTGGCTATATGCCGGGGCGCTTTTCACTTTATCAAGATTTGACGGTAGAAGAAAACCTAAATTTTTTCGCCACCATTTTCGGGACGACCATTGAAGAAAACTACGATTTGATCGAGGATATTTACGTGCAAATTGAACCTTTTAAAGACCGCCGCGCCGGAAAGCTTTCAGGAGGAATGAAACAAAAATTGGCTTTGTCCTGTGCTTTAATACACAAACCAAAAGTGCTTTTTTTGGATGAACCCACCACGGGCGTAGATCCGGTTTCACGGAAAGAATTTTGGGAAATGCTTAAGCGTTTACAGAAAAAAGGGATTACCATTCTGGTCTCCACTCCCTATATGGACGAGGCGGCTTTATGCGATCGGATTGCCTTGATTCAGGATGGGGGAATATTGGAAATTGACAGTCCGGAAAACATAGTAGATAAATTTCCAAAGACCATTTACAATGTGGGTGCCGACAATATGTATAAATTGATACAAAGCCTTCAACATTATGAACACGTGTACAGCGTATTTCCTTTTGGGGAATTTGTGCACTACACCGATAAACGGGATGCATTTGAAACAGAAGATTTAAAATCATATCTAAAAAAAGAAGGTCTCACGCAAATAAACATAGAAGCCACCCAACCCAATATTGAGGATGCCTTTATGGAATTAGCCAAATAATGAAAAATAAAAACGTCATAGAAGCTGAAGAGTTGACCAAAACCTTTGGTGATTTTAAAGCTGTAAATGCCATTGGCTTTGAAGTAAAAAAAGGGGAGATTTTTGGTTTTCTAGGAGCCAACGGTGCAGGAAAAACCACAGCCATGAAAATGCTGATAGGAATTTCTAAACCTACTTCAGGCAAGGCAAAGGTTGCAGGATATGACGTGTATTCCCAAACCGAAGCCATTAAGAGAAATATTGGCTATATGAGCCAAAAATTTGCGCTTTATGACGACTTAACGGTAAAAGAAAACATTACATTTTTTGGGGGTATTTATGGTTTATCGAGAAAAAGAATAAAGGAGAAGAGAGCACAATTGATCGCCGAATTGGGTCTGGAAGAAATCAGCAATAAATTGGTGGGATCGCTGCCCTTAGGCTGGAAACAAAAGTTAGCTTTTTCGGTATCGCTATTACACGAGCCCAAAATTGTTTTTCTGGATGAACCCACCGGTGGTGTTGACCCTATTACCCGCCGACAGTTTTGGGAAATGATCTATAAAGCAGCCCACGGAGGCACCACCATTTTCGTAACTACCCATTATATGGATGAAGCCGAATATTGCGACCGGGTTTCCATAATGGTAGAAGGCAAAATAGAAGCGCTGGACACGCCCAAAAAACTAAAAGAGCAATTTGAAGTTGATTCTATGAACGATGTGTTTTTAAAATTGGCAAGGAATATTGAATAACCCAAACCTCACAGGTATCAGAGACCTATGAGGTCTATTGATCACAAGTAATGAAAAGATTTACAGGTTTTATAAAAAAAGAATTCTACCATATCTTTCGGGATAGGCGATCGCTGTTTATCCTTTTTGGGATGCCAATTGCTCAAATCTTGCTTTTCGGATTTGCCATTACCAACGAGATCAATAATGTGGATATTGCCATCTTAGACCATTCCAAAGATGCTACCACAGAAGAAATTATCAATAAGATTTCAGCATCAAAATATTTCAGTATAAAACAGATGATTGCCCGCGAAGCGGAGATTGAACCCGCTTTCAAAAATGGAAAAATTAAAGCGGTATTAAATTTTGAAAATGATTTCAGTAAAAATCTCATCAAAGAAAGACAAGCGAAAATTCAAATAATAACCGATGCCACCGACCCAAATACAGCCAATTCCATCACTAACTATATCAATGCCATACTTCAAAACTACCAGCAATCAGAAAACAAGGGAATTCAAATAGAATATCAGATTATCCCTAAAACCAGAATGGTTTACAACCCCGAACTTAAAAGTGTATTTATGTTCGTGCCCGGAGTAATGACCATTATTTTAATGCTGGTTTCGGCAATGATGACTTCCATCTCTATTACTCGGGAAAAAGAATTGGGAACGATGGAAATTTTATTGGTCTCGCCGCTAAAGCCTTTCCAAGTAATTATCGGAAAAGTAGTGCCATATATCTTTCTATCAATTATCAACGCTGCCGTAATTGTACTCTTGAGCATTTTTGTATTTGGGATGCCGGTTCAGGGTAGCTTGTTTTTATTGGGTGCGGAAAGCGTGCTATTTATCATTACGTCATTGGCGCTAGGAATTTTAATCTCAACCATAGCAGAAACCCAGCAAGCAGCAATGATGATTTCCCTTATGGGCTTAATGCTGCCCGTAATCCTGTTATCGGGATTTATTTTTCCGATTACGAGTATGCCGCAACCCCTTCAAATAATTAGCAACATTATTCCCGCCAAATGGTTCATTATCATCATTAAAGGAATTATGCTAAAAGGAATTGGAATAGCCTATATCTGGAAAGAAACACTGATTTTAATTGCAATGACGGTGTTTTTTATTGGGTTAAGTGTGAAAAAATATAAAATACGGCTGGAGTAATGAAGATCATAGGCTATATCATACAAAAAGAGTTTAGGCAAATCTTTAGGAATAAAGGGATGTTGCCCATTATTTTTATCCTGCCCATATTGCAGTTGCTCATCCTATCGAATGCGGCTACTTATGAAGTGAAAAATATAAAATTCGCTTATATTGATAACGATCATACCTCCACCTCCCGCGCTCTGGTCGAGAAATTTAGCGCTTCTACCTATTTTGATGTGTTGACTGATTTCCCTTCCAACGAAAAAGCCAGTTCGGCAATGTTGGCAGGAGAGGTTGACGTGATACTAGAAATCCCCAATAATTTTGAACGTAACTTACTTACGGAGAAATCGGGTGAATTATCAATTATTATCAATGCGATTGATGGTGCTGCAGCTGGGGTGGAAAGTGGCTATATAAACCAAATTGTGCAAAATTTTAACCAGGAGGTTAGATTGAACATAATGCAAAGGTCCGAAAAAGGAATACAACCAGTACAAATACAAGCTATTCCTTCTTTTTGGTACAACATCACTTTAGATTATAAAACTTTTATGGTGCCGGGCATCCTGGTTTTATTGGTAACGATGATCACTTTATTCCTTTCCGGAATGAACATTGTACGCGAAAAAGAAATAGGCACCTTAGAACAAATAAACGTAACACCAATTGGCAAAGGCCAGTTTATTATCGGGAAATTATTTCCGTTTTGGGTTATTGGTATGGGCTTATTGACCATTGGTTTAATCCTCGCAAAAATCATTTTCAACACGCCAATGCTAGGTAGTTTATTACTGCTTTATGCCTACACTTCGGTTTATATTTTAGTGATTTTGGGAATGGGCTTGTTTATTTCCAATTTTACTGATACGCAACAACAGGCTATGTTCATCGCCTGGTTTTTTGTAGTGATTTTTATTTTGATGAGCGGTTTGTTCACGCCCATAGAAAGTATGCCCAAATGGGCACAGATCATTACCGAATTCAATCCCATTAAATACTTTGTAGAAATTGTACGAATGGTATTGCTGAAGGGTTCCGGTTTAAAGGATATTTTTCCACAGTTGTGGAAAACAGTTTTATACGCTATTTTAATGAATGGGTTGGCAGTATGGAGTTATAAAAAAACAAACTAATGGAAAGAAAAAAAGTAATTAGAATAATCATCGCATTGGTGTTATTTCTTTTCGCAGCTGTAACCTTATTTATGAGCAGTGCTGTTTTATTCGATTGGTTTGGTATTCGTGCAAAACAAGGAAATTTTGTGCCTTTTATAGTCAAAACCAATCTAACAGCAGGGGTCTTGTATTTACTTGTTCTTTATGGTTTTTTAAAATCAGAAAAGTGGGCGTTTTGGGTTATGCTTACCGTAGCCTTAATCCTTCTTTACGCTTTTGGCCTGTTTTACATCCATATTCATACCGGCGGCTTATATGAAAATAAAACTATTGCAGCGATGGCTTTTAGGATTTTGCTCACGCTAATCATTAGTGGATTTATTTACATAAACCTTAATAAAAGAACTTAAAAAAGGCGAAATTCTACGATTTTAAAATACACAAAATGGAAAAAGACAGCATAGCAATTGTAAAATCTAGTGGAGATAGTGAAAGTTTTAACGTTGAAAAACTAAAAACTTCCCTTAGGAGAAGCATGGCTTCGGAAGAAGAAATAGAATTAATTGCAGCCGAAATAGAGTCGATGCTCTACAACGGTATGTCAACAAAAAAGATCTACCGAAAAGCTTTTTCACTTTTAAAAAAATACAACCGCATTTCGGCTTCCAAATATAGTTTAAAACGTGCTATTTTGGATTTGGGTCCCACCGGTTTTCCTTTTGAACGCCTAATTGGCGCACTTTTAAGCCATAAAGGTTTTAAGACAACTGTGGGTGTCATTCTGCAAGGTAAATGTGTTACACACGAAGTGGATGTTTTGGCAGAAAAAGAAGGAAACACCTATGCCATTGAATGTAAATTTCATTCAGACCCCAAAGCTGTTAGCAATGTAAAAGTGCCTCTTTATATAAATTCCAGATTTTTAGATATTCAAGAGCATTGGAACAATAAACCCGAAAAAGAATCGCATTTAAAACAAGGCTGGCTAGTAACCAACACTCGCTTTTCTAAAGATGCTATTGATTATGCCACCTGCGTAGGCTTGCATTTATTAAGTTGGAATTATCCTAAAAACAATGGTATAAAACACAACGTGGATGAGTTTGCACTCTATCCCATAACTACCTTGACCACCTTGACAAAACGGGAAAAAGATCTCATTATAGAAAACAATATTATTCTCACGGAAGAGTTGTTCGAGTCAAAATTTATACTAAAAAAAATAGGTGTTTCAGAGTTACGCCAAAAAAGAATATTAGATGAAATAAAAAACCTCTGTAATTTGTAGACGATTAAGTAAATCATTTAGGAGCCATCTATTTTTGAAGGCTTCTTAGTCGATTTTTTTCCTGTCCAATCCTTCACTTTTATATGGACAAGCGGCAGCATTCTTAAAGTGTTTATCTTTTTTCTGTTAAAAAATTTTTTACGAAAAGTGCGGGAGGAGCATCGCAAAATCCGCAAAGATTATAAAATTTTAATAATCAAAACTCTGCGATTCTTTGCGTTTTTTACTTTGCGAGCTTCGCGTGAAACAACTCTATGTTAATCAATAAATCAAACACACTGATTAGTTCCTCTAAATCATAATCTCCCTAACGGTATTTAACTTCGGGATACTCACCTTCCAGTTATTTTCATCCTGCAATTTCACACGCAAAGCATCTTGCGCCGTAGGTTCGCCGTGAATAAGGAAAGTTTCTTCCGGAATGTTCTTGATTTCGCTTACCCAATCTAAAAGTCCGTGTTGATCGGCGTGCGCCGACAGGCTTTCTATATGATGTATTTCTGCTTTCACAGCATGATACTTTCCGAAAAACTTTAACTCCTGCGCGCCTTCCAACAACTGTCTTCCACGTGTTCCTTCTGCCTGATAGCCTACCAGCAAAACCGTAGTGTTCGGCTTGTCTATCATTTGTTTTAAATAGGTTAACACCCTTCCCCCGGTTACCATACCGCTTCCGGCAATAACCACTTTTGGCTGCGAATTGTCTATGGTTTCCCAAGTTTCTTTATAGGAAGTAATAATATTCATCCTGTTGTTCATCGCCCTAAAATCTCGCATTGGTATTTTATGCCAATCGGGAAAGCTATCAAAAACAGAAAGAACATTATTACCCATAGGGCTATCTATAAAAATTGGGATATTCGGAATTCGGTTTTCATTGTAGAGTTTCCAAAACAAAAACATTAAAGTTTGCAAGCGTTCTACTGCGAATGACGGAATTATTAAATTGCCGCGGTTATGGATGGTTTTATTAATAAGCGAGACTAGTTTTTCTGAAACGCTTTCTTCTGGATGGCATTTCCCGCCGTAAGTGCTTTCCATAAAGAGATAATCTGCCCATTCTGGTTTCTGTGGCGGGTAAAGTAATAGGTCTTCTTCCCGACCAATATCCCCTGAAAAAACAAAGATTTTACCGAAGATCTCCAACTCGATAAAAGTCGCTCCAATAATATGCCCGTTATAACGGAATCGGTATCTGATATTTTCCGATAGTTTTAGCCACTTATCTTTTTCTTCATACTGAAAAAAACCTAGACTAAACTCGGCGTCTTTAATGGTATAGAAAGGCTCTGCGGGATGATGTTTAGAATAGCCTTCTTTATTGGCACGTTCAGCTTCTTCTTCGTGAATTTTAGCACTATCCAACAATATAATTTTAGTTATTGCTAGCGTAGGCGAGGTGCCGATAATTTTTCCGCGAAAACCCTGTTTTACCAATCGTGGTAAATAACCCGTATGGTCTAAATGACCGTGCGTCAATAAAACCACATCTATTGCCGAAACATCTATTGGCAGGTCTTCCCAATTTTTTTCACGCAGTTCTTTTAAGCCCTGAAACATTCCGCAATCTATCAAAATGTTCTGCTCCGGTGTTTCCAGATAGAATTTAGAACCAGTCACTGTTCCCGCAGCTCCCAGAAAATGGATTTTTATGTTTTTCATATCAATAGCTTTTATATAAAGGCGTTGTTTTCACCATAGACTACATTGATTATTTTAATTTATTAGTAGAACCCCGAACTATCCTTGAAATAATTCCGCTTTGATTTGTGAATTCTGCCATGACTACACCTCCAATGTGTAATGCAATAAATGCTAGGAGATAGTAAATGCCAAGAACATGGATTTCTTCCATAGGTTTTTTCAAATCTTTTGGCCCCAATTCTATAATAAGCCCTGTAACTAATGACACTACCACACATACATAAAAAATGATGTACGTCCATTTCTGAAACTGCTGTTTAAAGGATAGATTTTTATCCAGTGGGTTTTGAAACTTCATAGTTCCGAAAAAAGGTAAAATAAAGCGCAAACTGAATAAACCCACCAAAACATATCCTAAATAAATATGCCAATCCCACATTGGTGCTCTTATCTGTTTTGCAAGAACAATAAGCTGATCACGGGAGAGTGATTGGTCGGTACTAGCTAGATAAGTCTGAATAATATCTGCCATATTGTATTTATTCATCCAGGTCAACCTTAGAAAAATAGTCACCAACAAAAGCAAAAAAGTAATTGCTATTGTCCAATGGATAATTCGGTAGATTCTAGAATATTTCACCGTTTCCATACTATTTTATTTAAGTTTAAGCTATAGAGCTTTTATATACTTTGAATAATTTTAGCCAATTTCTCTTGGACGTCTTTGGCAATTTCTCCCAACTCATCATTTTCTACAGCCGTCATAGAAGCTGCAGGATCTACAGCCGAAACCTCAACGGTACCGAGTTCTTTTTCCTGTACTATTACATTACAAGGCAGCATTGTTCCTATCTTATCTTCGGCTTTTAGGGCTTCATACGCCATTTTCGGATTGCAGGCGCCTAGAATCGTATAGTTATAAAAATCGGCATCCAATTTCTTTTTCAGGGTTGCTTTTAGATCTATTTCGGTCAATACGCCAAAACCTTCTTTTTTTAAAGCTTCGGTAGTTTTTTCAATAGCTTCTTTAAAACTTGCGTTTTTTAACGTTGTGCTTATATAATATTTCATAATTCAATAATTTTAATAGTTAAGTTTAAGATACAAATAAAAACCTGTTTTTCTGTAACTTACATCACAAAAGAACGTCTTAATGGCAAAGTTTATTCCTGGAGCAAAATAAATGCGCCCTTGGTCAAAAAGTTGGCCTCTGAGTTTAGGTTTTTATTGGTTTTAAATGCGGTAAAACCCTGGTAATTTCCTATAATTTTTACTTCTACGGAATTAAATTCAATGCCTTTGTTATCTTCAGCAGTAACTTGTAAAACATATTTTTTTCCATCCAATTCTACCACAGCATTTTCCGGCAGTGCCATATACTCCGATTCTCCGGTAATAATTTTGGCATCCACAAACATTCCGGCCGTAAAATTATAAGCGTCTTTTTCAGCAATATGACCGTGAACCATAGCAATACGTCTATTTTGCTCAATGGTAGTTCCTACCAAATGAACTTCGCCCTTAAATTCTTGTTTGGAAGCTTCCGGAATCGTAAAGCTTATTTGCTGTCCTTTTTTAAGGTGCAGCAAATCTTTTTCAAAAACCTTCAATTCTAAGTGAATGTGGTCGCTGTTCATAATTTCCATAATCTTATCTGCCGGGGAAACATAGGTTCCCATATTCACGAAAACCCGGGTTACATTGCCATCAATTGGACTATAAATAGCTACTTGCGAAACAATAGTTCCAGCTTCCACCAAAGCAGGATTGATATTCAGCATTTCAAGGTTTTTCTTTAAACTGTTCTTTCTTGCCAAATTAGATTTATAGTCACTTTCAGCTTTTAAAAAACTTTTTTGGGAAGTGATTTTTTCCTCCAGCATAATTTTCTGTCGCTCATATTCGGCTTTGAGGTACGAAAGCTGTTCCACCACCTCCAGATAGTTTTGTTGCATCGTGATAAACTCGGGGTTTTCCAGAGTTACCAAGCGCTGCCCTTTTTTAACTTGATCACCTACCAACAAAGGAGTGTCCTTAATATAACCGCCGGAGAAAGCACTTATTATTGCTTTACTCTGCGGCGGCACATCTATAACACCGGTAGTTTGTACAGTTTCAGCAAAGCGTTTTTTAGTAAGTTTTCCCAACGCCATTTTTTCGCCTTCAAATTGTGCTTTAGAAAGATAAATGCGCTCTTTTTGGGTTTCTTCGGAAGTTGTTTCGGTAAGATTTATCTCTTTTTCTGAATTGTTGCAAGACCCTAATAATAGGATTAAAAGCAACGGGATAGATTTTATAAATTTCATAGCTAATAAGTTTAAAGGGTTAGGTAATTGATGGCGATTACAGCCTGGTTGTAATTGTTGAGATTTTCAAGGTATTGTAGTTCTATCTCATAGGCATTTTCAAGACTTTGTATGTACTGAAAAAAGTCTATTTCGCCATTTTTATAACTGATAGTTGCCGTGTTTAAGATTTCTTCGGAAAGGGATTTTCCATCGGTTTCATAATACTCAAGGGCTTCTTCGTATTTTGAAACTTCGTTTAGCAGCTGTATTTTTCTAGAATTCAACTGCACTTTATAATCGATAGCTTGTTGCTTGCTCATTTCCACAGCAATTTTTGAAGCTTTTATTTTTGAAGCATTTCCGCTGAAAAGCAACGGAATTTTAAGACCAACCTGGTAAGCATACAAATTTTGGTTCAAGCCAGAATTACTCCCCAGCGAATAAGAAAAACTAATATCGGGAAGTAAATTTTGCTTTTCCAAACTGCGTTTTGCTTTAAAGAAAGCACTTCTTTCTTCATAATAACTTAAAGCAGGATGTTCTTCCAGGCTTGGCAGTAATAGTTGCAATTTTTGCAAAGGTTCTTCAGCAATAGTCAAACTATCTTTAGGTTGTACGATCTGTTTTAAACGGTTTCGTGCAATTTGCACATCTTCCTTGCTTTGCTTATAATTGGTTTCCAGTTGCCGCTGTTTGGCACGGGCGGTAATTTTTTCTAGATAATTGGTTTCGCCAAGTTCAAACCGACGCGTCGCGGCTTGCGAAAAGTCTTTGTAAAGACTGTCCAAACTTTGAAAAACGCGCTCCTTGTTTTTTTCAAATTGAAACTGGTAAAATGCAGCAGCAACCATACCTTTGGTTGTTCGGCTTTGAAGTGCATATTGGCTCGTTTGCATTTCAAACAGACGTTGGTTTACATTTTTTTGAGCAAAATAAACCGTAGGAAAAAGAAAGTTCTGTTGCACTCCAAAAACCTGTAAAGGCTCATTGTTAAGCGCCAGGTTGTTTTGGTCGTACTCATAAAATACGCTGGTTTTTTCAAAAGTGAAAGCGCTCCCAATCAATGCTGCTGCTTCCTCTTTTTGAAATTCGGTAGCCTTTAAACCTGCATTGTTCTCCAAAGCCATTTCTTGTAAATCCATCAGGTTTTTAGGGCTTTCCTGCGCCATTCCCGAAAACCCGAGAAAGAATACTAGGAGAATTGCGGGCAGGATTTTTCCGTTAGATTTGAGTTTTTTTTCTTTTTTATCCGAATCAAAAATTGAAAATAAAACGGGCAGCACGATCAAGGTTAATATAGTTGCTGTGACCAAACCACCAATAACTACCGTGGCCAGAGGGCGTTGAACCTCAGCACCGGCACTGGTTGAAACGGCCATTGGCAGAAATCCGAGAGCAGCCGCAGAAGCTGTTAACAGTACCGCTCGAAGTCGGTCTTTGGTACCTTGTACAATAAGTTCGGTTTTATTTTTCATTCCTTCTTTTTTAAGTTCTTTAAAATGTTCTATCAAAACGATTCCGTTGAGCACCGCGATTCCAAAAAGGGCGATAAACCCGACGCCCGCCGAAATGCTAAACGGCATATCCCGAAGCCACAACAACAAAACGCCCCCAACGGCCGCCAACGGGATTGCTGAATAAATCATTAAAGCTTCCTTTACGGAACGAAAGGCGAAGTAAAGCAGTACAAAAATGAGTAACAAAGCAACCGGAACTGCTATGAGGAGTCGGTCTTTTGCACTTTGCAGATTTTCGAACTGCCCGCCATAATCTATAGTGTAGCCAACGGGAAGTTTTATATTCTCAGCAATTAGTTTTTGTACATCGTCCACCACGCTTTGTAAATCGCGATTACGTACATTAATGCCCACCACAATACGGCGTTTGGTATCGTCGCGTGAGATTTTTGCTGCACCTTTGGTGTATTTTATTTCGGCCAGTTCCCGCAGCGGCACTTTTTCCCCGGAAGGGGTATCTACATATAAGTTTTGCAGGTTCGAAAGGTCGCGACGCTCATCCTCATTTAGTCGAACCACTAAATCAAAACGTTTTTCGCCCTCAAAAATGCTACCCGAAGATTTGCCGGCAAACCCCATAGCTATCATTTCATTTAAATCGGCAATGTTCAATCCGTACCGGGCAATTTTAGCACGGTCAAATTTCACGTTCATTTGTGGCAGGCCTACTACCTTTTCGATAATAATATCTGCGGCGCCATCAACGTCTTCGACAAGGCCTTTTATTTCATTGGCCTTTTTGTTCAGTATATCCAGGTCTTCCCCAAATATTTTAATAGCAATATCTGCCCGTACCCCGGTAATCAATTCGTTAAAGCGCATCTCGATGGGCTGGGTAAATTCTACTTCCATCCCCGGAATTACGGCGAGTGCTTCCTTGAATTTATCGGCCAATTCATCTTTGCTTTCTGCCGAAACCCATTCACTCTTTGGTTTTAAGGTGATAATCACATCGCTTTCTTCCATAGACATCGGGTCTGTGGGAACTTCGGCAGCACCAATACGACTTACCACCTGATCTACTTCCGGGAATTTTTCAATCAGAATATTTTCAATTTTGGTGGTGGCTTCAATGGTTTTGCTAAGGGAAGTCCCCGTTTTTAACACCGGCTGAATTACAAAATCCCCTTCATCTAAAGTGGGCACAAATTCTCCGCCCATTGTGGTAAAGAGATAAATGGTGGCCGCTAAAAGTAAAACTGCAATGCCCAAAACAAGTTTTTTCGCACCCAGAGCCCAACGAATCGAGGGTTCGTAAAAGCGATTTAGAAATGCCATAATACGCACAGAAATGTTTTTCTTAGAGGGAACGGAAGGTTTTAAAAACACAGAGGCTGCCACAGGTACATAGGTAAAACAAAGTAGCATTGCTCCAATTAGCGCAAAGCTGAATGTCTGCGCCATTGGCCGAAACATTTTGCCCTCTACCCCACTAAGGGAAAGGATTGGGATAAAAACAATTAAAATAATCAATTGACCAAAAATGGCCGAATTCATCATTTTTGAAGCACTAGTTACGGTGAGTTTATCCTTTGTAAGTTGTTTTTCTTCGGAAGAAAGTTTATTTAAGTGCGAAGCGTTTTTAGTAACCTGAAAAGCTACAAATTCAACTATAATTACAGCCCCGTCAATGATAATTCCAAAATCTATGGCACCAAGGCTCATCAAATTGGCATCGATGCCAAAAATATTCATCATAGAAAGCGTAAAAAGCAGCGATAAAGGAATTACGGAAGCCACAACCAGCCCAGACCGGATATTACCCAATAGAAGTACCACCACAAATATTACAATGAGAACCCCGAGAATCAGGTTTTCTGCAATGGTAAAGGTAGTTTTGCCAATGAGTACACTACGGTCTAAAAATGGATTGATATAAACACCTTCTGGCAGGGAGCCGGAAATTTCGGCTACTCGGTCTTTTACCGCTTCAATTACCTTGTTGGAATTGCCGTCTTTTAACATCATTACCTGGCCAAGGATTTTTTCTCCTTCGCCATTTCCGGTAATCGCGCCAAAACGCAGCGCACTTCCAAATTTAACTTCAGCAACATCTTTTATATAAATGGGGAAGCCATTTTCGGTTTTCACCACAATATTCCGGATATCTTCCAGCGAAGATGCTAAACCTTCCCCGCGAATAAAATAGGCCTGGTTTTCTTTTTCAATATAACCGCCACCAGAAACACTATTGTTTTTTTCCAGAGCTGTAAAAACCTCTTGGGCAGTTATATTCATGGCGTTTAGCTTGTTGCTGTTTATGGCAACTTCATATTGTTTTAAGTGGCCGCCCCAGGTATTTACTTCTACCACGCCGGGAATTCCGGACAATTGCCTTTTTACAATCCAATCCTGAATGGTACGAAGATCGGTGGTGGAATAAGTGTCTTCATAGCCCGGTTTTACATCGAGGACATATTGGTAGATTTCGCCCAAACCGGTGGTTATTGGCCCCATTTCGGGAGAACCAAAGCCTTCCGGTATATTTTCGGTAGCCGATTTAATTTTCTCGGCAATAAGCTGGCGCGGCAAATAGGTTCCTAAGTCTTCCTCAAAAACGATGGTTACCACCGAAAGTCCAAATTTTGAAGTAGAACGTATTTCTTTTACCCCTGGTAAATTGGCCATTTCCAACTCTACAGGATAGGTAATAAACTGCTCCATATCTTGCGTAGAAAGGTTACGGGAAGTGGTAATTACCTGCACCTGGTTGTTGGTGACATCTGGCACCGCACCTATGGGTAATTGGGTGAGAGAATAGACTCCAAAGCCCATCAACACGACCGTAAACAAGCCGATGATGAGTTTGTTATTTATACTGAATTGAATGATTTTTGATAGCATAACTAACTAAAAGTTTGCTTTTCGATAACAAAGGATCGAAAAATTAAATAATAGAAATGAATTGTAAGCACTTTAAAAAAGCGGAATAGGATCTTTCCAGAATAGATTTTTTAGGCTATGCTAACTTCGGCGGTTGAAAAATGGAGGGTTTTTCAATAAAAGAGTAGAGATTCTTATAGTGAAAATTAGAAGTAGTTGAAGAGGGAATTATGGATTTAGAAAGAGGGACTTCAAAAGTTACCAGTACCACATCTGTCATCAAATGATTACTTGAATTATGCTGGAAAGGAAGTTTTTCGTGGTCAGATTTCTCTTCTTTATCGTTTTTTTGATGCTCGGCTTTTAACGAACCATAATGTTTCTCAAAAAAATTAAAAAAGTTGTCGCCGTGTGTTTCAGCGTGGTATTTTGCGTGTTCTACCAATTCATCCATTACCAGAATATCAGAAACACCAATTCCTACGCCTTGTAAAAGGACGAGGAAAGATAGCGATATGGTGATTATGGATTTCATTTGGATCAAAGTTAGATAAAAATAACGAGTTAAATTATGACTAAGGTCAGTTTATCTGCTTAGTTTTCGCGTGCCCCCGTGACCACCGGCCACAATAAGAAGCACTTTTACGCTCAAATAGATAAATTTGAAAAACTGAATGATGGGGTTCATCATAAAAAATCGCTTGGTTTTAGATATTCTACGTGTCATAATATTTTTTGTATTAAATCGTTAAATTTTATTCGGGAATCAAATACCAAAAGGGTTTCATTTTGGCTTTATATATAAAAGCGTAGTGCAACATCAGCTTGAGCCAATGGCCTGCCAGACCTATTTCTCCAAAGGTTTTTCCTAATTTTCTTCCCATGGTATCAGGGTATTTTTTATAATCAGGAACTATGGGAAAGGTAGTAATACTAACCCCACTGCCCTTTGTCATGCCAAAGCCTGCCGAGGCGATACAAGCGGCACCCATATTGCCCATAGAACCTTTGTGGTGCAAGCTTTCTTTTTTATTCTTTATGCTGTCAATAATATTATCTGCAACCAATTTGGCGGTAATTCCTGAAGGCATTCCGGTTCTTGGTGGCGCTGGGAAAATTTCAGTTCCATTCGGACTTTTACGCGGTTTGGAAATACTATGTGGTGGCGCAAAAGCTATTCCGGGCGCAAAAATATTTTTATAATTCGGATTTTGGTAAGTTTCCGGCCAATCTTGTACAGTCCAATCTTCATATGGTTTTGGCGTATAATCAGCATCCACAAGCATAAAGCCTTTAAAAAGTTTCTCGGTAATGTCTCGATGGTTTTTATCGAAAGCCTTAAAACCGTGACCAGAGAAAGATGGAATCAACATTGCAAAATCGTATGCAATTGTTTTCTGCTCTCCTTGTAAAGTTTCGTAATGTGCCAGACCGTTTTCAATTTTATTTACACCGGCACCCAAAATCCAATCTATATCGCGGTCTTCAAAAACCATTTCAATCATCTCATGCGATTTCATTATATTGCTGCCGTAGCTTAGCAGCATCCCATCCATTCCAAAATCGCCCAACTCATACTCGTTAGAAATCCAGGTTATTTTTGCTTTGTCACGTACTTTTTGACGGCGTAGTTCCTGTTCTACATTCAAAATATACTCAAAGGCAGCACCTTGACAGGTTGCCTTGGCGTGACCCGTGCCAATAACTATTCTTGCTTCTTTTCCCTTCTTCATTTCAGCAATTAAGGCTTGCAAACCTTCATTTGCGTGATTTGCGTGCGTATAAGTACAAACGGAAAATGTTTTATTGGTCCCGGGATTCAAACCTTCGGTGGCTTCAAAATTAAGTTTAGGGCCAGTGGCATTTATCAAATAATCATAAGTTATTTTTTCGGCTTCGCCTCTTTTTTCTTCGGAAACATATTCGGCTATCACAAATGGTTTCTCCGTTTCGCTATCGCCTTCGGGGTAAAAAGACGTTACTTTTGCTTGTTTAAAACCTATTCCTTTCTTCTTATATAAAGGTGCAAGCGGAAAAAGCATTTCCTTAGCTTTCATCCTACCAATACCCACCCAAATATTGCTGGGTATCCATTGGTAATTGCTATTTGGCGAAACTACAACCACCTCATGGGTTTTGTCCAGTTTTCTGCGAAGGTGTGCTGCGGCCACATGACCTGAAATTCCCGCACCCAATATTACAATTTTTGCCATGACAATGAGGTTTTAATTAATGGGTTCCTTTAAAAAATAGTAAATCATACAAATATTATGTTGAAATGTTACCCGAATTTAAGTTAATAATTATATATTATTCGTAACCTTTGTTACAGAAGCTTAAGAAAATGAAATTGACCTTTCTCTGTCTATTTTAAATCCTACAACGAATAAACCCAAAAAACCTATCTTTGTATAAAAACTAACTATTGTGTTTCAATTTACCGCCAATTATACAGATTTGTACCAAATAAGTATGGCACAAGTCTATTTTAATCAAAACAAACACGAGCATACCGCCGTATTTGATTATTTTTTCAGGAAAAACCCGTTTAAAGGCGGCTATACCATTTTTGCCGGTTTAGAAGAATTGTTAGAAGTTATAAGCAATTTACACTTTTCGGAAGAAGACTTGGCTTTCTTAAAAAAACAGGGCTTTACCGCAGATTTCTTAGAATATTTAAAGAACTTTAAGTTTAAGGGCAATATCTATTCCGTAAAGGAAGGCGATGTAGTATTTCCTACGCGACCGGTTTTGCAAGTAGAAGCCAACTTTGTAGAAGCCCAATTAGTAGAAACACTTTTGCTCAATTTACTCAACTTTCAAAGTTTAATTGCTACCAAAGCAAGCAGGATACGCTTGAGTGCCGGTAATAAGAAGATTTTAGATTTCGGATTAAGGCGTGCGCAAGGCCCCGGCGGTTATTTTGCTACAAAAGCTGCTATAATCGGTGGTGCAAATGGTAGCAGTAATGTAAAGGCTGCCCAAGATTATAATTTGCCGGTTGCCGGTACAATGGCGCATTCTTTTGTACAAAGCTATGACGATGAGCTCACCGCATTTAGAGATTTTGCAGAAGGCCGACCAAAAGATTGTGTGCTTTTGGTAGATACTTACAGTACTTTAAAAAGTGGCGTACCCAACGCCATTAAAGTAGCTAAAGAAATGGAAAAACGAGGCGAAAAATTAATGGGTATTCGCCTAGACAGTGGAGATTTGGCCTATTATGCAAAACAAAGCAGGGCCAAATTGGACGAAGCGGGATTAGAATACGTTAAAATTGCGGTTTCTAACCAATTGGACGAATATGTTATTAAAAGTTTAGAAGATCAAAATGCTCCCATTGATGTTTTTGGCGTGGGCACCAATATGGTAATCGGGAAACCGGATGCGGCTTTAGATGGCGTTTATAAATTGGCTTTTTCTAACGGAAAACCACGTATTAAAATTTCCGAAAATATCGCTAAGATCACTTTACCGCACAAAAAACAAGTCTACCGTATGAGCAAAGAAAACGGAATGTTTAGCGGTGCCGACGTGATTACGATGGCTTCAGAAAAAGAAGTAGATAAAATGTACCATCCATTTGAAGCACATAAAGAATTAAACTTAAAACCATTTAAACACGAAGCTTTATTGCAACCGGTAATGAAGGAAGGCCAAGCTATCTTAAAACATCAAAATCTTACAGAGGTAGCAGATTTTGCCAAATACCGCTTGAGTTTATTACCCTTGGAATATAAACGGTTTGATAATCCGCATATATATAAAATTGGTTTAAGCGCTGCCTTGAAACAAGAACGCGACAAACTAATAGCAACCTATAAATTGAAATAATATGAATGCTTTATTATTGATAGATATACAAAATGATTTTATGCCCGGCGGCTCGTTAGAAGTAGCAAACGGTGATAAAATTGTAGCCATCGCCAACACTTTACAACCCCAATTTGATTTGGTACTTGCTACCCAAGATTGGCACCCTAAAGACCACGCAAGTTTTGCAAGCAACCACAAAGGTCAAAAAGAATTTGAAGAAATAGACTTAGACGGACTTATACAAACTTTATGGCCGGACCATTGTGTACAAGGTACTAAAGGAGCAGAATTTCACTCTGATTTAGATACCCAGCACATTGAGGCTATTTTTAGAAAAGGCACCAATAGTACAATAGATAGTTACAGTGCTTTCTATGATAACGCCCATAAAAAAAGCACGGGTTTAAGCGGTTATCTAAAAGAAAAAGGCGTTACCACTTTATACGTTATGGGGTTAGCAGGAGATATTTGTGTTTATTATTCGGTTAAAGATGCCTTGCACGAAGGTTTTAGCTGTGTGCTGATAGAAGATGGCACCAAAGCTTTAGATCAAGAAACTTTCAGAAAACAGAAAAAAGAATTACAAGAAAAAGGCGTAGATTATGTATATGCAAAAGATGGTTTGTAAACTTTTTTGATGAAAGTTTTTAAGGCATTTTATAAGGTTTTTTTAATCCATCTCAAGTATTTTGTCAATATAACAAGCAGATTTAATCTATATGCAAAGCCTATGTAAAGGTTATGCAAAGGTTATTGGAGTGTTATAGCAAGCTTTAGGTGTTAGGAGGTAGGCTTTAGGTCTTAGGTGTTAGGCATTTTTTTTAAATAAATGAACCAATAAGCAGAAAATGAGAAACCACCGGCTGGTCAGATTTTTCAGAATTACAGTTTTTGATATTTTTTGAAGCGATAGCGAAGAAAAGGCAGTGTATCGAGACCTCTGATTGAGCAGAGTCAAAGAGCCAAGGAGAAAAAAATAGAATCAAGACCATAGAAGCTGTGTAATCAACAAAAAACGCCAAACGAAAAACCAATACTCGAATACACTCATCACAATTTAACCAATAAACTAAAAACGATAAACCAAGAGATTATGAATAAAATCTATATGAAACTAGAATCTAATGCATCGATACAAATTCAGAAACCTATAGAGGAAGTTTTTGAAGCGATTGTAAATCCAGCTAAAATGACCAACTATTTCATATCAGAAAGTAGTGGAAGACTAGAACCTGGAAAAGAAGTGGTTTGGAAATTTCCCGAATTCGATGATAGGTTTCCTATAACAGAAATTATGATTGAAACAGACCGTTCTATTTCTTTTGTTTGGGATCCGGAAACTGTTGTGAAAATTACGCTAGAAAAATTACCAGATTACAGTACCTTAGTCAAAGTAAACGAAAAGGAGAAGGAACTTAATGAAAATAACCTGAAATGGGCTTTAGAAAATTCGGGAGGCTGGGCAAATTTCCTGGCTTGTTTAAAAGCCTATTTGGAGTATGATATCAACCTGCGTAAAGGCGCATTTAAATTTATGATAAAAAAATAAACATACCATAAATACATTAGCATAACAATAAGCCCAAAAGTTTTAAACAAGAAAATAATTTTTCCATTTCCGTAAATACCATCGGTCAAGATGAAGCTACAAGAGTATTTAATGCATTAGCTGAAAACGGCAAAATAACTGTGCAACTTTTCAAAACATTTTCGGAATCTTATCTTGGTATGTTAACAGATAAATCTGGCGTTAACTGGAGGATTAATTATAATTTGCCCTAGCATAAAATCACCAAATAAAGTCTGGATATGAAAATAGCGATTGCCATAGATATAAAAGCATCAAAACAAGAGGTTTGGAATGTAATTACAAATATTGAAAATTCTGAAAAAACAATTTCTGGAATTGATAAAGTTGAGATTCTGAATAATCCTAAAGACTCTATGATTGGATTAAAATGGAAAGAAACTAGAACACTATTTGGTAAACCTTCTACTGAAACAATGTGGATAACAGAAGCCGTAGAAAACAAGTATTACAAAACAAGGGCCGAAAGTAATGGAGCTATCTATCAAACTATTTTAAAACTTTCAGAAAAAGAAAATACAACATCATTAACTATGGAATTTAATTCTGAAGCCATTTCTTTGAAAGCAAAAATCATGGCTTTTATTTTTGGCAGAATAATAGGTAAATCAATGAAAAAACTCATTAAAAAAGATTTAATCGACATAAAAACTGCATCGGAAAATAAATAATTATGAAAGTTACAGCTAAAAAAAACGAAACAATTGCCAAAATGACTTTGGCATCTGTTTATCCGCATTACATAAATAGATTAGAGAAAAATGGTAGAACGAAAGAGGAATTCCACCAAGTAATAGAATGGCTAACTGGATTTGACGAAGAAAAAATACTAGAATTGATTGAAGAAAAAGCAACTTTTGAAACATTTTTTCAAAAAGCAGAATTGAATCCTAATGCGCACCTCATTAAAGGTGTAATCTGTGGCTATCGTATTGAAGAAATACCAGACGAATTTGAATTGTATAGAAAATGTAGATATTTAGATAAGTTGTATGACGAACTAGCAAAAGGACGTAAAATGGAAAAAATTTTACGAGCAGAAAAGAAATAAAAACTTGCACTATTACCGTGGTTTTCCATTCGGGTTTTATTTGCTAAATTACGTGCTTAATCACGCAACTAATCAGGCATAAACACATTATGTGATATTGGACTATTGTCCTACGGTACCAATTAGACATTTATGGCAGCGATAAAAACAAAACAGACTAACGCAAATGTGGAAGATTTTATCAACACATTTGCCAATACACAACAAAAGCGAAAAGACGCTTTTGAATTGTTGAAAATGATGAAAGACTTTACGGGTTACGAACCTAAAATGTGGGGTCCCAGCATTATCGGATTCGGACATTATCATTACAAATCTAAAAAAAGCGCACAGGAAGGAGATTGGCCGTTGGTTGGTTTCTCGCCACGCAAAGCAGCTATTTCATTGTATGTTTACTCTGGCTGTCCCGGCCAGGAAGATTTGCTAAAAGAATTGGGGAAATTTAAAATGGGAAAAAGCTGTATTTATGTCAAAAAACTATCCGACATTAATCAGGAAACACTTAAAAAGATAATGAAATCAACTATTGACTTTCTGCAATCCAAATACAGTTAAAAAATATAGATAAGGCAACAGAACAAGGATAGAAAATCCAAGAAATCCCCTAAATAAAGAACAATGAAAAACATAAAAATAGAAATTAAATGGGCAATTATTTTTTCAATAGTAGGATTACTTTGGATGCTATTGGAAAAACTCAGCGGACTTCACAGCACTTATATTGACTACCATCTCTACTTGACCAACCTATTTGCAATTCCTGCCATTATCATGATGGTTATGGCATTAAAAGACAAAAAGAAAAACTTCTACAACGGAAAAATGAACTATAAACAAGGTTTGGTATCAGGTATTATATTATCAATAATTATTGCCTTGCTTAGCCCGTTGACCCAATGGATTACTTCTTATGTTATCACACCCGAATATTTCCCAAACGTAATAAAGCGTTCTGTTGAATTAGGTTACTACAGCAATACGGAAGAAGCTCAGGCAAATTTCAACTATAAAAATTATGCGATACAAAGTGCAGTCGGTGCATTAATAATGGGTGTTGTAACAACAGCAATTGCAATGATTTTTATACGCACAAAAAGTAAGTGAAATGCGAAACCTAAGATTCAAAATTAGAATAAGTACTTCCACAGAAAAAGTATGGAAATACCTTTGAGAATTGGAAAGTTGCACAAAATGGAATTCCGTCTTTGGTGCAGGCAATTATTATAAGACCGAAAACTTTGCACAAGGCAACAAAATACATTTACTAACGCCAAACGGGGAAGGAATGTACAGCATTTTAGACAAAATTATAGAAAACGTGTTAGTGTTTTTAAACATTTAGGAGAACCAAAAAACTTTGAAGAACAATGCATTGACGCAAAAACACAAGCATGAACAAATGTTTTTGAAAGTTATGAATTAAAACCATTAGAAAACGAAACAGAACTTATTGTACGCATTAAAACTGTAGAGCAATACGTTGGTTGACCATAGGAACAAGACATTTCCATTGGCATTGCAAAAATAAAAAAATAACAGAAAATTAAATAACATTAAAACAAACAAAAATGGCAACAGTAAACACTTATTTGAATTTCAACGGCAATTGCGAAGACGCATTTAACTTCTACAAATCAGTATTTGGAGGAGAATTCACCTACATCGGAAGATTTGGCGAAATGCCCGAAGGAGACGGCTACAAAGTCCCCGAAGCTGACAAAAACAAAATCATGCACATTAGTTTACCAATTGGAAGCTCTATTTTAATGGGAAGTGACACCGGCGGAGATTGGGCACCAACATTTGTGAAAGGGAACAATTTTTCGTTGTCAATTACTTCGGAAAGCAAAGAAGAAGCTGACAAACTATTCAACAGACTTTCAGCTGATGGACAAGTGACTATGCCAATGGAAGAAACTTTTTGGGGTGCATATTTCGGAATGTTAACCGACAAATTTGGCATCAATTGGATGGTGAGTTTTGATGCAGAACAGGAAGAAAAATAAACAACAATATATAGTATCGGTAAGCCTTGCACGAGCTCATAAAATTTTAAAATTCGCGCGGAATTAAATTGTTTTTAAGCATTTTTAAGCTTTGATTAGCTTATAGGAAAACACAGGAGCAATAAAGAGCAGGCTTACAAGCTAAGACTTGTCTGTTTTATATAAATTGTAACCTTATTAGTTAAATAATCGAGCTTAGCTAGTAACCGCCTTCTCCATCACGCCAAAAGTTTCGAGAGGGCTTCTTTTCTTCTTCCTCTCCATTTGTAGGCTTTCTAAAAAAAGGAAGTCTACAAAAGTGCTGACTGAACTCACTCAAACGTTGAAAAGCAGAAAATGAAATTAGTTGAATAATTAGAAACCTGAAAAACAACGAAATGGCAACACCATATATAATTTAGTGCTTAAAACACACAAAATACCATAAACAAAACCCGTTAAAATTCATTAGAATCTAAATTCGACAAATGACTCCAATAAAAAAATCTGAAAACCTAGATGTTCACAATTTTTTGGACAAAATAAAGAGGATCGATACTGAAAAATCTAATATCCTTATTGAAATAAGACAAATAATATTTGATTTTTTTCCAGAAGCTGACGAAAGAATAATGTATGATGGAATCGTTTTCTTTTTTAAGGATGAAATGTTTAGTGGCTTATTCTTAAATAAGAAGCATGTTACACTCGAGTTTTCTAAAGGATTTCTAATGAAAGATCCTCAAGATTTCCTTGAAGGCAGAGGAAAATATAGAAGACATTTAAAATTTAGGACAAGAGAAGCCATTGTAAATTATGACGTGCCTTTTTTCGTGCAACAAGCACTATAAATAACATTTTAATAACCTAAAAAAAGACTGAAATGAAATCAATAACACCAAATATTTTCGTTAAAAAACATTGATGAGACTATTGCATTTTAGGAGCAACTGGAATTTAAATTCTCCATAAAAGTTCCGGATGAAGAAAGTCTAGTTTGGGTCAATACGACCAAAGCAAACGAGATCATTGTCCGCAGTGCACAAATAACCCTATGCTCTTTTGTTCTTTCCGTTTTATTACCTTAAATTTAATAGCTTACTTTAGAGAAACAAACACCTTAGCTGCAAGCAGTAAAAAATGGATTTTCAACCCTTTCCCGAAATAAAATCACCAAGGCTTTTCCTTAGAAAAATTCAAGCATCAGACTCCAAAACTATCTTATACTTACGTTCTGATAAAACTATTAATAAATTTATTGAAAGGCCTGAAAATAGAAAAACTAAAAATATATCTGATGCCATAAAATTTATCAATCAACTGGATGATTATAGCACACAAAACATAGCAATTACGTGGGGAATAACTTTAAAAAATAACCCTGAAGTTATTGGGACAATTTGTTTGTGGAATTTTTCTAAGAACAATAAGACAGCAGAAGTTGGATATAATTTAAATCCTACATATCAAAAAAAAGGTATTATGAGTGAAGCCCTAAAAATGATTATTGATTATGGATTTAAAGAATTAAAGCTTCATAAAATAGAGGCATTTACACATACTGAAAATGAACGTTCTAAAAAGTTATTAGAAAACAATGGCTTTCTTTTAAATAAGAGCAGAAAAGATATAGACAATAAATTAAATATTATATTTGAACTTGAAAATGCCAACAGCTAACCCGCTCGTGGAAAATTGTATCGCTTTCCAAGCTTCAAACAGATTTTAACAAAATAGAATCATGCTCACTTCATTAAATTAAAAGCTACCACACGTTGCAATACTATGCTAGCCGGAAAAAGCAAACCAACCAATACACTAATCCCCAATTAACCAAACAACAAATATTCTGAACACTGCCAACTGAATGCTGTAAATTGTATATTAAAAAACTCTTTTTATTTAATTATAACCCCAGCCAAAAAACTTACCTCTAACCTCTCACCACTAGTCGTTGCCAACTGAACACTGCAAACTGACCACGGTCAACACCCAACGAAGAACAAATACACTATTACACGAATACAAGTTTTGCGTATTAAAATATTAATCGTAATATTGCAATGAACAAATAAATACCAATATAGCACCGGCAAAAATGAAAATATCTAACCAGCTTTTATAAAGTTTGCTTAAAGGGTTATCTATGATTGTAAAGGTTTGGTAAACAAAATTACTCTTAAAGAGAAATAATTATTTATAAAATGAGAACAAGATCATCGCTATTTTCAGAAATAGAAAAACTAATCAAAGAATTAAATCCTGAAACTATTTCAAATGAGCGAAAAGCAATTTTACAACCGCTAATTGTCTTTATTCAATCAAAGCTTTCACAAAAGCAAGAAATCCGCATTAAGTTTATCTGTACGCACAATTCACGAAGAAGTCATTTATCGCAAGTATGGGCACAAACAATGGCAAATTTCTTCACTATTAAAAACCTTTTTTGTTATTCTGGGGGCACAGAGGCTACAGCACTTTTTCCAATGGTAGCAGAAACTTTAAAAAATTCAGGTTTTAAAGTAAGTAAGATTTCAGAAAACCACAATCCTGTTTACAGCTTTAAATATGCAGATAACGAGCATCCAATAATAGGTTTTTCAAAAAAATTAGATGACGAATTCAATCCTAAATCTGAATTTGCTGCAATTATGACCTGTGATGCAGCAAATGAAGCTTGTCCTTTTGTTCCAGGTGCAGAAAAACGCATTCCAATAACTTTTAAAGACCCAAAAGCGTTTGACAATACACCTCAACAAGCAGAAAAATACAAGGAAAGAAGTTTGCAAATAGCAACTGAAATGTTTTACGTTTTCTCACAAATTAACGCTTAAAAATATGGCCTCAAAAAAATTAAGTTTTCTCGATAAAAATCTTACCCTCTGGATATTTGTTGCAATGGCATTTGGTGTTGGTCTTGGTTATTTTATTCCATCATTTCCAAATATTATAAATTCATTTAGCAGTGGAACTACAAATATTCCAATTGCAATCGGTTTGATTTTAATGATGTATCCACCTTTGGCAAAAGTGAATTATGCATTACTGCCAAAAGTTTTTAAAAATACAAAAATCCTTTCTATTTCACTTATTCTCAATTGGATAATTGGCCCCGTTTTAATGTTTATTTTGGCAATTACATTTTTACGGGATTATCCAGAATATATGGTCGGACTAATTTTAATTGGTTTGGCTCGTTGTATTGCAATGGTTTTGGTTTGGAACGATCTCGCAGAGGGAAGCAGCGAATATGGAGCCGGTTTAGTTGCCTTAAATAGCATATTTCAAGTTTTTGCATACAGTTTCTATGCTTGGCTTTTTATAACAGTACTTCCGCCCTATTTTGGATTTGAAGGAGCTATTGTAGATATTTCAATAGGAACAATTGCAGAAAGTGTCGCCATTTATTTAGGTATTCCGTTTGTAATGGGAATTTTAAGTAGATTACTACTGGTAAAACTTAAAGGCGAAGATTGGTATACAAAGAAATTTATTCCTACAATTTCACCACTAACATTAATTGCGCTTTTATTTACGATTGTGGTAATGTTCTCGCTAAAAGGAGAAGTGATTGTACAAATACCAATGGACGTTGTGATTATTGCAGTTCCTTTACTTATTTACTTTACACTAATGTTTATTGTTGGATTTTTCTTTACTAGAGCATCAGGAGCAGAATATGACAAAACAACAGCGGTAGCTTTTACAGCAGCAGGAAATAATTTTGAATTAGCCATTGCAGTTGCGATTGCAGTTTTCGGGCTAAATTCAGGTCAGGCATTTGCAGGGGTAATTGGTCCTTTGGTTGAAGTTCCTGCATTGATTTTATTGGTTCGCGTTTCCTTTTGGTTGCGGAAAAAGTATTACCAAAAAGCCACGGCATAAAAGTAAATGGAATCAAAAAAGCCAGTTGCCAACAAAATACAGCGGTAATTAATAAATATAATTAAATTAATTTTTTACTAGTGTACTTGTATATGCCGCAGCTTATATCAACCATAATCTTGCCGTTGCATAACCTGTTTAGCAACTTATTTTAAACGCCAATAAGTATCAATTTTTTGCTTTTCTCTTTGGCTATAATTCTTTTATAAAGTGCCTTGCAGACAGTGTTTAACTTTTGTGCATACCAAAAAGCTTTATGCCTTTTATTCCTTAATAAATTTTAAATAGTTGTTTTTGCCACTATCGGTGCTTGTTTTTAAGATATACAGGCCAGGAGAAAGAAAGCTTACATCAATCTTATTGGCAGGTTTTAAAGCAAATTCTCTTTTAACCAGTTTTCCGTCTACCGTAAAAATGCTTGCTTTAACAAACTGCGATTGCTCTTGTTTCAGCTGAATAAATTCTGTTGCCGGATTTGGAAAAAGTGTGCTTTCCGAATGCATAAAATTCTCAACGGCCAAATTCCCATAGGTTTGATAAGCTAATGTAGTGTTGGCGCCAGACCAAATAAATGCTTGTTGCATTGCATTATCCAAATTGGTTACCAAAACTTCATTCACAAAAATAGTTTCATTATCGTCCAAAATTATTTCATTAGCAAAAGAAAGATTACCGTCATTTAAAAATACGCGTGGTTTACCATTAAAGGCCATATAAAGGTCTACATTGCCATCATTATTTACATCGGCACTTTGTAACGCTAAAGAAGAATTCACCTCCATAAGATCTGCATGAAAATTGAAGTTCATTAAATTATTACCCGCATTTAGATATAAACTAATATCGCCGGTTGCCCGATGAAGTACCGCATCTAAAAATGTATCGTTATTGGCATCAAAAAAATCTAAAGAAGTAATGGTAGAATGACTGCCATTGGTAAACGTCTGCGGAGTAAAGTTTGCATTTCCATCGTTTATATAAATTACCCCTCCAATTGTTTCGCCCGTAATAACATCTATATTGCCGTCGTTATTTATATCGGCTTTGGTAAGCGTCCAGCATTCTAAAATAGTTGGCGAAGTTGTTGTTGTTAAAATGGCATCTTTGGTAAAATTACCCAAACCGTCATTTTCGTAAAAGTTGATAGCATGCTGCCATATTACCACTAAATCTGTGTGCGAATCGTTATTAAAATCTGCGGTAACTATACTTTTTCCAAATGAAGCTTCGTTATCTATAGCAATTGCAGACCCAAAATTTCCATTGGTATTAGGATACCATACCAAATTACCATTACTCTGCATTAAGGCAATTAAATCTTGAAAACCATTTTCGTTGAGGTCTGCCGAAGTTACATATTCTGCTTCGCTCAAAGTACCTATTATATTTTCGGTAAAATTGCCGTTACCTTGGTTTTGGTAAACAGTAATATTATCAAAATTATAAGCTTTAGCTACAATCACTTCTTTTAAACCATCATTGTTTAAATCACTAGCATAAATATGTTTAATCCCGCCGGAGGTTACGTCATTATCGATTAGCTGAATCGGATTAAATTGCGCGTAACACGTTGTGCTTGCTAAAACTGTAAGAAAAAACAATAATAACTTCATGGTATGTCATTTTAAAGGCTGCAGAAAGTTATAATTCTATGTTCTTTTCTTGACTAAATAATTTCAATTTTTCTATGGACTAATTTACTCAAAATTTTATACTTACCTGTTATACTGCCCAATACACCCAAAAAACATGTATACCTAACAATAGAAGAATAATGATTTAGCGACCCTTAGACACCAGTTAGAAGAGATCTAGCAGCGTACTTTGAAAATAAATTTTTAACAGATGACACACTTTAATGAACACTCCCCGCACCACACACCTCTCACCACTAACCACTAATCCCTGCCAACTGCCAACTGCACACTGTATACTGTATAGCGTAAATTGTATATTGAAAAAAATTTCTGCCACCTACACGCAATCTTCAATCTGTAATTCCTCATTTTGAAATTTGAAATAAAAAATTTGAAATTTGAAATTTTCATTAAACGAAAAACGAATACACTGTATAGCGTATATTGTATATTGACTCCTAATTATAATCTCAACCAAAAATTCCCCCCTAATCTCTCACCACTAATTTTCTGCCAACTGAACACTGCTAACTGCCAACAAAAAACGCTAAACGATAAACGAGTAAACCAATTAACGGTTTAACTAATTCCCAGTTAACCATTTTCTAGGCTAGTACCCGTTCAGGTTTTCCTCAATCAGCATCTCGTTATAACCTCTACATTTTGCGCATAACAAATAGGCGTAAAAAAGTAAGAAAAAAAGAAATAATATTTTCTTTTTGATTCGCATTTAATCGGTTATTTTGGTTTTTTAACGAGCAAATATAAAACAAATCTATTCATCTCTAAATTTCTTTTACACAGAAAAACCAATACATAAATCAACTAATGTCCAATTAATCAGTAAACGAAACATGAGAAACAAAAAACGCTCAACAAAGAGATTCTGAATAAAATCTTCCACTGTCAGATTTTTCCAGAATGACAATTTTCTGGTGGTTTCTTAATTTGAGATTTAAAATTCTCCCCACACACCTCTCACCTCTAACCACTAACCCCTGCCAACTGCCAACTGAACACTGCTTACTGCCAATCAACAAAAAACGCTAAACGAAAAACACTAAACAAAAAACGAATACACAAATCAACCAATCCCAAATACTCGAATACACAAATACACCTATCTCTAACCCTTAAATTTGAAATTCCACTCACAAACTCAAGAACTCAAAAACTAACCTCTCACCACTACTACCTACTACCTACCGCCTGAACACTGAATACTGAACACTGTCAAAACGCTAAACGAACAACGGTAAACAAAAAACGCCAAACGCTAAACGAACAACGGTAAACGAAAAACAAAAAACGAAAAAAAATTCCCTACCTTCGACACCATTTGACGAACCCCTTACTTTACTTTGTACCAATACCAGCAAAACTATGGCAGGATATAAACTCATAAAGCGCTTAGAAGTAATAATTCATTTATTGCAAAGCTATCCCTATGCTTCCAAAAAAATGCTCGTAAAGCGTTTGGAAGAGGATTATGACATTGTAACCACCAACCGGACAATGGAGCGCGATTTTAAAGCTTTGGAAACCGAGTTTGGGATTGGGTTAGAATACCAAGCTTCAAAAAAAGGTTATATTCTTGACCGTAAAGACGAAAAACGCATCCAATCGTTTTTTAAGTTTGTCGAGTTGGTACATCTTGGCGAATTGTTTAAAGAAAGCTTGGAAGATTTTGATTTGTTACGCGAAAAAGTAGCTTTAGAAGACAGTTCGAAATTTAAGGGCATTCAATACATCAAACCTTTGTTATTGGGCATAAAGCAGCAAAGAAGCATTGGTTTTATTCACGAAAACTACCACAACAACACCTATAAAAATTATACTATTTGTCCGTTGCAAATAAGAGAATATGCCAACCGTTGGTATGTGGTGGGCGTTCCTGTTGGTCATAAAAAGATACGTATTTTCGGTTTAGACCGAATCAGCAAATTAGAACTAAAAGATGTTTGCAGTATAAATTTAAAAGATTTTGAGGCGCAATTAGATAAGTTCCACAGCATTGTTGGCTTAAATTACGATGCTGCAGAACGAGCAGAAAAGGTAATGCTTAAACTAAGCCGTCAGCAATACAAATACTTACAAAGTTTACCCCTGCACCACAGTCAGCAATTAGAAAAAGAAACAAGCAGCGCGGTAGAAGTCTCCTATCTTTTAATCCCGAATTTCGAGTTTAAAATGCACCTTCTTAAAATGGGCAGCGCAGTAGAAGTCCTCTCCCCAAAATGGCTCCGACAAGAAATCAAAAAAGAACTAACCCAAACCCTAAAACAATATGATTTATGAAAAATACAAAAATGAATTCAAACCTTTTTCTTCAGTATAGCTAAGCTTTTCCGTAAAGAATTTTCGTCCCCAAATAGGTTTGGGGATTGGCTTGGTTTATCCTGAGCGCAGACGAAGGGTTTTCTACTGTATCCGACGAGTGTAACGAGAGGAATACAAAAGCAAAGAAAATGAACAATGTTTCTTAAAGTGTAAAATTTAATTTCCAATAATCAGATTACTAAAAAATCAACTATAAAAACTAAAAAACACAAAGAACACTTAAAGCAAGTTTAAAAACGACATACTTTTAGTCTTCGTAGCAAAACCAGAAAAAACCATAGCGGCTGGCAGCGGAGGATGGCCTAGCGCAGCGGTTGCCATCCGCAGGATATGGTTTTTTTATGGTTTTCAAGAAGAGTAAAATAAGTCTAGACTTTTTTGTTACTTTTTTCGGCAATGGAAAAAAGTAAAGAAGTCTTTAAAAAGAAAAAATCCAATTATGAAAACCACAATAAAAACACCATGAACACTTAAAGCAAGTTTAAAAACGACCTACTTTTAGTCTTGTAATGAACAAAAAGGAATTTCAATATAAATAAATGTCTGAATAGTTTCAGAAATAACGAGTGACAAGCGGAAGTGCGTTTCGCGATAGCGAAAAAAAGCATGCAGCGCAGAGAGCGAGTGATTTCTTTGTTTCGATACTATCGAAGCAAAGAAAATTTCCTTAACTATTCTTGATTTTTTGGTTTAGTTTATCCTGAGCGTAGACGAAGGATTTTTTATCAAGAAAAAATGAGCAGAACAATTATTTTAAGATATGAAAACAAAAAAACACCGAGAACACCTATGTCATTTCAAATTAAGGCTAGTTTAAAAACGACCTACTTTTAACTTTCGTAACCGGCCTATCGAAAATTGCTCGTAAAATTGGCAGTGCAGTAAGCGTAAAATTTTAGGCTGTTTGAACTCGATGATAATCGAGTGAGTTCCTAAAATTTAGCTTACAAACATACAATTTAGAGCAAGGTTCGTAAGCCTAGATTTTTTTGGTTCGTTTTTTCATCAATGGAAAAAATGAACATTAAATTCTAAAAAGACAAAGCAATTATGAAAACTACAAAAAAACACCGAGAACACCTATGTAACTTCCCCATCGCAGGTTTCACCTACTACGAAGGAGCAATTGCCTTTAAAGAATTAAGCATTGGCAGCCAATTAAGCTTAAAAGCCGAACCCGATAACCAATACGACCCACGCGCCATAGCTGTTTATTCTCAAGAATATAAACTAGGCTACGTACCTCGCAACGAAAACCGTATTATATATAAATTATTAAAGGTAGGTTTTACCGATTTCGAAGCCCGCGTACAGCAAATAGACGCCCAAGCCCACCCCGAAGAGCAATTACACGTGGTGGTACATTTGGTGGGAGAAGAAACAACCTAATCGTTATTTTTTAACGCTTATTAATATAATTTAACTATTTTTAAGGAAAATTAACAAAATACCAAAATCCTTGTGTTCATAAAATAAATTTTTGTTTCCCGAAACATCATGGAAACGCAGACGAAAGGTTAAACGCACAGCGAAAAACAAAGAAAAGAAACCAATTAATTATGCCAGTAAAACATACACCAACAGCTATAATTCACAGCGAAACCACAGGCGGGAAAACAGCCTGTGGAGAGGACACCAACAAGCATCCAAGCCATTGGGTGAATACTAATGAGAAGCTTAGTTGTAGAGAAGAATGGGTGTGGGTAAAAATGCATTTATATATTTAGAAAAAACAATAAAATGAGAATTTATTTAACCCTTAATAACAGTAATCAGATTATACCATTTAATTACCAGCCACTACTTACAGGTTGTTTACATAAATGGATTGGAGATAAAAATAAAATCCACGGTCAAACAAGCTTATATTCCTTTTCTTGGTTGCAGAACGTTAGAGCTAGCAAAAATGGCCTATCCATTAAACAGGATTCTACTTGTTTTTTTAGTTTTCACGACGATGAATTGGCAAAAAAAGTAATTCAAGGAATTATGGATGAACCAGATATGTTCAATGGTTCAGCAGTACGAGATATTTCCATAAGACCAACTCCTGATTTTCGTGAAAAAGAAACATTTGTAGCTTCCAGTCCAATTTTTATTAAACGACGCTTAGAAAACGGTAAAGAAAAACATTATTCCTATAAAGATGATGAGAGTAATCAATTAATGACACAAACATTAAAAACCAAACTAGAAACTGCCGGTATGGACAATCAAAACGTCTCGGTATATTTTGATCATAGCTATCCCGGTGCTAAAATGAAATTAGTACCCTATAATCATATAAAGAATAAAACCAATATTTGTCCGGTCATCATCGAGGGCTCACCGGAACAAATAGCCTTCGCTTGGAATGTAGGAATTGGTAATAGCACGGGAATTGGTTTCGGTTCTTTAAAATAAATAGTATGGATAATAAATTATATGTGGTAAAATATTCAGGACCGTTCGGTTTTATAAAACCTTGGACCGCCGTAAGAGACGAAGAAACCTACAGTCAACAATTTTTAACGCCTTCTATTGTTGAAGGTATTGAGAAAAAATTATTTCCCGAATTACTTGGCGAAAAAGGAATTTTTAAAATAGTTGGGCATCGTCTAAATTATAAAGGTCTAAGTATCCAGCAAGAGAGAACATGGGCGAAAGGTGGATTTAAAGTAAGTAAGAAAAAAAATACTTTAAAAACTAATTTAGGTATTTTAAAAAGAGGGGTAATGGTGGAGCCTAATCTCTATTTAGCTTTTAAAAGTGAAGAGGATTTGCTGCGCAGTAAAAATCAAACTATTTGTCTATGCCGCAATGAAGATTTGGTTTTTCCTACCAGCACTTATGCGATGAGTTTGGAGGAATTTGATGACGTGCCGGGTTATGAATTGGAATTTAATTCAGGTAATTCAAGTTTTAAAGTTGGATATAATCGTTTTAATGAAAATAAACCTATGTACGGTAAATTGAAGGTCGTTGGAAATCCCATACGAAATGAATAGTAAACTTGAAAATATCAAGGCTAAAAGTGTAGATCAAAATGATTTAAGTTTATTAGATCACACGCAACAAGTAGTGCAAACTATTAAACATATCGCCGATGGTTTTAAACGAGACTTCGATAAAGATATAGCTGCAAAAGGAGCAGTTTTACACGATTTGGGTAAAGCTCACACCTTTTTTCAACAAAACATTAATGGTTATAAACCGAAGTCGTTACGTGAAAAGAAAAAAAGAGAAAAATTTAAACATCGCCACGAAATTTCTTCTCTTGCTTATTTGCCCGCATTTTCTAAAAATGAATGGCCGTTGTTAATCGAGATGGTGGTTGCTCATCACAAATCTATTCAAGATGACCCTAGTATTCGTGGAATTGTAGATTTAGAAAAAAATAGTTTAAAAAAGTTTTCTTGGATTGAAGACCATTTGAAAGATTGGGAAGACTGGTTCCCATATGGCAAACAGATTATTGAATTATGTGGATACGATTGCCCTGACATAAAAAAAGAAGAAGCCGAAAATGCCTTGCGCTATGCTTATAAACTTAGTGAAGAAATGAAAAGTGGATGGTCTGAATGGCGTGGACTTTTAAAAGCAGCCGATCATTATGCTTCTGCCTTTAGTTATGAAATAGATAGCCGTTTAAAATATGCTTTTAGGCAGCCCGATATTTCCTTTTATACAAGCGATAAACGAAAGTCAGAGCTTTATCCGCTATCATTAGTTTCAACAAAAACTGAAAAAAAACATTCTCTTATTGTAGCGCCAACTGGTGCAGGAAAGACTGATTTTTTGCTAAAACGAACAAAGAATCGCGTTTTTTACACCCTTCCTTTTCAAGCTTCAATAAATGCGATGTACGATAGATTTAAAGAAACTATAGAGCCAAAAGAAGGAATTAGATTGCAACATGGCACCTCAAAGATTAAAGTTGGTAAAAAGATAGATGAACAAATAGAACAGTCAAAAGTAGGAGCAAGTATAAAGGTTTTAACCCCGCATCAACTGGCAGGAATAATCTTTGGAATAAAAAACTTTGAAAGCATTCTATTAGATATTGAAGGATGTGATGTGATTTTGGATGAAATACACACCTATTCTGAAACATCCCAATCTATGATCATCGAAATTGTAAAGGTTTTAGTAGATTTTAATTGTCGAATACATATTGGGACGGCTACTATGCCTACTCCTCTATACAAAAAACTATTATCTATTCTAGGCGGTAAAAAAAAGGTTTTAGAGATAAGTTTAGAAAAGGAGAAGCTTAAAGAATTTAACCGGCATCAAATTTATAAACACGAAACAGACTATGATTACAATTCTTTACTCCATAAGGCTATTAAAGAAAACGAAAAAGTATTGATTATACTCAATACTGTAAAACAAGCACAAAAAGTATTTACGGAATTACGAAAGGAATTACCCGAAATAGATATGCTTCTTATACATAGCCGTTTTAGACGTAAAGACAGAATTGCTTTAGAAAGCGAATTAACCGAGGTCTATAACAATAGTAATAAAGCTTGTATCGTTGTTTCTACTCAAGTTGTAGAGGTTAGTCTAGATATAAGTTTTGATAGAATGATTACCCAAGCAGCGCCATTGGATAGTTTAGTTCAGCGTTTCGGACGTATTCATCGTAAGCGTTCTCGTGAAACAATTTACACGTATAGGCCAATACATATTCTTGCTCCCTCAAAAAATACGCTGCCATACAATAAAGAAATAGTGGTTAAGAGCTTTGAGCAGTTGCCAAGTGAGGGCGGTATATTTCAAGAAGCTGAGCTGCAACAAAAAATGGATGCTGTTTACAAAGATTTAGAGCTTAAGTCTATTGACTTTCATTTAAAATATAAAGAGGGTCATTTTATTCAAAAGAAATTAACCGATAATTCCAAATCAATTTTAATTGAAGCATTAGAAGTAGATGGTGCCACCTGTATCCTGGAGAGCGATCGAGAGGAGTATTTGGATGCTAATTGGAAAGATCGAGTTCAGTTAGAAATCCCTATCAGCTATAGATCTTTATGGAAATATAAAGACGAATATGAACAATTGGAACAAGGCAATAAACCTTTTGTAGTACCACAATCTTTAGAAGCTTATCAAGAAATAGGTCTTGATTTGGTTGAACACGAAAATTTTTTATAAGTATGTACACAAGTTTTATAGGGAAGCAATTCCTGAAATTATACAATACAAAAACCGATTCAGATTATACGGCTGAACGTTTTTTTGAAGAAAAGTTTTTTCCAATCTTTTTTAAATATGAACGCCATTTGATGCACGTCGGGAACTCACCTTTCTTTCAAAAACCCAAAAAAGAAGATGTTACAAAACATGGTAATAAATCCTTAGCTCAATTTGAAAATCTTAAAACAAAAGTTGCGGAAGACGAACCTAATATGTCTTTTTTTGTGGGTTACGCTGCGTCAGGAACCCAAGAAACAACATCGGGTCAGGTATCCAGTTTAAAAAATCTTGAGATTGAACCAGAAGAAATTTATGCTTCTTGGATTGGACAAGCTTTAGCCGTTGGAGTCAGTGGGGGCAATGTTTTTCTTTTAAACCAAGATGAAGTTTTGTGGCAATTATATTTAGGTTGGCCTCGCTATCGAAAATATATTAATCAAACCGACAATATTAAAGATAAGCAGATAGAAACCTGGAACGGTCAATGGCTAAACTTCATACTAAGTGAAGACAAGAATAACAAAGAATTCCCTGATTTACCGACTTCAAAGGTACTGGGGAAATTAGCAATCGCTACAATATCGTGGAGTAAAATCTTATTTAGCCTATCACACCTTTTACCTCAAAAAGAAATAATAATTTATGCGTATGGTCTTTCTCAAATGAATACCACACTAGGTTTTATTCAAGTTTTTCTGCCGCAATTCAATAAACTTATAGAATATCGTCATTCCTTAATTGATTTTAAGGAGTTTAAAGAATTAGACAATAAAGATATTGAGCACTTTGAAACTTTTTACAATTTTAGAGTGGCTTGTCAACGTGGTAATATTGGCTTAAGTGCATTAGAACCTAAAGGTTTGAGACAATATATGCCAAAGGGTAGTATTTTGTATGCCCAAGGTAAAGAATTGAATTTTAAAAATGAAAACGATTATTTTTTATATGAACTATATCAAAACTGGATTATGGCAACATTAAGTAAAACAAGACTTCTTGACCTAGCATCAAATTTAGCGGGTTATTTAAAAGATATGGAAGAAGAAAAAACAAGTAGAGGTAAAGGAACAATTTCTAGGGTATCACAAGAAATTAGAGAAAGCAAAACGGTTAAGGTTTTTATTGAAAAACTTACCGAAGCCTTGCCTTTAATGGAAAATGACATTAAAGCGACTCGCGAAATTGTAAAAGAGGTATTAGAAATGCCTAGCGATAACTTTCCGTTGTTTATCACATTAGTAAGATTTGAATACAACTATTTAAAAAACTTAAAATAATCATTATGAAATCACCATTTATTTATTTACGAGGTCTGCGACACGTTGACCATACTGTTTTTGCTGTTAATGATGGTCAAAAATATTATTACGATCCGCAATTCGGAAAACGTATTGCCTACTCTAGCGGCCAACAAGTTAAAAGAGCAATTATGGAAGCATTAAATCTTCCTTTTGCTGCGATTACTTTTAACTGGGAAATTGAAAAGAAAGCAAAAAAAGGTAAGCAAAAGGCACATCAGAAAGAACCACACTCGCCTTGCGACCCCACTTATGCAGATCAGCTATTAGGTGGTTATATGAAGGCCGAGAGTGGCGAAATGACTGTAAAACGAAGAAGTCCACTTTCAATTTCTGCTATGCGTCCTGTTCATCCGCTTTTAGGTGGCATAGAAAATCCTACAGAAAATATCTCTTTTGACCGTACATCACACCCAGAGCATCATAAAGTAAATGTATATTGGTTAGATGGTAAAAAAAGAGCGGATAAATTATCTGATGAAGAACTAGAAACATGGCTAACAGACAATAAACGCTCTCTACCCAATAGAGCTTTTATTCAGGATCAAACAAGAACTTCTGGGTTGTTTGTTTACGATATTGCGATAGATTTACGTACCTTATTCTGCGTTTCAGCCAATAAATTAGAACCTGAATTATTTCCGGAAATTGAAGAGAAACTGAAAGAAGAAAATTGGGTTGAAGCTAAAAATGTTTTTGGTAAATGTTACTTATGTCCTAAAGAAAAAAGAGAAGAGATTATTCAAAATCTAGCACACGCCTTGGTTAATTGGAGGATTACTTCTAATCAATCCAGAACTTTTAGCCCAATGGAAACCTTATCTCTTGCAATTAGCGATAACGCTAATCAAATCACGTATGCTATCCGTGCTGAATTGAATGACACGGAAAGACCTTCAGCTACCCCTAAAATAGACGATACTGCAAAAGCAGAATTATTTACCACACCAGTGGCAAACTCATATATTAAAGGCGCAGTAGGTAAAGCCAATGCATTGGAAGAAGCAGAAAAATATCTGATTGATAAAATCAAAGCTTTTGATTTTGAAAATCAAATTTAAGCATATTTTTCCTTTTAAGCCATAAGTTCAAAATGCTTTTTGCAAAAAACAAAATGTAGATTTGTTTTTTGTAAAAAGCATTATCCAATTTTTAACGTTAAACTAAATTTTTGAATGAAGTGAATTTGACTGCTACCCATATCGCTTATTTACACACCTGCCACAGAAAGCTTTGGTTGTTTTCTCACGGTATCCAAATGGAACACACCTCTCAAACTGTAGCTGAAGGCAAACTTATAGGCGAAACCAGTTATCCAGAACGTGCGCAAAAATATACCGAACTGGCAATGGACGGCATCAAAATCGACTTTTACGACCCTAAAGAAAATGTAGTGCACGAGGTGAAAAAATCAGACAAAGTGGAAGAAGCGCATATTGCCCAAGTAAAATATTACCTCTACGTACTGCGAAAAAACGGCATTGAAGAACCTTCTGCGATTATTGAATACCCCAAATTACGACAACGCCAAGCGGTGGAGTGGGAAGAAGGCGATACTGAAAAGATTGAAAGCTGGAAAACAATGATAGAGGAAATCGTAACTAAAGACGAATGTCCGCCACTTCTACACGCCCGAATTTGCCGGAGCTGTAGTTATTTTGATTTCTGTTATGCAGAGGAGAAAGATTGAAGGGAAAAAAAGATTGAAGGAGATTGAAAGGAAAAAATTAATTTGAAAAAATTGAAATAAGGCGACGAGAGAGTTTGATTTAAAATAATTGGTATGAAACAAAATAATTGGATTGCGTATAAAGAAGAAATACGAGAACGCTTGCGGTTGTTTGCGCTTGAAATATTGAATTTATCCGAAAAACTACCTAATTCAACCCGGGCTAAAGTTATAAACTATCAATTAACTAAATCTGGTACATCAGTATATGCCAATTATAGAGCAGCTCTACGTTCGCGTTCAAAAGCCGAGTTTTTTAGTAAAATGTCTATCGTTGTCGAAGAAAGCGATGAAACAGAAATGTGGTTGGAATTACTAATTGCGACGAAAATTTCGAATAATAATCTCACAAACGCCTTGCATTCAGAAAGTTTAGAATTATTAAAAATCCTCTCTTCAATGCGAAAAAAATTATCAAAGTAACCCAATCTTTATCAATCTCAACCAATCTACATCAATCTCAGTAAAAAATGAAAAAAGCTTACTACCTATTCAATCCTGGTCGGTTAAGCCGTAAAGACAACACGCTTAAATTTACCCCTGTTGACGAAGCCGGGAAAGAAAAAAAGCCAAAATTCTTACCCGTAGAAGGAGTTTCTAATTTGTTTTGTTTCGGCTCTTTAGATGCCAATAGTGCTATGTATAATTTTTTGGGCAAAAATCAAATCAGTGTACATTTTTTTGATTATTATGAGCACTACACCGGTAGTTTTCAGCCCAAGGAATATTTATTGGCCGGTAAAATGCAGATTGAACAAACCCAGCATTACCGTTCCAATAGAAAACGTCAAGTTATTGCCAAAAAGTTTGTGGAGGGTGCGGCATTTAATATTCGAAAAAACCTGACTTATTATAAAAATAGGGAAAAGCAGGTAGAGCCATATATAGAAAGCATAGAAGAGTACATAAAGCTAATCGATAAAACAACAGATGTAGAAACCTTAATGGGCATAGAGGGTAACATTCGCCATACTTATTACGGTGCATTTGATGAGATTCTTACAGATTTTAAAATGAAAGGTCGCAGTAAACAACCGCCCAAAAATGAAGTAAACGCTTTGATCTCTTTTGGTAATATGATGTGTTACACCTTGTGTTTAGATCAAATTTATCACACCCAACTTAATCCGACTATCAGCTTTTTACACGAACCTGGTTACAGACGCTATTCTTTAGCCCTCGATTTGGCCGAAATTTTCAAACCCATTTTAGTAGATCGAACTATATTTAAGGTATTGAATAAAAAACAGCTACAAGAAAAGCATTTTGATGTGAAGGTAAATCGAGTTGTCTTAAAAGAAGGTGGCAAAAAGATTTTCATCAAAGCTTTTGAAGATCGCTTAAACGAAACCATAAAACATCGAACTCTTAAAAAGCACGTAAGTTATAAACATTTAGTTAAATTGGAATGTTACAAATTAAGCAAGCATATTTTAGGAATAAACACCTATAAACCTTTTAAAATTTGGTGGTAATCAATCTTACTCAATCTCAATCAATCTCACTCAACCTCAATTAAAAATATGTATATTATCTTAGTTTATGACATCGGCCAAAAACGTGTAGGTAAAATGCTTAAATTATGCCGCCAATATTTAAATTGGATTAAAATTCAGTTTTTGAAGGAGAAATTACACCGGTAAAATTAAAAAGTTTAATTGTTGAGGCCAAGCAAATAATGGATGAAGAACATGATAGTTTAATTCTTTTTAAAAGCCGCAGCGAAAAATGGTTAGAAAAAGAAGTAGTGGGTAAAGAAAAAAATGATTTAGACACGTTTTTATAGTCGTCGTTCTCAACCTAAAATTTTTAAAAACAGCAGTTCTTTGACATATTGAACTTAAAATACTTTAAATGAGTATGTTACGATGTTGTCGTACCCAGGGTAAAAATCGGTTATTAAAGGTTGACGCTTTTTGCAGCCTAAATTAGAAAGTAGTAAGTTTGTAAGGTCTTGAAAACAGGCATTTTTTGTCGTCGATTGCGACGGCTTTCAATCGCACCTCATTGGAATTGAAATAAGTTTCAAATGCTTTTTTTAGCCATATGGGGCAAAACCTTTCAATCGCACCTCATTGGAATTGAAATGTACAAAATACTGCTATTCCTGCTACCCAATGTAATTCTTTCAATCGCACCTCATTGGAATTGAAATAAACCTCCAGTGCTATGATGCAGCGCATTGGTATAATCTTTCAATCGCACCTCATTGGAATTGAAATAGATAGTTGGATGGCTAAAAAATATGGCGTTTTATTGCTTTCAATCGCACCTCATTGGAATTGAAATGAGTTTGGCGCTTTGACAAAACCTAAAATAACCGGCCTTTCAATCGCACCTCATTGGAATTGAAATTATGTAAATTATTAATTAACCCCTCATAGAAAAATACTTTCAATCGCACCTCATTGGAATTGAAATAAAAAAGAAGTTTACGACAAAATAAACGAGATATACTTTCAATCGCACCTCATTGGAATTGAAATTTTTTTATTAGTTTGTTTAGGCAAATATAAAGGTATTCTTTCAATCGCACCTCATTGGAATTGAAATTTATTTCAACCAGCCGGGCAAAAGTTAGCTTAGTCCTCTTTCAATCGCACCTCATTGGAATTGAAATTAGCGACAATAGAAGATTGTATAGAAAATCTAAAGCCTTTCAATCGCACCTCATTGGAATTGAAATTTAATAATATCACATTCACTAAAACAACTTTTACCATCTTTCAATCGCACCTCATTGGAATTGAAATCCTTTAAAGCTTTTTACTTCTACTTTCTCAGTACCCTTTCAATCGCACCTCATTGGAATTGAAATGTGTTTCTAACATAAACGAAACCAAGCTAGAGAAACTTTCAATCGCACCTCATTGGAATTGAAATTTAACTGAATTGCACCGCGGCCGCGATACTTCCACCCCTTTCAATCGCACCTCATTGGAATTGAAATTCATCTATTGTAGGTAATGTATCTACTTCTGTAACTTTCAATCGCACCTCATTGGAATTGAAATATTTCTAAGGGTACTTCGTGGCAGAATAGGTAACTTACTTTCAATCGCACCTCATTGGAATTGAAATATTACAGTAATGTTTACCTTCTTTAACTTTCAGTACCACTTTCAATCGCACCTTATTGGAATTGAAATTGTCCTAACTGCTCTCTTGTTTCTGTAATGTATCCGCTTTCAATCGCACCTCATTGGAATTGAAATAGATTTTATATCAAAGTTAGATGTAATAATTTTAAATCTTTCAATCGCACCTCATTGGAATTGAAATCTTCTTATGCCTACCTGTGGTGTTGTGCTTACATTACTTTCAATCGCACCTCATTGGAATTGAAATTTCTCTCGGGCTGTTAGACAACACAAAATAAATCTTACTTTCAATCGCACCTCATTGGAATTGAAATTCTCCATAATTAACTACAACGCTATTTGGCTCTGCACCTTTCAATCGCACCTCATTGGAATTGAAATACAGATGTTCAGCAAAAATTAAACGCAATAATATGACTTTCAATCGCACCTCATTGGAATTGAAATATAATCTTCACGGCTGTAAGTTGTGGTATCGGTGCCTTTCAATCGCACCTCATTGGAATTGAAATAGTAATTATTAATTCAGGAGCGCAAGAGTGAAATCGGCTTTCAATCGCACCTCATTGGAATTGAAATGTTTCCATTTGTCCCGCAGACGTTGCTCTATAATTCCTTTCAATCGCACCTCATTGGAATTGAAATTATATTGCACCGGTTTAACGAGGTTAAATATTATTCTTTCAATCGCACCTCATTGGAATTGAAATTCCACTTAATGAAGTCGATGTGGCTGTGTTTCGGTACTTTCAATCGCACCTCATTGGAATTGAAATCTCTCCAATAGAGCTACCATAAAGCGCAATATTAATACTTTCAATCGCACCTCATTGGAATTGAAATCAGTTTTGGCGAGTTGTCTGGAAGAGATGCAAAAGCCCTTTCAATCGCACCTCATTGGAATTGAAATTTAATTGGCAGTAACTTGTATAACGTTCAAATTGTCTTTCAATCGCACCTCATTGGAATTGAAATCCTTTTACAATGTAGTTATTTGGCACGATAAGCCGGCCTTTCAATCGCACCTCATTGGAATTGAAATACGTGTTACATATATAGTATCTGTTTGCGTATGTTCTTTCAATCGCACCTCATTGGAATTGAAATAGGTTATGCGCTTGTATTTTTCGCTGTCAAAGCCGGTCTTTCAATCGCACCTCATTGGAATTGAAATATGGAACCGTAGTGTAAAGATAGATTACTTAGATTTCTTTCAATCGCACCTCATTGGAATTGAAATCAAGGTTACTACTATTACATAGAAAATGGGAGCGAACTTTCAATCGCACCTCATTGGAATTGAAATACTTTTAGGAATATCAAAAAACTGCTTATCGCTGCCGCTTTCAATCGCACCTCATTGGAATTGAAATTTGGCGAAGTAGATTGGAATACTCTTGAAGAAATTAACTTTCAATCGCACCTCATTGGAATTGAAATTTTACAAAAAGGTGGTATCAAGAAACCGCCTTGCAATCTTTCAATCGCACCTCATTGGAATTGAAATAATCCAGATAAGGAAACCGCACCGGTTGTAAATCCGGCTTTCAATCGCACCTCATTGGAATTGAAATAAGACAAGGATCATATAGCTGGGTGGGAACACTTTATAAATTTACCCGATAATTTAAACAGTCCCGTAGCTATTTTTGAAAGTAAATCTTCGGGCTTTGTGGTGTTGACTGAATTAAAGAATAAAAAAAGTAAACCTTTAATGGCTGCTTTACACGTCAACAATCAGTTTAAAGTAACTAAGGTGGCCAGTTTATACGCTAAAAATAGTATAGAAAGTTATGCCAAATGGGCTTATGAAGGAAGGCTGTTGTTTCAGGATAAAAAAAAGGTTCTTTCGATTACCTGACCGCCCCAATGGCGAAGGTTCAAAAAAACCCTTGTAAGAATTATCAGAAAAAATCTGAAATTCCTAAAAACAAAAATAGCAAAAAAGAAGCCACTAAGCCTAAAAATAAAGTTAAAAAAGACAAAGGCTTAAATTCTCCGCAACCGGTTGTAAAACCGCAAGCTAAAGAACGTCAAAAAGCGACAAAAAGCGACACTTTCAATCGCACCTCATTGGAATTGAAATCCGGGCAATGTTAACACCAGAAGCAGAAGCAAAAGCTTTCAATCGCACCTCATTGGAATTGAAATCACTATGAAACCTATTATTATTTGCAAAAACGCCTTTCAATCGCACCTCATTGGAATTGAAACAAACCTCCTTTCCGTAAAGAATTTGTTTAGAAAATACGCTTTATATAGAGAATTCTGGTCTATTTTTTCGAAAAACATACTAAGTAGCTTCGGTATAGCTCAAGTATAGCTCCAGTATGGCTAGTGTATTGGAAGTGTATTAAAACCGCATAAAAAATTTACGATAACCATCCTGCCATTTTTTGTAGCCTCGCCAAGAATCGAACTTGGATCTAAAGTTTAGGAAACTTCTATTCTATCCATTGAACTACGAGGCCTTTTTTTGCAAAAATAACTAAACTATTTTACCGTATAGGCATCTGCAAAAATAAAAAAAATTGAAAGAAGCCGGAATCAAACCCCGTCCATACAAGAAGAGATCCAAAAAAAACGTTCGTAAAACAGCGATAGTTCGCAAGAACTTCTAGTTTCGCTTTCAACTTCAACAAATAACTTCGCTCCATCCCAATCTCGCATCAAAATCGCCCCGAGAAGTGGTACTTCGAGTGGGCTGCAATAGAAAACAAGAAATCTTAATTTCGTAAGTTTCTTTTGCAGGCTGTATCGAGAAGCGGTACTTCGAGTGTTTTTCAGCGAGCGTTAGCGAGAGGAATCCCGAAGTATCCTTTAGGTTTGCAATACATAAATTTACTTATTTTAAAAAGGATGATAATGATGATGAAAATTTCTTTTTTTGCTTCTTTTTTTCTTTGTTGATAAGTCTAAATTTGTTGATAAACAAAAAAAGAACGGGGTGAACTTC
>NZ_VIAR01000011.1 GCF_006546625.1 Haloflavibacter putidus
TAAAACCTAAAAGAGGGCAAGGACTAATGCTCAAGATGAAACTTAAATTTCAAGAGTCGAAATAGTTCACCTTGCCCTCTGGTTTTTCAGAAATTTAATAAGGTTAAACTTCTTGTAAATATAAAATGTAAAACTAATAGTGCAGTCGAAATGTCTTACAGAAAGCAATCAATTTATTAGCTTAAACTGCTGCTGAGGAGCATTTTCGAGAAAGTTAATTGGTAACTAGTTAATTGGGGTTTGGTTAATTCGTGTGTTCGTTAAGCTTTTTACAAAACATTTACTTTATAAACCTAATCGTAAGCGGATATCGCACTTGCTCTTGGCGTTTAGATTTTTGTGCTTGTAAAATTGGGGTTACGATACTCACGATTAGTACAAAACCTAAAAACACAAATCCAACCAAGAAAATAATTAGTATCACACTGCCAATAGTGTAGAGCAACAAACTTATTTGAAAGTTTATAATTTCCTTGCCTTCGTGATCTACGTTTGCTATTTCGTCTTTTTTAAGAAGCCAAAGTACCAATGGTACGATAAAACCACCAAAACCGGTTACCAAATTTAATAATTGCGAAATATGCATCCAAAACAGGAAATCTTTATCTTCTTTTAGAGAGTTGTTTGCTGTATTCAAAGTAATGATTTTAAAGGCAAAAATAGTTGTTTTTCTATAAATAATATAGTCTTAGAAATTGCTTTCCGTAAAGATTTTTTAAGAAATAAAAGAAGCTACTGAATGAATTTTATGGTAAACGGGTAATTTATTGGATTGCCATCTTTAGCTTTAATGCCATTAATTATAGGAAAGATCAAACCGATGATTGCAACTACGGCCAATACTAAAAATCCGATTAAAATAACGGCTAAAACTCCGCCCACAAGCAAATAAATAAATAAGCTTATTTGAAAATTAACCACCTCTTTGCCTTGTTCATCCATTTGTTCTATTTCATCTTTTTTGAGTTGCCATAAAATAACAGGAACAATAATGCCACCGAAGCCGGTTATTAAATTTAAAAGTTGGCTAAGGTGCATAACCAGTAGCATTTCGCGATCTTGTTTCTTTTGGTTTATAACTTCCATAAGTAAGGCTTTTCTATTGTGACGCTTAAAGTTACTAATTTGTTACATTATTAGGTGTATAATTTTGGCTTTCTTACCTTTGCAAAATGATTTTAAACGATACTATAGTTGCCTTAGCCAGCGCCCCCGGAGCCGGAGCCATAGCGGTAATTCGTGTTTCCGGACCAGATGCAATTGCCTACACCAGTCCTGTTTTTAAAGCCAGAAATAAAAAAACTTTACAAGAACAAGCATCCCATACTGTTCAATTAGGTAATATTGTAGATGACATTCGCATTATAGACGAAAGTTTGGTAAGTGTTTTTAAAGGCACGCGCTCTTATACGGGAGAACCTACGGTAGAAATCTCTTGTCACGGGAGTCCGTTTATTCAGCAGGAAATCATCAATTTGTTATTAAAACAAGGCTGTAGGTCTGCCAAACCCGGCGAATTTACGATGCGAGCTTTTCTTAACGGAAAAATGGATTTAAGTCAAGCAGAGGCTGTAGCCGATTTGATTGCGAGCGATAATGCTGCCAGTCACCAAATGGCAATGCAGCAAATGCGTGGCGGTTTTGCTACCGAAATTCAGAAACTACGAGAAGAGTTATTAAATTTTGCATCGCTCATTGAATTAGAATTGGATTTTGCCGAAGAAGACGTAGAGTTTGCCAATAGGGAGCAGTTTCAAGAACTGGTAACAAGGATACAAAAGGTTTTAAGTCGCTTAATCGACTCGTTTGCGGTGGGGAATGTTTTAAAAAACGGAATTCCCGTTGCTATTGTAGGCGAACCCAACGTAGGGAAATCAACTCTACTCAATGCTTTACTGAATGAAGATCGCGCTATTGTTAGCGATATTGCCGGCACGACCAGAGATAGTATAGAAGATGAAATTGCCATTGGGGGAGTGGGATTCCGCTTTATAGATACGGCCGGGATTAGGGAAACCACAGACACCATTGAAGGTTTGGGCATAAAAAAGACCTTTCAAAAAATGGAACAGGCCCAGGTGGTTTTATACTTATTCGATGCCGAAAAAATAAAAACTCAACAGCTTAGTTTGGAGCAAGTAAAAACCGAAATTGAAAAGATTAAAAACCGTTTTCCGGGAAAACCTTTATTAATTATTGCCAATAAAAAAGACAGTTTAACCAAAGAAGAGCAAACTGCTTATCAAGAAGCCATAACCGATTTACACTTAATTTCGGCCAAAGAAAAACAGGGGGTTGAGGTATTACAAGATAAACTTTTAAACTTTGTAAACACCGGGGCATTAAAAAGTAACGATACCATTGTTACCAACTCGCGACATTACGATTCTCTGCTAAAAGCACAAGAAGAAATAAACAAAGTACAAGAAGGTTTAAATATGGGTCTCACCGGCGATTTGCTGGCCATAGACATTCGGCAAGCCTTATATTATTTTGGCGAAATAACAGGAGAAATCACAAATGATGATTTACTAGGTAATATTTTTGCTAATTTCTGTATCGGGAAGTAAGCAAAACAGCATTCGCCTTAAGCGAATGCGCAGTTTTGCTTATCCCGAAACGCTGCACTGAGTTTACCGAAGTGTCGCTTCGGGATCTTTTGTGTGATGGGAGTTGCACTTTGAAACAGTATTCGCCTCATGTGCATATGTAGTTTTGGTTATCCTAGATATACGTACTGAGATCTGTTACAATAATAAGCTTTCGTCCCATCCCCAGCCCTTCCCCGAGGGAAAGGAGAGAACTTTGAAAAGTTTAAAAAGAGATTTAATTACGTCAGTAGTAGTTTACCGTAATGTTGTTTTTGAGATTTTTTATTTTCTCTTGTGTGCTGTATCCTATTAATTGTTTGTAGGTCTTTAACATCATATTCGATTAAAAGGATTTTTTTTAGTTTAAAGTGTATTTAAATGAATTTTTTAGATATTTTTGTCAAAATTTTTTTTAAAAACAACCTTCTTACATTCAAAATTAATGAAACAGAACTATAATCTCCGGCTATTTGCCGAGAAGTATTTCATCACCGCATTTTGTATATTATTTTTTATAACCACCATAAAACTTAATGCGCAGGAAGCTCCGGGCGGAGTTTCTGATGGTTTAGAGCTTTGGTTAAAAGCAGGCGAAGACTTTACGTATACCGATGCTACTTATGCAGAATGGTTGGATCAATCTAACAACGCATTCGTACTTAATTCGGCCTATGTGCTAAATCCGGATGGTAATGCGTCTCCCAATATTTCAAGTACTACTTTAAATTTTAATGCTGCTTTATATTTTGATGGCAATCATACCGGCCTTTCAACGCAAGTTAATGAAGTAGATTTTAGCTTTAGCGAATGGTCTATTTATTCTGTTCAAAAAGTACCGGATATAGGAAATGGTCCTTCTCCGTGTATATGGACGTATGCCGATGATAACAATAATTTTAACAATACACTCAGTTTTTTTATTGACCCTACAGAATTTAATGTGACTGTAAACGGAACCAAAGATATTATTCTTTCTAATCCTGTCTTAGATGATAATGTCACCCATATTTTTGGGTATACTGCAGATTCCGGCTCTACAGAGCTTTATTTAGATGCAAAAAATATAAATACGCACGGTGGGCAAGCTTCCCCTTTAACCGGCCCCGGAGCTTTTATGGTAGGATTAGATGCCGATGGTGGTCAAGCTGTAGATGGGGATAATCATTTAAAAGGAGATGTAAGCGAAATCTTTTTCTATAATCGGAAACTTACGGCTTTGGAGCGCAGTAAAGTAGAAACCTATTTGGCTATAAAATATGGAAAAACATTAGACCAAAATACGGCAACAGATTATGTAGTTTCTAATGGGAGTGCGGTTTGGGATGCTTCTGCAAATACGGCTTATAACCAAACTGTGTTTGGAATTGGAAGAGACGATGCCAGTGGATTAGACCAGCGGGTTTCCAAATCTGTTAATGATATAGTAAGCATTGCTTTAGATCTTGATTTTACTTCTTTAAATAATGATGTAAATAGAACTAGCAATCATATAAACAATTTACAATTTTTAATGCTGTCTAATAATAACGGCAGCATTTCGGAAACCACTGCCGAGCTGCCCACGGGGAATTTTTTCGCGCGTGTTGCTAGAGAATGGCGGGTAGAAAAAACAGCAAATTTTAATCAAAATGTACATTTGAAATTTGATGGATTTGATGAAAATTGGAAGTTGTATAAAGATAGCGATGGTGATTTTAGCTTCGGGGCGGTTCAAATTGCCTCTTTAAACGCCAATGGAGAAGCTGCCAATGTACAACTTAATGATGGCGATGTGCTTACCTTGGTTAAAATTGATAAATCTCCGGGTGGCGTTTTTGCCGGTTTAGAACTGTGGCTAAATGCGGAAGAAGGCTTTACTTATACCAATGCAATGAACGCAGAATGGCTAGATCAATCTGCCAACGCTTTTGTTCTTAAATCTAGCTATGTCTATGAGCCTACTCCCGGCGATTTAGCTCCAAATATTTCCAGCAATACTTTAAATTTTCATTCTGCTTTGTATTTTGATGGTAATAATACGGCCCTCTCCACACAAATAAACCAAGTAGATTTTGGGTTTAACCAATGGTCTATTTATTCTGTGCAGCAAATACCGCCTATAAACCCGTCAAGCTCTGCACAAGCGGTATGGACATATACCGATAAGGGTAGAAATACTTTTAATTTCTTTGTCGATTCAGATGAGTTCAATTTAAATGTTAACAATGCTAGGGACGTAACAATTACATCTCCTAATTTAGATGATAATATAACGCATATATTCGGGTATACTGCCGATAGTAATTCTACTGAAATTTATTTAGATGCCGAAAATATAAGCACCCATGCAGGGCAACCGGCAGCATTAAATGGAGCGGGAGGTTTTATGGTTGGTTTAGATTGTGACTCTTATGAAACCCAAGATGGTGGTAACCATTTAAAGGGAGACATAGGCGAAATCTTTTTCTATAACCATAAACTTTCCGCCTTAGAGCGTCAAAAAATAGAATCTTATTTAGCTATAAAATACGGGAAATCACTAGATCAAAGTACAGTAACCAATTATGTAGCTTCTAACGGAAGTGCGATTTGGGATGCCTCTGCAAATAGCACCTATGCTACCGGTATTTTTGGAATTGGTAGAGATGTAGCCAGTGGTCTAGACCAACGTGTTTCTACATCGTCTGATGATATTTTAACCATTGCGTTGGATAACGATTTTGTTTCTGTAAACCATGCAAGTTCAAGGACTACCCAACATTTAAATGATTTGCAATTTTTATTCTTTTCTAATAACGGAGAAGGAATTTATACTACTAGCAACGAGGTAGAATTCGGTAGATTTAACAAGCGCATCGCTAAAGAATGGAAAGTAGAAAAAACCACCAACTTTTCGCAAACTATCCATTTGAAATTTGATGGCTTTGACGAAACTTGGAGTGTATATGCAGATATGGATGGCGATTTTACTTCGGGTAGCTTTTTGTTAGGAGATTTAACTACTGATGGAAAACTTTTACACACACTTGTAGAAGATGGTATGTATATTAGTCTTGCTAAAAACGAACCGGTAGAATATGTTTGGGAAAATAATGTATGGACTCCTGCCAGCCCTGTTGGAAACGCTACTTTTTCTGATAATATTTCTGTAATTAACGGGAGCGTTAGTTTAGCAGGAATTACAGAAATCAATGATATTACGGTAAATTCCGGAGCAAGTTTAACTATCGAGTCGGTTTTATATATTAACGGCGACATTGTAAACAATGGGGAGTTTATATTTAGTAGTGATGCTAGCGGCAATGGAGAGTTAGGGCCGGTGCCGGAGAATTCTTCTATAACCGGAGATATTACCGTACAGCGCTATATGCTTGCAAAGCGTTCTTATAGAATGGTCTCTAGTGCGGTTACAACTTCAACAAGTATTCATGCCAATTGGCAAGAAGGCGCTACTAGTGCTGCTGCCAATCCTGCAAACGGGTTTGGTACGCATATAACCGGTACCTTAATAGATCAAGAAAACGGTTTTGATGCCACCCCGTCCGGAAATTCTTCTATGTATACTATAGATGTTGCCAATCAGCAATTTGAGGCTATTGCCAATACAAATTCTAACACTTTAATAGCCGGCAATCCTTATCTGTTATTTGTAAGAGGAGACAGAGGTATAGATGTTACCAGTAATCAAGCAACACCTACTGCCACGCGTTTAAGAGCAAGCGGTACGCTGCTTACCGGTAATCAGGTGCAAAATTTTAATGTGACCAATCCAGGAGATTTTGTGATGATAGGAAATCCGTATCAAGCAAGCGTGGATATAAATAATGTTATTTCAAACTCCAACAATTTAGACGCAAATGAATATTATGTCTATGATCCAAGTTTAGGCGATCACGGGGCTTATGTAACGGTGAGTTTGCCTGATGGTTTAAATACTACTTCGGGATCTTCTTCTGCAAATCAATATTTACAACCCGGGCAAGGAGCGCAGATAGCTACGCTTAATGCCGGATTAGTTTCTATATTGTTTAAGGAAGAAAGTAAAAAACCCGGGGCAGCACAATTTACAAGCACTAATAGAGAGCAAATAAACGCTAGCGAATTAGCTTCTATAACCGGACAGCTGTATACTACCAGTAGGTATAATAATGGCGAAAGTCTCCACGATAGTTTCGGGGTTTTCTTTCATCATAATTTTTCTAATTCTTTTACGGAAGAAGACGCTGCTAAGCCATACAATTTTGGAGAAAATATGGGTATTCAGGTTGACGATCAGTTAGTAAGTATCGAGAAGCGCAAGCTCCCTACGGAAGAAGAGGAGGTTCTGCTTTTTTCTGATGGCTATGCTCATACTAATTATAGTTTGGTTCTTAGCCTAAATGGCTTAGAAGATTACGAAATTTACTTGAAAGATACTAATAATCAAAGCTTAACTGCCTTAAACGACGGAGAGAATGTATTTGTTTTTTCAGTAGACCCGACTAATCCTAACAGTATAAACGCGGACCGTTTTAAGATTGTATTTGCAGAGCAATCTTTAGATGTTACCGCAAATAGTATAGATAAATTTATGGTATATCCAAATCCGTTAAACGACGATCAACTTTACATTACTACTGCAAGTATGCTGGGTCAAACTGTTAAAGTGAGCCTCGTAGATATGTTAGGAAGAGAAGTTTTTACCTCTTTAAAAACTTTTAAGAAAGCAGAAGTTTCAATAGATACTGCGGGCTTGCCGAGCGGAATATATATTCTACATCTTAAGAATAACGGGCAAGTAATAACTACCCAAAAAATTGTAAAGCAATAATGAAAATTATAGAAACAATGAAAAAACCAAAATATTTTCCACTTCAGATTATAAGCATTTTAATTTTTATTTTATTGATCAGCGCCACTGCAAATGCTCAAGTCACTTTACCCGGTGGGATAGATGATGTTGACGATGAAACTCCCGCAGCTCCTATAGGAAATTTAGTTTGGGTAGGACTTATAGTAGGCGGGTATGTTGGAGTTAAGAAAATAAAGAAATAATAACCGCTTTAGAAAAAATCTAAGCGTTTGTTTAATAAAAGTCTCTCTTATTATTAGAGGGACTTTTTATTTTATATTGCTAAGATTAGCCGTATCTATAGAATACAAAAATTTTGAAAAGCATTGTTAGTGGCGAGAATTTCTAAAAGTCATTTTGGGGGAGGGAGTAAACTTTTAAAAGTCTGAAAACCAATATTTATTCTATGTATTAAGAATAGCGCAATTGTGAACTCTTTAACCTTAGAAAACAAGCTTTGCATGCAGTTTTTCTTTTTGTATTCTTTTTTTAGTAGAGGGGTAATAAAAATTATTCTCGATAAGAAATTCTGGATTAAAAGATTAAATCAAATAAATGCTCCAAATAGATAAGGCTTTTGCTAAAGATATTCATGATTATACTAATAATCCACTAAAAGAATTAAGTACTATAATTTTTAATCATAAATATATAATTCAAGATATAACAAGTGATCAAGCCCTATACTGTTTATAAATACAAATAAGATGCATAATGCACTTTATAAAATATTATTTTAAACCTTTTACTTGCTATTAGTTTGCCTTTAAAATCTTAATTTGTACCCCACATCTCTTCTGGCTCCGTATAAATAAAGCATTTTAAGATATTGCATCGGCATCTTTTGTTTCGGAGTTCAATTTTTTATTCCGGCAAATCTATGCTTTAGAAATTAATCAACGCGTACACCAAACTATTTACTGCACGACTCATAATTTCGAAGTCTAAAGTTTCAATGGTATCGGTAGCTTTGTGGTAATGCGGATTCCCGTGTCCGCCGGTACCAATCACCATTACGGCCGGAATTCCATATTTCCAATAATTGCGATAATCGGAGGGACCGTTGTTTCGGTAATTATCGGCATAAGATAATCGTCGGGAATCAATTGCTCCGTAAGCTTTCAGCAACTTAGATATATTCTTATTGAACCCATCAAAACGCTTAATGCCAGAGACTATTAAAAAGTTTTTATTAGACTTATTCTCAGCAGTATGCTCCGGTTCTTCATGATAATAGCCAATCATCTCCAGCGCAACCATTCCAATATATTCTATGTTTTGATCTCTAATAGATTTTGCGTGAATATAACTTCCCATTTCTTTCTTTTTAAAAAACGGGGGCTCTTCCAAACAAAAGGAAACAAAATCGATTCCGTAATCTAGTGCTACTCCCTTCTTTGTTAGCATTCTTGCTATTTCAAGCAATCCTGCCACACTACTGGCATTATCATCTGCCCCGGGCTGGTTCTTATACACATCATAATGCGCCCCAATAATAAAGCGTTTTGTTTTCTCGGGCTGATATTTTGCGATAATATTCTCGTAGGTTTCCTTCCCAACCAACCATTCTTGTCGCGCGGTGTGTAAACCGGTTTTCTTGAATTCATTTTCAATAAAATTTGCCGCCTTCTTAAGACTTTCAGGATTTTTATAATTTCTGAACGGATATATGGATGTTAGAAATTCTACATCTCGATATAAACTATCTTTATTTGCTTTTATCTTATTTCCCACTCTAAATTTCTTTACTGCATAGAAATATTTTAAACCCTGGCGCACATTACTCAAAAATAGTTTTTTAACAGACAAAAACTTCGTGAGATTTATGGTAATTATAGAGATTCCTACCTTTTCAGGAATGTATAATTATGCTTAGGCAGTATTCAACGCCAAGCAATAACTCAATCTTCCGTTTCAAAACTTCTAAACCGCGTTAGAAAAATATAAAAGACACCATAGGAGATAAAGCCGATAGCGGTTACCCCCATTAACATTCGGCCGAGTGTAGATTGCTCTAAAAAGGCAAAAGCATCTTGCATACCTTTTATATCGTGGTTGCCCGTATAAATGCCTGCACGTAAAAAGAAATAGGCAATAATAAGCACCACAAAGGCCCGGGCATAAAAACCAAACCTCCCTACAGATCTAATTATTTGATGGTATTTTTGGCCTTCTAAATTAAACTGATCTAACAAACCTCCTTTAAATGCTCCAACAATAAGAATAATACCTTGTACAAGCAGTATAATACCAATCCCAATAAATAGATAAGACAAGACCAACGGATCAATAAAACTGAGATAACGCGTTTGGTAGTCGCCGGAATAAGAACTTGTAAACAAATGATAAAACGCCAAGATAGCCACAACGGTATAAACCAAGCCAGTGGTAAAAAGTCCGAAGCGGTGAAATTTTGCCTTGCGGTCAGAACCTAAATTTTCCGGGTCTTTTATACTCTGTAAAAACATCCAAGCAGAGTAACACAAGAGGCCGGCCCCAAGAAGCAAAAGCATTATCTGTCCGAAAACCTGTCGTTTTAAAAAAGCCAAGGCTTGATTGGTGCCGGAGCTTTCGCCGCCCATTTGCAAGGCAGCCAATAAAGAAAGCATACCAATTACGATATAAATAATGCCTTTGGACGTAAAACCGATTAGAGCAATGGTTTTGTATGATTTTTTCACAAAAAATATCTGTTTAAACTAATTTGGAAAGATACGATTACTCGGAAAACTCTCAGCATTTAATTTCCGGTAGTTCAGGGGGAAAGAAATAGCTTAGCTTTTTGATTGCAACTTGGATTTCGATTTCGGTGCGTGCACAAGATTAGTGAAATAAAACGTTTTTTGATTGATTGGGTTAAATTAATGAGTTTTAGATATTATTCTTTACAACCTTTAACCCTATAAACAGAAAATTTATTTTCTCTTTCGTGCAGTAGTATATCTATAATATCTGAATTTCTAATTAAATTTCTTAAAGAAGAGAATCTTATTTTTTCTATTTCTTTTGTGTGCAATATATTCATATTCTCTTTTAAATTTTGAGACAGACGCATACTTCGTTCTTCACATTGTAAAGAAAGCCATACTAATGATATTTTGTTATCATCTCCCATACAGCTGGAAACTCCAGGGATTGCTTTATATAACTCTCCGCTACTATAATAGCCAATAAAATATTTAAAATCTTCTTCCGGTATAAATTTACTAAGTTGAAAATAGATTGTTGAAAAATTCTGATTTTTTGACCTATAAATACTTGCATTATCATTTTCTTCAAACAAAATATACAAGTGTTTCTCGCCATAATGTTTTTTTACCAGTTGAAAGGGTTCAATAATAGTATCTGACTTTAGGTTTGAAATAGGGATAATTTGAGCAGAGCCTACATTAACAAAAATAAATCCAATTAGAAAAACAATTGCTTTTTTCATAATTTTAAAAATGTTGCTCTCAAATATACATATTTACCAGCATTTCTATTCTATTGATAAAAACAAGACAGGTAAAAAGTAACTTTCTTTTTTTCAAAGCATATATCTTTATATTTGCACCCCCAAAACATTCGGTATATGCATCTTCAACAAAAATTTGTAATTCTTCTACTTTTAATCTTTTCCGCGTTAAGCGTAAACGCACAAGACTGCAAACAAATTTCTACCGCTCAAGGCGAAAAAGAACGCGCCATTATATCCGGGGAAACCATGGGGCAAAAATTAGAAAGTTTGCTTTTTTGGTCGCAAGCTGAAAAAGAAAAGCGCTTTTCTATGATGCACGAGATTTTTCCGAGTATTGCGGTAAAGCCGGGCTCAAAAACGCTAAACCTTAAAAATGCCGAAGAAATTGTACCGCAATGGCAAGATAAAACTACACTAAATTCGTATATAAAAGAGAATCATATTGTTGGTTTACTGGTGCTGCAAGGCGATACCATTCGTTTAGAGAAATATGCCAACGGATTTAAAAAAGAAAACTTATGGACGTCCTTTTCTATGGCAAAATCTGTTTCTTCTATGTTGTTGGGCGTGGCTTTACAAGAAGGCGCTATTGAAAGTCTGGACGATTCGCTAGAAAAGTATATTCCGGAACTTAAAGGTTACGATTACGGAAAAGTAAGCGTGCGGCAATTGCTCACGATGACTTCGGGCATTGCGTGGAATGAAGATTACGAAGATCCAAATGCAGATGTAGCGCAAATGTATCAAAATCTGTGTGAGAATGACGAGTCGCACATTCTTACCTATATAAAAACTTTAAAAAGTGCGCACGAGCCGGGAACGCATTGGAATTATAACACCGGCGAAACCGATTTAGTCGGAATTTTAATACAAAAAGCAACCGGAAAAAGTCTGGCAGAATACCTTTCCGAAAAGATTTGGCAGGCTTACGGAATGGAAAACTGTGCTTATTGGCTGGCAGACGAATGCAGTAATTTAAACATTGGCGGCAGCGGACTTTCGGCCAGCTTAGGCGATTATGCGCGTTTGGGCAGGTTGATGTTAGAACAATCTAAATTGGGCGGAGAACAGCTTTTTTCTAAAGCTTATATAAAAGATGCTACTTCGCTTTTATACGAAACCGACGGCAATGGCAGCGGTTATGGCTATTTGTGGTGGCGTTTTAAAAACGGAAGCTACGCCGCGGTGGGTATTTTTGGACAAATGTTGTATGTAGATCCGCAAAAAGAGTTGGTTATTGTACAATTGGCCGCTTGGCCAAAAGCCAGTTCTAAAAAGTTAGTGCAAAGCAGGCGTAATTTTATTCAAGCCGTACAACGGGTGGTGGACTAAGTCATCCATAGAAAATTTCCGTAAAGAAAAAACGTACTTAACTACCTAAAATTAGTTTTTTTGTCATCTTGATGCACAGTCGAAAGATAAGACAAAACGCCTTAATTTTAACCGATTTAATCGTTTCAGATAACTAGTCAAAAAAGGTCTCAGACGAGATGCATTATAAAAAATGGAATCAAAAATGGTTTTCACAATTTTCATGTAATTACTGAAAATAATAGAGATTCAGATTTAATTTTATAACTATTTAGTTTTGGTATTGAGTTTATTCTAGCGGCAGTTAGAGAAAACTATGGTAAAGTTATAGCCATTAATGTTCAATATATATATAAAGCGAACTTGTTAAATAGCAATGGAGATGTGATAAACAAATGTTCGGGGAGATCTAAAAGTGCTTTAAATAACCTCACGCTTCAACCGGCTTTAATTGCAACAAAAATAACTATTGATATACTAAAAAAATAATAGAAACGTTAATAAGTAATAATCTACTTGCTGATTATATAAATATTAAATAAGAATGAGAATGAAAAAAATAATTGTGGTATTAGTAGTAATGGTTGTAAGCGTGAGCGCAGCTATTGCTCAAGAATGGCAAACAGATATTAACGTTGCTAAAGAAATTGCAACTAAAGAAAGTAAGCCTATTATTCTAGTGTTTCAAGGTTCTGATTGGTGTGCGCCTTGTATAAAACTAGACCGAGAAATTTGGAGTACTGATGCTTTTAAAAAGTATGCAAAAGAAAATTATGTGATGCTAAAGGCAGATTTTCCAAGAAGAAAGAAAAACAAATTGTCAGAAACACAAACAAAGGCAAACGCATTACTTGCTGAAAAATATAACAAACAAGGTTTTTTTCCTTTTGTTGTGGTACTTGATTCTAATGGCAAAGTGTTAGGAAAAAGTGGTTATAAAAAAACTACGCCAGAAAAGTATATTAAAGAATTAAACACTTTTACGAAGTAATTTGAAACATCTAATCACTTTATTACTTTTTTTCTCAATTATAGATTGTATAGCACAACAACCTTATAAGAGAACACTCAAACTAATGGGTAGTCGATTTGACATTACTGTTGTAGCAAACGATTCTATACAAGCAAACCAATATATTGCTACTGCTATAGCAGAAATTACAAGGGTTGAAAAATTGATTTCATCTTGGGATGATAATTCTCAAACATCAGAAATTAATCGTAATGCAGGAATTAAGCCTGTGAAAGTTGACAAAGAACTCTTTGATTTAATTGAAAGAGCAATAGGTATTTCAAAATTGACCGATGGTGCTTTTGACATTAGCTATGCCTCAATGGACAGGATTTGGAAGTTTGATGGCAGTATGACCAAAATGCCTTCAAAAGAGGAAATAACAGCTTCCGTAGAAAAAGTTGGCTATCAAAACATTGTTTTAGATAAGAGTAAAAGCACTGTATTTCTTAAGTTAAAAGGGATGAAAATAGGCTTTGGCGCTATTGGGAAAGGTTATGCAGCAGATAAGGCCAAAAAACTTCTTATTTCAAAAGGTATAACTTCAGGAATTATTAATGCTTCTGGCGATATGAATACTTGGGGAAAACAACCAAAGGGAAATGAATGGAAAGTTGCTATTACAAACCCGATGAATAAAAACAAAGTCTTTGCATTACTACCAATTACAAATGGAGCTGTAGTTACTTCTGGAAATTATGAAAAGTTTGTAAACTTTAATGGTAAACGCTACACTCATATTATCGACCCAAGAACAGGCTATCCTTCTTCCGGAATTATAAGTGTAACCGTATTTGCGCCAAAAGCAGAATTGGCAGATGCACTAGCAACTTCAGTATTTGTTATGGGAAAAGAGACTGGTTTAGATCGCATTAACCAATTGCCAAAAATAGAATGTATCATCATAGATGATAACGGGAAAATTATGAAGTCAAAGAATATAGAAATAGATAAATTATGATCAAGAAGTTTATATGCGCTGCATTAATAACAACTTGTTTTAGTAGTTGTGTTGTAGTTAAAGAATACGAAAAAGTAAATATAAATGACCCAGATATGGCCTTGTCTGAAAAAAAGGTTGACCGAAATGTTTCTACAATGCATTCTTATCGAGAAGCTGCTGTAGGAGCAAATGGAGGAAAAACTGGTGGAGGCTGCGGCTGTAATTAATAAAACAAGAAATTTTGAAAAAATTAATTTTAATATTCTGCGTATTTGCTTTTGCCAAAACCTATTCGCAAACAGGACAAGACTCAACCCAAGTTTATAAAAAACGTGTATTAGAAACTACCGAAGTAGATTTTCTAACAAGTTATTATTCTCAAGATGGAGATAATGCTGCGGTAAGTGGCGGTATTGGTACTGAAGAATTAACAGATGTTACTGGAACTTTTGTAGTTTCTATACCTCTAAATGACGATGACGTATTAACCATTGATGCAGGAGTTTCCGCCTACACATCAGCATCTTCAAGTAACGTTGGACCTTTTGATGATGGACCAGCAGACCCATTTCAAGCATCTTCTGGTGCATCAAGTAGTGACCTTTGGGCAAATTTAACGGGAAGCTATAGCCATAGCTCTGACGATAGAAACGATATTTGGTCTGCAAAAATATCTATTTCATCAGAATACGATTACTTTTCTGCTGGCGTTGGTGGTAGTTACACAAAATTATTTAACGAAAAAAATACAGAATTAAGTGTAAACGCAAATGTTTATATAGATACTTGGAATGCTATTTACCCAACCGAATTAAGACCGTTTGGAGAAAATGGTAATGGTTTAAACAATAATTTATTTACGCAAAACACAATTACAGGAAACACAAATTATAATCCTAGATTTAGTGAGTTTAAAGATGAAGGGCGTAATTCTTATTCTTTAGGTTTCGGGTTCTCTCAAATTCTTCATAAGAATGTACAAGGTTCGTTAGCATTAGATTTTGTGCAACAACAAGGTTTATTATCTACACCATTTCAACGCGTGTATTTTAATGATGTAGCAGATTCATTTATAGATAATTTTCAACTTGCAGATGCAGTTGAGCGTTTGCCAGATTCAAGATTTAAAATAGCTGTTGGCGGACGTTTGAATTGGTATTTAAATGAAACATTTACAGTAAGAACATTCTATCGTTATTATTTTGATGATTGGGGAATCTCTTCCCATACTGCAAGTATTGAAGTGCCAATTAAAATAACAGATAAGTTTACGTTGTATCCATCGTATAGATTTTATAACCAAACAGCAGCCGACTATTTTAATCCTTATGAAAGTGCATTATCTACCGATGAGTTTTATACTTCTGATTATGACCTTTCGGAATATGCTGCCAACCAAATTGGTTTTGGAGTATCGTACACAGATATTTTTGCAAAAACACATATATGGAAACTTGGTTTAAAAAGTATTGACTTAAAATTTTATCAGTACGATAGAGATACATCTTTTAGTTCTAGTATTATTACAGCAGGATTTAAGTTTATAATGGATTAATCGAATATTCGAAATTTGTTTGCTTTAGTCCAAGACTAAACCCAAATTAAATAATAAAGATCAAAAATCAAGGTAATCGGGAAAAGTAATACCGAACACCGTATTCAGCTTGCCATAGAATATAAAGTTGTTGCAGAGCTAAAATTTAAATTCTGGGTAATATTATTAAATGTTGAATACGAATTAGTACTTTGGAAATCCTTGAGAAGAGCCTTCTTTTTTTAGAGAAAAGTAAAAGGCAAAGAAAATAAGTTTTGGAATTTTGGAAATCGTGTTTTCCATCACGTACCGATTTCTTGGAATTTAAGCAGGCTTGAAGATATGCAGAATACAATTTTTTAAGTAATGGCATGGCTAAATGATGACCTTCCTGAAATTGCAAAAGAATAGGATAACGTTCCAATATAATCGAAAAAGCTAAAAGAGAACTATAAAAAACTCACCAACACCAACAATCCTTACCTAAGCTCCTAATTTTTTAAAATTCGCACGGAATTGTGTCTCTTTTATGGCTTAAGGTAAAAGTTAAGTAGAGAGAGATCAGTAGTTGCTTACTCAACTTCAACAGAATATGTTTTCAAACTATAGCCGTTATTCCATCTTTTGCAGCAGCAATAATTTGAATTATTTTCTATCTTTATCGTTTCAGCTATATTTTCAAAAAGAATTAATACCAAGAAAATTAACCTAGAAAACGAGCCGCCTATATAAGGGGGAAAACAGCGTTTTCTTTCAGTATCCTAAATAAATACGTTGATTCACAACTTAAACAATAAACTATGAGATTATTACTACTAAGCTTTTTTCTACTGGCAAATACAGTATTTGCACAAAATGAGACTCCGGCATTAAAGTTTGATACCAAATTTTATGATGCTGTTGATAATTGGGTGGCTTTTCCATCCCAGAAAAGTGACTCCATCTTTAATTATGGCTACATTTACATTGACGAAGATGCTGGTTTTACTTTTGAAATAGGAAACACGTTTACCATTACCAATGATAATAAATTTATAGCTAAACCGCCCAGTAAGACCAATAGAAGCATATACCGAATTGATAAAAACTGGAAGCCACTAGCTATTATTCCCAAAGACAAAGTTGCGGAAATGGGCTTGCCGGAACAACCGGAATCTATGGACGTTTATAAGGAAAATTCTGAAAGCGCTTCCTATTTAAAAAACATCGGTTATTTTTATAACAGCGTTGGAGCTAGTCACCAAGCTTTAGAACCTTTAAAAAAGGCCTATAAAAAAGAACCGCATTTTAACGGATTAGAGTTTGAATTAAGCTTTGCTTATAATGCTTTACGGAAATTTGAGAAAGCTGTTCCTGTTTTAAAAAAAGCATTAGAAAACGATCCCGATAATTACCGGTTTTACAGAGAACTTGGTTTTGCTTCCCTAAACCTACAAAGATTTGACGAGGCTGAAAAAATTTACAGAAACGGAATTGCACTTACCGAAGATACATTTCAAAAAAGTGAAATGGCGGTAAATATGGCGCAAGCTTATTTTCAGTTAAAGAACAAAGAAAAGTTCAAAGAATGGGCGGAAATAACCCGTAACTATGCAAAAGAAAACTCGAGGTATAGTCAATATATAACTTTATTGGAACAAAATTGGAAATAAGAATAACGGCTTGCCGTTAAGCAAAGCCAGTCGACCCGGTAAATAAAACTTTATGATGTTTTTAGTCTTTTTTTCTGTAAAGCTAAACTTCCGGAAAGAATTACTGTATCAAAAAAGTTTTGCGTTTTCTGTTTTATTGAAGGAAAAAGTTTAACTTTGTAGAGGTTAGTAGATACTTAGCTTTAAGCGCATATTGGTTCTGTATGTCAAACTGAGACTAAATTTAAAATTTAGAAGATACTGTAATTGCCGTTTCAAAGCAGCGCTTTGCAATCTTTTTCTTCAGTATAAGGTTTGTTTTGCGGTAAAAAATCTTGTTTTCAAATCTATTTGGGGATTGGCATGGTTTATCCTGAGCGCAGACGAAGAGTTTTCTATTGTATCCGACGAGTGAAACGAGAGGAATACAAAGCAAAGAAAATGAAAGAACACAATTTAGAATACTAAGTTAAAAGGTGGGTAAATAAATAGTTGTTGAAAAAACGTCAATGATAGCGCATTCGAAGTCCACTTTCTACCGCTAAAAGTTCTTGACTGCGTTCAAACAAACATTCGTAATGACTTTAAACTGTTGCTTATTAAGCAAATAATTACGCAATTATATCTAGATTTTTATATCTTTATATACTAAACCTTAAGAAATCACCTACAAATAAAGCGGCTTACTTAGGTTTTTAAGCCGAGCTAAAAAAGTTGTACAATTTAATCTGAAAAATTGTACAACTTTTTTATTTTTATTCTACAATATTTATATAAATTGCTTAGCAGTTTTAGCAAAAAGCTAAGCGAATTATAAAAACTCCTCTTTAAAACAACTACAATGCCTATACAATACCGACATACAAAACGACAAAATAATATAAAACAAGCCGCAGAAACCCAGTACATCATGCAAGCCGTGCATACGGGCGAAATTAATTTAGAAAACTTAGCCAAAGAAATAAGCAACGAGTGTACCTTATCGCAAACCGATGTTATTGCAGTTTTGCACGCCCTGGGCGAAAAAACAAAGTTTTATCTGGAAGAAGGCAAAGTGGTAAACCTGGATAATCTTGGCAGGTTTAAAATAGGTTTTCAAGCTACAGCTAAAGAAAAGCCGCAGCAGCTGTCGGTACAAAGTATTAAAAAGTTTTATATAAACTACCAACCCAGTAAGCAGCTTAAAAAATGGCTTAAGGCAGGTTTGCAGGTGGTGCAGGAAAAGAAAAAATAAATCTGGAATAAAAAATAAGCTTAATTTTTGCTGTACTAATTAGCTCAATACTATAAATTGTAAAAAAACCACTGTTGGTTCTTAAAATAATATTATTTTTAGGCTTGTTAATTAGCAATCCGTTAAAAACTTAATTTTATAAAACTACTTATATCCAGCCGTTGGTTAGTTTAAAGGTTTGGTTGTGGGTTTAGGATGGGAGTTGGCGGTAATTTAAAACAATCGTCCCAATTTAGAATTTAATGGGGTAGTTAAGTCAATAACTTCAAACTTAAAATTAAATTCTTGTTTTAAAGGTTCGATCATCTTTCTAAACGACTTTCTATCTTTTGTTATGTAAGCATCAATTTTTCTGTTATGAATTTGAGCAAAAAGTTTTATATCATTGATAACAACTTTTCTCTCCCCAAAATCACCAAATTTACCTATTTCTTTAAGTAAGGCTAAAAATTCTCCGGAAAATTTAGCGTCATTAAAATCAAATTCTAATAATCTAAAGGAATTTAAGGAAAGTAAATTTTCAGGATTATCACCAACTGAGTATTCACTTATTACAATTGTTGACAAATACATTTCTATATTATTCTCAATAAAATATTTAAAATAATCAACACAGTTTTGATGAAACTCATCATCTCTTTTGAGTAAACGAATACAAAAAGAACAATCTAATAGAACACTAGTTATTCCATTCATGCTTCTTCAGCTTTTATGTCGTTTAACCACGTATCGACATTAGTTATCTTACTTAGATTTTCAGAAGCTTTATCTATAACTTTATCTAAAAGTGACTTATTGAAAACAGGTTTATATTGTATAAATTCTAAAAGAACTAAATCAGACAAACTTTCATCTTCTAGATTTTTTTTACCTCGCACTTTAATACCATAAGGTTTGTAAGTTTTTTTCTCGCCATTCATAATTTGTTCCTTAGTGGCTGAAACTGTGATATTACCATACTTGTTGGTGCTTATGTGAAGGTTTGGATTTTTTCCGCCTTCTTGATAAATTTCTCCATATAGATAAAATTCACTTTCAAAATATCTAGGAGCAATCATTTCATAGCTTGTGGACTCATCAATGACTAAAGTAGGGTTATTAGACATGGAATTGTTAAACTCAATTTTATAGCCTTCTTTTAAAGCTCTTTTTTGAAATTTATCAATAATTGACTGTCTCTTATAATCCAAAAAATCTAAATTACTTCTATTTCTTATTTCACTAGTGAGACCATTGAATAGGATTACTGCTGTTATAGGCAAGAAAAATTTATGTTTTGCAGAACCTTTTTCTATATCATATGAAATATGTGGACGATTACGCTTTTCTTTTCTATTTGGGTACAAGAAAGTTTCAACATCTGATATAAAATCTTTAACCTCGTTTATATCGACATCTTTAGGAGACAGCGAATTATCTCTGTTTGTGACTCTTATTTCTATGTAACCTTGCTCTTCCACTTGTTTAAACTAAAATACAAATTTAATTGATTTAAAAAAACTACCGCTAACAATGGGTATAAAAAATAGCTATTAATTGCTTACTCGAAGATTTTGTGTATTTTTAAAATCATTATTAATCTTAAGAGTATGCGTTTGTACCTACGCTACTTTTCATATACAAACTCGTTGGCAAAAAGCGGTAAAAACCATTATGCGAAGAACAGTAATTATCGGAATTTTAGTCTTATTTAGTCAATTCAGTTATTCTCAAGAAAAATCTGAATCGAATCAAACACAGAAAAATATGGGGCAAAAATCGATTTTAGGTTTAAGAACGACCATTTACAAAGTAGCTGATATAGAAAAGGCAAGAGATTGGTATGAAAGAGCATTTGAAACGAAAGCCTATTTTGACGAGCCATATTATGTTGGATTTAATATTGGCGGATACGAATTAGGACTTCAGCGAGAAGAGGGAAAAAAAGCAGAAAAAATAGAAAGTGTTGTTTCCTATTGGGGAGTTGAGAAAATTCAAGAGGTTTATGACCGCCTTATATCATTGGGAGCCACGGAAAATGAAAAACCATATAATACTGGTGGTGAAATGATGACTGCAACACTAAAAGACCCATTTGGAAACGTTATCGGACTTATATACAATCCATATTTCAAACTAAAAGAATAGATTTTTTAGAACAATGAAAAGTAATACCAATATAAAATTAGAGCTTTCTGATGACGAAAGAAAAAATCTACGGAAGAACAAAATAAAGAAATCCGAAATATTAGAATATGCGTCTGATGAGCTATCAGTTTTGTTAAATATTTCTGAGATTAGAGCAAAGGAAATTTATGCTTTAGCTAATTTTCAGCAAATTCCATCAATCGGAATTGAGTTTGCGAAAGATTTAATTTTTTTAGGCTATTATAGCGTTGAGGAATTGAATGGAAAAAGTGGTTCGGAATTAGTCGACCATTATGAAAAAAAGAAAGGTTATAAAACTGACCCTTGTGTAGAAGACCAATTTAGATTAGTAGTTGATTTTGCCAAAAATAAAGATTACTCAAAAAAATGGTGGGATTTTACTAATGATAGAAAAAAATATAGAACGGAAATTGGCTATCCAATTGACAGGCCAAAACTAAATTGGACAGAGGTATTAAACGTGGGAAAAGCCAGTGGCTAACAATATATATAGCTCATCGCTTATTAGTTGCTTAATCGAAGTTAAGGCAGATTTGGAAAGTCGCCAAATTTTTAAATTTACTGTCCTTTTTATTTTCTATTGTGGTAGCAGTAGTCCTTCGGCGGTTGATTTTCAATAAAAACATAAATAGTTCAATTTAAAAATCTAGCTTGTACTTAATCCGAAAATATTTTTCTAACTTACTACTTCCCCTTAACCGTAACTGTTGTACTTAATGCTGCGGCTGAAACAAAAATCTTATTGAGTCGTCCTATAGAAAGAGAGAAGATACAGAAATGAAAGTATTTAAAGTAATAGCAATTTTTATAGGAATAATTTTAATAGTAGCTATTGTTAAATTTGGGCTTCCAATTGGAGAAAAGTTGTATAACAAATATCAGTTCGAAAAATCACTAACAAACACGGTCTTTGATCAAGAGATAGAATCTAGTGCTTATCTAAAAGCAAAAAGTTTAAAAGATGGACAAATTGTATCCAAGGAATTATTTCAGCTATCAGAAATACCCCCAATTTGGAATAAAATATCAGCGAATGATTCGTTGCTAAAAAAGTATCAACATCTAGATAAAATAAATTTCTCTCTAATAGTATATAAAAGCGATTCATTATTAGTAAGTGGGATAATTGCCGAGCCTAAACAAAATGGTATACTCCCTGTGGTTATTTTTAACCGAGGGGGTAATAAAAAAGTTGGCAAGTCTTCAAAAGGCAAAACACTTTTTTCATTACTTCAAGTCTCCAATTTAGTTGAAGAAGGATATATAATTTTGGCACCTTGCTACAGGGAAAAGGATGAATTTGGAGGTAGCGATATTAACGATGTTCTGAATCTAATAAAAACTACCAAATACTTGCCAAAAGCCGACTCAGAAAGAATTGGGATGGCTGGATGGTCTAGAGGAGGAATGATGACATATTTAGCGCTTAAAAATTCTGATAAGATTAAAACAGCAGTGGTTATAAATGGTCCAACGAATTTATCAGAATTAATTAAAGAAAGGCCGGAAATGGATTGGAGGGTTTGCGCAAAACTCATACCAAATTACAAAGACAACAAGAAAGAGGAATTAGAAAAACGCTCGGTTGTATATTGGGCAGAAGAGCTAGATAAAAATGCTAATCTGCTTGTTGTATGTGGCACTCAGGATAAACGTGTCAACCCTAAACAGGCACATCTAATAGCCGAAAAGTTAGCGGAAATAAACTATAATTTCACCTTAAAAGAATTTGAGGCAGACCATAAATTCAGCGGTAAGAATAAAGAACTAAACAATTTTATTGCAAATTGGTTTAATAAAAATTTATAGACCTACTAAGCACACCACCGTAAATAATTTATGGCTAGTTCTAGCCTACTTACGAATCCCGATAGCTAACGGAACGCGGATTTTCTATTTGGTTTTTATTTGCTAAATTAGTTGCTTAAACACGCAACGAAATCATACATAAACTCGTTGTGTTTAATGTTTTAGAACAAAAATAATGACAATCAAGGATGTAAAATATAATAAGAGTTTTCAAAAGGATAATAAGCTCTCTAAACTTCTGAATCAATTTGAAGATCTTATCAACGAGCTGAAGAAAAAAAAGTTACCTGAAAATTTAGTCCTATTAATTAATTTTAAAATTGAAGAAATAAATTCAATAGATGACTCGAAAAAAAGATTAAAAAATAAAATCAAGAAAAATCAATCAAAAATTATTCAACAAGTAGAGAAAGAAAGTAAGATTGTACCAAAAAATCATTACAGAAATACCTGGTTAGCCATTGGTATGGCTGCTTTTGGTATACCTATGGGGATTGCATTTGGAACCAGTATGGGAAATATGGCCTTTATAGGTATAGGATTACCAATAGGAATGGCAATTGGAATAGCTATCGGAACTAATAAAGATAAAAAAGCTTTAGAGGAAGGTAGACAACTTAATTTCGAAGTAAAATACTAAGCACAACAACGGTTCACCGCAAATAACGGGTAGTGGATTGAAAACAAAAGTATCGTATTGATTTTTTTTAACGAATTACGTGAAGAGTTTATTGATGTTGTAAGCCGACCGAAATTCAAAAAACACTTCTCAAATAAAGATATTAAAAATAATACTTAAATATTTTGACCAATTCGGAGAATTAGTAAAAGTAACCTCCTACGGTTTTTAAAATAATGTTATTTTTAGGCTTGTTAATTAGCAAGCCGTTAAAAACTTAATTCTATAAAACTACTTATATCCAGCCGTTGGTTAGTTTAAAGTAGCCAATTTGAGCAAAAAATTATGAGACAAATAATATTAAGTCTAATTCTAACGCTGACAGTACAAATTTCCTACGGTCAAGAATTAGTCGAAAAAATTAGCGAAACGGAATTTACAATTGGCAAAGCACTAAAAATTAAATCACAACTACTAAATGAAACGAGAGATTTAAATATTTATCTGCCTCTAGATTATTCGCAGGACAGTTTAAAAACTTATCCAGTGATATATTTACTGGACGGCTCAAAAAATGAAGATTTTATACATATTTCTGGGATTGTTCAATTTGGTTCTTTTTCTTGGATTAATATGATTCCTGAATCAATAGTTGTGGGTATTGGTAATGTGGACAGAAAAAGAGATTTTACTTATCCTTCTCAAAATGAACTTGACCAAAAAGAATTTCCCACATCTGGAAAATCAGAAAACTTCATCGCTTATATTGAAAAAGAACTTCAACCCTTTATTGATTCTACATACAAAACAACGGAAACAAAAACGATTATTGGACAATCATTAGGTGGGCTATTGGCGACAGAAATTCTATTAAAAAAACCTGACCTCTTTGATAATTATATTATTGTAAGTCCGAGTTTATGGTGGGATGACGAAAAACTTTTAGACTTTCAATCGACATCCTATAACTCAACTAAATCGATTTATATCGCTGGTGGAAAAGAAGGGGAAGTAATGGAACGGATAGCAAAGGAATTGTATGATAAGCTCAAAAAAGAGCAAAAACCGAATACGAATCTACTTTACGAGTTTTTAGAGGACAAAACACACGGAGACGCATTACATATTGCCGTTTATAATGCGTTTGAGAAAATATTTGAACGACAAAAAGAATAAAAAATTGGCTACAACAAGGGGTATAATTAATACGGGTTTGGTGCTTAACCAAAAGTTTAGTGTATTTTTATAGAGTCCGCCAAATTTTTTGATTTGGCTTTAGAATAAAAAAGATAAAACAAAATAAAAAGTTTTGGCCAAGTGCTTAATCGGGAATTAATCGCTTTTAATCCCCGTGCTAATCATAGCCGAAACGTTGGCAAGAATTAGAAAAAAAATTAAGAAAGAATAATTATGATTAAAACTAGATTAATAATTCTGTTAATTTTAATTTCAAATTTATTATTGGCTCAAAATGAAAATGGAATTATTCAATTTAATGAGAAACTAAATCAATTTAATAATGTACGAGATTTCTGCATTTCTAACGATGGAACTGAAGCTTTTTTTACTATACAAAGTCCTTTTTCAGAAATCTCACAAATTGCAAGTATCAGAAAAGAAAATAACGAATGGCTAGAACCTGAACTATTACCTTTTTGTGATTCGTATAGGTATTTAGAGCCTTTTTTATCAGCAAATGGAAACCGCCTATTTTTTGTTTCGGACAAACCAATAGATGCCAACAATAAAGATAAAAAAGATTTTGACATTTGGTATGTTGACAGAAATAATAAAGATGATAAATGGTCTGAGCCTAAAAACATTGGAAAACCTATTAATTCAGATTTAGATGAATTTTACCCTTCAGTTAGCGACAACAATAATCTATATTTCACAATGGATTCTCCAAATGGTTTTGGGAAAGATGATATTTATTTTTGTAAATGGGAGAACGATAAGTATTTAGCTCCTATCCTTTTAAGTAAGAATATAAATAGTAATGGATACGAATTTAATGCTTTTATATCCAGAAAAGAAAATTTTCTGTTATTCACAAAATATAATGAGAAAGATGGACAAGGAAGTGGTGACTTATACATTTCAAAAAAAGATAAAAGTGGAGAATGGCAAAAAGCGAAAAATTTAGGGACTCCTATTAATACGAAATATATGGAATATTGCCCTTTCTATGATGAGGAAAACCAAATCTTATATTTTACAAGCAAAAGAAGAAATCTTAATCCAAGAAAATTTAGCAATATTTCAGAATTTAAAAAATATATTGCAGAAAACTCAAATGGTTTGAGTAAAATTTATTCAACATCAATAAAAATAAAATGACAACTGCTGCCAACACCAGTAACCGTTGCACAAGTTTATAATTTATAAAAGCAAGAAACTATTTAAGGCGTTTTAAGCGATTTTACTCTTTGATTATTAAGCTAATAACAAAAAATATCGAGGGCTTAAAAGCAAGTTTATAGCTTGCTTAAAGTGATTTTCTAAAGCCTGGCGTGAAGCGAGACTATTTGCCCTACTTTTTATCTTTTTAGTGAAATACTATAGTTTTTTTCAAGTTATAGGCTATAGCGGCTAGGTGCATACACCTGTTGGCTTGCTTAATTCCTATAGAATTTTTCTTAACCCCATAAATTCTTTAAGTGTGCCAAAAATCGGCTCGACTGTACTTTGGTGTTTGCCTTTTAAATATCGGCCTTGACGGCTATTTATTGGGGTAATGTTGTGCTCATATTCTTCACGATAAGCGGTGATGTTAATCCGTTTCTCGTGGCTTTTGCCAATGATTGGTTTTTGAGCGGGTAGTCTTTACAGTGCGTTTAGACTCTTGTTATATCATTAAAGTTTTAATTTTTTCTTAACCTTCTACATCTATAAAAATTCTTATTTTAGAAAGCCTAAACTTTTAATTTACATACTCTATGGCTTTAAGATTTGTACCCATTTTAGCAGAAGGTATTGCCCAGGTTTCCTATTTTCTATGTGATGAAAGTGAAGGCTGCGCAGCAGTAATTGATCCTCGTCCCGATGCCGATATTTACCTTGATAAAGCACGACAATATGGTGTAACTATTACTCATATTTTTGAAACCCATATTCATGCAGATTTTATGAGCGGGTCTCGTGAGTTGGAAGATCGGTGTAAGGGAAGCGCTAAAATTTTTGTGAGTGTTGAAGGCGATGCTACGTATAATTTTGCGCATGAATCGGTTAAAGAAGGAGATGAGTTTGCATTCGGCCAAATTAAATTAAGGGCTATACATACTCCTGGTCACACCCCCGAACATTTATCTTATTTATTATGCGAACCTCACAAAGAAGAACCCTGGGGAATAATGACCGGGGATTCGCTCTTCGTAGATTCTTTAGGCCGACCAGACTTATTGGGTGATGAGAAAACTGATGAATTGACCGAGGCTCTTTATAAAACCATGCGGGAAGTTTTCTGCAAGCTTGGGGATGAAGTGATTGTTTATCCGTGCCATGCAGCAGGCTCAGCTTGCGGCCCTGATATAGGTGACCGTATGCATACAACCATTGGATACGAGAAGAAACATAATCCATTCATGCAGTTTACGACTTACGGGGAGTTTAAAGAAGCCATTCAGGAAAATGCACCTCCCATACCGACCCATTATCCTAAGATGAAAAAATTGAATGTTAAGGGACCGGAAATCTTTGGTCATACACCACAAGTGCGGTCTTTAAGTCTAAAAGAGTTTACGAAAGAAATAAAGAATAAAGATACAATCATTATTGATACCCGAGATATGTTGGCATTTGGAGGCGGACATATAGAAGGTGCTCTAAACATAGGACTACGCCCCATTCTCTCGGTTTGGACCGGTTGGTTGATAGATACAAACGCACCTATTTTACTGGTGCTCCCCAAAGATAAAGATCTGAAGCGAGTCGTAACTTTGCTATGGCGCACCGGCCATACTAATTTTAAGGGCTACCTGGCAGGGAATATGCGCACCTGGCAAGAATCTGGTAAACCAATTAAAAAATTGCCTCAACTCAGTGTGCATGAACTCAATCAAAACAAAAGACAATATCAGCCATTGGATGTGCGCAAGGATAAAGAATGGCAAAATGGCTATATTCCTGATGCCACACATATATTTCTTGGGGAAATAAGGCATAAGATCAGCAGGCTAGATAAAGAACAAAATTTAGCTGTGTATTGTGCCAGCGGCTACAGGGCCAGCATTGCTGCTAGCTATTTACAAAAAAAAGGATTTAAAAATGTTCACAGCATTCCCGGCAGCTTTATGGCGTGGAAGGCTGCGGATTTACCAATTGAAAATACAGAAAATTAAAAAAGAAAGAAATTATGGAAAAGGAAATTAAAAAGGTAAATGATGAAATTTCGGTAGCGGCTTTTGACCCGGATGAAAACAGCTTTAAAACCTTTGCCGAAAAAGGTTTTAAGTCGGTTATTAATTTGCAGACCGATGCTGAAGCGCAAAATGTTTCCTCAGAGACTGAAAAAGCGCTAGCTAAGAACAATAATCTGAATTATAGACAAATAGAAGTGTCCGAAGATAAATTATCAGAAGCAATGGTAGATAATTTTAGACAGGAGCTTAAAAACCTGCCCAAGCCTCTTGTGATTCATTGCAAATCTGGAAAGCGCTCTGGTGCTTTAGTGATGATGCATATTGGGTGTCAAAAAAACATGTCTGGCGAAGAAGTAATTCAACAAGCGGAAGAGATGGGCTTTGAATGTGATGTGCCCGAACTAGAACAGTTCCTTAAGAAATACGTAAATGAACATTGAAAACAAAGTAATTGCATACAGTGTTTCGTTTAGATTTATAAATTTAAATTGACCCGTTTCATTTGAAGTAATTAAAAACTAAAATTTATCTACATAAACCTATATGGGCAAGAAATTGATTTCTAGCTAGAAATTGGAAGTAACGATTTCTAATTAAATACTGAATGAACACTGCTTAGATAAATAAAATGTTATTTAAGACAAATTTCAGAAAAACGGGATCTCCTTGATGAATTGCCTGGTTATACTCACGTAAAAGAGTAGTAAAAAACACTATACAAAGAAAAGGTTTATCGCAGATAACGAGTATTGCCGAAAAAGTGGAATTTTAGAAACCAGGAAATAGAATTCTAAGCCAACCACTCCAGATTCTCCTTGCGAAACCTAACCAATGCGTGCAATTTGAAAAGAACAATTTTTGAAGACAAAATTGTGTTTTTGGTAAGGTATTAAATTGATTTATCGATATAGATGTTACCATCCTTCATTACAAAAACAACATTTTTTATAGCGTTTAGAAAATCATTCTCTATATTACCTTTTAGTGCAATGATATCAGCAAAGGATTTAGGCTGTAAAATTCCAAGTTCATTTTCCTTGCTAATATTTTTAGCAGCTAAATATGTCGCCGATTGAAGAATATTAAGCGGTTTCATACCGGATTGATAATAAGCCTTAAACATATCTTGTGAGGAGGCTCCACGCGTAACTTGAATATTAGTGTAATTATCCGATCCTGCAACTATCGTTACTCCTTTTTCTATGGCTTTCATCAATCTACGTTCCATGTCGGTCATATATCTATCTAACCAAGAAAGCTGGTCAGGATTTTTTCCCTGTAGTTGATAATAAGTTTCCATATAATCCAGACTGTTTTCAGTTGGAACTAGAAAAACATTTTTCTCGGCCATAAGATTAAGTGTGGAATCGGCCAGAAAAAATCCGTGTTCAATACCATCTACTCCCGCCTTTATTGCATCCCAGGCAGATTCATTTTTAATTGCGTGAGCAGTTACCGTTAGACCATTCTTATGGGCTGTTTTTACAATAGCTTCCATTTCCGGCACCGTTAACTTTGTATTATTCGGTAGATTGTCAGCACAAATTTTAATTAAATCAACGCCTTGATTAATATGTTCACGAACGGCATTTATAGCATCTTCCGGATTTTTAATGATTCGATATTCATCACTTATAACTTCCTGATATTTCTTTTGCACCCCGTAAATCTGGCCGCCGGGTCCAGACATAATTTGGCCAGCGGCAAAAATTCTTGGACCTTCAATAGAGCCTTCATTAATTGCATCTCTTAGTGCGATATCTAAGAACTCGCCAGAATTTCCCAGGTCTTTGATAGAGGTTATTCCCACATCAAGATAAGATTGAGCTCTTTTAACACCTCTTAGAGTTCTGAGAGCTTGATTTTCGAGAACTAAGGTGCTAATGCTATGTTTTGCAAAGTCATCGTGTGGTTCCTGATCGAATAATACATGCGTATGAGAATCAATCAATCCAGGCAGAACCGTATAATCGGTTAGATCTATAATTTTAGCATCCTTTGGAATACTAATATCTTTTTTAACTTCAATTATTTTGTTTCCTTTTATGCGAATTATTCTGTCTTTTACTAAAATATTTTGTTCACTATCATAAAATGTACCTGCCAATATGAATTTTTCATTTTCCTGAGCTTTAATTATGCTAGTGAAAAATAGAAAAAAGAATATGCAATAAGATTTAATTTGAATCATAGAGAATTTCATATTAAAGAGATTTGGAAGTTTGAATAATCGTTTTTAAACGAAAATAAAGATAGAAAAACTTTGTACAACGGTTCACCACAAATAAAGACGAATATTGTAGAAAAAGTGTATTTTTAGAACCCAGGAAAGAAAATGGTTAATCCTACAAGTACGGTTTCTTACTCTGGCAACTTGTAAACCGGGACCTTGGTAACCATTTCAGTGCAGCAGCTTAGTAATTTTTTTTGAGAATTATTAATCACTTGAAATACTTTTAGGTAAACAAAAATACAACGATGAATAAAATTTTAAAGGGACTATTAATTTTTCTAGCAGTTAATATATGTTTATTCTTTATAACTGCATTTGTACTTATCAATTGGCCAATTCCCAAAAAAGAAACAAATAAAAATTATGATTATAGTTCTATTGATACTCTTTCGGTAAAATCTTTTAAGAAAAATGAGAATTGGATTAAAATGCGTGATGGTAATAAGTTATTTAGTAAAATTTATCCAAGTAAATCTAAAACCGCTTTAATTTTAATACATGGAAGTGGCTCAGAAAGCCGATATTTGGAAACATTAGCTGGAAATATTTCTCATGATTACTTTGCCACAGTAATTACACCAGATTTAAGAGGTCATGGGCGTAACCTTAAAGACCAACCAGACATTAATTACATTGGTCAATTAGAAGAAGATATTGAAGATATTATCAAATACACAAAAGATAGTTTACACGCTAAAAAGATTATTTTGGCGGGACATTCTTCAGGTGGCGGTTTAGTTTTGAGATATATTGCCAATTCAGCCCTCACAAAAGTTGATAAAGCAATAATGATTGCTCCTTATCTAGGACACGACGCTCCAACTGTAAAGCCCAAAAGTGGAGGATGGGTAACGGTTGGAATAAAAAGATGGGTTGGGTTATCTTTGCTAAATACTATAGGTATTGAAAAGTATAATGAAAAACCTGTTTTATTTTTTAACCGGGCTAAAGCTTACGAAGATAGTTTGCAAAATAAATCCTATTCCTACCGTATGGCCGTAAATTTTGCGCCTAAAAACTATGAAAAGGATATTGCTAATGTACGAACAAACAGCTTAGTTTTAGTTGGTTCTGAAGATGAGAGTTTCTATTCCAATAAATTTAAAGAAGTTTATAGTCCAGCTGCTGAATATACCGATATACAAATTATGCAAAATGTGAATCATCTAAACATTGTAAAGGATAGCGAAGTATTAAAAAAAATTGCGAAATACCTGTCAAATTAAGTGGTATAGATACTTTACCAACAACGATTCATTGCAAATAAAGGCTTTTGTGGGAAAATGAAGAGGTTAAAAGCATTAAAAAACTATACTTGTCTGGAGAACAAAATAAAGTAAAAACTGCCAACAACACCGACAACTACTGCACAAGGCTATAATTTATAAAAATAGGAAACTATTTTAAGGCGTTTTAAGCCTATTTAATTTTTAGTTAGCTTACGGAAAACACAAAATTAGGAAGCCCACAATTCAACTTAAACATGAAAAAACAGCCAAATAAGCCTTGGCCAACTAAAGATGCAATGGCGCAGATTTATGAGAAAAACCTGTGGGGTGGTGCATCGGCATTTTATTCCGGTCTAGGTTCGCACCAGACGGAAGTAGTACAACCTTACTTGGCGGTAGTTTCCAGCTTTTTAAAAAGTTTTAAAACGCCCCCGGTAGTTTGTGATTTGGGGTGTGGCGATTTTAATATTGGAAAAGAACTGGTCAAATTCTGCCGGAAATATATTGCCATAGATATTGTTCCGGAGCTGATCGCTTATAACAAAAAAACCTTTAAAGCACCTAATTTAGAATTTCAAACCCAGAATATAGCAACAGAAACCTTGCCACCGGGAGATTGTGCCATTCTAAGACAAGTTTTGCAACATTTATCGAATGCGGAAATAAAAAAGATAATAGAAAAATTATATGCTTATAACCATATCCTGTTAACCGAACATATACCGGAAGAAGATTTTAAACCGAATTTAGATATAATCTCCGGACAAGGAATTAGACTAAAAAAACAAAGTGGCGTCAATCTTTTAGCGGCTCCTTTTCATTTTAAGGTAAAAGAAGCAAAGAAATTATTAAGCATTAAGTCGCCTAACTTTAAGGGCGTTATAGAAACCACGCTTTATAAAGTAAAATAATGCAGTCTTTGTGATGCGTGGTTTTGCAAAAAACAAAAGTTAAAGCAGTAAATTATTTAATGGGCATCTATTTCAGTTAATAAAAAAGTACGCCTAAGTATATAACAAGCTAAGAAAGAAAAATGTTTTTTTATAAAATGTTTCTAACTTTACGTATTCTGCCGCGCAATCATATTAAAAAAATCAACTAAAAAAAATTTACAGATGAATAGCATAAGAATTTACTTTTCCTCCTTCTTTCTACTTTGCTTTATAACCAGCATTCAAGCACAAACAACTGCAAATTGGACTCTTTTGAAAGATGAACCCACAACCCAATTGGTTTTTACGAGCTCTACTACAAAACAAGTGAAAGACTACACTTTTAAAGCAAAATGGGATGATAAACTAAGCTATTCTGAAAACATTGGTTACTACGGTGGTATTGCAGAATTAAAAATCTCTAAAGACAACAAGGAGCTACAATCCATAAGGAATATAGAAGATGGCATTGCCTTAGGAGAAATACGATTCACTTTTTATGATTATAATATGGATGGTCATATAGATTTTACTGTTCCAATAAATTGCAGCAATTCATGTTATGATGCTTATTATTTATACAATCCGGAAACCAATACTTTTGAATATCAAAAAGACTGGGATTATTTGCGCATTCAAAAATTGGATAAAAAGAACAAACAAATCCTCTCACAACCTGAAGGCACTGCGCGCGATATTGAGCAAAAACTGTATAAAGTAGAGGGAAATAACTTGCAGCTTATAAAAAAACTCTAAAAAGATTGAGTGTTTTTAGTTTGCTCTGAAGTATCAGCTTAATAGGTAGTTGATTTTTAGGGTAGAAGAAGGTTATTTCAGCCGTTCTTTTTTGGTCAGTTTAGACAAAAAACTTTTTAAGTCCGTCACGTTTTGGCGAACCGTAACTTTAGCTTTGAAATAAAGCAAAGGAAGAGAAATTCACTTTGCAAATAATAAACTAACCTAACAAATTTTAAACATTATGATCAAAAAATTAAATCTTGGAGAGATTATAAACGAGTATCAAGAATACTTTTCGGAAAAAGAAATAGTAGAACTCAAACAGATTCAGCAAAGTTCGGGTACGCTTGCCGCTAAAGCAAAAGCTTTACACGCGGTTTTATTTAGCGAAGAGACTGATTTTATGTTAGATTCCAGCTCCGATGCTAAAGACCGTTCAAGAGGTATAAACCCAATGTCTGCGGAATACACCAAACGGATGAACAGCAAAAGAGAAGCTTTTGGTATAGAGCCTTTGTCTGTAGATGGTTACGCGGTTTGCGGAAAATCAGAGCCATTTTGCGAAGAAGTTATCCGCCAAGATAAAAATTATAAAGAATTTTTAGAAGCTAAAGAAGCGGGCGAAAGCAAGTAATGTTGGTTCGATAGAAAAATTAAATTATTTTTTCCATATAGTATAGCTACAATTTTAAAGAAAAGTTCCGGATATAGCCTAACACGGCGTCAGAATATTTTTTTGGCTGAGTTAGAAATAAACAAATATTCTGTTGTTTTTAAACTAATACGTTATAGTCGTAAATAATTCTTAAAAAAATGTTATTTTTAGGGTTTTAGAAATTGATAGGCTTTTGAGAAAGCACTTTTTTAAAACGTATTATATCCGGGTTTTGGTTAGGATATAAGAGTGGATATTGATTTACAAAAATTATTGTATACCATTATGAGAAAATCATTTTACATACTACTAATATTTTTGCTCTCAGGAAATATTTACTGTCAAAATTCAATAATTAGTGAAAATGATATTCCAAAACTTAATTCGATTATAAATGACTTGGAAGAGAATTACAGTCGAAGTGAAACACCTAATTTTTACACATTGCCGCAGGCATCAGCCAGTTACTTCAAAATCATAACAAAAGACCCAATTAATTTTCTTGCTGAATTAAAGAAATCAAAGAGCGTAGAAGAATTGCAAAATAAATTCTACGGTTTACAAGTGGACAAGGATTTATTAGTAATAAAAAATGTTTATGCGGACTATAATGATGAAAAGCAATTAGAAATAAAATCTTTTGAAATTACTAACAATCAAAACCACCGTGTTAAACTGCCTTCTAATGATTCTTTAAACCAAAATAACATAAAATATTTTCATACTAGTTATACAAGTAAAAGAGATAGCATAACCACTATTCGTGGCTTTTATTTGAATACTGAATTCAAATCAGTTAAAATTACAAGAAAACTTTCTGATTGGATTAACTACACAGATAAAATTGTTAAACCGGAAATATCAATTTTTTACGATAGTGATAATAAATTGAATAAATATAGAGCACGTAAGGAAACTATTATTGACTCATTAGTGCGTTACTATGAACTAAAAACCAACAAACCACCTTATAGAAAAGAGCAAAATTTTATAGCGCGAAGAAAGAAATTAAACGATTGGCAATCTAAAAAAGAAAAATTTGCAGACAGCCTTTATAAAAATGACAGTAACTTTAAAAATCTGCTATTAGAAGCTTTAGATTACGCAGAAAAAAATAAAGTTTCAAACGGGGATTTGGAGGATTTTACTGCGCAATTAATTTCCCAAAAACGAGCTTTGGAGTTGATGAGGCAAAATAGACAAGTAGGAACTTGTAGCTTTGACAACGGACCTATTATCCAGCAAAAAAGAATTGCAAATTTGGCTGCCAAAACTCAAAATTGGAACGTTTTTATAAAGTCTTTCCTAAACGTAATGAATGATAATGTTTCGAGAAATGCAAATAGCAATATTGCTTCAAATGCGAGAAAAACGTATATAGAAGAACTTGCAAAACTTAATTTAGATTTGGATAAGATGCTATTAGGTTCTAATGTAAGATTTAAAGATACAATCCGTAAACACTATTTTTCTAATGGTAGTAAAATTGCAAAAGCTTATGCTAACTTAAATTCTGAAAAACAAGAATACTTTGAGAATACGATTTGCCAAATAATTAGAGACAAAAAAATTGATGCTTTTAATAAACTTCATTTTTATAATACGCTCAAAAACTATCAATACTTCATAAATGATAGCATCAAAAAAACAGAATTAGAGAAAGTTATTCAAGATCTAGTTCCATCGCTTCCAAAAGAAATAAAATCTAGAATTGAAAACCCAAACAAACAGCTATACGATTTACTTTATCGTGAAAAAGAAGAACTAGATAATTTTGAAATAAAATCTTCAATTATAGCATATATTGGTTCTTATAGTTATGATGGTGAATGTTGGCAAGCTGAACTTATTGACAAAAATTCTGACGGAAAGATTATTTACAACTTAACAATGCCTATTGGGGGAAAAATAACACCGCTTCAAAATTTTATTGACAAAAAAAATGAATTGAAATCTCGTGTTGAAGCTCACTCTTTTTTACAACAAATTATCAATGATAATGAAGAAAGTAAAGTTCATATAAAATTCACAAAAGATAAGTCGTTTGTTAATCGCAGAAACAAAGTAACCAAAGATATGCCCAAGGAATTAGTAGAGGAATTGGACTTTGAAAATGCAATATCTCTTTATGTTTCATTTCCAAAAAGAAAATACGTACGCTTTGTATTATTAAATAATGGAAACTTATTGATGTTAGGAATTCCGAAGGATTTTGAATTATTAGAATATAAATTTGAAGAATTAATGACTAAAGAAAAAAAATCATTCTTATCTACTTCCTACAAGAGTTTTAAACTATTTGATGAGAAGGGAAAAATGTTGAATTAAAAAATAACTGTGTACAACAATGGCTATAAGTAATTGCTTGTTCTCGCCTACTTCTGAAAATCCTCGCGGATTTTCAGTTTGGTGTGTACTTGCAAAGTTAAGTACTAAACCATGCGAATACTTATAGCCGATACCGTTGCCAATAATACAAAATGATGCTAACTAACAAACAGGCAGAATACTTAATAAAACTAGAAAAATCATTAGTTGTGCCAGATCAAATAATTGATTTGAGAAATAAAACTAATACGATTGAGCTAATATCTTATGAAGACTCAGATTATAGTTTTAGATTAGATATTACTTCAAACCAAAAAATAATTCTCAAAACATCAATCCATCATATGGAAAGTAAGTCATTTATTGGTTTAATGAGAATAGACTTTAAAGGGACTCATCAAAATCCACCACAGGTTTTGGATACCTTACCTGATTTTTTGAAACCTTACATTGGGAAATGGTTTGAACCTACAGAACCTCATTTGCACATCTACGTAGAAGGTTATAAACCATTAGCTTGGGCTATTCCTTTAGAAGATACTGATTTTCCGACAAAATATCTCAACCACCAATCAGATCTAAATAAATTAATTGTTAACTTTGCTAAAGAAATAAATTTAAAATCAAAAATTAATATTCAACAAGCAATAATTTGAGCTGGGTAAATACATACGTTGATAATTATTATAATTGGTTAAGAGAAAAAACTTACATCCAACAGGATACTAATACCAATTGGTTTTTAATAAATACTCCTTTTTTAGGAGCATTTAATGACAGTATTGAAATATATGCTCAAAAAAAAGGGAGTTATTTAATTTTGAGTGATAACGGAGAAACTATGGCTAACCTTGAGTTACAAGGTTTAAATATTCAAGGTTCAAAAAAAAGAAGAAATATTTTAGATACAATTCTTCTTAATTACGGTATTAGAAATAATAGCGATGAACTGATAATAGAAAGTAATATAGAAAAATTTTCTCAAGCTAAACATAATTTCCTATCAGCTATAATTGAAATAAATGACTTGTATATTTTGTCTAAACATAATGTTGCTTCAATATTCAAGGAAGACGTAAGAAGTTATTTAGATTCAAAACGAATAATTTATACTCCCGACTTTATTTCTAAAGGTTCTACAGGATTAGAGTTCAATTTTGATTTTCAAATTGCTAAGTTGAAAAGTGAAATTGTGATAAAGTCTTTTAACACAATAAATAAATCAAATTTACCTACTTTTTTATTTGCTTGGGATGACATTAAGCCTGTAAGAGAAAAAATAACACAAAAAAACGTTAAAGCGGTTGCCATAATAAATGACACTGATAAAGAAATTAAGAGTGAATATTTAGATGCTTTAAAATCAAAAAATGCTGATTATATTCTTTGGTCTGAAAGAGAATTCGAGAAAAATATAGAATTAGTTGCATAAAAGTAGTAATGGCAACAAAGCCGTATATAGCAAATAACGGTTTGGTTATAAACCGGAAGTTCCTGCATTTTTGCGAAGTCGCCAAAAACCAATTTATTTAATTTATATTTGAAAAAGAAAAACCAAAAAATTGATTTTTGGTTTCTTTTATGGCGAAATGTAAATCGCTTGTTTGCCAACCACTTGCCAAGTTATACAAACACATTGTAGGCAATTATAACCGACATTACCGAATGAATGAATATTTAATACTTACTTTAATTTTTTTGGTTTATTTTTCACCAGTATTTTATCATATATATCTTGCTATAAAAGAAAATAGAAAAGGAAATAAAATACGGCTAAAAAAGTTTAAAAGATTCTTAAAATATAGCTTTGCGATTATAATTCCCCTTATAATCGGTTTCGGAATTTTAAGCCACACTAATTTCTTGAACTATGAAAAACCTATGACTTTTGATAAATATGATCAAATAACGTTTGAAAATTTCCGGGGTTTAGAGTTTTTTAAAAAATCACTTTATGGAAATGAAAGGTTTGCTTATGTCGTTACATCAATAGATACTGAGATAAATGATAATTCAGTAACTGTTCAATCGCTTTTTTATCCTGCCCGTTCATTTGTTTACAAGAAAAATACAAATAGCAAGGAACTTTTAACGCACGAGAAATATCACATTAAAATAACTGAATTATTTGCAAGAAAAGCAAAAGAAAAAATATCAAAACTCATTAGATTTGACGAAAACAAAATTGAGGGAATAATTAGACAAGCAGAAAAAGAAGAACGAAAATTTCAAATTGAATACGACTACAACACTTTCCATAGTTACGTTTTAAGTGAACAAAAAAGATATGAGAAAGAAGTTGATAGTTTATTAAATTTACTGACTGAATATAAAGAACCAAAAATTGAATTTAATGACAAAAATTAGAATTATTCTTTTTGCTTTAATAAGCATAACACTGACGAATTGCACTACAGAAAAACATGAATTTCCACTCGACAAACGTTATTGGGACTTAAATGACTACGACAAAGTAGTTTTGGAACTAAATTATGGTTATGAAGCAGACGAAGAACTTCCAACTTTTGACAATCCACAAACAAGAATTATCGTAGAAAAACTTACTGACCAACAAAATTTTAATATTGTTCTTGATGATAACGAATTGGGAATTAAGCACAGAAATGAAGTTGCACAAAAATTCTTCAGCGAATGGAGGAATATGATTAAAATATATGATGCGCTTGATAGAAAAGACCAATATTTATACGATAAAGAAATGCTTGCAGTTTGGCATTTTGGTTTAGGACTTCAACTAAAGTATTTCAAATTAGGAAATGCCCAAATAAAAGAGAATGCAGACGACCCAAATTCTTCAAGAGTTAAAAATAATATCAACTCAAACGTAAGTACTTTAATAAAAAATTATTTGATTTATTTAGATGAGATAAATAATGAAAAATCATTCACAGAAGAGGGAAAGGCAAAACTTGCCAATGGAATTGATAAGTACTTTCCTACTTTAATTAAACTTTATCCAGATGCAAATTATAGCGGAATGAAGAACAAGGCGGAATTAATGCTGAAAAAGAGTGAATCGAACCAAATAAAGTCCTCATTGAAAAATTTGATCGAGCTGATTGAATCGAAAAAAGAAACCGAATAAAGTAACTGCCTACACTACCGACAACCGTTGCCCAAATCTTTAATCTATACAAACAGAAAACTATATACTGGGTCGTTTTAAACCTATTTAATTTTAATTAGCTTACGGAAAACACAAAATTGGGAAGCTTACAATTCCACTTAACCATGAAAAAACCACCAAAAAAGCCTTGGCCAACCAAAGATGCGATGGCACAGATTTATGAGAAAAATCTGTGGGGTGGTGCATCGGCATTTTATTCCGGTTTAGGTTCTCACCACCCGGAGATAGTACAAGCTTACTTGGCGGTGGTTTCCAATTTTTTAAAAAGCTTTAAAACGCCGCCGGTAGTTTGTGATTTGGGCTGCGGCGATTTTAATATTGGAAAAGAACTGGTCAAATATTCCCAAAGATATATCGCCGTAGACATTGTTCCGGAGCTGATAGCCTATAACCAAAAAAGCTTTAAAGCAGCTAATTTAGAATTTCAAACGCGCGATCTAGCAACAGAAACCTTGCCACCGGGAGATTGTGCTATTCTAAGACAAGTTCTGCAACATTTATCGAATGCAGAAATAAAAAAGGTGGTAGAAAAATTATATGCTTATAAGTATATCCTGTTAACCGCACACATACCCGAAGAAGATTTTAAACCGAATATAGATATAATCTCCGGACAAGGAATTAGACTAAAAAAACAAAGTGGCGTCAAGCTTCTAGCAGCTCCTTTTCATTTTAAGGTAAAAGAAGCAAAGAAATTATTAGCGGTTAAGTCGCCTAACTTTAAGGGCGTTATAGAAACCACGCTTTATAAGCTAGAATAATATAACAGAGTTCAGTAGCTAATTACGCAACCTGAATTAAATATGCGTTTTGTACGTCAGACTAGCGTAGTAGAAAGGTTAAACATAGCCTGTCTTGCGCAAAGCCGAAAGGCCCGACGCGACATCAGAACTATTATTTAATTAACTCGACACTAAATGGATATACAAATTACTGATTATTAAATAGGCAATTGTATAGTAACCGCTACTATATTGTTTGAATCGGTGATATAAGCTTGAGTCGTAATTTAAAATGGCAAAATCCCATAAAATGGACAAAGGACAGTTTTAATCCTGAAAATTTTAATGAAAAAAATGAAATGTATAAGGGAAAGAAGATTGCATAACCGGTGCTTTTGAAGATTTAATCTTTATAGCGGTAACAGCAACCTCAAAAAGCCGTTTCTCTAATCAACATGCACATAAATCTTATTAAACTTCCGTTTCATTTTACCATTGCCCAACATAACAATTTCGGCACCGGTTGGTAGTTGGGTATCGGCAGATAGCTGGGTACTTACTTCCGAATCTTCTTTTATAGCAATAACAGATAAGCCGGTTTTAGCGCCTATCTGCGATTCTGCAAGCGATTTGCCTTCCAAAGATTTCGGTATCGGAAGGATAAATAAGGTAATACCTTCGCCCAATACGGTTAATTCTTGGCCTTTAAAAATAGATAAAACAGCCTCTGCGCCCAAAGTAGAATAACTCAATACAAAATCGGCTCCGGCTTTATGAATTATATCAATGTTTCGGGCTTCGGTTATCCTACTTACGATGCGCAGTTCTTTATTCAACTGCCTGCAATAGGAGGCAAGATAAATATTCATCGTATCGTCGTGCGTAGAAAGTAAAACCGATGGCGCTTCCAGAATTCCTGCTTTTTTTAAGAGTTCATAATCAGAGGCGTCTCCTGCAAAAACCTGGTTACAAAACGGCCGTGCTTTTTTACATACCAGCGGATCTTTATCTACGACATTTACCATAACGCCATTTTTGTGTAAAGATTCGGCGGCAGCCAAACCAACGCGTCCGGCACCAATTACTAAAACCGGATTGGGATTTACATTATAATCGTGAAAAAGCGCATCTATTTTATCCAGTTGGTTTTTATTTCCTATAATTACCAATACACTATCTTGGGTTAATTCTTCTTTACCGGTTATGGGTTCTAGTTTTCCGCGTTCCCAAATTCCTACAATACTAACTCCAAAATCTTGGCGTAAGTTGGTTTCCCTAATAAATTTAGAGACTAAAGGCGTATTGTGTATGGGCAATTCTGCAATTAACAAATCTTCGTATTGCCCTATGGGTTGCGATTTGGCATATTGTGCATTTACCCGATTGGCCAGTTGTTCTCCCAACCACTTTTTTAGCGGTAAAACGTGATCTGCGCCGCTTAACTGCTGTACATCTACAGAATCTATGGCGGTGGCAATGGCTACAATTGGAATAGTAGGAGCAATTTTACGTATGGTGAGAATAATTTTTGTATTTACAACATCGTTTTTATTCACTAAAACCAGCCTTGCGTCGTTTATGTTTACCGCTTTAAAAAAATCTTCATCATCCAACTCGCCATATAATACAGGAATCTGATTATCGTGGTTTTCAAGCGCTTTTTCCAAATCGCTTTCTATAACATAATACGGCGTGTTATCTTGTTGTAAACGCTCTGTAAGGTCTTTGGCTATAATATCGTAAGAGCAAATTAAAATATGATCTTTTGTTTTGGAAGGCACTTGACGTGGAACTTTATTCTTCTTTTTAGATTCTAAAAGCGGAACATAGAAGTGCCGTATAAACGCAAACGGCAAAACAATTAAGAGCATAAAAATACCCGAAAGCAACACCACGATACTAAAAGCCCGGCCCAGGTCAGATGCAAAGGTAATGTCTCCAAATCCCAACGTACTCATTACGGTAAGTGTCCAATAGAAACCCGTAACCCAAGAGTGGTTTTGCCCTTCAATTTCCATTATAAAATGAAAAAGAACGGAGAAAACAACCACTACAATTGCTAAAACAATTAGATATTTAAACAGGATTTTAGAGTTGCGTTTAAACTCCCGGTCTTTTACATAATAAGCTAATTGACTACCAACAAATTTCATAAACTACATTATTAAATAGCAACTTGCAATTTCGTCATTTTAAACTCTTATCCTAAACAAATTACAGCTTGTTTTTAAAAGTTTAAAGACATAACATTTTTTCGCACTAAATTTCGATTTCAACTTCAATCGCTGGTTGCTAAAGGAAAGGTGATTCTTTTTTTACCACTTTATAAGCCAAATCTTAAGTAACTAAAAAATACAAAAAACACATATTGGTGTAATTTAGAAGTTTTAAACTTTCGATACGCTTAACATTAGTAATCTTTTCTTGATAATAAGTTTAGTTACACTTAATAGGCAGGTAACATCTATAAGGTAAAGGTTAGCTTTCTTTACATCGAAAAGAAAAGTGACCCAAATGAGAATTTTAACTTTATTATTTTTAAGTATGTTAACCGGTGTATCCTACAGTCAAGAAACCGGAGTTTTAAAAGGATCTTTAACAGACAAAGAAACAAACAACCAGCCCTTACCGTTTGCCAATATTGTAATTAAGGGAACAAGTAAAGGTGTTACTACAGATTTTGACGGTTTCTACGAAATCAATAATATCGAACCGGGATCCTATACCGTAGTATTTAGTTTTGTAGGCTATGAAACCAAAGAGATTCCGGATGTTGTTATCAAAGATGGAGAAACTACCGTCTTTAATGAAAGTTTGGGAAGTAGTGCTGCGGCTCTTGATGCAATAATGCTACAAGGGGTTGGCAGAAGAGACTCTGAGTCTGCTCTTTTGCTTGAACAGAAAGATGCTATTGAAATTAAAGAAAGCATAGGAGCGCAGGAATTAGTGAAAATGGGCATTAGCGATGCTGCAACGGCAACTACAAAAATATCTGGAGTTAATAGTAGTGAGGCTTCCGGAGACGTTTTTGTACGTGGTTTAGGAGATCGTTACCTCTATACCACTTTAAATGGTTTGCCAATTCCTTCTAATGATATTGAAAAAAAGAATATAGATTTGGGGCTATTTCCTACTAGGGTGGTAGAGAGTGTTTCTATTAGTAAAACGTATTCTCCAAGCTCTTCGGCAGATCAATCTTCCGGGCATATCGATATTACTTCACGCTCCTTAGCTGGCACAGAAGAATTTAAATCCAGTATGCGTATTGGGGTTAATACTAATGCAATACAATCTGGAGTTGGAAATAATTTTAAGCAAACAGCTAATACGAATGATATTTCTTTAGGCTTTTACTCAAAAAGCAGGTCTACAGAAAATGCGGTAACCGGGCAAACCTGGAATGCAGGAACTACCAGTATGCCCATAAATTACCGTTATACTTTTAGGGGTGGGAAAAAAATTGGTGAAAAACTCAAGTTTTTTATTACCGGATCACATCAGGGAGACTTCCAATACAGAGACGGGTTTTTTAAAGAATACCAAAACAACAGGTTGGTTAAAAATTTTAGTGATGTAGAGCAATTCCGTAAAAATGTAACCACATCTGCTCTGTTAAACATTGATTATAAATTTAATAATAATCACTCTATAAGAGCGGTGAGTTTACTTGTAAATGAATTATCTGACCGGGTATATGAATCGGGTAGAAATGGCCAAGGCTTTGTTTTTGAAGAGACTGCCGTAGATGATAATTTGTCCCAATTTATTAGAGATCAAAACACACTACAAACCCGCTTATGGGTAAATCAACTTATAGGAGAACACCAACTAGGAGAGAGAAACGCCTTAAGTTGGGCAGTAGGTTATACTATGGTAGATGCAGACCAGCCAAACCGAATTAGAAATGAACTGAACTTTTCTCGAAACCAAGAAGATGTTTACCTAGGAGAAGTTGGAGGATATCAAAATAATAAAAGTTATCAATATATAGATGATACGGAATACAATGGACGCCTTAGCGATGAGTTTAAAGTACTCACCGAAGAAAACAAAAAACTTAAATTAACCGCCGGTGGTAATTACCGTAGAAAAGATCGTGATTTTAAAGCTCGCTCTTATGGTTTATCGGAACCGAATAAACGTACCTTAAGCGCTCCTTCTATAGATAATCTTGATCCTATTTTAAATCAAGAAAACATCGATAATGGGATACTAAATTTTGTAGACTTTCTACCGGAAGACTTATATGATGCTTATTTAGAGTCTAGCGGGGGCTTTTTATCGGCAAATTTCCAACTTAATAAGTTTAATTTTAACCTAGGTGCACGTTATCAAAAGGACGATATCTATGTTAATTACGATGTAAACAACATTAGTGATGGTACCGTTAACAAAACTTACGATAACATATATCCTACATTTAGTGTCAAATATGCTTTGAATGATAAAAATAACTTTAGAGTTGCCGGAAGTAAAACAATCACCTTACCGGAGTTAAAAGAAATTGCTCCATTTGAATATGTACCGGCCAATGGTCAAATTGTAGCAGGTAATCCGGAAATTGAAGCAAGTACCAATTACAACTTAGATGCTAAATGGGAGTTTTTTCCTTCTAGCGGAGAATTATTATCACTCACCGGGTTTTATAAACAAATTCAAGATCCAATTAATCGTGTACAGCGTCGCGGATCGTCAGGTGTATTCTCGTACTTTAACTCTGGTAAAAAAGCAGAAGTATATGGTGTAGAGATCGACGCCAATCTTAATTTAATTGAAAAAGATGTTGTTGACAATACCGGTTTCAGCTTAGACTTAAACGCTAATGCTACACGCATGTGGCATAATCAAGATTTAAAAGAAATCGTTTATAAAAATGGAATGATTGCCAACTCCTTCCGTTACGCAGGAAAATCTGAAGAAGGATTGCAAGGTGCTTCCGACTGGATTTTCAATGTGGCCTTAAACTTTAGTACGGCCTGGGAAAATGAATTATCGGCAAACCTGTCGGCTAATTACTCTTCAGATAAAATATTTGCACTAGGGCGTGCTGTACAAGACTTATCCTTAAGTGATGTTTATTACAATGATGCTATTATAGAAAAAGGCTTTGTTACCTTAAACTTGGTAGTAAACCAAGAATTAAACGAAAATTGGACTTTACGTTTTACAGGTAAGAACCTATTAAACCCAACTATAGAACGTGAACAAGATGTATTACCCATTAATGGGAATACTGTAGAAACCAATACGGTGCAATCGTACACAAAAGGAGCCGTCTTGTCATTTGGGGTAAGTTATAATTTATAAACAAAAAATTTTATTAATCAATTTTTAATCTTTAACTAAATCAAACAAAAATGAAAAAATCAATTAAAAAATTATCGATTTTATTTTCGATTTTATTTCTAGCTGTTTTTACAGTTAGTTGTAGCAACGATGATGATTTATCTACTGATAATGATTCAACTATAGACGCAGAACTTAACGGGTCTATTACAGAAGACCTAACTTTAGATGCTAACACTACCTACCAATTAACAGGTACATTTAGTGTTGAAGAAGGGGCTAAATTAACTATCCCGGCAGGAACTAATATTGTAACCGGTACGGGAACTGATGTTTATATGGTAGTACAAAAAGGCGCGCAAATTGATATTCAAGGTACTCCTTCAGCACCAGTTCATATGGCTCCAGAAGGAGAAGGTAACTGGGGAGGTTTAGTAATCTTAGGAAATGCTGAAACTACAGCAGGCGTTAATGCTATTGCAGAAGTTGGAAACTTAATTTATGGAGGTAGCAATAATGCTGACAATTCAGGTTCTATCAAGTATTTAGTAATTGAACAATCTGGAGCCCAAATAAATACAGATTCGCAGTACAACGGTCTTACACTTTATGCTGTAGGTTCAGGAACGACTATAGAAAACGTAGCTATTCTTGACGGATTAGATGATGGTCTTGAGTTTTTTGGTGGCGCTGTTAACGTTTCTAACGTATATGTTGAAAACTTAGAAGATGACGCTATAGACTGGACAGAAGGTTGGAATGGTACATTGACAAATACCTACGTGCTACATACCATTGAAGGATTTTCAACTGCCATAGAAGCTGATGGAACAAACAATAATCCAAACATTATCAACTTTACTGCTGTTTCTGAAACTGGAGGAACTGCGTTGCAATTTAAAGCTGAATCTGGAGCAATAATCACAGGATTATCATTAAATGGATACGATACTTCTGTAGAAATGGCAGATAACGGTCCGCTTACTAATATCTCTATTGATGGAGATGTTGCAGATCCTGCAAATACCTATACAGGTCCTTCTACCGTAAATCCAGCCGATTTTGATTGGATTGCAAATGCCAACATAGACAATGTATTAAACGGAAGTATTACTGGTAATATAGAATTAGATGCTAACATTACGTACAAACTCCCTGGGGTTCTTAGTATTGAAAACGGAGCTTCATTAACTATTCCTGCCGGAACTAACATTCAAACTGGAACAGGAACAGATGTATACATCGCTGTACAAAAAGGAGGTCAGATTTTTATCGAAGGAGAAGCTTCTAATCCTGTAACTATGGGACCAACAGAAGAAGGTACTTGGGGAGGTTTATTGCTACTTGGTAATGCTACAACAACAGCAGGAGTAGATGCTACTGCAGAAGTTGGTGGATTAATTTATGGAGGTAGTGATAATCAAGATAACTCAGGGTCTATTAATTACTTGATCATTAGAAAATCTGGAGCCCAGATCAATACAGATTCGCAGTATAACGGTCTTACACTTTATGCTGTAGGTTCTGGAACTACAATTAGCAATATTGCAATTATAGATGGGCAAGATGATGGTATCGAGTTTTTTGGAGGAACCGTAAACGCTTCGAATGTATATGTTGAAAACTTAGAAGATGATGCTATCGACTGGACAGAAGGATGGAGCGGTACATTAACTAACACTTATGTAAAGCATTCTATCACAGGATTCTCTACCGCAATTGAAGCAGACGGAACAAACAACAATCCTACAATTGTAAACTTCACTGCTGTTTCTCAAGAAGGAGGTACTGCGTTACAGTTTAAAGCACAATCGGGAGCAACAATTACAGGTTTATCATTAAATGGTTATGATACCACTATCGATATGGCAGACAATGGGCCACTTTCAAACATATCGATAAATGGTAGTATTGCAGATCCTGCTTTAAGCTATGATATTGAAGCAACTGTAAATGTAAACGATTTTAGCTGGGCAATAAACTAAAGTTAGTTTTTGTTTTCATTTTAGTAGGCTGTTCTTAGCGAACAGCCTATTTTATGCTACAGTTTTTTAAAAGATAAATTTACCTCAATAGTAACCAAAAGTCCTGTTTCCAAACGTCTTGTCTCGAAAAACACATTACTCCAAAACCATTCCTACGCCAATTTTTTGCAGTAAATACAAATTATGGTCTATTACCAAAACATCGTTTTTTTTACTTAGTTTTTGTAAAATAGTCAGCAGCAAATCTATGTCTGCATAATGCAAACCGGTACTTGGTTCGTCTAAAATATAAAGCGCGCTGGTGGTTTTGTTTTGTAGCCAATTCAGTAGCAATAAACGTTGTTTTTCTCCAGACGAAAGCGATTGCACCGGCTGCTCTAAAGTAAGATGCCCCAGTCCAATTTCTTCCAATTCATTTAAAAACGGAAAATCTTTAGTGGGTAAATTGTTTTCTATCAACCAGGTGTTTAATTCTGTGACATTTAAAATCAGAATTTCTGCAATATTTTTTCCGTTTACGGTAGATGCTAAAATTTTTGGTAGATAACGTTTGCCTTTGCATACTTCGCAGGTTTCAATACTATTGGCAGTTACATCTAAACTGGTTTCTATAAAACCTTTTCCGTTACAATTTGGGCACTGACTGCTTTTTGTTTTATATGAGAAAGCTTTGGCTTTTAGTTTTGTTTTGTCAGCAAAAATCTTACAGATTTCTTTTAGTAGGTTTAAATAATCTACCAGCAAAGTGTTGGTGTGGCTGCGTAATTTTTTAGTTTCAAAATAATGAGCTTCTGTATATCTTTTCGGAAAATTTATAGCGGCGCAATTTATAGCTTGCCCGCTCTTAATACTTGGTAATAAAATCTCTTTTACCAAAGTGGTTTTTCCAACGCCAGATTTCCCACTTATAGCAGTTATACCGCTTACGGGTATTTTTAAATGCTCTTTTACCAAGCTGTGTTTGGCAATTTTTTCTACTACAATTTGTGTTTTTGCTTTTTGGAATTCTAATTTGTGAGTTGGTTTTTTTAAGTACGGATGGCAAGCTGCTTCTTGTAAAAAATCTTGCGGTTTGCCCTCATAAGTAATATAACCACCCAAATTACCGGCTTGTGGTCCTATCTGAACCAATTTGTCTGCTGCCAGAATAATTTCTTTGTTGTGCTCAATTACTACTACAGTATTTCCTTTTTGAATAAGTTCTTGTAAGATTGCCAACAAATCCGGAATGTTATCTTGCGATAAGCCCGCCGAAGGTTCATCTAACAAATAGGTAATACCTTTTAACGGACTGTTTAATTGTTTGATCAACTCTACCCGCTGATTTTCTCCTCCGGATAATGTGGGCGATTTTCGGTTGAGTTGTAGGTAATCTAAATGCAGTTGTTTGGCTCTTTGAATCGTGTTGCTTAAATGCGTTTTAATTTTATCCAGTAATTTCCCGTCGATATCTTGTTTGTTAGCATTTGCGCTTAAAAAATGACCCAATGTTTTAAAATTCAGCGCTTTTATTTCATTTATAGATTTCCCCGCTATTGTATAAGATAACCGCTCCGGTTTTAAGCCACTTCCTTGACAATTTTCACATTTTCTGTAAGAAAATAGCGCAGTAAGTTGTTTGGTGTTTTTGTTTTTTCTAGTTTTAAAATATTCCTCTTGTAAATAGTTAAAAAGACCTTCCCATTTCATCGATAAAGCTTGTGTGCCTTTCCTGGTTTTTGTTGTGTACTCCCAGTTTGCTTCCCATACTTTTTCTCCTGTTCCGGAAAGCAAAACCTCTTTTTGCGCTGCGTTTAATTCCCCGAAAGGGGTTTCCAAATCAAAACCATAATCTTGCCCTACTTTTTTTAAGACGGCCATATGTTTACCGGCCGGATCGCCATAATAACCAATTACTTTGTTATGGGCAAAAAGTCCGTTGGTGATGCTTTTCTCTGCATCTAACACCAATTTGTTGAGGTCTGGCAAAAGTTCTTGTCCAATGCCTTCGCAGATCGTACATTTCCCCAATTCGTGGTTGTTAGAAAAATGACTGGCAGATAAATCTTCTCCTTCAGACTGTGCTTTTCGCGAAAAAGCAAAACGTAAAATCTTATCAATTCCGGTTTGTTTGGCAACATCGGTTCGCTGCGAGTAGTTTTTTTGCTTTCGGGTAATGCAAATAGTTGGTGTAAGGCCTTCTATATAATCTACTTCAAACTGAAAATTTATACCTACGCGCGATTGTTGGTAGCTCGAAAATTGCTTGGTCATTTCTTGCAAGCCAAAACCGTGTAAAGTATCTATTACCAAAGAAGATTTTCCCGAACCCGAAATGCCCGTAACCGCTGTAAAAGAATTTTTGGGCAAATCTAAATCAAGGTCTTTTAGATGGTGTGTTCGCGCATTTTTAATAGAAATAGTATTTCGCTGCTGCGGATTTTCTTGTTTGAACTTAAAATTCTCGGTTTCTGCGGAATTATCTACCAAAATATCTGCATTCGCCTGAAAAAGACTATGGTTTTCAAAACAAATAATACCTGCTGTCTCTAGTTTTAATTGGTGCAAGGCAGTTAATAATTCTTTTACGTTTTGCTGGTGCAAGCCAATGCTAGGTTCTTCAAGGAATAAAAGCGTTTTCTTTGATTTTTTAGCGAAATGTTTGGTAAGTTTTATGCGCTGCGCTTCTCCGCCAGATAAAGTGTTAGAAGGTTGGCCCAGTTTGATGTACCCCAAGCCTAATTGCAGCATTAATGCCAAGGTTTCTTTAATTTTCTTTTCAGGAGAGAAAAAAGTATGCGCTTCTTGGATGCTGAGGTTATAAATTTCGGCAATGTTTTTATCTTTCCAATGCACGCGCAAAACTTCCTCTTTAAAACGCTTGCCGTTGCAGGTAGGACAAACTTGATTAATCGTGCCCAGAGCGCTCATAGAAAGGCTTATAACTCCGGCACCTTCGCAAGCCGGACATCTGCCGGTTTTGTTGTTAAAAGAAAAGGCGCTCTTGGTTAGTTTTAAAGCTTTTGCTTCTGGTGTTTTTGCCAGAAGGTTACGTATAAAGTTTGCTAAACCCGTATAAGTCGCCGGATTACTGCGTGGGGTTTTTCCTATAGGTTGATCGTTTACACTAAGAACAGTCCATTCTTTTTTTTCGCAAAAAGCAGTAATATCTTCTAATAATTGCGGTGTTTTTTTACTTAGAACGCAGAGTTTATGTAGAACGGGCTGGAAATCTTCAGTAGCTACTTTTTTGAATTTGTTTTTTGGTACGGAAGTATTTTTTGCTTCTTGAAGAGCCAATTGCGTTGGACTGTTAAGATGTTTTGCTTTTAAAAAATCTTGGAGTTTTCCGTTAAAAACCACTTCGCCGCCATTAATTCCTGCTTTTGGTCCTAATTCTACTATCCAATCTGCCGCTTTTATAAAGTCTAAATCATGCTCAACAACAATTACCGTATTTCCTCTTTTAATCAATCGGTTTAAAATATGTAGCAGATATTTTTGATAATTTGCAGGTAATCCAATAGAAGGTTCGTCAAAAACATATAAAATGCCTTGCAATTTGCTGTTTACTTGATTGATGAGTTTGATGCGCTGCCCATCTCCCGACGATATTTGGGTGCTGGGAGTATTTAAACGGTAATCTGCCATTCCCAGTCTTATCAAGTCATATAATTTGGGGCGTAACTTTTGTACCAATTCTTTTTCCCCGCTAAGGTAATTTTGCGTCTCTAAGCGTTTATATAGTTGGATTAAAGGAAGTTTCATCCAAGCGTGAAAGTTAAATCCTTTCCATTTATACTTTAGATTTTCTGCTTTTATGCGCGCCCCTTTGCAGCTGGGACAAATCTTGGAACTGGCAAATTTTAGAATATTCGGATTTCTGTCGCGTCTTAAAATGTCTTCCATCACGGGAAGCATTCCTTTATAAAAACCTTCTTCGCGTGGTTTTGCTTTAATACCTTTCCACCTAAGCCGGGATTCTAAGCCGTGTTTACCAAAGAAAACCTTAGTTCTATCACTTCCGTGTAAAACGACATCTTTTTGTGCGGGAGTTAGTGCTTTCCACGGGATATCTACATTAAAGTCGTGCGCCTTACATACTTTGTTTAACTCTTCTACAGTTATTTGCGAATAAACAATGTAACCGTTGGGTAGGGTAGTGGTAATGGCACCTTCTCGAAGCGTTTTATTTTCATCTCCTATTAATTTGTTAAGATCAATATATTCTGCTTCGCCAATTCCCCTACAAGTTGTACAAGCACCTTTGGGATGGTTAAAAGAAAAAAGCGATTTGCTCATTGTTTCCTTGGCGGAATAGCGCGCAAATAAAATTCGGAAATAGGTGTTAATTTCTGAAAGCGTACCAAAAGTAGTTTTTATAGATTGGAAACGTTTGGACTGTTCTACTTTAATAACCGGTGGCAAATTTTGTATAGAATCTACGTTGGCAGTTGGAATTACTTGTGCATTTTGTTGGTTGTATGCCGGCAAACTTTCTAAAAAATACCGGTAACCTTCGTTTGCAATTACATCCATAGCCAAAGAAGATTTTCCCGAACCGGATAAGCCGGTAAGTACAATTAATTGATTTTCAGGAATACGAATATCAATATTTTTGAGGTTGTTTTGGTGTGCATTTAGAATTTGCATGCTGCGGAGTTGTTTCTTTAGTAAAAAATTAAATATAGAAAGATTTGTGTATTGGGGATTAGGGGATTTGTTGATTAATGAATTAGTGATTCGTTAATTGGTGAGTTTGTTAATTTGTGATTAGTTTTCCGTCAGTCCGAGCGCAGCCGAGGACGGGTAGCCTAAAGCCTAAAGCTTAAATCTTTACTTCTCTAAAAAAGCTATCTGTTGCATTTTTAAAAACCGCTACCGGAATTTGGTGTTCCAAATCTTTTTTGATAGAAATTTGATAATCTTGTGTTTTCGGAAAGTGATTGGCAATAAACTCCAGGGTTGCTTTGGGGTTGACAGTAGTATCTTGTGCGCCCAAAATAATTTGCAACAAACTCTGATGCGGGGGCGCATTCTCAGGAATTTCTTGTTTTACCTTGCGTTCTGCCAAAGCCGGATTAAAAAGCAAAGCCGGACTTTGTAATAACCTGCTTAAATAATAACCGGTAAATCCGCCCATGCTGCTGCCAATAACCACATCTATTTCGTGTTCTTTATAGCTTTCGTAAAGCCAATCTATCGTGTCTTTGCGTTGCTCATAGTTAATATCCGGTCCGTAAACTTTGCCGTGCTTTTCTAAAATTTCGCGCTTTTCGGGTTTTAACGAACTTCCCAATCCGTGAAGGTATAAAATATTCATAAGGCTGATTTTATAGGAAAGTTAAGCAAAAGCAAGAAATTGGGAAACTTTAAAGTTTTAATGTTTTATTAAACAGGTTATTCCCCTTCGTTTTCCAAACGGTAGATAATCTTTTTCATCTGAGCGATCTCTCTTTTTTGCGCTTCGATAATTTCTTTAGCCAATTTTTTGGTTTCGGGATCTTTTAGGTCTGCACGTTTGCTGGTAAGAATAGCAATGGAGTGGTGGGGAATCATCGCTTTCATATAAAGAACATCTCCAATTATGGGGCGTTGTGCCCTAACTAAACCTAATGCCGAGATAAACAAGACAAGACTACCAAGATAAATAGCTATATTTTTCATCTTGTTTTTATACATTTTAAGCATAAGAGACAACATAATTACCGCCATGGCAGAAATACCCAAACAGGTCATATAGAGGCGGGTAAGGCTAAAATATACGTGATCAAACTCATAGGTATTCATATACATCGTGATGTACATCGCTATAAACGATAAACCAAGCATTAGAAAAAATCTACCGTAATTACTGCCGTTTTTTTTATGTTTATTATTTTCTGAATTCATTTTACTTAGTTTTTGGTTGGTTACTATATTTTACTTTTCAATCGTTTTCTTTACGGAACCGCATCGCAGCATTTTATCGCCAAAATATGGATTATTTATTTCCTCGATATCAGCATACCAATATGCCCCCTCATTATTGAAAGCCATAGGGCAGAATTTTTTATAAATAGTTCCTCCGGAAAGTGCATCTTCAAACATATTGCCGGCCAGTTCCGTAAAGTTTGAAAAAAGTTCGCGTTGCTTTTCAAGATCATTGGTGTTTGCCAATTGCTTGGCAACGGCTTTCATCTCTGCACGTTCTTCAGAAAAAGATTCAGCCATACTTTTGGCAGCGTCTTTCGCCTTATTGGCATCGGCGTTTGTCAATGCTATTTTAATCTCTAGGTAGTTATGCCATATTTTTCCGGTCATACCATCTTTAAAAGCTTGATCGGCGATATCTGCAGTATTTTTTTCTGCTTTTTTTACTTCTTTTGGAGTGTCTATCTCTACCTCTTGTTTTGCTTTATTATCTAAGCAAGAGGTTGCTACAACCGCGGTGAAAAGAATTACTCCAAAGTTTAAAATACTATTTTTCATTTTTTAATTGATTTTATTTTTGTATATCCGTTTAGTGTCAAGTGAATTAAATAATAGTTCTGATGTCGCGTCCAGCCTTTCGACTTTGATCAAGACAGGCTAAAGTCGAGACGCTTTTGTTTAACCTCTCGACTGCGCTCTCCCGAAGTTTCGGGAGTGACAAAAGCTACTTAAAGGAATGAAAGCGGATAATCAAATTTATTTCTAAATTACTGTTTAATAAAAAATTATGTTGTTATAATTTGGTTAAGCATCTATAAAATTTGGTCTAAAGGATTTCTAAAATTTTTCTCTAAAGTTTTGTATTCGGTTAAATTTATTCCTGTTTCCGCTTTAAATTGCCGGGAAAGATGGTTTACACTGCTATAATCTAATAGCTGACTTATTTGCGTGAAATTATATTGTTTTGATTGAATAAGCTCTTTTGTTTTTTCTATTTTAAGCTTTATAAAATATTTCTCCAACGTGGTATTTTCGATATGAGAAAACGTCCTGCTTAAACGGGAATACTCATAATTGGTTTCTCTTGATAAATAACTGGAAAGTGTGCCGTTTTTTTGAATGGGTAGGTTTTCCAAAAGACGTATAAGATTTAGTTTTACATTTTCGACTAAAATTTTATCGGTGCTTTCCAGTAATTCAAAATCATTATCAAGAAGAACTTTTTTCAACTTTTTAGCATCTTCAGTTTTATCCTTGCTTTTATAAACAACTCGGCCTAATTCTACTTTTATTACTGCCACCCCAGCTTCAAGCAGCTCGTTTTTTACTACTTTAATACACCGGTTACAAACCATGTTTTTGATAAAGACTTCAACTAGCATAAATTTATATGGTTTTAATAAACTTTCAATCTTTCTATAATTCTCTTTGGGTGTCGCCACAATTCAACATTTTCTCGCCGTAATAAGGATTTTTAATTTCCGAACTTAAACTTAGCCAATCTGCGCCTTGGTTGTTATTAACCATTGGGCAATGTTGTAAATAAATGGGCTTATCTAAGTTTTTCATATTAGAAGCAAAAGCAATTATATTTTCGGATAGTACTATAAAATGATCCCGCTGATTTTCTATATTATCATTTTTGGAAATAGCTTTTAGCATACTTTCAATTTTGTTTAAATGCTGCATTTCCATAGCGCCCAAATTGAAAGTTTTTAAGCTTTTAAGTCGCTCAAACATATTGTTTGCTAAAGTTTTTGTTTGCTCTATGTTGCTGTCTACAAATGCATCTTTTAATTCGAAATAAGTTGCCAAAACTGTGGTAAAATCTTTTTGAAATGTCTCCGGTAATTCCATTTGCATTTTTGAAACATCTTCTTTCGCCGTAGGTTGATTCATCATAGATTTTTTACCCTGTAATTGGGCAGCCGCATCTACGGTAAAGGTTCCGTTGGTTACAATTACATCGCCGTCTTTTAAACCGCTGGTTATTGAATAATTTTCGCCATTTCTGTTACCTAATCTTACTTCTCGCATTTCAAAAACAGGATGGTTAGGATTTGTTTTAACGTAAACCAAAGAACGTTCTCCCGTCCACATTACCGCACTTGCCGGGATTAAAAGTTGCTGCTCGCCAGCAATTTCAGCTACTTTTACCTTACCGGTTACAAACATACCCGGCTTTAGTAAATTGTCTTTATTTTTTATAGTTGCCCTTACTGTTACTGTCCTGGTTTGTGTGTTTAAAACCGGATCTATAAAAGATATAGTGGCATCAAATTCTTTATTAGGATAAGCGTTTGCCGTAATTTTTATATTTTGCCCTTCTTCAAATTCGGCAATTTGATTTTCGTATGCATCAAACGCTGCCCAAAGCGTGTTTAGATTATTTAATTTTAAGATAGGTTGTCCTTTTTTTACATAATCTCCTTCAGATGTCATTTTTTCGGAAACCGTTCCCGAAACAGTAGCATATATAGGAAAATTCTCGCGTACTTCTCCCGAGGCTTCAATACGTTTAATTTGGCTTTCTGAAAGTTTCCAGAGCTTTAATTTGTTCCGTACAGATTTATAAAGCGCCGGCTGACTTTCTTTAAGTCTTGCAGTGGTAAGAAGTTCTTGTTGGGCTGCAACTAAATCTGGGGAGTAAATAGTTGCTAAAAGTTGTCCTTTTTGTACTTCTTGTCCTTCAAAATTTATATTAAGGCGTTCTATTCTACCATCAAAATAACTGGCTTGAACCGTATTTGCTTCTTCGTTTTCTACAATTTTTCCAGATAACGATATACCGTTGTCACTTTTACCAGAGCTATTACCAACTACACTGGTCTGAATATTTGCCAATGCCATTGCATTTTTGGTCATTTTAATTTCGTTGGCAGAAAGGCCATCTGCTTCAGAGCCTGCAGGAATAAGCTCCATTCCGCAAATAGGGCAGTCGCCGGGTTCCGGTTGCATAATTTGTGGATGCATAGAGCAAGTCCATAGTTGTTCAGTAGCAACTTCTTTAGAATGCTTGTGATTATCTTTGTTGTGTGCATCGCCGGTTGCATCGCCACCAAAAAGCAGAAAGCCCGCGACCAACCCCACTATTAAGGCCAAGATTATATAAATGCTGTTCTTTTTCATTTGATTATGTCTTATTTAATATTCTGTTTTTATATTTTTTCACTTCCGTAAAACTCTCTTTCTTGTTTTTATATATTTTTCACTTTACGGAATTCTTTTGTGTTTTTTATATTATATAATTTGCTTACCGAATTTAATTGGTTGTGTAATAAGCAATTATAGCCAATTGTGTATAATAGGCTTGAACGGCTTCTATTAGCTTAAGGCCAAATTCTAACTGCAATTCTTGAATATCCAATACATCGTTAAAGTTTATTGTACCTGTTTCATAACTTTTAAGCAGTATATCTTCTGCATCTTTAGCTTGTTTTAAATTTTCTTTTTGCGTTTGAACACGAATACGGGCTACATTTCTACTCTTGACGGCTGTTTGCAATTGTGTTAATAAATTATTCTCAACCGCTTCTTCTTGCTTGTCCAGCTCGTCGTAGCGTAATTTGTTTTGCCGGGCAACAGATTTGTATTTTTTGTTGAATAGGGGAATGGAAACCGAAACCATAGGCATAAACATATCGGGCATTTCCGTAAAGTACATATATTCCATACCCACGCCAAGTTGCGGCCCGCTTTCCTTTTGGTTAAGTGCATCTGCTTGGGAGACAATTTTATTGAGTTGGTTAATTTTTTTTATTTTAGGATGAAGCCGAAGCTTTTCAAAATCTATTTCTGTATCTTTTTTAGGAATTATCAAACTATCTACAATAGCGATATTTGCATCTTTTTCTCTGTTTAGTAATTTGTTAAAAACCGTACGCTCTGCTTCATAGTTTTGCGCTAACACCTGTTTTCTTTCCCGAAGTTTGTTTTGACGAATTTGTAAACGCAAAACCGCTACGGCCGAAGCATTTCCTACCTCTACAGAGGTTAAGGCCATTTGTTCATAAGCCTGCAAAAGCTCAATATTGGCATCTACAACTTCTTGTTTTTGAATTATTTCATAAAGACGGTAATACGACAGCGATAAATCTTTTACAATTTTTCGTTTAGCGATTTCAATTTCTAAGAAATCGGCATCAGCCAAAGCTGTAGAATAATTTTCGCGAGCTGAAAGGGTTCCAAACCAAGGAAACATTTGCATTACAGAGAATTCTCCTTGCCACATCATAGGCATATCTTCTTTACTAAACATGTATCCGCCTGAAAACTTGGTGTTTGGTAAGGATTTACTTGCCGTTATTTTTTCTGCGGAAATAGCATATTGTTTTTTAATTGCTTGAATATCTGGGTTGTTATTTACCGCTTTTTCTATATAATTATTTAAGTGCTGCCCATTTGTATTCCAGCTAAAAAACAGGAGCATAACTAGCAATACTACTCCTGTAGGAAAGCAGGTTTTCTGTAATCGAAATGCATTTATTAATTTTACTTTTATCATTTCTACTTTTCTTTAAGCGTTTTTAATCGTCTTTTTAATTTTGCTTCTCTCGTCCAACTATACAATACGGGAACTACAAAAAGAGTAATTAAGGCAATCACCATTCCGCCAAAGCTAGGTATTGCCATAGGAATCATAATATCACTTCCTCGGCCCGTGGAAGTTAGAATAGGAAGAAGCGCAAGAATAGTGGTGGCAGTGGTCATCAAACAAGGGCGTATACGTTTGATTCCTGCTTCTACAACAGAGGCGCGAACTTCATTTATATTTTCCGGTTTATTTTTATCGAAAGTTTGGGTAAGATAGGTTGCCATTACCACGCCATCGTCTGTAGCAATTCCAAAAAGAGCAATAAAACCTACCCAAACTGCAACACTTAAGTTAATAGTGTGCATTTGAAATAAATCTCTTAGGTTTTCACCGAAGAAAGAAAAGTTTAAGAACCAATCTTGTCCGTAAAACCAAATCATTAAAAAGCCACCGGCAAAAGCTACGGCAATACTAGAAAACACCATTAACGAAGTAGCTACCGAACGGAATTGGAAATAGAGAATCAAAAAGATAATGGCCAGTGCCAAAGGAATAATAACAGATAGTGTTTTTTCGGCACGTAATTGATTTTCGTAGGTTCCGGTAAACTGGTAATTTATTCCCTTTGGCACCGTTAATTCACCACTTTCTATTTTATCTTTAATTAGAGCTTGGGCGTTTTCTACCACATCTACCTCTGCATAAGTATCCAGTTTATCAAACAAAACATAACCTACTAAAAAGGTATCTTCACTCTTGATAACTTGCGGTCCTTGCTCATACCTGATTTCTACCAATTCTCCTAATGGCACCGGACTGCCTTTTTCAACCGGCACGTATATATCTTTAATGTCGTCTGGATTGGCACGTAATTCTCGCGGATAACGCACTCTTACGCCATAACGCTCTCTGCCTTCTACGGTTTGTGTTAATGGCATACCGCCCACAGCAACCTGAAGTACTTGTTGCACATCTTCTATAGAAATACCGTATCTGGCAAGACGTTCTCGTTTAATATCTATTAAAAGATAGGGTTTGCCTACAATTCTATCTGCAAAAACAGCTTCTTTTTTTACGCCTTCTGCTTGTTTTAGAATATCTTCCAGCTGCATTCCAAAAGCTTCAATTTCTCGTAAATTTTGTCCTTTTACTTTAATTCCCATAGGCGCGCGCATACCGGTTTGCAGCATAACCAAACGAGTTTCTATAGGTTGTAGTTTTGGCGCTGAGGTTATTCCGGGGAGCTTGGTTGCGTTTACAATTTCGTTCCAAATATCATCTGGCGATTGTATTTTTGGTCGCCAATTTCGGTAAAATTCGCCATCTTCGTCTGCTATTAGATCTTGGTTTTCCACACGAAAAGGATCTTCAATTTCTGCATCCTTATAACTATCCTCTTCCGTCACATCGCTATTAGGATTAACAACCAGGTTTCCGTTTTTCAGAATAAACAAGCCATCTTCGTTTACTTTATAGCGTTGCCGATTGCCATTGTCATTCAGCATATATTCTGATTTATACTGAATAATATTTTCATACATAGATAAAGGTGCTGGATCTAAAGCAGATTCTGTACGGCCGGCTTTACCTACCACGGTCTTAATTTCCGGAATATTGGCAACAGCCATATCCAGTTGCTGCAAGACTCTTTTATTTTCTTCAATGCCTGCGTGTGGTAAAGAAGTTGGCATAAGCAAAAAGGAACCTTCGTTTAAAGAAGGCATAAATTCTTTGCCCGTATTTTGCATAATTAAAACTCCACAAACTACAATAGCGGTAGGTAAGGAAAGAAATAACAGTTTGTTTCTAAGCGCCCAACCTAAAATTCTGGTATAGTAATTTTGAAACAACCAGAATATTCCTGTTAAACCAAAACAAATTAACCCGACAAAAAGCAGATTCCAGAAGATACTTTTATCTACTCCTAGCGGTCGCCAATATTCTGCAAGTAAAAAGATGATTGCTAAAGCGGAAATAAAAATGTTTATGCTATTAGCGCGTTTTTTGGTTAGTTGATATTTATCGGAAATTTTAGCAGCAATTTTATCGTCTCTTAAAAGTGCTGTAATTCCAAAAGCAAGTAGTAATAAGCCCAACCAGTAACCAAATATTATTGCTGTTATTCCTATTAAAAACAGTAAAGCATTGATAAGAAGTTTACTTGTTCTTCTAATATTTTTTTTACGGAATAGATAAGAGGCGAAAGGAGGAATTAAAAATAAAGCTATTATTAACGCTGCAACTAAAGCCATGGTTTTGGTAAAAGCTAAAGGTCTAAACAATTTCCCTTCGGCCCCGACCATAGTAAACACAGGAATAAAACTGATAATGGTAGTAAGTACCGCCGTAAGTATAGCTCCCGAAACTTCGGCAGTGGCATTGTAAACCACGGTATTCATGGTTTGTCTTTTACCGGTTTTTATAAAACGCGCATCTTCTTCGTCCAGATGCCTAATAATATTTTCGCAAAGAATGACCCCGACATCTACCATTGTACCAATAGCAATGGCAATCCCGGATAAAGCCACAATATTGGCATCTACATTAAAAAACTTCATTGCAATAAAGACCATTAATACCGCAACGGGCAACAGACCAGAGATTAAAACCGAAGCTCTTAAATTGAATACCATTACGATAATAACAAAAATGGTAATAAGAATTTCTAAGCTTAGCGCTTCGTCCAGTGTTCCTAAGGTTTCTTGAATAAGTTCTGTACGATCATAAAACGGTACGATGGTAAGTTGCGAAGTACGGCCATCTGATAGTTTTTTAGAAGGTAAACCTGCTTTGAGCGCTTCTATTTGATCTTTTACATTATTAATAACCTCCATTGGGTTTGCGCCGTGGCGGGCAACCACAACCCCGCCAACTACTTCTGCTCCTTCTTTATCTAAAATGCCGCGTCTAGGTGCCGGTCCTAAGCCTACTTTTGCAACATCTTTAATTTGGATAGCGGTATAATTTTCTGAGCTAACTACTGCGGTTTCTATATCTGCAATAGATTTTACATAGCCCAGACCACGCACTAAATATTCTGCTTGATTAATTTCTAAAGTTTGGGCGCCAATATCTTTATTGGTTTCTTTTACTGCTGTGACAATATCACCTAAGCTAATACCGTATTGACGCATTTTTTCGGGGTTAACATCTATTTGGTATTCTTGCACATAACCACCAATAGAGGCTACTTCAGAAACGCCGCTTGCAGAAGCAAGAGCGTATTTTACATAGTAATCTTGTATACTGCGGAGTTCGTGTAAATCCCAGCCGCCGGTTACATTACCGTCTTTATCGCGTCCTTCTAAAGTATACCAGAAAATTTGTCCCAAGCCCGTAGCATCGGGTCCTAAAGCGGGATTTACATCTTCGGGTAACAATCCGCTTGGTAAAGAATTTAATTTTTCCAGAATACGACTCCGACTCCAATAGAATTCTACATCTTCTTCAAAAATGATATAGATACTGGAAAAACCAAACATAGACGAACTCCGAATGGTTTTTACGCCGGGAATTCCTAATAACGCAGTAGTTAGCGGATAGGTGATTTGATCTTCGATATCTTGTGGGGAGCGACCTTCCCATTTGGTGAATACGATTTGCTGATTTTCGCCAATATTGGGAATAGCATCTACGGCTACGGGGTTGGTAGGTAAGAAACCGGTATCCCAGTTAAATGGAGCGTTAACAACACCCCAGCCAACAAAAAGCACGAGTAAAAGTACCGCTACCAATTTGTTTTCTATAAGAAATTTTATGCCTTTATTTAGCATCTTTAGTGATAATTAAACAGTTATACAAGGAATAATTGCCTGAGCGTATCAGAAAATTAAACACAATAAAATATACCCTGAAATGGAATTAACCATAGGGTTATTTATCCCTTTCCCGGTAATTATTGGGACTGGGAACTGTTTAAAATCAAATTAAGTAAGTCTCGTGTATTTTTTGGAAATCCCGTATGAGATAGGGAGGATTATAATCTTTAAACGGAACGATATTATTATCTAAACCGTCAAAAAGATTATGGTAGGTGTAGAAAAAAGCAGCAACAAAGCTTTGTTGCTCAAAAGTTAATTTGTTAACGGAAGATTTGATATCGTCTTGCCCATCTACCACCAATTGTTTGTCAGAACAACAATTGTCTTTATCTGGATGAACAGCACAACTTTCGTCAGGTTGCTGTTGCTCCATTCCACAGGTTTCAACATCGTGAAATATCGAAAAATCAACTAAAGTATCGCCGCAAAAGTGTACATTTACGGTAAACGAAGTAGTGGCAATAAAAACCAAACTTGCTAAAAATATAGATACTATTTTGTGAAATAGAGATTTCATATACTTGCAAAGATAAAGAAAAAATTATTATCGCATAAAAAGCCTTATCGAATAGTTAGTTTTTCTGGTAGTTTTGTATTAAATAAATTCTCTGGTGACGACTGGAAAGAAACTTTAACTAAGCTAAACTACTTTAAAGATATTTCCTTTTTTCAATTTGCATAAGATAATTAGAGTAGGGCGATTCCAATTCCCAGCAATAATAAAGAAGCAATTAGAACATATTGCAATGTCTTTGATTTACCCTTTTTTGAAAGCCAAATTCCTAACATAATTATTCGATTTATAGATTATACAATTAAAAATAAGCAATTTTTTTTATCATAATAATTAAAATTCTGTCACAATTTTAATTGTAAACAGAGGGAAAGCCAAATCAACTTCAGAAAAGATGCCAAAATAATTAGTCTTGAAGTTTTAAGTATGCAATAATAACTATTGAGTGTATTTTATTCTTTAATGTACAACTAAGTCAATAAGAATCTTTAGTTGGGTTAACACAACCAAAAGTTTATTATCTTTATAATGCAGTTGTAGAGAAGCTTGTTGTTTTAGGAATTAATAGAAGTAACAATCCCATCTGCCAATCATTGCAGCCACTGTTAAAAGACTATCACTTTATGATAAAATTATTTTTGACCGGTTTACTTTTAATAATTTCTCTAGTCGCGTTCTCGCAACAAAGAGACAGTGTGCCGCAACCAATTATTCCCATAGAAAAGACCGGACTATTAAAAAATATAAACATCACTTTTGATATGCGAATGGGCTTGCGCGCCTATACTTTTAGGGGAGGCGACCAATATTATAATGGGGTACAGTTTCAGAACGGTCATACGGCGCTTGGTATTTCAGCGCAAGTGCACGAAAAAGTAGATTTTAAATTTAGAAACAGGTTTAATAAAGGTAGTGATGTACAAACGCTAGATCAATTGGGCAGTAATATCGAGTTGGCTTACATTAATGTTGAAGCCAGTCCGGATCTGAATGTTTTATTGGGGAAAATGCATGCGTTTTACGGCGGTTACGAATACGAATTTAGTGCGATGGATGTTTTAGAATATAACGATATTCATAGCAATGCTTTGGCGTATGTTACCGGTGCCGGAATAAAGTTTCAAGCTTTTGAAAAACAGCAATTTGGCCTGCAAGTATTAAACTCCCGTACAATGCATTACGATGATCTTTACGGAAATGTTGCTGCCCAAAATATTCAAGAGCCGGATTGGCCGGTGGCAGTTGTTGTAAATTGGCGGGGAAACTTTTTTAACGATACGTTCGGAACAAATTATAGTGTTAGTTATTCTAATCAAGTAAAAAAGAGAGGAACCTATTTTTTTACACTAGGCCATAAATACCAAAACAAAAACCTGACGCTAATGTACGATTTTGACTACAGCTATGAGGAAATAGATACAAAGGGAATTGCAACCAATATTTTTGCGGTAGATAGGGTGGCAGAAAATGTTAGGTATATAGAAAATTGGTTGAGAGCAGAATATAGGTGTAATTCAAAATTCACAGCTCTGTTAACCCTAATGACTAGTAGTGCTTACGGCAATGTGAAAACCAGCGACGACCATTTAAGAACCAGTTATGGCGCGATTCCTACGCTGTATTATAGTCCGTTTAAAGATTTAGATCTGCGCTTTTTTCTAGCTTATATTGGTAGGTATTATGACTATTCCACCTATGCTATAGAAAATTTTAACGCTTCTAATTATAACAAAAACGAAGTGAGAATTGGTTTTATCACGCCACTTAGGTTATTGTAAAAAAAGGGCAGACTTTTAAAATCTACCCTTATAGTGTTTTCTTTACGGAATGTTTTCTCGCTATAACCCTGTAGTTGTAAGTAAAATCTAAGACATTTAATTTCCACAAGCTTCTACCAATAGCGGGAAGAAAAAATAATTACCGCATTTTAATTTACCTCTTTTACCTCTTTCACTTCCTTCTCTTCCATTTGATTCACCTCTTTTTCTGTTTCTAAAACATTAAATTTCTCCAATTGCTCTTCTTCTCCCGTAAAATAAGGAAAAACGTCTAAGATTGGCGATTCGGTAATAGAAGGAATTGTATAATCTCCCATTGTGCCTGCCATAGCTGTGGTAGTATTTTCATAGGCTTCTTTTACATCATTGGCTTGCACCAAGAGATAAATATTGGTTTTTTTCTCTTTGCCGCTTTCTTCATCAACTGCTACTAAAGAAACTTTTGCTTTAAACCACCTATCGGAATTTTCAAAAGGATGTACTTCTGCAAAGTTGGCCAATTTTATGTTCATAATTCTAAATTCCTCACTGGTGTAAGCCTTTATCTCTTCGCTAATTCTGGCTTCTGCTTCGGTATAGGATACCGCATCCAAAAGATAGGTGTCGGTAGTCATTTTCTGTTCGCCTGTGTCGTGTGTTTTTTTGTATTTCACCTTACATTCATACCAAGTTGCGCTCATATCTAATTTTTTTAGGAGGCCAAAAATAGAATTTATAGCATATCTAGAACTCCAAATTAAAAATAAATATTCACAAATTTGAATTTTTAGTAGAATTAGCAAGCGTGCTACAAAATAATGCTAACGTTAATCTGAATAATACTTGGTAAATTTATTCATTATCCTTTCCGTAAAGTAAAAATAATTATTTTTTCCTAATCTTACGAAGTATTGTTTTTTGGTAATACTTCAAAAAAAATAGTAGGTAGGCAACTTTAAAAATTTATTAACTTAGTTAAAAGGAAAGATGGTTAAAATCTTTGAACATATTGCTATTTTTTAAATTAAATAAATGAATGCATACAATCCGAAAAAACACAACCGTAAATCAATCCGTTTAAAAGGATATGATTACGCACAAGCGGGATTGTATTTTGTGACTTTATGTGTGCAAAACAGAAAAGCTATATTTGGCGGCATACACGAAGGAAAAATGCATTTGAATTTATTGGGAAGAATTGCAGAGCAAGAATGGCGCAATACAGCAGAAATAAGAAAAAACTGCAGCTTAGGACCTTTTATAATCATGCCAAATCATTTTCACGCGATTATATCTATAGATTATACCATAAAACCATCTGAAACGATAGGGGAATTTAAATCGCCATCGCAGAGCTTAGGCGCAATTATAAGAGGCTACAAGGGCGCAACCACAAAAAAGATCAAATCCCTATACAGAACGGGCGAATTGCAATTCGCCCCAACCGGAAAATCCGATTCCAGAATGGGGAGATTCAATTCCAGAACGGGCGAATTGCAATTCGCCCCAACCGAAGAATTCGCCCCGACGGATAAATCCGCCCTTCCGGCGATCGATCTATCAAAATCTATCTGGCAGCGCAATTATTGGGATCATATTATTAGAAATGAAAAGGCTCATTATAACATAGCGAATTATATTATTAATAATCCGGCAAAATGGGAAGCCGATAAATTCAAAACTTAAAATATATGCCTGTGATTAATAAATTTCTTCTTTTTTTACTAAGCATAAGCCTGAGCTTTTCTGCCTATAGCCAACAACCCACACGCACGCAGCCGGGCGAGGGGACGCTAAGCTTAGCTGAGGTTAAAAGGCTTAAAAACACAAACGGACTACGACTTATCACTTGGAATATTCAAAACCTGGGTCGCTCAAAATCTGATGCAGAGATTAAGCAAATGACGCAAGTATTACGTAATGCCGATTTAGTAGCGGTGCAAGAGGTGGTGGCGAAAGATCCGGCTGGGGCACAAGCCGTTGCACGATTAGCAGACGAATTGAATAGAACCGGAACCAAATGGGATTATCAAGTGAGCAACCCAACCAAAAGTCCGTCGGCTTACATTAGTGAGCGCTATGCTTTTTTATGGAAAACTGCTAAACTAAAGATATTAGGAAAAGCAAAATTAGATCAAGAATTAAAAGATAAAGTCTATCGCGAACCTTTTATCGGGTATTTTGAAACGAAAAAATCCGCGAAAGCGTTTTATGTAATTAATTTTCACGCCCGCAAGTACAACGACCAACCAGAGCGCGAAATCAAACGCATGAGCAATTACCAAGAACGCTTAGCATCAAAGGCCGTTGTGCTGGTAGGCGATTTTAACCTCACCGAACGGCATACGGTATGGAATTCGTTTTATAAAAAAGATTTTCAGGCAGCAATTAGTAAAAACCCGACTACCCTTAAATGGAAGTGCAAAAACGGAAATTACCGCAACCACTCTATAGATAATATTTTTTACACCTCCGGCATTAAAAAAATCAAAGCAGCTAGTATAGATTTAGTAGAAAATTGCGGCAACTTGCAAAACATTCGCGCCTTATCCGACCACTTACCGGTATTTTTAGAATTTCAGTTAAATTAACGTTCTACGCATCCTACAATAGTATGAAATCGCAAACCTTACTTTTCTTCTTTCTCGCCATTATAGACAACTTATTACCAATTTCTGCGCAAAATTCAGGTACTTGGCAGAGGGCGAAAAATTTTGATTTTAGAAATATTACAATTATAGAATCCTGCACCTGGGTAAACGAAATTAAACTGGAAGTACTGTGGGATGAAAAATTAACTTATTGCGAGAACCTTGGAGATATAGGGGTATAGTAGTTTTAAAAATTTATGGAAAGAATAAATTTCTTCAGAAATTAAAAAATATAGAAGATAAAATTGATTTTAGGGAGATCAATTTTGAGTTTTTCGACTATAATATGGACGGACATTTGAATTTTAGAATTCCGGTAGATTGTGGGAAACCTTGCTACAAAACCTATTTCCTTTATTCCGCCCAACGGGAAGAATTTGTGCACATAAAAGACTGGGGTTATTTACGAATAGATGCCTTCGACTTTAACAACAAGCGTATTAAAACAAAACCATTCGGGAATGCCCGTCAGTGAAAATTTAGTATTTATAAAGCCGACGGGCTTAAACTTTTAAAATGTGGGAAGTAGAAAACTAGAGAAATAGCAGTTTAGAACGCCAAATCAATAATAGTTTTTTTATTGAAAGTTCTTACAGTGTTTTATTTTGAAATACTAGCATTCGTCATTTTTTCTAAGCGATTATTAAACTAACTTCGACAATAATTAAATTAAAGATGCAACAAGATTCTAGATCCTACTCAAGAAAATTTTTTAATAAAATTAATGAAAGCATTAATTGGAAAAGCAGGACAATTCAATTTATTGTTTCGTTTATCGTTGCTTTAGCGCTAAACCATTTTATTTTTAGAGATGCTTTAACCGAAGCACAAAGTACCGTTTTATTTATATTGATTTTTGCAATCGGTCTATGGGTTACAGAAGCTATACCGCCATTTGCGGTAGGTATTCTCATTATTGGGTATCTGGTTTTTACAATGAGTAGTTTAGAGCCGGAAAATGTTAAACAATACATACAAACCTGGTCCGACTCTGTAATTTGGCTTTTTTTAGGAGGTTTTTTTATTGCTGAAGCCATGAAGAAGACAGTGCTTGATGTTGCTTTACTGAAATTTTCATTGCCGTTTTTTGGGAGCAAGTCAAAAAATATTTTACTGGGTTTAATGTTAATTACTGCATTTCTTTCTATGCTAATGAGTAACACAGCTACAACGGCAATGATGATTGCTAGCATTTCACCTATTATTTATAAACTCGGCGATAAAGCCCCGCTTACGAAAGCCTTGATAATTGGAATTCCTACCGCTGCTGCTATTGGTGGGATGGGTACAGTTATTGGCTCGGCACCCAATGCAATTGCCGTGGGTGCCTTAGATGGTATTGGTATCCGGATTAGCTTTTTGGAGTGGATGATGTTTGGTATCCCGGTTGCAATAGTATTAATACTGTTTTTCTGGCAAGCTTTACTTCAAAAATATAAAATTAAAACCAACCGTTTGTCGCTCGATTTTTTAACAAACGAGCAATTAAAAATTGAGAATAAAGATAATGAGATTACAAAATTACAAACCAGAATCACCATCATAATCATCTTAACCAGTTTGCTTTTCTGGTTAACCTCGCAGTGGTCTGGCATTCCTGTTGCTGCTGTTTCCGGTATACCCATTGTTGGTCTAACCATGTTTAGAATTCTAGATGCCGATGATATGCGAAAACTTCCCTGGGATACTTTAATGCTTGTTGCCGGGGGGCTGGCTCTTGGTATTGCTGTACAACAACAAGGTCTTACAGATTATTTTATCAGCTTTATTAATTTAGCGTCTCTAAACTATTACGTATTGCTCTTTGTTTTTGCGATTATTAGTGTTGTTTTCTCCAACTTTATGAGCAACACGGCTACCACAACTATTATGGTTCCTTTGGCACTTTCTGTGACTGCAACTTTACCAAATATTTCCGATAAAATTTTACCTTTAATTATTGCCTTAACGGCTTCGTGCGCCTTGTTGCTGCCTGTATCAACGCCACCTAATGCTATTGCTTTTAGTACCGGGAAATTAGAACAATCAGATTTTAGGTTTGGTGGTATTTTAATAGGTTTATTGGGGCCAATAATTGTAATTTTCTGGCTTCTTGTACTTCAGTTATTTACTTTATAAAAGATGTTTAAAAAGTTTCAGAAATAAAAAAAAAGGAAAGGTGTGGTAGACAAAAAAAACTATAAATTTTAAATGGCTTGTGCAGGTATTTTAATAAATTGCTTTTCTTAAAAATCACGCAATGGCAGAAAATAAAAATAAAGGCGAATCAAAACTACCCCCAAAAGTAACCGGCTTAGGCGGCATTTTCTTTTTTTCGGAAAACCCTGAAAAAATAAAAGAATGGTATAGTCAAAACTTAGGCTTGGAAGTGAATCCTTACGGTTCTACTTTCGAATTCAGAAATGCCAATCGACCGGATGAAATTAACTATGCGCAATGGAGTCCGTTTGAAAAAGGCAGCGAGTATTTCTCTCCTTCCGAAAAGGAATTTATGATTAATTATAGAGTTCAAAATATCGAGGGCTTAATCGAAAAGCTAAAAGAAAATGGCGTAACAATTTTAGACGATATTGAAAGTTTTGATTACGGAAAGTTTGTACATATTATGGATGCTGAAGGTAATAAAATAGAACTTTGGGAGCCGGTAGATAAAGTATTTACGGAAATGGGCGGAAAAACAACTAAATAAATACTGAATTTTGAACCACTAAGAGCCCGAAAGTCCTTTTATCAATAAAACCGCCGATGCAGGGTTAGAAGCTAAAGGTACATCGTGCACATCGCAAATACGTAAAAGCATTAAAACGTCGGGCTCGTGTGGGTGTTTTTCTAAAGGATCTCTAAAAAATAATACCATCTTGCATTTGCCTTCTGCCACGCGGCCGGCAATTTGAGCATCGCCACCAATAGGGCCCGAGAGAAAAGAAGTTACCTTAAAACCCGCACGTTCTACCTTGCTGCCGGTAGTTCCTGTGGCAACTAATTCTATATGTTTTTGATGAAAAAAATTGGCATGTTCGTTTAAAAATTGAACCATTTCTGCTTTTTTACCGTCGTGTGCAATTATTGCAATTTCCATAGTTATCCTGCTTTCTTGCTCCAAAACTACAATTCTTTTTTAATACTTTTAGAATAGTATTTGTAAAAAACTAAGTGTTTTTTTCGCAATAAGCGCAATTTGGGCTACCCACTAATTTACCGTTTTTATCGGTTTCAAATTGGCAGCACCGCTTAAAATCTTCGTGTAAAATGGTTTTTGCACGCCTGATGCGCGCTTTTACGTTTACCAGACTTATATTTAGCTTTTCAGCGACTTCCTTTTGTTTTTTACCTTGTAAATATACTAACTGAATAACCTCTCGGTATTTTTCTGGTAATTCTTGAATAAAACGATCAAAACAGCAAACATTTTCCAAGTTTGGGGCGTTGCTTAGCTGCTGAAATTCTTCTGTAGGATGCATTTTAGCATTCTCCCGAAAGTGTTGGTTTAATTCATTTCGCACAATTTGAAATCCCCATTCTTTTGCCTTTTCGGAATCGTTTAACTGCGAGAGTTTTTGATGAATTTTTAAAAAAGCGTTTTGTAATACTTCCTTAGCCGTATCTTGATTTCCTACTCTTTTCAGAATAAAGAAATAATAAACTTCTGCATAATTATTCCATAAAGTGCTGGTTTGCATAATTTACTTATAGTTAAAAAAGCTGTTTCTAAAACGCACTTTCTACAAGGAAATTACGCTTTAAAAACAGCTTTATTTTTTAGCAACAATCGCATTTGCTGCAGTTGCAACTATCGCAAGGACAAGCGTTTGCTTTACAATTTACGCAGTCACATTTATTACATTCGCAATTGGTACATTGACAACTATTCATAATCATTTATTTTTTAGGTTCATTAGGTAGATGCAAAATTCCCTAAAAAGATACACGAATTTTGAGTTTTTTTAAAAAATTTCAACAAGTCTGCCAAATGTCAGCAGGAAAGTAATCAAAGGACATTTGTCAAAAGAACTATTCCCACCGCTTTCCTTGCCCTTAGCGAAGGGTCGGGGATGAGGTTAGAGACCTATTTTTTATACCAATGTTAGTCGTCCCGCTGCCAAAAATCAGTAAAAATACCTTTACTACTATTCTTCTTGTTTTAACTTAGTAAAATGCTTATAAAAAAACGGAATGGTTTCAATACCTTTTAAATAATTCCATACGCCAAAATTCTCGTTGGGGGAGTGGATGGCATCGCTGTCTAAACCAAAACCCATTAAAATGGTTTTGCTTTGTAATTCTTTTTCAAACATTGCTACAATAGGAATACTGCCGCCGCTACGTTGCGGAATTGGCTCTTTGCCAAAAACTTCTTTATAAGCATCGTTGGCAGCTTGGTACTCTAGACCGTCTATTGGCGTTACATAGGCTTGACCGCCGTGATGCGGAGTTACCTTAACGCTTACAGCGTCTGGAGCAATACTTTCAAAATGTTTTTGAAACAAGTCTGTAATTTCTTCCCAATTTTGGTTGGGTACCAAACGCATAGATATTTTGGCAAAAGCCTTGCTTGGGATAACCGTTTTGGCTCCTTCGCCAATATAACCGCCCCAAATACCATTTACATCTAAGGTTGGGCGTATCGAGTTACGCTCATTGGTAGTATAACCTTCTTCTCCGTACACGTCTTTAAGGTCTAAAGCTTTTTTATACGCTTCAACATCAAAAGGAGCTTCGCCCATTTTTTTGCGTTCTTTTTGAGAGAGTTCTTCTACTTTATCATAAAATCCCGGAATAGTAATGTGCTTATTTTCATCGTGAAGCGATGCAATCATCTTCGTCAAAACATTAATCGGATTGGCAACCGCGCCGCCATAAAGACCGGAATGTAAATCCCGATTAGGACTGGTAACTTCTACTTCTACATAGCTTAAACCCCGTAAACCGGTTGTTATAGAAGGCACGTCTTTTGCAATCATCCCGGTATCGGAAATTAAAATAACATCGTTTTTTAATTTTTCCTGATTACGTTTAATAAACCAACCTAAGTTCTCGCTCCCTACTTCTTCTTCGCCTTCAATCATAAACTTTACATTACACGGCAAATCGTCATTTTTCACCATATATTCTAAAGCTTTCACGTGCATATACATTTGCCCCTTATCATCGCAAGCTCCGCGGGCAAAAATTGCGCCTTCGGGATGAATATCTGTTTTTTTAATAACCGGTTCAAATGGGGGAGAATCCCACAAATTAATTGGGTCTGGCGGTTGCACATCATAATGTCCGTACACCAAAACAGTTGGCAGTTTTTCGTCAATAATGCGTTCTCCGTAAACCACAGGATAACCGGGAGTCTCACAAACTTCTGCGTGAGTGCAACCGGCGTGGCTTAAGCTGTTTTTTACCGCTTCGGCAGCTTTAAACATATCTTCTTTATAAGCAGGATCTGCACTTACCGAAGGGATTTTAAGAAGTTCAATCAATTCGTTAAGAAAACGATCTTTATGTTGATTGATATAGGATTTACTTGCGTTCATATAAGCTAATTTAATTTGGATGCTCAAGATACAGACAAGATTGCAGAAACTGAAATATTTTTAAAAAACTTTGCTTGAAAATTAGATTCTTTATTTATATTTGCACCCGCTTAGGCAAATAAATTATTTGTTTGACTTTACGGAATTATAAGTTCTTAAAATATTATACTTTTTAGTTTGCTTCCGCCGAAAGGCAGACACGCTAAAAAAACAACCCAAACAATGCGGGCGTGGTGGAATTGGTAGACACGCTAGACTTAGGATCTAGTGCTTCACGGCGTGAGAGTTCGAGTCTCTCCGCCCGCACAAAAGGATAAGCCGACTTGAAAGAGTCGGCTTTTTTGTTTTGGTACAACATAATTGGTCATTATTCTAAATTTTTGGCTCGGGAAAATCTTTGTATTTTGGGGTATCTCCTAATTTATTTATAACGGCTGCTTTCATATAATTATATTAATCCTCTAAATACCCGAATTTTCCAATATTAAAATCGTTAAAAGCTTGCAGCAATTCTTCCCGCGTGTTCATAACGAATGGACCTTGTGCAGCAATTGGCTCGTTAATTGGTTCGCCACTTAAAACCAATACTAAAGCATCATCGATGGCTTCTATTTCAAAAGTTTCGCCGTCATTCGCCATTAAGGCTAAGTGGTCTGTGGGGGCTTCTTCTTTCCCATTAACCATAATATTTCCTTCTAAAACCAGAAGTGTGGTGTTGTAGTCTGCCGGAAATTGAAAATCTGCTTTTCCGCCTTTTTTCAATTTGGCATTGAATAAATTAATGGGTGTAAATGTGGAGGCAGAACCATTGGTGCTTCTATATTCTCCGGCAATCACTTCAATATGCCCGGCATTATCCGGCAGTTCATACCGATTGATATCTTTGTTTTTTATCGCCTGATATTTAGGATCCTTCTTTTTGTCTTTAGCGGGCAGGTTAATCCAAAGCTGCACCATTTGGAAGTCGCCGCCTTTTTTACTCCATTCGGTTTCGTGGTATTCTTTGTGCAAAATTCCTTTGGCTGCGGTCATCCATTGCACATCGCCTTCACCAATTACGCCACCACCACCGCTATTGTCGTGATGCGCAACTTTGCCTTTGTAGGCTATGGTTACGGTCTCAAAACCCTTGTGCGGATGAACACCAACTCCCCTAGGTTTATCTGAGGGTGGGAAATTATAGGTGGAATTATAGTCCAACATTAAAAATGGACTCATGCGTTGCATGTCCATTCGATAGCCGGTTGGTATAAAATTATGCACCCGAAAACCATCACCAACAAAATGCGGTTCCCGCGGACTTGCTACTAATTCTACTGTTTTTGTTTTCATTTTCTGCATGTTTTTATATAATATTCCTCAGAAAATAATAAAGAGGTTAAGCTTCATTGCTATCTTAAAATTTGAGAATTAAAGGGTAAAAAGACCTGAAATGAACTAGATTCCCGCCACAGCGGGTAGGGTAAAACAAGCACATTTCAGGATTTTATGGATTGATTACAAGAATCTTAGCCTGTTTTTATTGCTTTGTAAACTGAAGATTGGCTACCAATTTTACTTTATCGCTAACCACCACATTACCTGCTTCGGTTACAGCGCTCCAGTTTAAGCCGAAATCTTTTCTATTGATTTTACCAGTAGCTTCGAAACCTGCTTTGGTTTGACCGTATTGATCATCGGCAATTCCGTTGAAATCTACATCAAGGATAACTTCTTTGGTTACATCTTTAATGGTCATATTGCCAACCATTTTTTCTCCGTCGAAAGATTTTGATTCAAAAGTAAGATGAGGGTATTTTTCGGCACTAAAAAAGTCTTCAGATTTTAAGTGCGTGTCTCTTTCTTCATTTTTTGTGCTGATGGAATCAATTTTTGCGTTAAACTTAAATTTAGCATCTTTAAAAGAATCGTCTGCTGCTTCAATTTCTCCGTCAAATTCAGCGAAACTTCCTGACACTGTAGAAATCATCATATGTTTTACTTTGAATTCGATTTCAGAATGCGTTGGGTCTAATTTCCAGTTTGTTTTTACTGCTGTTTCCATTTCTTTATGTTTTTATGGGATATACATTTAATTTGATACAAAGCTACGCGACAGTATGTTACTGTGCATTGATGTAGGATAAGAAACCGGAAGTTGGAAGTTAGGATTTAGAAGAATTCATCTAAAATTCAAAAACTATTTTTTAAAGTTTTTGTGTGCCAATTTCTTGCGAACACGGCTTAAACTCTCTGGTGTAATGCCAAGATAAGAAGCGATCATAGTCTGTGGTACGCGTAGTGATATATCGGGGTACATCGCCACAAACTCGAGATAACGCTGTTCTGCATTGGCACTTAATAACATATTGATCCGCTTCTGTAGGTGCCGAATATGATTGTGGAGCAGTTTGTTATTGAAATCTGTAAACGAAGGAATTTCTTCGGAAAGGCTCTGAAAAAAATCTTCATCAATCAAAACAACCTCGCTATCTTCCAGTGCCTGAATGTAATAAGCGGAAGCCTCATCAAAATATACGCTTTCCCTATCACTCACAAACCAATTTTCAGGGGCAAATGATATGGTGTGCTCTTTTCCTTTTTCGTCTATGGAATATTGTCTTATAAGTCCGCTTTCCACAAAAAATGAATGCTTGCAATGCTCGTTCTCTCGTAATAAAAACTCGTCTTTTTTCACATTTTTTACCTGGCAGCTTTTAAGTATGGAAAGGATATCACCCTCTTCAATGTCGAGATTTGAGGTTAAAAATAATTTTAGTTTTGGGCTGTTCATTTATATTTGATAATCTTACATTAGATTGTATATTTTCAAATTTACATTTTTAGAAATAAATTGAGAACAGAATCAGTTTTAAGAAAACCAAAATTTTTTCAAGCAAGGTGGTTTTACTGTCGTTTAATTGTATCAATAAAAGTACTTTGCATTGGTTTATAAGTATTTTTTTATATCAACATCTTTTGTCGAAATATAGGTTAATGAAGATGTTTTTTATTATAAGTTTTTTTCTTTTTATACCGCAATTCTCCTGTTTCAATTCCAATCGCGGTTTTTGCCAAGATGGTAAAGATAAAAGCTCCCATTGCCCAAATGCCTATGGTAACGCCAATTTCAACTCCTGTTGGCAGATATTCTGCTATTACTCCATAAGGGCCCGGAATAAAACCGGGAACGATGAGTCCGAAGCCTTTTTCAATCCAAATCGCCACAAAAAGCATCAAGCAGCAAGCATAAAGTATTTTAAAGTTATTTCTGAATTTTCCAAAAGTCAAGATAACCGTAGCAATCACATTCAACGGAATGGCAGTCCATATCCAGGGTAATAATGCATCTTTTCCGTGTAAACCAAAGAATAGATAGTAGGCACTTTCGCTATGGTGAGTTGGGGCGTAAAATTCTTTAAATAATTCCGAAACCAACATAATCAAATTGATTTGGGCTGCAACGGTTACGATCATTGCTATTTTTTTGATGGTTTTGTCTTTTACTTCAAATGCCGTAAAATTCTTAATTACTGCCAGAACCAATATAATTAGTGCCGGTCCCGCTGCGAAAGCCGAAGCGAGGAATCGTGGCCCCAACAAAGCATTGTTCCAGAAAGGTCGCGCTTGTAAACCTTGGTAAAGGAAAGCTGTAACCAAGTGAATGGCAACCGCCCAAAATACTGATAAAATAGCGCCCGGAACGTAAATCTTGCTTTTTGCTTCTTTGCCTTGATAATGTCTAAAAAGAATATAAAGCGGAATGGTAATGTTGATAAAGAGATAGCCATTTAACACAATTACGTCCCAAGTAAGCATAGAATTTGGAAAATTAAAAACACCAATCCCCGGGATCATATGCCAAAGTACCGATGGGCCGCCCATATCTGCCACTACAAAAGCCAAACACATTACCAATGCGGCCACGGCAAGACCTTCGCCAATTAAGACGGCTTGTTTAAAGTCGATATCTTTCAATACATACGTGGGCATAACCAACATAACCGCGGCGGCGGCAACGCCAACCAAGAAAGTGAAATTTGAAATATAAAGCCCCCAGCTTACCCGGTCTGTCAAGCCGGTTGCGCTTAAGCCTTCATCTAATTGAATGGTATAGCAATACATCCCAATCAACATAATTAAGGTTAAGGCACCCATCCAAATGTGGTACTTTAAAGAACCTTTGGTAATGGTATCCAAACTATCAGATACCATACTTTTAAAAACTTTAAACTGACTCATTTTTTTTCGTTTTAAATCAAATGATTGGTATTGCTATTTTCTTTACTGAAATAATAGAGATTGGTAACATGCTAATCCATAAAGTACCAGAACTTTGGTTCGGTTCCCAAGTCTTCTTTCAGTCTAAATACTTTTTTGTTTTCCAACACCCATCTAATGGGACTGTTGGGGTCTAAAAGGTTTCCAAAAATTCTCGCACCGGTAGGGCAGGCTTCTACACAAGCCGGGTTTTTGCCTTTTCGGGAACGTTGTACACAAAAAGTACATTTTTCCACGACGCCTTTTTTGCGCATCCTATTTCCCAAATAATGTTGGTTTTTATTAACCTCATTTTCCGGCACCGTTGGTTTGCTCCAATTAAAACGTCTGCCGTCATAAGGGCAAGCGGCCATACAGTAACGACAACCAACACACCAATCGTAATCAACCACTACCAATCCATCTTCTTCTTTCCATGTGGCTTGCACTGGGCAAACATCAACACAAGGCGGATCATCGCAATGAAAACATTGAGTACCCATATAAAAATGGCCTTCTGCAGGAACTTCGTGGTAGTAATTATCATCGGCTTCATCAAATTTAAAGCCTTTGCCGTCTTTCATCTCATGAATGCGGATATATTGCATCTCCGAATCGCGATCCTGATTGTTTTCTTCTACACAGGCCGTTACGCAATTCATATACCCTTGACATTTCGAAATGTTAAACGCATAGCCATACAGTACATCTTCTTTGGCATTTTCTGCAGTCATATTAATACTCCTGCCATTTCGCAACTCATACGAGCGCATTAACCGATTTATGGTAGCTTGTTTTTCTTCATCGGTCATCAGCTTATAATTTCCTTTAAACTGTTCTTCCCAATCTATTTGGGCTTTTTCTGCTGTCTCTTCGCCAGCGGTTATACTACAAGAGGTAGAAACTGCTCCAGCCCCTATAAGTAGGCTAGCCGTTAATTTTTTAAATGCTGTTCGTCGGTCCATCTTAACATCAAAAACCTGTTCAAAACCGTCTCTGTGTCGTTCTTCTCCAATAGATGCGTTAATAGCGGCTTCATAAAACTCGTCTGCACTGAGTTCTTCCTTTTTACTATTGCAAGAGTTTTCTGTTTTCCCACAACCACAGGAACCGGATTTTTCTTTTTTTCTATTTAGACCTATATCTAAAGAATACCATTTTTTGTCTTTGCTCATCTTCTTGTCTTTAATGATCTATACCTTCGTTTCGTTCTTTGGCCTTTTGTGTGTTGTATTGCACCGGCCATCTTTTGTCAAATCCGGGATCGTGCGGATTGTGACAATTAACACACGTGATGGAAGCCCTTGGAGGCGCCCAACCCGCTACTTTTTTTCCATGTGCTCCGCCTTTCCAATCTTTAAACTGACTGGAATGGCATTGGGCGCATAACTTATGACTTAGGTTAAAATCTACTTTTTTATCGGTTAAGGTTCTTAGCTCGTTCATATTATCTGGACTGTGGCAAGTAGTACAGTCCATAGTTTCTGTTTGCGCATGATTAATTTTTATATCCCAGTGTGCTTTCTGTCCAACATCACTTTTCATTCGTGATAAAGGTTTGCTATGGCACTCAATGCAAGCAAAAGATGTAATTTGACTTTTTCTTTCCGGAATTAAAAAGGTGTATTCTCCTTCGGTAATTTTGATAAGTTCTGTTCCTCTTAACAATTCTTCCGAAGACAAATCGCCGTGGTAATCTTTTTCTACTTCTTCAGCTTCAATTCTTTCGATAACTGAATGGTACTCTCCCTCTTTTTTACACGAGCTTAAGACCACTGTCAAAAAAATCATCAAATAATATAATGGGATTTTATTTTTCATAAAGCTTATCGAATTGTCTTTGAAAATTGCTTGTATTTATTTCGGGTTGCTGCGGTGTTACTGGTAAATGACACTGTCTGCAGTTTACCCTATTGGGGTGGGTTGTCCTTATCTCTTTGGGAGCACTAGGACCTGCGTGGCAGGAAATACAACTTTCGCGCATTTGCAATTGGTGTGGAATCATAGGCGGACCGCCCGGAAAAGCATTATTGGCGCCTTCGCCTACTTTAGGAGGCTCTGGCTTACTATAAGCAAAAGATGTAAAAGTGCTAGTGGTCTTTTCGGCTACGTGACATTGCCGGCAGTTTATCATTTCCGGATGTGGCGTGATGGGAGCATAGGCATCAAATTTTGGAACAAAACCACCTTTTTTATGACATTGTATGCAGGTGTTGCCGCCCAAGCTTCGCTCATTTTTCACTGGGTGCGGAATGCTTGGCGGAGCTCCCAAATAGGCTCTGTTGGTGTAATATTCATCTAAAGAACGTTGATGCTCTTCGTCTATTGGCATCTTTAAGTAATCCATTGCATCTGCATTTTCAAACCTATCAAAAACACCACGTTCTTTAGGAATATGATAGTCTGAAGGTGCTTCTATAAGCGGGGTGTATGCATCTTCGGTTCCTTCCCAGTAGCTATAGTTCCATACAATAATGAAGGCTATAAAAATGAGCACAAAAAATGATATGATTCCAAGTCGCTTTTTCATAGCTATACTTTTTCTACTTGCACTTCAGAAAAACTGGAAGTTTCAAAGATTTCCGTAGCGGAATTGAAACAAAATTTATTCGAAAAATATCCTGAATTGCAACAAAAAGATTTTAAGATAGCCCAAAATCAAGAGTTGGTAAGCGATGAAACTTTGCTTACAGGGCAGGAAATCGCAGTCTTGCCTCCTTTTGCGGGCGGATGATTAAAATAGAAAAAGTGGAAAGATATAAAAGACATGTTCTTTTTAAAGAAATTGGCGAAGCCGGACAGGCGAAAATCAGTGCTGCAAAAGTGCTGGTAATCGGTGCCGGCGGTTTGGGCTGTCCGGTGCTGCAATATCTGGCTGCCGCCGGAATTGGCAAACTCGGGATTGTGGATTTTGATCTAGTTGAAGAATCCAATTTGCAGCGGCAGGTGCTTTTTGATACGGCTTCTATTGGGAAAAATAAAGCGGAAACGGCCAGGGAAATACTTTTGGCCCTCAATCCAAATATCGACATCCAGGCTTATCCGGAAAAATTGACGCCAAAGAATGTTGAGCGCATTTTTCAAGATTATGAAATAGTTGTCGATGCCACCGATAATTTCCCCGTGCGCTACCTCATCAACGACGCTTGTGTGGTTTTCAACAAACCGCTGGTGTATGGTGCCATTTACAAGTTTGAAGGTCAGGTTACGGTTTTCAATTTCCAAAATGGGCCCACGTATCGCTGCTTATTTTCGGAGCCGCCAAAAAAGGATGCCGTTCCCAATTGTGCAGAGATTGGCGTTTTAGGGGTGTTACCGGGCATTATCGGGACGATGCAAGCAACCGAAGTACTTAAAATCATTCTCGGAATTGGAAAACCACTTTCAGGAAAACTGTTTTGTTTCAATACCCTGACGAACCAATCTGCTTCAATCGGAATTAAAAAAAATGCTTCCGTCGTAGCGGAAATTAAAGCTCGTGGTTTGAATTTTGAAAGTTATGAAGAAGCTTCATTTTGCGGTCAACCTATTTCAGAAATCGATTTGCAACAGCTTTCTTCTAAAGAGAACTTACAATTTATAGATGTTCGAGAGTTAACCGAAATGCCGCGAATCGAAAACGAAAATTTATTGGAAATTCCACTTTCCGGCTTGACCGAAAATTTGTGGCTTATTTCCAAAGAAAAGAAAAAAGTGATTTTCTGCCAAACGGGAATCCGTAGTAAAACGGCGGTTTCCCTGTTACAAGCACAGCAGTTTACCGATTGCCATAGCTTAAAAAATGGCGTTGCCGCTTTTCAGCAAAAACAGAAAGAAAACACTACTGAAAACCAGATTGAAAAAACTAATTAGAACAAAATAAGAGATGAAAAAAACCTATAAAAATGTATTTAAGGAAGGCGCGATTGCTTCGGAATTTATAGCGAATTCAATTGCGAAACACCAATCGAAAACCGGTATTGGCGCCCACAATATTTTTCTGGGACAGGTGCGTGCCGATGAAATTGACGGCAAAAGCGTTGCAGCCATTGAATATTCGGCGTACGAAGAAATGGTCAATAAAAAATTCCACGAAATACGCGAAGCAACTTTTGAAGCTTTCAACCTAACTTGTATGCACATTTATCACAGTTTGGGAACGGTAAAAACCGGCGAAATCTGCTTGTTCGTATTCGTTTCCTCGCCAAGAAGGAAAGAGGTTTTTAAAGCCCTGGAATTTGTAGTGGAAAAAATAAAAGCAGAAGTCCCCGTTTTCGGAAAAGAGGTTTTTGAAGATGAAACGCATCAATGGAAAGTAAACAGTTGATTATTTTATAATGATTATTGACTATTGATTAGTTATTATTAGGAATATTTTATGAAGGAGCAACTTAAAAAAAGAACGAAAAGCTTTGCACATGAGTGTGTAAAATTAACGGCATTTTTACCGAATACCTATGTTGCCAATCATATTAAAAAACAGTTAATCCGTTGCGCAACCTCTGTGGCCGCAAACTATAGGGCAGTTTGTCTTGCTCAATCTAAACCGAGTTTTATTGCAAAACTAAGTATTGTAATAGAAGAAGTGGACGAGGCAAATTTTTGGTTGGAATTTGCAGTAGATGAGCGTTTAATTTCAAAAGAAAAAATTAAATCATTACTAAATGAATCAAGAGAACTAACATCCATTTTTATAGCGTCCAGAAAAACACTTAAAAACAGATAGTTAAGATATCAGAATCAAACGTGATTTGGCAATTTAAAATAGAAAATAATCATTAATAAATAGAAAATCAAAAGAATGGTAGATATTACACATAAGAACAATACTTTGAGAACTGCAACTGCGCAGGCCATTGTGAAAGTTGGCAATGCAAAGACGATCGGCGATTAAAAATAAAACCGTCCCAAAAGGCGATGTGTTTGCGATGAGCAAGGCCGCCGGACTTTTGGGCGTAAAGAAAACCCCTGATTTACTGCCCGATTGCCATCCGTTGCCCATAGAATTTACCGGAATTGAATATGAAATCGATGGATTGGAAATCAAAGTATTGGTAAGCGTAAAAACCATTTACAAAACCGGCGTGGAAGTAGAAGCCATGCACGGCGCCAGCATTGTAGCGCTGAATATGTATGATATGCTGAAACCCATAGACAAAGAAATCGAAATTCAAAACATCAAATTATTAAAGAAAAAAGGCGGGAAATCGAGTTTTAAGGATAAGTTTCAACGCGATTTAAAAGCCGTGGTCATTGTTTGTTCCGATACTATTTCCGAAGGAAAAAAAGAGGATAAAGCCGGAAAAGCGATTATTGCGAAATTGGAGGAGTGTGAAGTGGCAATTCAGGATTATATCGTAATTCCCGATGAAAAAGAGTTGATTCAGGAAAAAGCTAAATTTTACCAAAAAAATGGCGCCGATATGATTATTTATACCGGCGGAACAGGTCTTTCGCAACGTGATGTAACTCCTGAAGCCTTAAAACCACTTTTAGACCGAAATATCCCCGGAATAGAGGAAGCCATAAGAAAATACGGCCAGGACCGTACGCCTTACGCCATGCTTTCCCGAAGCATTGCCGGCACTATAAAAAACACCCTGGTTTTGGCCTTACCGGGCTCGACAAACGGCGCGCGGGAATCGATGGACGCAATTTTCCCCGCAATTTTGCACGTTTTTAAGATTTTAAAAGGTGCACGACACGATTAATATGAAAAAAAATATGACGAAGCAAAAAAACATACTTACCGATAATTTTGGGCGAAAACATACGTATTTGCGCATTTCGTTAACCGAATTGTGCAATTTGCGCTGCACGTATTGTATGCCGGCAGGTGGCATTCAGCTTTCGCCCAAGTCGCATATTATGACGTATGAAGAAATTTATACCATTGCAAAAAAGTTTGTGGAAAATGGTGTGACCAAAATCCGTTTAACGGGTGGCGAACCTTTGGTTAGGAAAGACGCGGGTTTGATTATGGAAAAATTAGCCTCCCTTCCGGTGGAACTTGGCATTACCACCAATGGGGTGATTATAGATCGGTTTATAGAGCAATTTAAGCAATTGGGCATCAATAAAATAAATGTAAGTCTAGATTCTTTGGACGCTGAGAAGAATAAATTGATTACACGCAGAGGTTATTTCACGAAAGTGTATAACAACATTCAATTATTGCTGAAAGAAGGTTATGAAGTAAAACTGAACTGCGTTTTTATGAAAGGTCTAAATGAAGACGAAATCATCAATTTTATCGAATTGACAAAACACCAAAAGTTGCAAATCCGTTTTATCGAGTTTATGCCTTTTGACGGTAATAAATGGAATATGGAAAAATTGGTTTCTTTGGAAGAAATTTTAAAGAAAGTAAACGAGAATTATTCAGCAGAAAGTTTTTTACGATTACAGGACGAGCCCAACGATACCGCCAAAAACTACCGGATAAAAGGTTATGCGGGAAGTTTTGCGGTGATTAGTTCGGTTACCAATCCGTTTTGCGATAGTTGCAACCGCATTCGGCTTACGGCCAACGGGCAGCTCAAAAACTGTTTGTTTTCTACTTCAGAATCTGATTTGCTCACGCCTTTGCGCGCCGGCAAACCCATAGCCCCGGTTATTGAAAAAGTTGTTGGCGTAAAGAAAAAAATCCGTAACGGGATGGAAAGTCTGGAAAAATTCAAAGACCCAAAATCGCATAACAATAGGAGTATGATTGCTATTGGGGGATAGTTTAACAGCTATAAATAAATAGGTTAGTCGGCAGTCGCAGTGAGCAGCAAACTAAAAAACTCGCAAAATTTGAATCAATTATTTTCCAAAAGCTAAAACTAGATAAGTTTTAATTGTCTTGTGTCCAATAAAAATTCTTAAACGCCGGGATTCCAGCCAAGGGCAATTGCCACTCGTTTATCATCTTTAATAATGGCTCGAATCATATATGGTCGGTCTTCGCCCACATTTTGTAAGTTGTCTTCAATAGGTTTTTCGTCTATAAACACTTTCCCCATGAAATTTTTTTTGGGTTGCTGGCCAAGTCCGTAGCGGTTATCTTCAACCAGCAAAAGCATCAACATTTTTTCGGGGTCTGGCGCAGAGCAATAAATACCCAACTCATCCCAAAGATAGACCTTGTTTTTGGAGTTTCTAATCGCTTCTATTCGGTCTGGGTCGCCAAGAATATCTTTTAGATGCTTATAGGTTGTTGGAAATTGAACTTCGGTATTGTTCACTAAAACGCTTTGCGGATCACAATGAATTTTAATCGTTGATTTTTTCTTTTTTCGTTTGTTCGGATCTCTAAAATCGAATATTCCCATTGGTTATAATTAGCTTAAAATATTTATTTGTAAAGAACTGAAAATTTATAATATTACCGAAAGTGCTACAAAAAATAATTTATTATAAGTCTAACTCGAAAATCTCTGCGGCCAAATTGCCTTGAGCTGTCAGCAAAATTACCAGATGTTTCTCTTTGACGTAAACCTCTTGTAAAATCAATTCTTGCATATTTCCGTAAAGTAAAACCCCTTTTTTTACTTCGAACAGGTTTTCTAATTTTTTGTTTAATGCCGTTTTGGCTTTTTTTAATTTGGGTTCTAGATGAAAATTAGACTTTTCTAAAACTTTTTTCCTTATAAGTGAATTTAATAGAAAACCGATTAATTTATTGGTAAACCAGCTGTTGTTTTCTCCTATAGCTTTATAATCTTCTAAATCTATAGCTTGTTTTTGTTGGTTAAAATTCAATTTTAACTGTAAATCTATTTTTAGTTTTCTGTTTTTAAAAAGTTTGGTTTTGGTAAGTATTTCCAATTCTAAATTTAAGTCGTAACCTTGCGTGCCGGGATGCAAATTTGCCGCAAGCACTTCACCATATAAAGTGCCATCATCCTCGCCGTCTTTTCTTATTTCGAACCCGATAAGTTCTTTTTGCAGTTTTTTTTCTAAAACTTTTAGTTTTATTTGAACCGGCAATAAGATATTAACGCCATTTTTTAAAACGTTTTTTGTGTCGAGCTTTTCCATAAACTTTTTATAGATTGAATGGAAAAAGTAATTAAATTTCCGAATTCTGCATACGCCTTTAACATTATATAAAGGTTATTGCATAACTTTTTAGGTGTTCTTAGAAGAATGTTGTAGGTCTTTTAATTTCGCTTACGCGGAAAAAAACGAATTGCTTATAGCCTTCATTTCCGTAAAGAGAAAAATAATAAGGTTTACCGCATTTTAGTATTTAGCCGGTTTCCCATTTTTAGGAATGCTTTTTTTTATAAACGCCCTAATATCTTCTGTAGCGGTTTTTAAATCTTCTTTGCGTAAATACATCATATGCCCGCTGCGATAGGTTTTAAAATCAATCCGGTCTTTCATTTTTCCTCCGGGATCTAGTTGATTACTGGTATATTTACTATGAAAATAGGTGGTCGCACCATCGTAATAACCGGTTTGAAACAACACATTAAGATAAGGATTTTGCGCCATTGCTTGACGCAATTGCTCGCGCGTATTATTGTTGGTCCTGTCCCAAGGATGCACCGGCCCAAACATATTGTACTTAAGATCTGTTTTAAAATTTAGCCCTTCTCGTAAATAGTAATTAATTGCCGGGGTAAAAGCGTGTAGCCAAGAAGTTAATTCTGCATTATAATCTGGCCTGTTACCACTGCGTTTTTTGTCTATACCCAAATAGCGCGAATCTAATCTGCCAATGGTTTTATCGTTGCCGGGTTGGTTTAATAATTCTTTCCAAAACACATTGCTTGGCAATGCTAAATGATGATCTACAAACAACTGTGTATCAATCCCGGTCATTCTTTCCAATTCTGTAGCAATTTTTTCTTTTTTTGATGTTTTTAAACTGCTTCCTTTTGCCAAAGCTGGTAGTAAAGTTTCGTAAGCATATTTTTCTGCTTGGGGTAAAATATCTTCAAGGTCTTGGTTTTGTAAGTCGCTTGGTAATTGTTTATGATACCACGCGGTAGCTGTATAATAAGGCAGAAACAAAGAAGCGGCTAAAGGAGTATCTGACTCGAAGGTGAGATAATCTGCCGGAGAGACTAAAATCACGCCGTTAAGATACATCCATTGTTGTTTTTGTAATTCTAAAGCCAAGCCAGAAACTCTGGTGCCGCCATAACTTTCGCCAATCAAATATTTTGGAGCCAACCATTTGTTATGTCTGTTAACAAACGTATTTAGCCAATTTGCCAAATAACGTATATCTGCATTTATGCCAAAAAATTGTTCGCGTTTTGGTTTTTTATCGTCGGTTTTAACCATTCGGCTGTAACCGGTATTTACTGGGTTTACATATAAAATATCTGCAACGTCTAAGATAGAATGCGGATTGTCTTTTATACCATAAGGTTGCACGGGATAACCCTCATCGCTAATTTTTAACAATTTTGGACCGGTATATGCAATATGCATCCAAGCGGAAGCAGAACCGGGGCCACCATTAAAAGAAATAACCAAAGGACGTTCTTGACCAGCTTTTTGGTTTTTGGTTTTTTTGCGATAATAGGTGTAATGCAGGCTTGCAATTACTTCGTCTTTATCGTTCCATAAGGGTTGCATGCCGCTAATTGCGGTATAATCTAATTGCTTATTGTTGAGCTTTAGACTATGTTGTGTGCTTACGGTCGTGTCTTTAAAAATCTCTCTTTCTTGTCCGTAAAGGCCTATTGTCAAAAACAAGAAAAAAAGATAAGTATAAGTTTTTTTCTGCATTATAAAGAGCGTACTTTTTTAAGTTTAGCTTTCCAGGTTTCTAACTGGTTTTTGTGCTTTTCAATGTTGTTTAAAACTTCTTTTACCAACGGATTGCTTTCGTCTACGTCTTGTGAGAAGAATTGCAAATTGTTTTCCAACTGATTGATTTCTGCTTTAGTTTCACTTATTTTCTTGCGCAAGAAAATAACTTCTTTTTCTATCTTGCGGGTGTCTTCTGCTTCATCTAAAGACTGAATACGGTTTTCGTATTTTATCATCTCTGCCTCTTTTTTGTCCATATCTAACTGACTAAAAAGATGGTCTAAAGCTTTATTAAACTTTCCTTCTATATAGCGTTTATTATAGGGTACGCGACCAAGATTTTTCCATTCTTCTATATGGGTCTTTATTTTCTTTAAATTGGTTTCGTGGTCGCCATCTAATTTTAATTCACGGGTTTTATCTAATAAATCTTTTTTAGCTTTAAAAGCTTCCATTTCTTCTTTGTTGGCTTCGTCTTGCACGGCGTGCAACCTGTTAAAGTAATGGTTACAAGCTTTTTTAAAGCGTTTCCAGATTTTATCGCTGTCTTTTCTTGGTACGTGTCCTATTTTTTTCCAGTCGTTCTGAATTTTTTTCATCAGGGAAGTAGTAGCCTTAAAATCTTCGCTATCTTGATTTTTTTCGGCAATTTCTACCAACTCCATTTTCTTTTCTAAATTCGTGTACTGTTCTTTTTTAAGATTTTTATAAAAAGCATTTTTATTACGATTAAATTTTCTAACGCCTTGCTTAAAAGCAGACCAAGTTGCCTCGTTGTCTTTTCTAGGCACTTTGCCCGCTTTAAAAAATTGTTCGCGTAAAGCTTCTACTTTTTTAATATTTTTTTGCGCCTGGTTATGACTCTTGATATCTTCTTCTGCAATAGCTATTATTTTTGCAATAATATCGTTTTTAACCTCTAAATTTTTCTCTCTTTCTTTGTCTAACTCTGCAAAATGTGCTTGCCTGTTATCGTGAATTTGTTTGGTAGCCGCGCTAAATTTTTCCCAAATATCTTCGCGGTATTCTTTGGCAACGGGCCCAACTTCTTCTTTCCACATTTTGTGCAGCATTTGCAACTCCCTAAACGCACGGTTTATATTGGTTTCTTTGGCAAGTTCTTCTGCGCGGGCAATCATTTTGAGTTTTTGCTCCAGGTTATGTTTAAAATCCATATCCCTAAACTCTCTATCCAAATGCAAGAAGTCATAAAAATGTTCTACGTGATGGTGGTAAGTGCGCCACAAATCGTGGTACTGGTCGCGCGGTACCGGGCCGGCTTTTTTCCAGCGTTCTTGTAACTCTTTAAACTGCTGAAAATTGGCATTCATGTCCGCTCCAAGACCAATCATTCCTTTTAATTCTTCAATTATAGCCAGGCGTTGCTTTAAATTTTCATTTAGATTTTGTTTTAAAGCTTTATAATAATTGTCGCGTTTTTCCTTAAAGTCAAAATAAATGTTATCAAATTTCTTTTTGATAGGAGTAGAGTAGTGGAAATCTATAATATTACCGCCTTCTTCTAAAAACTCTTCTTTTTTCTGCTCCATTTCTTCTTCAAACTTCGCATCAAATTCTATTTTAATCTCTCTAACGTGATCTCGAATAGCCGGTATTTTTTCGTTTTTTACCAGGCTTTCCAATTCCTTTATCAACTCGTTCATGGTTAACGAGTGGTAATCTTTCATCTCTATTTCATGACGTTGGTTTGAGGCATCGTCTTCGCTGTCTTCTGCAATGGCATCGTCCATTTCGTTTTGCGCATCTTTTTCCTGCTTGTTTTCCTGCTCTTTTTCTGAAGCGGGTTCTTCAACGTTTTCTTTGGTAGGACGCTCTTTTTCTTTTTCCGGAGTGTTTTCTTCAGAGTTATCTGCAGAAGATTCTTCTTTTTCCTTTACGGAAGTAGACTTTTCTATCTCTTCTAAAGAAGAATTATCTTTTTCATTTTCAGAAACTTTTTGTTTTTCTGACTCTTCTACAATAGCCCTTTCTGTACTTTGCGAATCTTTTTCTGTAGTAGTTTCTTCGCTCTCTTCCAATTTTTTACCGGTTTCTTCCTGCGCTTTGCTCTCTTCTGTGATAGCTTCTTCTAATGGTTTTTTTCTCTCCTGATCAGACATATCTTTCAATGTTTAAGTTCGTCCTAAAATAATTTCTGAAAGATAGTAACTACGCAACTACTCTGCAAAAAAAAGTAAAAAATATGTGAGGTAAACCAGCTATTAAAAATCATTCCAAAATAAACTTCCGTAAAGTATTTTAGAGAAATTTAGAATTAAGCGTGCTTGCTTATAGATCTTTTTAAATGTATACTTTCTAAAAATAGATTTAAAAAGTTTGCAGTTCTGCTATTGGTTCCAGATTTCCCAAGCACGTTCTGCTTGAAACTCCAGCATTTTTTGTCCGTTATAAAGTTTGGCACCTTGTGCTTGCCCATTGGCTAAAAAGTTGGTGAGTGGCGGGTTGTATACCAAATCGTACAATAGGTGTTGTTTGCTTATAAAACGGTAAGGAATATCTGGTGCTTTATTTATTTGTGGCGAGGTTCCCAGAGGAGTTGTGTTAATTATAAGTGGGTGTTGGGCAATTATTTCTTCGGTAAGATCGCCGTAGGCTAATTGATTTTTAGAAGGATTTCTAGATACGAGTTTATATTCTATTCCTAAACTTTTTAAAGCGTATGCAACTGCTTTTGAAGCGCCACCGGTACCTAAAACAAGTGCATATTGGTGTTGTTTTTCTAATAATGGAAATAAAGATTTCATAAACCCAAAACAGTCTGTATTGTACCCTGTTAATTTGCCATTCTCTATCTTTATGGTATTGACGGCTCCTATCTTTTCTGCGTCAGCTTCTAAACGGTTTAAATAAGGTATAATGCTTTCTTTATACGGAATGGTAACGTTTAGCCCCTTTAGATTTTTGGTTTGAAGTACTTGCGGTAATTCGCTTATATCTTGGATGTCAAAATTTTGATAGCTAGCCGAAATACCTTCCGCAGCAAACTTTTTTAAAAAATAATTTTTAGAAAAAGAGTAAGCAATGTTTTTTCCTACCAATCCAAACTTTGGCTCCATACTTTAAGTGTTTTTATCTTCATAACTTCCCAAACCAACTACTACGGCAATTCCAACCAAAATAAAAAGAATAGCCAACCAAGTGCTGGGTTCTGTCCACTCTGGTATATAACGATCGTAATTGTCTAAAATACGATTGCCGTTAGCGTCTTGCAACAAATTACCTGCGCTGTTTTTCTTAAAAATTTTCTCTTTCCAAGGCCAAACCACTCCTAAAGAGCCGGTTATAAAACCTATAATAGTGGCATAGGTAATGTTTTTGTAATGTTTTAATACATATCCTAAAATGTGTGATAAAGTTACTAAACCTACTACAGAACCCAAGGTAAAAGAAGTCAAAACTTTTAACAGTCTAATTTGCTCAGGATTTTCCATAAAGCTAAAATCTAAGCGTAAAATTGCTGTTATAGCATTGTATAGAGCGTTAACCGAGTCTACCATTAATAGAACATAATTACCAATAAGAATAAGAATAAAAGAACCGGAGAGCCCCGGTAAAGTCATTCCCGAAACGCCAACTATTCCGCAGAAAAATACAAACCATAAATTGTCATTTTCTGTAGCGGGTTCTAACATACTTATTGCTACCCCGGCTGTAATTCCTATAGCAATAAAAAGTAGGTTAACGGCAGATTTTAATCTAAAATCTTTTCCTATATAGTAAATGGAGCCAATAATCATCCCAAAAAAAGTGGCCCAAACATACAGTTCAAAATGCATGATAAGATAATCTAACATCTTAGAGACGCTAAAATAGCTTATTACCATTCCTAACATTAGCAAGCCTAAAAATCTACCATTTATATAGGTGAAAAGACTTCTAAAACGCCCATTGAGCAATAATAACAATGCTTTGGAATTTATTTTTTGTAGCGAATAAATAAACTCTTCATAAAAACCAACCACAAACGCCACAACACCACCCGAAACACCGGGAACTTTATTGGCGGCACCCATTGCAAGACCTTTTAGCACCAATAGCAATTTATCTTTAAACGTTCGGGTCTGCTGCATTGCCATCTGGTTTTTTTTCAGCTATTTTCTCTAAAGCTATTATGAGTAAAAATCCTGCAATTGCCAATATTATGGCAAACAATAAATGTGAATCTTGGTTAAAATTCCAAGGTAAAACAGACTCTTCGTCAATTATTTTTACTTTGTCGCCAAAAGTTTTGGTTTCCAGCACGTGTTTCCACGGCCATATTTTATTTAAAGAACCTGCAATAAAACCGGTAAGAACAGCTAAAGTGATGTTTTTATAATGCGCAAACAACCATTTTAATACTTTAGAGAAGCTAAGTAAACCTACAATGGCGCCAAGCCCAACCGCAATAATTTTCTTAAAATCGAAATCGTGTACAGCTTTGGTAATTGTTTCGTAAGCGCCTAGAAGTACCAAAATAAATGCGCCGCTAATACCGGGTAAAATCATAGCACAAACGGCAATTGCTCCCGCAATAAATAAATAGAGATAACTATCGTTTGAAGCTGCAACCGGCAAAGTAGTAACATAAAATGCTACGGTTGCGCCTAATATTATTGCAAGAATAGTTGCTAAACGCCACCTGGTTATTTGTTTAGCAACAAATAAAATACTGGCTAAAACCAAACCAAAAAAGAAAGACCAAATTAAAACGGGATGATTTTCTAACAAATAGTTGGCCAAGCGCATAAAACTAAAAATACTTATAAGAATACCAATAAGGATGGATAGAATAAAACCGCCGTTTAGTTTTTTCCAAAAGCTTGCAAAACCATTCTTTTTCCATTCGGTAAATAAAGAAAGATTTATATTGCCAATAGTGGTAATTAGCTCTTCGTAAATTCCCGAAATAAATGCAATTGTACCTCCCGAAACTCCTGGTACGGTATCGGCAGCACCCATTGCCATTCCTTTTAATACTAAAACTATGTGGTTTTTAAAACGTCGCATCGCAGAATTTAAAAGCGCATAAAAGTAAGCATTTTAGTTTTTATGCGCCGATAGTTTGCAAACATAAGCATAAAATTAATCAGAATATGCTGCGATGATTTTTTGTATGCTGGGGCGTTTAAAAATTTCAGGAAATAGCTCTTCTATAATAATAACATATTCCGCATCTAAATTTAACGCATTGCTAAGATGTTGATAACCTTTGGTACCTTGGTTATTTTTAAAATACAAACCTGCCAAACGATATTCTATTTCTGCAGTGTTTGGATAAAAGGAAAGCGCTTGCAACAATACGCTAATGCCGGTTTCTACCTTGTCTAGGTTTATAAGTACATCGCAAAGGGTTACCCAAGTTTCTAACTCAAAATTGCCTAAATCTAAACTTCTTTGAAAACCTTTTTCTGCTGCTTTAAGGTGACTCAATTGGTGGTTTATTTTGGCAAAACGTTTCCAATACAAAACATTATTATTGTCAATGTCTATTGCTTTATTAATGTAAAACAAAGCTTTTTTAAATTCAGAGCGTTTAAAATGAAAATCGGTTATAGCTACCCAAGCTTTGTCTAACAAAGGATCTTCGTCTACCGCTTTTTTAAAGTTTTCTATCGCAAGATCCGGTCGGTTTATCTTTTCGTAACATTTACCAATCCGTAGATACGCAAAAGCAGTAGGATCGTCTAATTGCAAAGTAATTTGGTAGGCTTCTATAGCTTCAGAAAAGCGTTTTAGGCGTTCTAAAACTTTTCCTTTTTCCATATACGCGCCAATAAAAGTATCGTCAGAGATAATGGCAAAATCCAAAGCACTAAGAGCGCGTTTATAGTCTTTTTTTGCAAAATACTGTTTGCCTACTTCATGCCAAGCTACTTCAGAATATGGGTTTTTTTCGAGTAAATCGTCTAAAAAAGCAATGGCTTCATCGGTTTGATTTAAAAAATCGAAACAATAAATTATATTATAAAGTGCTGCATAATCGTTATCGTCTATTGCCAAGCATTTTATAAAATATTCTTTAGCGTTTTCGTAGTCTTCCAAAAACATATATTCCATTGCTATAAGCGAATAGATATCGTTTTCTTCCGCAGCAATTTCTAAAGCCATTTGTAGTGTTTCTATGGCTTTGCGGTGCATATTGCGTTTCGAAAATATATTGGCTTTTTGCACAAAAATCTCTTCGTTAGAAGGTTCTAAGCTGTATAAATTATCTAGAAGATTTTCTGCCTCTTCCAGCTTGTCTTCAAAAATTAAAATTTCTACTTGAAATAGCTGTAAACTAGTAGCATTCGGATGTTGCTCTAAGCCTAATCTTACGGCTTTTTTTGCCAAGGGAAATTTTCCGTTTTCGAGATAATGGTAAATAATAAGTTCAAATTCATTCGAATCAAAAAACAACACATCGTTGGTTTTTAACATCGACTCGAATTTGGTAAGCGGAAAATGGTGTTCTTCGTTTTGACTTAAATGCATAGACGAATTTTTACGGATTCCTTTAGTATTAAAGTTAAGCTCTATTCTTGGTATAAACCAAAGTTAGCGCTTAATATTGTTAACAATTTAATTAACAGTCGAAATTATTTTGTATTTCGGTTAAAATCTGGCAGATAATCGCACAACCTTCCGTAATTTCTTCTTCAGAAATGGTTAATGGCGGCGTGATGCGAACGGCTTTTTTTTCAAAAAGTAGCCAGAAAAGCAGTAAACCTTTTTCTTTTGCTTTTAAAATAAGTTGGTTGGTAATTTCTTCGGAAGGTAAAATTAAGGCTAACATTAAACCTTTTCCCCTTATTTCCTTTATTAACGGATGTTGTAATTGGTCTCTAAAATGTTTTTCTTTTTCTAGGGTTTTTTGCATCCAATCGCCTTGATTCACTTCTTTTAAAGTAGCTAAAGCTGCCGCAGCAATTACGGGGTTGCCGCCAAAAGTGGTAATATGTCCCATAGCCGGATTGTTGCTGAGCAGATTCATCAATTCCGCGGAAGCTACAAAAGCTCCAGCCGGCATACCACCTGCCATTCCTTTTCCTATAACTAAAATATCTGGCACGCAATTGTACTGCTGGAAGGCAAATAGACTTCCCGTACGGCCAAAGCCGGGCTGAATTTCATCTAAAATCAATAAAGCGCCAACTTCTTGACAGCGTTTTTTTACCGTTTCTAAATAATTATCTTTTGGTAAAATAAAGCCGGCTCCGCCTTGAATAGTCTCCAAAACCACCGCCGCAGTTTTGCTAGTGATTTTTTCTAAATCGGTAAATTGATTAAAGCTAATATGATTAATATTAGGAATTAACGGTCTAAACGGCGCTTGGCGTTCTTCATAATCCATCAAGCTTAACGAGCCCATCGTGTTGCCGTGATATGCGCTTTTTGCTGCAATAATTTCTTGACGACCGGTTGCGCGTCTTGCCAGTTTTAAAGCACCTTCTATAGCTTCTGTACCGCTATTTACCAAATAGGTTTTTGCGTTGGGTATTTCGGGCAATTTTTCTGCTAGTAACTGCGAGTAGGCAACGGCGGGTTCTTGCGCAAATTCTCCGTATACCATCACGTGCAAATATTGCGCAGCTTGCTCTTGAATGGCTTTTACCACTGCAGGATGGCAATGCCCTAAACTGCAAGCAGAAACCCCGGCTATAAAATCTAAATAGGCTTTTTCTTGTACCGAATAAATATAGCTGCCCTTTGCGTTTTTAATTTCTAAACCCAAGGGATGCGGCGTGGTTTGGGCTTGGTATTTTAAAAAATTCTCCTTCAATTATCTTCTTTTTTTTCTTCTTTCTTTAAAACCGGCATTTTTAGCGGACTGTGTATGTTTTTTAAATTAATTGGCGCCAAAGTATCACCTTTATGGTCTGATAATATTTTTGGCGTTAATCGCGAAGTTTTATGTAAGCTGTTTTCTTCCTCTTTTTCTTTGCGCTTATCAAAAAATCCTTTTTCTTCCTCCGGTAACGGAATTCCTTGTATTTTAGGAAGCTTTATTTCCGGCTCTCCTGCAAATAAGTCGCTTTTTTGTAATAACCTTTCATCGCCGCGCCAATTAAAACCTCTTAATTTTCTGGCGTTTTCCGGGAAGTTTTCCGGCAAATACATCGTGCCTTCGGGTTTTTGGTAATAAAAAATATCGGTTACTTCTCGGTTTTCAAATAATATCTTTATGGAAGATGCAAACATTTTATCTATACCCATTAAAGTTTGGTCTTCTTCTCTGGAATAGAAAATGGTTTCGGTGTTTTTTATGAAATTGGCTTCGTAAAGTTCATTATCTTCAAAAAGGCCGTACATTTCTTGACCTTTTACTTGATTGTAACCTTTTATACTATCTTTTTGAATCATAAAAGCATTATAAAATACTTTTAACGAATCTAATTTATCTGTTTTCGGATTATTGAGTAAGTGAATAGTATCGCCACTCATTTGGCTGTTACCAGACCAAACTACCGGTCTGCCAATCATTTTGGTTAGTCCGGTTTTTTCATTAATACGTATAGAATCACATTTTCCGCTCATCGTACTTTTAAAAATGCGCGTATCTCTAAAACCTCTTATTATTCTGTTTTGGGGTTTGCCGGTTATCATAAGCGTATCGCTATGTATGTGTATAGAATCTTGTTCTTGTCGCATACTAGCCAAAGCTCTTTTAGTAATAAAAACCGAATCTTTTGCCCTAAAAACTTCGGCATAATGACCTTTTATAACAGATTGGTTTGCGGTGTCGGTTACCCGGATATTATTGGTGGCCGAAGCAAAATTCTTGGTCTGATCAAAATAAATACTATCGCCTTCTAGTTTACGGTTATCGTAATAAACGGTTGAGTTTTTAACAAAATAACCTTTATCGTTACGGGTGTCATAAAAGCCGCGTTCGCAATAAATCTCTGTTTCTTTACCGGTAATGGTAGAAGGGCCGTATAAATAAGCGTGACTGTTTTCTGAATAAAAATCTAACTGATTAGAATTTATAATGTATTCCGGATTGTTTACTACTACGTTTTTTACAAAAGAGAACTTTTCTTTTTCCATAAAATAACGCCCAATTCTACTGGTAATAGTACTGGCAGAATCTTTTACGGTACCACCGCTTCTGTAAAAAGCTTCTTGCTTTATACGATCAAAAAAAAGTGTATCAGAAGTTAAAGTGTTAGATGGGGTTTTTAATTTTACATTGTTGCTAGCAAAAGCAAATTGCGTATTGCCGTTATATTCTGCATATTTACATTGCAAATTTATGGTATCTCCTTGCACCATTTTTACATTACCAAATGCTTTTACAAAATTATCATCTTGGTAAGCAATTGCTTGATCGCACCAAGTTTCTATACCTTCGTGTACAAAGTAAACTTGCTCATTACCTGTTTTTAAAAAGATAAGCGCTCCGGGAAATTTTTCTTCATCGGTAATAATGCGCTCACTTTGGTAATCTATAGGTGTTGTTTTTTGCGCATAGGCTTCCGCCGAAAGGCTAAAAATTACAGAACCTATGTAAAATAATAATTTCTTCAAGCTGGATATGTTGTAATTTGTAATGAAATTAAAATATTGAATGATAATCAAAAAACGCTCCAATTTAAACTGAAGCGTTTTTATTTTTAACCAAACAAGCTAACAACTTTTGGTCTTACTTTTACTAACGCTCGATGGTTTGTGTTCTATCTGGCCCCACCGAAACAATTTTTATAGGCGTTGCCAGCTCTTTTTCGATAAAATCTATATACTTGTTTAGATTTTCCGGAAACTCTTCTTTGCTGGTCATTTGCATTAAATCTTCGTCCCAACCTTGCATTTCTGTATAAATTGGTTCTACATATTTTTTATCTACATTATACGGGAAATGCGTTATTTCTTCGCCTTTATATTTATAAGCCGTACATATTTTTAAGGTTTTAAATCCGCTTAGTACGTCGGCTTTCATCATCATAAGTTGGGTAACGCCGTTTACTTGTACAGCATATTTTAAAGCTACCAAATCTAACCAGCCGCAGCGTCTGCCTCTGCCGGTTGTAGCGCCAAATTCGTTTCCTATTTTAGCCATTTTTTCGCCGGTTTCATCAAATAATTCTGTAGGGAAAGGTCCGCTGCCAACCCGCGTGGTATAGGCTTTAAAAATTCCGTAAACTTCATTTATCTGGTTGGGAGCAACGCCTAAACCGGTACAAGCACCGGCTGCGGTAGTATTGCTGGAAGTTACAAAAGGATAGGTGCCAAAATCTATATCTAACAAAGAGCCTTGAGCGCCTTCTGCCAAAATTGTTTTTTGCTCTGCTTGGGCTTGTTGCAAGTAAGCTTCTGAGTCTATAAAAGGTAATTTTTTAAGGCTTTCTATAGCTTCAAAAAACTCTGCTTCCAACTCTTTTAAATTGTACTGGATGTCTACGTCGTAAAACGCAATCATAGATTCGTGTTTGTTGGCAAGATTGCGGTATTTTTCTTTCCAGTCTGGCATTTCTAATTCGCCTAAGCGTAAGCCGTTTCTTCCGGTTTTATCCATATAAGTTGGTCCAATTCCTTTTAAAGTAGAGCCTATTTTAGCTTTTCCTTTAGAGGTTTCTGAAGCCGCATCTAATAACCGATGGGTGGGTAATATTATATGTGCTTTTTTAGATAAAAGAAGTTTAGAAACATAATCTAACTTAAATTTATCTAAGTTTTTTAATTCTTTTTGAAAAATTACCGGATCTATCACGACGCCATTTCCTACCAAGTTAAGGGCATTTTTATGAAAAATTCCGGACGGGATTGTGTGTAAGACGTGTTTTATGCCGTCAAATTCTAAAGTGTGTCCAGCATTTGGACCGCCTTGAAAACGGGCAATAATATCGTATTTGGAGGTTAGGACGTCTACAATTTTACCTTTGCCTTCGTCTCCCCATTGTAAGCCTAGCAGTAAATCTACAGCCATAAAAAAGTTATTTGGAGGTTTTTTTGTTTCCGTAGAAATACAGAGAATGGTTAGTGATTTCTATATCGAAAACTTCTTCTATAGTTTTTTTGATAGATTGAATACGCGGGTCGCAAAATTCTATTACTTCGCCGGTATCGGTTAGAATTACGTGGTCGTGCTGTCTGTCAAAATAAGACTTCTCGTATTGTGCTTGATTTTTGCCAAATTGGTGTTTGCGTACCAAACCACAATCTAAAAGCAATTCTATGGTGTTGTATAAAGTAGCCCGGCTTACGCGATAATTTTTGTTTTTCATAGTAATGTACAACGATTCAATATCGAAGTGTTCATTACTATCGTAAATCTCTTGTAAAATGGCGTAACGTTCTGGTGTTTTACGGTGTTTTTTTTCTTCTAAAAACTTGGTAAACACATTTTTAACTACAGCCTGGTCATTCTTGTGCTTTTCTGTATCTTCCATAATTCTGTTTGCAAATTTAGGCTTTATTCGCGGGTTATTTTATCTATTCCCGGTATTTTTTTAAGTCTTTCCATTAATTTTTTAAGAATGGTTTTGTTTTTTACAATAACGGTAATTTTTCCTTCAAAAACACTCTCATTACTCTCAAAAGAGATATTGCGCATATCTACGTTGAGGTTGTTAGAAATTTCTTTGGTTATTTGACTTACCAAGCCTAAATCGTCCAAGCCAATTAAGCGTATAACAGCTCTAAATTCTTGTTGAGAAGAATCTATCCATTTAGCAATCATTATACGATAGGCGTAATTACTTTGTAATTGTATAGCGTTGGGGCAGTCTTTTTTATGCACTTTTATACCGTCGTTTACCGTGACAAACCCAAAAACATCATCGCCGGGAATTGGGTTACAGCAATTGGCCAATTGGTATTCTAATTTTTGGTTGTCTTTACCAAACACCAACTGATCGTAATTGCTGGTTATTTCGTCTCTTTCAATTTCTTCTTTTGCCGGTGCTTTCTTAATTTTATTCTTAAAAAACGATACTAAAGCATTGCTTCTAGAAGCAGCATATTCTTTTAACCCAGCGTTATCTATAGTGCCAATACCAACGCGATAAAATAAATCTAAACTGGTTTTAAGCTTAAAAAACTTAACCAATTCTCGCGTAGTTTTATCATTAAACGGAATTTTTTGGGCGCGTAATTTTCTTTTTAAGAGTTCTTTTCCGTCTAATGCAATTGCTTTCTTCTCATCTTTTAAAGAAGATTTTATTTTAGATCTTGCTCTGGCAGTAGTTGCATGTTCTAACCAGTTTTGCGTGGGTTTGGCATTTTTAGAAGTAATTATTTCTACTTGGTCGCCACTTTTTAGTTGGTGACTAAGCGGCACCAATTTGTTGTTTACCCGAGCACCTCTTGTAGTTAAACCCACATCTGTATGAATGCTAAAAGCAAAATCTAAAGGCTTGGCACCTTTTGGCAAAGATTTTAGATCACCTTCTGGAGTAAAAACAAAAATTTCTTTGGCGTATAAATTCAGTTTAAACTGTTTTACAAAATCTACTGCATTAACCTCATTATTTTCTAAGGCATCTTGCAATTTATTAAGCCACTGGTCTAAATTTTCGTCTTGTTGTTTTTCGCCATGTTTGTATTTGTAATGCGCTGCATAGCCTTTTTCGGCAATTTCGTTCATGCGCTTACTTCTTATTTGCACTTCTACCCATCTGCCTTGCGGTCCCATAACTGTAATGTGCAAAGCTTCGTAACCGGTAGATTTTGGGGAGCTAATCCAATCGCGTAGACGAGTTGGGTTGGGTCTAAAATGGTCTGTTACAATAGAGTAAATTTTCCATGCCAAAAACTTTTCGTCTTCCGGAGTACTGTCGTAAATTATTCTAATAGCGAATTTGTCGTAAATTTCATCAAAAGAAATATTTTGTTTTAGAATCTTCTTACGAATGCTAAAAATAGATTTTGGTCTACCTTTTATTTCATACGTTAAATTTTCTTTGTCTAAAGAATTGGAAATTATTTTAGAAAAAGCATTGATGTATTCATCTTGCTCTTCCTTACTTTCCTTCATTTTAATAAGAATGTCTTGATAAACCTCCGGCTCTGTGTATTTTAAACTTAAATCTTCTAATTCTGTTTTAATGTTGTACAAACCAATACGATGTGCAAGCGGCGCATAAATGTATAAGGTTTCCGAAGCAATTTTTACTTGCTTATCTGCCCGCATAGCTTCCATAGTTTGCATATTGTGCAAACGGTCTGCTATTTTTATAATGATAACCCTAATGTCATCATTTAAAGTAAGTAGCATTTTACGGAAATTTTCTGCTTGCAGAGAAACATCGCGTTCCGGTTTAAGGTGACTTATTTTTGTAAGCCCGTCTACAATTTTGGCAACCACTTTACCAAACATTTGTTCAATGTCGTCTAAGGTATATTCGGTATCTTCTACCACATCATGCAAAAGAGCGGCCGCGATAGAAGTGGCATCTAAACCAATTTCTGAAGCAACAATTTTTGCCACCGCAATAGGATGAAAAATATACGCCTCGCCAGATTTTCTACGCTGATCTTTATGCGCATCTACAGCAATTTCAAAAGCTTGACGTATTAAAGCTTTATCTTCGTCTGTAAGCGTGCGGTAACTTATGCGCAGCAATTCTTTGTATTGCTTGGTAATGCGCTTATTTTCTTTTTCTATTTGCTCTTCGGTCAAAATCATATTACTAATATACTAAAAGTCTGTCATATTATAAACCCCCAAATTTCTTATGCGTTGCAAAAGAGTGGGGTGGGAGTAATGTACAAAAACATAGGCTTTATGCGGGGTTAAATTGCTTAGGCTTTTAGCCGATAAAGTTTTTAAGCCGCTAATTAATGGCGCCGCACCATAGGTTTTTTGTGCAAAACTGTCTGCTTGGTATTCAAATTTCCTGCTCAGGTAATTCATTAATAAACCGGTAATGGCAGAAATAGGAGAATATAAAATCCCAAAAGCAATTAGCCCCACGTGAAAACTGGGTTGTTCTACGCCAAGCGCTTGCGATAATAACGGATTGTCAATAAAAACAGACAAAAGCCATAAAGTTAATCCGGTGGTAAGTATAGATGCGCCTAGGTTGTATAAAATGTGTTTCTTTTTATAATGCCCAACTTCGTGCGCTAAAACGGCAACAATTTCGTCTTCGTCTAAATCGTTTACCAAAGTATCGTAAAGCGTAATGCGTTTCTCTTTTCCGAAACCCGAAAAATAAGCATTGGCTTTAGTACTACGTTTAGAGCCATCTATTATAAAAATATTGTCCAGCTGAAAGCCGGCTTTTGTAGCATAACGCTCTATTTTTCTCCGTAAAGAACCTTCTTCTAACGGTGTTTGTTTATTGAATAAGGGTACAATCCATTTGCTGTAAAACATATTCATAATAACAGAAAAAACAGTGATCAAAGCCCAGGCATACAACCAAAAAGAAGAGCCGGTAAGGGTATAGAACCAAATTACTACTGCCAAAATGCCGCCACCCAAAACTATTAATAACAGCCAAGATTTTAACTTGTCTAACAAAAAAGTTTTATGCGTGGTTTTGTTAAACCCAAATTCTTCTTCAATTATAAAAGTCTGGTAGTATGAGAATGGCAGATTTAAAATATCGCTTCCAAACATAATAATGCCAAAGAAAATTAATCCGATGATGATTGGATTCTCTGATAAGGTTCGTGCCCACTGGTCTACAATTTCAAAACCGCCTACTAAAAAGAACGATAAAACCACCAAAAGGTTAAACAAGCCGGTAATATTGCCAAATTCGTAATTGGCTTTTTTATATTCTTGGGCTTTAAAATATTCTTTTTCGTCTTCGTAAACATCTGACAGTTCTTCGGGCAACTTGTCTTTAAAATGCTCGGCATTTAAAGCGCCTAAAATATAATCTACAATAAAATCCAGTAGAATAATGCCTATTAAAATATAAAACAAAGTTTCGGGAGCCATAATTTAAAGTTAAGGATGCGGGTAAACCGCAAAATTAAAATTTTCGTTGTCGTTTTGCTTCAAAAATCAAAATTCCTGCCGCAACAGAAACATTCATAGAGTCTATTTTTCCCTGCATAGGAATGATAATATTTTTGGTAGAATTTTGCAGCCATTCTTCTTCTAAGCCATCTGCTTCTGTACCAACCACAATTGCGCTGGCATTGGTGTAATTTTGCTGCGTATACAAGCTAGAATTTTGCAAAGCCGCACAATAAATAGCTATACTTTTCTGCTTTAAAAAATCAATAATTTCTTTGGTGCTGCCTGTAGCAATTTGATTGGTAAAAATGCATCCTACGCTAGAGCGGATTATATTTGGGTTGTATAAATCTGTTTTAGGATTGGCAATAAAAACCGCGTCTAAATTGGCCGCATCTGCGGTTCGTAAAAGCGCGCCGATATTGCCGGGCTTTTCGGGAGCTTCTGCCACTAAAACCAACGGATTCTCTCGCTCAAATTTTATTCCGCGTAAAGCGTGCTCTTTGGTATGCATTACTGCTACAACGCCTTCGGTACTGCTGCGATAGCTTATTTTTTTATAAACTTCAAGGCTCAGTTCTGTTATTTTACCCTTTTCAATAGAAAGCGCGTTTAGGTTATTTTCCGAAAGCAATTCCTCAGAAAAATAAAGTTGCTGCAATTGGTACCCGGCAGATAAAGCCAAATTTATTTCGCGAAAGCCTTCTACCACAAATAAGGCTTCTTTACGTCTATTTCTAGACTTCTCTGTAAGTTGCAAAAGCTTTTTAATCGCTTTGTTTTGCGTGCTGCTTATGTGTTTGTACATAGATTTTGTAAAAGCCCGAAATTTACTAAATCTTAACCTAAAACAGCAGAAGTTTTACAGCGATTTTCCTTCGTAATAATTTACCAACAAAGCCACCACATAATTATAACTTTGCATGCCCTCGGGCTGGTTATTCGCTTTTAAATAACCACTATAAAACAATTTAAAAAATGGCTCGAGCGGATTCTGGTGTTCTTGCCAAAATTTTTGTACTTCTTTATAATTCTCCAGTACGCCGGGATGTAAAGCAGCAATGAGGTTTTCTGTTTTACATTTGTCTGCCACATAGGTTTCCGATAAGCAATATTTTAAAGCAAAGGTGTAACCGGCATACCTAAAATACGGATTTGGGTGATGCATCGTGGTAAGACAAGCCATAAAATTGGCTTCGTTTTCTTTGGCAAAACCTATTTGGTGGCCAATCTCGTGACTGGTAGTGCTAGGTAATTTAAATTTTGGCATTTGGTTGTTTACCTGCGCCTCGTTGGTAAGCGGATTCAAATAACCGTTGAAACCCATATAGCTTAACGGAATGCTAAACAAAGAAGGTTTTACGCTTTTTGGATTATAGGCCAATTTTGGAAAACGCAGAGCAATCGTGTCGTAGCCATTTTCGGCCATTTTTCTAATTTCGTGATTTTTAAACGTATAATTTACCGCTAAGCTGTCGTTTTTGCTTAAAGCTTCGTGCATAGCATTGGTTTTTTCTACCAAGCGTTCTGCAAGATTAAAGAGTTGCTCGTTAGTATATTCTTTACGGATTTGCAACGAGCGGTGTAAAGGCAAGCGGTAATAATTAAATCCCCAAAATAAATGAAAACAGAAATACAAAACAGATAAAGTGGCAAGCGCTTCTAAAATCCATTGCTTTGGTTTTTTAAAGCGGGTTTTAAAACGCTTTATCAACCAACGCAAAATAGAGATTACCAAAAAAGCATATAAAAAATCGCCAACAGAAAATGGTATCCAACCCAAACCATAGCGCAAAAATTTAGAGAGATAAGGATAAATTCCGTTACTGTAATAGGTTTCTACCAGCTCGGGAAATTCTGCCAAGTAAGAAATTAACCCAATTTGAATGGGCAGCAAAATTGCAAGAATAAAATGTGTATACCTTTTCACGAGGCTAAAAATACAAAGTAATTCGTGTGGCGCAAATTTTATAGTTTTCCTATTAAAGTTATCTTTGTAATTCAGCAAAAAAATGAAAACTATGAACGAAGAAATTAGAAATTTAGAGCCTAAGCTTTTATGGAATAAATTTGCCGATTTAAATGCCGTGCCGCGACCTTCTAAAAAAGAAGAACGCGTTACCGAGTTTATTAAAAAATTCGGAAAAGACCTAGGTTTGGAAGTTTTACAAGATAAAAAAGGAAACGTGGTTATTAAAAAACCGGCCACTGCCAAGCATACAGATAAAAAGAAAATTGTGTTGCAAGCCCACGTAGATATGGTGCACCAAAAAAACAATGCAACAGATTTTGATTTTGAAACCCAAGGAATAGATATGTACGTAGACGGCGATTGGGTGCGCGCAAAAGGAACCACTTTGGGCGCCGATAATGGTTTGGGCGTTGCCGCAATGATGGCCGTTTTAGAAAGTAACGATATAGAGCATCCGGCTATAGAAGCTTTGTTTACCGTAGACGAAGAAGCGGGAATGACCGGCGCTAAAGATTTGGACGAGTCTATTTTGGAAGGAGAAATCCTTTTAAACTTAGATACCGAAGAAGATGATGAAATTGGTATAGGTTGTGCTGGCGGGGTAGATCTTTCTGCCAAAAGAAGTTATAAAGAAAAAGAAGTAGATAGTGACGCTACCGCTTATAAAGTGAGTGTTACCGGTTTAAACGGCGGTCACTCCGGAATGGATATTATTAAAGGCTTGGGCAATGCCAATAAATTAATGAATCGTGTGCTGTTTCATCTTTCGCGCGAAAGCGGAATGCAAATAGCAAAATTAAACGGCGGCGGTTTACGCAATGCCATTCCACGCGAAAGCGTTGCAGAAATTGTGGTAAACAACTATAAGACAGAAGCCTTAAAGACAGAATTTAACTATATAAAAGAGGCAATTTTAAGCGAATATAAAAGTTTGGAAAAAAACTTAGAAATTAGCTTAGAAAAAATAGAAAAGCCGGAAAAAGTTATGCAAACAGAAGACCAAACGGCTGTTTTAAAAGCTATTTATGCCGCGCACAATGGTGTTTACCGTATGAGTCCGGATATTGAAGGTTTAGTAGAAACCTCTAACAATATTGCCCGTGTAGAAATTGAAAACGGTAAGGTTGAGGTAGCTTGTTTAACGCGATCTTCTGTAGAAAGTAATAAATGGGATTTAACCAATAGCTTAAGCGCCGGCTTTGAAATGGGCGGTTTTGATGTAGAACTTTCGGGAGAATATCCGGGATGGACGCCTAATCCGGATTCTGAAATCTTAAAAGTTTTAGACAAGCTTTACGAAAAACAAACCAACGAAAAAGCTAATATTGCAGCTTGCCACGCCGGTTTGGAATGTGGTATTATTGGTAGCCATTATCCAAAGATGGATATGATTTCTTTTGGACCCACCATTCGTGGAGCGCACTCTCCAGATGAGCGAGCGAGTATTTCTTCCTCACAAAAATTCTGGGATTTCTTTATGGAAGTTTTAAAAAACATTCCGAAGAAATAAAAGAGAACGCAATAATTAAAAAAAGCTGCTCGAAATTTAATTTGCAGCAGCTTTTTTATTTTATCTTTCTTTACGGAAATTACTCGTCGTAGATATTTTCGTACGAATTTCCTTCGGTAACAAAAAACTCGCCGGTAACATATCTAAAATGTCTGTCTAAGCTGGCTATTTGCTTTAAATCATCTTCGTCCAGCTGAATTTCTGCACTTTTCAGGTTTTCTTCAATTCTACCTTCGTTTGTAGATTTAGGAATAACTGCTGTGCCACGATTTTCTGCCCATTTTATTAAAATTTGACCAGGAGAAGCATTGTGTTTTTCAGCAATGTTTTTTATTGTGTCATTTTCTAACAAAGAAGGTTCGTTGTCTGCTTTCATATCATCGCTGCGGTCTCCACTTCCCAAAGGAGAATAAGCCGTTAAATGAATATTATTGTCTTTGCAAAACTCTAACATTTCTTTTTGCTGCAAATAAGGATGCAACTCAATCTGATTCATTTCTGGATTATCGTCTGTTTTTTGCATTAAGTCTTTTAATTTCTTAATACTAAAATTAGAAACCCCAACATGTTTTACCAAACCTTGCTTTTTGGCTTCTAACATGGCTTCCCAAGTTTCTATAATTGGCACTTCTTCTAAAGATAAAAACTCGTCATCGTTTTCTGGAGCGCCTTTTACTTCTGGTTTAAACGCTACTGGCCAGTGAATTAAATATAAATCTAAATAATCTAATTGCAAATCGCTTAAGGTTTGTTTTAGCGCCGGAATTACGTCTTCTTTTTTGTGTGCATTGTTCCATAACTTAGAAGTTATCCAAACTTCCTCGCGCTTTACTTTACCTTCCGTAAAGACTTCTTTAAGCGCTTTACCTACATCTTTTTCGTTTTGGTAAACGGCAGCACAATCTATATGGTGGTAACCATTTTTTAAAGCATGTTTTACGGCGTATGTAACTTTTTCCGGTTCAGATTTCCAAGTTCCTAAGCCAATTGCCGGCATTTTATCGCCATTTTTAAAATTTAATGTTTTCATAGTTTTTGTTTTGGTAACAAGATAAAAACTTGACGTCGAGCAAAAAAACTTCTACTTTTATTTAGCACAAATTTAATAATGTTTGGTTTTCATTAATCAGTTGACAGTAAACAGTTTTTTGAATTTACATTATATAATAAATAAAATGTATGCTGAAGTTGAAACGCAAAGACTCAAGAACTCAAAAACTAAAACCTAAATCCGAACAATTATTTTCTGGGGTGAAATTTATCTACTACTTTCTTGAGGTAGCTTCTGTCTAGGTGCATATAAATTTCTGTAGTGGTAATGCTTTCGTGTCCTAACATTTGCTGAATGGCGCGTAAATTGGCGCCGTTTTCCAATAAATGGGTAGCAAAAGAGTGCCGAAAAGTATGCGGACTTATTTTTTTGCTAATGTTTGCTTTTTTGGCAGTTTGCTTTACAATCGTAAAAATCATAGCGCGGGTTAAACTTCCGCCGCGACGGTTTAAAAATAAAGTATCTTCAAATTCCTTTTTAATGTTTTGATGCGCCCTAATTTCATTTTTATATAAATTGATGTATTTTATGGTATGCGCGCTTATGGGTACAAAACGCTGCTTGTTACCTTTTCCGGTAACTTTTATAAAACCTTCTTTAAAAAACAAATCTGATAATTGCAGGTTAATCAATTCGGAGACGCGCAAACCGCAACCGTACAAGGTTTCTATAATTGCGCGGTTACGTTCTCCTTGCGGATGGCTTAAATCTATATGTTTTATAAGTTTATCAATTTCTGTGAGCGAAAGTGTATCTGGTAATTTTGCCCCGGTTTTTGGCGCTTCAATAAGTTCCATAGGGTTGTCTTCCCGATAATCTTCAAATACCAAGAAGTTAAAAAATCCGCGTAAAGCGGAAATAATCCGAGCTTGGGAACGAGCTTGCATGCTTTTTGAAATTTGATAAATAAAAGTTTGCAAAGGCTCTTCTTTTATAGAAATTGGACTAAAATTACTTTTATTTTCTTCTAGAAACCCGATTAATTTAACAATGTCGTAAGAATAATTGTCTATCGTATTTGCAGATAATCCACGTTCTAAACGGAGGTAATGTTGGTAATCTTCAAGGGCTTGGCTCCACAGCATAAGCAGGTTTTTGGCTAATTATGTTAAGAACAAATTTAAGCTTTATTTAATGTATGCTTAGTATTTTATTTTGAAATTGACCAATATGTTTGTACCGAATTCAAAAAACAAATGTGATGAAAAAGTTAGTTTTAGGAGCTGCCGTAGCAGCAATGTCAATTTTTACAGCAAATGCACAAGCTGATTCCGACTTAGTTCAACTAGGTGTTAAAGGTGGTGTTAACTTTGCTACTATTGCCGGAGATGATTTTGATAGTCCGGACGCAAGAACCAGTTTTAACGCCGGTTTTGTAGCCGAAGTTCCTTACAGTGAGCGTTTCTCGCTACAAGCAGAGGTTTTATATTCTGGACAGGGTTATGACTGGAAATCTTCCGGACAGGATAACTTCTTGGATAATGACGATAACATAGAGGTGCAATTTGATTATATTCAAGTACCTATTTTAGCAAAAATTTACTTGGTAGAAGGTCTTAACGTACACGCCGGACCACAAATTGGGTTTTTGATAAACGATGAAATCGACTATCAACCAAATAGCGATGGAGGAGACATAGATATTGCTTCTGCATTAGAACCAAAAGATATAGATATTTCTTTGGCTGCCGGTTTAGAGTACAAATTTGATAACGGTTTCTTTGTACAAGGCCGCTACAACTACGGCTTTACTCAAATGTTTGAAGACGTAGATGCACATAACTCTGTAATTCAAGCCGGAGTTGGTTTTATGTTTTAAGACATAAAAAATAAAGAATAAAAAAAGAGGAGCGTTTTGCTCCTCTTTTTAATTTTTACGGAATTTGGCAGCTACTAAAATTTATAAATCAAGGCCAAATTTATATTGTTAAGATCTAAACCAATTTCAAAAGCTTCCTGAGCATCTGCTCCGTTTATATCTTGCTTAACGCTATCGTAGCTTATTACACCTAAATTTGCCTCAATAGCAAAACTTTCTGAAATAAAATAACTCAACCCCGGATTAAAACTTGCGTTAACGCCATTAAAACGACTATCTGTCGTGGTATTTTTAATAGTGCCAAAACCAACGCCTATCTCGCCAAAAACAGAAAACCTATTGCCCGGCAATAAATAATAGCGGCCAAAAACGCCAAGCGTAAGTGATTGGTTATTGTAAAGCTCTTGTCCATTAGTAGCTTCTCGCTTTTCGGAAGAAAAACCAATTTTTGCTCCTAAAGCCACAAAATCATTAATAAAATAACCAAATCTGGGTGCTATATTAAAATTGTTTGCCTTAGAATCGTCTGGATACGAAGTGGTGCTATAACCAATTGCTCCCGAAATAAACTTATCTGTTTTTTGAAAACCTATTCGTTTAACTTGTTTTTCTCTTTCTTGTGCTTGCGAAAAAGAAAATACAAAAACAGTTAATAAAGCTAAAATAATCTTGTGTACTCTCATTTTTTTTATGCAAAAGTAGCGTTTTTCTTCTTCTTGGGTTGGATTGACTTTTAAAGAGTGAAAAATAAATTAGTAAAATTTAACATAATTTAAATATTTTTTTTACATTTGAGTAAACTATAAAATTAATATATAATGAAAAAATTATTACTTATTGCAGTATTTGCAACGTTTAGCTTTGCAACAATGCAAGCACAGGAAGGTTTTAAATTAGGCATTCACGCAGGTTTACCTATGGGAGATATTGATGATTTTACCACAGTAAATCTTGGTTTAGATGCTGCCTATCATTGGAATGTTGCAGAAAGTTTTGACGTGGGTATAGCAACCGGATACACCGTATTTTTAGGAGAGGATTTTGATACCCCTCTTGGAACTGTTGAAGCTGAAGATCTAAGTTATATTCCAATTGCAGCTTCTGCGCGTTATGCCTTTTCTGAAAACTGGTTTGGAGGTGTGGATTTAGGTTATGCCTTAAGCACAGATGATGAGGTGAGCGATTCTGGATTTTATTACCAACCAAAAGTTGGTTATATGACAATGAATTTTGATATTTTTGCTTTTTACAAAGGAATCAGTTTAGATGGCGCGAGTGCCGGTGCTTTAGGAATTGGAGCAGCTTATAAATTCTAGAAACTTTATTATAATCATTTAAAGACGAAAATCTGGTAAGATTTTCGTCTTTTTTATTTAAAAATAAGTTTGGTTTTTATGCCAATTTGTAATTTTGTTTATATTTGCCCCCGTTAACTAATTTATATATCTATAATGAAAAAACTATTATTATTAGCCGTTTTTACGGTAGTTGGTTTTGCCTCCACACAGGCACAAGAAGTGAAATTTGGTGTTAAAGCAGGTGCTAACTTTGCAACAATTGTTGGAGATGATGTAGAAGAAGCCGATATGAAAACGGGTCTTCACATTGGCGGTTTTGCAGAAATTATGCTTTCCGAAAGATTTAGCTTACAGCCGGAATTGTTATATTCAATGAAAGGTGCTAAAAGCGAATATTCTGAAACAGTAACTGTTATGGGGCAGACTTACACCGCAGAAGAAAAAGAAACTTTAAAATTAAATTATATTTCTTTACCTATTATGGCTAAGTTTTATATTTCTGATGCATTCACAGTGCACGCTGGTCCCCAAATTGGTCTTTTAGTGTCTGCGGAAGGGGAGTATGAACAAACTTATACCGAAAACGGGGTAACAGAAACTATGAGTGCAACAGCAGATGTTAAAGATCAATTGTCAAGCTTAGATTTTGGATTAGCTTTAGGTCTAGGCTATCAATTAGATATGGGCTTATTTTTTGACGCGAGATATAATTTAGGTTTGTCGAATATAAATGACGATGAATTTAATGATTCAGATGTTAAAAATGGGGTAATCCAAGTATCTGTTGGCTACAAATTTTAATTGATAAAATACTTGTCAATAGTAAAAGCGAAAATCCCAGAAGATTTTCGCTTTTTTTTATTTTAACCCCTTACTGCAATATGCCGGCTTTTTAGTATTTTCGTCGAAAACTAATTATCCATGAAAAAATTACTTCTAAGCTTTAGTATTATTTTGGCCGCTTTTCAATTCGCGCAAGCGCAAACCACGGAAGTTGGTATTACCGGCGGCTATCTAAATGTAAGTCCCGATGGCGATTCTGACGGCGAGTCGGGGTTTTATGCCGGTTTTTATAGCGAGTTTCATCTTTCCAATACCTTTAAATTTCAACCCGGTTTAGTTTACGGAAAAGCCGGCGACACCAACCTAATGTATTTGCCGGTAATGTTGCAATATTATGTAGCCAATACAGATTTGCATTTACAAGCCGGACCACAAGCAACCTATATTTTTGAAAGCGATGGTAACGCAGAGTTTAAAGATAAGTTAGGCTTAGATTTGGCTGTGGGCGTTGGTTACGATATTTTTCATAATATCTTTATAGAAGCGCGGTACGGTTTTAAAATTGCCGAAAACAGCGATACGTTTAGGTCGGCTAATTTTAATACCTTTATAGTTGGTCTGGGTATAGGCCTTTAAAATTTTTCTTATGAAAATTCTTATCCTTAACGGTCCAAATCTTAATTTGCTAGGTAATCGCGAGCCAGATGTTTATGGCTATAAGAATTTTGACGATTATTTTGGGCAATTGCAGTTTAGCTTAAAAGATGTAGAACTCTCGCATTGCCAAACTAACAGCGAAGGCGAGATAATAGATAGATTGCAAGAGGCAGATAAAGATTTTGATGGCATTGTCTTAAATGCCGCCGCCTATACGCATACCTCTATTGCTATTGCAGATGCGGTAAAAGCTATAAAAACCCCGGTGGTAGAAGTACATATTTCTAATACCTATGCACGCGAAGATTTCCGACAGAAATCTTTTTTTGCGCCGCATACTAAAGGTGTAATTATAGGTTTTGGCCTGCAAAGTTACGAATTGGCCATACGTAGTTTTATAACCAAATAATACAACATAAATGTCTTTTAAAGCTTTTCTAAATTGGAGTAGTGGTAAAGATGCTATGTGGAGTTTGCACCAATTACAAGAAGAAAATTTACCAATAAAAAAATTGGTTACTACCATAAACACGCAAACCAATAGGGTTTCTATGCATGGTCTTCGCCGAAATTTGCTAGAGCAACAAGTAAAGGCACTCCATTTACCACTTTATATTATAGATTTAAATGGTGAAATTTCTATGGAAGCTTATAATAAAATTATGCGAAAGCATTTGTTGGTTTTTCAAGAAAATGGCTTTACCCATTCGGTTTATGGCGATATTCTTTTGGAAGATTTACGCGAATATCGAGAAGCAGAATTATCTGATTTCAATATAAAACCCGTTTTCCCTTTATGGAAAAAAGACACCAAAAAATTAATTTTAGATTTTATAGATGCCGGTTATAAAGCGGTGGTGGTAACGGTAAACGCCAAATATTTAGATAAATCTTTTTGCGGAAGAACAATAGATAAACAGTTTCTTCAAGATTTGCCACCAAATGTAGATTGGTGCGGCGAGAATGGCGAGTTTCATACCTTTGTTTATGATGGTCCGCTATTTTCAAATTCCGTAAAGTTTAAAAAAGGAGAAGTAGTATTGAAAGATTATAGTCCGTCAAAAAAAACAGATTGCTTTAAAGAAACCGAAAATTGGGATTACAAATTTTGGTTTGTCGATTTGTTACCGGTTTAATTTTAAGGAATTTTAGTAAACGTTAAAGGAATTTTAGCAAGCCGTAAACCAGTCTTAACAAAGGTTTGATAAATTAGGTAAACTAAAATTTAGAGTTTTGCTCTGAACTAAAAAACAAAGCAAAATGAACAAAAAACTTTTAATTTTACCGGCAATTATCTTAAGTCTTATTTTTACATCTTGTAGCGATGATGACGATGTTATAGATCGTATAAGAACCATTAGCGATATTCCGGTTACCGAAAACGTAAACATTGATTATTTACCTATCAATTTGTTTGAAATTCCGGTAGAAACGGATCTTAATGTAAAACAAGCTATCGAAGCCGAATTAAATACGGACGAAGCGCTTGACCAAGTAGAAGAAATTGAATTAGACGATCTAAAAATTACCTTGGTAAATGCAGACGATCAAACTAATTTTGATTTTGTAAATTCTGTAAAATTAGGCGTACGTACTGCAGATTTAGAGTATTTACAAGTAGGACAATTAGAAACTATACCTTCTGGCGAAACCGTTTTAAATCTTGAAACTACAGACGCTTATGTAGACGAATATGTAAAATCTGACGATTTAAAATTGGTAATTGAATTTGAAAGCACAGAAGATGCCAATAATTTAGAATTACAATTGGATATGGAGTTTGATGCAAAATTAGACCCTTCTTTGTAAGAAAATATTGCAGATAGCATAAAAAAATCCCGAGCAAAACGCTCGGGATTTTTTTATGAATTTATATTCTCACTACAGGTTTAGATATGTATTACCTCACCGTAAGCATCTGCGGTAGCTTCCATAACAGCTTCGCTCATTGTTGGATGCGGGTGTACGGCTTTTAAAACTTCATGGCCGGTAGTTTCTAATTTTCTACCCAAAACTGCTTCGGCAATCATATCTGTAACGCCGGCGCCAATCATATGGCAACCTAACCATTCGCCGTATTTGGCATCGTAAATAACTTTTACAAAACCATCTTTTTTACCGGCAGCGCTTGCTTTTCCGGAAGCAGAGAATGGGAATTTTCCTATTTTAAGTTCATAACCGGCTTCTTTGGCTTGCTCTTCTGTCATACCAACACTCGCAATTTCTGGCGTGGCGTAAGTACAACCAGGAATGTTACCATAGTCTAAGGCTTCTACCTTTATCCCTTTAATTTTTTCTACGCATAGAATTCCTTCCGCGGAAGCGACATGCGCCAAGGCTGGTCCCGCAACAACATCGCCAATTGCATAAATGCCGGGCACGTTGGTTTGGTACCATTCGTTTACTTCTATCTTGTCTTTTGCGGTTTTAATGCCTAAGTCTTCTAAACCTATATTTTCTATATTGGTTTTAATACCAACGGCAGAAAGTACTACGTCTGCTTCTAAAGTTTCTTCGCCTTTTTTGGTTTTAACCTTGGCTTTAACTTGTTTTCCGGAAGTGTCTACGCTTTCTACAGAAGAATTGGTCATTACTTTAATTCCGGCTTTTTTGAACGAACGTTCAAATTGCTTAGAAACGTCTTTATCTTCTAAAGGTACCAAGTTTGGTAAATACTCTACAACGGTAACTTCTGTGCCCATTGCATTATAAAAATGCGCAAATTCTACTCCAATAGCACCAGAACCAACCACTATCATTTTTTTAGGTTGCTTTTTTAAATTCATTGCTTCGCGGTAGCCAATTATTTTCTCGCCATCTTGTTTAAGATTAGGCAATTCTCTAGATCTTGCGCCGGTAGCAACAATAATATGTTCTGCTTCGTAATCTTTGGTATTACCGTCTTTATCTTTTACGCTTACTTTTTTACCTTTTTTTAGTTTTCCGAAACCGTCTATAACGTCAATTTTATTTTTTTTCATTAAGAACTGTACGCCTTTGCTCATTCCTTCAGCTACATTTCTGCTTCGCTTTATAACGGCACCAAAATCTTTATCTGCTTTCTCTACCTTCAACCCATAATCATCGGCGTGGTTTAAGTATTCAAAAACTTCAGCACTTTTTAAAAGTGCTTTTGTTGGGATACAACCCCAGTTAAGACAAACCCCACCTAGATTTTCTTTTTCTACAACGGCGGTTTTAAAACCTAGTTGCGATGCGCGTATGGCGGTTACATAACCTCCCGGTCCGCTACCTAAAACAATAATATCGTATTTACTCATAGTTGTTATGTTTATGCTGAAATTAGATTTGCGAATTTAAGTAATAATCCGCATAACGAAAAGCTATCGAGTTTTTTAAATTTTACTGAAAAATTTTATCGTATTTACAAAACCTGAATTCTTCCTAAAATCTTTTCAGTAAAAAAACTATAGAATAATTACTGTTTGATTAAAAAACTTGCTCTTAAAATTAACAATAGTTATGTTCAATAAAATTTGTTTGTTCATTTTTTTATTGACAAATCCCGAAGCGTCCTTTAGGTTTGCAATACATAAATTTACTTATTTTAAAAAGGATGATAATGATGATGAAAATTTCTTTTTTTGCTTCTTTTTTTCTTTGTTGATAAGTCTAAATTTGTTGATAAACAAAA
>NZ_VIAR01000012.1 GCF_006546625.1 Haloflavibacter putidus
TCATCCTTTTAATGAACTAATATGCCCGAAAGCGGGTGCAAATATACAACCCTTTTTCTTTCCTAAACAAACCTTTTTTGAAATAAATTTAAACTTTTCTTAATTGCTATCTAAAATGCCTGAAAATCAAAGTGAAAGATTTTGAGTTATTATTTTCTTATTTCCACTTTTTCATAGCTTCTAGAAAAGAGATATCTATTTTAGCATCATGACTTTCAAGCTCTTCAGTACGAAAAGCTCTACGTAATATATGTTCTATCATATAATCCTCCTTTACTTGAATAGGATCAAATTCTTCCTTTAAAGAAATATTAAAAAGACTAGCAGTGGTATTATACCAAAATGCATTCCATCCACTTTTTAAATCTTTCACTACATCAAATGTTGTTTCCCCGGTTTGTCGATACATTAATTTGACTAAAATTTGTCCTTCGGTTTTGGTGAGTTTTTTTAATTCTTCCTTAAACTCATCCTCCATATAATTCTGTACTATTTTAGTATAACGCTTTTTATCTGATTTGGTTTTTATATTACCGAGTCTTTTCCGTAAAGCCTGTAATCTGTCTGAAGCTAAAACTGCATACGGCCATACTTTAAAAGTTTTTCGTTTTAAAATTAAATACTGGTGTCGCTCTCTACGATCTTTAAAATTATACCTGCCTATTAGTACAACTTCATCTAAATCTATAGCAGCCATATCTTGAAGCGAGTCTTTCTCTAACAACAAATAGTCTACTTTTTTAGTAGCCGGAAGCTCTTTTTTAGAAAAAACTGCTTTAGAAGATATGGTTTGTGCAAATGTGCCGTGCAGCGCAAAGAAACTTAGTATGTAAATTAAATATTTCAATTAGAAAATAAGTTTAATTATTGAAAGCTAAAACCATTCCAAAAATTGTTATTACAAGCCGCATTATACATATTATTATTACTTTCGTGAAAAATTAGAATTAATTATTATGTCAAAAGAAACATTATTAAACGACAATTCCTTAAAATTTTTAGAGCAATACCTCAATAACGCTTCGCCTACAGGCTATGAATGGGAGGGGCAAAAGTTATGGATGGACTATCTAAAACCATATGTAGATGAATTTATTACAGATACCTATGGTACTGCTGTTGGTGTTATTAATCCCGATGCAAAATTTAAGGTGGTTATAGAAGGACACGCAGACGAAATTTCTTGGTACGTAAATTATATTACAGACGATGGTTTAATTTATGTTCTACGCAATGGCGGTAGCGATCATCAAATTGCTGCTTCTAAGCGTGTAAATATTCATACCAAAAATGGCATTGTAAAAGGTGTTTTTGGTTGGCCGGCCATTCATACCCGCGATAAAAGTGATGAACAATCTCCTAAAATAGAAAATATTTGTATTGATGTTGGTTGCAGCAATAAAGAAGAAGTAGAAAAACTGGGCGTTCACGTGGGTTGCGTAATCACCTATCCGGATGAATTTTTCGTGCTTAACGAAAATAAATTTGTTTGTCGTGCTTTAGATAACAGAATGGGCGGATTTATGATTGCTGAAGTTGCCCGTCTTTTAAAAGAAAACAAAAAAGAACTAGATTTTGGTCTTTATATTACCAACTCTGTACAAGAAGAAGTTGGTTTACGCGGTGCCGAAATGATTACCCAACGCATAAAACCTAACGTGGCCATTGTTACAGATGTAACCCACGACACCACAACGCCAATGATAGAAAAGAAAAAAGAAGGCGATACCAAAATTGGTGCAGGTCCGGTTATAAGTTATGCGCCGGCAGTACAAAACAAATTGCGCGAAATGATTATAGAAACCGCCGAAAAGAACAAAATTCCTTTTCAACGTTTGGCAGCCAGCAGAATGACCGGAACAGATACCGATGCTTTTGCGTATAGTAACGGCGGCGTGGCTTCTGCTTTAATTTCTTTACCGCTTCGTTATATGCATACAACAGTAGAAATGGTACATCGCGAAGATGTAGAAAATGTAATTAGAATGATTTACGAAAGTTTATTGCAGATTAAAAACGGCGATACTTTTAGTTATTTTGACAAATAAACTTTAATCCCCTCCAAAAAACCCTTCCGTTAAAAGAAGGGTTTTTTATTTTAATAAGTTCTGGTCATTTCTTTATCTACCACCAAAATAAAATCTGCTTGTAATTTATATTCTTCTTCCAACTTAGAAACATCTTTTTGCATTACCGTAGAAATAGTCGCAATCTTTACCTCTTTATCTGCTTGCTTTAAGTACCAATAAATACCTTCAAAATTATTGCTGTGATAAGCGCCGTTAAAATGTAAAAATTGTTGTCCCTCTGCCCTATTTTTCATAATAAAATACGCCATTGTTGCATCTTTTATTGCTTGCGCTTTCGGGAAATTAGGGTTTTTATGATCTTCCATCATTGTAAGCATTTTTTTATAACCAGGCAAATCCGGGTCGTAGTCAATAGGCAAAGGTGCTATCCAATTTTTTTCATTTTTCGGTAAAGTGTCCAAAACTTCAAAACCGTTTCTATATACTTGGCTCGCGTAACGCCGCGGAATGTTTGTCGCTACAAATTTTAAATTTTCAGATTTTGCAAAATCTACCAATGGCTTATAGTCGGTTTTATGGTTTACCCATAAACGCGCTAAGCTATCTAAGCTTTTTTGGTTAATTTTATTGTTTAAATAATCATTGAGTGCTTCTTGGTTATCGGTTTCTAGCATTTCTGCGCCTAAAACCAAATCATTTTCATGGTTTAATTCTTTTGCTAATTTTAATTGCATCCAGTGTGCGATAGGATTGTCGTGCAATTCGCCAAACAAGATAATATCTTTTTTCTTTACGGATTTGACCAGTCTTTTAAAATTCACTTTTCTACCTTTCTTATTATATAATTGGTAGGCTTCTATTTTTTGTGCTGAAAGTTGCAGGGTAAAAAGCACTAAAATTGCACTTAAGATAAATTTCATAATTTCTTATTTAGGTTCCGAAAATACTTATTTTTTAGATACTGTATGCTTCCAGCAAAAAACAATTCCGCGAAAGCGTAAAAACCTTTTGAAGACATATAAAAATTAGTACCTTTAAAATAAAAAATGAAAATCTTTGGTGTTTCGGCTTCTGCCAATACATCCAGCAGCAATTTTTATCTCTTAAAAGCTATTGAAAAGACGTGCAAAGAAGATGAGATGGAAGTTTTTGAAGGGTTACAGGAATTCGCTCTATTTAGTCCGGCGCGATTGGAAAAAGGAGTTCAAAAGAATATTCTGGAATTTAAAAAGAAAGTTTTGGCTGCCGACTTAATCCTAATTTCGACTCCGGAATACACGCACAACATCCCTGCAGCGCTCAAAAACATGTTAGAATGGTGTACGGCATCTGGAGAATTTGCCGAAAAAGCAGTTTTACCCATTACTTTTACGCCAAACGAGCCGCGCGGAGAAAACGCTATGCGTTCTTTGTTGCAATCTTTGCAAACCATGAAAGCCAAAATTGAAACCCAACTCCCACTCTATAAAACCGATGTAAAAATCCTGCATCATCAAATTGAACTGCCAAAAGAAATTCAGGAAATTATAGAAACGGCTATTGGTTTATACCGGTAATTTTGTCAAGAACTTTTACGGTTTAATTCTTGGTTAAAAAAAACAGTCAGCCAAATATTAAGCTTAATTTTGCAGCTTTTAAGTTTTGGCATATATGGGGAAAAACCTAAAAACTTCTAAAATATTTCTAATAACAGGTATTTTAGGGATAGCGGTAAATTTGCGTCCGGCGCTCTCGGATATTGGACCTTTGGCAGATTTTATTAAAAAAGATTTTGAACTTTCTGGAGCTTTGGTAGGTATGTTAACCACTTTGCCACTATTGGCTTTTGGCGTAATTTCTATGCTTACGCCTTTATTTACCAAACGTTTTGGGATAGGAAAAACGCTTTTGGGCGCAATGCTCTTACTCACCTTTGGTATTCTTATACGCTCTATATTTGGTATTGTCGGTTTATATCTGGGAACGCTTTTTATAGGAATTGGCATTGCATTTGGCAACGTACTAATCCCTGCGCTTACCAAACAAAATTTCCCCGACAGAGCCGGAATGATTACCAGTCTTTACTCTAGTATGATGGCAATTGGCGCCGCAATTGCTGCAGGAATTAGTGTTCCTTTAGCGGTAGAATATAATTTTGGCTGGCGAGGTTCTTTGGGAGTTTGGGCAGCAGTTTCTGCTTTTGCTTTTGTTTTGTGGGCGTTCCAAATAAAAAATATTAAAAAAACCAAGTCACGTCGAGCGTTTAAGGAGGCATTAAAAAAATTAAGCGGCACGAGATTGGTCTGGCAAATGGCTTTATATATGGGCTTGCAGTCTATGGCTTTTTATGTTATACTGGCTTGGTTACCGGCCATTTTGATAGAAGACGGTTACGATACTGCTTACTCCGGCTGGATGCTTTCTTTATCGCAAGCCACGGGAATTTTAGGTTCGGTGGTAATTCCGCTTTGGGCGGGAAAACGCACCGACCAACGCTTGATAATTTGGGTTTTGGTAGCCTTAGAAATCATTGCGCTTATAGGTCTGTTGTTTCCGGGAATGGGCTTGGTACCAGTTTGGGTTTCGCTTGTTGGTTTTGTATTGGGCGGCACTTTTGGACTTGCGCTTTTGCTTATTGTTTTGCGTGCTTCAGACACAGAAACCTCTGCAGAACTTTCTGGTATTGTACAGTCTATTGGTTATTTAATTGCTGCTACCGGACCGTTTTTAGTAGGACTTATTCACGATTTTAGTAAAGAATGGAATTATGCCTTGTTCTTTTTAATAGGAATTTCTTTACTGAAACTTAGTGTAGGATTGGGTGCCGGCAAGCCTCAAGAGATTTAAAATTTTCAGAAGAAAAATTGATTTTTATCAGAATACAAAATTAGCAGTACTAAAAATAATCTTCTATTTTTATCACCTGACAATCCTCTTTTTTTATGTGGCATACCCAATCTATACAACAAATACTCGAAAAATTAAAAACCGATATAGATAATGGTTTAACTTCCAAAGAAATTGAAACACGTTTAGAAAAATACGGACTCAATAAATGGCGGGAAAAAAAAGCAAAGAATATTTGGTCTTTATTTTTAGGTCAGCTTAAAGACGCTCTTATTTATGTGCTTATTGGAGCTGTGGTTATCACCTTATTTATGGGCGAATATATAGATTCTATCATTATTTTACTCGTAATCTTAATCAACGCCAGTTTAGGTGTAATTCAAGAAATAAAAGCCGGTAAAGCTATTGCCGCACTTCAAAAACTGGCTTCACCAAAAGCCTTGGTAAAACGTAATGGTAGTATAGAAGAAATAAATACAGAAGCTTTAGTACCCGGAGATATCGTAATTCTAGAAACGGGAAGGTTAGTACCTGCAGATTTACGTTTATTGGAAACTATTAATATGCAAATTGAAGAATCTGCCTTAACGGGAGAATCTGTACGGGTACATAAAGATGCCCAAAGTATTTTAAAGAAACAAAACAGTGCCTTGGGAGACCGTATAAACATGGCATATATGTCTACTATGGTTACTTACGGAAGAGGCCTAGGAGTGGTTATTGCTACGGGGGAAGAAACCGAGGTAGGTAAAATTGCCGAAGATATTAATACCACAGAAAGCAAAACACCGTTAGAAAAACGTTTGGACGAATTGGGAAAACTCTTGGGGAAACTAGCCTTAGGAGTTTGTGTGCTTATTTTTGTAATAGGCTATATACAAGGTAGAGAAGTTACAGAACTTTTTCTAACCGCAGTATCTTTAGCCGTAGCCTCAATTCCAGAAGGCTTAGCCGCCATTGTAGCCGTTGTACTTTCTATTGGTGTTACCAAAATGTCTAAACGCAATGCTATTATCAAACGTTTGCCTGCTGTAGAAACTTTGGGTTCTGTAAATATTATTTGTACGGATAAAACTGGTACGCTTACACAAAATAAAATGAAGGTAAGTGCTTTCTATACATTACATACGGGCACGATTAAGTTGCAAGATTACGCACAGCAACCTTCCGTAAATCTATTAGCAAAAGCTATGGTTTTATGCTCAGATGCAACCCTAAATGCAGAGAAAAGCAGCGGCGATCCCACAGAAATTGCATTGCTTAAATTTGCAGACGATTTAAAACTAAATAGAGAATCGTGGAACCAAAACCATAAGCGTCTAGAAGAACTTCCGTTTGATGCAACCAGAAAAATGATGTCGGTTGCAATAAAAAATTCCGAAGAAACAAATATTTATACCAAAGGTGCAATAGACCGTTTATTGCCTAAATGCACACAAATACTTTTAGGGGATGAAATAGTACCTTTAAAAAAACAACATAATTTAGCTATTGCAGAAAGCATACAAAAAATGTCTTCTCAAGCATTAAGAACTTTGGCGGTAGCCTATAAACCAATTACAACAATCCCGAAGGAAGAAAACTGGGAAGAAAATTTAATATTTATAGGTTTGGTTGGCATGATAGATCCGCCACGGGTAGAAGTAAAACCAGCTATAGCAAAAGCTGCCACTGCCGGAATTACGACCATCATGATTACCGGAGACCATAAAGAAACAGCGTTGGCTATTGCCAAAAAACTAGGAATAGCACAAGATAAAAGCCAGGCAATTACCGGGCAAGAATTAGACTCTCTCAACGAAAAAGAATTAAATAATAATATTGTTAAATACCGTGTGTTTGCAAGAGTATCACCGCAACACAAAGTAGCTATTGTAAGAGCTCTGCAAAAAGCCGGGAATATTGTATCTATGACAGGAGATGGTGTTAACGACGCTCCATCTTTAAGCAATGCAGATATAGGTGTCGCTATGGGCATCACCGGCACCGATGTTTCTAAAGGAGCATCAGATATGATTTTAGGCGATGACAATTTTGCTACCATTGTTACCGCAGTAGAAAAAGGTCGTAATATTTATAATAACATCAAGAAATCGGTTATTTTTTTACTTACCAGCAATATAGGAGAAGTAGTTACCATGCTGGTATGTATTTTAGCGGGTATGCCCACTCCTTTAATCGCTACACAATTATTGTGGATCAATTTGTTAACAGATTCACTTCCTGCAATTGCTTTGGGAATGGATCCGGATACCAAAGACGTAATGCAACATAAACCCAGACCATCAACAGAAAGTTTTTTTGCACATAAACAAGGTTGGCGTGCAATATTTGGAGGTTTACTTATTGGCGCCCTAACCATTGCTGCCTACTGGTTTGGTTTTTACGAACACGGCTATTCCCCTTTTGATGCCTCTATCCCAGAAGAAGTTTTAAGCTATGCCAGAACTATGGCATTTATGAGTATTATTTCTGCACAGTTATTCTATTCGTTAGCTTTTAGACATTATCGTCTATCTATTTTTCAACTAGGTCTCTTTAGTAACAAACCTTTAATACTTGCTATAGTTGTAGGATTTTTATTACAACTATTGGTTCTAGAAATCCCTTTACTACGAGATGCTTTTAAATTGCAAATGTTAGACGGCCCGGGTTGGCTAATGGCGTTAGGAATGGGATTAATTCCTTTACTTTTAAACGAAATTTTAAAAGCGTATTCTCGAATCAAAAAACCAAATAAATTATGAAATGGATTTTTTTATTGATAGCAATTCTATTTGAAACCATTGCTACTACTGCTCTAAAGTATTCTAATGGCTTTACGGAATGGAAACCTACTGTGTTGATGCTTATTGGTTACCTCTGCTCGTTTTATTTTTTATCGGTTACGTTAAAAGAAATTCCTATGGGAATTGCTTATGCTATTTGGAGCGCAGTAGGAATAATCTTAATTTCGGGGATTGGCTATTTTAGGTTTCAACAAAATTTAGATTTGCCGGCAATTTTGGGAATTGTTTTAATCGTTATTGGAGTTTTGGTTATTCAGTTGTTTTCCAAAACTCTTTCAGTATAAAATTAGTGTAATGCATATTTACGACGTTTTAGTAATTGGGAGCGGTCAAGCTGGACTATCTGTCGGGTATTTTTTAAAACGAACAGCTTTAGATTGGCTTATTTTAGACGAGAATAGCAAACCCGGCGGTGCTTGGCTACAAACTTGGGATAATCTAAAACTTTTCTCCCCTACCGACTATAATTCACTTTCTGGTTGGCCTATGCCTGAAACTGAAGAAGAATACCCTACAAAAAATGAATTTATAGCTTACTTAAAAGCTTACGAAAATCGCTACAAATTTCCTATTAAGCGGCCGGTAAAAGTACTAGAAGTAGAAAAGGAAAATGACTTGTTTAAAATTACTACCAATGGTAAAACCTACTTTTCTAAAAACTTAGTAAGCGCTACTGGAACGGCAAATAACCCTTTCACGCCTAATTATCCTAATCAAGATTTGTTTAAAGGAAGGCAATTGCATTCCGTAAATTATAGGAATTCTAAAAAATTTAGTAATCAAAAAGTTCTGGTAGTTGGTGGCGGAAATTCCGGGGCACAAATTTTGGCAGAAATAAGCAAAGTTGCCAACCCTACTTGGGTTACAAAAAAAGAACCTGTTTTTTTACCCGATGAGATAGACGGACGCTATTTGTTTAAAGAAGCAAACGAAATTTATAGGGGCAAGAAAAGTAAACAAATTAGCCTAGATAATATAGTAATGGTAGAAAGCGTAAAAAAAGCGCGAGATCGTGGCGATTTAAAAAGTGTTAGGCCATTTATCTCTTTTTACGAAAAGGGGGTGGTTTGGCCGGATGGAACACCAGAAAATTTTGATGCCGTGATTTGGTGTACCGGTTTTAAGCCAAATTCAAAGCATTTAAAAAACTTCAACTTGCTTCAAAATGGCAAAATAAAAACTAAAAAGACACGAAGTCTTCTAGAACCAAACTTGTGGCTGGTAGGTTATGGCAATTGGACAGGATTTGCCTCGGCTACTATCTATGGCGTGGGCAAAACAGCCAGAGAAACAGTGAAAGAGATAAAACAAGAATTCGGAGTTTAAAAAAAGTCTCCAAAAGCTAGTAGTTTTGGAGACTTTTTAATTAAATCTAAAACAAGATTATTTCTTTATAATCTTTTCTGGTAATATCGGAGCCAAAAACCTCGCCGGTAGCACAACAATTTTTGATAGTAAAAACAGAACCTTCACCGTAAAAACCTGCTACTCTACCTAAAATAAAGCTTATAGTACAGCCAGAATAAGAATTTTCTACCAGATTTTCTGTATTTTTATTAAAACCAAAAGTAGAATACTAAAGCGCCACCTGCTAAATAATATCCGCTAACGCTTTCTTCCAAAAAGCATTCACTTATAGCAGAATTACTTAAAATACTTCCGGTTATACCGCCAATTTGATTAATACCTTGTACACCTTCTTTAAAAAATCATTTAGAAATAGATGCATTTACAGCAACGTCTCTAATGCCACCACCGTTATAGCCACTTATAATAATAAGAAATTGAATTTCATTATTTTAAATAATAAAGAGGCAAACAACAAGATTATTTGTTTAAGTTATATTAATGCATTTGGTCTAACTATTTATTCTGCTTAATTTTAAAAAATATTCTAAAAAATATGACTCTTTCTTCCAGATATAAATTTCCTCAAATAACCGTAATTGTTTTTAGTGTTTTGCATGTTGTCGTGGGTTTACTCAGCTATGTAATATATTTTAATGAAAGTACGGAAGCCTGTGCAAGACAACTATTACCTTTTCAGTTGTTGGCTTTTGCCGGGCAATTACTATTGAATTACGTGAACTACCGTTCTGAAAATAAAATCGTGATTTTAACTACGCTTTTCATCGCAAGTATAATTTTATTTGGGGTTATTTCTGCTTTTTTTTCTTTACCTACTTTATGCTCTATTTACCCAACACCGTAAAAAAGCTACCAATGAAAATAAGCAGTTATTTTTTAAAACTGTGTTAGAATTATCTAATGCCTGTATTTGCATTTTCTCAAAAAGTTTATCTTTGACATCAATTGCTAAAAGTTTTCAATAGCATTAACCATAACAGCTTCATCTGTACTTAAATTATAAAACTATATGCACTTTCCACTTTTACAAGACATTCTTATTCTTTTAGGCTTTTCGGTGGTAATTGTGTTTTTACTTCAGCGTTTAAAGCTACCTTCTATCTTAGGATTTTTGATTACGGGAATCGTAATTGGGCCTTATGGTTTGGGATTAATTGCCGCAGAAGAGCAAATTGAAGTGCTTTCTGAAATTGGTATAATTCTCTTACTTTTTGTAATTGGTATGGAACTGTCTATCAAACAATTAGCTTCCATTAAAAAAACGGTTTTTATAGGCGGTAGTCTACAAGTAGGAATTACTATTTTGGTTACCGGAGCGGCTTATTTCTTATTGGGAAACAGCCTAGCCGAAGCCACTTTTGTGGGTTTTTTGTTTTCTTTATCTAGTACGGCAATCGTACTAAGCGTTTTTCAAGACCGTAACGAAATCAATACACCACAAGGTAAAAACGCCTTGGCAATACTTATATTTCAAGATATAATCGTTGTACCAATGATGTTGTTTACGCCAATTATTGCCGGCGAATCCAGTAATGTTACCCAAAGTGTTTTAATGCTCTTGCTCAAATCTGCAGTGGTTGTCATTATCACAATTGTAAGCGCTAAATATTTAGTGCCAAAACTAATGCACGCCATTGCCAAAACACGTAGTAAAGATTTGTTTTTGCTCACCACCATAACTATTTGTTTTGCAGTTGCATTTTTAACTTCGGCGGCAGGTTTATCTTTGGCCCTGGGGGCGTTTTTAGCCGGATTAATTATTTCAGAATCAGAATACAGCCATCAAGCAACCAGTATAATTTTACCTTTTAGGGAGTTGTTTACCAGTTTCTTTTTTATCTCTATAGGAATGTTACTAAATCTAAGCTTTTTTGGTGAGCATGTATTGTTCATTTTATTAATTGTCTTTGGCGTACTTATCGTAAAATCTACCATTATTGCAATAGCCATCCGCATTTTAAAATATAGCCCTAAAACCGCTTTAATTACCGGATTTTCTCTGTTTCAAGTAGGGGAATTTGCTTTTATCTTATCTAAAGTTGGTATAGAATACGGCTTGCTTAGCAACGCTACCAACCAATATTTCTTGGCAGTTTCTATTGTTTCTATGCTCATTACACCCTTTGTAATTATGTTTGCAGAGTCTATAACAGATAAGTTTTTGCACAGCAAGATAATGCAAAAGATAAGCAAAGTTCCGCAGGCTGTAGAAACCGCCCACATAGAAGACGATAGCTTAAAAAACCACTTGGTAATAATTGGTTTTGGTATAAACGGCTCTAATTTGGCACGAGCGGCACATTACAGTAACATTCCGTATGTGGTGGTAGAATTCAATGCAGAAACTGTGCAACGCGAAAAAGCCAAAGGTATTCCTATAATTTTTGGAGATGCCACCAAAGAGCATATTTTATCTACCATCAATTTAGATAAAGCCCGTGCGGTAGTGATTGCAATTTCAGACGATAAAGCTACCAAAACCGTAGTTGGTAACGTGCGTTTATTTTCAAAATCTATTTTTTTACTGGTTAGAACGCGTTATGTTAAAGAAATTTCAGAATTGTTGGCGCTTGGCGCGGATGAAGTAATTCCGGAAGAATTTGAAACTTCCGTAGAAATATTCTCGCGCGTGCTGCATAATTTTTTAGTACCCGAAGACGACATACAACACTTTACGGAAATTATTCGGGCAGACAACTATGAATTGTTCCAAAACACAACAAAATTACCAAAAACCTTTAAGCCCAGAACCAAGTTTCCAGACTTTAATATTACTTGTTTACGTGTAAATAAAGACAGCGGTAAATTAATTGGCGAGAGCTTAGAAGACTTAAGCTTGCGCGCAAAATATGGTGTAAACATTTTGGCCATTAAGCGTAAAGGAGATACTTTAGACCATATAGAACCAACCGAAAAACTACATCAAAATGATTTGCTATTCCTTAACGGAAAACCCGAAAATATTGAAAAATTTCATAGATTAATTCAATAAATGCACACTTTAATCGATAAAATAACAAACATTAACTAATATATTTAAAAATTTAGCAATTAAATTTGCTCAAGCTAGAAAATAGTTTAGCTTTGTAGGTATGATAATTAAATTTTTTCATAATGCCGCTTATTTTAATTCAGTTAATTTTAATTTAACTGAAAAGAGAAAGGCGTGAAGTTTTAAGATTAATATTTTAAAAAGCCTTTCTTTAACCGGAAAGGCTTTTTTTATTTAGATAAGTACAATGCAAAAATCAATTAATAATAACAACAATAATAATTCTACCTAAAAACGGTAGCAGATTGTTGTATCCTAATTCAGCCTGCTAACCAAGTTAGCAGGCTTTTTTTATAACCTAAAATTTAAAAACGATGAAAACTGACATTCTTACCACCGAAAAACAACTCTTGTTTAGCAAGAAGACCTTTAGAAAACAATTGCAAAAACACTTAAACTTAACCCAAGTTTCTGCACCAATCGCCGTGTTGGAAGGCACCGGTATTAACGACGATTTAAACGGACACGAGCGCTGTGTAAACTTTCCGGTAAAAGCCTTGCAAGACCGTAAAGCTGTTGTAGTAAACTCGCTTGCAAAATGGAAACGCTGCCGTTTAAAAGAGTTAGAAATGCAACCAAACTCCGGCATTATAACAGATATGCGCGCCATTAGACCAGACGAAGATTACAGCCCCATACATTCTATTTACGTAGACCAATGGGATTGGGAAAAAGTAATTACTCCTGAAGAAAGAACACTCGCTTCTCTAAAACATACGGTAAAAGCAATTTTTAAAGCTTTACGGAAAACCGAAGAAAAACTTCACAAAAAACATGGCATAGATAAAAAACTTCCAAAAGAAATAACCTTTATCCACGCCGAAGATTTACTAAAAATGTATCCGGATTCAAGTCCGAAAGAACGGGAAAACAAAATAACCAAAAAATTTGGCGCCGTCTTTTTAATTGGTATTGGTGGCGCTTTAAGCAACGGAGAACCACACGATGGCCGGGCGCCAGATTATGACGACTGGTCTACCCCAACCCTTAACGGCTATTCCGGTTTAAATGGCGATATTTTACTTTGGAACCCAATCTTAAAACACGCCTTTGAAATCTCTTCTATGGGAATTCGTGTGAGTCCGGAAACTTTAATGCAACAACTTAAAATTAGAAATCAATTGGAAAAACAACACTTTTATTACCACCAATTATTATTGAAAAAAGTATTACCAGCCTCTATTGGAGGCGGAATTGGCCAATCTAGAATTTGCATGTTCTTATTAAACAAAAAACATATAGGAGAAATTCAAAGCAGTATTTGGGATACCGGAATTATGGAACAATGCCAAAAAGAAAAAATTGATTTGTTATAAAATACACATACACAAACCATTACAAAAAGTGTAAGCCTAGGCTATTGCAAAGTCAAATTACAATAGCAGTTAAAGCGTTTATCATCACAATTTAATCGGTAAAAAAATCAAGAATTTGTTTTGGTAGTTAAAAGCCTAGCCATTACATTTGCAGCCTATTTTTATTCGGTCTAAATAAATGAAGCGTCTTTTAACAAGTGTATTGGTTTTTATTCTCGTAGCTGTTTTTCCGCTTTACGGACAAAATAAAACCGGCAGTATTAGCGGTAAAGTAACCGATTATAATGACAACTTGCTGCCTTTTATCAGCATACAGCTAGAAGGCACTAAAAAAGGTGTATCTACCAATTTTGATGGCGAATTTAAACTGGAGAATTTAGCGCCAAAATCGTATACACTTTTGGTTTCGGGTTTGGGTTTTTCTTCCGTAAAGCAAAAGCTAAGCCTAAAGGCCGGAGAAGAATTAAAAGTAAATTTTCGACTGCAAGAAAGTATTGCAGAAATAGAAGAAGTCTTGCTGCTTGGTCAAAATAAAGTTGGCAAATTACGCCAATCCGCCAAAGCAGTTTCGGTAATAGAGACCAAAGAAGTTAAACTACAAACTGCAGATTTAGGCGAAATACTTACCAGAACTTCCGGTGTAAACGTTAGACGCAGTGGTGGCTTAGGTTCTAATACGCGGTTTTCGTTAAACGGACTTACAGACGATCAAATTCGGTTTATGGTAGATGGCATTCCGTTAGATTTTATGGGGTATAGTTCTGGTATTGCCAATGTTCCGGTAAACTTGGTAGATCAGGTAGAAGTCTATAAAGGTGTGGTTCCTGTCTCTTTGGGCGCAGACGCGCTTGGTGGCGTTGTAAATTTGGTTTCTCAAAAAGATTCTATTCAAAATACCGGTGCTATTTCTTACCAAACGGGAGCTTTTGGTACGCATCGTTTGGCGGTAAACGGAGAAACAAAATTAAATGAAAACGGACTTTTCTTCCGCGGAAGCTCTTTCTACGACTATGCAAAAAACAATTATGAAGTAGATGTAGAAATTGCCGGCGAAGGTGGAAAATTAAAAGAAGTTCGTGTACCACGTTTTCACGATGCTTATAAGGGCGCAGGATTGCGAGGTACTTTTGGCGTACGAAATAGAAGCTGGGTTAACGAGTTGTCTGTAGAAGTTTTTGCCAATATCTACCAAAAAGACATTCAGAACAACAACATTATGTCTATTGTTTATGGTGAGGTTACCAGCGAAGAAGACAATTATGGTGCATTGCTTCGTTACAGAAAAAATCTTTCCGAAAAATTAAAATTGAAAACTGCCGCTGGGTATACCCAACGCAAAATAACTTTTATAGACACTAGCAAATATATTTACAACTGGTATGGCGAAAAGGTAAGAAATAATAATGGCGATATTATAAAAAGTACGCCCGGAGAAGTTGGTAACGCAACTAATCTACTTACAAAAGACGATAACCTTTACGGAAGATTTAACTTAAACTACCAACTAGCACCGCAACATAATTTGCATTTTTCTTCTGCCCCAACCTATATTTCAAGAACCATAAAAGAAAGATGGCTTGCCGAAGGACAATCACAAAAAACACCAGATAAAGAACAAAGTATTTTTAGTTGGGTAAACGGACTGGAATATATCTGGCAATCTTCTAATAAGAAAATAGAAAACATTCTTTTTGCAAAAGATTATCTATATAGTGTAGAAGCCACCGAAAAAACCAGTGGTTTACCTATTAACAGGGACCAAAACACGCATAATTTTGGCTTTGGAAATAGTTTCCGGTTTAAAATAAATTCGCAATGGCTTTTAAAAGCTTCTTACGAATGGGCAACGCGTTTACCACGACCTACACAAATTTTTGGTAACGGTAGATTAGTGGTTCCAAACCTAGCTTTAAAACCGGAGAGAAGTCATAATGCCAATTTAGAAATAAATTACGGCAATAATCCAACTGCTTCTTCTAATTGGAATATAAAATTCAACGCTTTTCTTCGTAGTACAGACCAGCTTATTTTGTTGTTAGGTAACAATGAAGTTTTTAGCTATCAAAATGTTTTTGCCGCCAGATCTTTGGGCGCAGAAGTTTCTGCTTTTTGGGAAACCGCCAATAATAAATTACGTTTAGAAGCCAACGCTACTTGGCAAGATTTTACCAACCAATCTTCGGAAGGTGAGTTTGGCAGGTATAATGGAGATCGGATTCCTAACCGACCTTATCTTTTTGGCAATACAAAAGTAAATTACCGCTTTTTTAAATTATTTGATGCAAAAGACAAATTAACTGCTTTTTGGACCACGCATTATGTATATGAGTTTTATCGCGGCTGGGAAAGTGTTGGTTTAATACAGTTTAAAGATCAAATACCGGCACAATTTGTTCACAATCTGGGAGTAACTTATGAATTACCCATCAAATCTGTAAAAACCGCTCTTACTGCAGAAATTCAAAATTTGGCAGACACAGATGTGTATGACTTTTTTGGCGTACAGCGTCCGGGAAGGGCTTTCTATATTAAATTAACTACACAATTTTAAATTAAAACAAACACAAAATGAAAAATCAACAGAAAAAAACAAGAATGTTTAACAAGCTTAACGGAATACGTCTTATGGCGCTGGCTTTATTTGCATTTACTTTCTTTTCTTGTAGCAGCGACGACGATGCTGTGAGCAATAATAATAATCCGCAAGAAGATTTATATGCTGTTTACTGGCGGGTAAATACACCAGATGGTAGAACAAATTATGTTTCTTTAGTAAACGAAATTATGAGTGGCGCCGTAGATGCTTCACAAGCTTTAGAGGTTTCTGGTAAATCTAGATTTTTTGCTCCAGAAAATGCAGATTATTTTGTAATTGGAGACGGAGAAAATATGACTTTTACCCGTTATAACATTAACCAAGAAAACCAAACAATAGAACCAGGAGAAAGTTTTTCTTTAACCAACCAAGGAGTTACTTCTTTGCAAAAAAGAAATGTTTTTTTAAGTGAAACAAAAGCTTATTATATAGATAATACGCAAGGACAAATTGTTATCTGGAATCCGGAAGAAATGGTCATTACCGGCTCTTTTGACCTTCCGGCAGAATTTGCAGATGGCTACCAAGGTTTTAGCACACAATTAGGTTTTGGAGATTACCAAGTAAATGGCAACCAAATGCTTATTCCTGTAGGCTGGGTAAATTTTGCCAACAATACCCACTTAGATAAAACCGGTTTGGCTGTGGTAGATGTTGAAAACGACCAAGTGCTTTCTTATAACGAAGACACTCGCTGTGCTTTGGCAGTAGAAACTGCTTTTATGCCTAATGGCGATGTTTATTATGGCGTAAGCGAGCGTTACCACTTTAGCACAGAAGCAAGAGAAAACGAAGACTGCGGCTGTATTTTAAAAGTGGCTGCCGGCGCAAACGATTTTGATCAAGATTACGATCCTAATTTTATGAATCAAATAGAAGGCAAAAAAGTAGGAATAGGTCTTACCAACTCGCCAAAAATGAACCACGGTTACGTAAAAGTACTAGATACAAGCATTTTACCTTGGTCGCCAGATGTTGAAGCCATAAATTATTACGGTTTGGTTTGGGAAACCTATGAAATTAATCTTCCTGAAAATGAAATTATAAGAAAAGTAGACAGACCATTAGCCCCTTCTTATTCCGAAAATCTTTACACTTTTGACGGCATTCAGTATGGCGCTATAAAAGTAAGCGATGACGAGCAGTATAAAGTTATAGAATACAACACAGACGGTTCTTACGTAGAAGGTTTAGACGTGCCCGGTTATATTTCTAATATGCAACGTTTGCATAAAGCAATATAATTTTGCATTTCTCAAAGCAATAATAAACGCAGATTTTACACTAAATATTCTGCGTAAAATAATGACAAGGTTGTCTAAAAGGTCTAATTATTTAGACAGCCTTGTTCCTTAAATAAGAATACAATTTACTTTACGGAAATTAAAAATCACCATAGCACAAAAGTCTTCTAAAAGCTGTAATACACTACTCTAACTTTAGGAAAAATTATGTTGAAACGAAAACTTTTATCTATTCATAAATGGCTGGGATTATTGGCCGGAATATTTATTTTGGTTATGAGTCTAAGTGGCGCAGCCATTGTTTTTGACGATGAGATTGAAGCCTTTTTAAATCGCGATGTTGTTTATTTAGAAAACACTTCACAAGCTGTTTCTTTAGATAACGCTTACGCGGAAGTTAGAAAAAAATACGAAAATTGGGACGCTCGTATAAAACACATTCCCAACACGGCCAACAGAGCTATAGAAATAGAAATTAGAAGACCGGACCAAAGGCGCTATCTCTATTTAAATCCGGTAAACGGAAAAATTTTGCGCGATTTAGACAGCAACAAAACCTTTTCACACTGGATGCTTAAATTGCATTACCAATTACACGCAGGTTTTATTGGAGAAATTATAGCTTTTATAGCAGGTTTTATGCTGCTTGGCTCGTTAATTACGGGCTTTTGGTTTTACCGAAAATCTGTTTGGAAAACCTTGACTTTTAAAATGCGTCCGCGTTTTAGCAAAATGAAAACCTTATCTTCAGAATTACACCGTACAATTGGTGTTTGGGCACTTATTTTTAATTTTCTAACTGCTTTAACCGGTTTTATTTTATTGTTGATTATTGTAGACTCTCACGCAGGAAAATTAGGTAAAGCAGAGCCTATTCCCAATCCGCCCAAAATAGAAGTTTCCTTAAACAAAATTGTTGCAAAAGCAAAAGAAAGCTATCCCGGTTTTAAACCTTCTTATATTAGCATGCCTAAACAACCGGATAGTAAAATAAGATTATATGGCAATACAGACACAGATTTACCAATTCATTACGAATTTTCTAATTACGTACAGTACAATCCCAAAACTGGCGAAGAAACCAAATCTTTTTTTGTTAAAAACCAAGCTTGGCATTTACATCTTTTAAGTTTTACTTACCCCTTACATTTTGGAAATTGGGGTGGTATTTTTATAAAACTTCTTTACACATTTTTTGGTCTTGCCCCAGCATTTTTATCTATTACCGGTTTTATAATTTGGCAACAACGCATCAAACGTCAAAAAGCCCTTAAAACCAAGCAACAAAAAAGAAAATTGAAATATTCGTAGACTGGTCAATTGCTTAAATAATTGATTGGTTAACTAGTGAATTCGGCACACCAAAATCTTTATTAAAATCCCGCATGCAGCTTAAAGCGTTCCCTCATTTTCTATTTTTATATTCTCTATTTTTCTTCATTTTCTTATAACAATCCAAAAGAATAAAAATTTTTCCGTAAAAACATTTTCAAAAGCTTCTTAATTACCTAAAAGCCTGTATTTTTGAGCTTCTACGGAATACCACATTTTTTATATTAAATAATTTAGTAATTTTACCGTTTAGGCAAAAAAAGAATGAAAAATAATACCATCCCAAAAAATAAGCTTGCTAACGTAAAAGTTAAAAGAGAAGATTCTAAGATTATAGCGGTGGGCGCGAGTGCCGGCGGTTTAGAAGCTTTAAAAGTATTTTTTAGCAACCTTTCTAAAACAGACATAAATACTTATGTCGTAATTCAGCATTTATCGCCAGATTATAAAAGTATGATGGGGCAATTGCTCAAAAAATTTGCGCATTTACCCATAAAACAAGTGCGGCAAAACACCTCGATAAAGCAGGGTGAAATTTATTTGATTCCATCTAAAAGTAATGCGGTTATAAAAGACGGCAAATTTGAGCTCATAGATAAAGAGAAAAAAAACCGTATTAATTTGCCAATAGATTTATTTTTTATGTCTTTGGCCAATTATAAACAAGAAAATGCCATAGGCATAATCTTAAGCGGAACCGGCAGCGATGGTACCAGAGGTGTAAAAGCTATAAAAGAAAAAGGCGGGATGATTATGGTGCAAGACCCGCAGCAGGCAAAATTTGATGGTATGCCTAAATCTGCTTTGCAAACGGGATTGGTAGATTATACGCTTGCCGCGGAAAATATGGGCAACGAAATTGAAGAGTACATTAACTCTCCTCTTATTATTAAAATTGACCAAGATAAAGTTGAATACGACAAAGACCTATTTGACGATATTTTGGAGTTGGTTAACAAACAAACCGACGCCGATTTTGCCCATTACAAATATTCTACATTAGCGCGAAGGTTAGCGCGGCGTATAAAAGTATGTAAAGCAAAAACATTAGAAGAATATTATAATGTATTAAAAGAAACGCCAAAAGAAGTTGAATGCTTATTTAAAGAGTTTCTTATTGGGGTTACCAGTTTTTTTAGAGATCAAAAAGTTTGGCAATGTTTGCATCAAGAAGTTTTACCGCAAATCATACAGAGTAAACGCAATTTTCAAAAATTAAAAATCTGGAATGTTGCCTGTAGTACTGGAGAAGAAGCTTATTCTTTGGCTATAAGTATTTATGAAGAAATGCAAAACCAAGAAAAAAACTTGGAAGTAAAAATCTTTGCTACAGACATTTCTAAAGATCATTTAGAAATTGGAAGTCAAGGTGTATATTCTGAAAGTGTTATAAGCGACATTCCGCCAGATTTACTAGAAAAATATTTCGTTTTAAAAAACGATAAATACCAAGTAGTAGATAAGATTAGAAAAATGGTCATTTTCTCTAAACATAATCTACTTAAAAATCCGCCTTTTAGCAATATGGACATTATTATGTGTCGTAATTTGCTTATTTATTTCCAACTTTTCAATCAGCAAAAAGCTTTAAATGCTTTGCATTACGGGTTAAAAGATAAAGGATTTTTAATCTTGGGCACCAGCGAAAGCGTACACACACATCACGACCATTTTGAAGAGATAAACAGACGCTACAAAATTTATCAAAATAAATTTCCGAAAAAAAGATTAGACAGCAGCAATATGCATTCTCCCAGAAAACAAGAAGTCACCAATAGAGAACCCGTCAAGAAAAAAACACTTACAAAAAGCAACAAAAACACGTTTTCTAAACATTCCTATCAAACTGCCTTAACAGAAAACATCTTAGAACATTTTGGCGGAGCAAGTGTTTTGGTAGATGTAGAGTTTACTATTTTAGAAGCTTTTGGCGAGTTTAGAAAATATGCAGATTTACCGGTAAAAGGCTTTAGCACCAATTTACTGGATATGATGGATAAAGACTTGCGCCAAGTTGTAAAAACTACGGGTAAAAAGGCCATTAAAGAAAACACCACTTTACAATACGACAATTTCAATTTACAAAAAGACGATCAAACTATAGGTTTAAAACTAATTTGTAAACCTTTTAAAGTAGAAAAATTTGGTAATGAAACCGGTCTAATTCTAAATTTTATAGAAACCGATATAAATTTAGACAAGGTTAAAAAAATTGAAAATTTAAAGCCGGGCACGCACTCGCAAGAGTATATAGAAGAACTGGAGCGCGAACTCAAAAAAACAAAAGAAGAATTACAAGAATCTTTAGAAGAAATAGAAAGCAGTAACCAAGAGTTACAAACAGCCAACGAAGAGCTTTTGGCATCTAATGAAGAACTGCAAAGCACCAACGAAGAATTGCAAAGCGTTAACGAAGAAATAAATACCGTTAATGCAGAAAATGTGCAAAAGATGGAAGACTTATCGCAACTTAATGCAGATATGAATAACCTGCTAGAGAGCACCAATATTGGTACCATCTTTTTGGACGATAAACTTCAGATAAGAAAGTTTACTCCCGCCATCAAACGACATTTTAGTCTGTTAAAATCAGATTTAGGAAGACCAATTAACGATTTTACAGCCAATTTTACTTTACGGAAAGGAAAAGATTTGGTTTCGCGCTGTGAGCGTGTTTTAAAAACCGGCAAAAGTTTAGAACGACATATTGTGGCAAAAGACGGCGTTAATTTCTTGCAACGTATTTCGCCATTTTTAAACTCTAGAGAAGAGATGGTTGGGGTAGTAATCACATTTATTAACATCGAGTCGTTACAAAAAGCAAAAAGAAAATTAGAAGCTAGCGAAAAACGCTTTAAATCTTTTTATGAAGAAGATCCGGTTATGCACTTTAGTGTAGAACCAATTTCTAATCAGATTACCCATTGCAATATAGAAGCTGCAGAGAAACTGGGTTATGAAGAAAAAGAAGAATTGATAGGAAAGTCTATTTTAGATCTTTATAAAGATAACTCTCAATTACAAACCATTAAAAGGCATAAAGAATTTAAAAAAGAAGGGGTTCTAAAAAATATAGAGCAATTATTACTTACCAAAGAAGCCGAAGAAATTTCGGTAATTATGCATATTACCGCAGAGGTAGACGAAGATGACAATATTATAAACCATCGTTTTACTTGTGTAGACATTTCCGCACAGAAAAAATCGCAAAAAGAATTAGAAGAGCAAAAAGCAGATTTAGTTAGAGTTAATCGCGATTTAGAACAATTTGTAAGTATCTGTTCACACGATTTGCAAGAACCGCTTTCTACCATAAAATTTGGTAGCGATATTCTTGGTAAAATTTATGGCGATAAGCTAGATAAAAAAGGAAAAGATTACATCTCTTATATAGATCAAGCTTCCAACCGTTTGTCTGAGCAAATTAAAGCCTTGTTAGAACATTCTCGTATTGGTAGAAATACCAATAAGAAGCTAGTAAATACGCGAGAGTTGGTAGAAGTGGTGAAATACGATTTAAGCAAACGTATAAAAGATACCAAAGCACGTGTAAGCGTTGGTAAATTACCAAAAATTAAAGCATACGAAGTAGAATTGCGTTTATTGTTTCAGAATTTAATGAGCAATGCTTTAAAGTATATTTCTAAAGACCGCAAACCGGAAATAAGAATTTCTGCTTATCCCGAGGGAGATTATTGGGTGTTTACTATTATGGATAACGGCATAGGAATCTCGGAAGAAGATCAAAAAAGTATTTTTACTATTTTTAATCGTGTACCATCTGCAGAAAAAGATTATGATGGCACCGGAGTTGGTTTGGCACACGTAGAAAAAATTGTAACCTTACACGAAGGCTCGCTTTGGGTAGATTCTCAAGTTGGAGTTGGAAGCACATTTTATTTTAAAATAAAAGCTAAATGAGGTTAAAACAATACCAAGAAAATGTAAACCTTACCAATTGCGATAAAGAGCCCATTCAAATTATTCCGTTTACGCAAGATTATGGTTTTGTGCTAGTTTGCGAACCTGCTACTTTACAAATACTGCAAGTTAGCGAAAATGTCGAGCGTTTTCTTGGTCTAAAAAAAGACGCTATTTTAAACCAGAACTTAGCTCAAATTTTACCAAAAGATGGGTTACAGCAATTTCAAAATATAAAAGAAAAACCCACCAACTTTTCTGTAGAAAAAGTAAACATTGGCAACGCAGCTTGGTTTATGCTCCCTACCCTACACAATAAGCATTTGCTTATAGATTTTGAGCCTTGGGAAGAAATAGCAGAACCGCTTTTGCTTCAAAAAGAATTATCGCAACTAATAAATTTTTTAGACAACGCCCAAAGCATACCAGAAATGGCAGCGCAAACCGTAAAAATGGTACGCGAAAGCTTTGGTTATGATCGGGTAATGCTATACGAATTTGATGCCGAATGGAATGGCGAAGTAATTGCAGAAGAAAAACAAAAGGAAATGAAAAGCTGGCTTGGTTTGCGCTATCCTGCAAGCGATATTCCTAAACCGGCCAGAGAAATTTTTTTACAACAAGGCGTAAGAATGATTGCAGATGTGCAATACAAGGCAGCAGATTTGGTTCCTAAAATTTCTCCGTTAACGCAAAAACCGCTCAATATTGCCAAATCAGAGCTTCGTGGCGTCTCTCCTATACATATTCAATACCTAAAAAATATGGAGGTTGGCGCATCGTTAACCGCTGCAATTATTGTAGATGGCGATTTATGGGGTTTATTGGCTTGCCATCATAATTACGCCAAAAAAATAAATTATTACCAACGCCAAACGTGCAAATTTTTAACCCAAGTCTTTTCTAACAAACTTTCTTTAGAAAACAGTAAAACTTACTTCAACAAATTAGAAAAGAGCGATAATTTCCGTAAAGAATTAGTAACACAAATGCGGCATAGCAAAAACTTACCGGAAGCTTTAACTGCTTTTAAAACCAAATTTACCAATTTGGTATCTTGCTCCGGTGGCGCATTAATTCTTGATAATACCATTAAATTACTAGGCAAAACCCCTACTGAAAAAGAGATAATTAAGCTAAAAGAAGAATTTTTAAAAAATAGACCGGAAAATGTTTATTTTCAGAGAAATCTTGGCGCTACTTTTCCTTCCGCAAAAGCTTATGCTCAAAACGCTTCGGGTATTTTGAGTTTACGTTTAGACCAAAGCGATAAAAATTTTGTACTTTGGTTTCGTCCCGAAGAAGCACAAGAAGTAAGCTGGGGCGGAAAACCAGAAATAATTAACAATACCAAAGACGATCTTACCTCGATGAGTCCCCGTACTTCTTTTGAAAAGTGGACTACAAAACAATCTGGTATTTCTAAAGCCTGGAAAAGTTATGATATAAAAGCAGCAGAAAATCTTTTAGAAAATATTTCGGCATTTAGATTGGCACAAAAAAAAGATAAAGTTTCGCGATTAAACAACCAATTATCTTTGGCCAATAAAGAACTGGAAACCTTTAGCTACACGGTTTCTCACGATTTACGTGCTCCCTTGCGGGGAATTAAAAGTTACCTGAAAATTTTACAAGAGGATTTGGCAGAAGGCAAAACAGAAGAGCTACCGCAAATTGTAGAGACAATGACTACAGCAACTGCCGAAATGGATACGTTGATAGAAAACTTATTAAATTATGCTAAAAATGCAGCAGGAAATATTCGGCCAACCAAAATAGCTTTGGTTACTTTAATAGAAAATATTTTAAAAAAGAATAACGTAGCTAAAAACTATCCGCAAACCAAAATAGAGATAATTCCCAATTTGCCCAACATTTTTGGAGATGCACAAATGATAGAGCAACTTTTTACCAATTTACTGGAAAATGCTTTAAAATATAGCGCCGAAAAACAAGACGCACACATTAAAATAGGTTTTGAAAAACGACAGCAAAATACCGTTTTTTATGTTAAAGATAATGGTATTGGTTTTAAAGAAGAAGATGCTAAAAAATTGTTTGAACCCTTTATACGTCTAGCTCCCAAAAACATAGAAGGTTCTGGCATTGGCCTAGCCACCGTAAAAAAAGTAATAGAAAAACATCAAGGAAAAATTTGGGCAGAGAGTGAACCCGGCAAAGGTTCGGTTTTTTATTTTATCTTAGCAGTCTGAGATAAGCTTTTTAAAAATGATAAAAATACCTTTACGGATTGTTTTGGTAGAAGACTACCAAATAGATGCAGATTTAATTACCAGGCACATAAAAAAGGTAGTTACAAATCCTACAATAAAAGTAACCGATAATCTAGCCGATTTTAAAGAACTACTAACTTCTTTTGTGCCAGATATCGTGTTATCAGATTATAATTTGCCAACGTGCACAGGTTTGGATATTTTAGAATACACCAAAGAAAACGATAAAAACTTACCATTCATCTTTATTACGGGAACTTTAGAAGACGAAGAACTGGCCGCCAACACTATTTTATCTGGTGCAGATGGTTTTATCTTAAAGAAACACTTGCCAAACTTGCACGAAAAAATACGACCTCTGTTTAAAAAGTTTGTCTTTAACATGAATAAACAAGAGGCTTTGCGCGAGCAAATTAGAAGAAATAAAATGACGGTAAACCGCATTAAACGGTATTTAGATAACCTTAGGAGCGACTCTACGGAGCAGCAAGAAAACCTTCAAAAAATACGAGAAAATATAGACTCTTTACAAGACGATAAACATGCTAACGACCTTAAAGAATGAAACCAGAGATCTTCATACCGCGACAGAAAATGAAAATCTAGCCAACAAAATTATAGATAAAAGTATTAGCAAAGAAGAATTTCATCTTTTGCTACTTCAAAACTACGTAGCTTACGCCCTTACCGAAAATGCTATTGCAGATAATTTAGATGATTTTCAGCCGGAAAAAGCCGCGGTTCTTCAAAAAGATTTAAAAAATCTAAGCATCCAATCTCCCAACTTAAATAATTATACTTACTCTTTTTCTTGTAAAAACTCTGCGGAAGCTTTGGGAGCGCAATATGTTGTAGAGGGTTCTGCTTTAGGCGGAATGGTAATTGCTAAACATTTAAAAAAATGCCCTCCCCTAGCAAATTTACCTACCCAAAATTTCTTTAGCGGAAAGCGGGAAAATTTAGCAGATTGGAAAAAGTTTCAAAATAAAATGGAAGAATACAGCTTTACCGCTTCTCAAAAAGAACAAATGCTGGAAAAAGCGAAAGAAACTTTTAATTTTTTCAGGAAGGTATTTCAAGATAAAAATCTTAAAAAGTACATACCTACAAAAAGCTTTTAAAGCAAAATAAAACGATTAGATAAAGCAACAAAAATGTTAATTTATTAAAAACCAAAAGCTTATAGTAACAAATTCCTGTTAATTATTTTCCGCTGGCTTTCTTTTTTTATACTTTAAGGCTAAATTAAGTATAACCAAAAAAATTAAATTATGGCAGTATTAAAAGTAGTAGAGATTTTAGCAAACTCAGAAAAAAGTTGGGAAGATGCAACTCAAAAAGCAGTAAAACATGCTTCTAAAACCGTAAAGAATATCAAATCGGTTTATATTAACGAGCAGACCGCTACGGTAAATGGAGACAATATAGCCGAATTTCGGGTAAACGTAAAAATAACATTTGAAGTGAATTAAAAACCTTCAAAATCTATAATTGAACAACCGTTTAAGAAATCTTTGTTAGAGAATCTTAAACGGTTTTTTTGTTTAAATTATTTCTCTTTCTATACTTTTGATTTTAGTAGGTTAGCATAATTTTTTAAGTAATTTAGCAAAATTATCAAAACATATTTTCTAAAAAACTTTGTGCTTTATTTACTCTTTTACTGTTTTTCAACTCTTCTTTATATGGACAACCTTTAGAAGAATTTATAGAGACAGAAATAATCAATAGTCCGCGTTTAGAAGGCTTGAAATTACAATATCGTGAATCGCAAGAAGAATAAAGGAAGTAAAAAGTCTTCCCAAGACATATTTTGAAGCAGGTTATTTTTTGAACGAGCCCGAAATTAGAACCGGAACCCCAGAGGCAAAATTTCCCGTAAAGCAATGCTTACAGCTTAAATTTCAATTAAAGAAAATAGAAGCCGTTAACGATTCTTATATATAAACAGCGGTTATAGAATATGTAACAAGTTAAACTATTAGTGTATAGAAAAGAGCTTATATTAATAGAATATGCATCATATAAATTTCAATTAATCAAAAAAACACTAACTTTAAATTAATTAATATTAAAACCATTTCAAAATGAAAACCAAATTCAAAACCTTAGGAATTATTGCAATTGCAGCACTGAGTTTTACCGCGTGTAAAAACGAATCTAAAAGCGATATGCAAAAAGAAGAGGTAAAACAAGAAAATACTGTAAAAAATGATCAGAACCAAGATCGTAGAATTGATTTTAGACACGAAAAAGAAGCCGAAGTTTTTTATACCTACCTGGATATTAAAAATGCATTGGTAAAAACAAACGCCGAAGAAACCCAACGTATAGCAAAAGACTTTGCAGATAACCACGAAGAAAAAAGTGAATTTCATGAGCCACAAATTTATACACTTATGGCCAAAATTGGCGAACTGGAAGATGTAGAAGAACAACGAGAGCTTTTTAATGAATTAAGTCAAAAAATTGAACCTTTTCTACAAGCGGCTCTAAAAGAAGGAGAGATTTTTAAACAATATTGCCCAATGGCTTTTAATGATGAGGGTGCGTTTTGGTTCTCTGTAAACGAAGAAATTTTTAATCCTTATTTTGGAGATAAAATGTTGCATTGCGGTTCTGTACAAGCAATTATTAAATAAAATCACTTTAAAAAATCTAAAGACTCTTGCTCCGGGTCTTTAGATTAGCTTTTTTTACTTCTATAAAAATTAAAAACGAGACGTATGAACTCTTTTTTAACACAATGGGGAGAAGCTGCATTTACCGCAGTAGGTTTTTTCTGGATGGCGCTTTGGGCATTTATATTAGGTTACATCATTAGTAGTATGATTCAGATTTTTGTTACCGAAAAACGCATGCAAAAAACCATGGGAGAAAAAGATGGTAAAAGCGTACTGTTGGGCACTTTCTTTGGTTTTATAAGCAGTTCTTGCAGTTTTGCCGCCTTGGCTTCTGCCAAATCTTTATTTAAAAAAGGAGCAAGTTTTGTAGGTTCTATCGCTTTTTTATTGGCTTCAACCAATTTGGTAATAGAACTCGGAATTATAATCTCTATTTTCTTAGGCTGGCAATTTGTAGTAGGAGAATATGTGGGAGGTATTTTATTAATTTTAATTTGCTGGCTATTAATCCGACTTATAAATCCTAAGAAATTAATACAACAAGCTCGCGAAAATCTCGAACAAGAAGAGGACGAGACAATAGATAATTCTACCAACTGGAAAAAGCAAATTAAAAAAGAAAGCAGCTGGGCAAAAGTTGCAAAAAAATATAAAATGGAATGGCAAATGGTTTGGAAAGACGTAACGGTAGGCTTTACAATAGCCGGTATAGTTGCGGCTTTTATTCCAGATTCTTTTTTTCAAACCTTATTTATAAACAGTGGTTCGGGTAATACCGATTTTTCTTTTTTCGAAATTTTAGAACATATTATAGTTGGTCCCGTGGTGGCATTTATAACCTTTATTGGTTCTATGGGCAATATTCCACTCGCGGCTTTATTATTTGGTAAAGGCGTAAGTTTTGCCGGGGTAATTGCTTTTATTTTTAGCGATTTGGTAGTATTTCCGGTTTTGCGCATCAACGCCAAATATTACGGCTGGAAAATGTCTTTGTTTATATTATTTTTACTCTTTACGGCCCTAATAGGAAGCTCCTTAATTTTACATTATGGTTTTGATGCCTTAAATCTAATTCCAGATCCCTCGCAAACCAACGTAAAAAATCAGGAGTTTTTTAAATTAGATTACACCTTCTTTTTAAACATTGGTTTTTTACTGCTTTCCTCCTATTTGGTTTACTTAGGTTTTTTTAGAAAAAAAGATGTAGATTTTAAAATGAGCGAGATGGCGCCAAAAAGTAAATTATTAGAAAGCATCTTAAAATATGCAGCTTTTATTTGCTATATATGGTTAGCAGGTGGTCTTGTGGTTAAATTTTTTGTACTTTAAGCCAAACAGCTATGCAACAAGAATTTTACATAAAAAATATGGTTTGTGACCGGTGTAAAATCGCGGTAGAAAGTATTTTGAAAAACCTAAATGCAAAACCCTTAAAAACAGAATTAGGCAAAGTTACAACAGAAATTTCAGAAGATTTTTCTATAAATACTTTACGGAAAAACCTAAACGAAGGCGGCTTTGAGCTTTTAGAAAACAACAGTTTACAACTTTCAGAAAAAGTAAAAGCAAACCTTATCAATTTACTGGAAGAAGAAAAAAATACAAAAAATATCAGTTCTTTTCTTTCACAAAAAATGAGTAAAGATTATGCGTTTATAAGCAAAACCTTTAGAAAAACAGAAGGGCAAACCGTAGAACAATTTTTTATTCGGTTAAAAATAGAAAAAGCAAAAGAACTTATACAAATGAACCAGCTATCTTTTTCAGAAATAGCTTATCAACTTGGGTATAACTCCATTAGCCACTTATCCAGCCAGTTTAAATCGGTAACCAAAACCACGATGAGCGAGTATAAAAACAACAAAAACTGGAACAGAAAACCTTTAGATAAAATTCTGTAAACCTTTTCTGTAATTATGAAAAGTTTTCTCGATAATAGCAGTTAACTTGCCTTAAAATACAGAAAAAAGATGATTTATATATATACAGTAAGCGGAATGACTTGCCAAGGTTGCCGCGCGCACGTAGAAGAAATTTTACAACAAGTTAAAGAAGTAAAAAACGCTCAAGTAAATTTAGAGAAACAAGAAGCCACCATAGAGATCAAGCAAGAAGAAAAACCGGAAGATTTATTGCAATCTTTACAAAATGCGCTAGAAAAAGATGGCAGCGGTTATGAAATTTCGCTTCCGCGGAAGCAAGGGGAAGCACAAGAAAAAACCTATTCTGTACACGGAATGACTTGCCAGGGTTGTCGCGCGCACGTAGAAGAAACGCTACAAAATATAGAAGGCGTAGAAAATGCAAGTGTAAACTTAGAAGACAAAAAAGCAAAAATTACCACTAGCAAACCCGTAACTTTAAAACAATTACAAAAAGCATTTAAAAAAGATGCTGATAGTTATCAAATAACTAAGCTTGGCGAAAAAGCACCAGAAAAGAAAAAACCAAAAAGTACGGGCACAGGCGTTTACTATTGCCCAATGCATTGCGAAGGCGATAAAACCTACGACCAACCGGGAGATTGCCCCGTTTGCGGAATGGATTTGGTAGAAGAAACACCAACAAGACAACAAACAATTTATACCTGTCCAATGCACCCCGAAATAGAAGCAGACGAACCGGGAAGTTGCCCAAAATGCGGAATGGATTTGGTACCAAAAGAACCCGACCTTTCTAGCGAAGAAAAGAATTTTATTGCGCTTAAAAAGAAATTATGGATTTCTATTGCCTTTAGTTTTCCTATTTTCTTGATTTCTATGTCAGAAATGCTCCCCAACAATCCGCTTTACAATTGGCTGGATTTAAAGTATTGGAACTGGATTCAATTTTTCTTATCCATACCAGTTGTATTTTACGCCTGTTGGATGTTTTTTGAACGCGCCTACAAATCTATAAAAACCTGGAACCTCAATATGTTTACGCTTATAGGCATTGGCGCAGGCGTAGCGTGGATTTTTAGTGTGGTGGGTTTGTTGTTTCCAGATATTTTTCCGCCGCAATTCCAATCAGAAAGCGGGGTTGTTCACGTTTATTTTGAAGCTGCTTCGGTAATACTTACTTTGGTTTTAATGGGACAGGTTATGGAAGCTCGCGCGCATAGCAAAACCAATTCTGCAGTAAAAGAATTAATAAAACTTGCTCCCAACGAAGCCACCAAAATAGAAAATGGCGAAGAAGTAAAAATAAGTATTGATAAAATTGAAGAAGGCGATTTACTTCGAGTAAAACCCGGGGAAAAAATTCCCGTAGACGGAAAAATAACGGAGGGAAAAACCAGTATAGACGAGTCTATGATTACCGGAGAGCCAATTCCGGCAGAAAAACAAGAAGGCGATAAAGTTAGCTCGGGTACCATAAACGGGCAACAAACTTTTGTAATGAAAGCAGAAAAAATAGGTAGCGAAACCTTACTGTCGCAAATTATAGAAATGGTAAACCAAGCCAGCCGTAGTCAAGCCCCAATACAACGTTTGGCAGATAAGATTGCCAGTTATTTTGTACCAATTGTGGTAATAATTTCTATCCTAACATTTATTGTTTGGGCTTTGGTTGGCCCAAATCCCGCCTTGGTTTACGCCTTTGTAAATGCAGTAGCAGTGCTAATTATTGCGTGCCCGTGTGCTTTAGGTTTAGCAACGCCTATGTCTGTAATGGTTGGCGTTGGTAAAGGCGCGCAAAACGGGGTTTTAATTAAAAATGCCGCAGCTTTAGAGGGTTTTGTAGATATAGACACGCTAATTGTAGATAAAACCGGCACAATAACACAAGGCAAACCCGCAGTAGAAAAAATTGGTGTTGCCAATAACTTTACGGAAGAAGAAATTCTTGAAAAAATTATAGCCTTAAACCAATATAGCGAACATCCTTTAGCGCAAGCCAGTTTAAATTATGCCAAAGAAAAAGAAATAAAAGCCGGCAAAGCAAACAACTTTAACAGCATTACCGGTAAAGGCGTAAGCGGAGAAATAGAAGATAAAAAATTCTTTTTGGGAAACAAACGTCTTTTAGAAGACAATAAAATAAGCATCTCAAAAGCTCTACAAGAAAATGTAGAAAGAGAGCAAGCCAAAGGCAAAACGGTTTCTTACATAGCCACTCAAGAAAACGCTATCGGCTTTATGGTAATTAGCGACCCAATTAAAAAAACCAGTAAAAAAGCAGTAAAAGCGCTTCAAGAAAAAGGAATTGAAGTAATAATGCTTACCGGAGATAACAAAGAAACCGCTCAAGCTGTAGCCAAAGAAATTGGTTTAAGCAGTTTTAAAGCAGGAATGTTACCAGAAGATAAACAAAAAGAAGTAAAAAAACTGCAAGAAAAAGGCAAGAAAGTAGCTATGGCCGGAGATGGTATTAACGATGCTCCCGCCCTAGCCCAAAGCGATATTGGCATTGCAATGGGAACCGGAACAGATGTTGCTATAGAAAGTGCAAAAATAACTTTGGTAAAAGGAGATTTGCACGGTATTGTAAAAGCAAGAAGATTGAGCGAGAAAGTAATGAAAAACATCAAAGAAAATTTGTTTTTTGCCTTGGTATATAACAGTCTTGGCGTGCCGGTTGCTGCCGGAATTCTGTTTCCCTTTTTCGGGATTTTACTTTCGCCTATGATTGCCGCCTTGGCTATGAGTTTTAGTTCTGTTTCTGTAATTGCAAATGCGTTACGTTTACGAAATGCCAAAATAAGTTAAGTAAATAAAAAGTATATGCTAAATGCTTTCGCTCTACGGCGGAATTTTTTCCGATAAGGAAAACAAAACATATAGCTAAAATAACCTGTAAACAGATTTAAAAACCTCTTTACTAAAGTTTGATTGCTATTTGGCAAACATCTTTTTACTGAAATAATTGCAGTTGAAAAGTAATCTGTATCAAATGGGTACAATGCCAAATAGCAATCTTATATTATGCGTTTTAAATTAAAACTTGCCATTTTATAATAAATTAGTTACATTCAAGTTATTCTTAAAAATTTTTGCTTATTGAATACGATTACTTCGACTGTTTCAAAACTGATTTATGAACTCTATTATAGCACAGGCTAAAACGCATTGTTTACAACTTTTAAAAGAAAGTAGGTGCAAACATTTAGCGTTTCATAATACCCAACATACTATAGATGTTTTTTCGGGAGCAAAAAAAATTGGGCAATACGAAGGTTTGACTTCAAAAGAACTAGAAATTGTACAATTAGCTGCTTTATTTCACGATACAGGAAATGTAGATTGTTTTCAAGGGCACGAAAATGTTAGCGCACAAAAAGCTTTTGACTATTTGTCTGAAAAAGGTTTAGGGCAAGAACGGGTACAAGAAATTGTAGCTTGTATTCTAGCTACAAAAATGCCCCAGAACCCACAAAATAAATTGCAAAAAGTTTTGTGCGATGCAGATTTAGCACATTTAGGCGCTAAAGATTTCCTACAAAAAAATAAACAATTACGAAAAGAATGGAGCAACCAGTTAAACCTTTCCTTTTCTACAATAGAATGGTTAGAGCTTAATTGTAATTTTTTAAAAACACATCGTTATTTTACTTCCTACGGAAAGAAAATTTTAGAGCCACAAAAGAAAAGAAACTTTGTAAAAATCAAACAACAAATGCTCAATCCAACCAAAGAATTTCCGGTTTAAAGCAATTATATTTTACTGCATTACGGCAACCTTTACTTCTTCCGTAAAGTAAAATTTTTGATTTTTCTTGATACAGAAGAAAATGAGCAAAAAGTTTAAAATTTCACATCAAATTCTATTTTAAAAGGTTTTATAGTTCAATTATCTTAGCTTGAAGCGATTAAATTTTATAAAAAATCTTATCTTTGAAGCTTATGAAATTTATGGTGTTTATTTTATCGGTGTATTTGATGGGATTAAATTTTATCCCGTGCGACGATCTTGCGCCTACTGCTCAACACCAAGAAATAAGCATAGCAGAACATACAGACTCTCACCAGCATTCTCAAAACCATGAGCAACAGGATTTATGCTCGCCTTTTTGCCAGTGTCATTGTTGCCATATTCATATTTTAGATTTCAATTTTTCTGAAGTAGTTATTTTTCACCCCAATATTCCTATTCTAGACATTGGTTATGCCAACCGTTATGGTTTAGAAATACAGCATTCTCTCTTACAACCTCCGCAAGTTTAAAATACTATAAGCAAACAATTTGTTGCTTAAAATAAGTTTCAAACACAAATTCTTATTATTATTTTAAACATTTTTATATGATTAATCGCATTATAGATTTTTCTATCCGCAATAAGTTCTTAATAGGTTTATTTATGGTTGGCTGGATAGGAATGGGCATTTGGAGTATGCAAAAAGTACCCATAGATGCCACACCAGATATTACCAATAACCAGGTACAAGTAATTACGCAAGCGCCCAATTTAAGCACAGAAGACATAGAGCAATTTGTCACCTATCCCGTAGAAGTGGCAATGAGTAATTTACCAGATGTAAAAGAAATACGCTCTGTTTCTAGGTTTGGCCTATCTGTAGTTACCATAGTTTTTAAAGATGAAGCAGGAACCTATTTACCCAGACAATTGGTTTCGGAAAAGTTAACCAAGGTTCGCGAAGAGATTCCCGAAGGTTTTGGGAGTCCTATGATGGGACCTATTTCTACCGGTTTAGGAGAAATTTACCAATATACCTTAGAAGTAGAAGAAGAATATCAAGACAAATATACTATTACCGAGTTGCGCAGTATGCAAGACTGGATAATACGCAGACAAATGTCTTTGGTGCCCGGCGTAGTTGAGGTTAACGCTTTTGGCGGAAAAATAAAACAGTACGAGGTAGCAATAAATCCGTCGCAATTAAAAGCTATGAACATTACGACTGCGGAAGTTTTGCGTACTTTAAAAGAAAACAACCAAAATACCGGTGGTGCCTACATAGAAAAAAATCACCAAGCCAATTTTATTCGAGGGGAAGGTTTGGCCAGCAATCCTACAGATATCGAAAAAATGCTTATAAAAACACGCAACGGTATTCCGGTAACCATTAAAGACGTAGCAGAAGTAAAAATTGGCCACGCCGTGAGGTATGGCGCGCTTACCAAAGATGGAAAAGGAGAAACCGTCGGCGGAATGATTTTGATGCTAAAAGGCGCCAACTCCAACGAAGTTATAGAACGTGTAAAGAAAAGAATGGAGCAAATTCAAAAATCTTTACCAGATGGCGTTTATGTAGAACCATTTTTAGACCGTAGCGATTTGATTGCAAATACTACAAGCACGGTTAAAAATAATTTATTAGAAGGCGGTTTAATAGTAATATTCGTGTTGGTTTTACTTTTAGGAAATTGGCGCGGCGGTTTAATTGTTGCATCTACCATTCCGCTTGCTTTGTTATTTGCTTTTATTTTAATGAATGTTTTTGATGTTTGGGCCAACTTGATGAGTTTGGGAGCAATAGACTTTGGTATAATTGTAGACGGCGCGGTTATTATTGTAGAAAGTACCGTTTTTTACCTTTTTGCATATACACAAAAAAATAAAAGACCAAATAGAGAAAAGCGGAATGAGATAACGGCAAAGTCTTCTAAAAAAATGATGAATGCTGCTTTTTTCGGACAGTTAATCATTGTGTTGGTTTTTATACCAATCTTAGCTTTAGAAGGCATAGAAGGCAAAATGTTTCAGCCAATGGCGCTAACTTTTATTTTTGCTATGCTTGGGGCAATGATACTTTGTCTTACCTATGTGCCAATGATGTCTGCTTTATTAATTACTGTAAAAAGTGGTAAATCTAAAAAAACAAATTGGGGAGACCGTTTTGTAAAATGGGTAGAAAAAAATTATGCTAAAGCTCTTACCAAAAGTTTAAAACACGGGAAAGCAATTTTGGCAAGTGCGGTTGTAATTTTTGGGTTGGCAGTGTTTACGTTTATGCAATTAGGTGGTGAATTTATTCCGCAATTAGACGAAGGCGATATCGCTTTTCATATCATGCCAAAATCCGGTAGTTCTTTAAGCGAAACCATTGCTACCACCACAAAAGCAGAACAAATAATCTTAAGTAAATATCCGGAAGTTAAATCGGTAATAAGTAGAATTGGAGTGGCAGAAGTACCCACAGACCCCATGCCAATGGATATCGCAGACACCTTTATAATCTATAAAGATAACTTTGAATGGACTTCCGCAAAGAACAAAGTAGATTTTCTGGAAAAAGTAAAAAAAGATTTAAGTGTGCTTCCCGGTGTTTCTTATGAATTTACGCAACCTATTGAAATGCGTTTTAACGAATTACTTACCGGTGTGCGCGAAGATGTAGCCATAAAACTCTTTGGTGACGATTTAGAACTTCTTGCTGCAAAAGCAGAAGAAATGGGAAAAATAATTTCGACAGTAGATGGTGTTGGAGATCTTAAGGTAGAAGCCACTGCAGGTTTACCGCAAATAAGCATAGAGTATAACCGTAATAAACTAGCGCAATATGGGTTGCAAATAAGCAAATTAAACCAGCTTGTACAAACCGCTTTTGCAGGCTCTAAAGCAGGAGTTATCTTTGAAGGTGAACGCAAGTTTGATTTGGTAGTAAGGTTACAAGAAAACCAGCGAAAAGATATCAAAAACGTAGAAAACCTATTTGTAAACTTGCCCAACGGCAATCAAATACCTTTACGCGAAGTTGCTAATATTCATTATGAACCCGGACCAATGCAAATAAGTCGGGATAACACCAACAGACGCACGTATGTGGGTATAAATATTAGAAATCGCGATGTAGAATCTGTAGTGAAAGACATTCAGCAAAAATTAGATGCAGAATTAGATTTACCACCGGGATATTATATAAGATACGGTGGTGCTTTTGAAAATTTGGAACGCGCAAGTAACAGGTTACAAACCGTTGTTCCTATTGCGTTAGTTTTAATTTTTATTTTAATTTATTTGGCATTACGCTCGTTTACACAAACCTTAATGATTTATTTAGCAATTCCTATGGCTACCATTGGTGGCGTATTTTCGTTGTATTTGCGCGATATGCCTTTTAGTATTTCTGCCGGAGTTGGCTTTATAGTTTTATTTGGCGTTGCCGTATTAAACGGCTTAGTGCTTATAAGTGGTTTAAACGAGTTAAAACAAGAAAAGCAAATGAGTTTAAAAAATCGTATTCTTCAAGGTACCAAAAGACGAGTACGGCCAATAATGCTTACTGCTCTTACAGATATATTAGGGTTTTTACCAATGGCAATTTCTACCTCTTCTGGAGCAGAAGTACAACGCCCATTGGCTACAGTTGTAATTGGCGGCTTGATTACTTCTACCCTACTTACTTTGTTTGTTTTACCAATTTTATATAAATGGCTAGAAAAACAAAGAGAAAAAAGAGCAGATAGAATTCCTAAAAACACCGTTCTCGCAGGACTTGTGGTTTTAGTAAGCTTTCTGCCATTTGCTACGCAAGCACAAGAAATACCAACGCAGCAATTAAGTATGGAAGAAGCCGTAGAAAAAGCCGTAGAAAACTATCCGCTTTTAAAAAATAAAGAGCTCGCCATAAACCAAAGCCAAGCAGCCAAAAAAGAAGTTTGGGATTTGGGTACTACAAAAGTTTTTACCGGCGGAGAAGAATTGACTGATGGTAAAGGCACGTATACCATAATAGGTTTAGGGCAAGAAAAAATAGATTTATTTGGCATTGCAGCAAAAAATAAATTGGCAAAAGCGCAAATTGCCTTGGCAAAACAGCAAAAAAACCTCAGCGAGTTAGAATTACAAAAAAGCGTACAATTGGCTTGGAGTAATGTTTACGTGGCAAAAAAGAAATACCATTTAATAAGTAGGTTAGATTCTGTTTATCAAAAATTTAAGCAAGCCATAGATTTACAATACAATGTAGAAGCAATTTCTAAACTCAAGTATATTTCGGCCAACAATCAAGCTCTACAAATTGCTTTGCAAAAGCGACAAGCACAAGACGATTATACCATAGCTTTAGAGAATTTTAATGTTTGGTTATTTGAAGATCAATTATATGATGTATCGCAAAATTTAGATATAAATCAGATTTTAATACAAGAAAATAAAACATTAAAAGAGCATCCGGCTTTACAAACTGCTCAATTGCAAATAGACGCAGCAAAAGCAGATTATAAAGCGGCAAAAGCAGATTTACTTCCTAAGTTTAACTTGCAATACGGTATTCAAGAAATTAGGGGTGCGTCTGGTTATTATTCTTACCAAGCTGGTATTTCGCTTCCTTTGCTTTCGGGAGCAGAGCGTAGACGCATAAAAACAAGTAAAATAGAACAACAAATAACAAGCAACAAAGCCAGTTTAAGCAAAAAAAGATTACAGACTAATTACACAAATGCTTTACGGAATTTTAAAAAGTGGAAAGAATCTTGGCAGTTTTACAAAGAAGAAGCCTTGCCACTTACCACACAACAACAAAGTGGCGCTTTGCTAGCTTTTAGAGAAGGAGCAATAGATTATACCGGATTTATTCAGTTAATCGAACAAGCTAATAAAACCGAATTAGCCGCAATCAAAACGCTTCAAAATTACTTGGAAGCTTATATAAACCTAGCATATTTTCAACCTGAACAAAATTAAAAATGATGAAATTCAATATATATATAGTATTACTTTGCGGAATTTTAGTTAGCTGCGGAAACAATTCCGAAACAGAAAAAGATTCTAATAACCAGCAAGAAACCAAGCACGAAGACAGTAATGAAATACACCTATCTTTTAAACAAGCCGAAGCTTTAAATTTAAAAGTAGATACTTTACAAACTAGAAACATGAGTGGCTTTATTGAAGCAAATGGCACCTTAGAAGTGCCACCACAAAACGAAGCAAGTATAACCTCTATTGTTGGTGCAAACGTAAAAGAAATAAAAGTAATTGAAGGAGAAGAAGTAAAAAAAGGACAAATTGTTGCCTTTTTATCGCACCCAAATATTATAGAGCTGCAAACAAGATATTTGGAAGCCTTTAACGAGCAAGAATTTTTACAAAAAGAATACCAGCGACAAAAAAAGCTATACGATGCCGGCGTAGGTTCTGGTATGAATTATCAAAAAGCAGAAGCCAATTATAAAGCCAGAAAAGGTCTATTAAATGGATTGGCTGCAAAATTACGTTTACTTAATTTAAATCCCGGAAAAATTCAGCAAGGTAATATTCAAGAACGGGTTGCATTAACAAGTCCTATAAACGGTTTTGTGCAAAAAGTAGAAGTAAAAACCGGCCAATATGTAGAACCTCAAACCAATTTGTTCGAAATTATGAATACCGAACATATTCACGCAGACTTTTTAGTGTACGAAAAAGATGCACATAAAGTAAAAAAAGGACAAGAAATACTTTTTAATGTGCAATCTTTGGGAGATAAAGAATTACGAGCCAATATTTATTCGGTTTCTAAAGCTTTTGAAAAAGATGTAAACGCAGTGCACGTGCACGCAGAAATCAAAGATTATAAAGACCAATTAATTCCGGGAATGTACATAGAAGGTAGAATTCTTACCGAAGATTCGCGCACGCTTGCCCTTCCAGAAGAAGCAGTGGTAAAAGATACTGACAAGCATATAATTTTTAGAGCCGTAAAAGCTGAGAAAGAATGGGTTTTTACTCCAATTCAAGTAAAACCCGGTATAAAACATCAAAATTGGCAAAGTATTCAACTTTTAGAAGAAGTTCCTAACAACGCAGAATTTGCATACAATAACGCCTATTTTATTTTAGCCGAATCTAAAAAAGGAGAAGGCGGTCATTCGCATTAAAAGCATTGCTTTTGATAAATAGTTTGTTCCTATGTCTACAAAAAAACAAGAAAAAGAAAGTCATCTTCACGGCGGAATTTTTGGTGAATACACAGAAATTTATTTTTCCGCTTTAAGCGGAATTTTTCTGGCAAGCGGCTTTGCTATAGCTCAATTTACAAATCTAGAACCCGGCTACTCTTTAATTTGCTATATAATTTCTTATTTCTTTGGCGGCTATTTCGCCTTGTTAGAAGCTGTAGAAAAAATAAAGCAAGGTGGATTCGAAATAGATTTTCTTATGCTGGTAGCCGCTATTGGCGCAGCATATTTAGACAAATGGGCAGAAGGTGCATTGCTACTATTTTTATTTAGTTTAGGACACGCTCTAGAACATTATGCTTTAGGGAAAGCGCAAAAATCTATTGCAGCTTTAAGCGATTTAGCTCCCAATACGGCTTTACTGAAAAAAGATGGAAAAGTAAAAGAAACACCTATAGAAAACTTAAAGGTTGACGATGTTATTTTGGTGCGCCCGCATACCAAAATTGCGGCAGACGGCTTGGTAATAGAAGGAGAAAGTAGCGTAGACCAATCTCCTATAACCGGCGAAAGTATGCCGGTAGAAAAGAAACCGTTTTCTACAAAGCAAGAAGAAGATCTTCATAATAAAAAAACAACCAGCGAGCATCACGTTTTTTCGGGAACTATAAACGGGAATCACAGTTTAGAAATAAGAATTACCAAAGAAGCACAAGATTCTACCATCAACAGGTTAATAAGGATGGTAGAAGAAGCGCAAGAACAGAAATCGCCCACGCAATTACTTACCAAAAAATTTGAAATCTATTACGTACCGGCAGTAATCATACTGGTTTTACTTCTAAATTTTGCTTTTTTAATAGTGGACGAAACCTGGAGCGAAAGCCTTTACCGCTCGTTAGTTGTTTTGGTAGCTGCAAGTCCGTGTGCTTTGGCAATATCTACTCCGGCTGCTGTGCTTAGCGGCGTGGCGAGAGCTGCCAATCGCGGAGTTTTAATTAAAGGCGGTAAACCATTGGAGGATTTAGGAAATTTAACCGCCATAGCTTTTGATAAAACAGGCACGCTAACAGAGGGAAAGCCCAAACTTACAGACGTAATTTGCCTAAATAACTATACCGAAGCAAAATTATTGAAAACGGCAATTAGCATAGAAAAATTAAGCGATCACCCTTTGGCTAGAGCTGTGGTTAGAGATGCAACCAAAAAACTAAATCTAGAAGAAACCTCTTTAGAAATTACTAATTTAGAAGCTGTGCAAGGAAAAGGGCTTAAAGCCACGGTTGAAAATGAAAGTGTATATATAGGCAATTTGAGCTTATATGAAAATTTAAAAAACCCCGTTCCAGAAAGTGTTAAAAAGCAAGTAAGCGCGTTAGAAAGAAACGGTAAAACCACCATGTTAATCAAGCGCGGTAAAGAATTTATAGGCATTTTAGGCTTAATGGATACACCTAGAAAAACGGCCAAATCTACTTTGCTAAAGCTCAAAAGCATTGGCATTAGAAAGATGATTATGCTTACCGGCGATAATCAAAATGTGGCAGATGCAGTTGCTAAAGAAATAGGAATTGCCAATGCGCAAGGAAGTTTACTGCCAGAAGAAAAAGTGGCCGCTGTAAAAGAACTGGCTAAAAAAGAAAAAAAACTTGCTATGGTTGGAGACGGCGTAAACGATGCACCGGCTATGGCCAACAGCACGGTAGGAATTGCTATGGGAGCCGCTGGGAGCGATGTTGCTTTAGAAACAGCAGATATTGCATTAATGGCAGATAAATTAGAAATACTGCCATTTGCAATTGGCTTAAGCCGAAAAACAAAAAGAATTATTAAACAAAACCTTTGGATTAGCTTGGGAATGGTAGCCGTGTTGATTCCCGTAAGTATTTTAAATCTGGCCTCTATTGGTATTGCGGTTGCTTTTCATGAAGGCTCTACCCTTTTGGTGGTTCTCAATGCATTACGCTTGTTAGGCTATAAAAAAGAATAGCTCGCAACTTTTAAAAATTAAGTAAAAAGTATTCAAAATCGTGATAAAATAGTGTCTAATTTTCTACTTCTTAAATCTAAATAGAAATAAGTTTAAAAAATGTAATCGTTTATAAGTATATTATTTATTTGATTTTCGACACTATTTCAGTACTTTAAAGAAGAGATTTATTGCAACCTGCTTAATTTGTAATTGTATATATTTGCTTTTAAAATTCAGTAAAAAAATGCGCGTATTTGTAGTAGGTACCGGCCGCTGCGGCTCTTATAGTTTTATAAATGCTTGTAAATATATCAGCAATTTTTCTGCTACGCACGAAAGTAGAACGCAAGAATTAGGAAAACAACGTTTCGCTTACGCGGAAAATCATATCGAGGCAGATAATAGGTTAAGCTGGCATTTGGCAGAACTACATAAACATTTTCCTGAAGATGTTTTATATGTGCATTTAAAGCGCGATAAAAATGCAACGGCCAAAAGTTTTTCTAAACGCTTTTTTAGACCAAAAAGTATGATAGATGCCTATGCTGAAGGAATAAAAATGAATCCGCCAGAATTGCTTACCCAAGATGAACGTTTACTAATTTGTAAGGATTACGTAGAAACGGTTACTACCAATATAGAAGATTTTATAAAAGACAAGCCGCATATTACGGTTCAGTTAGAAAATATTACGAACGATTTTGAATTGTTTTGGAATAAAATAGATGCCAAGGGAGATTTTTCTGCCGCTATAGAAAGTTTTGGTAAAAAAAACAATACCAGCAAAGAACACGCTTCTTCGCATTGGTTATACCGCTTAAAATTGTTTGTAAACCGTCAATTTAAACGCTTAGAATAAGATTCAGCAAAAAAATAATTTGTTAATTATTTTATAATTTTAAATTATGATTAGTTTTGTAGAAAATTAGAATTTATGCTCACAATCGGGATAGCCGGCGGGACAGGCAGCGGAAAAACTACTGTTGTAAATACCATTGTAAACGAACTCCGACATAAAGAAGTTGAAGTAATAACTCAAGATTCTTATTATCGCGATACCAGTGACCTGTCTTATGAAGCACGAACAAAAATTAATTTTGATCATCCGCAGTCTATAGATTTTGAGCTTTTGGTAGACCATCTCAAACAGCTAAAAAAAGGAAAATCTGTACCGCAACCCGTATATTCTTTTAAAGAGCACAACCGCACGGGAGATACCATAGAGACGCATCCTAAAAAAGTAATGTTGGTAGAAGGAATTTTAATTCTTACCAATCCGGAACTTCGCAAATTATTCGATATAAAAATCTACGTGCATACAGATAGCGATGAGCGTTTAATAAGACGTTTAAAACGCGATATTAACGAGCGTGGTCGTGATTTACAAGAAGTTTTAGACCGTTACCAAAACACGCTAAAACCCATGCACCAACAATTTATAGAACCTTCTAAAGAATTTGCAGATATTATTATTCCGTACAACCGCTACAACACCGTTGGGGTAGATATTGTTCAGTCAATAATCAAGCAGCGTTTAGACTAATTTTGTATCTTCGCATAGATGAGGTTTAAAGAGTTGCGTCAAAAACACTGGTTTAAAATTATAAGTAACAGATATGTGCTTATTTTATTAGTCTTTACTGTCTGGATGGCTTTCTTTGACAGTAACTCCCTTATGGTACATAATGAACTAGATGAAGAATTGAACAAGCTGGAAAACAACAAAGAATATTACCAGGAAGAAATACGCCAAGATAAAGCTATAATACAGGGTTTGGATGATTCTTTCGAGCTCGAAAAATTTGCTCGTGAAACCTATTTTATGAAGCGCGACAACGAAGAAGTTTTTATTATAGAATTTCAAGACAGCAGCAAAACCAATTAATTATGCCCAAAACATTATTTGAAGGTTTTAACGAAGTTTCTGCCAAAGAGTGGAAACAAAAAATACAAGCCGACCTTAAAGGGGAAGATTACGAAAGCCTAATTTTTCATAGCAGAGAAGGTATAGATGTAAAACCTTTTTATCATTTAGACGACGCCCAAGAAAGAGAAATCTCTGCCACTCCCGAAAAATGGCAAGTAACCGATAAATTTGAAATAGACGATACCGATAACGGAATTGAAACTATTAAACACGGTTTATCTAAAGGCGCCGAAGCTTTATGGCTACAACTAACTTCTGAAAATATAGACCTCAAAAAACTTTTAAAAAGTTTTGATTTAGCACAAATCCCGGTTTTTTTAGAAAGTAAAACCTTTACGGAAGAAAACCTGGGCGAATTAACCAGCATTTTAAAAAATAAGAAACACCAAGTTAGTTTAGGTATAGATATAATAGGCCATTTGGCCGCTAGCGGAAATTGGCACAAAGACCTTAAAACAGATTTCGAGACTTTAGAAACTGCCTTAACCTTTCAACAGAACTTTCAGCAAATTATTAGTGTTAACACCAGTGTTTATCAAAATGCCGGGGCTACAATGGTGCAAGAATTAGCCTATAGCTTAGCGCACGTAAACGAATATTTAAATTATTTACACCAAAACAAACCCGAAGCTTTAGAGAACTTTCAACCCGTTTTTAAAGTAGCTTGTGGCTCCAATTATTTTTTTGAAATTGCAAAGTTGCGAGCGCTGCGTAATTTATATGCCAGTATAGCTCAAGCCTACGATGCTCCCGAAGAAATAAAAATACTTGCTTTTCCTACTTTACGGAATAAAACGCTTTACGATTATAACGTAAATTTACTGCGTACCACTACTGAGTGTATGAGCGCGATTTTAGGCAGCGCAGATTATGTTTGCAATATTGCCTACGATTCTTTTTACCATAAAGAAAACGAGTTTGGCAGGCGTATAGCGCGTAACCAATTGCTTATTTTAAAAGAAGAAAGTTATTTTAATAAAGTAAGCAACATTAGCGATGGTAGTTATTATATAGAAGAATTAACCCAGAAATTGGGAGAGAAAGCTCTAAGTATTTTCAAAGACATAGAGAAAGGAGGCGGCTACTTAAAGCAACTAAAAGAAGGTATTATTCAGCGCAAAATTTCAGAAAGTGCCAAAAGAGAGGAGAATTCTTTTAACGAAACTAGGAAAATTCTGGTAGGAACCAACAAGTATAAAAACGAAGAGGATAATATGAAAAACGACCTAGAAATAGATCCTTTTCTTAAAGTAGAAAAAAGACGCACCTTGTTACAACCTATAATTCAAAAACGATTGGCAGAAAATTTAGAAAAACAGCGTTTAGCCAACGAGCACAATTAAAACGCGTTTTTTGGCGCTCAATTTTACAGTATTAGTTTATAAATAACTAAACCTTAACCGCGAAGTTTATACATTATGCAACGCAAAGACCTTCAAAATATAGATCTTAAAAAAGCTACTGCTCAATCCAAAACCAGCAGTACGTATACTACTACAGAAAAGATTAAAATTAAAAAAGTTTACAGTCCGGAAGACACAAAAAACCTTAAGCACCTCAACTTTGCTGCCGGCATTCCGCCCTATTTGCGCGGCCCCTACTCTACTATGTATGTTAGGAGACCTTGGACAATTAGGCAATATGCAGGTTTTTCTACCGCAGAAGAAAGTAATGCGTTTTACCGCCGCAATTTAGCTGCCGGACAAAAAGGACTTTCGGTTGCTTTTGACTTACCAACACACCGAGGGTATGATAGTGATCACGACAGAGTGGTTGGCGATGTAGGTAAAGCCGGCGTTGCCATAGACTCTGTAGAAGATATGAAGGTTTTATTTGATCAGATTCCTTTAGATAAAATGTCGGTTTCTATGACAATGAACGGCGCAGTTTTGCCCATTATGGCATTTTATATTGTGGCGGCAGAAGAACAAGGCGTAAAACCGGAGCAGCTTTCGGGCACCATTCAAAACGATATTTTAAAAGAGTTTATGGTGCGTAATACCTATATCTATCCGCCAACGCCTTCGATGAAAATTATATCGGATATTTTTGAATATACTTCTAAAAATATGCCGCGGTTTAACAGCATTAGTATTTCGGGCTACCACATGCAAGAAGCCGGTGCTACTTGCGATATTGAGCTGGCCTACACTTTGGCAGACGGCCTGGAATACATCCGTAAAGGTTTAGATGCCGGAATGGATATAGATTCTTTTGCTCCGCGTCTTTCTTTCTTTTGGGCAATTGGTATGAACCACTTTATGGAAATTGCCAAAATGCGTGCCGGTAGAATGTTATGGGCAAAATTGGTAAAACAGTTTAACCCTAAAAATCCAAAATCTTTATCTTTACGAACACACTCGCAAACTAGTGGATGGAGCCTTACAGAACAAGATCCGTTTAATAATGTAGCCAGAACTTGTATAGAAGCTGCCGCAGCTGCCTTTGGCGGAACGCAAAGTTTACATACCAACGCATTAGATGAAGCCATAGCTCTACCGTCTGACTTTTCTGCCAGAATTGCAAGAAACACCCAATTGTATTTACAAGATGAGACACAAATTACCAAAACAGTAGATCCGTGGGCTGGTAGTTATTATGTAGAAACCCTAACCAACGATATCGCAGAAAAGGCTTGGAAGTTAATTAAAGAAGTTGAAGAACTTGGCGGAATGACCAAAGCTATTGAAAAAGGCATTCCTAAAATGCGTATAGAAGAAGCCGCAGCCAGAAAACAAGCACTTATAGACAGCGAGCAAGATATTATTGTTGGTACCAACAAATACAGGCGAGAAAAAGAAGACCCAATTGTTACCTTAGAAGTAGACAACCAAACCGTACGCAAGCAACAAATAGAGCGTTTAGAAAAATTACGAAAGGAACGTAAAGAAGAAAAAACACAACAAGCGTTGGAAAAGCTTACAAAAGCAGCAAAAGAAAATAACGGTAATTTACTGGCATTAGCGGTTGATGCCGCGAGAGAAAGAGCAAGTATTGGAGAAATTAGCAATGCTTTAGAAGAAGTTTACGGAAGACATAAAGCACAAGTAAAATCATTTAGTGGCGTGTATAGCAAAGAAATAAAAGACGATAAATCTTTCCAGAAAGCGCGGAAAATGGCCAATCAATTTGCAGAGCAAGATGGCAGAAGACCCCGCATAATGATTGCAAAAATGGGACAAGATGGTCACGACCGCGGAGCCAAAGTAGTAGCTACCGGTTATGCAGATGTTGGTTTTGATGTAGATATTGGGCCGTTATTTCAAACTCCGCAAGAAGCGGCAAAGCAAGCGGTAGAAAACGATGTGCATATCTTGGGCGTTTCATCTTTAGCTGCTGGACATAAAACCTTAGTGCCACAAGTCTTAGAAGAATTAAAAAAGTTAGGTAGAGAAGACATTATGGTTGTAGTTGGCGGTGTTATTCCTTCGGCAGATTATGACTTTTTGTTTGAGGCCGGCGCGGTTGCCGTTTTTGGTCCCGGTACAAAAATAAGCGATGCCGCTATACAAATTTTAGATATTTTGATAGAAGAATAATTTTTGTAAACTTACTAAGCAAATTTAAATACCAAGTTTTTATACAGAACTTGGTCAAAAAATAATTATCGTGCGGTCTAAATTACGCGACATTGTAGAAAATAACGCCAGTAAAAAAGGTAAAATATTTGATTATTTTATTCAGGCTTTAATTGTTCTATCACTAGTTTCGTTTACAATAGAAACCTTACCCGGCAACTCAGCCGAACTAAAAATTCTTTTAAAAAGCTTTGAATATTTTTGTGTAATCGTATTTTCTATAGAATATCTTTTACGTATTTATGTAGCTAGAAATCCGTTTAAATATATTTTTAGTTTTTACGGTTTGGTAGACTTTATCGCTATTTTTCCGTTTTATTTAAACACGTTTTACGATTTTAGAGCGTTACGAGCCTTTAGAATATTCCGGGTTTTTAGAGCTTTAAAGTTAGTGCGGTATAACAAAGCCTTAAACCGTTTTAATTTGGCAGCCAAAATAGTTAAAGAAGAAGTGATACTTTTTTTATTGGTAACCTTTATTTTTATTTTTCTCTCCTCGGCAGGAATTTATTTTTTTGAACATAAAGCCCAACCAGAAAATTTTTCTTCTATTTTACATAGTGGTTGGTGGGCAATTGTTACTTTAACCACCGTAGGTTATGGCGATGTTTATCCCATAACCGTGGGCGGAAAAGTATTTACATTTTTTATTTTACTTATTGGTGTAGGAATTGTAACCATTCCCGCAGGCCTAGTAGCAAGTGCTTTGTCTAAAGCGCGGGAAGTAGAAGACCAAGCTAGAAAAAACAAACAAGAAGCTGCTAAAAAATCTTAAGCTGCAGCTTTTATTAGTTAGCTAAATCTTCAATTGCTTTTACGGTTTTAGAATCGTCTTCTCCCAAACCTTCTTTTTGGTGTTGCATAACGCCTTGTTGGTCAAACACACTAATAATATTAGAGTGCGAAAAGTCTATAGGCGAAATACTTTTGTAACTTACGGCCAAAACTGCAGCAAACTCACGAGTGTCTTCTTTTGTACCGCGTAGAAATATATACTCATCGCTATCCATTTCGTTTTCTTTCGCAAAAGCTTTAAGACGCTCTGGCGTATCTGTTTTTGGATCTATACTTACAAAAACATATTTGGTGTTTTGGTTGGCTTCGTCAGATACTTTTTTATGAATATTACGCATATCTGCTACCAACCGGGGGCAAGCGGCTTTGCAGGATGTGTAAATCATAACCATTACCAAAACATCTCCTTTTAAATCTTCCAGCTGTATTTCTTCCCCATTTTGGTTTGTCCAAGCCGTAGGCAAGTTATAAATAGATAAACCGGGTAACTCGTCTGTGTTTTCTTCTACTTCAGGTTTTGGCGTGGTGTTCTCAGAAACATCTTTTTCTCCTTCGCTTTTACACGCAAATAGACTTAATAAAAGAACAATTAGTAAATAATTATAAGTTTTCATTTTTTTCTTCTGTTGATTTGTTAATCGTTTCTGCACATCTAAATCCTAAGGTTCGCATAGCATAATTTGCTTTTATGCTTCCGCGGAAAGCGTAACGCATAAAGGCCGCATAATTCATTAAATCTGAAGAGCCGATGGCTGCACTACCGCAAAAAAGGTTGTTATCTTCATCTACATCTCGCCGAGATTCTCCAGAGATTAAAACCGAATTAAAGTCTGAGGTCCACTCCCATACTAAACCGTGCATATCGTAAACACCCCAATAGTTTTTGAACGTACTGCCTATCTCGTTATTAAACGTAGCGGGTTTTTCGTACCAGCTTAAAATAAACTCGTTATAGGCATCTTTTATGCGGGCATCTGGCGTATTTTGATCTGCCATAGCCACATATTCCCATTCGTCTAAAGTTGGTAAACGTTTACCTTGGCACTCGCAATATTTTTTTGCGGCAAAATAAGATACATTAGTAACCGGAGCGTTGGGTAGTTCTTCTTCTTTAAGCTGCAAGTCATTTTTCCAGTGTCTAAGGTAATTAGAGTCTGCAAATAAAGCTTTTACATTAGATTTTCTCCACTCCGGATACTCTTCTACAAAGGCTTTAAAATCTGCATTGGTAACCGGATAAACATCTATTGCGAACCGCTCTACATCTACTTGAACGGAGTCTCTTCCGTAAAGCGGAACGTAACTACCTTTTTCTATAACAGCCATGCTTTCCTTTTGAGCATGTGCCAAAAATGAAACAATTAAAACCAAACACCCTACTGCATTCTTGAAAAACATGGCTTTTATAATTTATAGTTATTACTTTATTTACTTACTACTTTAATTTATTATTTACGACGAGCTTTTACCATTTCTTCGGTAACCTCTGTTCCGTTGTTATCCCAGTTGTTATAAACATAGGTTAATACAGCTGCTGCTTCTCTATCGCTCAAGTTTTGAGCAGTCATCACACTGTTATAGGTGTCGCCATTAACGGTAATCTCACCAGTTTTACCGTGCAATACAATATCTATAGCACGATTCACATCGGCATTTAAATAATCTGCATTAGCCAAAGGAGGGAAAGCATTAGGTATACCTTGTCCTTCTGACTGGTGGCAAGCAAAACACGTTCTTCCGTAAACGGTTTTTCCTAATTCTAATTTCTGGTCTAACGATAATACCTTAGGTGGCTTAGATCTTTCTACCGCTTCTTCGTCTACCGGCATTTCTTGAATAGAACCACCTTCTGGTAAATAAACTCCTTCTTGAATAGTACCAGCATAAACTTTTTCGTTATCTCTTCCGGTTGCTTCTATTTGGGCCAATGCTCCTTTATTAAAGGCTCTAAATATGGAGTGATCTACCAAAATATATTCTCCTGGAGCATCTATTTTAAATTCTACAATTGCTGCTCCTCCGGCAGGAATTAAAGTAGTTTGAACATTTTCATTTATTGCGCTACCTCCTTCAATATGTACTTTGTCAAAGATTTCGCCAATAACGTGGAAACTGGAAACCAAATTAGGCCCACCATTACCAACATATAATCGAACGGTTTCGCCAACCTTTGCCGGTAACGCATTTTCTCCGGTCATAGCGCCAACTTTCCCGTTAAATACTACATAATCTGCATCTTCCTCAATTGCTTTTTTCATATCAAAAGCTTGCAATCCTGGTTCTCCAAAATCTCCTTTTGTATAAAAATCTCCTTGCATAATATAGTATTCCCTATCTACAGGCTCTAAACCTTCTTCTGGTTCTACCAAAATTAAACCGTACATACCGTTTGCTATGTGCATTCCAACAGGCGCAGTTGCACAATGGTAAACGTAAAGACCGGGATTAAGTACTTTAAAAGAGAAAACAATTTCGTGTCCCGGAGCTACAAAAGAAGAAACTGCGCCACCACCCGGACCGTTTACCGCGTGTAAATCTATATTGTGTGGTAATTTATTATCTGGGTGATTTTTTAAGTGAAATTCTATCTCATCTCCAATTTTAGTTCTAATAAAACTACCGGGAACAGTGCCATCAAACGTCCAATATACATATTCTACTCCGTCTGTCATTGTGCCGGTTTCTTCCAAAATTTCCATATCCACGACCAAACGTTTTGCTTTCCTATCTGCCGTTGGTTTTGGTACATTTGGTGGAGCAGTTAATTCTGCCTGCATTTCTAAATCTACTTTTATGTCTTCTGGATTTGTATAAGACTTATCATTGGATTTATCCGATTTACAAGCTACTGTAAATGCGATAAAAGAAAAAAGCATAATAGCTTTAAAAGGTGTGCTGAAAATTTTTGGTGTGCCCATATTTAACAATTTATTGGTTAATTTAAAATACTAGTACAAATATAATAGGACAATATTGTCTGAATTATGAGGATTGTCATATATGCTACATTTAATAACATTTTTTGATAGTAACTTACCTTCTCAAAATCCGTCGTTTTTAAAACAAAAATCCTACCTTTACTTTCAAAAAAATGGAATATACAAAATCTTTATTGCAAAACAATGCCCTAAAATCTAAAAACATCGTGGTAACCGGGGGTGGTAGCGGCTTAGGCAAGGCTATGACGCGGTATTTTTTAGAATTAGGAGCCAAGGTGGTAATTACCTCTCGCAATTTAGAAAAATTGCAAAAAGCGGCTAAAGAACTAGAAGAAGCTACCGGCGGAAAATGTTTTCCCATTGCTTGTGACGTTAGAAATTACGACGAAGTTGAAAAAATGCGTGATCAAGCAATAGAGCAAATGGGTAGTGTAGATGTTTTATTGAATAATGCTGCGGGTAATTTTATTTTTCCCACAGAAAGACTATCGGCTAATGCTTTTGATACAATTATAGATATTGTTTTAAAAGGCAGTAAGAATTGCACCTTGGCATTTGGCAAACATTGGATAGACCAGAAAGAAGAAAACAAAACTGTGTTAAACATTGTAACCACCTATGCTTGGACGGGTTCTGCTTATGTAGTGCCTTCTGCCACAGCAAAAGCCGGGGTTTTGGCTTTAACCAGAAGTTTAGCGGTAGAATGGGCAAAATACGGGATACGTTTTAATGCTATTGCACCAGGGCCATTTCCTACCAAAGGCGCTTGGGATAGACTTTTACCGGGAGATTTAAAAGATAAATTTGATTTGGCCAAAAAAGTTCCGTTACAACGGGTGGGAGAACACCAAGAACTGGCCAACTTAGCAGCCTATTTAATTTCTGACTTTGCCGCTTATATTAACGGAGAAGTAATTACCATAGACGGCGGCGAATGGTTAAAAGGCGCCGGACAGTTTAATATGCTCGAAGATTTACCAGAAGAAATGTGGGATGAGCTGGAAGAAATGGTTAAAAATAGAAGAAAAAAATAAGTTGATAAAGCTGTTGATAAATTGGGTTTTCAATTGGAATAATTAATTGTATTTTTACTCTCAAAAATTTAATCAAGCTTAATGGGTAAAATCATTGCAATTGCTAATCAAAAAGGGGGGGTAGGAAAAACAACTACTTCCGTAAACCTGGCCGCATCCTTAGGGGTTTTAGAAAAGAAAGTTTTATTAATAGACGCAGATCCGCAGGCCAATGCAACGTCCGGGTTGGGAATTGATGTGGAAAATGTAGAATTTGGCACCTACCAATTACTGGAGCATACCCAAAAAGCAAAAGACGCTATTCTCTCTACAAATTCTCCCAATGTAGATATAATTCCTGCACATATAGATTTGGTAGCCATAGAAATTGAGTTGGTAGACCAAGATAAACGCGAGTCTATGTTGCGCAATGCTGTACAAGAATTAAGAGATTTGTACGATTATATTTTGATAGATTGCGCGCCGTCTTTAGGTTTGCTTACCTTAAATGCACTTACTGCCGCAGACTCGGTTGTAATACCTATACAATGCGAATATTTTGCGTTAGAAGGTTTAGGAAAACTTTTAAATACCATTAAAAGTGTGCAAAAGTTACATAACCAAAAATTAAATATAGAAGGTTTGTTGCTTACGATGTACGACTCTAGGTTACGCCTTTCTAACCAAGTAGTAGACGAAGTTAAAAAACACTTTGACCAAATGGTTTTTGAAACCATTATACAACGTAATGTAAGGTTAAGCGAAGCGCCAAGTTATGGAGAAAGCATTATTAATTATGATGCAGCAAGTAGAGGAGCTAGCAATTATCTAAGTTTGGCAGAAGAAATTATCAAGAAAAATAAGTAGGAATTATGGCGAAGGCAACAAAAAAACAAGCATTGGGTCGCGGATTATCGGCTTTACTGAAAGATCCCGACAACGACATACAATCTGCCAAAGATAAAAACGCCGATAAAGTAGTAGGCAATATTGTAGAACTAGAAATTGAAGCAATAGAAGTTAATCCGTTTCAGCCGCGTACCAGTTTTAATGAAGAAGCTTTACAAGAACTAGCTTCGTCTATAAAAGAACTTGGCGTTATACAACCAATTACCGTACGGAAAATAGATTTTAACAAGTATCAATTAGTATCGGGAGAGCGGCGTTACCGCGCTTCTAAGTTGGTTGGCCTTAAAACTATTCCGGCTTATATTCGTATTGCTAACGACCAAGAATCGTTAGAAATGGCTTTGGTAGAAAACATTCAGCGCCAAGATTTAGACCCTATAGAAATTGCTTTATCGTACCAACGCTTGTTAGACGAAATAGATTTGACCCAAGAACAAATGAGCGAACGTATAGGCAAAAATCGCTCTACAATTGCTAATTATTTAAGACTTTTAAAACTAGACCCCATCATACAAACCGGTATGCGAGATGGATTTTTAAGTATGGGTCACGGTCGTGCACTTATTAATATAGAAAATTTAAAAGATCAACTTAACGTTTACGAAAAAGTTATTGCCAACGCACTTTCTGTTCGGGAAACCGAAAAACTAGTGCGCACTTTACAACAAAAAAAAGAGGCTCCTAAAAAAGAAACTTCTTCTACCAATACCAAAACTTTTAATAAAGCACAAAAAGATTTTTCTAAGTACTTTGGGGCCAAAGTAGATGTGAAAGTAAATAAAAAAGGAAATGGAAAAGTGATTATTCCGTTTTCTTCGGAAGAGGATTTTAGACGCTTAAAAAATTTGATTGAAGGTGAACAATAAGCTGCTACCATTTATTTTATCACTTGTTTTCTGTTGCTCTTTGCTTGCACAAGAACGGGACACGTTAACGGTTAAAAACCGAAACAGTATACCTTCCGAAAAACTTCAGCAAAAAGAAGTCTACAACCCATTATCTCCTGCAAAAGCTGCATTTTATTCGGCTGTTTTACCCGGCTTAGGACAAGCTTATAATGGTAGTTACTGGAAAATACCTTTGGTATATGGCGCTTTGGGAGCAGGAGTTTACTTTATTGTAGACAATAATAACGAGTATCACCGTTACCGCGATGCTTATAAGCGCAGATTGGCTGGTTACGAAGACGACGAATTTATGGGAGTTTTATCTACCAAATCTCTAATAGAAGCACAAAAGCAATTTAGGCGCAACAAAGAATTGTCTATGCTTATTACAGTAGGCATATATGTGCTTAATATTATTGAAGCAAATGTAGATGCACACTTAAGTCAGTTTAACGTAAGTGAAGATTTATCGTTTGAACCAAATATGGAGTTTGACGAAATTTCCGGCAGCGCTAACTACGGTTTAGTATTTAAATTAAAATTATAAATAAGATGAATATTGCAATTCTGGGCTACGGCAAAATGGGAAAAACAATAGAAAAGATTGCAATAGACCGAGGTCATACAATTGTTTGCCGTTTAGACAACACTCCCAAAAAAGAAGATTTGGCCAAAGCAGATTGCGCTATAGAGTTTAGCGTTCCAGAAGCAGCTTTTGCCAATCTAAAAGCCTGTTTTAAAAACGCAGTACCGGCGGTTTCTGGTACAACAGGTTGGCTAGACAATTATGAAGAAGCCACAAAACTTTGTGAAGAGAATGAAACCGGCTTTATCTACGCTTCTAACTTTAGTTTAGGAGTTAATCTATTTTTTCATCTAAATAAGCAACTTGCCAAAATGATGAAAAATTTTGAGCAATATAATCCGGGTATAGAAGAAACGCATCATACCCAAAAAGCAGATAAACCAAGCGGTACTGCTATTAGCTTAGCGGAAGATATTATGGCAGAAACCAATCTCAAAAATTGGAAATTGTATGAAAAAATGCCACAAAAAACCCAAGAAAACTTACCGGTTGTGGCTAAACGCGAGCCAGATGTTTTTGGTGTTCATACGGTAGCTTACCACTCTCAATTAGACACAATAGAAATTAAACACGAAGCACATTCTCGAGAAGGCTTTGCTTTGGGCGCAGTTATTGCTGCCGAATATTTAAAGGACAAAAAAGGTATTTATACGATGAAAGACGTTTTGGGGTTGCAAGAACTCTAAGCCATAAAACATCACGATAAAAATAAATTAGCATGACAATCACACAATGGATTATATTTTTCTTCCTAATTCAAGTTATTCATTTTTTAGGAACTTGGAAACTCTATAAAAAAGCAGGCAGAAAACCTTGGGAAGCAATAATTCCCGTATACAATGCGGTAGTTTTAATGAAAATTATAAACAGACCGTGGTGGTGGACAATCTTACTCTTTGTACCTATTGTAAACCTTATTATGTTTCCGGTTATTTGGGTAGAAACTGCTCGTAGTTTTGGCAAACATAAAGTTATAGATACCTGGTTAGCCGTTTTATCGCTTGGGTTTTATTTATATTATTTAAATTATACTACAGAAGTAAATTATATAGAAGACAGAAGCTTAAAGCCTCGCACAGAAGTTGGCGAGTGGGTAAGCTCTATTTTATTTGCTGTGGTTGCTGCAACTATTGTACATACTTATTTTGTTCAGCCTTTTACTATTCCTACTTCCTCATTAGAAAAAACACTTTTAGTAGGCGATTTTCTTTTTGTAAGTAAATTAAATTATGGCGCGCGTACACCACAAACAACGGTAGCATTTCCAATGGTGCACGATACAATACCTATTATCAATACAAAATCTTATACCAATTGGCCGCAACTCCCCTACTTTAGACTTCCCGGTTTTGAAGAGGTAGAACGCAACGATATTGTGGTATTTAATTGGCCGGTAGATACCGTACAGAAGTTTTTTGACAAATCTGGAAAAGGTTTTATAAAACCTATAGACAAAAAATCTAATTATGTAAAACGTGCTGTAGGTTTACCCGGCGATTCTCTTTCTATTAAAGATGGTAAAATACACATAAACAACCAACAATTGGAACTTCCCGAAAGGGCAAAACCACAATATTCTTATATTGTAGAAGGCAAAGGCCAAGGTTTTGATTTAAGATATTTGTATAAAAGGTACGATATTACAGGAGCAGTTGGCTGGGCAAATAAAGAAAACCGACAGTATTATTTTAGCGCGTTGAGTGATGAAGCTGTAAAAAACTTTAAGAGCCACCCTAATGTAAAATCTATTACTCGGGTTATCAATCCAGAAGGAAATAGAGAAGCGCAAATTTTTCCTAGTAGTAAACTCGTTAATTGGAATGCAGATAATTTTGGATCTTTATACATTCCGCAGCAAGGAAAATCTGTTAAAATAACTATAGAAACCCTTCCATTCTACCGTCGAATAATTGAAGTTTATGAAGGTAGGGAAATGAATATTGACAATGAGATTAATGTTGAGGGAAATCAAGTACTACTTAACGGAAAATCTCTGGAACAATATACATTTAAACAAAATTATTACTTTATGATGGGAGATAACCGTCATAATAGTGAAGATAGCAGATATTGGGGTTATGTGCCGGAAAATCATATTGTAGGAAAACCCGTTTTTATCTGGATGAGTTGGGATAGCAATGGCGAAGGCTTTTTTGATAAAATACGTTGGGAACGTCTGTTTACAACGGTTGGCGGCGAAGGCAAGCCGGTTTCCTATTTCTTTTATTTCCTTATTGCAGTAGTTATTGCTATTGCTTTTAGCTTCTTTAAAAAACGTAGAAAAAAAGAATAAAATAATGCACGAATCGGTTTTATTTCATCCTGCTTATTTTGGCTCTGTTTTGCAGTTTTCTGTTTTAAGTCAAAATAATAATTGGGTTTTGGAAGAACAAGATAATTACCAAAAACAAACCTACCGCAACCGGCAATATATTTATGGAGCTAACGGCAAATTGCTTTTAAACATACCGGTAAAACACGGTAAATCTAAGCGCGGACACCAAAAATATAAAGAAGTAGAAATAGAAAATCAATTTACTTGGCAAGATAACCACTGGAAATCTTTACAAACGGCTTATCGTACTTCTCCTTTTTTCGAATTTTATGAAGATGATTTTGTACCGCTTTATAAAAAACAATTCAAATATCTATTCGATTTTAATTTGAATTGTATGGAAGTGGTTTGTGAGTGTTTAGAGTTGCCGTTTTCCTACAAAACAACAGAAAATTATCAATTACCCGGCGAAACCGCTACAACCGTAAAAGATTATCGTAAACTAGCAAATGCTAAAAAAGGATTCAACTTTTCGCAAGACGAATACAACCAGGTTTTTGAAGAAAAACACGGATTTTTAAAAAATTTATCGGTGGTAGATTTACTTTTTAACAAAGGTCCCGAAACACTTACTTACTTAGAACAACAAGATTTATCGGGTTTGCAGCTTTAGACGCGTCATTATAGGATAATGGTCGGAGAGTTGAATGTTGTAATTCTTAAAAGCTTTTATTTCAAAATCTGGTTCTACTAGCACTACATCAATCCGTAAAGGAATAAAATCAAAAACAAAGGTTTTACCAAAACCTTTTCCGGCTACTTTAAAAGCATCTAAAAAACCTTCGGAAATTTTTTGGTACACATAACTAAAGGCCGAATTGTTTAAATCTCCCGCAATTATGGTTTTATAGGGGGTTTGCTTTACCTCTTTTAATAAAGTTTCGGTTTGTAATTGTTGTTTCCTAAAACTTTGGCCAACACGGGTTATAAGCTTTTCGCTGTCTTCTTTTTGCAATTCGCTAACGCTCGGGTCTATTTTTAAGCTTTCTAAATGTATATTAAAAACACGAATCGTATCGGCTCCTACTTTTAAATCGGCATAAATTACGTTGTTGTACGTGTTCGGAAAATTTAAATCGCCTTTATTGATAATGGGAAATTTAGAAAATATAGCTTGCCCAAATTTTGAGTTAGCAGTTTTATGTTTTTTAAACGCTTTGTACTGATAAGGATAATCTGAAAAATCTACCGCTTCTTTTTGGTAATAATCTTGAATACAAACAATATCTGGCGACTCTTTTTTTATGAAATTAATAATGCTTTGCGGAACAGTATCGTTTTTTATCCATTGAAAGCGGTTAAACTGCCTCACATTATAACTCATTAAACTAAAATCTTCGGGCGCGTTATCTTTATTTACTTCCGGTGAAAACCGATATAAAGAAAGCAAATGATTAAAACCGAGCAGTAACACTAAAAAAGAAAGCAAGAATTGTATTTTTAATTTGATAATCCAATACAATAAAAAAGCAAGATTAATCACCAACAAAATAGGTATTCCTAAATTTAAAATAGAAAGAAAAGGAAAAGTTTCCGGCGGGATGTAAGGCAAAACATAGCCCAACAATAAAGCGGTAGCAAAAAGCGAATTGACTATAAAAACAAGTTTATCAAAAAATCGCAGCTTTCCCATTGCAACTATTCTTTCCCGGCATTAAACAGGTATTCTTTTTCTGATTTGCTTAAACTTTCGTAACCGTTTTTGCTTATTTTATCTAAAATAGCATCTATTTTTTGCTGTTTTACATCTTTAGAATCTTTGGTATAAGCAGAAGATTTACTGCTTTTACTACATTGTTTTTTCTCCTTTTTATTTTTATAAACCGTTTTAAGCGGACTTTTTTTACTGGGCGTAAAAAGCCCCACAAACCAGTCCATTATTTTTTCCCACCACTCGCCAATATCGTTTCCTTTTGCCAATTGTTTGGTATATAAATAGCCTAAACCGGCGCCACCCAAATGCGCCAAATGTCCGCCGGGATTTCCCATAGGAATTTGTATAACATCCAAAACCACCAAGAAAGCGGCTATCCACCAGAGTTTTATGTTTCCTATAATTAATAAACGTACTTGCATATTTGGCGCTTGTGTTGCCACCCCTACCAAAATAGCCATTACCGCGGCAGATGCACCAATTAAATACGATCTTCCCAAACCTTGAAAAACCGGAAAGAGATTATAGCTAAGCATATAAATTAAAGCGCCAAAAATGGCTCCTAAAAAGTAATAATTCAGTAAACGCTTACTGGAAAAATACGTTAAAAACAGCCTACCCGAAAAATAAAGGATTATCATATTAGACAAAATATGCCAAATCCCGGCGTGTAAAAATGCGTAGGTAATAATAGTCCAGGGTTTAAAGGCTAACTCGGTTAATTCTTTAGGGAAAACCAACCAGTCTAATAAAAAATTAGCGGGCAGTTTAAACAAGAAGCTTATGGTTTCTAACAAAAATACCAGCACAAAAGCAATTACATTAACTGCAATTAATTTTTCGACCACGCCGGCCATGCTGTATTTGTATTGTAAACGCTGTTTAAAATCCATTAATTCCACCTGTTTTGGTTAAACTGATTTTTCTTCCAATACCACATGGTGATAAAACCAATTATTGCGCCGCCAATATGCGCCCAATAGGCCGTGTTAGAAGGTCCTAAAAGGGTTACTCCGGTTAAAGCCGAATATACATTTATCGCAAAATAACCACCAATTAAATACTTCGCTTTAATAGGAATTGGAATAAACATAATATACAACGGCAAATTAGGATAAATAATGGTAAAAGCCGCCAAAACCCCAAAAATTGCTCCAGATGCGCCAACCATTGGGTCTTTATAAGTACTAATCAACTGCTCCGTGGTTTCTCGCGGAATTACGTTATAAAAATTATATCTCCCATTAGAAGAGAGTTCAGATAACATGTTTTGCATTTCTTGCGGACTAAATCCGGCATCTATATAGGCCTGATAAGCAGATTGGAAGTTTACGTAACTAAACAATACTTGCAATCCGGCGGCCCCCAATCCTGCCGAAAAATAGAGAAACAAAAACCGGTTCTGCCCAATAGATTGCTCTAATAAACTACCAAACATATACAAGGCAAACATATTGAATATAATATGGCCGAAACCACCGTGCATAAACATATGCGTCACCACTTGCCAGATACCAAAATTGTCGTTTTCAGGAAACCAAAGGGCAAGCAATTTATAGGCATAACCTCCTAAAAACAAACTCCCAATAAAGAATAAAATATTAGCAATTAATAATACTTTTACCGTTTCTGTTATTCTTCCCATTTACATAAATTTTTTCTCCAGGTCTTCTGCCGTTTGCGTTATAAAAACGCGTTTGTTAGTAGGCGTAACATCTGGTTCTTTACAAGCAAAAAGTCCGTTTACTATTGCCATTTGTTCTATTGTATCTAAAAGTGTACCTGCTTTTATTGCCATACTTTTTGCCAAAGATTTTGCCAAAATGTCTGTTTGTTTAAAGCCGCTGTCGGGTACTTCGTTTTCAAAATCTGCCAACAACTGTTCCAATAAAATAGAAACCTCGCTCTCTGCAATTAAAGTTGGTATGCCGCTTATTTCTATTTCTTCTTCTTCTATGGCAGAAAACACAAACCCGGTTTGCTCTAAAGAGGCCTGTAACTCTTTTAGCATTTTTATTTCCTGTTTGTTTAAAGATATCCTTAACGGAAAAAGTAATTGCTGACTAATAGCTGCTTCTACAGTAATATTTTTCAGTAAATCTTCATATAAAATGCGGGTATGCGCACGATGTTGATCTATAACAACCATCCCGTTTTTTAACGCACTGATTATGTATTTTTTTTGTAACTGAAAAGTGCGGCCCGAGCTCGATTGCTTCTCAGAATCAAATAAACTTCCCGTAACCTCTTCACTTTCAAACTCTACTTTAGAAAAATTATCTTCTCCTGTGTTTTTTTCAAAATCTACCGAAGTATACAAAGCTTCCCAACTTTTATTTTCTTTTTTGAAGTTAGGCGAAAAATTGCTTTTAGTTCTCGCAATTTTTTCCGTTTCAAACGGATTAAAACCTCTGTCTACTTCAATTTCGGGCGTGTTTGCAGATTTTCTCTGAAAATCATACGGCGTATCTAAAGTAGCATCCCTGTCAAAATCTAAAACCGGCGCTACATTAAACTGCCCTAAACTATGTTTTATTGCACTTCTTAAAATAGCATAAAGCGCGTGCTCATCGTCAAATTTAATTTCTGTTTTGGTAGGATGTATGTTTATATCTATACTTTTTGGATCTACTTCCAAAAATAAAAAATACGCCGGATAGTTTTTATCTGCCAATAAACCTTCAAAAGCTGCGCTAACCGCGTGGTTAAGGTACGGGCTTTTAATAAAGCGTTTATTTACAAAGAAAAATTGCTCTCCCCTACTGCGTTTGGCAAATTCGGGTTTACCAACAAAACCTTCAATTTTTACCAAATCTGTTTCTTCTTTTACCGGCACCAGTTTTTCGTTGGTTTTACCGCCGAAGATATTTACAATGCGCTGGCGTTTGTTGCTAGACGGTAACTGAAAAAGTTCACTACCGTTATGATGCAGCGAAAATGCAATTTGCGAATGCGCCATTGCCACGCGCTGAAACTCGTCTATAATATGCCTGCTTTCTACCGCATCTGATTTTAAAAAATTTCTACGCGCCGGGATATTATAAAACAAATTCTTTACGTTAATAACCGTGCCTTTTGGGGTAACACAAGCCTCTTGCGATTCTACCTCGCTGCCTTTTACCTTTATTTGTGTACCAATCTCTTCTGTTTCTGGTTTGCTTTTTAAATCTACGTGTGCAATTGCAGCAATAGACGCCAAAGCCTCTCCCCGAAAACCTTTGGTTTGCAAAGCAAAAAGATCTTCGGCTAGTTTTATTTTAGAAGTAGCGTGCCGCTCAAAAGACATGCGAGCATCTGTAAAGCTCATTCCGCAACCGTTATCAGAAACCTGAATCAAAGTTTTTCCGGCATCTTTAATTAATAAATTGATAGTAGTAGCACCGGCATCTACAGCATTCTCGAGCAGCTCTTTAACAACAGAAGCCGGACGTTGTACTACTTCTCCGGCTGCAATTTGATTGGCTACGTGATCTGGTAATAATTGAATGATATCTGACATTATCTGGTTAAGAATATTGACAAATCAAAATCTATAATAAATAAAAATAAAAGCACCAAAACGGCAATTATTATTACCAAGCGTTTGTTGGTGTCTTTGTCTCCGGCATCTTTTAAATCTGCCCAAGCCATTTTTGCTTTATTTACAATGCCTTTGGTATTGCCGGTGGCTTGCCGGTATTTATCGAATTTATTTTCTATAGAATACGGATTTCCCCGCCCTTTATCGTCATAATAACGCGGACTATAGCTAAATTTTTTATTCTTTTTTGATTTTAAAAGTCCCATAATTTTCCCTGATTTCAAATTTACTTAAAATCAATAACAATGCCGAAAGCTAGGTATTAAATTTATAAAAAATAATGGGTGGAAAGTGAGGATTGGAAATTTGAAATTTTAGAAATTGGCGAAGAGAATTCCTAATGTGTAGAGTTTCTTACTAAAAATTCCGCTTTTAGCGTGAAAAGTATGCGCAGCAAATTTATTTATAAAACTTTGCGTCTTTTCGCAATTGTGCCATTTTAATTGCTGCTACTGCGGCTTCGGCACCTTTATTACCGTGCTTTCCGCCGGAACGATCTTTCGATTGTTGTATGGTATCATCGGTAAGTACGCAAAAAATAACGGGGATATCATTTTGAATATTTAAATCTTTAATACCTTGGGTTACACCTTCACAAACAAAATCAAAATGTTTGGTTTCCCCTTGAATTACGTTTCCTACAGCAATAATTGCATCTAGCATTTCAAAACTTTCCTGCATTTTTTTACAGCCGTAAATCAATTCAAAACTTCCTGGAACATTCCAACGTACAATATTTTCTTTTAAAACGCCATTTTCTGTTAGCACATCAAAAGCACCTTGAAAAAGATTTTGGGTAATTGTTTCATTCCATTCAGAAACAACAATCCCAATCCGAAAATTTTTCGCATTGGGAAGTTTTTCTTTATCGTATTCTGATAAGTTTTTTCCTGCAGTTGCCATAGTTATTTACTTTGCTTCTGCGCTACCTATAAAAATTTTAGCTTTTTCTGCTTCCGGGGTATTGGCGTAATCTTCTTCCAATTTACGCAAATGTTCACGTGCGACTTCCGGCTTACCAATTTCTAAGGCTGTAGTTCCTGCTTTTAGCAAAAACTTAGGTGTTATAAACTCGTTATCGCGCATTTTGGCTGCTTGTTCATAATATTCTAAAGCCTCTTCCGGTTGTCCGTTTTGTACAAAAGCATCGCCCATAGCGCCTTTTGCCAAAGGTGCCAACACCTCATCTTCACTGCTAAATTGTTCTAAATGGTTGATGGCTTTTTTGTATTCTCCCATATTTAAATAGGCCATTCCCGCATAATAGTGTGCCAAATTACCAGCATTGGTACCAGAATATTCGTTAGAGATATCTTCAAAGCCAAATTTACCTGCACCACCTGCAACGGCCAAATTGTATAAAGAATCTTGTTGCGCGCCTTCTGCTTGTATTGCACTTTCAAAATAAATTTGTGATTGCGCCATTTCGTTTGCAGCTTCTTCTTCTTGCGGCTGCACCACAAATTTGGTATAACCAATATAGGCCAACACGGCAATTACCACTACAGCAATAATACCAAATATTGGTTTTTGATTGCGCGCTACCCATTCCTCGGTCTTGCCTGCGCCTTCATCTAAATTGTTAAATACTTCTGCTGTTGTAGATTGCTCTTCTGTAGCAGTTTCTTGCTCTTTCTTATTCTTAGGTTTATACCCTCTCTTTTTGTAAGTTGCCATAAATTTGCATAATTGGAAGGGCAAAAATAAAATTTTTATTCATATTTTAAAGCGAAAGTATTTGTTATTTTTTTGATATTTTGCCAACCAAGGTTTTAGAAATATATTTTTTTAAAAAAATCGTCTACAATTTTGAACCTCAAACCTTTATGCATTTAAAAAAAATCTCCCTCTTAAATTATAAAAATTTCGAAAGTGCTTTTTTCGAGTTCGATTCTAAGATTAATTGTCTTGTGGGCAATAATGGAGTCGGGAAAACCAATATTTTAGACAGTATTTACCATTTAGCATTTGGTAAAAGTTATTTTAACCCGGTTACGAGTCAAAATATAAAACACGGAGAAGATTTTTTTGTTATTGATGGCACTTTTGAAAAATTAGAACGCGAAGAAAAAATAGTTGTAAGCGCCAAAAAGGGCCATAAAAAAATTATAAAGCGCAATGCCAAAGCCTACGAAAAATTCAGCGAGCATATAGGGCTTATTCCCGTTGTAATTATTTCTCCGGCAGATCGCGATTTGATTTTAGAAGGCAGCGAGACACGACGTAAGTTTATAGACGGTATTATTTCGCAAAACGATAAAGATTATTTAGACCATTTGTTGCGCTATAACAAAACGCTTTCGCAACGCAATGCCCTTTTAAAATATTTTGCCGCCAACCATACTTTTAATAAAGACAGTCTTAGCATATACGACGAACAAATGAGTGCGTTGAGCAAAGTTATTTTTAAAAAGCGTGCCGAATTTATGGAAGCCTTTATACCTATCTTTAAGGAACGTTATAAAAGCATTAGTAACGCACAAGAAGAGGTGAGTTTAAGCTATAAAAGCAAATTGTTTAAAGATGATTTATTGGTTTTATTAGCCAATAATTTAGCTAAAGACCGTGTAATGACATACACCGGAGTAGGAACGCACAAAGACGATCTTAAATTGGAAATTGGCGGGCATCCGGTAAAAAAATTCGGGTCGCAAGGCCAACAAAAAACTTTTTTAATTGCTTTAAAACTGGCGCAATACGATTTTATAAAACAGCAGTCTAAAGTAAACCCTATTTTATTGTTAGACGATGTTTTTGATAAATTAGATGAAAAACGCGTTGCGCATATTGTACAATTGGTAACCCAAGACGATTTAGGACAATTATTTATTAGCGACACGCACGCAGAACGAACAGAAGCAGTTGTAAAAGCCAGTACACAAGAGTATAAAATTATAGATTTGTAAAAAATTGCTAGTCCTTATTTTTATTAACAGAATACCTTATTATCTTTAGCCTTATGAAAAAAGCAAGCATTTTATTTAGTATCTTTTGTTTTAGTTTTTTAATAGCCTGTAATCCTTCCGTAAAGAAAGAAGAGTTGCAGCAATTAAACGGTTATTGGGAAATTAAAAAAGTGCAAAAAGAAAACGAAAAACCACGGGTTTATAAATTTAACGAAACGGTAGATTTTATTAAGCTGGACAAAAATTTAGAAGGCTTTAGAAAAAAAGTAAACCCAAAATTAGACGGCTCGTTTACCACTACAAAAGATAAAGAAAAGCTGGAAATAAGTATGCAAAACGATAGTGTCTATTTACATTACCATACAGAAATGGACGATTGGAAAGAAGCTTTAATACAATTGGAAGAAGACGAGTTTACCGTAGAAAACCAAAAAGGCATACGCTATACCTATAAACGATTTAAAGGCTATTTGGATGACGAGATATAAAGAACACCAAAATATGAGCGAAGCTTTGCGGGCTTTTGTAGATAAAAACAAATTGCAAAAAGGCTTAGACAAAGTAGATGTAGAAAAAACCTGGGAACAAGAAATGGGACCGGCAATTGCAAAATATACAACCGGTATAAAATTTGAAAAAGAAACTTTATACGTGCGTTTAAGCTCTTCTGTACTGCGGGAAGAATTGAGTTACGGCAAAGAAAAAATTATACGCAATTTAAATGAGGCTTTAGGGAAAGAGTTGATAGAAAAAATTGTTTTGCAGTAATTACAGAAATTTTAACAAGACGTAGAAACGTCTAAAATTTAGTTTAAACCAAAAAAAGCTATCTGTTACAGATAGCTTTTTTTATATAGATTGATTAGGCAAATACTTAAAACATTTCCCTTCCTGCAAAATGAAAAGCGCCCTCTATTTGTGCATTTTCGTCAGAATCACTTCCGTGCACGGCATTCTCGCCAATAGATTTTGCATACTTTTTACGGATGGTTCCGTCTGCAGCTTCTTCCGGATTGGTAGCGCCAATTAAGGTTCTAAAATCTTCTACCGCGTTATCTTTTTCTAAGATTGCTGCCACAATAGGACCGCGGGTCATAAATTCTACCAATTCGCCAAAAAACGGACGTTCTTTATGAATTGCATAAAATTCTTCCGCGTCGTTTTTAGTCATTTGCGTAAGTTTCAAGGCTACAATTCGAAAACCGGAAGCCGTTATTTGTTCTAAAATTGCCCCAATATGACCATTTTCAACAGCATCGGGCTTAATCATTGTAAAAGTCTTGTTTCCTGCCATTATATTTTTTTTAATTTTGCTGCAAAAGTACACATAATCTTTTCAAAACCAATATTTATTTTTACAGAAGTGGGCAATCCGTAAACATTCCGTAAAGCTTTTGCTTATTATGGCTTTTCTATTCTTTTTAAAACGCTGTCATTCTTTTCGAGAAACTTTTCGCTTTTTTCCTTAACGGAAAAAGTGGCGTGTAGATAATTCAAAACAAAAATAAAATAGAAAAAATTTTAAATTGTATCTTCGTGGCTTATGAAAGAAATAGAACGTTTAAAAGAAATATTGGGCAGTACAAAAAAAATTGTAATTGTACCGCATAAAAGTCCGGATGGCGATGCCATTGGTTCGTGTTTAGGCTTGCACTTATATTTAAAACAAAAAGGACACCAAAGCAGCGTAGTTGCGCCAAATGATTATCCTAAATTTTTAAAATGGCTGCCGGAAGAAGATACTATCGTCAATTTTGAAAAAGATCATGAAAAAGCAGAGAACCTGATAGAAGAAGCAGAGCTTGTTTTTACCTTAGATTTTAACCACCTCTCGCGCTCCGGCGGTTTGGAAGAACATTTAAGTAAGAGCGATGCCACTTTTGTTATGATAGACCACCACCAACAACCAGATGATTATGCTACTTTTACCTATAGTGATGCAGCAATGTCTTCTACTTGCGAGATGGTTTTTCATTTTCTAAAAAAACTAGGTGAAGAAGAAACCATTAATAAAGAAATTGCTACTTGCCTGTATGTAGGTATTATGACAGATACCGGCTCGTTTAGGTTTGCCTCTACCACTAGCACCACGCATAGGGTTATTGCCACTTTAATAGATAAAGGTGCAAAAAATGCAAGTATACACCAACAGGTTTTTGACACCAACTCTTACGAAAGAATGCAATTATTGGGCGTTGCGCTTAATAATATGAAGGTTTTGCCAAAATATAAAACCGCTTATATTACCCTATCTCAAAAAGAATTAGATACGCATAAATTTAAAAAAGGCGATACAGAAGGTTTTGTAAATTATAGTCTTGGCGTTGAAGGAATAAAATTTGCTGCCATTTTTATTGAAGATGCAGAACAAGAAATTATAAAAATATCTTTACGCTCTAAAGGTGATTTTGATGTAAATAAGGTAGCCCGAGAACATTTTGATGGCGGCGGACATATAAACGCTGCCGGCGGAAAAAGCGAAAAAGACCTAAAAGAAACCGCCATTTATTTTGAATCTATACTAGAAGCATATAAAAACGAATTACAACAATGAGAGTATTTATCTTATTAAGTTTATTTGGTTTGCTGTTGGCTTGTAAAACGCCAGAAGCCCGTAAACCGGTATCTAACAAATCTGGTTCTTTTATAAAAGAATCTGTGCAACGCAATAAAAAGTTAGTAAAAATAGAAGAAAAAAGAATCTTAGATCTTATCCATAAAGACTCTGTTAACAACTACATTTCTTCTTCTGAAGGTTTTTGGTATTATTACAACACAAAAAAATCTGAAGACAGTTTACAACAACCGGAGTTTGGCGACTTGGTAAAGTTTGAATATGATATTGCCACCTTAGAAGGCAAACCAATTTATACAAGGAAAGAATTGGGCGAACGCGAGTTTAAAATGGATCAAGAAGATGTGTTTACCGGTTTGCGCCAAGGTATAAAATTAATGAAGGTAGGAGAAACCGTTACCTTTTTATTTCCTTCGCATACGGCATTTGGTTATTATGGCGATAGTGAAAAAATAGGCAACAACGTTCCCATAAAGTCTACCATCACTTTAAAATCAGTAGAAAAAGAAAATAACAATCAGCAATAATTAAAATTATGAAAAAACACCATTTACTTTTATTATTTATGACGGCCATTACCGCTTTTGCGTGTAACGACGGCAAAAAAAGCAATTTACCAGATGGTTTGTACGCAGAGTTTAAAACCAATAAAGGTAATTTTACAGCAGAATTATTTTACAAAGCTACACCGCTTACTGTAGCTAGCTTTGTATCTTTAGCAGAAGGCAAAAATCCTAACGTAGACGAAAAATACGAGGGTAAAAAGTTTTACAACGGATTGACTTTTCATAGAATAATTGACGGTTTTATGATACAAGGTGGCGATCCTGAAGGCACTGGCGCCGGAGCACCCGGATACGCTTTTCCAGACGAGTTTGTAGATAGTTTAAAACATGACAGCAAAGGCGTTTTATCTATGGCCAACGCAGGCCCGGGCACCAATGGCAGTCAATTTTTTATAACCCTTGCCCCTACTCCAAATTTAGATAAGAGACATAGCATTTTTGGCCAAATTGTAGAAGGACAAGCAGTTGTAGATTCTATTGGCAAAGTAGAAACAGGACAGCGCGATAAGCCCGTGGAAGATGTAATTATGCAAGAAGTTACTATTGTTCGTGTTGGCGAAGATGCCAAAAACTTTAATGCCCCTAAAGTTTTTAAAGACGAAATGACTGCTACAGAAGAAAAAGTTCAAAAGAAAAAAGAAGCTATAGAAAAAGAAATAGAAAACATTTCTGATGGCTATAAAAAAACCGATAGCGGTTTGCGCTACAAAATAACCGAAACCAATCCTGACGGGACTTCTCCCGCCCGCGGACAAATGGTTAAAGTACATTATACCGGCACTTTAACAGACGGTACTAAATTCGATTCTTCTTATGACAGAGATAAACCAATTAGCTTTCCTTTAGGCACCGGGCGCGTAATTCCGGGATGGGATGAAGGAATTCAATTACTAAAAACCGGAGAAAAAGCCCGTTTTATCATTCCACCTCATTTAGGTTACGGAAAAAATGGCACCGGACCAATACCGCCAAATTCAATTTTAATTTTTGATGTAGAATTGGTAGAAGTTGGCCAATAAAAAAATAACCCCTCGCTAAGCACGAGGGGTTTCTTTTTCATAGCAATTTTTAAAGACTATAATTTATCTATTTCATCTTTTAATTGCTCTTTAGACTTTCCTGTTTTTTCTTGCAGGCGACCTAGCATTTCGTCAAATTTACCTTCAGAATAAGTGGTATCCTCATCGGTTACATTACCATACTTTTGTTTAAATTTGCCTTTTACTTGGTTCCATTTTCCTTCTAATTCTTGATCATTCATAACAATTGATTTTTAAAGTTAATATTATAAAATTACATCATAATTGGCTATTGAACTGCCAACATAATCCTATATTTATCTTAAGGTAATGTTATATTCTTCTTTTAAATTTTATACACTCGCAATCCTGCTACTTTTGGTTAGCAGCTGCAAAACTGCAAAAGTTGGTAAGCAACCTGCTTTAGAAATTGCTTATGTAGACAATTATGCAATTCCCGCCGGTATGATGCTACAAGATACAGAAGTTGGCGGTTTATCCGGAATTACGTATGATGGCTCCAATTTTTTCGCGGTAAGCGATCAAGCTTCTAATCCGCGCTTTTACAAACTCGATATACAATTAAGTGCCAATAAAATAGATACTGTTTTAGTTAATGATCTAATGAGGATAAAAGATACCGCTGCTTTTTTTAAAACTACACGTTTAGATTTAGAAGATATAGCTTACGATTCTACCAATGATGCTTTTATTTTCTCTACGGAAGGAAGTATAAAGGCTAAAAAAGATCCGGCTATTTTTAATACCAATAGAAAGGGAAACTATTTAAACCATTACCAAATACCGGTTTATTTCAAAGCCGAAAGTGAGCAAAAACCAAGACATAACGGACTTTTTGAAGGTTTGAGTTTAAGCAGTGACAAAAAAGGAATTTGGGTTGCCAACGAACTGCCTTTAGAAGCAGATGGCCCGGAGCCCAAACTTTACCGCACCAAATCGCCGGTACGTTTTACTTATTTTGATTCTGCTTCTAAAAAACCACAAAAACAATTTTCTTATCGCTTAGAACCTATAGACAGAATACCGCTTATGCCTTTTTCGGTAAACGGATTGTCGGGTATCTTAAATTACAAACCCGATAAATTTTTGGTTTTAGAACGTTCTTTTTCCGCCGGAAGGGGCAAAAAAGCTAATACTATTTTATTATTTCACGTAAATGCCAAAAATGCTTCGCCAACCCTGCAAATACCTGCTTTGGAAGGAAAAATTGAGAAAGAGGTAAAATCGGCTGAAAAAGAATTGGTTTTCAATTTTAAAAAAATTCGTAAATTACTGCAAGGCAATACGGTAGATAATATAGAAGGTATTTGCTTTGGTCCCATATTGGCCAATGGCAACCAAAGTTTATTGGTTATTGCAGACAATAATTTTAATAGTTTTAGTGAGCAACTTAACCAAATCATTTTATTGGAAATAAAAAATTTGTAAATCCATGCATAATTTAATATTTATACTCTGTTTGGTATTGAGCTTTTCGTCCTTTACGGAAGAAAATAATGCCAGCAACAAACCAAAAAAACAAGATTTGGAAACTACTTACTATCTTATTAGGCACGCAGAAAAAGACCGGAGCGCCGGTACAAATCCAGATTTATTACCAAAAGGAAAGAAACGCGCCAACTATTGGGCAAAAGTCTTAAAAGATAAAAATATAGACTTGGTTTACAGCACCAATTACAATCGCACTATACAGACAGCAACGCCACTGGCAGACGAAATTGGCACTTCCGTAAAGGTTTATGATAAAAACAATATGTATTCTGAGCAGTTTCAAAAAGAAACGCAGGGAAAAACCGTCCTAATTGTTGGTCACCAAGACACAACGCCAAAATTTGCCAATTTAATTCTGGGCAAGAAAAAGTTTAGGTACATCCCAGCCAATAATAACAGCAATTTATACACTATTATAAAAAATGGTGAAAACGTAACTGGCAAAGTTGAGCGTTTTGATGTAGATTAACCACAATCTGTTGGTGCCAAACTTACTTCTATATTTTTATTTTCTATAGCAGAAAACAGTTTTAATTTATCGTTTTGGTAGAGTTGCTCCAAATTTTCTAAGTTGGCTTCTTCAGCTTCTTTTGGCGCGTAATTTTTATAATCTACAAACCGAAGTCCTTTTATTACTCTCGGATTATAAGCTTTTCTAAACCGCATACCGCCGCCATTAACTTCGTAAGAATAAGCAAAATAATCTATGTAGTAATTATTTTTATTTACCCAGTAAATATATTCGTCTTCGTGGTCTTCTCCCCCGCCTTCGGCATCAAACCAAACTTTAATTTCGTAATAGGGCTTGTTTTCTATTGTAGTTTCTCCTAATAATTCTTTATTTACTGCAGTATCGTTTAGGCCAAAAGGCAATTGCATAAAATAATGTACAGAGTTAACCGAGTTAGAATAAGATGTAGCCAAACTATCTGGTAAATTTTGTTTTTCTTGATTTACATAACGCGTAAAACCTTCGTTAGATAAAACATCTTTTATTTGTTTTCCGGTTGAGTCTTTAAAAGTTCTGGTAAATGAAAATTGCCCACAACGGCGTTTACTTTGATAATGTTTATCTCTAAAATCGAAATCTATGCTTGCGGTTTCGTAGGTTTCTCCGCCGGCTTTTTTAATTACGCTATCTATTATTTTTTCCGCCTGCGAGCGTTCTTGATTGGTAGAATTCTTAGCACTAACATTTTTAGTTTCGTTTTTACAAGCAAAAAACAAAACCACACTACATAAAAAGAGTATTATTTTTCTCATACTAATAGTTGTTTATTGCTAAGTTAAAGAACTTTTGGCAGAATGGCCTTTTTAAGATAAAAAAGCTGTCTTAGAAGTTATATCTAAGACAGCTTTTAAACTGTTATTTTATATTAATTTAGGAAAGTACTTTATGTACTTTATCTGCAGCTTCTTTAAATTGTACAGCACTTTCTACATTTAAACCGCTGGCACCATCTATAAGCTCTTTTGCTTTGTCTGCGTTGGTACCTTGTAAACGTACAATAATTGGTACGTTAATCTCGTCTCCCATATTTTTATAGGCATCTACAATACCTTGCGCAACACGGTCACAACGCACAATACCACCAAAAATATTTACTAAAATAGCTTCTACCTTTTCGTCTTTTAAAATTAATCTAAAGGCTTCTTCTACACGTTTGGCATCTGCGGTACCACCAACATCTAAAAAGTTTGCAGGTTCTCCACCGGCTTGTTTAATCAAATCCATCGTTGCCATTGCAAGTCCGGCGCCGTTTACCATACAACCAACATTACCATCTAAAGCTACATAGTTTAAACCGGCTTTTCTGGCTTCTACCTCAACTGGGTTTTCTTCGCGTTCGTCGCGCATTTCTGCGTAATCTTTATGACGGAACAAAGCGCTATCGTCTAAAGAAACTTTAGCGTCTACTGCCATAATTTTATCGTCGCTGGTTTTTAAAACCGGATTGATCTCAAATAAAGAAGAATCAGATTTGTCAAAAGCTTTATATAAAGATTGTACAAATTTTGTCATGTCTTTAAAAGCCGCTCCAGAAAGTCCTAAATTAAAAGCAATTTTTCTTGCTTGAAAAGGCATAAGGCCAACAGCTGGATCTATTTCTTCGGTAAAGATAAGATCAGGAGTTTCGTCTGCTACGGTTTCTATATCCATTCCACCTTCGGTAGAATACATAATCATATTTTTACCGGTTGAACGGTTTAATAAAACAGACATATAATATTCTTCAGGCTCGTTATCGCCGGGATAGTAAACATCTTCTGTTACCAAAACCTGATTTACTTTTTTTCCTTCTTTAGAAGTTTGCGGGGTAACTAGGTTCATTCCTATAATTTGGTTGGCAATATCTTCTACTTCTTGTAGGTTTTTGGCCAACTTAACCCCACCACCTTTACCGCGGCCGCCGGCGTGTACTTGCGCCTTGATAACGTGCCAACCGGTACCGGTTTCTTCGGTTAGTTTTTTTGCAGCTTCAACAGCTTCTTCTCCTGTTGTGGCAACTATTCCTCGCTGAATTCGTACGCCAAAGCTATTTAATATTTCCTTTCCTTGATATTCGTGTAAATCCATAATCAGGTTTTTCTTCTAGTTTTCAACAGCAAAAGTAAGAAATGTAATAGTTTGTAGCAATTTTATTTTTTTAGTATTTTGTTAATCTGTCAAAAAGATTTTAAACAGCTTTTAATTACCAAAAAAAACCGCCTGACTTTTATTTGTATATTTATTTACCTCCAAAAAATTTGCCGGCAATATCCCCGAGCATATTATCGTCTTGGTTTGTTCCCATAGCAGATTTTAGTAAACTCGAAACTCCACCTCCGTTCGCTTCTTTTTTCTGTTTTCCTAAGAATCCCATAACAACCGGTAAAGCCATTTTTATTATTTTTCCTATAGAAGAAGCGTCTACTCCAGTTGTGGTACTTATATTATTTTTTAGGCTGGCTTCTTCTTCGCCGCCCATAACGTGTTTTAAAATACCTGCACCTTTGCTCAATAAATCACTTTTATCTCCTTGTAAAAATCCGCCAAGGTTATTTAAAATAGAACCGTCATGCTCGTCAGATTCTAAAGCTTGGTTTAACTTTTTTTCTCCTTCGTCAGACTTTGCACTGTTTTTCAATGCCCCCAGAATTGCCGGTAATGCCATAGAAAGAACAGAGCCTGCTTTTTCTTTTGAAATTCCGGTTTCTTTGCTAGCGCCATTTATAAGTTGTTGTCCGGTTTCCGTTTTTAATAAATCTAAAATAGATGCCATAATTATTTTTTATAGTTTTACATTAAATTATTTGTAGAAAATTAAACTTACCAAAATAATTACAGATAACGCCAATAATTCTAGCCAATAATATCTTAAAACGATAAATTTTTATGAAAATAGAAGCTAAAAAAGAACATTTGATACAATTGGCTTATGCCAAAATGCACTTTGGCAAATATAAAGGCTGGTATCTTAGCGATATTCCTGAAGCTTATTTTGTTTGGTTTAAGCAAAAAGGTTTTCCCAACAAACAAATGGAAGCAGTTTATGAGTTAAAAGTTAACGGTTTGGAAGCTTTGCTAAAAAACATCCGTAAAGTACAGCCAAAATAACTTACTGTAAATACTATGCGCATTTCCTTCTAATTTAAGCAACTGCGTTTTATTTATTAAAAGCGCTTTTAAAAAGCATTCTATTTGTGTAAAATTTGTACTTTTGCATCCCGAATAGACATAAACAAAATTCGCTACAATGGCCAACACAAAGTACATTTTTGTAACTGGTGGTGTTTCTTCGTCTTTAGGGAAAGGAATTATCGCGGCATCGCTTGCCAAATTGCTACAAGCCAGAGGTTATAAGGTAACCATTCAAAAATTAGACCCGTACATTAATATAGATCCCGGAACGCTAAATCCTTACGAGCATGGCGAATGCTATGTAACGGAAGACGGCGCAGAAACAGATTTAGATTTAGGCCATTACGAGCGTTTTTTAAATGTAAACACCTCGCAAGCTAATAATGTTACCACCGGGCGCATTTACCAAAGTGTGATAGAGAAAGAAAGACGTGGCGAGTTTTTAGGAAAAACCGTTCAGGTAATTCCGCATATCACCAACGAAATTAAAGAGCGTATACAGCAATTGGGTAAAACCGGCGAATACGATATAATAATTACTGAAATTGGCGGAACCGTTGGCGATATTGAATCTTTACCTTACATAGAGGCTGTGCGACAACTTAAATGGGAATTGGGCGAGCAAAACTCTTTAGTAATTCATTTAACCCTGGTACCTTATCTTTCTGCCGCCAAAGAATTAAAAACCAAACCAACACAACACAGCGTAAAAACCTTGATGGAAAGCGGTATAAACGCAGATGTTTTGGTTTGCCGAACAGAACACGAGTTGGGAGAAGATTTGCGCGAAAAGTTAGCTTTGTTTACCAACGTAAAAAAAGAAGCGGTAATACAAAGCATAGATGCTTCTACCATTTATGATGTACCCAATTTGATGCTGGAAGAAGGTTTAGATACCATTACCTTAAAAAAATTAAATTTACCAGATGATACGCAGCCGGATTTAACCCAATGGAATCAATTTTTACAACGTCATAAAAATCCAAAAATAGAAGTTACCATAGGTTTAGTTGGTAAGTACATCGAGCTGCAAGACTCTTATAAATCTATTTTAGAAGCTTTTATTCACGCTGGAGCGGAAAATGAAGTAAAAGTAAATATTCAAAATATTCATTCAGAATTTATAGATGTAGATAAAAATTCTCATAACATAAGTAACCTAGACGGTATTTTGGTAGCTCCCGGTTTTGGTGAGCGCGGAATTGAAGGTAAGATTGAAGCGGTTAAATATGCACGCGAAAACAATTTGCCATTTCTGGGAATTTGCTTAGGCATGCAAATGGCAGTTATAGAGTTTGCCCGAAATGTATTAAACCTAAAAGATGCCAACTCTACAGAGATGGATATAAACACGCCATATCCTGTAATAGATATTATGGAAGATCAAAAAAACTTAACGCAAATGGGTGGCACAATGCGTTTAGGGGCTTGGGATTGCCAATTAGAAGAAAACTCTTTGATTTATAAAATATATGGTAAAAGCCAAATTAGCGAGCGTCATAGACATCGTTACGAATACAATAACCATTATAAAAAAGAATTAGAACAAGCCGGTATGGCAAGCACCGGGATAAATCCGCAAACGGGTTTGGTAGAAGTTGTAGAAATAAAAGATCACCCTTGGTTTGTGGGTGTGCAATACCATCCGGAATATAAAAGTACGGTTGCCAGTCCGCACCCTTTATTTATAGATTTTATAAAGGCAGCCAAAAAACACAAGCTAAAATAATATTTGTCTTGTCAATTTGACAGTTTTAGCCTATTTGGAGGTTTATTTGCCAATTAAAAAATATTAACTGCCAGCGCAGAGAATGTGAAAAAATTTTGAGACTTTTGCGCGGAATAAATTAAAAAGGAAAATACTTCCTTTTAGAAATGCTTTTATGGAAAACAAAAAATTTGATTTAAACTCCTTAATAGGTTTTGTATTAATTGGTGGTATTTTAATCTGGATGTTATATTCCAATCAAGATGCAACCCCAGAAACCCAAGACCAGCAAACTACAGAACAAGCAACAGATGCTTCGCAGAAAAATGTATCGAAAGAAGATTTAGAAGCTGCCCCAATTTCTAATCAAAAAAGTCCGGAAAACCTAACCCCAGACGATTCTTTGGCTTTAGAGCGTGCAAAGGCTAATTTGGGTGCATTTGGTTACTCTAGCACTTTAGCTTCCGCAAAGGGAAATGTAAGCGTTTTAGAAAACGACCTTTTAGAACTAAAAGTAAGTAATAAAGGAGGACAAATTGTAGAAGCAAAACTAAAACAACACCAAGATTACCAAGGCGAACCAATATACCTGGTAAAAAACAATAATGCTACTTTTAACCTAAATTTCACGACTGCAGATGGTCGCACGTTAAATACCAAAGACCTTTATTTTGCGCCAAGCTTAAAACAAAACAACGGGGTAAGTACGCTTTCTATGAAACTTAAGGTTTCGGAAAACGAATACTTAGAATACCTCTATGAAATTAAACCGGAAGATTATATGGTAGATTTTACCATACGCTCGCAAGGTTTAAACAAGGTTTTACAAGATGATGTTAAGTTAGATTGGCAATTAAAAGGTTACCGTCACGCCAAAAGTATTTCGTACGAAAATAAATACACCGAAATTAATTGGCAGTACGAAGGCGATAAAGACGATTATACTGGACAAGGTGACCGCGCAGAAGAAGAAGACAAAGATATTTCCTGGGTTGCTTACCGCCAACACTTTTTTACTTCTATTTTGCTAAACGACAGTCCGTTTGAGCGTGGTAAATTTGTTTCTGAAAATTTGGTACAAGATGAAGATGTAGACACTTTATACACTAAGAATTTTGCCAGTACGCTTCCTTTAAAATTAAAAGGGGGTGAACTTAACGAGAATTTAAAATGGTATTACGGTCCAACAGATTATAAAATTTTAAGCAATTATCCGTATAATTTAGACGAAATTGTGCCATTGGGATGGGGAATTTTTGGCTGGATAAACAAATATTTTATCATTCCGTTTTTCAACTTGTTATCTGGTTTCTTGCCAGCAGGAATCGCAATTATTTTCTTAACTATTGCCATAAAGTTGTTACTCTCTCCGGTACAATACAAACAATATGTATCGCAGGCTAAAATGAAAGTTTTACGCCCGGAAATAAACGAGCTTAACGAGAAGTACAAAGACAATGCAATGAAGAAGCAGCAAGAAACGATGAAGCTGTATTCTAAAGCCGGCGCCAGCCCTATGAGCGGTTGTATTCCTGCTTTGTTGCAAATTCCTGTGTTTTATGCTTTGTTCAATTTCTTTCCTAGCGTTTTTGAATTGCGCGGAAAAAGCTTTTTATGGGCAGAAGATTTGTCTAGTTATGATGTAATTGCAGAGTTGCCGTTTACCATACCTTTTTATGGAGACCACGTGAGCCTGTTTCCTATCTTAGCCTCTATTGCCATCTTTATTTATATGATGATGACAACCGGCCAGAGTATGCAGCAAGTGCAACAGCCTGGAATGCCAAATATGAAGTTTATTATGTATCTGTCGCCATTGTTTATGCTTGTTTTCTTTAATAATTTTGCCAGTGGTTTATCTTTATATTATCTTACTTCTAACTTGATTACTATTGGTATTATGTTGGCGATAAAGAATTTTATTATTGATGAAGATAAAATTCACGCAAAAATTCAAGCCAATAAAAAGAAGCCTAAGAAGAAGAAAGGTAAGTTTGCAAGAAAATTCCAGGAAATGATGGAAGAAGCAGAAAAACAACAAAAAAAGAAATAAGTCTTACACCAAGAAGCAAATGTTTAGAAACCTGTCTTTACCGACAGGTTTTTTTATGGTATATTGGAGCTTTCTTTTTTATAGTTACCAAGAGCAAGTCTTTTGCTGCGTTTTAGAGCGAAATTTAAAAGCAGAAAACCAACTAAGTAATGTTTTATGCTAGACTTTATGGAAAGTAAACCTCCTAGTAGAATTGCAATAATTAATTTGACATAGGCCAATGTTTTCTTTAATCTTTAGTAATTTATAAAGATAAAAATGTATTGCAAGTTAAATCGTTTTGTTAATAATGCAACGACCGTCAACTTTTAAATCCGTAAAGGGAAAATTTAAAACAGTTAACTACACTTTGTTTTGTTCTCTTCTAAAGTCGGTTCAGATAAATTCCGTAAAGGAAAAATACTGCTTTTTTTTAACATAGCAATTTCGATCATTCCAGATAAAAATATCCTTCCGAAAAGTTAAAAACGCATTCTTGTTGCAGTTAATTATTATATAAAACAATTTCAAGAACTAAAAACTCCGACCTTATAAGAAGATCGGAGTTGTTAAATCAACTAAAGTATTTTAGTTTACTTATTCCGGTAAAAGAACTTTATCTATGGCGTGTACAACACCGTTTGCAGCCTGTACATCTGTTACGATAATTGTGCTTGTTCTTCCGTTTGCATCTGTAATTGTACCGGCATCTGCATCAATACTAACTGCTCCGCCCAAAGTAGTAAGTGGACCGTTAGAAAGATCTTCTGCAGTGATATTATTTTCTGCCATTACGTGCATGTTTAAAGTAGCTGCTAATGTAGCAGCATCAATGGCGTTTAAATCATTTACTTCTAACTCTGCCAATAAATCTGCAAAAGCATCGTTAGTTGGCGCAAATACTGTAAATGGTGCAGGAGAAGGACCGTTAGGGGTAGATAAGGTTTCTATAAAAGTATAGTCTTCTTCTCTGGTCAACGCAGTTTCTAATACTTCAAAAGTAGGATCTGCCGTAGCAAATGTAGTTACTTTGGGTAAATCTACAACAGCACTTACTTTATGCATCACACCATTAATAGCCATAATATCTGCCAGTTCTACAGTTGCGTTACCGTTAAGCATTACGCCGTTATCTGTATTAAGGTATAAACTTAATTTATTAGATGTATCTGCAAAAGTAGCTTCTGTTTTTACATAACCATTCTCAATATCTGTAGCCATTACAGCAGCATTAAGCAAGAGATGATTTCGTAATAAATTGTCTAAAGCAGCACCACTAACATCTCCTAAACCTATACCAGCTTCCGTTAAAAAGCTTTCAAAAGCGGCATTGGTTGGAGCAAATACAGTTAAATCTGTAGCTGTGTTTGCCGCAACGCCAACAAAGTCTGTAGTATTGTTCTCGTCTGTTAATGCAGTTAATAAAGTAGACAAATTAGAATCGTTTGCAGCAAATGTTGCCAAAGTTGGTAAAGGTATTACTTTATCTACTGCGTGAATTATACCATTATCGGTTTCTATATCTGCTGTGGTTACGGTAGAAAAACCGTTTAGCATAACGCCGTTGTCGGTATCTACTAAAAGGCTCAAATTAGCATCGGTTCCTTCTTTAGTTGCCAATGTACTTACGTAGCCAGAAGTTAAACTGCCAGAGTTTAATTCTGAACCTAAAACGTGGTTTAATAAGTAACGTTTTAGCGTTTCGGTTGGGATAGCATTCAAATTCTCAAAGCCGTTTTCTAACAAAAAGGCCGAAAAAGCATCGTTGTTAGGAGCAAAAACAGTAAAAGTACCGTTTTGATCTAAAGTTTCGTCCAAACCGGTAATTTCTAAAGCTAGGTCTAACGTAGAATAATCTGCGTTATCTTCTACAAAATCTTCAATGGAATTTCCTACCGGAGGTTGTGTTGGTGCAACAGTGTCATCGTCATCACTACAGGCAACTAAAAACCCAGTAGCTAAAAACAACACCGAAATGTTTCGTGTTAGTTTTGAAATAAATCTCATGTTCATCTTGTTTTTGTTTAAGATACAAATATAAAAGATGAACAAAATTTCTAGCTTGAACAAAAGTTAATCTTACTATAATTACTGTGAAATTTTTGCCATATTACAATTTTACAAGTCATTACGGTAGCAAAACCTTCAGCAATTTTTGTAAAACACCATTAGTTGCTTGTACATCTATCGTTTCAATTTCTGCCGTTCTTTCTACCGGATCTACCAAAGTTTCTTGGTTTGCATCTAAAATTACTTGCCCAGATAAACTGCTTAAAGTTTGATCTGTAAAAGTTGAAGACTGTAAATTACTTTCCGGAATTATGTGCAATTTTAAGATATTGGTTAAAGAATCTCCCGGAATATCTTCTATAGTAGCCGTTTGCTCTGGATACAATTCTGCCAACACTTCTTCAAAAGCATTATCTGTAGGTGCAAAAAGTGTAAATGGCGCTTGGCTGGAAGCCAAATTGTTTTGTGCAAGCAAAGCAAAGAAAGCTTCTGGACTCTGGTCGTCTCTGTTTATAGCTTCGGTTAAGGTTTGCAATTGCATATCTGCTTTTAAAAAAGTAGTTAAGCTTGGCAATTTTAAAACAGCATCGGTCACATGCATTACTCCGTTTAAAGCCACAATGTCATTTACAACCACATTGCTTTGGCCATTTATTTTTAAACCTATTTCTGTATTGATATATCGACTAATTGGATAAGAATTTCCCGTAAAATTTTCCGTTACAACGGAAGCAAAATAACCAGTTCTAAAATCTGTAGAGAGTTGAAATTCATCCAATAAATGATAAGCATAAATTGCTTCTAAACTCTCTGAACTAGTAGGTGCATTTTGATTAAAAGCTTCCACAGCAGTGGCATTAGGTACAAAAACTGTTTTTAAACTGGTAGAATCTTGCAAACTATTTAAAAAAGTAGGTTCTATTTCTGAACTGCTTATGTTTTGGTAAAAAGCATTTAAGTTATTATCTACTTCTAAAAAAGTTGCTAAAAAAGCCGGTTTAATAAGTTGGTTTACTTCGTGAAAAATACCATTATCTGTTTCTACATCTGCAAAAATAATTTCACTCGCACCATTAATTCGCAAATTTTCCTGAGTATTTATATAAACATTTAAATTTGAAGTAGTACTATCTGTTACAGCAATACTGGCCATTGTTTTATAATACCCCGTATTAAATGAAGCCGCCGGATTTAGTGTTTCTAAAATGTGATTTTTTACTAATTTTTCTAATTGAGCGTTTGGCAATTGCCCTAAAGAATCTAAATTGACAGTTTGTAAAAAAGCTTCTACGGCTTGATTGTTGGGCGCAAAAAAAGTATAAGTCCCGGAGTTTCCGTCTAAAGTATTGGTAAGTCCTACCTTATCGACCGCTTTTGAAAAACGAGCAAAACGCGGATTTTTATCCATATAATTTACAATAGAATTGGTGCCCTCTATTATATTATCATTATCATCGTCGTTTGCGCAGCCAATAAAGAATAAAACTGGCAAACTAATTGTTAGTATCTTTGCAAATCTTGAAATAAAATTCATTCTTAAAAGTTTTAATGCTAAAGTAAACTATATTTTAAAGATACAAAACAACCTATGTATAATATAAAAACTCTTGCAATATTCTTTGTTGCGATAAGCTTTCCTCTCATTATAAATGCGCAAATTAATGCACACGATGCGCAAAACCGTAGACACGGCAAATGGCAGAAAAATTATGAAAATACCGGTAAGATTAGGTATAAAGGGCAGTTTGAGCACGGTAAAGAAGTTGGCACCTTTAAGTTTTACGATAAAAGCAGCGATAAACATCCGCTGGCAACCAAAACCTATTTACCAAAGTCAGATAGTATTTCCGTAAAGTTTTATACGCCAAAAGGCAAATTGGTAAGTGAGGGCAAAATGATTGGCAGAAAAAAAGAGGGAAAATGGCGCTACTACCATAAGAATAATCAGCAGCTTATGATGCTAGAAAATTATGAAAATGATTTGTTAGCCGGTTGGAAAGAAATTTATTTCCCTAATGGCAAAGTGGCAGAAAAGCAACATTTCTCAAAAGGTAAAGCCGACGGTAAAAATTTTGTTTACGGAAAAAACGGGCAGCTTATTCAGGAGTACACCTATAAAAATGGCAAATTTCACGGACCGGTAAAAATCTACGATGCAAACGGCAATTTAAAAACCGAAGGCAATTATAAAAACGGTTTAAAAACCGGCACCTGGAAATATTATAAAAATGGTAATATAGAAGAGACGGAGCAACATCCGTAAAGCAGATTTTATTGTTTAATTTTGCAAAAAAAACAGCGTGAAGAAAAAAAGAGTAGTAGTTGGTCTAAGTGGTGGCGTAGATTCTAGCGTAACAGCCTATTTGCTAAAAAAACAAGGCTTTGAAGTAATAGGTTTGTTTATGAAAAACTGGCACGACGATAGCGTAACCATTAGCGACGAATGCCCGTGGTTAGACGATAGTAACGACGCTATGTTGGTGGCAGATAAACTGAATATTCCTTTTCAAACGGTAGATTTGAGCGAAGAATATAAAGAACGTATCGTAGATTATATGTTTAACGAATACGAAAAAGGCCGTACCCCAAACCCCGATGTACTTTGCAATCGTGAAATAAAATTTGATGTTTTTATGAAAATCGCCCTTTCGTTAGGAGCAGATTATGTTGCTACCGGGCATTATTGCAGAAAAGCCGAAACAACTATTAATAATAAAACAGTTTACAGGCTTTTGGCCGGAAAAGATAAAAATAAAGATCAGTCTTATTTTCTTTGTCAGCTTTCGCAAGCGCAGTTAGCAAAAACCTTGTTTCCTATAGGAGAATTGCAAAAAAGTGAAGTGCGCGAAATTGCCACCCAACAAAACTTGGTTACGGCAGATAAAAAAGACTCGCAAGGACTTTGCTTTATTGGTAAAGTACGTTTGCCAGATTTTCTACAACAAAAATTAAAACCCAAAACCGGCGATATTATAGAAATTCCGCAAAGTGAAATTTTGATAGATAAAGTTGCGCAAATAAACGGTGATAAGGTTTCGTTTTTAAAAGCAGCCAGTAAAAAACATACCTATTCTCCGCAACTGGGTAAAAAAGTAGGTGAACACCACGGTGCACATTTCTTTACCAAAGGACAACGTAAAGGTCTTGCCGTTGGCGGAACGCCGGAACCGCTTTTTGTTTTGGAAACCGATGTAGATAAAAATATAATTTATGCCGGACAAGGTAAAAACCATCCCGGTTTATTGCGCCAAGGACTCAAAGTAAACAACGACGAAGTACATTGGGTGCGCGAAGACTTGACTTTAGAGCCTGGTCAAGAACTTGCCATACAAGCAAGAATACGTTACCGCCAACCTTTGGAAGATGCAAAACTACACCAAACTGAAAAAGCGCTTTACGTAATTTTTGAAAACAAACAAACCGCCATTACAGAAGGACAATTTGTAGCTTGGTACGATGGCGAAGAATTATTGGGATCGGGAGTAATTTCGTAAATTTGATAAAGTACTTAAATTTTAATTTTTGTTCATGACAAACAACAGAATTACACAGCTATTTAACATAGAATATCCACTTATTCAAGCAGGAATGATTTGGGCCAGCGGATGGAAACTGGCTAGCACCGTTAGTAACGCAGGCGGTTTAGGCATAATTGGTGCCGGCTCTATGTATCCAGATATTTTGCGCGAGCATATACAAAAATGTAAAAAAGCTACCAGCAAACCATTTGGAGTAAACGTGCCAATGCTCTACCCTGACCTAGAAAAAATAATGGAAATTATTATAGAAGAAGGCGTAGAAATTGTTTTCACTTCTGCCGGAAATCCTAAAACCTGGACGCCAATTTTAAAAGAAAACAATATAAAAGTTGTGCACGTAGTAAGCAGTGTAAAATTTGCTTTAAAAGCAGAAGCTGCGGGTGTAGATGCGGTCGTAGCCGAAGGTTTTGAGGCTGGCGGGCATAACGGGAGAGAAGAAACTACCACTTTTACACTTATACCAATGGTAAAAGAACAACTAGAAATTCCGCTTATTGCTGCAGGAGGCGTAGCCACCGGTCGCGGAATGTTGGCTGCAATGGTTTTAGGTGCAGATGCCGTGCAAATTGGCAGTAGGTTTGTTGCGAGTAACGAAGCTTCTTCGCACCAAAACTTTAAAGAAATGGTGGTAGACTCCAAAGAAGGAGACACGCAATTAACCTTAAAAGAATTAGCGCCGGTTCGTATGCTAAAAAATAAATTCTTTCAAGATGTGATGGAGTTGTATACCAAGCAACCAACCAAAGAAGATTTGACCACACTACTAGGTCGCGCCCGAGCCAAAAAAGGAATGTTTGAAGGAGATTTGGAAGAAGGCGAACTAGAAATAGGTCAGATTAGCGGACTTATAAACGAAATTAAACCAGCTGCCGAAATCGTAAAAGAAATTGTGGCAGAATTTGAAGCGGTAAAAAAAGAAGTTTCTACTCTTTAAAAGAGCAGTTGCGTACAATTTTAAAAATAGGAAAATGATACGAAGGTATTATAATGAAGAATGGAAAGAGATTGAATTTGACGACAAGATTTCGGAAAAAGAAAAATTTAAAATATCCAATTTCGGTAGAATAATAAACTGGATAGAGAATTTCTAGTTAAAAAATACTTTACAAACGCTTATCAAATATTACCACTCAAAAAAAATATAATTCTCTCTTTACAGAAAACTATTTAGCGGGATAAATAAATTCAATATCCTTTTGCATATCGGGATGTAAGCTTTGCAGAACCGGACAAGTTTTTGCGGTTTTTTCTAAGATTTGGGTGGTTTTGTCGTCAAAAACTTTCGGGAAATGAATTTTCACTTCTACTTTAGAAATTCTTCTGGGGTTAGAAGCCATGGTTTTAGTTACTTCTGCATAGGTGTTTTTAAGCTCTACCTGTAATTGTTCGGCTTTAATTCCCATAACGGTAAGCATGCAATTTGCTAAAGCCGTTGCAACCGTATCTGTAGGAGAAAAAGCTTCTCCTTTGCCATGATTATCTGTCGGTGCATCTGTAAAATACTTGGTGTTACTCTTAATATGCAAGTTTTCTACACGTAGATTTCCTACGTAAGTTGCTTTTGCTGTAATCATTAATTTAGCACTTTTAATTCTAAATCTTTATCGTATTGCATCAGGTAAACTGCATCGTTATAATAACCGCCAATAATCTTTTTATGGTAGCTAAATTTGTTTTCTACATACTCTGTAATGCCTTTTTTCTCTAAGCTTTTATAAATATCGTCTTCTACTGCCAAACGTAATAAAATATCGTAGGTTATATCAAAACCTCTTACAGCATATTTACTTGGCGAAATTCCGTAATTTTCTACATACCTACTCACAAAACTATCTGCATCTACCACGTTGTATTCTTTAGCAATAGAAGCATAGGTAAACTTTAGGTTGCTTAAATACTCGCTAGAAATCTCGTTTTGATACGGGTCGCTTTTATTAGAAGTAAACAAACGTATATTATAGGTACGTGAAAGCGCATTTAAGTAAGAAGTTGCGTTGCTTATTAAGGCAAAATCGTCTGCTTCTATAATAATCCAATTTTCTGCATCTTCGCTTAATAACTTTGTTAAATCGCCGCGCTGCAAATAATCTTCTTTTGCTTGTTGCACTACTTTGGCTTGCGGAAAAGTATACGATAATTTACTCTTTAAATAGCTATGTTTAGCATCTGTAAGAATAATAATATTTTTTCCTTGTTTTAGGCTATCTATATAAGTTATCAAGGTTTTTTCCATTATAATGGAAGAAGGCCTGGACTGAAATAAGTTTTCTTTTCCGCTTAATTCACCATCGGTAAGCGGCGAAAATACCGGAACTTCCGCTTCAGCTAATTTCTGCGAGACAAACTCTAAATTATTTGAAAGTAAAGGACCTATAACCGCTTGAAATTTACTGAAGTTTTTAGTTTGTAATAAATCTGCAACAGCTTTTTTACTTTGACGGGTATCAAAAACTTCCGCTTTAACGGGAATACCCATACTCTTTACGGAATCTATAGCTGCCAAAACGCCACTATAAAAATCAAGTGAAATTCTTAAAACCTTGTCATTTTTTAGCTGCTCTTGTTTATTGATAGAGTCTCTTGCAAACTTATCTAAATTAAAAGGCAACATAATTGCAATATTCTTGGTATTGCGATGCGTAATGTACTTTTCTAATTTAATTTTTTCACGTTCATCCGCTGCGCTTAAATCGTTATCATCTGCCTCTGGATTAGGAATTTGTAGTACCATTCCGGCTTCTAAACCTTCTCGTTTTAAGACCGGATTTAGATATTCTAACTCTTCTTTGGTGATATTAAATCTTCTGGTAAGGCTATAAAAAGTTTCTTTAGGTTGTACTTCGTATTCTATAAAATCGTCTTCTTTTTCTTTAGCTTTCTCTGCTTTAGGATTGGTCACATTTAAAATTTGCCCGGGTTGTAAAGTACCAACCATTGGGTTCAATTCTTCTAACTTTTCTACCGTGATACCATATTTTTTACTAATTCTGTATTTGGTTTCTTTGGGTAGAACAATGTGTTTAAGGTTTTTAAACGTAGAATTTTGTACAGAGCTATTATAATCTACTTGATTCCTTTTACTAAAAATCGGGATACGAATTATATCGTTCTCACCCAATTCTTCTTTGTACAAATAAGTATTATATTTTTTTAAATCTTCTACAGAAATATCGTGTTCGCGCGCCAAACTGTATAAGGTTTCTTTCTTTTCTACTTTATATTCTTTAAAGCGTACAAGTCCGGAACTGGCTTCGCCGTCTGGGGTTTCCCCAAATGGAATTACCAATAAAGCAGAACCCAGGTTCGCATTTTTAGCATCGGGATTCATTTTTTTTAAAGCTTGTAGCGATACATCGTAATCATTTGCTATGCTTTGTAAAGTTTCTCCCTCTTGAGCACGATGTATTTTATAGTTTTGTGCTGCCATAAGATTAGACATAAAGCAACTAACAAAAACTACTAAAAGTATCTTTTTCATAATAATAAGTTTATTCCCACTCTATGGTAGCAGGCGGTTTTGAACTAATATCGTACACTACTCTATTAACGCCTTTTACCCTATTTATTATAGTATTAGAAGTTTTCTGTAAAAAATCATACGGCAAATCTACCCAATCTGCTGTCATCCCATCTGTAGATTCTACTGCCCGTAAGGCTACAACTTTTTCGTAAGTACGTTCGTCTCCCATTACGCCAACAGAGCTAACAGGCAGTAAAATAGCGCCGGCCTGCCAAACCTTGTCATACAACATCCAATCTTTTAAACCTTGTATAAATATGTGATCTACTTCTTGTAAAACCTTCACTTTTTCCGCAGTAATTTCTCCTAAAATCCTAATGGCCAAACCAGGTCCCGGAAATGGATGTCTACCTAAAAGTTCAGGATCTATACCCATTTCTTTTCCTACTCTTCTTACCTCGTCTTTAAACAACATCCGTAAAGGTTCTACCACTTTTAATTTCATAAAATCTGGTAAACCGCCTACATTATGATGTGATTTTATGGTAGCTGAAGGTCCGGCTACCGAAATAGATTCTATCACGTCTGGATAAATTGTTCCTTGTGCCAAGAATTTTACGTCTGTGAGTGCATGGGCTTCATCGTCAAAAACTTCAATAAAAACTTTGCCTATGGCTTTTCGTTTCTCTTCGGGATCGCTAACGCCGGCCAATTCTTTTAAAAATCTTTCAGACGCACCTACGCCTTTTACGTTGAGCCCCATATCTTTATATTGGTCTAAAACGCTATCAAATTCATTTTTGCGCAGTAAACCGTTGTTTACAAAAATGCAATATAAGTTTTTCCCTATTGCTTTATGTAGTAAAACTGCTGCTACGGTAGAGTCTACGCCGCCGCTAAGTCCTAAAACAACTTTTTCATCGCCAATTTGCTTTTTTAAATCGGCTACTGTCATATCTACAAAAGCTTCCGGTGTCCAATTTTGCTTAACCTGGCAAATTTTCACCAAAAAGTTTTCTAATAATTGTTTACCATCTGTAGAATGATATACCTCTGGATGAAATTGAAGCGCGTAGGTATCTTCGTTTTCAAAACGGTAAGCGGCATTCAAAACATCTTGGGTGCTTGCTAAACGTACACTGTTGTGCGGCAATTGTTTTATGGTATCGCTATGCGACATCCAGACTTGCGAATTTTCTGTAATTTCCTCAAATAAAACTTCCTGATCTTTAATTACCGAAAGATTGGCTCGACCAAATTCTCTTATTTTAGAAGCTTCAATTTTTCCGCCGTTATGATGCGCCAAATATTGCGCGCCGTAACAAACTGCCAAAATAGGCACTTTGCCCCTAAGCTTGGATAAGTCTGGATTTGGTGCGTTTTCTGCCCTTACGGAAAAAGGACTTCCCGATAATATTATAGCTTTAAAATTTTCCGGTTTTTCTGGAATTTTATTAAAGGGATGAATTTCGCAATAAATGTTGAGCTCTCTCACTCTACGCGCAATAAGCTGCGTATATTGTGAACCAAAATCTAATATGAGTACGTTATTTTGCATAGACAAAAGTAATAATTTGCATCAAGATTGCAGGTTTTGAAAAGATAATTTTTTACCGAAACCTCAATTCATAATCGGTTTAAAATAGACTGTTTTTTATTGCATAGTGACCAAAATCTCTTCAATATCTTTTTCGTTAGTATCGGGGTTAATAAAGCAAAAACGCGCAGCGGTTTCCGAATGACCATTTTTTGTCCATTTTGTTGGGGTAACCAAAGCAAAACCGGCTTGGTGATTGGTATATGTCCAATCTATATAATCATCTGGTTGCCAGCCTTTTCTTTTAAACAAAACGCAAGATAAACCTGGATCGCGTATTAATTCTAAGTAATCGCGGGTTTTTATTTTTTCGGCGGCAATTTGTGCCAATTCCAATCCGCGTTCTATGGCTTGTGCATATTTTTCTGTTCCGTGCATAGCTAAAGAAAACCAAAGTGGTAATCCGCGTAAGCGTCTTGTTAATTGTATTTGATAATCTGCCGGATTAAAACCTTGCGCTCCTTCGTCTTTGAAAATGTCTAAATAAGCTCCTTTTTGTGAGTGCGCATTTTTTGCCAATTCTATATTTTTATAAATAATTGCGCCGCAATCGTACGGAGAAAACAGCCATTTATGCGGATCTATGGTAATGCTATCTGCGCGTTCTATGCCGTTAAACAAATGTCTAACCGATGGTGCTGCCAGTGCGCCACCACCATAAGCTGCGTCTACGTGAAACCACAATTTTTCTTTTTCGCAAACATCTGCTACGCTTTCTAAATCGTCTATAATTCCCGCATTGGTTGTACCACCGGTGGCAACCACGGCAAACAGACGTTTTCTATCTGTAAAACTTAATTGATTAATTTTCTTTTGCAGCCATTCTCCGGTTAATCTGTCTTCGTCATCGTCGTCTACCAAAATAAGGTCTGCATCTATTACATTTGCCATAGATTTTATGGAAGAATGCGCTCCGCTAGAAGTAATAATAAGGCCTTTATAAGCTTTATTTTCATCGTTTAGTTCACGCCAATATTCTCTTGCTGTAATCATTGCCGAAAGGTTTGCCGCCGTGCCGCCACTGGTAAAAACGCCAAAAGCTTTTTCGGGCAAACCGGTAAGCGAGACCAACCATTTCATAGCTTGATTTTCACAAAAAATCCCGCCAGCACCGGTCATCCAATAGGCGCCGTGCACACTTGCAGCAGACGTTACCAAATCAAAAAGTATTGCCGCTCTGGTTGGGGCGGCCGGCACAAAGGCTAAGTGCCTCGGATGATCTACTGGAACAGTTGCTTTTGCCAATACATCTCTAAAAAGTTCAAAAGCTTTTTCGCCACCAATACCTTCTTTTGTAATGGTTTCTCCAACCATTTTCATTAGGTCTGTTTCTTTTTTAGGATGGCCAAGCTCTGGCTCTGTATTGGAAATTCTGTTAATAGCGTATTTCATTATATCGAAAGTCATTTCTACGGTTTCGATATCTAAGGCGTGCATACTTTTCATAAAAAACTAATTTTTAATAAGCCAAATTAAGAATACAAAATTTTTGCTCTAAGGGCTGTAATTCTCGAAATAATTGTGTGAGTAGAACGTCGCCGCTTTTTTCGTAAAACTGGGTAAAATTAAGTTCGCGCTCTTGTAGGTTTTGATTTGGAAATAATTGTTCTTGTAATTTGGTAACTCGCGCCAATTCTTGCTTTAATCTGCGTTTCTGCGCTTTTAGCAAACGTTTCTCTAGGTGCGCCAGGCCATTTATCTGCTTTTGTTCTTGTGCAGCAACCGCGCCGTAAAAAGATTTGTCGGTTTTTTCTGCTAGTTTGTATAAATTTTCAAACTGTTTTTTTAGATGTTCTTTTTGCGTAGAAAAATCTATATTTACTGAAGATACCTCTTTGGTTTTTTGTTCTAAGAGTTTTTCTTGCGACTGGAATAAATCAAATGCGTTTAGCGAAAGCTTTTCCAGTTTTTTTACTTGCTTTTCGGAAATTAATAAAGCCGAATTGCGCAAAAGTAAAGTAGGAAAAACAACATTGCTATTTTCAAAATAGCTTTTTAATTGTAACCAATACGCCAACTCGCCGCCCCCCCCAATATAACATAGGTTTGGCAAAATGAATTCTTGGTATAACGGACGCATTACGGCATTTGGCGAAAAACGATCGGGGTGTTGCTCGAGTTCTTCCTGCATTTCTTCTTCCGTAAAGGAAAGCTCTGTATTTTTTACAAAATATTTATCTTCTCTTTTTACTATGCGCTCGCGCAAAGCTTCTTCTACATAAAACAGATTAATCTCACGCGGATTTACCTGTTTATGGTATCCTTTTTCTTCTAAAGCTCTAGAAGTTTTATTTATTTGCTGAAAAGCATTTTGTTGCTCCAATTCCATTTTTAAATGGGGCGCAAACTCTTTTTTAAGAGCTTTATCGTCTCCGTCTATAATTATCAAACCTTGCTTGCCAAATAAAGAATTGGCTATAAACCGGGTGGCTTGAGCTAAATTATCGTGATTTAAATAAGCTTCTTTAAATAAAGTTTTTAATTTTTCGGCATTTTTGGAAGCATCTAAATTTTTCGAAAAGTTTTTAAAAACCTTATCTAAACCTTTGGTAGTAAACCTGCCAACAGCCCCTTTTTGATTGGTTTGCCACTGAATTTTATCTTCTTTAAAATTAAAAAAATTAATCTCCTCAAAATCGTGGTCTTCGCTAGCCATCCAGAAAACGGGTACAAAATTATAGTCGGGATAATTTTTTGCTAATTCTTTGGTCAGATTTATGGTAGAAACAATTTTATATAAAAAATATAACGGACCGGTAAACAAATTTAATTGGTGTCCGGTTGTAATAGTAAACGTGTTTTCTTGCTCTAAAAATTTTAGATTTTCGGCAGTTTTTAGGGAGATATTGGTATTGGCATATTGCGCTGTTAAACTATCTACTAAAACTTTTCTTGTTTGGGTAGTATAATTTTCTTTTTTGGCGGCGAGTTGTTTTTTAAAATTTTCTAGCTTGGGGTAGTTGGCATAAAAACCTTGTAACTCATGTTTTTCTTCTAAATAATCCAGAATAAGTTTCGAAAAATAATTCGTGTCTTTGTAAGAAATACAGTCGGCCATAAAATTGAAAATCTTAGATTAACAAAGATACGTTTGTCTTAGGTTTTTTCTACTAATTTTTAGTTAAAGACTTTTGACTTTACGGAAGAAAATCTGGCAAATGAATTTCGGTAAAACTGATTTAGCTTAGCCTTAAGACATTAATTTCGGCTACGACCGTAATATCAAAAATTTTTATAAAATATATTAGAGCAGAAATTCAATTTAATTCTATGAAAAAATTATGCAACCGGCTCACCATATAAATCAAAATCTGCAGCTTCGGTGATTCTAATTTGCGTAAAATCTCCTGTTTTTAAGTAGTGTTTTGTAGCGTCTATCAAGACTTCGTTATCTACATCGGGGGAGTCAAACTCGGTTCTTCCCACAAAATAGTTTCCTTCTTTTCTATCGATAACACATTTAAACGTTTTGCCTATTTTTTGCTGGTTTAATTCCCACGAAATCTGCGATTGAATTTCCATAATCTCATTGGCACGTTCTTGTTTTACGTCTTCCGGCACATCGTCCTCCAGATTATAGGCGTGCGTGTTTTCTTCGTGCGAGTAGGTAAAGCACCCCAAACGCTCAAAACGCATTTCTTTTACCCAAGCCTTTAATTCTTCAAAATGTTCTTGGGTTTCGCCGGGATAACCAACAATTAAGGTGGTGCGAATGGCCATTTCTGGCACGATTTCTCGGAATTTATAAATAAGATCTGTGGTTTTTTTATGGGTAGTACCGCGACGCATAGATTTTAACAAATCGTCTGAAATATGTTGCAACGGGATGTCGATATAATTACAAACCTTTGGTTCTTGTTTAATCACATCTAACACATCTACCGGAAATCCGGTTGGGAAAGCATAATGTAACCTTATCCACTCTATGCCTTCTACTTTTACCAGCTCTTTTAGTAAATCTGCCAAAGCACGTTTTTTGTAAATATCTAAGCCGTAATAAGTTAAATCTTGGGCAATTAAAATTAATTCTTTAACGCCTTCTTTTGCCAAACCTTTTGCTTCTTTTACTAACTGCTCAATTGGCGTAGATTTATGCCCGCCACGCATAAGTGGAATAGCGCAAAAGGAACAAGGTCTATCGCAACCTTCGGCTATTTTTAAAAAGGCATAATTTTTTGGCGTGGTGGTAATTCTTTCACCTAAAAGCTCGTGTTTATAGTCGGCACCCAAAGCTTTTAAAAGCGCAGGCAATTCTGTAGTACCAAAATATTGATCTACATTAGGAATTTCTTCCACCAAATCTGGTTTATATCTTTCAGAAAGACAACCGGTTACAAAAACTTTATCTACTATGCCTTCTTCCTTCTTTTGTACAAAATCTAAAATAGTATTTACAGATTGTTCTTTGGCATTATCTATAAAACCGCAGGTGTTTATAACTACAACGTTACCTTCCTGCTCGTGCACTACTTCTTTCTTGTTGGCTTTTAATTGCCCCATCAAGACTTCGGAATCGTATAAATTTTTACTGCAACCTAAGGTTACAACATTTATTTTATTTTTCTTTAAAGATTTTGTACGCATAAGTTTTTGAAAATGTGTGCAAAGATACTAAGGTTTTGTCGGAAAATAGGAAATTGCCGCTATTTTATCCGTAAAGGACAAAAAGAAGCTTAAGACAATAGAATATTTAAGCGAATTCTTCTTGCAGGTATTGCATTAAATCTATTTCGTAATAACGAACAAAAGAGATTACTAAAGCACCGGCAATAACGTAAAGCCAAGAATAATTTTTAGATTTTGTCATTTTAAAACCCAAGCCTGCAAACACCAAAAAAGGTATGCACAAGATTAGGTTTGGCACTAACCAAGAGCCTTTAAAAATGGCAATGATTTTCATGATTACATAGAAAACGCTATAAAAAAAGATGATTTTACAAATTACAGATTTTGTATTTTCTGCTGAAAAAGGCTTGGCGTGTGGTTGAGAATCTTGCATTAAGAAGTTTGTTTAAAGAAAGAATCTACAAATTCTATTTTATTGAACACCTGTAAATCTTCTATACCTTCGCCAACGCCTATATATTTTACGGGAATTTGAAACTGATCGCTAATACCAATTACAACGCCGCCCTTTGCTGTACCGTCTAATTTGGTTACCGCCAAAGAAGTAACCTCTGTAGCAGCAGTAAATTGTTTGGCTTGCTCAAAAGCATTTTGACCGGTAGAACCATCTAAAACCAATAAAACTTCGTCCGGCACATCGGGAACTACTTTTTGCATTACCCGTTTTATTTTGCTCAGCTCGTTCATTAAATTCACTTTGTTGTGCAATCTACCTGCGGTATCTATAATCACGACATCTGCATCCTGTTTTATGGCGCTTTGCACGGTATCATAAGCTACCGAAGCAGGATCGCTACCCATTTTTTGTTTTACCATTGGTACGTCTACCCGATCTGCCCAAATCTGAATTTGGTCTATAGCAGCCGCTCTAAAAGTATCTGCAGCGCCAAGAACAACTTTTTTACCTTGTTTTTTAAATTGGTAAGCTAACTTACCAATAGTGGTGGTTTTGCCAACCCCATTAACACCCACAACCATTATTACATATGGTTTTTTATCCGGTAAATTAAACTGTGCGGCTTCACCACTTCCAGTTTCGCTGAGTAAACCTGCAATTTCTTCTTTTAGAATTTTATCGAGTTCTCCGGTACCTAAGTATTTATCTTTTGCTACACGTTCTTCTATACGGTTTATAATTTTAATGGTGGTTGTAACACCTACATCGCTGCTTACCAGAACTTCTTCTAAATCGTCTAAGACTTCATCGTCTACTTTAGATTTTCCGGCAACGGCTTTACTTAATTTACCAAAAAAATTAGATTTAGATTTTTCTAAACCTTTATCTAATGTTTCTTTCTTTTCTTTTGAAAAAATTTTTTTAAATAAACTCATATTTTAGACGTAGTTAGTGGTGGCTAGCATTTATAGTTTAGAATTTTACAATTCCTTAAAATCAGCTACAAATATACATAAAAACAAAAAGCCGTCCCGAAAAAAATTCGAGACGGCTTTTATATAGATTTTACGTAATTATTTCTCGTTAAGAAAGTCGTTTACTTGTTCTGGTGCCATAATTTGCTCTACAAAAGTATATGCACCTGTTTTTTCAGACTTTACCATTTTTATGGCTTTTGTAAGTCTTTTAGATCCTGTTTGTAAGGTTGCTACCGATTTCTTTGCCATAACTTATTACTTTATTTCTTTATGAACCGTCATTTTATTAAGAATAGGGTTAAATTTTTTCAACTCCATTCTATCCGGTGTGTTTTTTTTGTTTTTGGTGGTAATATATCTAGAAGTACCCGGTTTGCCGGTAGCTTTGTGCTCTGTACACTCTAGTATTACTTGTACTCTATTTCCTTTCTTTGCCATTTCTTATAGGTATTTCAGGGTTTGATTACTTTTTTAAGAAACCATTCTCTCTAGCCTCCTTAATCACGGCAGAGATTCCTTTTTTATTAATATTTTTTAAAGCAGAAGTAGAGACTTTTAAAGTAATCCACTTATCTTCTTCTGGAAGGTAAAAGCGCTTTTTCACTAAATTAGCTTTAAATTTACGCTTTGTTTTATTCATGGCGTGAGAAACATTATTTCCTACCATTGCTTTTTTTCCCGTAAGTTCACAAACTCTTGACATTTTTTCTAATCTTTTCTCGTTATTTCAAAACAGGCTGCAAATTAACGATTTTTTTATTATGAAAACAAATTTTATAAACAGTTTATTTTATTTAATTAAAATATCATAAAGCAGCTCTAAACTTTTATTCACGGCTTTTTGCGTTACTTTTTCTCTGGGCTGCCCAAAATTAAAAGCATATTCTTTTGTCTCTAAAGGAGTTGCAATTGCAATATACACTGTCCCGATTTCGGCATCGCTATCTCCTTTTGTTGGTCCCGCATTACCGGTGGTGGCTATAGCAAAATCTGTATTTAAAATTGTTTTTGCACGTTCTGCCATTTTTTTGGTAATTGCAGCACTTACAACCGAGTGTTTTTTTATAAATTCTGGTGAGATGCCTAAAATCTGTGTTTTAGATTGCGTAGCATAAGTTACAAAACCACCACGAAAATAATTAGAAGAACCCGGAATGGCCGAAAATTTAGCAGCCAACCTCCCACCTGTACAACTTTCTGCCGTTGCGATACTCTGTTGTAAAGTGGTTAGCTTATTACCTATTTGCTCTTCTATACTGGCTTCTTCTTCATAACCTTTAATAATATCACCAATATAAGTATGTAAATCTTTTATTTGCTTCTCTAATTCTTGCTGTAATACTTCTTCTTCTGGGCCTCTGGCACTTAAGCGCAATCTTACCTTACCTACATTTGGCAAATAAGCAAGTTTTATAAAAGAAGGTAAATTTTTCTCCCAACTTTCTATTTTTTGGGCAATAGCGCTTTCTCCTAAACCATAGGTTAACACTGTTTTATGTAAAATAAATGGGCGGTTAAATCTATCTGTAATTTTTGGCAGCACTTCTTTTTGCAACAAAGCTTTCATCTCGTAAGGCACGCCGGGTAAGGATATAAAAACAGTATTATTTTCTTCTATCCACATTCCCGGGGCAGTACCATAAGCATTGTGTAATGCAATTGCCTTGCTTGGCAATAAAGCTTGTTGTCGGTTTAGATTGGAAATTGGGGTTTGTATGTGTTTTTCAAAAAGCTCTTCTATATGCCTTTCTATTTTAGGATGTTTTATTAACTCATCTTTAAAATAAGCAGTTAGTGTATGTTTGGTAATATCATCGTTAGTTGGTCCTAAGCCGCCAGTAATAATAACAATTTCTGATCTTTTTCGTGCTTCTTCTAAGCTACTTATAATCTGCTCGGCTTGATCGCTTATAGAAGTTATTTGTTGTACTTCTACACCTATTTTATTTAATTCTGTAGCGATAAAAGCGGAATTGGTATCTACAATCTGACCAATGAGAATCTCATCGCCGATAGTGATAATTTCTGCTTGCATACTTTATATATTGTAGTCTTCTTTGATTTCTTGGCAAACGTGCAAAACGGTGTCGGAAATTTTCTTTGCCTCCGGTAAGATTTCTTCTTTAGTACTTTTGTCTTTAGACCAATGCTCTAGTTTTTTAACTTCTTCTGAAAGATCTAGCCCAAACATTTGCAAATTGGGCTTCATCTTATGTGCGATTTGAAAAGTAAGTTGCGGATTATGATTTTCTACCGCCTGGTTCATAGCCTGAACATCTTCTGGAAGTTCTTGCACAAAAGTCCTCAACATTTCGATAAAAAATTCTTCATCGCCACTTGCCATTTGACGAAGGTTGGTCAAATCGTACTTTTTCATTACTTGATATTAATGTTAAAAATCTCTTGTTTACCTATAAACCCTTTTAGATTATCTTCCGGGGCTAGTTTTCCAACGCCGTTTGGGGTTCCGGTAAAGATAATATCTCCTATTTTTAGAGTAAAATACGTTGAAATATACGCAATTAAAGCGTCTATTTTCCATAACATATAGGAACTATTCGATGATTGTACAATTTTATCGTTTTTCTGTAAGGAAAAGCCAATATTATCAACCGTTTTGAAGTCATTTTTGTCTATCCACTTCCTACCAATTAATGCAGAACCGTCAAAGGATTTTGCTTTTTCCCAAGGTAATCCTTTCTCTTTAAGTTCCTGCTGTAAATCGCGCGCAGTAAAATCTACTCCCAAACCTATCTCGTCATAATATTTTGACGCAAATTTTTCTTGAATATGCTTCCCTACTTTTTTAATTTTTACCAAAATTTCTACTTCATAATGAACATTATTAGAAAAATCTGGAACAAAAAAGGGTTGGTTTTTGAGAATTATGGCAGTATCTGGTTTGCAAAACAAAACCGGATGCTCCGGTTTTTCATTTTTTAATTCAGTAATATGTTCTGTATAATTTCTTCCTACACAAATTATTTTCATAGAGAAGGCTTAATTTAATTTCTCTGTAAGTTTTCTAAGTTTTATGGCCGTAAGTACTTTTTTGGTATATAAAGGAAAATCTGCATTTTGTATCCAACCATAATAACCAGGCTCGGCCTCTAGCACTTTTTCTACAAGCTTACCACGATGTTTTCCAAAAGAAAAAACTTCTTGTCCCGCTTTATTATATGCGATTAAGCCTGCAAAATCTGCAAATTTCTTATGTGCGCTAAATTCTGCCAGCCATTTTGTATCGTTTTTTAAATCTGGATAACGGTCTAACTGCGACTTTAATACTTCGTAGGTTGCGTTGGTATCTGCCTCTGCGCTGTGGGCATCTAACAGATCTTTATCACAATAAAATTTATAGGCAGCCTCTAAGGTGCGTTTTTCTTTTTTATGAAAAATAGTTTGCACATCTATAGCAACGGCATTCTTTATATCAAAATCTATGTCTGCGCGCAAAAATTCTTCCGCTAAAAGCGGAATATCAAATCGGTTAGAATTATACCCGGCCAAATCGCAACCTTTAATCATTTGATAGATTTTAGGTGCTAATTCTTTAAAAGAAGGTTCCTTGGCAACATCTTCATTAGAAATACCGTGAATTTTGATTACTTCTTCAGGAATTTTCATTTCGGGATTTACACGCCAGGTAAAACTTTCTTTATTGGAATTTGGATAAACTTTTAAAATCGCAATTTCAACAATACGATCTTTAGCAATATTGGTACCCGTGGTTTCCAAATCAAAAAAACAGATAGGTTTACTAAGCTCTAATTTCATCATAATAGAATTTGCTGCAAAGGTAGCGTAACTAATTTTTTATTGAAAAGTTTATGCTATTTAAATTTTTTTTATAATTTTAAGCCTTTATTAACAGCCATTTACTTAAGTATATTTTTGGAAATGGGCTAAAGCTTAAATAACCAACCAAAAAAACGCCCGCAAAAGCGGGCGTTTTTTATTTCTTTATTTCTGCTAGTTTTTAAATGGAACGATTTTCGTCAAAAGCTTCTAAATATTGCGCAACTCGTTGTACAAATTGCCCGCCAAGCGCTCCATTTACCACACGATGGTCATAACTGTGCGACAAGAACATTTTTTGTCTTATACCAATAAAATCGCCTTCTGGAGTTTCTACCACCGCAGGAACTTTTCTAATAGCTCCTAAGGCCAAAATACCTACTTGCGGCTGATTGATAATTGGTGTACCCAAAACACTGCCAAAAGTACCAACATTAGTCACGGTATAAGTCCCACCTTGTGTGTCATCTGGTTTTAGTTTACCACCTCTGGCACGTTGTGCCAAATCGTTAACTTTTTTAGACAAACCTACCAAATTAAGTTGATCTGCATTTTTAATAACAGGAACAATTAAATTTCCGTCAGGTAAGGCAGCTGCCATTCCTAAATTAATATTTTTTCTCTTTATAATTTTATCGCCGTCTACAGAAATATTAATCATAGGAAAATCTTTAATAGCCTTTGCCACTGCTTCCATAAAGATAGGGGTAAAGGTTATTTTTTCACCTTCTCTTTCTTGGTAAGATTTTTTAACTTTATTACGCCAATTCCAGATTTTTGTTACGTCTACTTCAATAAACGACTGTACGTGAGCAGCAGTTTGAACGCTATTAACCATATGATGCGAAATCATTTTACCCATACGAGACATTTCTAACACTTCATCTTCTGCATTTACATTTACCGGCGTAGAAGGTTGTTTTGGCGCAGCAGCAGGTTTCGCTGAAGTTGCGGAAGCAGTTTTTTGTGGCTCTTTTTGCTCACTAGATCTGTTTTCCACATAAGCCAAAATATCGTTTTTGGTTACACGGCCATCTTTACCGCTACCTTCAATACTTTCTAACTCTGCTAACTCAATATTTTCTTCTTTTGCAATGTTTTTTACTAAAGGCGAATAAAATCTATTGGAGTCTGCGAAATCTATATTTTTATTGGCAGTTTCTTTGGCTTGTGTAACGCTATCTTCTACAGCGGCAACATTTGCAGATTCTTGTGCAGGAGCTTCGTTTTCTTGACTTACTTCTGCTTCGGTTTCTATAATTGCAATGGTTTGGCCTACTTGTACTACATCATCTACATCAAAAAGTTTTTCTTTTAAAACACCTTCAACCTCGCTTGGCACCTCACTATCTACTTTGTCTGTAGCTATTTCTAATACCGCTTCATCTTCTTCTATGGTGTCTCCAACCTCTTTTAGCCAGTTGGTAATGGTTGCTTCTGCAACACTTTCTCCCATTTGGGGTAATTTTAGTTCAAATTTTGCCATATCGTTAACCTAAGGGTTATATTTTAATTTTCGCTTGCGAATTTAATCAAAAAACACGTCTTTTGATAGTTATTTTTCAAAATTTTATAATTTAAAAACTTCTCCTTTTGCTGTATTGGAGTCGCTACCAATTATAAAATTAAATTTCCCGGGTTTAATTCGGAAAAAATTATTTTTGTTTTTCTGCACTCCCATAATATAAAAAATTTCTTTATAAGAAACATTTTCGGAGATAAAAATAAACAAACTGTTAGAAAATTTCTTTTTTGTAACCAGTTTTTTATTTATTAAATGTATTGGTTCTTTATATTTTTTGGAAAGCTGGTTAAGCAAATCAAAGTTGCCTCCTACTAATAACACTTGCTTGAAAGTAGTCTTGTTTTTCTTTTTTTCCGTAAGGAAATAAAAATTCTTTGCCAATGCTAATCCGGCTTTTACCATAGCTTTACGGAAAGAATGTTGCGCAAAGTGCTTTTGATAAAAAATTTGCATCGCATCGAAAAAACGCTTCTTGTAGACCGTATTTTTTGCAGTGCTTTCTCCTTTAAAATGCAAAACAATCTCAGAGCCCACATAATAATTTTGATAACCGGCTTTAATGAATTTATAACTAAGATCTATGTCTTCGCCATACATAAAATAATCTTCGTCTAAACCGTTTACCTCCCAGTATCTATCTTTACGCATCAACATAAAGGCTCCTACCAAAATAGGTACTGTACCATTTTTAGCGAAATGCATTGGGGCGTAATAATTTTTACCAACCCCTATTAATTTTTGAAAAGCAATAGAAGGTGTAGGGATAGATCTTTTGCTTTCTGGTAAAAAATTCCCCGTACCATCTATAAGTCTCGGACCAATTGCTCCAAAATCATTTTTTTTATCAGCAAAGCTTAAAAGATTAGAAAAGGTATTTTTAGAAACTATCGTATCTGGGTTTAACAAACATATAAATTTACCACGTGCTTCTTTTATACCAATATTATTACCTCTTGCAAAGCCAAGATTTTCTTTATTTTGGAGTACCTTAACGTGCGGAAAATTATCTTTTATTAGCTGACAACTTTCATCTTCAGAATTATTATCCACAACAATTATTTCGCTGGCAATAGATGTAAGCGCTTTAGTTACGCTATCTACGCATTGAAGCAAATAGTAAGGTACTTTGTAATTTAATATGATTACCGAAAGCTCCACTCTTAACTCTTTAAGGAATTTTCAAAAGGAATTCTGTTTAAAATACTTCTTCCTAAAGTGATTTCATCGGCATACTCGAGCTCGTCCCCTACTCCAATTCCGCGCGCAATAGTAGACATGGTAAGCGAGTGGTTTTTTAATTGTTTGAAAATATAAAAATTGGTAGTATCACCTTCCATTGTGCTGCTAAGCGCAAAAATAATTTCGTTTATTTTACCTTCTTTTACTTTAGCAACCAGACTTTCTATATTTAGATCGTCCGGGCCAATGCCGTCCATCGGACTTATTTTACCGTTAAGAACGTGATAATGTCCTTTGTATTGACTAGTATTTTCTATAGCCATTACATCCCGAATATCTTCTACTACACAAACCAAACTTTGTTCTCTGTTTGGGTTTGAACATATTTGACAAAGGTCTTGATCACTAATATTATGACAGTTTTTACAGAATTTAATTTCGGTTCTTAAATCTACCAAAGCTTTCGCTAGATTGGTAGTTTGGCTCTGCGGCCGATTTAATATATGTAGTACTAACCGCAGTGCGGTGCGTTTTCCTATTCCCGGTAACTGCGCCATTTCTTGCACTGCATTTTCTAATAACTTTGAAGAAAATTCCATGTTGCAAAATTACAAATTTTATCCGTCAATTTTAGAGTAAACCTCGATTTGTCTTTTGCCTATTTTCTTTCGCTATAAAAAAAGCAAACCGGTTTTGCATCTAACAAAACCGGTTTGCTTTTCGAGTATTATAAACTTCGGTTATCGTTTTAAGGTAAAGTTACCTTTAAACTCCCTTGGCACTACGCTGCCATCGTTTAAGGTTTCTACATATTCTATCCTAAACCAATAATCGGTAGAGGGCAACGGGTTGCCGTTGTAAGTGCCATCCCATCCTGGTCCTTGCGGACTGATTTGCTTAAGCAATTTACCGTAACGGTCAAAGATAAATATCTTCGCGCCTTGGTTTAATGGGCCTAAGCCAATTATGTTCCAGGTATCGTTATAACCGTCTTCGTTAGGGGTAAAGAAATCCGGGTAATCGATAAATAAAATGGTTTGTGCCCTAACGCCACAACCGCCGGTATCCCTTCCGTAAACGGTATGCTCTCCGGGATCTACATCTTCAAAAAGCAATTCCCCGGCTTCGTTATCGTAAGTTATCCAAGGACCGTTATCCAACCTAAATTCATAACTGCCACTACCTTCTACATTGTACACCCGGATGGCGTGTTCTTCATCAAAACCTAAATTCAGGCGTTCTAACGAGAAAGTTGGGGCACTACTGCCACTCAAGGTAGCACTACTGCTATTGCTACAGCCACTTGCTGCATTGGTTACCGTTACCGTATAGGTGCCGGGACCATAATTACCGGGTGCTGCCGGGTCTATCGTTATACTGCTGTCAGTTTCTCCCGCTAGCGTGCTGCCATTTAAACTCCAACTAAAGTTATATATAGCCGGGTCTAAGCCTGTGGCTATTGTTATTGGACTGTAATCTGCTCCGGTAACATCGGGATCGCCTACGCAAATTATTCCATCTTGGTCGCTTATATCTACTACCGGTTGTTCGTTTATTTCAAAGTTAATCTCTGCCGGTTGAGCAGATTCACAAAGTGTGGCTTGATCTATTACTGCGGCATATACTGTCTGCCCATTGGTTGCCGTATAATTGGCCGGGTCTTCTATCTCCCCACCAAATTGGTAATCTTCTTGAGTGGCATAGTAATATACCGTATAGTCTGCCGGATCTAAATCACCCAAAATAGCATCTGTATATACATTTAAATCGTATACCGCTGTATCGCCCCCGGGCTCATCGGAGCACAAGGTTTCTGCAAATTGCGTTTGTGCTATCTCCGGTCTTGGTTTTACCGTGATACGTACTTGACCAATATTGCCCATATTGTAACAGTTGGTCTCGTTATACACCACCCGGATATATAAAATATCATCGGTAGTGGCGGTAAAGC
>NZ_VIAR01000013.1 GCF_006546625.1 Haloflavibacter putidus
GCACGTGTCTTAAAAGCTGATAAAATACAAACTCTCATTCCGTTATCAAGAATTATAGACTACTATAAGCGGTAAGCTGTACGCTATAAAACCCAAAAAGAATTAACATAATGCCTAAAGCATATAGCTTAAAGCTGAAATTGCGTTAAGGATAGTAGCGGTTACCCTGCAAACAAGCCTTTTTGGGCTTGTTGAAGCGTAAAAGCGCATAGCCTGACCCTCAATTTTTATTGGGGGGAACGCCCTAATAATTATTTTGGAAAACCGTAATTTTGAAATATATTCTATAGTTTTACGCTTAAAAACAAATGTATGGGGAAAGATAAAATTTGGCTCTCTTCGCCGCATATGGGTGGAGAAGAAAAAAAATATGTAGATAAGGCTTTTGAAGAAAATTGGATTGCCCCATTAGGACCAAATGTAGAGGCTTTTGAAGGCGAATTAGAAAACTTTTTGCAGGGACAAAGCCAAGTAGCTGTTCTAAGCAGCGGAACTGCCGCTATACATTTGGCATTACTCCGTTTGGGGGTTACTGGCGGTGATGAAGTGCTTTGCCAGAGTTTTACTTTTGCGGCTTCGGCAAATCCTATTACCTATTTGGGCGCAAAACCGGTTTTTATAGATTCTGAAGAAAAAACCTGGAATTTATGTCCGTTAACCTTAGAGAAAGCAATTAAAGACCGCATAAATGCAGGGAAAAAACCCAAAGCCATATTGACCGTACATTTATACGGAATGCCTTACCAAGTAGATAAAATACACCAACTTGCCAGGGAATATGAAATTCCGGTAGTAGAAGATGCTGCAGAGGCCTTAGGTTCTTCCTATGCCAGGAGAAAATGCGGAACCTTTGGAGATTATGCGGTACTTTCTTTTAACGGCAATAAAATTATAACCACTGGAGGCGGCGGCGCTTTGGTTTGCCGTAGTCAAGAACAAAAAAAAGAAGCGATTTTTTATGCCACCCAAGCCCGGGATCAAGCTCCGCATTACCAGCATAGTAAAATTGGGTACAATTACCGGTTGAGTAATGTTTCTGCGGGTATTGGCGTAGGACAAATGCAGGTATTGGCGCAACACGTGGCTTTACGCCGAAAAATGCATGCTTTTTACCAAGAGTTATTTAAAGAAATTGATGGAGTTACTGTGTTTTCTGAACCCAATGAAAAGTACTACAGCAATCATTGGCTATCTGCTATCTTAATAGATCCTAAAAAAACCAATGGCATTAGCAGAGAAGATTTACGGTTGGCTTTTGAAAAAGAAAATATAGAAAGCAGACCATTGTGGAAACCAATGCATTTGCAGCCGGTTTACAAAGATGCTCTTTATTATGGCGAGGCTGTGGCCGAAAATTTGTTTGCTAAAGGTTTATGCTTACCTTCGGGCTCTAACCTTACAAACACCGACAGAAGTAGAATAGAAAAGGTTGTTAAATCTGTATTTAAGTAATATGAAAATAAATGAACTTATAAAAAAAAGACGGTCGGTTTTTCCTGCTCAATACAATAATAAACCAATTAGTAAAGATGTTATACAGCAAATTGTAACAGCAGCCAATTGGGCCCCAACCCATAAAAAAACAGAGCCTTGGCGTTTTAAAGTCTTACAAGAAGAAGCTTTATTGGAGTTTGGTGAATTTTTGGCGGCAAAATATAAAGCAACTACCAAAAAATATTCTGCCTTTAAGGAAAAGAAAATTCTTAAAAAATTTGAACAATCTGCTTGTGTTATCGTTATTAGTTTTCAGCGTGATCCAAAAGAGAGGATACCCGAATGGGAAGAAATTGCTTCTACTGCTATGGCCGTGCAAAATATGTGGTTACTTGCTACAGATTTAGGTATTGGTGCTTATTGGAGTTCTCCGGCATTAAAAGAATTTACGCCAGAATTTTTTGATTTTGAAGAAGGCGAACACTGTTTAGGTTTTTTCTATATGGGGTATTTTGACGAAAGCCTACCTGAAGATAAACGTATACCTATAGATGAAAAAGTGCAATGGTTTTAGTTGTGGTTAAAAGTCAAAAAGTCAGAGAGTCAAAGAAGTAATAAGTATAATCTCGAAAATAGAGATTAGGAAAAAGGTGTAAAACAAGTAATTTTAATTGAATAGACTCATTTGAATTACCTTTCTCTGGTGTAAATTGCAATTATAAAAAGCAGTATTTATATAGTTCTAAATGCTAGTTCTCCCAAGCCCTCTATATGCGCTTTTACTACATCGCCTTTTTGCAAAACTACCATTGGACCTAAAGCTCCAGATAAAATAATCTCGCCTTTTTTTAACGGATTTCCAATTTCTATCATTTTTGTAGCGAGCCATTGCACCGCATTAAGCGGATTGCCCAAGCAACTTGCTCCACTGCCATCAGAAACTAATTGGTCATTTATATACAATTGCATTTTGCAATTTTCTAAATCTACTTTATCCAGTTCTATTGGTTTTTTACCGACAACAAAATGACTGGAAGAAGCGTTATCTGCAATGGTATCGGTTATTTTTATGTCCCAATCTTTTATGCGGCTACCAACAATTTCTATGGCAATTAAAGCGTAATCTATGGCTTGTTTAAGACTTTCTATTGTGGGAGGAGTGGTAATATCTTCTTTCAGTACAAACGCAATTTCGGCCTCTACTTTTGGTTGCAAAAATTTAGAATGCATTATAACGCCATCCGGTTCTATTTGCATACTGTCTAATAAAATACCAAAATCGGGTTGATCTACTCCCAGTTGCTCTTGTACTTTTTTATTAGTAAGACCAATTTTCTTTCCAATTTCTTTTTTTTCTTCCGCTTTAGCTTTTTCAATATTTATGGTTTGAATTTTATAAGCGGCAGTCAAATCTTTTTCCGCTAAAAAAGAACGAATGGGTTGGCAAGGTTTATTGGTAATTGTTGCGTTGTGAAGCAAATTTGCTATTTCTTCTAATTGCATAAGGACGATGTTTAAAAAAATGAATCTTTAAAGCCCCAAAATACATAAATATATAAACCTAAAAACACGCAAGCAATAATAAATTTCATAAAAGTAGAAGCCAGAAAACCTAAAAAGGAGCCGTAAGCGGCTTTTAATGCCTTGCCAGAAGTAGAATTTTTAAAGAAAAACTCGCCTATAAAAGCGCCAAGAAAAGGACCGATTAAAAACCCTAAGGGAATGGGTGCAATTATACCGGCAATTAGACCAACAGTAGTGCCAATTGCTCCGGCTTTACTGCCGCCATAACGTTTGGTTCCCGCGGCGGGAATAACATAATCTAAAACCGAAATAATTATTGCTACAGCCAGTGTACTGACCAAAATCCAATAATTGGTGGGCACAATACTGGTTGAATATAAAAGCAACAACCCAACCCAGCTAATTGGCGGGCCGGGCAAAACCGGTAAAAGACTGCCTACAATACCAACTAAGCATAGTATAAAACCAAGCAAGAGTAATAAAATATCCATAGAAATAGTTTTCAGATTTTAAATGTACATTATTTTCTAAAACAAAATTAACACCTAAAATATTAGTTTAAACTAAATAAATAGTTATATTTGTTTTGGTAAAGCAAATAAAAAACAAAGTATAATGAAAGAATTAACCAAAGCAGAAGAAGAAATTATGCAACTTCTATGGAAGTTAGAACAAGCTAATGTTGCTGCTCTTTTAGAAGAAATGAACGAGCCTAAACCGGCTTATAATACCGTTTCTACTATTGTGCGAATTTTGGAGACCAAAGGTTTTGTAGGCTACAAAAAGGTTGGGAGAGGGCACGAATACTATCCGTTGATAGAAAAAGATAACTACAGTAAATTTTCATTAAGCAAGCTAATGAACAATTATTTTGACGGCTCTATGAAAACCATGCTTTCCTTTTTTGTAGATAAAAACGATATGAGCGTAAAGGAGTTGGAAGATATTCTTTCGGAAATAAATAAAAAGAAAAAATAATGGCAACCTATCTACTTAATTTTAGTCTGTTTTTAGCCCTTTTTTGGGTCTTATACATGGCATTTTTCCGTAAAGAAACCTTTTTTAACCACAATAGGGTGTATCTTATATTGGCACCAATAATCGCTGCGCTTTTGCCTTTTGTGGTAATTCCTTCTTTAGATTTTATGCCTAACAACAGCGCAAATTGGTATATGCAAACGCCTATATTTTTGACAAATAATACTATTGCAACAACGCCCGAAACCGTAATTAATGCAGAGAGTAGCAACACCTTTTCTTATATAAACGCCGTTCTCTTATTCTATCTTGTAGGCTTTTTATTTATGTTTTTTAAGCTTACGCGGAAAATAATACGCTTTAGAAAATTAAAAACTTCGGCTAAAGTGATAAAAGTTGGCAGACACAAAATTTACCAATTAACCAATAGCGATGCGGCTTTTACTTTTTTTAATAGTGTTTTTATTGGCGATAGTTTAGAAGGCGCTAAGCAAAGTAAAATTTTGCAACACGAACTGGTGCACAAACGCCACAAACACAGTTTCGATTTACTTTATTACGAAATTTTAAAAGTAATCTGTTGGTTTCATCCGGTAGTTTACAGCCTTCAAAATCAACTCCGGTTAGTACACGAATATACTGCCGATGCTTTGGTGGTGCAAGAACACAATAAAATAAACTACACAGAGAACATTCTTAACGGATTTTTTCAAGTAAAAGGAATATCCTTTACCAATCAATTTTTCAACCATTCATTAATTAAAAAACGTATAATTATGTTACACAAAACAAAATCTCAAAAAACAGCATTGCTCAAATACCTAATGCTTTTGCCGGTATTGGCAATTATGCTTACATATGTTTCATGTACACAAGAAACGGCTGCTACAAAAGAACCAATGAAAACAGAGGAAAATGTGGTAAATGGCGACATGATATTTAAAATGCAGGTGGGAGATATAGATAACCTAACCCAAGAAGAATCTGCTACAATGGCAGATAAAGTGCAAGAAGCGGTAGATACCAACATCAAGTTAATAATTGTCTTAGACGACGGCAAAAACCAAAAACCTATTACGGTAAACGCGAATAAGTTAGGTGTGCCACCCTTACCGCCAACGCCGCCATCTCCTAACACGCCGCCCAATCCGACAGAGAGTGGAGTTCCTTATTCCTCAATAGACGTGGTGCCGGCTTATCAAGGTTGCGACCAAAATCAAGATAACGAAAGTCTTAGAAAATGTACCAGCAACAAAATTTCAGAATTTGTAAATGCTAATTTTAATACCAACTTGGGTAAAGAATTAGATTTAGAAGGTGTAAACCGAGTTTATGTGCGTTTTACCATTGCAAAAGATGGCATAATTAAAGACGTACAAGCACGCGCACCACATCCAGATTTACAAGAAGAAGCAGTTAGAGTGGTAAAAAGTTTACCAAAAATGCAACCGGGTATGCAAAATGGCAAACCGGTAAACGTGCTTTACTCGTTACCAATTGTATTTAAAATTAACTAAAAAGTGCGCATAACATATTTACTTTTCTTATTTATAATAATTCCCCGGGTCGAAGCGCAAACTTCGACCTTGGTTTTGGCAGATAGCTTATTCGCGATTGGCAACTATCAAAAAGCCATTCAACTTTATAAAAATCAAGCTACTATTTCTGCTACGGTTTATCAAAAAATCGCTTCCGCGGAAAAGACTCGGGGCAATTTAACTCAAGCTTTGTCGGCCTACAAAAAAGCCATTGCGCAAGAACCAAATTTGTTAATTGCAAAAGCGAACTACGGAAAATTGTTACGCCAAACCTATCAGTATAAAAAAGCAGATAGCGTTTACACGGAATTAATTCAGAAGCATCCTAAAAACCCTGATTTTCATTACCAAATGGGAATAGTAAAACAGCGGTTAAAAGATACAACAGCTGTGCATTATTTCCAGAAAACGATCCAATTAGATTCGTTTCACCAAAATGCCTTATATTATTTAGCAAAACATTTTTACACCAAGAAAAATTTCAGTAAAACCGAAAAACTTACTCAAAAGGTCTTACAGAAAAATAACCTTAATTTAAAAATAAATCTTTTATCTGCACAAAATGCTTATACGCAAAAACACTATAAAACAGCAGTTAAGCGCTATTTAAACGTACTTAATTTAGGGTATAAATCTGCTACGGTTTATGAGAAACTTGGAGCGGCTTGTTACCAAGAATCACAAATAAAAAAAGCTATAGGTTTTTATCAAAAAGCAATTCGGTTAGACCCGCAAAAAGCTTCTGCACACGCATCTTTAGGTAAACTTTATTTACTACACGAAAAACCTAAGAAAGCAGAAGAACATTTGTTATTGGCTCTTCTTTTGTCTAAACCGCAATTAGATGAGCTATACCAATCTTTGGGTCTTACCTACAAATTGCAAAAAGACTATAAAAAAGCTTTGCCTTATTTTAAACTTGCGTTGGAAGAAAATCCTAACAAAATACGTAGCCAGTTTGAGTTGGCCGTAGCGGCAGATAATTATTACGCAGAATTAGACACAAGACTTTCGTATTACAAATTGTTTCTTAATAAATTTGAATTAAATTCTAAAGCTACTTATTATACCAGTTTAGCCAAACGCAGAATTTCTGATATTAAGCAAGAAAAACATCTAGGTAAGGGCAAGTAAAGCTTTCAACAAGTAATAATAAAAACTTAAATAAGCTTTAAACGCATTAAACCTGATAGATTTGTTTGTATTTTTATCCAAAAAAATAAACAATATGAGAAATTTGGTTTTGTTTAGTTTGGTGTTAGTAAATTTCAGTCTTTTTGCCCAAAAAAGTGCTTCAGATAAACACAATATTTATCAATTTACGGTAGAGGATATTAGCGGAGAAAAATTTGATTTAAAAGAACTTAAGGGCAAAAAAGTAATGCTGGTAAACACGGCAAGCAAATGCGGATATACGCCACAATACGCAGATTTGCAGCGTCTTTATGAAAAATATAAAAGTCAAGATTTTACCATAATAGGATTTCCGGCCAATAACTTTGGGCGGCAAGAACCGGGTAGTGACGAAGAAATAGCAAAGTTTTGCGAAGCTAATTACGGCGTTAGTTTCCCGATGATGAGTAAAATTTCCGTAAAGGGAGAAGATATGCATCCGCTTTATGCATTTTTAACGCAAAAAGAAAAAAACGGCTTTAAAGATTCTGAAGTAAAATGGAATTTTCAAAAGTATTTGATTAACGAAAAAGGCGAGTTGGTACGCGTGGTTCCTTCGGCTACTTTGCCTACAGATAAAAGCATTATCAGTTGGATTACCAATGGCTAAACCTTGAGCGGTAATTTTTAAAAAAACCTGCTTTTTCTATCTTGGTGAGAATAACAATTTTAAGAATTGCTATTCCTTTTTTAGTGCTATTTGCGTACTTTTACGCTATGAGTAAGATGTGGGCAATTATCTTTTTATTGGCATTGGCGGGTTGCAAAAATTTTGAAACCCAAAAACTATCGTCTAAAGAACTCGTAGACCAAGAATTAAAACAAATAGATTGGAAAGAAGTAGATCGTTACCCAACCTTTGTAGTTTGTCAGGATTACAACAGTCAAGAAGAAGTAGCGCGTTGTTTTGCTAAAGTAATTACAGAAGAAATTTATAAAAATCTGCAACAAAAAGAAATCAATTTTAAAGATTCTATTACAGAAAAAGCTTGGTTGTTTATTTCTATTACAGAAGAGGGTAAAACCCATTTAGACTCTTTACAGCAATCTTCTAAGCTGCAAGAAAATCTGCCCAATTTAAAAGATTGGTTGCAAGTTGCTGTACAAGATTTACCAAAAGTCTATCCGGCACAAAAACGCGGAATTCCCGTTGCTACAAATTTCAGGTTGCCCATTCGGTTTGAAACCGAATAATTTATAGTCTAAACTTATAACCTAAGCTAAAATCTATAGGAAACTCGTCGTTGTTATTTATGCCAGGGGCAACAATATCATTATACCCCAAGGTCAAAAAGCCGTTTGGCGTAATACGGTATGCTAAGCCTATACCTAATCCTACCGGAAATTCTAAAGACGCTTCTGTGTTGCTTTCCGAAGAGAAAACACTGCCGTCATCATTAAATATTACACGCTCTGAGTCAGAATAAATAAAACTCACCAACTTTGCGTTTATAAACGCGCGAAAATCTTTGCCGTTTATTAATCGAAATCTATAATTTAAACCAACCTCAAAAGCAGAATAATCATAATCGTCAGATTCAAAAACATACTCTGTAGTAATGGCTGCCGAGTGTCGCGTCCAGTTTTCTTCGTCATAAATCTCGAGTTCCGCCCCCATAAACGGATTTTTAGCATTGGTAGGATTAGGCGTATAAACAGAGTTTGTTATACCGCCATAAAAACCCAAACGCGTAGAAAGCATACTGCTTTCGTTCTCTACAATCACAAAATCGGGATCGGTAATACTATTATACGATTGAATATAAGAAGTTAAGCTACCCAAAGTAAACCGAACGTTTTTCGGGTCCATTGCGGCATCTTTGGTTAAGGCTTCTAAAGTTTTTTTGTATTCTTTTTGAAAATCACCATCTTTTTTAGTGTTTTTCAATTCCATTATAGTGCCATTTTTCTTGGTAAAATAACGGTATTCTTTATCGATGGTATTCCATAATAAACTTAAATTACCGTCAACTTCGGTATGCAAAGTATAAGTTTCACCGTTTACCGTATAGTTTTCTTGTGCGTTGATAAATTGTAAGCTTAAAATGCAAATCAAAAGGCTAAAAACTTTTTTCATAGATAGGAAGTCATTTTTAAAGTATTGTTAAAATTAAACAATTTTATTAATCTTAGAGAATAAGCAAGCAATTTTTCGGGTTTATTTTTTAAAGTTTCTCTCTTTCCAAGTGTAGCCACCAAATAATGCCTTTACGGAAACCGCCGTATTAAAAAACGGATGAAGTGCAGCAACGCCAATAAATTTACGTAAACTATTTTCTTGTTTAAAAAATTTACCTGCGGTATAAAGTACGATAAAATCTAAGTTTAATTTTATAAAAAATAAGATGAAGAAAGTTATTGGTTGGGTTAAAAAAAAGATAGCTCCAAAAAAACTAAGAACTAAAAATAGATGCACGGCAAAAATTAGAATCCCTATACTTTTAGGAAGAAAATTTTGATAAGCCGAAGTTTTAGAAGCCCATCTAACGCGTTGCCAAAACAATGCTTTCCACGATTGTGGTGCTTGTGTTTTTACAGCAGCTTTCATATTAAATAAATAACCAATTGGTTGTTTGTGTTGTTGCATTTTCTCTAACAAAAATATGTCGTCACCACTGGCAATATTTTCATTTTCTTGGTACCCATTTACTTGTACAAAAGCAGATTTCTCAAACCCCATATTTGCAGCATTGAGTAAAAACGGTTTTTTATTGCCAAAACCACCAAAAGTTGCGGCTTGTAAACTTAAAAAATCCAAGTGTTGAAAGTGTTCAAAAAAAGAGTTTGGCGTTGTATATTTTACGGGACCGGCAAGTAACTTTACCGGTTCTCTAAGAAAACCGCTGTTATAATATTGCAACCAATTTTGCGGTAAAATACAATCTGCATCGGTTTGAAGAATATAATTGTGTTTAGCCTTTGTAATTCCTAAATTTAAGGCTTGTTTTTTACCGCTTTTTTCTGCGCTGCTTTGTAATAAAACGCAATTATTAAGTTGGTATTTTTCTTTGAATTCTTGTGCAATTTTTTCGGAAGCATCTTCAGAATTATCATTTACCAAAAGAACTTCAAATCTGTCTTTAGGATAGTTTAGGTTGGCTATACTTTGTAGTAAAGCAGGCAAATTTTCGACTTCATTTCTGTACGGAATGCAAATGGAAAAGCTTATTTCGGGCGACTTAAACTCGTCACTGGTTTTTGGGAGTTTTTTTATTCCGTAAAGTAACCAAAGCATCAATGCGGCATAAACAAGGCTTAAAATTATCGAAACATAAATCATTTTTGAAATAATTTGTACTGGTATAATTTAGAATTGGCTATAAAAACGCTTCCTAAAACTGCCGGCAAACCAAAATTAAACAACCACATAATTAGGCTTGCCAAAACCACATTTACTTCGGCTATGCCGTAAAAAGAAAATATAAAAATACCCACACCACCTTTTACAACTGCGTCTAGTAAAAATATTGTGGGCAAAAAAGAAGCGATAAGATAAACTAAGAATATTGCGCTTAAAATTGGGAAGTAAGCAAGCTCTTCGTTTTCTAACAAATACAATAAAAAGAAAAACTGGTGGCTAAAAACCAAATACCGCATTGCCGATAAACCAATTACTTTTAACTTTAAAACCGGCTTTACTTGTAAAAAAGCCTTTTTTAAACGGAAGAAATAATTCTGGAAAACAGAAAATTGCCAGGTTATAATTCCGACAAGAAAGACAGAAAAAAATAGGAACAAAGCATATTTCCAATTAAACCAAGTTGCCGAAAAACCTTGGTGAAAAAAGAAATATGCACCAATTAAACCAAATAAAAGCGTGGATAGCAGTTGTGAAAAATTCCCCAGAAGGTTTAAAAAAACAATACGTTTCCAGTAAGGTTTTTGAAAGAATAAAGATTTTGCTCCATATTCTCCCAGTCTGTTAGGGGTTAAAATACTTATTGCGTGGGCAGAAAAAACTTGGTTGAAAGCAGTTTTAAAGGCTGTTTTTTGAAAGCTGGAAATAAGTAATTTCCATTTTTTAACTTCCAACAACCAGTTAATGCCGCTTAAAATAAGTAAGATAAAAACAATTTTAAAACTTAAAATAGAATGTAAGTTTATGTTTTGTGTCACAAGCCCAGCATTCAATTTAAAATAAATATAAATGCAAATGCCAATTAGCAGTGCTAATTTTAAAGCCTTAAAAAATATTTGCTGATATTTATGCCTAAGTTTGCGCATACGCAAAGAAACAACTATTTAATTTGAATACAGAAAAAATCATATTGGGTGTAGATCCGGGAACCACCATTATGGGTTACGGTTTGATTAAGGTGGTAAACAAAAAAATGGAATTTATGCAGCTTAACGAGCTTATGCTCAAAAAATACAACGATCATTACGTGAAATTAAAACTGATTTTTGAGCGCACAATTGAGTTGATTGACACTTACCATCCAGATGAAATTGCTATTGAAGCGCCTTTTTTTGGAAAAAACGTGCAATCTATGTTAAAATTAGGTAGGGCGCAAGGCGTAGCAATGGCTGCCGGTTTAAGCAGGGAAATTCCCGTAACCGAATATTCGCCAAAAAAAATAAAAATGGCCATTACCGGCAATGGTAACGCTAGCAAAGAACAAGTTGCCAGAATGTTGCAAAGCACTTTGAAGTTAAAAAGCTTGCCTAAAAATTTAGATTCTACAGATGGTTTGGCCGCAGCGGTTTGCCATTTTTACAATCAAGGCAAAATCACAACAGGTAAAAACTATTCGGGTTGGGCTTCTTTTGTAAAAGACAATCCGAATAAAGTAAAATAACAGTAGATCTTAATATAGCAATGTTTTTTCTCTTCTTTTTCTTCAGTATAGCTAAGCTTTTTCGTGAATATTTTTGAAGCCTTGGAAAAAATTTAGAAAAAGCTTAGTGGTTTTTCGCTGAAAGCGAAAAAATACCTAAGAAAAAGTGTCTTTTCTTTTGGCTTGGTTTATCCTGAGCTTAAGCCGAAGGGTTTTCTTTGGACGAGCAAAGAAAATGAACTAAACTTCTTAAAAATGCAAGAGGCTTATTACATTTATAAAAAGATTAGTTTGAACTTAAGTTAACATTTTTGAGACTTCCGTGCGTTAAAAAAGCTTATTTACGGTTCTAACTGACTACGAATAAAAGGAATTCTTGGTGCTAAAAAATAGCCTACCAAGCTGGCAAAAAATATCGGGATTAAATATTCGAACCCGGTTAAAGTTCCTAAAAGAATAGTGGTGCTCATTGGCGTTCTGGTAACACAAGCATTAATTGCCGCCATACAGCTAACAATTATCAAAGAAGGATTTACGCCCGGAAAAAAGTTTTGTAAAAACAAGCCTAAAGCAGTTCCTACAAAAAATAACGGAATAATAAATCCGCCGCGCCAACCGGAAGTCACCGTAATGGCAATAGCCAGAATTTTAGCAACACAAATCCAGATTAGAAGTTGCATAGAAAATTCGCCCAACAATAAATGATTGATTTCATAATGGCTAAAAAAACGGGTTATTGGGTAATGATAAGAGATTACGCCCAGTAAAATTCCTCCAATAGTGGTATTGATATAAATAGGCGTTTTTAGCTTTTCAAAAGCTTGTTTTAAGGTTTTTGTTACCAAAATAAAAAGCCAACCGGCCATAGCTGCTATAGCTGCAAAAAGTACCGCATAAGCAAAATCAAAAGTACTGCTAATTTCGTAAGTTGGTAAATTCTACATCGGGCCTAAACCTAAATGTACAATTAGTGCAAAAACCAAAAAGCTAAATGAGCTCGCCACAAAGGCCGGAATTATGGCGCGATAATATTCTACCGTGTGTTTGTGGTGCAAAATCTCTAAAGAAAACAAACTACCGCCCAGCGGAGCCCCAAATAATGCGGTAAAACCGGAAGCCATTCCGGCAATACTCAGCGAACGCAATTTTTCTCCTTTTAAACGGAATATTTTCCCCAGCCAGGTTCCGGTAGAACCGGTAACTTGTACCAACGGGGCTTCTGGTCCTAAACTTCCGCCCGAACCAACGCATAAAAGCGAAGACAAAATCATAGACGGATTGTTCTTAGGATTTAGCTTTCCTTTATTAAAACGAATGTTGTTTACAATCAAATCCATCTCGCCGGGATCGCCTATAAAATGAATAATCAAACCGGCCAAAAAACCGGCAGAAGCCATAATAGGAATTACTAACAAGCCTTGAAAAAATTCTACTTTGTAAATTATATAATCTAGAATTATCCAGTAAACTCCGGTTAGAACGCCTCCAAAAATGCCTAATAATGCCCATAACAAAAACATCCTGCTAAATAAAAACGGCCTGAATTTTACCGGTTTATCTAGCAGGTTGGTATAGGTTATAAGTTTCTTTTTGTATTTCAACAATTAGTTTTTTAACAAGCCGGCTCTTTCTAATAAAGCATCCGGATTGGGTTCTTTTCCGCGAAAGCGTTTATACAAAATCATCGGATTTTCGCTACCACCTTTTGATAAAATATTTTCTTTAAATTTTGTAGCTATTTCTTTAGCAAAAATACCTTTTTCCTTAAAGTATGCATATGCATCTGCATCTAAAACTTCTGCCCACTTATAAGAGTAATAACCGGCAGAATAACCGCCTTGAAATATGTGCGAAAATGCAGTACTCATACAATTTTCTGGTATATCTGGATATAGTTTTGTGTTTTCAAAAGCTTTTAATTCGTGCGCTTTTACGTTTGTAATTTCGGTTGGGTCTATTGCGTGCCACGCCATATCTAACATGCCGAAACTTAACTGGCGTACGGTTTGTATACCTTCTAAGAAATTGGCAGATTTTTTTATTTTTTCAATCAATTCCATCGGAATTATTTCGCCGGTTTTGTAATGTTTGGCAAAAAGCTCTAAGGCTTCTTTTTCATAGCACCAATTTTCTAGCAACTGACTTGGTAATTCTACAAAATCCCAATACACCGAAGGTCCCGATAAACTTGGGTAAGTAGAATTGGCTAAAATGCCGTGAAGCGCGTGGCCAAATTCGTGAAAAAGCGTGGTAACTTCCGTAAAGGTTAATAAAGAAGGTTTGCTTTTGGTAGGTCTCGTAAAGTTGCAAACGTTAGAAACATGCGGCCGAACATCTTTTCCGTTTTGTTTTTTTTGGTCTTTGTAAATGGTCATCCAAGCACCGTTGCGTTTGCCTTCCCGCGGATGAAAATCTGCGTAAAATAAAGCAACAAATTCATTCTTCCGATTATAGATTTCAAAGGTTTTTACCTCTTCGTGGTATTTGTCGATATTTTCTACTTCCTTAAAAGTGATATCGTATAACTTTTCGGCTACGGTAAAAACACCTTTAATTACGTTTTCTAAAGAAAAATAAGGTTTTAGCTGCTCGTCGTCTAACTGAAAACGCTTTTGGCGTAACTTTTCGGAATAAAATGCGCTGTCCCATTTTTGCAGTTCTTCTATGCCGTCTTCTTCTTTGGCAAAGTCTTGCAATTCTTTAAACTCTTTCTCTGCTGCGGGTTTTGCTTTTTGTAATAAATCTTCTAAAAAGTGGTTTACTTTTTCTGGAGATTTTGCCATACGTTCTTCCAGAACAAAATGGGCGTGGGTTTTAAAACCAAGTAAATTGGCACGCTTATGACGTAATTTTGCAATTTGCAATACGTTTTCTTCGTTGTTGTATTTATTGTCTTGAAAAGCTTTGGCACCAAAAGCAATTGCCATTTTTTTGCGGAGTTTGCGATTTTGCACATATTTCATAAATGGCAAATAGCTGGGAAAATGCAAGGTAAAAAGATAGCCTTCTTTTTCTTTGCTTTTGGCCAGCTCTGCTGCGGTTTCCAACTCGCTTTCCGGCAAGCCTTTTAAATCGTTCTTATCACTTACCAATAGCTCAAAATTATTGGTTTCTGCCAAAACGTTTTCGCCAAACGTAAGCGATAATTTTGCGAGCTCTTGGTCTATTTTACGTAGTTCTTCTTTTTTATCGTCCGGCAGATTAGCGCCGTTTCTACTAAATGCTTTATAGTGTTTATCGAGCAAAGTTTTTTGTTCCTCGGTAAGGTTTAAAGAATCTTTTTTCTCGTAAACTTCTTTTACGCGTGCAAATAAGTCTTCGTTTAAAAGCAAATCGTTATTAAAAGCACTTAACCAAGGCGAAACTTCTTGGGCAATTTTCTGGATTTCCTCACTGGTTTCGGCAGAATTTATATTAAAAAAAATACCGGCAACCCGACCTAATTTTTCGCCCGAGAATTCTAAAGCTTCAATCGTATTTTCAAAACTTGGTTTTTCTGGATTGGAGGTAATTTGTTCTATTTCGGCTTTAGCTAAGTTAATAGCTTCTTGTATTGCCGGTTTATAATGTTTGGTTTCTATTTTAGAAAAAGGTGCCGTATCAAACTCTTGTAATAACGGATTTTGATTGCTCATATTTTTGTGTTTTTTGGGTAATACCAAAGTAACAATGTAATATCGCATTTAAACTCGTTCGTTTTTTATACGACATTACACAATTAAATTGGTAGTACAAATTTACGAAGCTTTTTAGGCTTTGCCATTTTTGCACGCTAAAATGCCGTTAAAAAATGGTTTTTACTGAAAAAAAAGTTTAGGGAACTAATCCCATCCCCAGCCCTTCCCCGAGGGAAGGGAGCGTGTTCGAAAAAAAAGAAAATGGTTAATTGGTTAAATGGAAACCCGATAAAAGAATTTGAATTTTCACGCCGAGTTTTAAAATAAATTTCAGTATTGATTTGAAAAGCAATTTAAAGTCCTTCCCTCAGGGAAGGATATAGGATGGGATGAATAGCATTGAATTCCCATCTCCAGCCCTTCCCTGAGGGAAGGGAGCGTGTTTGAAAAAAAAGAAAATGGTTAATTGGTTAAATGGAGAACCGATAAAAGAATTTGAATTTTCACGCCGAGTTTTAAAATAAATTCCAGTATTGATTTGAAAAGCAATTTAAAGTCCTTCCCTCAGGGAAGGATATAGGATGGGATGAATAGCATTGGATTCCCATCCCCAGCCCTTCCCCGAGGGAGGTAGTAAACTTCTTAAGAAACTAAAAATGAATACAAATTGAATAGTTGCAATGAAAATTGATTATCACATCTATCTAGGTGTCAAATCGAGCGCAGTCGAGATTTTCTAAAGCTTGAAACAGTTTTTGATTTAAGTTTATTTCAAAAAAGAAAACTAATACTCAAATTCTTCAATTTCTTTGCTTGGTGCTAAGATGTTGTATGCTTTCCAGATTTGCGAATTGTATGCTTTTATCTTTTCTAATTTAATGCCTTTGCCGGGTTTTATGGCTTCAAAATCAGCCTGGCTAATGGCTTGATTGTCTATAAAAAGAAACTCTGAAGTAGAATGGTTGAGGTTTTCGATTAGAAAATTGAATTTCAATTTTGGTTTGCTGGTAAACCAACCAACTTCTTTATTTTCTTTAAATAAAATATTCCTGTCTAAATAGACATAATCCCGTGCCGATTTTTTAATGTATTTTGGTAAATACTTACCCTCTTCATTCTTCTGAAAAATTAAAATACCTTTGGCTTGATCTCTTTTATAGTTTATACCAAACAGAAACTTCATGTTCATGCCGGCTGCTTTTTCTCCTTCTAATAAAGCATAATCCATTTTTATAACCGCGTGCGTGTCTGCGCTAATGTATAGCGTACCTTGGTATTTTGCGCTACCGCGGTCTGGTTCAAAACCTAAAACGTAAACCATTTCGCCTTTATAACCGCTTACGTCTTTTAAGGTGAATTTGTAGCGTTTATAATTTTCGATAAAATCGAAACCAGTAATAGTAAAAAAGGTTTCGCGGTTTTGTTTAAATTCAAAACTTTTGGCTTTGTTTTCGTTTAAAATAGAGTCGCTGGTGCTTAATTCTATGGCTTCTTTTAATTTTAAAGAATCTTGTAATTTAAAAAGTCCGCTTTTTACTTTAAAGGTTTTATCGCTGTCTAAATTTGCGGTAAGCGAGTTGAGGGTTTTTTCTAAAATCTTCCCGGATTCTTTGCTTTTTTCTTCGTTGGCCAATTTGGTGGCTTTTTGTAATTGCGTTTTAAAATTGGCGTCCTTGTCTTTATATAAGTAATAGAAACTTTCAGAATACTGCTCAGAAGGTTTTCCTTTGGAAGCATTGGCTATGCTGTCTACCACTTCTACAAAGCGATTTTGTTGTTTTTTACTGAGAAAATCGGCTTTTTTTATGTTTACCTCCATATCTTTCATTTCGTAGGTGCCGGAATAGCGTTCAAAAACTGCCATTTTCGCTTCCGCGGAAGCGTAATTGTTTTCGGCATTTTCCAAAACTTTCTCCATAAGCTCTTCGGGAATGATTTTACTGCGATCTATCAAGTAAACATCTTCTAACTCATCTATTTTTTCTTCCAGATAAATTGCATCTTGGTCGTTAAAATCTTTTACCGCAATCTTTTTAGGAGCGTAACCAAGTGAGTAGAATTTCAGGCTGTCTGTTGGAGTTGCTTTTTCTGTGTTGATGCTGAATTTACCTTCGGTATTGCTAATAACCCCATAGTTTTTACCCAGCGTAATTTCTGCAAAGGGAATAGGTTCTTGCGTCGATTTGCTAAAAATACTGCCGGAAAAATTTTGCGCCGCAAGCGAAAAAGAAGCGCCAAATAGCAAAATGCCTGCAAATAGCAGGAAAAATAATTTTTTCATGGTAGTTGGTTTCTTATAAGACGAGAAAGAAGAAAAGTTGTTACAATTTCTAAAAGGCAACTGCGTCTATTCTATTAAAACCTGTTCCTTTTTTTTTAGGAAAATATCGGTATTTTAAAAACAAATCACTACTTTTTCATCTCTTCCGCACCTTTTATAACCTTATCTTTTAAACTTTCTTTATAGGCTATAATTTTATCTTGTACCGCTTTATCGGAAGCGCCGATAATTTGGGCAGCCAGAATACCGGCATTTTTAGCGCCGTCTAAAGCTACCGTAGCAACCGGAACGCCACCCGGCATTTGTAAAATAGACAAAACAGAGTCCCAACCATCTATAGAATTACGCGATTTTACCGGAACGCCAATAACCGGTAATGGCGAAAGCGAAGCTATCATTCCCGGCAAATGTGCGGCGCCACCGGCTCCGGCAATAATTACTTTTAAACCGCGCTGATGGGCGTTTTTGCCATAATCAAATAGTTTGTCGGGCGTGCGGTGAGCAGAAACAATATCTACTTCTACCGTAATGCCAAAGTCTTTTAAAACCTCTATCGCGTCTTGCATAACAGGAAGATCGCTAGTGCTTCCCATAATAATTCCTACTTTATTCATGTCTTATTTTATTTTTTTATTTCTGCCAACGGCCAACTGAACACGGCTTTCGTTTCGATACAAAATTCTTTAGAATTTCACTCAACGCCCGCTATCATTTAAATGTTTACTAACTACTCAATATTCAATACTCAATACTAATTACTCACCACCTCAATCTCTTTCTTCACCGCTTCGGCTGTTTTTCTGGCCTCGTCCAAATCTTTGTTTACAATGGTAACGTGGCCCATTTTTCGGAAAGGACGGGTTTGTTTTTTACCGTAAATATGCGGACTCACCCCATCCATTTTCATTATTTTTTCAATGTTTTTGTAGCGTACTTGTCCTTCGTAATCTGGATGCCCAACTAAGTTAACCATCACGCCGGCAACCTTGCTATCTGTGTTTCCTAATGGCAAATCTAAAATAGCACGTAAATGCTGCTCGAACTGGTTGGTGTAGCTTGCCTCAATGCTGTAATGACCGCTATTGTGTGGCCTTGGCGCTACTTCATTTACCAAGATTTCGTTTTCTTGTGTCAAAAAAAGTTCTACCGCCAATAAGCCCACATGTTCAAAACTCTCCGAAACTTCTTTAGCAACCGCGCGGGCTTTTTCAGCTATTTCGGGTTCTATTCTTGCCGGGCACAAAACGTATTCTACCTGATTGGCCTCCGGGTGAAATTCCATTTCTACCACCGGATAAGTTTTTACCTCTCCAGAAACGCTTCGGGCAACCACCACGGCCAATTCGTTTTTAAAACGAATCATTTTTTCGGCTAAACACGCGCCATCGGGCATTGGTATCAAATCTTCTTCTTCTCTAATCACGCTCACACCTTTGCCGTCATAACCGCCGGTGGTGCTTTTCCATACAAACGGATATTCCCATTCTTTACGCACCAAAGCTTCTGTCAAATCGTCTTTTTCGGGGTAAACCCTAAAATCTGCTGTAGGAATATTTTGTTCTTTATAAAAATTCTTTTGTACGCCTTTGTCTTGTATTTTCCGTAAAGTTGCCGCAGAAGGATATACTTTTTTGCCTTCCTTTTCCAATTGCTCTAAGGCCTCTACGTTTACGGTTTCAATCTCAAAGGTGAGTACATCTACTTTTCTGCCAAAATCTAACACGTTTTCAAAATTCATTAAGTCTCCTTCCGTAAAGGCATTGCACGCAATTTTACACGGTGCTTCCGGATTAGGATCCATCACAGCGGTTTTTATATCGTATTTCCTGGTTTCGTACAACAACATTTTGCCTAACTGGCCGCCGCCTAAAATTCCTAAAGTAAAATTGGATGAAAAATAATTGTACATAAATAAGTTTGTTTTGGGCGTTTCCCTCCCCAATAAAAATTGGGTAGGGTCGGGCTATTCGCTATATCTTTTTTGGCAAAATGTAAAGCAGAGCCCAAGAGTTTTGCCAAAAAAGGATGCCGCTACTATCCCTAACGCGGTAAGCAACAAAAATAAATCTTTCCAATAGATTTTACTAAACAATAGGCTTTAAATATGTAATCCTTATATTTGCATTTTGTTAAGCAAAACACCCAAATTTTTATGCTTAAACTACACGATTTAGAATTTGAGCCGTTTATTTCTAACCGGCAAATAGAAGCAGCTGTAGAAGAGGTTGCGCAAAAAATAAACGAAGACTTTTCAGGTAAATGTCCGGTTTTTTTAAGTGTTTTAAATGGCGCTTATCCGTTTACAGCGGCTTTAACCCAGCGCTTTAAAGGAGATTGTGAGGTAGAATTTACCAAGCTAAAATCGTATGAAGGCACTTCGTCTACCGGAAAATTAAAAAACCTAATTGGCGTAGAAAACCTAAAAGATAAACACGTAATTATAATAGAAGATATTGTAGACACCGGCAATACTTTTTCAGAAATCATTAAAATTTTAGAAGAAAAAGAAGTAGCCAGTTTTAAAATAGCTACTTTATTTTACAAACCCGAAGCTTATAAAAAAGAGCATAATCTAGATTATGTAGGGATGGAAATACCCAACAAATTTATAGTAGGTTATGGTTTAGATTATGATGGTTTAGGTCGAAATTTGCCAGAAGTCTATCAATTAAAACAAAAATAAAATGATTAAAATTGTATTGTTTGGCCCTCCGGGCGCCGGAAAAGGAACACAAGCAGATATTTTAAAAGATAAATACAATCTAATACATCTTTCTACCGGAGATATTTTTCGTTATAATATGAAAAATAATACTCCGCTGGGTAAAGAGGCAAAAGCTTATATTGAAAAAGGACAATTAGTACCTGATAAAGTTACCGTAGAAATGCTCAAAGATGAGGTAAACCGACAAAAAGAGGCCAATGGTTTTATTTTTGACGGTTTCCCTAGAACGCAAACACAAGCCATAGCCTTAGATGAGTTTTTAGAAAATAAAAACGAAAAAATTGATGGCATGATTGCTTTAGAGGTTTCAGATGAGGTTTTGGTACAACGCCTTTTAGAACGTGGAAAAACATCTGGACGTGCAGACGATGCCAACGAAGAAGTAATACAAAAAAGAATAAATGTATATCACGAAGAAACTGCGGTTTTAAAAAACTATTACGAAAAACAAGGTAAATATTACGGGGTAGACGGCGAAGGTAGTATAGAAGAAATAACCGAGCGTTTATCTAATGTAATCGATAAAATTAAAGCAGAATAAATGAAAGAAGGAAACTTTATAGATTATGTAAAGCTACAAGTTAAATCGGGTAAAGGTGGTAAAGGTTCTGCGCATTTGCACCGGGAAAAATTTGTAGAAAAAGGCGGTCCCGATGGGGGAGATGGCGGCAGAGGAGGCCACGTAATCATTAAAGGAAACGAAAATTTATGGACGCTTTACGAATTTAATTTTAAACGCCATATACGCGCAGAACACGGTAAAGATGGCAGTAAGCAACGCAGTTCTGGTGCTGCCGGTACAGATGCTTATGTAGAAGTGCCACTTGGTACGGTTATTCGCGATACAGAAACCAATACCATAATAAACGAAATAACAGAGCACGACGAAGAGATAATTATTGCAGAAGGCGGCAAAGGCGGGCAAGGCAATTGGCATTTTAAATCTTCTACCAATCAAACGCCACGTTATGCACAACCCGGTTTAGAAGGCGAAGAAAAAGCTATAACCTTAGAGTTAAAAGTGCTGGCAGATGTTGGGCTGGTTGGTTTTCCTAATGCAGGAAAATCTACTTTACTTTCGGTTATTACCGCTGCTAAACCAAAGATTGCCAATTATGAGTTTACTACTTTAAAGCCCAATTTAGGGATTGTAGAATATCGCGACCACAGAAGTTTTATAGTAGCCGATATTCCGGGAATTATAGAAGGTGCCGCCGAAGGAAAAGGCTTGGGCTATCGCTTTTTACGCCATATTGAGCGCAATTCTACCTTATTGTTTTTGATACCTTGCGATGTAGATGACATCAAAAAGCAATACGATATTTTGGTAGACGAATTGAAAAGATATAATCCTGAACTATTAGATAAAGAACGTTTGGTGGCTATTTCTAAAAGCGATATGTTAGATAGTGAGCTTCAAACCGAACTCAACCAGCAATTACAAAAAGATTTTGGTTCTATTCCTTTTCTCTTTATATCTTCTGTAGCGCAACAAGGTTTACAAGAGCTTAAAGACGAACTTTGGGATTTGCTCAATAGAAAACCCGAAGATAAGCAGGACTTATAAAATGTTAAGAATGCGTTATTAAAACGCCAACCGAAATTATTTTCTTTATTTTTAATGGTAAATCAACCATTATGCGAAAATTACTTTTATTAACGATGATTTCGGTTTTTTTGAGCTCTTGCGGCGGCCCGAAAGTTTTTTACGACTACGACCAAAATATAGATTTTAATAACTTTCAGAGTTTTTCTTTTTATAAAGATATGCAAAGCGGTTTGCGGCCTTTAGATCAAGAAAGAGTGCAAGAAGCAATTAGAGAACAGCTGAAAGAACAAGATTTCGCGACGAGCGAAACGCCAGATTTTAAAGTAAATTTTTACGCAGATTTTTATAACGAACGCAGTAATAGTACTATTGGTATAGGTGTTGGTGGCGGAGGCGGACGCGTTGGCGGTGGTGTTTCGGGCGGAATACCTATTGGTGGAACAAAAACCTTTATTAGTCTTACTGTAGAGTTTGTACAAGCATCCAACAACGAGCTGTATTGGCAAGCCGTGATAGAAAGTCCGTTTAACAATAACACCAAACCAGAAGAGCGCATTGCTTTTTTTAATGCGATAATAGAAAAAGCCTTACAATCTTATCCGCCGGAAGAAAAGTAATTCTTACTTTGGCAGCACTTTTGTAATATAATGCGTATGTTAAGAATAGTATTTCTTTTATTATTTATTCCCGCTTTAAGCTTTGGTCAAAATGCAAGTTTTGAAACAGGGGTTGCGCAATACGAAAATAGAAATTACCAAGAAGCGGCAGTTTTTTTTAATTCCGTAAAGAAATCTTCCAACAACTATTACAAAGCCCAAGAATATTTGGGAGATATTGCTGCGCAAAAGAAAAAATGGGATAAAGCCTTAAAATACTACGAAAGCTTAATAGAGAAATTTCCTAATAACGCCAATTACCATTTTAAATATGGCGGGGCTTTGGGTTTAAAAGCTTTGGAGCTAAGTAAAGTAGAAGCTTTATTTTATATTTCAGATATTAAAAAACATTTAAATAGGGCTGCACAATTAGATAAGCAACATATTGAAGTACGTTGGGCGCTAATTGAATTATATTTAGAATTACCTGCTGTTTTAGGCGGTAGTAGTGAGACAGCCTCTAATTGTGCCGATGAGTTACTCGAAATTAGCGAAGTAGACGGGTGGTTGGCAAAAGGCAAAATAGCATTGGAAGAAGAAGATTACCAAGCTGCAGAAAATTACTATAAAAAAGCAATAAAAGTAGGGCAATCTGTCACTACTTATAAGAAATTGCTGCACTTATATAAAATTAGTGACCAAATAGAAAAACAAGAAAAGTGGCAGCAAGTGGCCGCTAAAAAGCATCCACAAATAGATTGGACCAATATTTAACCAGCTAACTGTTTGAATGGTCAAAATTTTTTATATTTCCTTTTAAAAGAAAATAATATATGCGCACACATTTTATAGCTATAGGCGGCAGTGCAATGCACAATTTGGCAATAGCTCTACAAGAAAAAGGTTATACGGTTACCGGTAGTGATGATACAATTTTTGAACCTTCTAAATCTAGGTTGGAAAATGCAGGTTTACTGCCAGAAGAATACGGTTGGTTTCCCCAAAAAATTACGGCCAACTTAGATGCTGTTATTTTAGGAATGCATGCAAAACCAGATAATCCGGAGTTACAGAAAGCACAAGAATTGGGTTTAAAAATTTATTCGTATCCAGAGTTTCTTTACGAACAAAGCATAGACAAAACGCGAGTGGTTATTGGCGGTTCGCACGGTAAAACATCTATTACCGCTATGATTTTGCACGTTATGCATTATCATGAAAAAGAAGTAGATTATATGGTTGGTGCCCAACTGGAAGGTTTTGATACGATGGTACATTTAACCAGTGATAATGATTTTATTGTTTTGGAAGGTGACGAATATTTATCTTCGCCGATAGACCGCAGACCTAAATTTCATTTATACCAAGCCAATATTGCGTTAATAAGCGGTATTGCCTGGGATCACGTAAATGTTTTTGAAACTTTTGAAGACTATAAAAAACAGTTTGAAATCTTTACCGATACTATGATAAATGGTAGTATTTTGGTGTATAACGAAGAAGATCCTCTGGTTAAGGAAGTAGCCGAAGCTGCTACCAAACCCACAAGAAAACACGCTTATTATACGCCAAACTATACGATAAAAAACGGTGTCACTTTTTTGGAAACCCCGGAAGGCGAAATGCCTATTGAAGTTTTTGGTGAGCATAACCTAAACAATTTGGCCGGGGCAAAATGGATTTGCCAACATATGGGCGTAGACGAAGCAGAATTTTATGAAGCAATAGCAGATTTTAAAGGCGCATCTAAACGCTTAGAAAAAATAGCCGATAAAAAAGGTACAGTCATTTTTAAAGACTATGCCCATAGTCCGTCAAAGGTAAAAGCTACTACAGAAGCTGTACGGAAACAATATCCTAAAAAACGTTTTATTGCCTGTTTAGAATTGCATACCTACAGCAGTCTAACCCCTGTCTTTTTACAGCAATATAATAATACACTTGCGGCGGCAGATGAGGTTGTTGTGTTTTACTCGCCAGAAGCTGTAGAAATAAAACAATTAGATGCTTTAAAACCTAAGCAAATTAGTGAAGCTATACAACACGATAGGTTAAAAGTTTATACCAATCCGGTTATGTTTAAAGAGTATTTAAAAAACGGAGCCTTTGCAAATACAGTTTTGCTATTAATGAGTAGTGGTAATTATGGTGGACTTAATTTTAAAGAAATAGAAGATTGGATTTAAAAATAGAGCAGTTTGAAAAGCGTTTTGTCTTTTTGGCATTCAGCTTAAAGTAGTATATTTATACAAATTATGCCAATGCAAAAGTCAAATTCTTTCTCTATAAAGCAATGGGCAGAAGCCGACAGACCGCGTGAAAAACTGCTTCAAAAAGGAAGACAAAGCTTAAGCGATGCAGAACTATTAGCTATTTTAATTGCATCGGGCAACAGAGAGGAAAGTGCTGTACAACTTTCGCAACGTATTTTGTTGGATTCTGAAAATAAGCTAAACAATTTGGGGCGTTTATCTGTTAAACAACTTACGCGTTTTAAAGGCATTGGCGAGGCAAAAGCCATAACTATTGTGGCAGCTTTAGAATTGGGTAGACGCCGTCGCAGCGAAAGCGCTTCAGAAAAAAAGAAAATTACTTCTTCAGATGTGGCTTATGAGATAATGCAACCCATCATAGGAGATTTAAACCACGAAGAATTCTGGATTTTATATTTAAATAATTCTAATCGGGTTTTACAAAAATTGCAATTAAGCAAAGGAGGCATTACCGGCACTTTGGTAGATGTGAGAATTGCTTTTAAAAACGCTTTAGAAAGCGGTGCTACGAGTATTATTTTGGCGCACAATCACCCTTCTGGCACATTAAAACCCAGCCAAGCCGATATTAAACTTACTAAAAAATTAAAAATTGCCGGAGAGAGTTTAGATATAAAAGTACTGGATCATTTAATTATAACCCAAAACAATTACTTTAGCTTTGCAAATGAAGGAATTTTATAAGCCCCGCACATTATGCTGCTAGTTTACACCAAGTCTTTAACGCCGCGTATTAATTATACCTTTAAGCACGTTTGTACCAATATTTTAGGTCTGGAGGTAGAATTTACTTCAAAAATCGAAGCTTTTATCGCGCACGAAGACATGAAGCTTTCTTACGGAAAACAAAAAATGGGGAACGAGTTTTTTGTGCAACAAAAAGGTTTATTGCTAGAGCAAGGTTATACAGATACAGATATACGCGTGGGCAAGTGGGATGATACGCCTTGTTTTTTTAAAGTTGGAGAAAGTAGTGATTTACCTTTTGATATATTTTCTGCCTCTTTTTATATGCTTAGTAGGTACGAAGAATATTTACCACACGTAAAAGATAAAACCGGCAGATTTCCTTCTAACGAAAGTTTGGCAGTAAAAAAGAAATTTATAGACAAACCGGTAGTTGACATTTGGGCCTATAAATTTAAAGAACATTTACAGGAAAAATTTCCTTCATTTGATTTTCCCGAGAAAAAATTTCGCAACAAAAATATACTTAGCGTAGCACAAGCCTACAAATACCGTAAAAAAGGTTTGGTGCGCTCTGTGGGAGCAAGCTTACGCGATATTTTTCAATTAAATTTAAATAATTTAGTAGATAGGTTTAAGGTCTTGCTGTTTCTTAAAAACGATCCGTATGAGATTTATGATGAATTGGTGGCTTTTTCCAAAAAAGAAAAAATACGTTGGAATTTTATGTTTCAGCTTAGTAACTATTCAGTAAACAACAAAAATATTTCCTACAACAAAATAAAATACCACGCTTTAATAAAGTCTATGGCAGATTATGGTAAAATTGGTTTGCTGCCGGGTTTTGAAGCTACCAAAAGTTTTAAAACTTTAAAAACCGAAAAAAAGCGTTGGGAAGCAATTGTAAATAGACCATTAACCAGCGCTTTGGTAAAACATTATGACATAAATTTGCCGCAGCTTTATAATAATTTTGATAAACTGGAAATACAAGAAGATTACTCGATGGTGTTTGCAGATGTAATTGGGTTTAGAGCAGGAACTTGTACCCCCTTTTTATTTTATGATATAAATTTAGAGAGAATTTCACCCTTGGTTTTGCAACCCTCTGTTATTAATAGCGATATCTTTTCGGAACTTACCTATTTTGAATTGAAAACAAAGTTGGAAAAAATAAAACTTGCCGTAGAAAAGGTAAACGGTAAATTGGTGTTACTTTTTGAAAATGCTAATTTTGAAGACGAACGAACAAAAGAAAAATTACTGAAATTAATTTATGCCCTTAATAAAACCGAATAATATAACCGATATTTTTTTTGATCTGGACCACACGTTGTGGGATTTTGAAAGAAATTCTGCTCTAGCGTTTCAGACAATATTTAAGAAAAATAGCATAGCCATAAATCTAGATACTTTTTTAGATGCTTATGTGCCTATTAATCTTTCGTATTGGAAAATGTACCGCGAAGGCAAAATAAATAAAGAAGATTTGCGCTACCAAAGGTTAAACGAAGCTTTTTTACATATAAAACAAGAACATCCTGCAGAAACGGTTAATAAGCTTGCTGCAGATTATATTAATCATTTACCAGACAATAACCATCTTTTTGAACATGTAACACCCACTTTAGACTATTTGCAACAAAAATATAACTTGCATATTATTACTAATGGGTTTGATGAGGTACAATTTAAAAAATTGCGCAAATCTAAAATTGAACATTATTTTAAATCGGTTACCACATCAGAAACCGCCGGCGTAAAAAAACCGGATCCCTTAATTTTTGAAACCGCTTTAAAGCAAGCCAAAGCATCTGCCAATACTTCTTTAATGATTGGCGATAATCTGGAAGCAGATATTTTAGGCGCAGAAAAGCTTGGTTGGCAAACTATTTTCTTTGATTTACATGGAGAAGAGCATAACGGTATAAAAATTGATTCGATAAAGAAATTAACAGAATTACTCTAAGATGAAAAAAACACTCGTATTGCTGTGCCTTTTATTGGTTGCCTCGATAAACAAAATAACGGCACAAAATAATTTTCAAGATTTGAACAATTATAAGTTTGTGGTAGTGCCTTTAGAATATAAATTGTTTGAAGAAGAAAATAAATATTTATTGAATTCTCTTACGAAACATCTATTAGACCAAGCAGGTTTTACAACCTATGTAGAAACAGACCCAAAATTGGCTAATATGCAGTTAGATAGATGTGTAGGTTTATATGCAGATATAACCGGGACGCCGCAAGACTTGTTTTCTTTTAATACTGTTTTACAATTGCAGTTAAAAGATTGTAAAGGAAATATTATTTACGAAACACCGCCTGGGAAGAGTAAATTAAAAAAATACAAAGAAGCTTATCAAGAAGCTTTGCGTGAATCTGCTACAGTTTTATCAAGCTTTAATTATACGTATAATGGGGGCGAAGGTTTTTTTGAAAACAGAAAAACACTAGTTGGTGCAGAAAAAGATAAAGAAAACGAAACGCCTTTAGATCGCGCAGTTATGTTTGATTATAGTTTTGGCAATAATTTGTATAATATTCAAAAAATAGAAGCAGGTTATATTCTGGAAAGTATGAGTACTAAAGAAAAATTAGCGCATTTACATTATAATAAAAATCAAAACATTCTCTATAATTCAAAAAACATAAACGGTACCGCAACTTTAGAAAATGGCGATATTATTGTAGAGTATTTTGATGTAGACGCCGGTAGGTTAAAGAAACTGATTTTTGAACGCGTATCAAAGTAGGTAGTAGTTAGTATTGAGTAATTGTTACTGAGTGTTGAGAATTTGGCATTCCGTAAAGATTTATATTTCAAATTTCTAATCTCTAACCCCTTTAATACCCATATTTATTTTTCCAACGGTTTTTTAAGAATTCGCGTATGGCATTTTCGCGTTTGTTATTACCGGGTTCGTAAAAAACGCTATTGCTTATTTCTTTGGGCAAAAATTCTGCTTCCGTAAAGTTTTGCTCATAATTATGGGCGTATTTATAATCTTTGCCATAGCCAATATCTTTCATCAATTTGGTAGGTGCGTTGCGTATAGACAAAGGCACCGATAAATCGCCGGTTTGTTTTACTTGTTGCTGGGCTTTATTAATAGCCATATAACTAGCATTGCTTTTTGCCGAAGTTGCGAGATAAACAGTGCATTGACTTAAAATAATGCGAGCTTCCGGGTAACCAATAGTTTGTACCGCTTGAAAGGTGTTGTTGGCTATTACCAAAGCAGTAGGATTGGCATTACCAATATCTTCGCTGGCAGCAATTAAAAGTCTTCTGGCAATAAACTTAACATCTTCTCCACCTTCTATCATTCTGGCTAACCAATAAACTGCCGCATTGGGGTCGCTTCCGCGGATACTTTTGATAAATGCCGAAATAATATCATAATGCTGGTCGCCTGCCTTATCATACCGCACCGTATTTTGCTGCACTTTTTGCTCAACCATAGTATTGGTTATCTCTACGCTATCTGTATTTTCTGAAGTAACCAACAATTCAAAAATATTTAATAATTTTCGGGCATCGCCGCCACTTAATCTTAAAAGCGATTCGGTTTCTTTTAAAACAATATTCTTTTTAGAAAGCAAGTTGTCTTGTTGCATTGCCCGTTCTAAAAGTTGCAAAAGATCGTTTTTATCAAAAGGATTAAGCGTGTATACTTGACAGCGCGATAAAAGTGCCGGAATAACTTCAAAACTCGGGTTTTCTGTGGTAGCGCCAATCAAGGTTATCCATCCTTTTTCTACCGCGCCCAAAAGAGAATCTTGCTGCGATTTGCTAAAACGATGAATTTCGTCTATAAACAAAATAGGATTTTTGGTGGTAAAAAGTCCGTCTTGTTGTTTTGCTTTGTCAATAACTTGGCGCACATCTTTTACGCCGCTGCTAATTGCGCTAAGTGTAAAAAACGGCCGTTTTGTCTCCTCGGCAATAATATTTGCCAAGGTTGTTTTACCAACTCCCGGCGGTCCCCAAAAGATAAGCGAAGGAATTATACCATTTTTTATTTGGGTATAAAGAGAACCTTCTTTCCCAACCAAATGTTGCTGGCTAAGGTAATCTTCTAAGGTTTTTGGTCGTAATCTTTCTGCTAAAGGTTTATTCATAATGCAAAAGTAAAACTTTAAACCGACAATTTAGTTGTGAGAATATAGGGAATAGGGAATTAGAAATCTTAATTCTTATAAAAAATCAAACTGTCATCTCGACGATAGGAGAGATCTCTTTGGTGGTGGTGAGTTGTGAGTGGTGAGTTGGTGAGGCTTTACGCTGAATTCATAATTAATGTGAAACTATATTTTTCAAAACCTACTCCCTTTCCTAAGGGCATGGCTAAAAGGATGGGATAAAAACTTCACGATCAAATTCCTGCTAATTTCAATTTTAGTTTCAACTTCAAAATCCACTCCCTTCCCTTCCCTCAGGGAAGGACCGGCTAAGGGATGCTTCTTTACTTCCAAGACTTTTTTACTCGTACTAAAGTGACAGTTTAAAATCTGTAAAAAAATGCTGAGCGCGGTCTTAAAGCAAGCATTGTAAGTTTACATAAAATTTAGAATTGGTAAAATGATAAATTTATAGGGACAAAGCCTGACAAAATGTTATTTTAGTACTTTACGGAAAGGAATTTGATTATTGTTTTATGCATATAGACTTGGTCTAATCAAACTTTGACTGCGCTAAATCTGCTTTTCGGATTTGACTGTGCTCGGTCTGATATATGCATAAATATTATTTTTAACTACTTCTATGAAGACAGAAAAATTGGTTTTTAAAGCGTCTACAATTGGCTTTCCTTTGCTATTTGTACTTTTAATATGGATTGTTTTCTGGCTGGAAGTTCGGTTTGGGTATAATTTTAATAAATGGGGTGTGCAGCCTCAAAAGTGGAGTGGCTTAAAAGGAATTTTATTTAGTCCGTTTATACACGGAAATATTAAACATCTTTATAGCAATACTCTGCCGCTGCTAATTTTATCTACTGCATTATTTTATTTTTATCGTGCCATAGCTTGGAAGGTTTTGGGCTTGGGTTTATTGTTAAGCGGTTTAGGAACTTGGTTTTTGGGAGAAAGCGGTTCGGTACATATTGGAGCAAGCGGAATTGTTTACTTGCTTAGTTCTTTTCTGTTTTTTAAAGGTATTTGGTCTAAGAATTATCGGTTAATTGCCTTGAGTCTAATTGTAGCTTTTGTATATGGCGGAATGGTTTGGGGTATGCTGCCCATAGAAGAAAAGGTTTCTTGGGAAGGTCATTTATCCGGGTTTGCAGCGGGAATTTTATTAGCATTAGGCTTCCGTAAAGTGGGCTATGCAAGTAGCAAAAAATACGAATGGGAAAAACCGAATTATAAACCCGAACAAGATTTATTTATGCAGCATTTTGATGAAAAGGGTAATTTTATTCCTTATTCAGAATGGAACAATGAGGAGGATAATACCCGGAATGATGATTTTGAGAATGCAAATTCTCATAATGACAATTTAACTTACCGTTATATTTATACCGAAAATAAGCAAGAAGAAGAAAACCGAAAAGTTTAGTCTCCTAAACGTTGTCTTAGCGCTTCGTATAAAAACACCCCGCAAGCTACCGATACATTTAAGGAAGAAGTCTCGCCCAATAAAGGTAATTTTGCTTCGTGATCTACCATTTTTAATATAGATGGGTTAACGCCTTTACCCTCGCTACCCATAATGATTACCGAAGCTTGTTTTAAGTCTACCTTATAGATAGATTGCTTGGCTTTCTCGGTTGCGGCAATTTTTATTACTTTATAAGTATCTAAAAAAAATAAAGCATCTTTAATATGGTTTACCTTGGCTATTGGTAGATTAAAAACAGCTCCGCTGGAGGTTTTAACGGTTTGCTCGTTAATCATTGCGCCACCTTGGCTTGGTAATATAAGTCCGTTTACGCCGGTACATTCTGCAGTGCGTATAATTGCTCCCAAATTACGAACATCTGTAATTTGGTCTAAAATTAGAAAAAGCGGAGTTTTGGTTTTAGCGAAAGCTTGTTCTACCATTTCTTCCAAACTTTGGTAGGTAATGGGAGAGATCTTGGCTATACAGCCTTGGTGATTTTCTTGGCTTAAACGATTAAGCTTTTGTATTGGCACGTAAGAAACGGCAATGTTTTGTTCTCGTGCTAAGGTGCTAATTTCCTTAAAGGCTTCTGAGTTCAATCCTTTTTGTAAAAATATCTTCTCAATATTTTGCTCAGCGCGTAATGCTTCTAACGTACTGTGTATACCGTAAATTTGTTCTTCTTTCATGGCGGTAAATTTACATAAAAAAGAGCAGCCAATTGGCTGCTCTTTCAAAATTTATATAAATGGTTTATTTAGTTTAAACCATTGGTGTTAGAAGTACTTGCTCTTCCTTGCCCAATTACATTACCGTTAGCATTCATAACAGTATACGTATTACCGCTAATTTCGAATGTCGCAGGTATAGCGTACGCACTAGGATCATCTATGGTTCCGTCTCCGTCAGGATCTAAACCACCAGCAAAGTCTGTCCAAATACCAGACAAATCTATAGTGCTTGCAAAAACACCACGTTTGGCTACGATAAGCTCAGCAGGAATACTTTCGTAATCTACTGGTAAAGCAGAACCCCCATTATAGTAAAAGCTGGTTTGAATTTGGTATGTTCCATCAGGAAGATCACCTGGAAAGATGTTTATTTCTTCCGGGCAAGAGCTATAACTTGTAGCTATAACATTGTTATTAGCGTTAAGTAGCTCCAAATCTAAATCAAAATCACAGAAAGAATGGGTGTCACCATCTTCATCTGTATATTCTGCATCCCAAGCAAGACGAATTACAAACTCGTCTGTAACTTCATCTTCTACCACTATGGTTAAGTCTATACCGCCATCTTTGGTAAGACCTAAGCGAGAACCGGTTGCAGACATATTTAATTCTATGCTCTGGCTTCCTTCGTTTTCACTTAAGTTTCTATAAAGATAAACCGGTACTTGAAAAGATTCTACAAAACCGTCTGCGGTATACATAAAGTTGGCAGGATCTCCGTAATCTGCTACTAAATGACCATCACCAACAGAAAAGTCTTCCATATTAGCTGTGGTACCTTCTTTCACCTCAAATTTAAAATCCATTGGGTTAGTTGCAGGATTTTGCACTTGAAAATCCATATAGATGGTATCTCCTTCACTACCAGAATAATTAGTTTGGCTGGCAGTAATTACAGCTTTTTGGTTAGAGGTGTCTGCAAAGTCATAATCGTCTTCACACGAAGTAGCAAAAACACCGGCCAACATCAAACTGCCAATTGCTATTTTATTTTTAAAATTTATCATTGTTATAATTTTGTTTATTAGTTAATAGGCTCATAAACGCTTTCGAATACACTGTCTCCACTGGAGTAGGTAATGGTATAGGTGATAGTTATCACTCCCGTCTCCGGATCTACGCTACCAGCACCAAATACTTGGTTAGAGTAGGCTCCTACCAAATTTTGTGAAGATACGGTAATTTGTCCGCAAATGTCTATAAAAGTAAAACCATTATCACCACCACCAATGTCACCACCGGCATAATTACCTACACCGTAAGGCCCGGTAGACTCTGTTTTAAAATTGTTCACTCCAATCTCCATTATGTTTTCTTCGTCAGAACCCATTAATGCACCATCACTTAAACGAGTGGTAGTTACATTATATGTATATTCATTTACGTCTGATTGGCAACCAACAAAAGTAATTGCTAAGGTGTTATTTACAGATGAAATTACCGCTTCACCTTGAATAACTTCTGTTAAGTTAAGGATTAGTTCTGTTGGCACGTTCGGGTCTAAATTACCGGTATTAATGTCAATTCCAAAATTAGCAAAACCAGAACCAGCTTCAATCGTTAAAGTACCAGAGTTACTCGTAAAATCGAATTCTTGCCCTTCTGTAGCGGTAGAACTAGCGTCTATTTCATACGCAATAACAATATCTTCGGTAGGATAAGTTCCGTCGCCGCCATTACCCAATAAAACTACTGGGTAATTGGTTAAAACAGCTCCTTCGTCTGAAAAATAATTTTCAGCAGCCAAATCGTTTTTAAAGCCTACTACCGCAGGACTTTCGTCGAATTCGCGTGCAACATCATCGTCTACAAGACAAGAGCTTGCAAAGATAGAAGCAACAAACGCGAACAATAAAATTTTTATATTTTTCATTTGTTTAATTTTTTAAATTCAATTTTAATTTACGTCCCAAAAGATAGTCGTGTTAAACGCATCTGCTTGGCTCTGCGTAGGTACGTTAGCCGCATTGGTAATATACTCAGATTGCGGGTATAATAAACGGTTATATCTTTCTGGTTTTTCTGCAGTAATTGCTAATGGCACTACTGGGAAACCAGTTCTTACATAGTCAAACCAAGACTCATAAGCAGTTCTACCATTGGTAGCCAACCATTTTTGGGTCATAATAGCCTCTAATTTGTTAGCGCTACCATCCCAACCAATTCTATCTATATTATTACTTGCAGTAATATAACCGTCTGCTTGACCTTCTATTCCTAGCGATCTAAAAGATGCACGAATACCATTCTGGAACAAAGCTTTAGGGTTACCTGGTAAATAGCCTTCTAAAGCAGCTTCCGCTTGTAAGAAATAACTTGTTGCTCCTAGTAATAAGAAACCGTCTTGTGAAGGATCTTCAATAATTTTTTCTCCTAATTTAGAAAGTTCATCCGGAGCGTTATTACTGGTTTCTCCCATAATCACACCTTGTACTTCGCCATCTACAGGTTGGAAATACAAAGGAAGACGTGGATCACTTACTCCTGTACCCGAAGCTGTGTAGTTAGGGTTATTAGGTGTTTGTCCTTTCATAAACTCTGCTACAAAATCTGCTGCTACAGTAAAAGTATAGGTTTGTGTAGATGTACCTTGAGAATCAAAGCCCCAAGTAGAATAAAACGGGTTTAATTTTCCGGTAGAATTCGTATAACCTGGGTTTATGGTTACGTCATTAGTTACAAAGTTATTATCTAAATTTGCAAACTGCTCTGTCAAGTAACTAGCTGTTTCACCATCTGTTTTAGCTAACGTGATTTGACGTACTAATAAACGTAGCTTTAAAGTGTTAGCATATTTTACCCATTGGTTCATATCGCCACCAAAGACAACATCTTCAGAACCTACAGTATTGTCAAAATCATCTGCATTATTTATCAAAGCTAATGCTGCATCTAATTCTTCTATCAATGATCTATAAATCATCTTATCATCGTCGTAGCCAGGGGTGTAATTATCGCCTAACTTAAGTGCTTCTGAATAAGGAATATCTCCATAAAAATCTACTAACATTTGAAAGTAGTTAGCCTTTGTTATTTTGGCAATTGCTCTATGATAGTCGTAAACTTCAGAATCTGTATTATCAATATATTCGGCTGTAGACAAGTTAGGATATATACCATCCCAAATTTGCATGTAAAAACTTGTCGTAATGTTCAAACGGAATTCATCTAAATAGCCTCCCGTAAAAGAGTTTACATTAGGACCCCAGTTACCTAGCATCACATTACCAAACTCGTTGGCTTGTCCAAAATAGTTTCTCTGTCTTGTTTGCGCCTCGTAAGGGCCAGTCAGTGCTCCCGCCAACATTAAGTCGGGAGTTACTGCATCTGCTGTGGGTTCGTTAGGGGACTCATTAATGTCCAAATAATCTGAACAAGAGATTAAACTCCCCGAAATAAACAAACCTATTAGTGTTTTACTTATTAGTTTCATTTTTTTCTTTTTTTAGAATGTTAAATTTAGTCCCATACCAATACTCTTTGTTGAAGGATATTGTCCAACGGTAGAGATACCTTGTGCGTTTCCGTCCGTAAAGTTAGATTCAGGATCTGCATAGCCCCTGTTTTCTTCCGGGAATACGGTTAAAAGGTTTCTTGCAATGGCACTAACGCTTAAGCTATTGATAAAGGTATCTTTTAAAAGGTCTTTGTTTACATCATAACGTAAAGAAAGCTCTCTTAATTTAAAAGCCGTAGCATCTAAAACGTGGTTTTCACCAATTCCTTGCATTGTACTCCAGAAATTAATATACTGAGAACCACTGCTGCCACCACTAGGCACGTTGGTGTTGGCTACATATTCTCCAGAACCCGGAGCAGTTTCTACTGCAGAGTTAGGGAATATAAAAGAACCTCTACCACCAGCTGCGGTTTCTACTGTATGTCCAGGCCAAGTTAAATTTTCACGTTGTCCAGAATAGAATACGTGTCCGGTTCTATAATCCATTGTTGCCGCTAAAGTAAAGCCTTTATAACGGAAAGATGTATTTAAGTTAATGGTATAATCTGGGGTTGTAGAGCCCATAATTTTTACTTCTGAGGCCTGTAAAGGCTCGCCAGAGGTTGGGTCTACAATAACTCGTCCTTGACTATCTCTTTCATAAGCTGTTGCTTTTAATGTAGGGAATTGCTCACCTTCTACCGCGTAGACTTGGGCAAAACCACCACTACTTAAAGAAACTTCGTCTGCCTGGTCACTTATTTTTGTTACTTCCGTGCGAGCTTTAGACCAGCCAACTCTTACGTCCCATTGGAAATCTTCATTCTTTACAGGAGTAAACCCTAAGTCAACTTCTGCACCCCAGATATCCATATCACCAATATTAATTACGGTTCTTTCTAGACCGGAAGCATTAGAAGTGGCAATGTTAGTAACTAAATCTGTACTGCTACCGTTATAGTAAGATGCATCTAAAGTAATACGGTCGTTAAAGAAACCAAGGTTTATACCAGCTTCAATGGTAGAAGTAAATTCAGGTTTTAATAATGGGTCTGTAATAAGCTTTGGTAATACAAAAGAGTTTTGACCATCATAAGGGAAACCACTAGCTTGCTCTACCAATAAGTTGTTATCATAGGCTGCGCTATAATCGTTACCTACCTTTACATAACTAGCACTAACTTTAGCGTAGTTTAAAACATCGCTCTTAAGGCCATCTATTGCTTTGGTAGCAACAAAAGCTAAACCGGCACTTGGGTAAAAGAAACTGTTGTTAGATGGGTCTAATGTAGAAGACCAGTCATTTCTTCCGGTAGCATTAAAGAATAAATAATCTCTAAAGCCAACATTTATTTGTCCGTAAACCCCGTAGCGTCTTTCTTCTCTAATATTTTCATAGGTTCTAGCTTGGTCAAAATCTCCTGCAAGGTTATCTGTACCGTAAATACCAGGCACTGTAAGACCAACACCGCCCACGGAACTGTTAGAAGTCTTTAGATATTGGTTATTAACCCCAAGGTTAGCATCAAAATCAAAATCTTCGTTCAACTCATAGTCAAAATTTAAAATTGCATCGGTATAATAACGTTGGTATTTTGTCATATAACGTTGGTAAGAAGCAGACTCTGAGCGGTCTCCTCCGGATAAATCTATAATGTATTGTGGTTCAGTATAACCATTGTTATAAACTAATCCGTCTGTAAAGTTAAACAAACCGTTTGTACGAACTACTGCGTTAATATTGTCGTTAAAGTCATATTTGATCTCTGCCAACAAGTTAAAACGGTTTCTGTCTATTTCTCTTCTTTTATTATCTCTTGTCCAGTAAGGGTTTAAGTAATAAGCATTCCAGTGTCCTTCGTTACCAGAGTTTTCAAAACGCTCAATTGGGATACTAGAAGAAGCTTGAATTAAGTTAGCCAAAATACCATCTGTAGCAGAAGTATACGACTCACTTGTAGTCTGGTAAGAGTAAGTAGCATTACCATTTACAGTCCAGTTTCCTAAAGTTTTACCACCTTTAAAATTAAAGGTTGACTTTTGCAACTCATCGTTTTCTATAATAAACTCTGTTTTTTGGTTTTGTGCAGAAAAGAAAACATAGCCTTCCTCAGAACCACTAGAGATATTTATACTGTTTTGTTGCGTAACACCTGTTTGGAAAAAATCTTTAATATGGTCTGCACCTTGTGACTCATAAGGAGCCATAATATAGCTTCCATCTGCTTGCGGAAGACCTACAGTAACCATTTGACCGTCAAATTCTGGTCCCCAACCACCATTTTCGTAAGTGATGTTCTCAAAACCATTGTTTACAGCCCAACCTTGCCCGTAACGGGTTTGTTTTTCCGGTACAAATGAAACTGTTTCGAAATCTAAAGAAGATTTTACGCTCACTTTCATTTTACCACCTTCTGTTCCTTTTTTGGTAGTAACAATAATCGCACCGTTAGATCCTTGCGAACCATATAATGCAGCACCGTTAGCACCTTTAATTACGTTTACAGACTCAATGGTGTTTGGGTCAATAGAGCTTAAGAACTCTGCTGTAGAAATTGCACCATCAATTACAATTAAGGCTTCGTTGTCTCCAGAGATAGAACGTGCCCCACGAAGGGTGATACTTGTTTCACCACTTACACCGCTACCCAATTGCTTGATATTAAGGCCGGTAACTTTACCGGTAAGACCTTTAACCACATCTGGGTTATTGGCTTTTACCAAGTCTTCACTTTCAACCACTTGGTTGGCTGTTGTAATCTCATCTTGTTTTCTTTTAATACCTAAAGCTGTCACTACAACTTCATCAAGCTCTGTCCCTGCTTGCATAGTAACATCGTAGGTATTAGAGGCGCCAACCGTAATTTCCTGGGTTTCAAACCCGATGTAGGAAAATGTTAAGGTCTCGCCCTGTGCGACCTCAATGGTGTAATTACCATCAAAATCTGTTTGTGTTCCAGATTGTGTTCCTTTCACAAGCACGTTAACTCCTGGTAGCGGCATGCCTTGATCATCGGACACCGTACCGGAAACTGTTTTTTCTTGTGCAAACGTGAGTTGCACCACAAACGCCAGTAATAGCGTTAGAATTCCACTAAACTTTGTTCTCATTTTTATAATTTATTTGAATTAGCCAATGCCAAAAATCCTAATAAAAAGTTAATTACACAACTATTTTAGGATTAAATTTACTTTTTTCTCTCAGAATCATTCGTCTGGCAAGCCTTTGCTGCTAAAATATGGCAGTTAAACTCAGGTGTATTTTCGAATTTCTGAACTCAAAATTTTGGCTTTCGGTCTTGCCGTTTGCAAAGTTTAAGCGTAGCAAACCTGCTTTGGTTTGTAGTCCCAGCCCAATGCCAATTCCGTAAAGGGTATTTTTTGCCTTGGTAATCCCGTTTTCGGTTTGGGCAAAATCTAAAATACTGTGGGCGTATAAATTGGGAGAAAGTAAATACCTGTATTCGGTTTGGAAGCTGGTATAAAAACTTGCACGTAGACTGTTTTCTTCAAACCCGCGTAAACTTTTAATTCCGCCAAAGCGAAATAATTCGTTTTCTAAGTAATTGTCAGAATTTAAATAGCCGGTTTGGTTGCCAATAAATATACTGTTAAGTCTATTTAGGTTAAAAATATGCGTGCCTTGAAAAAAGGCGATTACTTGGTTAGTGTTTTTTCCTTCGGTCTCGCGTTGGCCAATATCTACTTGTAGGTTTAAATTGGTTTGTATTGGTGTTAATTGATTGTCTGCATTTAACACTCGGTATTCCGCGCCAAGCGTAAAAAAAGAAGCATTATAATCTTGCGTAGCCGAAATTAAATTAGTGGTATTAGACAAGTTGTTAGATTTTTCTGCTTTATAGCCCGCATAGGTTAAAGTAGTTGGGTTTATTTGATAGTCTACAGCTACTTTTTGCGCGTTGGTGGTATAGGTGGAGTCTTGTTTGTAAAGTTCTAAATTAAACCGGAGCCCAAATGGACTATTAAAAATAAACGGCAATTTTAAATTGGCATAAAAATGTTGGCGCTCTTGTGCATCGTTTTTATATTCTAAAGATAAAGACTCGCCAAAATTTAGATTGTTTACCAAAGAAAGGTTTACATAGCCGTTTAATTCTAACTTATTTGTTTTAGGATTGGTGGCAAAACCCAAAAAGCCGTCGAACAGGTTGCTGTCTTTTTTTTCTAAATATAAATAGATGTTTGTGCTGTCTTTGGTAAAAAGTACTTCTGGTTCTTTGTAGGAAGTTGCAAAGCGCAGGTTTTTTAGTTTTTTTAATTTGTTGGTTAGTTTCTCTTTACTGAAAACTTCTTTCTTTCTAATGCGTAAATAATGGCGTAAAAAAGATTTTGGGAATTTTTTATAACCTTTTACTATAATATTATCTATTTGCCGCAACTTGGTTTGGTTAATAGTCAAATTTGCCGTTAGTAAGCTGTCTTTACTTTGCAGGTTTTTTAATTGTAAGCTGTTAAAAGGTTTTCCTTTTTCTGCTAAATTAGAGTTGAGTTCTTGCAAAACTTTTTCAACCATATTTAGTTTAATTACAAAACTGGTGTCTGTTTCTTTACGTAAATATTTTTTTACAGAATTTTTATCGATTTCTGAAGTGTGATAAATTTTTATGTCCCGATAAATTTTCCCTAAAGTAATTTTACTGAAATAGGTAGAGTCGTTTATTTTCTTTACGGAAGAATACTTTACGGAAATATATCCCGCTTTCTGTAATTTTTGTAAAAGCTTTTCTTGTGTGCTTGTTATGCTTTTAAAGTTTGAATGCTTTTTCTGATAACTCACGGAATCTAAAACGCTTTGGTTTTCTTTTTTGTTGGTGCTTATTTCTAAGTTTAGTTGTTGACTCCATCCGGCAGAAAACCAACAACCAAAAACCAGTAAAAGGTAAAAGCGCTTTAGGTAGCTCACAATAACATTAAGGGGTTTAGATTATAAAATTACAAATTAAAATAATATCTCAGTTCAAGGGTCAAAAAATAACAGAATTATTCTTGCCTGATAAAATTGCGTTGTGGTGGTGTACTTTTAGATAATGAGATTTGTTTTTGGTTTCAAAATAGATTTTTAATAGATGACACACTTTAATGATCACTCCAGTTAACAAATTCACCAATTTGCCATTTTCTAATCTCCAATTTACCACTTAACCAATCTACTAATTAGTCATTGCTATACTTCGCCAACTCAATCTTTGCTTTGCGTTTTCTACAGCTTTATCTTATTCTTATACCGTGGTTATAGCGTAGTTATGGCGTGCTTATGCCGTGTTTATAGCGTAATAAAGTCCGTAATACTCCTTATCACGCTATATGATGTGTTACATAACAGGGGGGGCTTGGTAATAAACAGCCAATATATTACTCTTGTGTAAAAGGATGTGCTTTTAATTAGGTAATCTATTTAAGTGGTCTTGTTATTTATCTTAAAAGAATTTTATGAAGGCTTACCAAAATTTTGTAAAAAATCGGTAGTAAGTGTTTTCTTTTTACAGCGACTTGTTTTTGTGGTGCATGCAACTTTAAAAAAAAACTAGTAAAGTATTGGCAAAGTTTCGGTCTAAGCTTTAAAATTTCTGTCAGATTTTTTTCGTTGAAGATAGAATAGAAATGATCCGTAAAATAATTAGTTGAAGTTCTGGTGTTTTTAATAAAAACCACGCGTTATTATTGACCTTTATAGAATAGTATAAAATTTTGCGGTTGAAAGAATTTACTTTTAGCAACATCTATCTTTCGAGTGTGCGGGAAGGAATCAGATTGAAAATTAATTGATTATGGTTTGGTTCTTAAAAATAAATTTCTACATTTGCAAACCCTAAAAATAGGGTATTTATTTTTTAATATAAATTATAGTGTAAAAGAAATTATGCCAACAATTTCACAATTAGTACGAAAAGGAAGAGCCAAGATGACCAAGAAGAGTAAATCGGCTGCTTTAGATTCGTGTCCTCAAAGAAGAGGGGTTTGTACACGTGTTTACACCACTACACCAAAAAAACCAAACTCTGCTATGCGTAAAGTAGCAAGGGTAAGGTTGACTAACGGTAAAGAGGTGAATGCATACATTCCCGGTGAAGGTCACAATCTACAAGAGCACTCGATAGTATTGGTAAGAGGCGGAAGGGTAAAAGATTTGCCAGGTGTTAGATATCATATTGTTCGTGGAGCCTTAGATACCGCAGGTGTTGAAGGAAGAACGCAACGACGATCTAAATACGGTGCAAAACGCCCTAAAAAGTAAAATGTTAAGTGGCAATTGTTAAGCTGTAAAACGCTAGCACCTGCCTATAATAGTAACAACTAACAGAGAAGAAATGAGAAAAAGACAGGCAAGAAAAAGACCTCTTTTACCAGATCCAAGGTTTAACGACCAGTTGGTGACCCGTTTTGTAAACATGATGATGTGGGATGGTAAAAAATCGGTTGCCTTTAAAATCTTTTACGATTGTATGGATATCGTGGGGGAGAAAAAAGAAGACGACGAAAAAACAGCTTTAGAGGTTTGGAAAGATGCATTATCTAATGTAATGCCACACGTGGAAGTAAGAAGTAGACGTGTTGGTGGGGCAACTTTTCAGATTCCTATGCAAATTAGACCAGATAGGAAGGTGTCGACTGCGATGAAGTGGTTGATCACTTTTGCGCGAAAACGTAATGAAAAAACTATGGCGGCAAAATTAGCTGCAGAGGTTTTGGCGGCAGCAAAAGAAGAAGGTGCTGCAGTTAAAAAACGTGTAGATACCCATAGAATGGCAGAAGCAAACAAAGCATTCTCACACTTTAGATTCTAAATATATGGCACAAAGAGATTTAAAATATACAAGAAACATCGGTATTGCAGCGCATATTGATGCCGGGAAAACAACAACAACAGAGCGTATCCTTTATTATACTGGTATCAGTCATAAGATTGGAGAGGTTCATGATGGTGCTGCAACAATGGATTGGATGGAGCAGGAGCAGGAGCGAGGTATTACTATTACTTCTGCTGCGACGCACTGTACTTGGCCTTATAGAGATCAGGAATATACTGTTAATATTATTGATACTCCAGGTCACGTTGATTTTACCGTAGAGGTAGAGCGTTCGCTTCGCGTTTTAGATGGTGTTGTGGCATTGTTTAGTGCTGTTGACGGGGTTGAGCCGCAATCTGAAACAGTTTGGAGGCAGGCAGATAAATATAAAGTGCCACGTTTGGGGTTTGTAAATAAAATGGACCGTCAGGGAGCTGACTTCTTTAATGTGTGTAAGCAGGTTAGAGAGATGTTAGGTGGAAATCCTGTGCCATTACAAGTGCCTATTGGGGAGGAGATAGATTTTAAAGGTGTGGTAGATCTTATCTCCAAAAAAGCTATTATTTGGAATGAGGAGGATCACGGGATGACTTATGAAACTATTGAGATTCCTGAAGAACTGGTTGATGATGTGAATAAGTACAGAGCTGAGCTTGTTGAGGCTGTGGCTGAGTATGATGATGCGTTGATGGAGAAGTTTTTCGAAGATGAAAACTCTATTACTGAAGATGAGATTATAGAAGCATTAAGAAAAGCTACTATAGATATGTCTATCATACCAATGATGTGTGGTTCTGCCTTTAAAAATAAAGGGGTGCAGGCTATGTTGGATGCCGTAATGCGCTATTTGCCATCTCCGGTAGAGGTAGAGGCAATTGAAGGTGTTAATCCTGATACAGGTGAGGAAGAAAAAAGAAAGCCAAATGTAGACTCTCCGTTTGCAGCCTTGGCGTTTAAAATTGCTACAGATCCATTTGTTGGACGTTTAGCGTTTTTTAGAACTTATTCTGGTGCACTAGAAGCTGGGTCTTACGTATTGAATAATCGCTCCGGTAAGAAAGAGCGTATATCTAGAATGTACCAAATGCACTCTAATAAGCAGGAGCCTATAAATAGAATTGAAGCCGGAGATATTGGGGCAGCAGTTGGTTTTAAAGATATTAAAACCGGTGATACACTTACAGATATGGATCATCCTATTGTTTTAGAGTCTATGACTTTTCCTGATCCGGTAATTGGTATCGCGGTTGAGCCTAAAACTAAGGCAGATGTAGATAAGATGGGTATGGCTTTGGCTAAGCTTTCGGAAGAAGATCCTACTTTCCAGGTAAAGACGGACGAAGCTTCCGGTCAAACTATTATTTCAGGAATGGGAGAACTTCATATTGAAATTTTGGTAGATCGTTTAAAAAGAGAATTTAAAGTAGAAGTAAACGAAGGAGAGCCTCAAGTAGAGTACAAAGAAGCAGTTACCAAAACCGCACAACACAGAGAAGTTTACAAAAAGCAATCTGGTGGTCGTGGTAAATTTGCAGACATTGTATTTGAAATGGGTCCTGTAGATGAAGATTTTGAAGGAAAAGGCTTACAGTTTGTAGATCAAATTAAAGGTGGGCGTATTCCTAAAGAATTTATTCCTTCTGTAGAAAAAGGTTTTACGGAAGCTATGAAGAACGGTCCGCTTGCAGGTTTCCATATGGATACTTTAAAAGTAACTTTAAAAGATGGTTCTTTTCACCCGGTAGATTCTGACCAGTTATCGTTTGAGTTGGCAGCAAAATTAGGATACAAATCAGCTGCAAAAAGCGCAGGTGCTGTAATTCTTGAGCCAATTATGAAAAATGAAGTGGTTACTCCAGAAGAAAACATGGGAGATATAGTAGGAGACCTTAACAGAAGAAGAGGTCAAGTAAACAGTATGTCAGACAGATCTGGTGCAAAAGTTATCAAAGCAGATGTGCCGTTAGCAGAAATGTTTGGATACGTTACTACTTTAAGAACACTTTCTTCAGGAAGAGCAACCTCTACAATGGAATTTTCTCACTATGCTGAAACTCCTTCTAATATTTCAGAAGAAGTGATTAAAGCAGCTAAAGGAGCTAATGAATAATATTAAGGAAAATGAGTCAGAAAATTAGAATAAAATTAAAATCTTACGATCATAACTTGGTAGACAAATCTGCTGAAAAAATCGTAAAAACTGTAAAAACTACTGGTGCTGTGGTAACCGGACCAATTCCATTACCAACACACAAAAAAATCTTTACAGTATTGCGTTCTCCGCACGTAAACAAGAAAGCTCGTGAACAATTCCAGTTAAGCTCTTATAAAAGATTACTGGATATTTACAGCTCTTCTTCCAAAACCATCGACGCGTTGATGAAATTGGAATTACCTAGCGGGGTAGAAGTAGAGATTAAAGTTTAGTAAAGCTAGGTCTTTACGAGCGAAGCGAAATAAAGACCTTAGTTGAATTAACCCTCGGCGTAGCTGAAGGATCTCAACAAAAAATAGTCTTTACAAGCTAAGTAAAAAAAAGGCTTTTAGTAATTAAACTTTTCGATATCAAATCGGAAGCCTTCGGGGAAACCCGAAATAACATGTCCGGAGCTGCGTGCAAAGGAAAAACGGAAGAATATAATCTAGGGGTTAGAATATATTTTTCTTGCCCCTAATTTTTTTAATAATAGTAACTAATAAATAATAATTATGTCTGGGTTAATAGGAAAAAAAATAGGCATGACCAGCATTTTTGACGAGAACGGGAAAAACATCCCTTGTACCGTAATTCAAGCGGGTCCATGCGTTGTTACCCAAGTCAGAACCAAAGAGGTTGACGGGTATGAAGCACTGCAACTTGGTTTCGATGACAAAAAAGACAAAAGTACTACGCAAGCTGCCAAAGGGCACTTTAAAAAAGCGGGTACTGATGCCAAAAAGAAAGTTATCGAGTTCCAAGGTTTTAAAGAAGAGTATAAACTAGGAGATGCCCTTACAGTAAAGCATTTTGTAGAAGGAGAGTTTGTAGACGTATCCGGAACTTCAAAAGGAAAAGGCTTTCAAGGTGTAGTAAAAAGACACGGGTTTAGAGGTTCTTCAAGAACTCACGGCCAACAGAGTATGTTAAGAGCTCCTGGTTCAATTGGTGCTGCATCCTATCCTGCGCGTGTATTTAAAGGTATGCGAATGGCAGGAAGAATGGGAGGCGAAAAAGTAAAAGTACAAAACTTAAAAGTGTTGAAAGTAGTTGAAGATAAAAACCTACTTGTAGTAAAAGGTTGTGTGCCTGGTCACAAAAACGCTTATGTAACTATTCAGAAGTAATGAAAGTAGCAGTATTAGATATCAAAGGAAAAGAAACAGGCAGAGAGGCAAACCTTTCTGATGCTGTTTTTGGAATAGAACCTAACGAGCATGCAGTTTACTTAGATGTAAAACAATATTTGGCAAACCAAAGACAAGGAACGCACAAAGCAAAAGAACGTGCAGAAATTGTTGGAAGTACACGCAAAATTAAGAAACAAAAAGGAACCGGTACAGCACGTGCAGGTAGTATAAAGTCTCCTATTTTTAGAGGAGGAGGAAGAATTTTTGGTCCAAGACCTAAAGATTACCGTTTTAAATTAAACAAATCTTTAAAGCGTCTTGCTAGAAGATCTGCTTTAAGTCAGAAGGCTAAAGAGAATTCTTTAATGGTTGTAGAGAAGTTTGATTTTGATACACCAAAGACAAAAAATTTCCTCAACTTATTGCAAGCCTTAGGAGTAGACGACAAAAAAACTTTATTTGTCTTGGGAGAGAAAAATAAAAATGTATATTTGTCCTCACGAAATTTAAAATCCTCAGAAGTTATAATGAGCTCAGAACTAAGTACTTACAAAGTGCTTAATGCTAAGAATGTTATTTTTGTAGAGGGTGCTTTAGAAGAAATTGAAACGAATTTGAGTAAATAAACGTTATGAGTATCTTAAAAAAACCTATTATTACAGAAAAAGCCACCAACGATAGCGAGTTGAACAACCGCTTTGCGTTTGTGGTAGATAATAAGGCGAACAAGATTGAAATAAAAGAGGCGGTAGAGTCTGCTTATGGCGTTTCAGTAGAAAAAGTTCGCACAATGAACGTTCGTCCGGATCGTAAATCCCGTTATACAAAAACGGGTGTCGTGACTGGTAAAACAAACGCTTTTAAAAAGGCAGTTGTACAGGTGGCAGACGGCGATACAATAGATTTATATAGTAATCTTTAAGAATTTAGAGAATGTCGGTTAAAAAATTAAAACCTATCACTCCTGGACAGCGATTTAAAGTTGTTAATGGGTTTGACGCCATTACGACTGATAAGCCGGAGAAAAGTTTACTTTCTTCGTATAAAAAGTCTGGAGGAAGAAACAGTCAAGGAAAAATGACCATGCGCTACAAAGGTGGTGGTCATAAAAGACGTTACCGTATTATAGATTTCAAAAGAAACAAACACGGTATACCAGCAACAGTTGCATCTATAGAGTATGATCCTAACAGGTCTGCATTTATAGCTTTACTGAATTATCAAGATGGCGAAAAGCGCTATATTATTGCTCAAAATGGTTTAGAAGTGGGGCAAAATATCGTTTCCGGAAAATCATCGGTAGCTACCGAGATTGGAAACACAATGCCACTTGCAGACATACCTTTGGGTACGGTAATTTCTTGTATTGAGCTTAGACCTGGACAAGGTGCTGTTATGGCACGTAGCGCCGGAGCTTTTGCACAATTGATAGCAAGAGAAGGAAAATACGCAACGGTTAAGTTACCTTCAGGCGAAATTCGTTTGATTTTAGGAACTTGTTTGGCTACAGTAGGAGCTGTTTCTAACAGTGATCACCAATTAATAGTTTCAGGAAAAGCTGGTAGAAAACGTTGGTTAGGAAGAAGACCAAGAACAAGACCAGTTGTAATGAACCCAGTAGATCACCCAATGGGTGGTGGAGAAGGTCGGGCATCCGGAGGTCATCCAAGATCTAGAAAAGGCTTGCCTGCAAAAGGTTTTAGAACACGCTCTAAAACCAAAGCGAGTAATAAATATATTGTAGAACGTAGAAAGAAATAATAAGATATGGCACGTTCATTAAAAAAAGGACCTTACGTTCACTATAAGTTAGAGAGAAAAGTTGCTCAGAATGTAGAGGCAGGTAAAAAAACCGTTATTAAAACTTGGTCAAGGGCTTCTATGATTACCCCAGACTTTGTTGGGCAAACTATAGGTGTGCATAACGGAAAGCAATTTGTTCCTGTATACATTACAGAGAATATGGTAGGTCATAAATTAGGAGAATTTTCGCCAACGCGTTCCTTTAGAGGGCACGCGGGAGCAAAAAATAAAGGTAAAAGATAATTGAAGCTATGGGAGTTCGAAAAAGAGAAAGAGCAGAGCAAATAAAAGAAGCTAAAAAGCACGTAGCTTTTGCTAAACTGAATAACTGCCCTACTTCGCCAAGAAAAATGCGTTTAGTAGCAGATTTAGTACGTGGCGAAGGTGTAGAGAAAGCGCTTCAAATTTTAAAGTTTAACTCTAAAGAAGCATCACGTAGGTTAGAAAAGCTTTTGCTTTCTGCTATTGCTAACTGGCAAGTGAAAAACGAAGATGAAAGTCTTGAAGATGCAGGGTTATTCATAAAAGAAATCCGAGTGGATGGTGGTAGTATGTTAAAAAGATTACGTCCGGCACCACAAGGAAGGGCACATAGAATAAGAAAAAGATCTAACCACGTTACATTGGTGTTAGGATCTAAAAATAATACACAAAGCTAAGAAGAGTAGTATGGGACAGAAAACAAATCCAATTGGAAATAGACTTGGTATCATTAAAGGATGGGAATCTAACTGGTACGGAGGAAATGACTACGGCGATAAAATAGCTGAAGATGATAAAGTAAGAAAGTACATCCATGCTCGTCTTTCTAAAGCTAGTGTAGCTAGAGTAATTATTGAGCGCACGCTTAAACTTGTAACCGTTACTATCACCACTGCCCGTCCTGGTATTATTATTGGGAAAGGTGGACAGGAGGTAGACAAGTTGAAAGAAGAGCTTAAAAAGATTACCGACAAAGAAGTTCAGGTTAATATTTTTGAAATTAAGAGACCTGAGCTAGACGCCCACTTAGTAGCTGCGAGTGTTGCGCGACAGATAGAAAATAGAATTTCTTATCGCCGCGCAATTAAAATGGCTATCGCTGCTGCGATGCGAATGAATGCGGAAGGAATTAAAATTCAAATCTCTGGTCGTTTAAACGGAGCAGAGATGGCACGTTCAGAAGGCTATAAAGATGGTCGTATACCTTTGTCTACTTTTAGAGCCGATATTGATTATGCTTTGGTAGAAGCGCATACTACTTATGGTAGATTAGGCGTTAAAGTATGGATCATGAAAGGTGAAGTTTACGGAAAAAGAGAACTTTCTCCGCTTGTTGGACTATCCAAAAAACAAGGAGGAAAATCCGGATCCGGACGAGGTGGTAACAAATCACGTCGTAGAAAGTAATTTTTTAAAGAATAAGAAATGTTACAGCCTAAGAGAACAAAATATCGTAAACAACAAAAAGGACGCATGAAAGGAAATGCCGGAAGAGGGCATAGACTTTCTAACGGAACCTTTGGAATCAAATCTTTAGATACCAGTTTTGTTACTGCACGACAAATAGAAGCTGCGCGTATTGCAGCAACCCGTTACTTGAAAAGAGAGGGGTCTATATGGATTAAAATATTCCCAGACAAACCAATTACCAAGAAACCATTAGAAGTACGTATGGGTAAAGGTAAGGGTAATGTAGAATATTGGGCAGCAACCGTAAAACCTGGTAGAATATTATTTGAAATTGGTGGTGTACCGCAAGCTTTAGCAAAAGAAGCATTGCGTTTGGCAGCCCAGAAACTTCCTGTGAGGACCAAGTTTATTGTGTCAAGGGATTATCAAGAATAATTTTTGAAATTATGAAACAATCAGAAGTAAAAGAATTATCTGTAGCTGAATTGCGCGAAGAGCTTGCAAAATCTCAACAGCAATATAGAGACCTTAAAATGGCCCACGCAATTACGCCTTTAGATAACCCTGCACAGTTAAGAACTGTAAGAAGGACAAAGGCGAGGTTAGCCACGGAATTGACAAAAAGAGAATTAGACTAATTCTGCTTACAAGATGGAAAAAAGAAATTTAAGAAAAGAGCGTATAGGTGTAGTAACCAGTAACAAAATGGAGAAATCTATTGTTGTTTCGGAAACTAAAAAAATGAAACACCCTATGTATGGTAAATTCGTTTTAAAAACGAAAAAATATGTAGCGCACGACGAAAAAAACGACTGCAACGAAGGTGATACTGTAAAGATCATGGAAACACGACCTTTAAGTAAAAACAAATGTTGGAGATTAGTAGAAATAATTGAAAGAGCGAAGTAATTATGGTACAACAAGAATCTAGATTAAGAGTAGCAGACAATACCGGGGCTAAAGAAGTTTTAGTTATACGCGTGTTGGGCGGTACAAAAAAGCGCTACGCCTCTGTAGGAGACAAAATTGTTGTTAGCGTAAAAGAAGCTAGTCCAAACGGTAGCATCAAAAAAGGTGCGGTTTCGACTGGTGTGGTTGTTCGTACTAAAAAAGAGGTACGTAGGCCAGATGGTTCTTACATTCGGTTTGATGACAATGCTTGTGTATTGTTAAATCCAACCGGTGAGATGCGTGGTACACGGGTATTTGGCCCTGTGGCCAGAGAGCTTCGTGATAAGCAATTTATGAAAATTGTATCATTGGCACCAGAAGTGCTTTAATACAGAAAAAATGACAAAGCTTAAAATTACATCAGGAGATACTGTGCGCGTAATAGCTGGAGACCATAAAGGTCAAGAAGGTAAGGTGCAAAAAGTATTAATTGAGAAAAATAAGGCAATTGTAGAAGGCATTAATATGGTGTCTAAACATCAAAAGCCTAGTGCTAGCAATCCGCAAGGAGGAATAGCAAAAAAAGAAGCTCCAATTAATATATCTAACTTATCACTTATTGATAAAAATGGGAACACTACCCGTGTTGGTTATAGAATGGAAGGCGATAAAAAAGTAAGATTTTCAAAAAAATCTAATGAAGTAATTTAGATATGAGTTACGTACCAAGACTTAAACAAGAGTATAAAGACAAGGTCATTTCTGCTCTTACTGAAGAATTTAGTTACGAAAATAAAATGGAGGTTCCTAAACTTACTAAAATAGTTATTAGTAGAGGAGTTGGAGGCGCTGTTGCAGATAAGAAACTAATCGATCACGCAGTAGAGGAATTAACTGCAATTTCAGGACAAAAAGCGGTATCAACCATTTCTAAGAAAGATGTTGCTTCGTTTAAATTACGTAAAGGGATGCCAATTGGGGCAAAAGTAACGCTACGCGGAGAACGTATGTATGAGTTTTTAGATAGACTTATTACTGCATCTTTGCCAAACGTACGTGATTTTAGCGGTATTAACGCATCTGGTTTTGATGGTAGAGGAAATTATAATTTAGGTCTTACTGAACAAATTATTTTTCCGGAAATAAATATCGACCGTGTAAATTCAATCGCAGGTATGGATATTAGTTTTGTGACCACTGCAAAAACAGATAAGGAAGCAAAATCATTGTTAACAGAATTAGGACTACCTTTTAAAAAGAAATAATTATGGCTAAAGAATCAATGAAAGCCCGTGAGGTAAAAAGACAAAAAATGGTTGAGAAGTACGCAGAAAAGCGCCAGGCTTTAAAAGAAGCTGGTGATTGGGAAGCGCTTCAAAAATTACCAAAAAACTCTTCTCCGGTGCGCTTGCACAATCGTTGTAAATTAACCGGTAGACCAAAGGGATATATGAGACAATTTGGTATTTCTCGCGTTAAATTTAGAGAAATGGCTAACCATGGTCTAATTCCTGGCGTTAAAAAGGCTAGTTGGTAAAATATTAATAGGTAACAGGTTCTTCTCCGATTGTTGCGGGCAAAGAAAACCATTACCACAAATAAATAAGAATGAATATAGATCCTATTGCAGATTACCTAACAAGAATTAGAAATGCTGTGGCAGCAAACCACCGTGTGGTAGAAATCCCGGCTTCTAATCTTAAGAAACAGATTACCAAGATTTTGTTTGACCAAGGGTATATTTTAAGCTATAAATTTGAGGAAGAAGCTGCCGGTAGAGGCACGATCAAAATAGCGCTTAAATATGATAAAGATACCAAAGAGTCTATCATTAGAGAGATTCAAAGAATAAGTAAACCAGGTTTACGTAAGTATTCCGGTGCCAATGAGCTTCCGCGTATCCTTAACGGATTGGGAATTGCTATCGTTTCTACTTCTCACGGAGTAATGACAGATAAGCAAGCAAGAAAAGAAAATGTGGGTGGCGAAGTACTTTGCTACGTTTACTAAACTCAAAACAAGAAAAGAATGTCAAGAATAGGTAAAAGTCCGGTAACTATCCCAGAAGGCGTAGAAATAAACGTAAACGGTAATGTGGTTACGGTAAAAGGAAAATTAGGAGAGCTCCAACAGGAGTTTAACGATATCGACATTAAAGTTGAAGATAATGAAGTAATCTTAGAAAGAACTTCAGAAAAGAAGCAGATTAAATCTAAACACGGCTTGTATCGTGCATTAATTCAAAATATGGTAGAAGGCGTTTCAAACGGCTTTACTAAAGAATTAGAATTAGTAGGAGTTGGTTATAGAGCTTCTAATCAAGGTCAAAAATTAGACTTGGCAATTGGTTATTCTCATAATGTTGTATTAGCTTTGGCACCCGAAGTTAAGGTAGAAACCGTTAGTGAGAAAGGTAAGAATCCAATTGTAAAATTAACTTCTTACGATAAGCAATTGGTTGGACAAGTAGCTGCAAAAATTCGCAGCCTTCGTAAACCAGAGCCTTATAAAGGAAAAGGAATTAAATTTGTTGGTGAGCAATTGCGTAGAAAAGCAGGTAAATCAGCTTAATAAAGTGTAGATATGGCATTTTCAAAAGTAAAAAGAAGAGAAAAAATAAGAAGAAGAATTCGTAAGAACCTTACGGGAACTGCGCAAAAACCACGTTTGTCTGTTTTTAGAAGCAATAAAGAAATTTATGTGCAACTAGTAGACGACGTAGAAGGTAAAACTTTGTTAGCTGCTTCTTCTAGAGATAAAGAAATTGCAAAAGAAGGCAACAAGTCAGAAATTGCAAAAGAAGTTGGCAAGTTGGTAGCACAACGTGCGGAGAAAGCCGGTGTAGATGCCGTTAAGTTTGATAGAAGCGGTTATTTGTATCACGGTAGAGTAAAATCATTAGCAGAAGGTGCTCGCGAAGGAGGACTTAAATTCTAAAATATATGTATCAAGATTATAAAAACGTAGAACGCGTAAAACCGAGTGGTTTAGAGTTAAAGGATCGTTTAGTTGGAGTGCAACGGGTAACAAAAGTTACTAAAGGTGGTAGAGCTTTCGGATTTTCTGCTATTGTTGTTGTAGGAGACGAAAACGGCGTAGTAGGCCAAGGTTTAGGAAAATCTAAAGAGGTTGCAGAAGCTATTTCTAAAGCAGTAGAAGATGCGAAAAAGAATTTAGTTCGTATTCCTTTAAACAAAACCTCTATTCCTCACGAGCAAAAAGGAAAATACAGTGGTGCAAGAGTTATCTTGTTACCGGCTGCAGAAGGTACCGGTGTAATTGCAGGTGGACCTATTCGTGCGGTATTAGAATCTGTTGGAGTGCAAGATGTGCTTTCTAAGAGTCAAGGTTCTTCTAACCCACATAATATGGTAAAGGCAACTTTTGATGCTTTACTACAATTAAGAAGTGCAAAAACTGTTGCAAAACAGCGAGGAATTTCTTTAGACAAGGTATTTAACGGATAATAATTCAAGGATAAAATGGGAAAGATAAAAGTAACAAAGTCAAAAAGTGCTATTAACCGCACTAAAGGCCAGAAACTTACTCTACAAGCGTTAGGATTAAAAAAGATAGGAGATACGGTAGAACACCAAGATACTCCTAACATCCTTGGAATGATAAATAAAGTGAAACACTTAGTTTCTGTAGAAGAAACAAAATAATTTAAACGATGGAATTAAATAACTTAAGACCTGCTAAAGGTTCTGTACATAGCAATAGCAAACGTTTAGGCCGTGGAGAAGGTACCGGAAAAGGTGGTACGTCTACTCGAGGGCATAAAGGTGCAAAATCTCGTTCGGGCTACTCTAAGAAGATTGGTTTTGAAGGCGGGCAGATGCCGTTGCAACGTAGAGTACCTAAATTTGGTTTTAACAATATTAGTCGTAAAGAATATCAAGGTATAAACTTAGACACCATTCAAAGATTGGTAGATGAGAGTAAAGTAAACGATACCTTAGACTTTGAAACTATTGTTGAGCTAGGTTTAGCAAATAAAAACGAACTGGTAAAAATTTTGGGTAGAGGTGAACTTACTACTAAGGTAAAAGTAACCGCTCATAAATTTTCATCCACTGCAAAAAAAGCTATCGAAGCAGCTGGTGGCGAAGCAGTAACTTTATAATAAGAAACCAATGAAATTTATTGAAACAATAAAAAATATTTGGAAAATAGAAGAGCTCAAAAACCGTATACTGGTTACCCTTGGGCTTTTACTTGTTTACAGATTTGGAGCGCAAGTGGTCCTTCCGGGGGTTGATGCAGCGCAATTGGCAGATTTAGCAACGCAAACAGATGGCGGTCTTCTTGGCTTGCTTAATGCTTTTACCGGCGGTGCGTTTGCAAATGCTTCTGTTTTTGCGCTTGGTATTATGCCTTATATTTCTGCTTCCATTGTAGTGCAACTTATGGGAATTGCGGTTCCTTATTTGCAAAAGCTTCAGAAAGAAGGAGAAAGTGGTCGTAAGAAAATTAATCAAATTACACGATGGCTTACCATAGCTATTACCTTGGTGCAAGGACCTGGATATATTTATAACCTCTTTGCTACCTTACCTGAAAGTGCTTTTCTTTTAGGTAACTCTGCTACCTTTATTGTTTCATCGGTAATAATACTAACAACCGGTACCATTTTTGCAATGTGGCTCGGAGAGCGTATTACAGATAAAGGTATTGGTAATGGTATTTCATTATTAATTATGGTTGGTATTGTAGCAACCTTACCACAAGCTTTCTTGCAAGAATTTACATCGCGTGTTTTCGAATCTAACGGGGGCGCGGTAATGATTTTAATAGAATTGGTAATATGGTTTGCTATTATATTTGCTTCGGTTATGCTGGTTATGGCTGTACGGCAAATACCCGTTCAATATGCCCGTAGAAATGCTGCCGGTGGCTATGAGAAAAATATCTTTGGCGGCGCAAGACAATTTATTCCGTTAAAGCTTAATGCATCTGGGGTTATGCCTATCATTTTTGCACAAGCAATTATGTTTATACCAGCTGCAGTTGCGGGATTATCAGATTCTGCAATGGCACAGGGTGTTACCGCTGCCTTTAATAATATATTCGGCTTCTGGTATAACTTGGTATTTGCGTTGTTAATTATAATATTTACCTATTTTTATACGGCCATTACTGTTCCAACCAATAAAATGGCAGACGATCTAAAAAGAAGCGGTGGTTTTATTCCGGGTATACGTCCCGGTACAGAAACTGCTGAATACCTAGATAGAATTATGTCACAAATTACCTTACCGGGTAGTGTATTTCTAGCTGCAATTGCGGTCTTTCCGGCAGTAGTAGTAGCTTTTGGGGTGCAACAAGGTTGGGCGTTATTCTTTGGTGGTACTTCTTTACTAATTATGGTAGGGGTAGCAATAGATACAATGCAGCAAGTAAATTCTTACTTATTGAACAGGCATTATGACGGATTAATGAAAACAGGTAGAAATAGAAAAGCAGTAGCATAATTATGGCAAAACAACCCGCAATAGAACAAGACGGTACTATAGTAGAAGCATTATCTAACGCTATGTTTAGAGTTGAGTTAGAAAATGAGCACATAGTTACCGCACATATTTCAGGTAAAATGAGAATGCATTACATCAAACTTTTACCTGGTGATAAAGTAAAATTAGAAATGAGCCCATACGATTTAACTAAGGCTCGTATAACCTATAGATACTAATTACCAATAAATGTGTTATTTATATTTTTTTTCGTAGTTTTGCAACTCGAAAAAATATAATATCAATTTTTGAGAGCACTAAAATTGGTTGTAAAAACAATAGAGATGAAAGTTAGAGCATCAGTAAAAAAAAGAAGCGCCGACTGCAAAATAGTTCGCAGAAAAGGCAGGCTTTACGTAATTAATAAAAAGAATCCTAGATTTAAACAAAGACAAGGCTAATTATGGCAAGAATTGCAGGTGTAGATATACCCAAACAAAAGCGAGGAGTTATAGCGTTAACCTATATCTTCGGAATTGGTAGAAGTAGAGCCCAAGATATCTTGGCTACTGCCAAAGTAGATGAAAGTAAAAAAGTATCTGATTGGACCGATGAAGAAATTGGTAAAATTAGAGAAGCAGTTGGTAATTACACAATCGAAGGAGAATTGCGTTCTGAAGTGCAAATGAGCATCAAGCGTTTGATGGACATTGGTTGTTATAGAGGAATTCGTCATAGATCCGGATTGCCACTTAGAGGCCAACGTACTAAGAATAACTCTAGAACGCGTAAAGGAAGAAGAAAAACAGTTGCTAACAAGAAAAAAGTAACTAAATAACAAGAAAGTATGGCAAAGTCTACAGTAAAAAAGCGTAAAGTAAACGTTGATGCTTTTGGAGAAGCACATGTTACTGCATCGTTCAATAACATAATTGTCTCTTTAACTAATAAAAAAGGGGACGTTATTTCTTGGTCTTCCGCAGGGAAAATGGGTTTTAGAGGTAGTAAAAAGAATACACCTTACGCTGCTCAATTAGCTGCAGAAGATGCGGTAAAAGTAGCTAGCGAAGCCGGCCTTAAAAAGGTAAAAGTTTATGTAAAAGGCCCGGGTAACGGTAGAGAATCTGCCATCCGTTCTATTCATAACGGTGGTATAGAAGTTACCGAAATTATAGATGTTACCCCGGTGCCACATAATGGCTGCCGACCTCCTAAAAAACGAAGAGTATAATTAAGTATAACTAAAAGGTATTACGATTATCGAAGGATTTATTTCTAGACCTTAATTCATAATCACCTTTTAAATTTAAATTCAATGGCAAGATATACTGGTCCAAAAACAAAAATAGCACGTAAATTTGGCGAAGCTATTTACGGAGACGATAAGTCTTTCGAAAAAAGAAATTATCCACCGGGACAACACGGTAATAACCGTCGTCGCGGAAAAAAATCGGAATATGCTATCCAGCTTATGGAAAAGCAGAAAGCCAAATATACCTATGGTATTTTAGAGCGTCAATTCCGTAATATGTTTAAAAAAGCAACTGCAGCTCGTGGTATACCAGGGGAAGTTTTGCTGCAACTATGTGAATCTAGATTAGATAACGTAGTATTTAGAATGGGGGTTTCTCCTTCTAGAAGAGGTGCAAGACAATTAGTATCGCACCGGCACATTACCGTAAACGGTAAAATTGTAAATATACCATCTTACCAACTTAAAGCTGGTGACATAGTAGGTGTACGTGAAAAATCGAAGTCTTTAAACGCTATTCAAGAATCTTTAGAAAATGCAAGCAGCGTTTACGAGTGGATAACTTGGAACAGCGAGAAAAAAGAAGGAACTTTTGTAGCGGTGCCAACAAGGATTCAAATTCCTGAAAATATAAACGAACAATTTATTGTCGAATTATATTCGAAATAATTTTTAACAGACAGAACTCACAATATGGCAATATTAAATTTTCAAAGGCCCGATAAAGTTATCATGATAGACTCGACCGAGTTCGAAGGCAAATTTGAATTTCGTCCTTTAGAACCGGGTTACGGGCTTACAGTTGGTAACGCTTTAAGAAGAGTGCTGTTATCTTCTTTAGAAGGTTTTGCAATAACATCTGTTCGCGTAGAAGGTGTAGAACACGAATTTTCTACCATTTCGGGGGTTGTAGAAGACGTTACCGAAATGATTCTTAACTTAAAACAAGTTCGTTTTAAACGCCAAATAGAGGAAGTTGATAACGAAACCATAACGGTAGCGGTTTCCGGTAAGGAACAATTAACGGCCGGTGATTTTCAAAAATTTATTTCCGGATTTCAGGTATTAAACCCCGATTTGGTAATTTGTAATATGGAGAAAGACGTTAGTCTTAACCTAGAGCTTACCATAGAAAAAGGTCGAGGCTACGTTCCTGCAGAAGAAAATAAAAAATCTAGTGCTCCGTTAGGAACCATTTTTACTGATAGTATCTTTACGCCAATCAAAAACGTGAAATACAGCATAGAAAACTATCGTGTAGAACAAAAAACCGATTATGAAAAATTGGTTTTCGAAATTAGTTCCGATGGTTCTATACATCCTAAAGACGCATTGACAGAGGCTGCAAAAATTCTTATTCACCACTTTATGTTATTCTCTGATGAGCGAATAACCTTAGAGTCTGATGAGATAGCGCAAACTGAAACTTACGACGAAGAATCGTTGCATATGCGCCAGTTGTTAAAAACCAAATTGGTAGATCTGGATCTTTCGGTAAGAGCATTAAATTGCTTAAAAGCGGCAGAAGTAGACACCTTAGGAGACTTGGTAGCATATAATAAAAACGATTTGATGAAGTTCCGTAACTTCGGAAAAAAATCCTTGACAGAGCTAGAAGAATTAGTTAACGTTAAAGGCTTAAATTTCGGTATGGATCTTTCAAAATATAAATTAGATAAAGACTAAAAATAGACGTAGGATTAACCGACGTTTCTAAACCTTGGTTAATCCTATCTTCTAACATCTAAGAAAATGAGACACGGAAAGAAATTTAATCATTTAAGTAGAAAGACTGCTCATAGAAAGTCTATGTTTGCAAACATGGCTAGTTCTTTAATAGAGCATAAACGCATAAATACCACAGTAGCTAAAGCTAAAGCTTTAAGACAATTTATAGAGCCTTTGGTAACTAAATCTAAAGCAGATACTACGCATAACAGACGCTTGGTTTTTTCTAAACTAAGAGATAAGTATGCGGTATCCGAGTTATTTCGCGAGATAGCTCCAAAAGTCGGCGATAGACCAGGAGGTTATGTAAGAATAATCAAATTGGGTAATCGTTTAGGAGATAACGCAGAAATGGCAATGATAGAGTTTGTAGATTTTAATGATATTTACAATAAAGAGACTGGCAAGAAAAAATCTACCAGAAGAAGTAGAAGAGGCGGTAAAAAGAGTAAACCGGCCGAGGCTACACAATCTGAAGGTAAACAAACTCCTGCAGAAGATAAAAAAACTTCTAATGAGGAAGAATAGAATAAAATATTCAATTATTTAATTTTATAAGGGATAAACGCTTTTGTGTTTGTCCCTTTTTTTTAACCCATACTTTAATAACTATTTATAATGCAGTTTCAAAATCGGCAAAAAGCAATCGTTTTATTAGAAGATGGTACCATCTTTCACGGTAAAATTATAGGACAAATGCAAGGTTCTTCGTTTGGAGAAGTTTGCTTTAATACCGGTATGACGGGTTATCAAGAAATTTTTACAGATCCTTCTTATTACGGACAGATTATGGTAACTACCAACGCACATATTGGTAATTATGGTACTTATGAAGAAGATGTTGAATCAAATTCCATTAAGATTGCCGGTTTAATTTGTAAAAATTTCAGTTACAATTATTCGCGTAAAAAAGCTTCTGGCTCTTTAGAAAATTTCCTTAAAGGACATAAACTGCTCGCTATTGCAGATGTAGATACCCGCGCTTTGGTTGCATATATACGCAAACACGGCGCAATGAATGCTGTAATTTCTACTGAAGTAGACAATATAGAGGCGCTAAAAAAGCAATTGGCAGAGATTCCTGATATGAAGGGCTACGAGTTGGCCTCAAAAGTTTCTACTAAAGTACCTTATTTTGTTGGTAAAGAAAAAGCGAGCTATAAGATAGCTGCTTTAGATATTGGTATCAAGCAAAATATTCTTAGAAATTTGGCCAAACGCGATTGCTACGTAAAAGTCTTTCCGTACAATGCAACCTATGCAGAGATGAAAGAATGGAATCCCGATGCTTATTTTCTTTCAAACGGTCCCGGAGATCCAGAGCCACTAAAGGAAGCTATAGCGCTAACAAAAAATATTTTGGAAGAAAATAAACCACTTTTCGGTATTTGCTTAGGGCATCAAGTTATTGCTTTGGCCAATAATATTAAAACCTATAAAATGCATCACGGGCATCGCGGTATTAATCATCCCGTAAAAAATGTACGAACCGGAAAAGGTGAAATCACTTCCCAGAATCATGGATTTTCGGTAGACAGAGAAAGCCTGGAAAAAAACGATAACATAGAAATAACCCATTTGCATTTAAACGATCATACCGTGGCAGGTTTGCGTATAAAGAATAAAAATTGTTTTTCTGTTCAATATCACCCAGAAGCTAATCCCGGACCTAAAGATGCGTCCTATTTATTTGATGAATTTATAGAAAACATAAAACTGGCAAAAGCTTAATTTATAGCTTAAAAATTAAACTTAATTTGTATTTTTCGGACATTCATTATAATTTAAACTAATTATGAGTCTAATAATAGATATAAGAGCAAGACAAATTTTTGATTCGCGTGGTAATCCAACCGTAGAAGTAGATGTAGTAACAGAAAACGGCTATTTAGGAAGAGCAGCCGTGCCTTCGGGCGCATCTACTGGCGAGCACGAAGCTGTAGAGTTACGCGACGGCAAAAAAAACTATATGGGCAAAGGCGTTTTAAAAGCCGTAGAAAACGTAAATACAAAAATAGCCGAAGCTTTGGTAGGTGCAGATGTATTGCAGCAAGAAGCCATAGACCGCGCCTTAATAGATTTAGACGGCAGCGATAACAAAGCCAATCTTGGTGCCAACGCCATTTTAGGCGTTTCTTTGGCCGTGGCAAAAGCAGCTGCGGCAGAGTTAAATATGCCGCTTTATCGGTATGTTGGTGGCGTGAGTGCCAAAACACTTCCGGTGCCAATGATGAATATCATCAACGGTGGTTCCCATTCAGATGCGCCAATTGCCTTTCAGGAATTTATGATTATGCCGGTAAAAGCAAAAAGCTTTTCACACGCGCTACAAATGGGTTCAGAAATTTTTCATCACCTAAAAAAAGTGTTGAAAGATAGAAATTTAAGCACGGCAGTTGGCGACGAAGGCGGATTTGCGCCTACCTTAAAAGGTACCGAAGATGCTTTAGATTCTATTAAACAAGCTACAGAAAATGCTGGTTATAAGTTTGGTGACGAAATTATGTTGGCGTTAGATTGCGCTGCCGCGGAATTTTACGAAGATGGTAAATACAATTACGCAAAATTTGAAGGCGAATCCGGAAAAGTAAGAAACAGCCACGAACAAGCAGATTATTTAGCAGAATTGGCTGCAGAATATCCTATTATTTCTATTGAAGACGGGATGGACGAAGACGATTGGGACGGCTGGCAATACCTTACCGAAAAAATTGGTAAAAAAGTACAGCTGGTAGGAGACGATTTATTTGTAACCAATGTAGAGCGTTTAGAGCGCGGAATTGAAAACCAAATAGCCAATTCTATTTTGATAAAAGTAAACCAAATTGGTACCCTTACCGAAACTATTGCCGCGGTAAATATGGCACATAATGCCGGTTATACTTCGGTTATGTCACACCGTTCCGGAGAGACAGAAGATACCACCATTGCAGATTTGGCCGTAGCACTCAATACCGGGCAAATTAAAACCGGTTCTGCTTCGCGTAGCGATCGTATGGCAAAATATAATCAGTTATTACGTATAGAGGAAGAACTGGGAGAAATAGCTTATTACCCGCAAAAAAAAGCCTTTAAAATATAGTTATAGCATTTTGTTGCAAAAATTTAAAAACCGCTGTCAAACTTAAAAATTGACAGCGGTTTTGTTTTGAGTAAATTCTATTTTAAAAATAAAAACCAGTTCTTATAGAATTAAACTATAGAAAGTGTAAAAATTATGTGAAAGTTTGTTACTACAGTACAAATATCACGACTTCTTGTCGCTCTATTAGCACTAATTTTTGTAATTTAGCGACACTTAAAAAAATAAAATAATTAAAGAATATGTCAGAGAAAGCAACCATAGAAATCGGCGGTAAAAAATACGATTTTCCAGTCGTAAAAGGTACCGAAGGTGAAGTAGGAATAGAAATCAAAAAATTAAGAGGCGAAACAGGGGGATTAATTACCTTGGATCCCGGTTATAAAAATACCGGTTCTTGCGAAAGTGCGATTACTTTTCTAAACGGAGAAGAAGGTATTTTACGTTACCGTGGTTATGCTATTGAAGATTTAGCCGAAAAAGCTAGTTTTTTAGAAGTTGCTTATCTTCTTATTTTCGGAGAGTTGCCCACGCAAGAGCAACTTGACAAATTATATAAAGACATCAAAAAAGAGTCTGTGGTAGATGAAGAGATGAAGAAAATCTTAGATGGTTTTCCTAAATCTGCGCATCCAATGGGCGTTTTATCGTCTTTAAACAATGCTTTAATTGCATTTAACCCAAGCTCTGTAAATGTAGACTCTGACGAAGATATGTATAATGCCATTATTAAATTATTGGCAAAATTTCCGGTTTTAGTAGCCTGGACTTTACGCAAACGTAACAGTCAACCATTAGATTATGGCGATACATCTTTAGGATATGTAGATAACATCTTAAAAATGATGTTTAAAAAGCCTAACGAAGAATATAAGGTAGATCCTGCAATTTCTTCGGCTTTAAATAAGTTGTTAATTTTGCATGCAGATCACGAGCAAAACTGTTCTACCTCTACGGTAAGAATGGTAGGTTCTTCGCACGCAGGTTTGTTTGCTTCTATTTCTGCCGGTATTTGTGCACTTTGGGGACCATTGCACGGTGGTGCTAACCAAGCGGTAATAGAAATGTTAGAAGGTATTAAGCAAGATGGTGGCGATACTAAAAAGTATATGAAAAAAGCCAAAGACAAAGAAGATTCTTTCCGTTTGATGGGCTTTGGTCACCGCGTTTATAAAAACTTTGATCCTCGCGCAAAAATCATTAAAAAATCTGCAGACGAAGTATTGGGTAATTTAGGAATAGAAGATCCGGTATTAGATATAGCCAAAGGCTTAGAAAAAGAAGCTTTGGAAGATTCTTATTTTGTAGACAGAAAATTATATCCAAACGTAGATTTTTACTCCGGTATTATTTATAGAGCACTTGGCATACCAACAGAAATGTTTACGGTAATGTTTGCTCTTGGTCGTTTACCGGGTTGGATTGCACAATGGAGAGAGATGCGCTTGCGTAAAGAGCCAATTGGTCGTCCAAGACAAATTTATATTGGCGAAAACCATAGAGATTTTAAAGATATAGAAAGCCGCTAAATTGAAGCGGTTGGTTTAAACGGAGGCTGTCTAAAAGCAACTTGTCTTAAACTTGCAGGTTTATAAACTTACCAAAAACCAATGCGCGTTTTGGTAATTTAAACAGCAAAAGACAACAAAAAATTTAGACAGCTTCTTTTTTATAGATATAATAAAAGTTGCAGTATGTTAAAACCACACGTTACCAACGAATTTTCAAAACTGAAAGAAGTTGTTTTAGGAATTGCCAAAACTCCCGGTAAAACCCCGGCCTTAGAAGATACCTACGATCCTAAATCTAAAGAACACATAAAAGCCGGCAGCTATCCGGAAGAGGCAGATATGGTAGAAGAAATGGCTGCTGTAGAAAAAGTTTTAAAAAAATACGATGTGCAAGTTTACAGACCCAACGTAATTGAGGGTTATAACCAAATTTTTTCGCGCGATATTGGTTTTGTTATCGAAGACAAATTTATAAAAGCCAATATTTTACCGGACAGAGATCAGGAAATTGAAGCCATACAACACGTTTTAGATCTTATTGATCCTAAAAATGTGGTAAAATTTGAAGAGGACGCACACGTAGAAGGTGGTGACGTTATGCCGCACGAAGACTATATTTTTGTTGGCACTTACCGTGGAAAAGATTATCCAGATTTTATTACTGCACGCACCAATACCAAAGCAGTAAAGGCTTTACAGGATTTGTTTCCAGATAAAAAAGTGAAAAGTTTTAACTTACGAAAAAGCAACACAGACCCAAAAGACAATGCCTTGCACTTAGATTGTTGCTTCCAGCCAATAGGAAAAGGCAAAGCCATTATTCATAGAAATGGCTTTTTGGAAGAAGAAGAATACAATTGGTTGGTAGATTATTTTGGTAAGGAAAATGTATTTGAAATCACCAAAGAAGAAATGTATAATATGAATAGTAATATTTTTAGCATTTCGCCGGAGGTGGTTATTTCTGAAAAGAATTTTATCAGATTAAATCAATGGCTTCGCGATAATGGTTTTACGGTAGAAGAAGTTCCGTATGCCGAAATTGCTAAACAGGAAGGTTTGTTGCGTTGTTCTACTTTGCCTCTGATTAGAGAATAAATGCGTTAGGGATTGAACGATTGTTGGAGCTCTTTTTGTTTTGTTATTTTGAGCGCAGTCGAAAAAAACAAAACAAAAAAGCGACTCGTGAAAGCCCGCCCGAACGCCCAAAAAATTAAAAAAGAATGAGACAGATTACAGATACAATTTTAATGATTAGGCCGGTAGATTACCGTATGAACGAGGAAACGGCCGTAAATAATTATTTTCAGAAAAGTATAGATGCCGATGCGGCAGACCTTACCCAAAAAGCCCAAAATGAGTTTGATGCTTTTGTAGAAAAGTTAAAAAAAGTGGGCGTAAAAGTTGTGGTAATAGACGATATTAAAGAAAATAAAACGCCAGATTCTATCTTTCCGAACAACTGGGTTTCTTTTCACGAAAATGGCAATGTGGCATTGTACCCAATGTTTGCCGAAAACCGCAGAAGAGAACGTAGAGAAGATGTCTTGACAACTTTGGAAGACGAAGGTTTTTCTATTAAAAACATAGTAGATTACCGCAAAGCCGAAGAAGAAAATGTGTTTTTGGAAGGAACCGGCAATTTAATTTTAGACCGCACCAACCGAAAAGCTTATTGCGCCCTTTCACCAAGAGCTAACGAAGAATTGTTGATTGAGTTTTGCGAAGAATTTGAATATACACCAATAATTTTTCACGCATACCAATACGTAAACAACGAGCGGAAACTTATTTACCATACCAATGTGATGATGTGCGTGGCAGAAGAGTTTGCCGTTATTTGCTTAGATACCATAGAAGATAAAAAAGAGCACAAAAACGTGCTAAAAAGCCTTAAAGAAGACAGCAAAGAAATTATCTCGATTAGCGTAGAGCAAATGAACGACTTTGCCGGAAATATGCTGCAAGTACAAGGGGCTTTTGGTAAAAAATATTTGGTAATGAGCAATCGTGCGCACCAAAGTTTAACGCCCGGACAAGTAGCCAAAATAGAAAAACATTGCGAGATTTTAAGCAGTGATTTGCACACCATAGAAACCCTTGGTGGCGGAAGCGCCCGTTGTATGATGGCAGAGGTTTTCTTACCGAAGGCGTAGTGTTTTAGTGCTTAGTGCGTAGTGGTGAGTTGGCAGTTAGCAGCTTGCGACGAATAAGGAGTTCGAGTGATCCCGCAAGCGCGGGATTGTATCGAGAACGGGAGTACTGGAAATCGAAATTGAAGTTGAACCTGAAGCTGAAATGGAATTTGAAATCCAAACTATAATAACTATTTCCTTACTCCCGCACGAGTAAATTCCGTACAAAAGAAATTCCTATCATTACGGTTAAAAATGCAAAAGGTGGCGAAGTGATAATCAATAATTTTTGCATAGCGGTAAGCACATCTACGGCCGGATTAAAACTTCCTAAAAGCAGAATAGCTTCTGTAAAGGTAAATAAGACTATTGCCCAAATTAAACGATGCGAATTTTTGGGGTTTTGTTTGCCTTTGTCGGTAAACATGCTCATTACATAAATGGCAGAATCTACAGAAGTTATCAAAAAACCAACCAAAAGAGCAATGGTAACCAACGAGCTTATACCGGCAAACGGATAGTTTTCTAAAAACACAAAGATAGAAGTAAACACATTGTTCATCTCGCCTTGGTAATTACCCATTTCTTCCACAATTTGAAAAGCTGAAGTACCAAAAACACTAAACCATAAAAAGCTGCCTAAAGACGGCAATAAAATAGCGCCAAAAATCATTTGTCTAATAGTTCTTCCCCGAGAAATACGCGCTATAAATATTCCGGTAAACGGCGCCCATGCCAACCAAAATGCCCAGTAATAATAAGTCCAATCGGTTAAGAATTTCTCTCCCGGATTGTAATTTCCCAACGCCAAACTTAACGGAAAGAAATCTAAAATGTATTTATAAGTAGCTGTGCCAAAGTTCTTGAAGGTTAAAAGCAGGTCGTTTTGCAATAGAACAAATAAAAACAGCAAGCTAGTAACCGCAATATTAAGGTTAGATATTTTCTGAATGCCTTTATGAATACCACGATAAACCGAGAAAAATCCGAAAAGAAAAACGATAAAAGTAAACAGGTAGGCAAAATAATAGTTTTTCTCTGGTTTAAATAAATAGGTAATACCGCCATCAATTTGTTGGGCGCCCAAGCCAATTGCAGCTACAATACCAATTACGGTAGTAAGCACGGTAAGTAAATCTACAACTTTAATAATGTTGCTGTTTTGGTACTGCGGAAATACGTTACTCAATAAAACCGTTTTCTTTTTGATAAAAAGATAATACCCAATAATCAACGCAAAAAAGACATAAAACGCCCAAGCCGTAAAACCCCATTGGTAAAACGTATATTCTAAAGCTATAATGCTGTTAGGATCTTTACTCACAATAGGCGGATTTTGATACATAAACAACGGCTCTTGCACGGCACGCAATAAAATTCCTGCGCCCATTCCGGCGCTATAAAGCATAGCGAGCCAAGAAGCAGTTTTATATTCTGGTGTTTTGCCTCCCAAACGTCTTTTGCCAATGGGCAAAAGCGCTATCAGCAGCAAAAAAATAAAAGTGAGTAAACCCAACCATAAATAAAAGCTGCCAAAATAATCGCGCACTTCTATGGACCAAGTTACTATAGAAGCATAAAAATTTTCGGGATTTAGAAAAATAAAAAGAGACAGGAGGCCAACAATTGCCACCGCAAGAAGTAGAAGAAGGTTGTTTTTACAATAATTCCAAACTTTTGGCATCAAGAAGCGGTAGCAATTTTGTTCAACATTCCTTTAAAAATAAAATAGTGAAACGGCAACATACTATACCAATATAAGCGGCCGGAGAGTCCTTTTGGTCTAAAAGTAGCTGTTTGGTGCACTATATTTTCTTTATCTATTTTAAACTCGAGCCAAGCTTCGCCGGGAACGCGCATTTCGGCGTAGAGCAATAAACGTTTTTCTTCTTTATCTGCCAAAACCACACGCCAGAAATCTAAAGAATCTCCGGTGTAAATTTCGTTTACGTGCGTGCGACCGCGGCGCAAACCTACCCCGCCAGAAACTTTATCAAAAAAACCCCTTACGCGCCACAAAGTATTGGCATAATACCAACCGTTTTGTCCGCCAATACTCCAAATTTTTTCTAAAGCTTTTTCCGGATTTTCTGCTTTTTGTTTTTGCTCATCTTTTAAGCAACCGTGGGTTGGTATTTGTATATGATGGTTTACATCTGTTTTTACGCGACCGCTAACCAAAGAATCTTTCCAGCTGGAAATTACCAGATTTTGTTCAATTTTATCAAAAGCCAAAGCAATGGCTTCTTTATACGGTATTAAATCTATTCCAAATTTTTCTTGCAAGCGCGTGTCTTTAGAAACTACTTCTACCCGCATACTATCTACCAAATTTACCGCCAGTTTATACGAAGTAGAAGTTACAAAATACAACCAATAAGAAGACAAGCGCGGCGACATAAAAGGCACATCTATAATATAGAGTTTTAAATCGCGCACCTCTATATATTGCTGCATCATTTTTTTGTAGGTAAGCACTTCCGGACCGCCAATATCAAAACTATCGTCATAGCAATCTTCATAGCCCAAAACCCCGGTTAAAAATTGCAAAACATTGCGTATAGCGGTGGGTTGCGTTTTGGTATTTACCCATTTTGGGGTAATCATTACCGGTAGTTTTTCGCATAAATCGCGTATAATTTCAAAAGAAGAACTACCAGAACCTACAATAATTCCTGCTTGCAATTGCGTAAGGTGAAAATTGCCTTCTTGCAAAATTTGTCCAACTTTTTGTCGGGAGCTCAAATGTTTGGAAGTTTCCTTATCGTTGGTCATTCCCGTCAAAAAAATAGTTTGCTTTATAGCCGTGTTCTCTACGTATTTATTAAAGTTGCGTGCTGCTTGAGCTTCTTTTTCGTCAAAATTTTTGGTAGAAGAAGTCATCGAATGGATAAGATAATAAGCAGCATCCAGATCTTTTGGCAATACATTTGGCTCTACTTCTTCTAGAAAATCTATCTCTACAATTTCTATTTTGCGCCTTATTTTATCGCTTACAGAAAGACGGCTGGCACTTCTAACGGCACAAACCACTTGGTGGCCGTCTTCTAATAAAAGTGGTAAAAGTCGCATGCCAATATATCCATTGGCGCCGGTTAATAGAATTTTCATAAGATAAATTTGCTTGAATTTACAGATTTAATAATTATCTTTCAATTTTAATTGTAACAATAGTTAAATTACATGCAAAACACACTCAAAATTGTACTCTTGTTGGTTGGGCTTGCTCTTATTGCCTACGGACTTTACACTTTTTTCTTTCCACATATTTCGTTAGAAACCGGCGCAGAAAAGGTAAATCCGCAAGCAGATTCTACCCAAGCTTTGGCCATGATTGGTTTAGGCGTTCTGAGTTTGTTGTCTGGCATTGCTTTTAGAAAGAGGTAAATATACAAGCCTCTTTTTGCCACTACTTTTATAGCCAACAAGCATAAGCAAATTGTTTTTATTTTGGGCGCATCCCTTTGCAGAAAAAGCAAAGGGTCAGGCTTTCACTACTCGCTTCCCGCTTGCTATCGCCGCGGGAGAGCTCAAACATGCCGTTCAATCCTTTGCGCGGGGAGTCAATTAGCGCTAATAAATTCCGTGTAAACGTATTACCTATAACATTTTATTTTACCGTTCTGGCTGTTCCGAAGACCAATGTTGGGCTTTGCAGTTTTGCAGCTTTTTAAAAAACTTATGTACGCTGTTTCTGTCGGCTTTTACTTTTATAAAATGGTGGTCGCGGTAAATACCATACTCGCTTGCGCCACCTTTGTAAAGGTTTAGTTTGTAATACGGAATTACCAGCGCGTAGGTTTCTAACAACGACCTAAAACTTACAATAATACCATCTGGACGCAATTCTATACCGCAAGTGTTGAGGTAGCTGTCCAAAATAAGTAAATTGTGTATAGATATACTGGAGCTGGTAATAAAAAGTTTTCCAGAGCCAATACCATTCAACTTTAAGCGTTCTTTAAAGCTAAAGGCTTTACCTACTGCTTCGTTAATTTCATTTTTAAGTTTTGGTTTGTTGTAAGAGACGTTTACTAACATTTTTTGCGCTTGTTTGGTTTACAAGATACACAATTCGGTGTAAACCTAATGCCAATTTAACTTTGTAAAGTCGCACAGAAAGCGATGTTGCTTTTTTGCTCGATAACGCTGCGATTGGTTTGCATAGCCGTAGCTATGGAAACTTTGAGCAAGGAAATAGAGCAGAAAATGAATGAGCTTGAATGCGACATTATATGGTTAAATTGGTATAAACCACAAAGTCTGGTTATAGAACTGCCTAACTGCAAATTTTAAGTATCTTTGTGCCCAAATTTTTAAGCGATGAGTATTCAAGATAAACTTGCCGAAGAAGTAAAAAATGCAGTAAAAAAACTACACGAGGTTACTTTGCCCGACGTAGAATTGCAGGCCACAAGAAAAGAGTTTGAAGGAGATGTAACCGTGGTGGTTTTTCCTATGTTGCGCCAAGTAAAAACCAATCCGGTAAAATTGGGAGAAAGCATTGGCGATTATTTGCTGAAAAATGTAAAAGAAGTGGCAAAATACAACGTGGTAAAAGGCTTCTTGAATATTGTTTTAAGCGATGCTTATTTTCTACAAGATTTTAATGCCTTAAAAGATAAAACCAATTACGGCAGTGTTGCAAGTACCGAAAAATCAGATACCATAATGGTAGAATATTCTTCGCCCAACACCAACAAACCTTTGCATTTAGGACATATTCGTAACAATCTTTTGGGTTACTCTGTTGCCGAAATTTTAAAAGCTGCCGGCAATACCGTCTATAAAACCCAGATTATAAACGACCGTGGTATTCATATTTGTAAAAGTATGCTGGCCTGGAAAAAATTTGGCGAGCAGGAAACTCCCGAAACTTCTGGTTTAAAAGGCGATAAATTGGTTGGTAAATATTACGTAAAATTTGACCAAGAATATAAAACCCAAATAAAAGAATTAGAAAAACAAGGCGTACCCGAAGAAAAGGCAAAAAAAGAAGCGCCGCTTTTGTTGGAAGCTCAAAAAATGTTGCAAAAATGGGAAGCTGGCGATAAAGAAACCGTTGCCCTTTGGAAAAAAATGAACCAGTGGGTGTACGACGGTTTTAAAAAAACCTATGCAGAACTGGGAGTAGATTTTGATAAAAATTACTACGAAAGTGATACTTATTTATTGGGGAAAGAAGTAGTAAACGACGGACTAAAAAAAGGCGTTTTTTATAAAAAAGAAGATGGCAGCGTTTGGATAGATCTAACCGATGAAGGCTTGGACGAAAAAATTGTTTTACGTGCAGACGGCACCGCCGTTTATATGACGCAAGATATTGGTACGGCCATTCAGCGGGTAGAAGATTATGCTATAAATGGTATGGTTTATACGGTAGGAAACGAGCAGGATTATCATTTTAAAGTTTTGTTTTTAATTCTGAAAAAACTCGGTTTTGCCTGGGCAGAAAATCTGTATCACCTAAGCTACGGAATGGTAGATTTACCAAGCGGAAAAATGAAAAGTCGTGAAGGAACCGTAGTAGACGCTGACGATTTAATTGCAGATATGACGCAAACCGCCAAAGAAATTGCCGAAGATTTAGGAAAATTAGAGGCGTATAGCGCAGAAGAAAAACAAGAGTTATACAAGATAATTGGCTTGGGCGCGCTTAAATATTATATCCTAAAAGTAGATCCGCGAAAGCGCATTTTGTTTAACCCGGAAGAGTCGGTAGATTTTCAGGGCAACACCGGGCCGTTTATACAATATACCTATGCTAGGATTCAATCTATTTTAAGAAAAGTAGATTTTGAATATAGCAAAACTATAGAGAACTATGCTTTGCACGAAAAAGAACGAGAGTTGCTCAAGCAAATTCAGTTATATCCTGAAACCGTTCAGCAAGCCGCAGAACAACACAGTCCGGCATTAATAGCCAATTATGCCTACGATTTGGTAAAGAGTTTTAATTCGTTTTATCAAAACATAAGTATTTTGGGAGCAGATAAATTGGAAGAAAAAATCTTCAGAGTGCAACTGGCCAAAAAAGTAGGAGAAACTATAAAATCTGCTTTCGAACTATTGGGAATAGAAGTTCCGGAGCGGATGTAAGTTTAAGTAGTTTTTTAAAAAATAAATTGGTTTCTTGGTTGAAACTAAATAGTGTATTGATTGTAACTCCTCAAAAATTTTAGAATAAAGCTATCGTTTTCGTATAAAATTAGTATTTTTAGTTGTTTATTAACATTGGTTATGGTTTATGAAGATTAAAATAACTTTTAGACTAACTTTTTATGAAAAGAATTACTTTATTATTTTGTGTGTTTTTCTTTGCGCAATTTCTTTCGGCGCAAATTGTTAACATTCCAGATGCGAATTTAAAAGGCAAATTACTCAATTATTCGCCTCCAATTGATTTAAATGCAGATGGGGAAATTCAGGTTTCCGAAGCACAACTGGTTACAGAGTTGGATTTGCAATTCTCGGGTTCTTCTGCGCCACAAATTAGCAATACGACCGGGGTAGAGGCATTTGTAAATTTAACAGATTTAGATTTGAGAGGAAATCTAATTACCTCTATAGACCTAACAGCGCTAACTAGTTTAGAGGTTTTAAACCTTAATAATAATGACATTAGTGCGATTGACGTATCTCAAAACATTAATCTTACTGTTCTCAAAATTAGAAATAATAACCTCTCGTCATTAAATCTAAACCATCCAGATTTAGAAACATTAGATATTAGTGGTAATAATATAAGCGGCTTTGATCTTTCTAGTGAGACGAATTTGATTGAATTCAATGCTAGAATTAATAATATTTCAACAATCGATTTGTTACAAAATGCAGCTTTAGAAGATGTAGATCTTTCAAGTAACCCGCTAACAAGTCTGGATGTTGGTATTAATCAGAGTTTACAATTTTTGTATGTTCATTATACCAATATTCCAATTTTGGATGTTTCCAACAATCCTAACATAACTTATCTAAGCTTATTTGGTAATGACGTATTGACTAATGTAAATTTAAAAAACGGTAACTCTTCTAATATTGAGTTGCTCGAAGGTTTTTATCAAACCCCCAATGTTGTAAAGGTTTGTTTGGATGATGTTACAACTTTTAATGATTTTTATTACCAACAACTCCAAGACATAGGGGCAGTAGCTACCACCAATTGCACATTTGATCCTGCGCAGTCCAATACGATTACTGGAACGTTGCGTTACAATATGGGCAATGGTTGCGATGCAAGTACAGCTTTTGCTGTTCCGAATGTAATTGTAAAATCAGAAAACAACGGAAATAATTTTGGAACTATTACCGGCTACAATGGAAATTATTTATTAAAAGTAGATGAGGGAACTAACATTACTTCTGTGATAAGTACTTTTCCTTCTTATTTTTCTGTGAACCCCAATTCCCAAACAGAAAATTTTAGCGGTTATGGGAATGTTGCTGTCAATGATTTCTGTATTGAACATTCTGAGATTGTCGAAGATTTAAATGTTTCCATTTATAGTAGTGGCCCAATTAAACCTTATGCCGGAACAAAATATTTCAGGGTTACTGTAGAGAATATGGGTACCGAAATTGTAAATGGCACCTTGTCATTCGAATATGATAGCAATGCTTTTGAAGCGTTGTCAAGCAATCTGCCACCAACTTCCAGTACAGCGGGTATACTTACCTTTACATTGTATAATCTCAGACCTTTAAGTTCGCAAACTATTAAAATAGAGCTTGGGCGTATTGATGTTGTTGAAAATCCATTGACGGTAGGAGAAGTGCTGAACTTTACAGCCAATGTAACACCAGATGATAACGATATTACCCCGGCAAATAATATGTTTGTATTGCCTGTAACGGTAGTTAGCTCTTACGATCCAAATAATAAACAAGTTTTGGAAGGTGATGAAATTAATATTGATCAAATTGATAACTACTTGCATTATATTGTTAATTTTCAAAATACAGGAAATGCAAACGCCGATAGGGTAATGATTGCCGATGATTTAAGTGAAGAATTGGACTGGAATACTTTAAGAATGGTTTCGGCTAGTGATGATTATCGGGTGGAAATTACCAATAACAACCACATAGAATTCATTTTTGAAAATATCGATTTGCCTTTTGAATCGGCAGATGAAGAGGGAAGCCACGGATATATTGCATATAAAATCAAACCCAAAGGAGATATTGCCGTCGGCGATGTGATTCAAGGGGATGCCGCAATTTATTTTGATTATAATGAACCTATCATTACAAATAACGTTTACACGGAAATAGTTGAAAATTTATCTGTTAACCCAATAACATCTCCTGAAAACATCCAACTTTACCCTAATCCCACCACGGGAATTGTCAATATTTCCAATAAGAATGAAATAGAGCTTTTAAAAGTTGAAGTTTTTGATATAAGCGGAAAACGTCTCTTGGTAAATGAAAATAAGGAAAGGCTTAATTTCGAGAATTTCTCTGCGGGAATTTACTTTGTGAAAATTAAAGACAGTGAAGGAAATCAAGCTGTAAAAAAAGTGATTAAAAAATAATACCTGCCTATTATTTTAACAAAAAGTGAGCTTTCTTAAAAGAAGCTCACTTTTTTTATACTTTGCTTTTTATTGTTAAAGTTCAAATTGTTAACTTTGCAATCCTTAAAAACCTCGGAAAGATTATGTTTGATAGTTTAAGTGATAAGTTAGATAAGGCCTTACACGTTTTAAAAGGCCACGGGCAAATTACAGAAGTTAACGTTGCCGAAACTTTAAAAGAAGTTAGAAGAGCACTGGTAGATGCAGATGTTAACTATAAAATTGCCAAAGATTTTACCAATGTAGTAAAAGAAAAAGCTTTGGGGCAAGACGTTTTAAAATCGTTAAAACCCGGCGAGCTTATGGTAAAATTGGTAAAAGACGAACTTACCGACTTAATGGGCGGAGATGCAGCGGGAGTTAATCTTTCGGGAGATCCGAGCGTTATTTTAATGTCGGGTTTACAAGGTAGTGGTAAAACCACCTTTTCCGGTAAGCTTGCCAATTTCCTTAAAAATAAAAAAACAAAAAAACCTTTACTGGTAGCTTGTGATGTTTACCGTCCGGCGGCTATAGATCAGTTGCACGTAGTGGGCGACCAAATTGGGGTTGAGGTTTTCTCAGATAAAGAAACCAAAAATCCGGTAGATATTGCACAACGCGCTATTGCTCACGCCAAAGAAAACGGTCATAACGTGGTAATTATTGATACCGCGGGTAGATTGGCGGTAGATCAAGTAATGATGACCGAAATTTCTAATATTCACGAAGCAATAAAACCACAGGAAACGCTTTTTGTAGTAGACTCTATGACGGGGCAAGACGCGGTTAATACGGCAAAAGCCTTTAATGATATTTTAGATTTTGACGGGGTTATCTTAACAAAGCTCGATGGTGATACCCGAGGCGGAGCTGCTATCTCTATTAAATCTGTTGTAAATAAACCAATAAAATTTATTGGTACCGGAGAAAAGATGGAGGCGATAGATATTTTCTATCCTTCTCGTATGGCAGACAGGATTCTAGGGATGGGAGATGTTGTTTCTTTGGTAGAAAGAGCCCAAGAACAATACGACGAAGAAGAAGCGCGAAAAATTCAGAAGAAAATTGCAAAAAACCAGTTTGGTTTTGACGATTTCCTGAAGCAGATTCAGCAGGTTAAAAAAATGGGTAACATGAAAGACCTGATGGGAATGATACCCGGCGCCGGAAAAATGATGAAAGATATAGATATAGATGATGATGCTTTTAAGCACATAGAAGCTATAATCCACTCGATGACCCCGGCAGAACGTGCACAGCCTTCTTTAATTAATGCCAGCAGAAAACGACGTATTGGGAAAGGTTCGGGTACCTCGGTAACCCAAGTAAATCAGTTGCTAAAGCAGTTTGACCAAATGAGTAAAATGATGAAGATGATGCAAGGCGGCGGCGGTAAGAAAATGATGCAAATGATGAAAGGAATGAAATAAGTTGTTGTTGGTAAAACTTCAGCAAAAAAATAAAAAAAGCAACTACCAACTGAATACTGAGAACTGCCAATTGAATACTGACCACTAAACACTACATATGACCATTTTAGACGGAAAAAAAATCAGTAACGATATCAAAGACGAAATTGCTGCTGAGGTTAAAAAAATAAAACAACGTGGCGATAAAGTGCCACATCTTGCCGCTATAATTGTTGGTAACGATGGGGCGAGTAAAACTTACGTAAACAGTAAGGTAAAGTCGTGTAAGCAAGTTGGTTTTGAATCTACTTTGGTTCGTATGTCTGCTAATACTCGAGAAGTAGAATTGTTGGCTAAGATTGAAGAATTAAACCAAAATGATGACATAGACGGTTTTATCGTACAACTGCCATTGCCACCGCAAATAGATACACAAAGGGTTTTAATGGCTGTAGATCCAGATAAAGATGTAGACGGTTTTCATCCTACCAATTTCGGGAAAATGAGTTTGGATATGACGTCCTTTATTCCGGCCACGCCATTTGGTATTTTAGAATTGTTAGAGCGTTACGATATTCCAACAAAAGGTAAACATACCGTAGTAATTGGTAGAAGTTATATTGTTGGTAGACCAATGAGTATTTTAATGGGTAGAAGCGGTTTTCCCGGAAATTCTACAGTAACCTTAACGCACGAATATACCAAGAACATAACTCAAATTACGTCACAAGCAGATATTGTAATTATTGCTGTGGGTATTCCAGATTTTCTTAAAGGCGAAATGATAAAAGACGACGCTGTAATTATAGATGTAGGAATAACCCGCGTACCAGACGAAGATGCCAAAAAAGGTTATGTTATAAAGGGAGACGTAGATTTTGAAAATGTCAGCAAACGCGCCAGTTATATCACTCCGGTACCAGGTGGTGTTGGCCCAATGACGGTTAGTATGCTCTTGAAAAACACTTTATTAGCAAGAGAACGCCATTTGTTAAAAAGCCAAGCGCAATAAGCTAAAGTATTTTTTAAAACCTTTACGGAATACTTTTTACTGAAAATTTTGACAGAAAACAGAAGATAAAACTAATTTCTAATCTTCCTCTAATTTCCAATCTAAATAGCGGTGCAAATCTGTTTCTACAAAACGCAGCGCAATAGTAAAAACACCTAAATCATCTACATAGCCAATTCCCGGAATAAAATCTGGCACAATATCAAACGGATTAAGCACGTATAAAAGTGCCACTACAATAGAAGCAATAGTAAACCAAGGCACATTGTGGTAAATACCTTTTTTATAATCTTTAAGCATCTTAAGCATAAGTTTACCCAACTCTGAGTATTTTTCTAACATGCCGGCGCTGCTTATTTTTCTATCTATTTGCTTTTCGCTTTTTACCGTTTTATTCAAATCGTCTTGCGTGGTTTTACCAGCTTCCTCGCTTACAAAATTTGGGGTAATTACATCTTTAATTCTGTCTAAAATCATCGTCTGTTTTTTTAAAGTATTTGTTCGTGTGTGCTTGGCGTTTCTTTGCCGTATTCTTTTTTATAAATTTTCACCGTCAGTAAAAATAACGAAATTAATAATGGTCCAAAAATCAAACCTATAAATCCAAAAAGTGGTACACCAACAATAACGCCAATTAGCGTAATTAAAGGGTGAACGTTAGAAAGGCGTTTTAACACATATAGCCTAATTATATTATCTGTTGAACCTACAACTACTACGCCATAGATTAAAATAGCTACTGCTTGCCAAGTATGACCTTGTGCAAACAAAAGAATTGTTACCGGAGCAATACCAATCGCGGTTCCTATAAAAGGAATCATAGACCCAATAGTGGTTATTGCAAACCAAAAGAAAGGATCTGGTACCCCAAAAATAAGATAACCAATAAGCGCTACAATGCCTTGAAAAAAAGCAACTAACGGAATACCAATGGCATTTGCTTTTACCATAGACCGGCTTTCTTTTCCTATCAATAATAAATTGTTGCGGTTTAAAGGTACATAATCTTCCAAAGAACGGCGTAATTTTTTATGGTTGGTAAGCATATAGTACAACAAAAAATACATAATACTTATAGCTATAAAAGCATCAAAAGTGCCACCGGCCAAACTTTGTAAATTGGTAGATACCCAGTTGGTTACTTGCGAGGTGTCTATTTGGGTGCTTAAATTATAACCGTATATTTCTTCCCATTCATTAATTTGATTTTTAAAAACCTCAATTACCCTTTCAGAATTATTTACTGCTTTTCCTATTTTAGAACTAAGCAATAAAACCGTGCCCGATATTGGTAATAAAATTCCTACAAACGATACAAACATCAATGTGCCGGCAGCCAAATCTTGATGCCAACCACGATTTACTAATCGATGCATCCATTTTTTAAATAAAACATATAAAGTTACTGCCCCCAAAACCCCAGAAAAATAGGGTGTCATTTCGTTAAAAATAAGTATGCCCAAAAACAAAATGAGCAGCAAAACAAAAAATTGCCGTACCAGGGATGGATCTATTTTCTTTTCCATAAATTCTATTTGGCAAAGAGTTGCTCGGGGTTTTTAAAAGCTTTAAATTCTAAGGCATTTTGGCTGGGATCATAAAAAAACATAGTCACTTGTTCTCCTGCAAGGCCTTTAAAACGGATATATGGTGTTATCTCGAAAGTAATCTTTTTATTTTTTATTTCTTCATAAAAGCTAAAAAAATCTTCCCAATTTAAGACGACTCCAAAATGCGGAATAGGTACTTCTTTATCGTCAACCTTGCTTCTTGCTGCAACCTTTTTTGCGCTACTTTCTGTTTGGTGAATTACCAACTGGTGACCAAAAAAATTATAGTCTGTCCAATGCTCGCTACTTCTACCTTCTTCAAGGTTTAAAATTTCGCCGTAAAATTTACGGGATGCTTCTAAGTTACTTACCGGAATGGCTAAATGAAAAGGAGAAAGCGTCTGCATAATAGTATGTTTTATTGTTTTTTACGTGTGCGTTTTGGGGGCTTTGGTAAAGAAGCTTCTTCTGTTTTGCTAGAGCTGCCTACTATTTCTTGTAATTCTTTTAGTTCTTGTTCGCGCAAATGCCTGTATTCCCCAACAGGGATATCTAACGGGATATTCAACACCCGAATACGCTTTAAAGCAAGAACTTCATAGCCCAAATACTCGCACATACGTCTAATTTGACGGTTAAGACCTTGGGTAAGTACCATTTTAAACTCGTGGGCATTTATTTTTTCTACTTCACACTTTTTGGTAACCGTATCTAAAATTGGTATGCCGTTACGCATTCTTTCTAGGAAATCTTTGTCTACAGTGCGGTCTACTTTTACCACATATTCTTTTCCGTGGTTGTTTCTGGAGCGTAAGATTTTATTTACAATATCCCCATCGTTGGTAAGTAAAATAAGGCCTTCACTAGGTTTGTCTAACCTGCCAATAGGAAAAATGCGTTGCGGATAATTAATATAATCTATGATATTGTCTTTTTCTACGCGGGTATCTGTCGTGCATACAATACCAATGGGTTTATTAAACGCTAGGTAAACCGGTTTTTCTTCTTTGTCTGAAATTGGTTTGCCGTTTACCGCCACTTTATCTAAAGAGGTTACTTTTGTGCCCATTTCGGGTACTTTTCCGTTTACGGTAACTCGCCCTTCTTCAATTAATTTATCTGCTTTTCGGCGTGAGCAATACCCGGCTTGGCTTAGGTATTTATTTATTCTAACGGGTTTTTCTGTAGAGCTCATATTAGTTTAAAAATTCTATGATTTTTCTGTCAATTTTATCGTGGTATAGCGAGTGGCCTGCTCCTTCTGTTTTAAATAAGATTGCGTCTTGCCAGTTTTGGGCAATAGCTTCAGAAGCAGTTATAGGTGCTATTTTATCAAACTTATCATGAATAAGCAAACCTTTTTTATTTATTTCTTTACTGAATTTTGCTATAGAGAAATCAGTAAAATAATAACCTAAACGCTCATTAAATAAAGCTTCCAAAGATTGCATTACTTGTGGTTTTAAACGCAAAATTTGCTGATAATCTCCCATGATTTGCGTCAACTCAGACGGCGGACCTAAAACTACCAGCTTTTCTATTTCTTGGTTTGCGTTACAATATTGATTATAAATGGTGGTCATCCCGCCAATGCTGTGCCCAATTAAATAATGTGGTGCAAAATGATTTATCATAACCTGCAAACATTTGCTGTATAACGGAATATGTAAAATAGATCCCTGAGAATAGCCGTGGGCGGGTGCATCAAACGCAACTATATTATAGTTTTGTGCTTGCAATCTGTCAACCAAACTTTGCCAACGATTGGTATTGCTTTCCCAGCCGTGTATTAGTAAAATTGTTTTTCCGTTGCCAGGCCAAGAATAGGTTTGTAAATCTAAACCTTCTGCATTTACAATTTGGTCTTTTGCTTTCTCTAAAAAATCTTTTTGGCGCTCTTGCACCCTGCCTCGGCGTGGCGTACAAAAAATTTGATAAGCTTTATTTGCAGCCTTGCGTTTATTTAAAAGATGAAGCGAGTTGATTTGCGCGCCAACAATACGCGGTAAAAATTTCTGAAACTTTTTTTTCATTAGTTCTTAAGACTCATCGGTGTCTTTTTTACGTTTTACAATGCCTATTCCCGAAACAAAAAAGATAAAGCCTATAATAGCAAAAGGCCAAGCCCCCATAATATTTAAAGAACCAAAAATTCCAAAAATCCCTAATACAAGACCTACCATACCTACTATTGTAAGTATTATTCCTAAAACTTTAATCATAATAAATTAATTTTTTGGTTTTTAGGCTTTAAAGATACTTATTCAAAAAGAAAGGACTTTGCAGATTAACATTTTATAAACAGGCAGGTTAGTTTACCAAAGCTTGTTGTATAAGTTTTTCAGCCGTTTTACCGTCGGTCCAGCCTTTTATTTCCAGCTTGTCTGTTTTGTCGTAATTCTCAAACCAAGAATGAAGTATTTTACGTACGTGCGGGTATTTTAATGAAAGGTTTTCAAAACTGTCTAATTGCATTGTGCGTAAATTTTTATTTAACGGAACAGCAATAATTTTAAAGTCTTTTTCACCTTCATCCAACAAACGCATCATGGCTATAGGTTTTATTTCTATCAACGTGCCGCTGGCAAGACTTTCGGAAAGGACCAAAACGTCTAAAGCATCACCATCGCCATTATTTTTAGGATTAGAATAGGTGCCGGGAATAAAACCGTAATTGCCCGGGTAAGGCAAAAAATCTATCACTCGTGCTTGTTTGTTTATAGAATCTACTACAAAACGATTGGTATCTTTTTTATATTCTATTTTTTGATTGCTGCCGGCAGGAATTTCTATTACCGCTTGCAAGTTTTTCTTTGCGTTGTAAGCCGGCAAGGTTTTATAATCAATATTTTGCTTTTCAGAATTTTTACATCCAACCAAAAAAAACAAACTCAGCACTCCCAAAATCTTTAGCATAGTAATCTTGCGTTTACGCATATTATTTCCAACCTAACCAAAATTGTTTTATTTTGGCATCGTCCGGTATTTGGCTGGGTTCTATTTTTACATCGGTATTGTATTTTGCGCTACCCGAGATCACTTCTTTATCTATGGTTACGTAAGCGTTTATCTCATCTAGAAAAATTACGGCAGAACGTAACGTATTTTCAATACGTGCAATTTTATAATGTTTGCTAATATCTTTAAAAGTACTGTTTATAGTTAAGCCTTTATCGGTAGCAAAGCGCTCGTCTTTAATACGAACATTAGCAATAGTGCTGGTGCTGTCAAAATTTTGTACCGGATCTAAAAGCAATAATTCTTTTCCGTTTTTATCGTAGACCATAATGTCTGAGCCGCGACTAAAACCTTTGTCTTTATTAACAATAGAATCTTTGGCAAAGATAGAATCTAAAGCTTTAATGGGCGTTGTGCTGGTTAATAAGCCTACGCTGTTTTTATTTATCTGAAAAGGATCTTTCTTCTCTTCTTGTTGACAGCTATGCAATACAACTAAGATGGCCATAAACCCCGCGAAATATAATAATTTTTTCATGTTGAAATATTGAAAATAATTGGCGGTAAAAGTAAGCATAGTATTTTGCTCTTAGAAATTTTTTACTAAAATTTATGCGCTTTACGGATTAAAAATAAAGGCTTAAAGATGCTCTTCATGCTTATATGTTTATCTTTGCAGCCTATGAAAAAAGAAGAAATAGAAAAATTGGTAGATAAAGGTGAAATGCTTCCACTTATGGAAGAGTTTTACACCATACAAGGCGAAGGTTTTCATAAAGGAACTGCCGCATACTTTATACGAGTTGGCGGTTGCGATGTAGGTTGCCACTGGTGCGATGTAAAAGAAAGCTGGGATGCAGACAAACATCCGCCTACCAAAACTTCGCAGATTATAGAAAACGCTGCAAAACATTCTAAAACCATTGTAGTTACCGGTGGCGAGCCACTTACCTGGGATATGACCGCGCTTACAGAGGGTCTTAAAAAAGAAGGGTTAACCATTCATATAGAGACTTCCGGAGCGTATAAACTTACCGGTATTTGGGATTGGATTTGCCTTTCACCAAAAAAAATAAAACTACCCCAACCAGAAGTTTATGAAAAAGCAAACGAGTTAAAAGTTATTGTGTTTAATAAACACGACTTTAAATTTGCAGAAGAGCAAGCTGCCAAAGTAAACGATAATTGCATTTTATATTTACAACCGGAGTGGAGTATGCGCGACAAGATGATGCCACTTATTGTAGAATATGTGATGAAAAACCCCAAATGGAAAGTTTCTTTACAAACCCATAAATACCTTAATATACCTTAATTATAGTTTTTTTTGTTGCGAAGTTGTAATTCTACAAAAACATTTTCCCAGCCAATAAATAAATTAGCGCCGTTTTTATGTGGTTGAAACGCCATGGAGAAATCTTCAATTGGTGCGGCGGCTTCTTGTACAATAACTTTAATGCGCAAAACATCCAAAGCTGAAGAATAATCAAAAGTACCCCAAGCTTTTTCTTTTTCATTTAAAATAACGGTCCAATATTTCTTATTGGGTATGGTATAAAGTGTATAAGTTCCGGCTGGTATCAAATGTTTATTAACGCGCATAGCATTGTAAAGTCGTAGTTCGGTTGCTTCATTGGCGCCGGTACGCCATATTTCGCCGTAAGGCACCAAATCGTCAAAAATTTGTCGGCCTCTCATTTTTGGTCTGCTATAAATAATACGAGCCATAGGAGAATTGTCGGCGTTTCTAATTATGCTTACCGCCATAGGGCTTTTATCTACATCAGAAAAATCCTGCCCTTGCAGCGCAAAAAAACAAAAACCAAAAAAACTTAAAAAGAGTAATTTTAAATGTATCATCTGGGCGTAAAGTACAAAAATAAGCTCAAAATAAGAAATCATGTCTCTTAGGTTGCTAAAAATCGTCTTACGGTATTATTTTTTGTCTTTTATAAGCTGTTTGTTAATAACTTCGGGTGTTGCTGTCAATTCTTATTTCTTAAACATAGTTGGTTTTTCTATATTTGTTTCTTATGTATGTTAATCAATAAAATGTATGAGCGAAGAAGTTAAAAAAAGTTATTCGGCAGATAGTATTCAGGCCCTAGAAGGAATGGAGCACGTGAGAATGCGCCCTTCTATGTATATTGGAGATGTTGGTAATAGAGGTTTGCATCATTTGGTTTATGAGGTTGTCGATAACTCAATAGACGAAGCAATGGCAGGTCATTGTGATGCAATAGATGTAGTTATTAACGAAGACGGTTCAATTACCACAAAAGATAATGGTCGTGGTATTCCCGTGGATATTCACAAGAAAGAAGGCGTTTCTGCCCTGCAAGTGGTGATGACTAAAATTGGCGCCGGAGGTAAATTTGATAAAGATTCTTACAAAGTATCTGGTGGTTTGCACGGGGTGGGAGTGAGTTGTGTGAATGCACTTTCTGAGCATTTGCACGCCGTAGTACATAAACAAGGAAAAGTTTGGGAGCAAGAATACGAGCGCGGTAAGCCCTTGTACCCCGTAAAAAGTACTGGTGATACAGATTTTAATGGCACCGTAGTGACGTTTAAGCCAGACTCTACTATTTTTAAAGATAGTACACGTTATAATTATGATACGCTAGCTAGCCGTTTACGAGAACTAGCTTTTTTAAATAAAGGCATTCGTATTACGCTTATAGATAAACGCGAAAAAGAAGAAAATGGTGAGTTTAGAGCAGACGAGTTTTACTCAGAAGAAGGTCTTGCTGAATTTATTCGCTTTCTAGATGAAACCAGAGAGCCTATTATTAGTACCGTTATTTCTATGGAAGGAGAAAAAAATGACATTCCGGTAGAAGTGGCTATGATTTATAACGATTCGTATGGAGAGAACTTACATTCTTACGTAAACAACATTAATACGCACGAAGGCGGTACGCATTTATCCGGCTTTAGAAGAGGTTTAACCTCTACTTTAAAAAAATATGCAGATTCTTCAGGAATGTTAGATAAATTAAAGTTTGACATTGCTGGTGATGACTTTAGAGAAGGTTTAACTGCAATAGTTTCCGTAAAGGTTGCAGAACCGCAATTTGAAGGGCAAACAAAAACCAAATTGGGTAACCGCGAAGTTACTTCTGCAGTATCGCAGGCGGTTTCTGAAATGTTGGAAATCTATTTGGAAGAAAATCCTAATGATGCCAAAACCATTGTAGAGAAAGTTATCCTTGCCGCACAAGCGCGTCACGCTGCCAAAAAAGCACGAGAAATGGTGCAGCGAAAAACGGTTATGAGTGGTGGCGGTTTACCCGGAAAACTCTCTGATTGCTCAGAACAAGATCCCGAACAATGCGAAGTATTTTTAGTTGAGGGAGATTCTGCAGGCGGAACTGCCAAACAAGGTAGAGATAGAAACTTTCAAGCAATTTTACCCTTACGGGGGAAAATCTTGAACGTAGAAAAAGCTATGCAGCATAAGGTTTTTGAGAACGAAGAAATAAGAAATATCTATACAGCGCTTGGTGTTACTATTGGTACAGAAGAAGATAGTAAAGCGCTAAACCTTTCTAAATTGCGTTACCATAAAATTGTAATTATGTGTGATGCAGATGTAGATGGGAGTCACATTGCAACGCTTATTTTAACCTTCTTCTATCGCTATATGCGAGAACTTATAGAAGCTGGACACGTTTATATTGCTACCCCTCCTTTATATTTAATAAAGAAAGGAAGTAAAAAACGTTATGCGTGGAACGAAGAAGAACGCGATGCTATTACCAAAGAATATGCAGGTGGCATTAGCGTGCAACGTTACAAAGGACTTGGAGAGATGAATGCAGAGCAACTTTGGGACACCACTATGAATCCCGAATTTAGAACCCTGCGCCAAGTAACCATAGACAGTGGTAGCGAAGCAGATAGAATTTTCTCTATGCTAATGGGAGATGAGGTGCCACCACGTAGAGAGTTTATAGAAAAGAACGCAAAATATGCAAATATTGATGCGTAAATAAGATTAATATTCTAAAGTTAGAAAACCTGTGTTTTTTATTAAGCACAGGTTTTTTATTGCGCTTTTATTTATATTGTAACGATTTTATTAGCCTATTGTTCGGTAAATAGTAAGTTTTTTAACTACTTGTCGGGTTAGTTCGTATTTTTAAGAAAACTAACTTTAATTAAATTCAATTATTATGAAACGACCTTTACTAATTTTTATAAGTTTCGTTTTGGTCTGTTGTAATTTGCGCGGTCAAGACGATATTCAGAATATTTTAAAAGCAGGTTTAGACGACGCCACCACATTTAGTAAAAATTATATTGCTCCGGTTTCTGAGGGCATAATTTATAGTATGGCAAATGGTTGGTACAATTCCGGAGAAGCAAAAAAGTTATTGCATTTTGAGGTATCTATAGTTCCTAATGTTGCTTTTGTGCCGGAAGAAAAGCAGAACTTTAGGTTAAATACAGAAGACTATAATTATATTCAATTTCCGGATGGCGCTACCAGCAAATCAGTTGCTTCAGTTTTAGGTCACAACGAAATGGAGCAAACAGTAATCGTGCAATACCAAACCGAAAATGGAACAGAAACCACCAATTTTACACTGCCACAAGGTTTAGGTGATGAAAACCTAAACTTTTTACCTACAGCATATTTGCAAGCAAGTGTTGGCTTAGTTAAAGGTTTTGAAGTTAAAGCAAGGTTTTTACCAGAGTTGGAATATGACGGAGCTAAAACCAATTTATACGGAGCGGCTTTACAACATGAATTCACTTCTTGGTTAACTCCAGAAATTTTTCCAATCAAAATTTCTGCCTTAGTAGGCTATAATAAATTTGAAGCTTCTTATGCGTTAGAGCAAACACAAATACAAGCCAACAACCAAGCAATAGAAACCGAAATGTCTAGCTGGATTTTTACCGCAATAGCTTCTACCAACTGGCCCGTTATTAACTTTTATGGCGGACTGGGTTATATAAAAGGAGATGCTACCACTTCTTTAAAAGGAACTTATACTTTAGAGTCTGGACCCTTGCACGGGCAAACTTTGGTTAATCCCTATTCTGTAGATACAGCGGTAAATGGAGTAAATGCTACCTTAGGTACAAAATTAAAATTGGGCTTTTTTAGATTGCATGCAGCTTATAGTTTTCAAAAATATCAAAATGTTAACGTAGGTCTTAATTTTGGCTATTAATTTGTGAATAAACGCTTAGCTTTTCCGAAAAGAAAAATCAATTTTGTACTTTAGCAATCCAATTAGAATTCAGTATAAATTATCTATAAAAATTAAAATAATGAAAGTAACAGTAGTAGGAGCAGGCTCGGTAGGAGCAAGTTGTGCAGAATATATCGCAATTAAAAACTTTGCTTCAGAAGTGGTAATTGTAGACATTAAAGAAAACTTTGCGGAAGGTAAAGCGATGGATTTGATGCAAACCGCTTCGTTAAACGGATTTGACACCAAAATTACCGGTAGCACTAAAGATTATTCTAAAACTGCCAATAGTGATATTGCAGTAATAACTAGTGGTGTGCCGCGTAAACCTGGTATGACACGAGAAGAACTTATAGGTATAAATGCAGATATTGTAAAAGAAGTTTCTGCTAATATTATTAAGCACTCGCCAGACGTTACTATTATAGTAGTAAGTAATCCTATGGATACGATGACTTATTTGGTACACCAAACTACCGGTTTACCAAAAAATAAAATTATAGGTATGGGAGGCGCTTTAGACAGTGCAAGATTTAAATACCGTTTAGCAGAAGCCTTAGAAGCTCCTATTTCTGATGTTGACGGAATGGTAATTGGCGGCCATAGTGATAAAGGTATGGTGCCGTTAACCCGTATGGCTACTAGAAACTCTGTACTGGCATCAGAATTTTTGTCTGAAGAACGTTTACAACAAGTAGCGGAGGATACTAAAGTAGGCGGGGCAACCTTAACAAAAATGTTAGGAACCAGCGCTTGGTATGCGCCGGGAGCTGCTGTTTCTGGTTTGGTACAGGCAATTGCTTGCGACCAGAAAAAAATGTTTCCTTGTTCTGCCTTATTAAACGGCGAATATGATTTGGAAGGCTTGTGTATTGGTGTTCCTGTAATTTTAGGAAAAGATGGTATTGAGAAAATTGTAGAAATAGAATTAAACGATGCCGAAAAGAAAAAAATGCAAGAAAGCGCAGAAGCGGTTAAAAAAACCAACGGCCTTTTAGAGAATTAAAAAACAGTTGTATAGGGCGCTAAGCTTTAAGATAGACTGCCTAAAAAGCAGCAAAATTTGTTATTCTTTCTATACTTTTATTTAAAAATAGAAAGAAATACAAAGATGCTTTTTAGGCGGTCTGTTTTTTTGTGAAATTTATCTTAAAAAAATAATTGGCATTTCTTTTTTGAAACCCTATATTTGTCCGTTTTTAAAAAATAAATCAATAATAATAGAAGATAATGCAGAATAAGGGATTAATCAAACTATTCGCAATTTTATTCGGGTTGGTATGTGTTTACCAACTTTCGTTCACTTTTATTACCTCTGGCGTAGAAAGTGATGCGGAATCGTTTGCTAATCAGAAAATTAGCAAAGATGTAGAAGATTACGCAGATAAAAGAGAAGAAGTAGAAAACCGTTACCTAGATTCTATTGGAAACAATAATATCTTTGCCGGTATTACCTACAATAATGCCAAAGATAAAGAGCTTAACAAAGGGCTGGATTTAAAAGGCGGTATAAACGTAATTCTTCAAATTTCCGTAAAGGACATTTTGCGAGAGCTTGCTAATAACTCGCAAGATCCTTCTTTTAATAAAGCCTTATCGCAAGCAGACGAAGCACAGAAAGACAGTCAGGACGATTATTTAGAATTGTTTTTTCAGGAGTTTAATAAAATACCGGATGCCCGCTTGGCATCGCCAGATATTTTTGCGAACAAAACCCTTAGTGACGATGTTACCTACGACATGTCTAACGAAGCCGTGCAAAGCGTAATTAGACGTAAAGTAGACGAGAGCATTACTTCTGCTTTTGAAGTATTGCGTAAGCGTATTGATAAATTTGGCGTTACCCAACCCAATATTCAAAGGTTAGGCAACTCTGGTAGAATTTTGGTAGAATTACCTGGAGCTAAAGATATAGATAGAGTTAAAGACCTTTTACAAAGTACAGCGCAATTAGAGTTTTGGCACGTATTTCCGGGGCAACAATTTATGCCATTTTTAAGCCAAGCAAATGCTAAATTAAAGCAGATGCAAGCGCCTAAAAAAGAGCAAAAAGAAACAACACAAGATTCTACAAAAGTAGAAGAAGACGAAGATATAGAAGATTTATTGGCAAGCTCTGAAGAAGAAGCTGAACAAGCCAATGAGCCTTTGGGAGATTTAATAGTTGGTGCCGGAAGAAGCGGTGGTCCAATTATTGCTACTTTCCGTTTAAAAGACACCGCGCAAGTAAACGACTATTTGCGTATGCCGCAAATACGCTCTCTTTTATCTACAGAGCATAAATACGCAAAATTTGTTTGGGGAATTCCTTCTTCTGTAGAAGGCAATGAGTTGATAGATTTATATGCGCTTAAAGCGAATAAACAAAACGAACCAGACCTTAGCGGAAGCGTAATTACAGATGCCGTACAAACCTACGACCAAATGGGTAGAGTAGCGGTTTCTATGGAAATGAATGGAAAAGGAGCCAAAAAATGGGAAGAAATGACCGGAACGGCTTTCTCTCAAGGCTCGCAAATTGCCATTGTTTTAGATGATATTGTATACTCGGCACCAGGAGTAACTACAGGACCTATTGCAGGTGGTAGAAGCGAGATTTCTGGAGATTTTACGGTAACAGAAGGGCAAGATTTAGCCAACGTGTTACGCGCTGGTAAGCTTCCTGCTTCTGCAGATATTGTACAAAGTGAAGTAGTAGGGCCGTCTTTAGGACAAGAAGCCATAGATAGTGGTATTCTTTCGTTTGTAATTGCACTTATTTTAGTGTTAATCTGGATGATTTTTTATTACGGTAAAGCCGGTATTTTTGCAGATGTTGCTTTGGCTTTAAACATTCTATTTATTTTTGGAGTGTTGGCAGGTTTAGGCGCGGTACTAACTTTACCGGGTATTGCAGGTATTGTTTTAACTATTGGTATGTCTGTAGATGCAAACGTGCTTATTTTTGAACGTATTAGAGAAGAGCTGGCAAAAGGCAAAGCGCAAATAGATGCCATTAAAGATGGTTTTGGCAATGCCTTATCTTCTATTTTAGATGCCAATATAACTACAGGTCTTACCGGTATAATATTGTTGGTATTTGGTACCGGCCCAATTAAAGGTTTTGCAACGACATTATTAATTGGTATTTGTACTTCTTTATTTACAGCAATCTTTATAACGCGTTTATTTATAGACGGTTATGGTAAAGATGGTAAGTCTTTAGCGTTTTCTACGGGAGCAACAAAAAACCTGTTTAAAAATATAGACATTAACTTTATTACAAAAAGAAAAGTTAGTTATGTGATTTCAGGAGTTTTACTTATTGTAAGTCTTGGGTCATTAGCCGTTAATGGTCTTAACCAAGGGGTAGATTTTGTTGGAGGTAGAACCTATACCGTTCGTTTTGATCAATCTGTTAATGCTACAGAAATAGAAAACGAATTGGTGCAAACCTATGGTAGTGCAGAAGCAAAAACTTATGGCGCAGATAACCAACTTAAAATTACTACCAAATATAAAGTAGACGAAGAAGGTACAGCCGTAGATAATGAGATTGCACAAATGCTCTATCAAACCTTGCAACCTTATATGCCAGATGGTTTAACTTATGATCAATTTAAAATGGTTGATGATCAGAATAATGTAGGTGTTATGTCTTCTATGAAGGTTGGACCAACCATTGCAGACGATATTAAAACCGCCTCTGTTTGGGCAGTTCTGGGCTCATTAATTGTAGTGTTCTTATATATTTTATTCAGATTTAGAAAATGGCAATTTAGTTTGGGAGCAGTGGTTGCAGTATTCCACGATGTGGTAATAATTCTTGGTATTTTCTCGCTTACCTATAAAATTATGCCGTTTAATATGGAAATAAACCAGGCCTTTATTGCTGCAATACTTACCGTAGTAGGTTACTCGTTAAATGATACAGTGGTTGTGTTTGACAGGATTAGAGAATACTTTAGAGAGCACGCAGGTTGGAAGTTTAAACACACCATAAACCTGGCAATTAACAGTACGGTTAGTCGTACGGTTAATACCTCTTTTACTACTTTATTAGTATTAATTTCTATCTTCATCTTTGGTGGTGAAAGTATTAGAGGCTTTATGTTTGCTTTAATTGTTGGAGTGCTAATTGGTACTTACTCATCTGTATTTATTGCAACGCCAATTATGTATGACACCGCTAAAAAGAAAAGCGACGAGTTATTAAAGAGTGAAAGAAAAGAAGAGGAAGAGGAAGATAAACAAGAAGTTACTGCTTAAAGAGTCTTCTTTTAGAATAAAATCATTAAAAGGTTGTCAATTAATTTTGACAACCTTTTTTGCTTTACAGAAAAGATCTGGAAAGTAAAAAGTCTATTCAATAAAAAGCCTGAGCTAGTTATAAAAGTTTAGAATTTTTTAGGTCTTTTTCATGAAAAAATTTAGTTCGTTTTCTAGTGTATCCTACGAGCGGAGGGAGAGGAACTTAAAGCAAAGAATATGAACAAAGCCCCTTAGAGCGTAAGATTATAATCCTTTGTAAATTCATTATTAAAAAGGCTTATTTCGAGCCCCAGCTTGTTTATATTTTGGGTATTTCCTTTTTACGTTTTTAGAAAACATAAAAAGATCGGGCTATCACTACTCGATTTGCTTTTTTACCAAAAAAAGCAAGAGCTCAAGCATGCCGTTCTATCCCTAAAATAAAAGCATTAGAGGGTTAAATGTCTAAAACAATTGCTGTCCGATAAAAATAAATTCAGTTAGCAGCGATAAACATTACTAAACTGTTTATAGTACTAAGTAGTTCCGTAAAGGCTATTAAATGTGGAAGGTGGATTAGAAACAACTGCTTAAAACGGACTTATTTTTTAAGAATAACAGAATCTCCTAGACTTAAATTCCATTGCTCTACACGGTCTGCATTTACTTCTAAAACATATTTTGCGGGAGCTTCAGAAGGCAAAGAGTTTTCTTTAAAAGCTTGGGCATTTTTATTGAAATCTACTATTTTGTGCTGCGCGTTTATATAGATGAGGTCCAAATCTATAGCCGTATTTTTCATATAAAAATTAGGTCGCGGTTGTTCATCTGGATAAACAAATAACATGCCGCGGTTTTCTTTCATACTCGGGCGGTGCATTAAGCCGGTTTGTTGCTCGTAAGAATCTTCGGCCAACTCTATCTCCAAATGTTTTAAAGTATCTTTTTCTTTATTTAGAATATAGAGGTCGGCTTCTTTGGTAAAGCTTATTTCGGCGGTATGTATTTCTTTATTATTTGTTTTTTCCTTACAGGAAATCAAACTAATTAGCGCAAAGCCAAGAAGTAGTTTTTGAAAATTATTAAACATTTTTTGCAGTGCTTGTTTTGTATTTGCCACTTCTAAAAATTAAAAATAATCCTATTAATATAAATGGTATACTTAGCCATTGTCCGGTATTTAACGCCCATTCTCCACGGCCAACTACTTGCGCTTCTTTTACAAATTCTACAAAGAATCTCACCGTCCATAACAAGACAAGAAAAAGCCCAAATATAAAGCCGGTTTTATCTTTTTTGTCGGTTTTCCAGTATATTAACCATAAAATTAGAAAGACAATCACATAACAGCCGGCTTCATACAATTGTGCCGGATGCCTTGGAAAATCTTCGCCTAATTGTTTAAAAATAACGCCATAATCGCTGTTGGTAGGTTTTCCTATAATTTCAGAATTAATAAAATTACCAATTCGTATAAATACTCCACCTATACTTACAGGGATTACAATTCTGTCTAAAATCCATAAAATGCTTTTCTTTAAAATTTTCTTGTTATAGAGATACATAGCGACTATAATTCCAATGGCCGCGCCGTGAGAAGCCAGGCCTTGAAAACCGGTAAACTCAAAATCCGGTACAAACCTAAATGGTAAGAAAATAGATAGGGGATCTTGCCAGATCAATTCGGTTTGATAAAAAATAACGTGTCCTAATCTTGCGCCAATTAAGGTGGCTAAAACCGTATAGATAAATAAAGGATCTAATTTTTCTTCGGAAACATTTTCATTGGCATAAATTTTCTTCATAATATACCAACCCAGGGTAAATGCTATTAGATACATCAAACTGTAATAACGAATTACAAAAAATCCTAAGTCTATACCGTTGGAAGGGTCCCAAACAATAGCAGTATTTATCATGATAGAAATTTATTTTAAGGCTGTAAAGATAGAAATTTGATTTGGTTTGTAGAGGTATTCTTGTTAAGTTGTTTTTTTGGGTGGTACAGGATCATATCCAGAGCCGCCCCAAGGGTGGCAACGCCCAATACGTTTTATGCTCAACAGTAAACCTCTAAACAAACCATGGGTTTTTAAAGCTTGCGTGGCATAATGGGAGCAAGTTGGTTGAAACCTACAAGTAGCGGGAGTAAGTGGCGAAATTAAATGCTGGTAGACCTTAATCAAAAATAAAAAAGGCGCTATTACAATTTTCTTAAACATACCATTGCTCCCGGGTTAATTATAAAGTATAGGTTGTGCCTTCTTTTCCGTCTTTAAGTGTAATTCCTAAAGCGGCCAACTCATCCCGAATTTTATCGCTGGTAGCAAAATCTTTATTGTCGCGCGCACTTTTCCGTAAAGCAACTAATAAATCAAGAACTTCTTTTAAACGTTCTGTGTTTTTATCGTTTTTGTCTACCGCCGCAACCGTTTCTAACCCTAAAACATCAAAAACAAAGGCGTGCATAGTAGCTTTAAGTATCTCTAAATCTTCTGTAGATACCGCTGCTTTTTCTGCTTTTACCGCATTAATAAATTTAACCGCATCAAAAAGTTTAGCAATAAGTACCGGACTGTTAAAGTCGTCGTTCATGGCGTTATAGCATTCTTCCCGCCATTTTTCTACTTTTAAGCCATCGGTTTCCTTTTGGGTTTTAAGATTTGGTAAGGTGGCAATAGCTTCCATCAAACGCTGAAAACCTTTTTCTGCAGCGGTTAAAGCTTCATCAGAAAAATCTAAAATGCTTCTGTAGTTAGCTTGCAGCATAAAAAAACGCGCTACGCTAGGCGAATAAGCCTTGCTCAACTGGTCGTTTTCGCCACTAAACAAATCACTCGGTAAAATATTATTACCGGTGCTTTTTGCCATTTTTTGTCCGTTTAAAGTAAGCATATTGGCGTGCATCCAATAATTTACCGGATCTTTGCCGGAAGCGGCTTTACCTTGGGCGATTTCGCATTCGTGGTGTGGAAATTTTAAATCCATTCCGCCACCGTGAATATCAAATTCTTCGCCCAAATATTTGGTACTCATAACCGTACATTCTAAATGCCAGCCGGGAAAACCAACTCCCCAAGGCGATGGCCAACGCATTATGTGTTGCGGCTCTGCTTTTTTCCATAAAGCAAAATCCTGCGGATTTCTTTTATCGCTCTGTGCAGTAAGCTCTCGCGTATTGGCAATCATGTCTTCCAACTTGCGTTTGCTTAAAATGCCGTAATGGTTATTCTCGTGATATTTAAGTACATCAAAATATACAGAGCCATTGGCTTCGTAAGCCAAGCCGTTGTCTATAATTTCCTTAATAATTTCTATTTGTTCAACAATATGACCGGTAGCAGTGGGCTCTATGCTTGGCGGCAGATTATTAAATTTTTGTAAAATGGTATGAAAGTCTATGGTGTATTTTTGAACAATTTCCATAGGTTCCAATTTTTCAAGTCTGGCTTTTTTTGCAATACGATCTTCTCCGGTTTCGGCGTCGTCTTCCAAATGGCCAGCATCGGTTATATTGCGTACATACCTTACTTTATAGCCTAAATGTTTTAAATACCTAAAAACTAAATCAAACGAAATAAAAGTTCGACAATTGCCTAAATGCACCTTGTTATAAACCGTTGGGCCACAAACATATAAGCCAACATAGCCGGCTGTTAGAGGTTTAAAAATTTCTTTTTCGCCGGTGAGCGAATTATATATTTTAAGGTTCTGATTTTCGTATAAAGGCATAAACAACTAAATTTTAGGACTAATAAAGAAACAAATTGTTTAAAATTCGGTATCTAATTTTATATAATCTAAGAATTCTCGCTTGGTGTCTTTTTCTTTGAATTTTCCGCCAAATTCACTGGTCACCGTACTGCTTTCTATATCTCTAATACCACGGCTGTTTACACACAAATGTTTGGCATCTATCACGCAAGCGACATCGTCTGTCCCTAAAGCTTTTTGCAATTCCTTAACAATTTGTATGGTTAAACGTTCTTGCACTTGTGGGCGTTTTGCATAATAATCTACAATTCGGTTCATTTTAGATAAGCCAACCACTGTTCCGCTAGAAATATAAGCAACGTGAGCTTTTCCTACAATAGGGAGTAAATGGTGCTCACAAGTAGAATAAACAGTAATGTTTTTCTCTACCAGCATCTCGCCATATTTGTAATGATTATTAAAAACAGAAGCTTTTGGTTTTCTATCTGGATTAAGCCCTGCAAAAATCTCGTTTACAAACATTTTTGCAACTCTTTGCGGTGTTCCTCTTAGGCTATCATCTCTTAAATCTAAACCAAGTGTGTCCATAATATTTGCCACATCTTCTTTGATAGAGGCAATTTTTTCTAAATCACTTTTTTCAAAAGCATCTTCGCGCATTGGGTTCTCATAACTAGCCCCAATGTGGTTGTCGCCTATTTCTTCTATATCGTCCAATATGTTATCTATTTTCATGGGTTTGTCTTAAACTTTTTTGGCGGTGCAAAGATACAGTTTTTACTTTTCTTTTTCGCGTATGTTTTTTTTATACTGAATTCATTGCAATTTTTAACAAGAATTTTGCAAAAATTTATTACATTTCGCTTTTAAAGATAAAGTTACCCCAAACACCAGCTTTTTACTTTAAAATAGTTACATATTTTATGTTTTTGTTTTACTGAATTTTTTGTGTTTGGAAAAGTTAAAAACAGAAAGTCTAACCAGCTTTCTGGAAACCAATATAGAATTACAGTATAGCTAAAACTATAAACATGAAATTAAAATTACTTTTTTTAATTGCCAGCTTATTTTCTTTTTCGCAATCCGTATTGGCGCAAAATGATATAATTATAAAAGATGCCACCATAGAAACATGCTCAGGCAATTTTTATGATCAAGGTGGGCCAGACGGTACTTATTCTTCTTTTGATGAAGTAACAAAAACGATGACTATATGTCCCGATGTAGATGGCGATAGAACCCGTGTAGATTTTAGTGAATTTTTAATTGCTGCCGGGCAAGATTACCTCTATATTTATGACGGAGATTCTACCGCCGCACCTTTAATTGGTTCGTATACCGCATCTAATAATCCGGGTACAGTAATAGCCAGCGCATCCAATCCTTCTGGTTGTTTAACCTTCGAGTTTGTTTTAGATGGTAATTTTTCGCCCTTACCGGGTTGGGAAGCCGAAATTTCTTGCGAGCCGCCTTGTCAGCAAATTTATCCGGAAGTTGTTAGTGTTAGTCCGGCTACAGAAGTTCCTGGTGGTAATTATACAGCTGGGGTTTTAGTAGATCTAACTTTTGAAGGCTCTGCTTTTTTTGAAAATGATGGTTCTGGTGCAATCTTTCAATGGAATTTTGGAGATGGTTCTGGTGCTTTTGGAGAAACCGTTACCTATTCTTATGGTAGTGTAGGTACTTACCAAGTTACGCTTACAGTTGTAGATCCTTCTGGCTGTTCCAGTTCTATCACTTTTGATATTACCATAGAGGTAAATTTTGTAAGTGTAGATTCAGATCTTTATACGATAGACGAACTTGTAGAAGACGTACTAATTAACAACCCCTGTGCGCAAATCTCTAATATTACTTCCAGTACAGGAACAGATTTTGGCGATGTAAATGGTATTGGTTATTTTGATAGTAACGGTTCTGCTTTTCCTATAGAAAGCGGTATAGTACTATATAGCGGCCACGCAGAGAACGATGTTCCCGGACCGGAAACCGGCATACAGAGCTCTGGCGGCACTGGCTGGCCCGGAGATCCGGATTTGACAGCTCTAATACAAGACATAGAAAACAATAATTCTTCACATTCAGAAAATGCTTCAATTATAGAATTTGATTTTGTGACCTTTGCAGACGAGATTAGTTTTAATTTTCTTTTCTCTTCCGATGAGTATGGTACGTATCAATGCAGTTTTAGTGATATATTTGCTTTCTTTTTAACCGATGAGAACGGCAATACAGAAAATATAGCTCTTGTGCCGGGGACAAATACTCCGGTGTCGGTACGAACAGTAAGAGATGATGCCTATAATGGAAGCTGTAGTTCAGAAAACCCTCTGTATTTTGATAAATACTATGGCGCCGGGGGAGAAAATGAAGCTTTTGCGCCCATAGATCAAAAAGGGAATACGGTACTTATGACGGCGCAATCTGCAGTAACGCCCGGCGAAACTTATCATATTAAATTGGCTGTAGCCGATAGAAACGATACAGCTTACAACTCTGCCGTTTTTTTAGAAGCAGGTAGTTTTGATGTTGGTGAGGTAAACCTTGGGGGGGATCTTACTGTAGAGAACGGTGAAGCTACTTGCCAAGGTAACGAAGTTATTTTAGATATAGGCCTATCGGTTATCCCAGGCGTGGTAATTACTTGGTACCTAGACGGGACGGTAATACCGGGAGAAACAGGTCCAACTTTAGTAGTTACCGAAGAAGGAACTTACACGGCAGAATTTGAGTACCTTGGTGCTTGTCAGAGTACAGATCAAGTAGTGGTAGAATTTCAACCTACTCCAATGCCGGAAGAAGTCTTGCCAGAAGATTTATTTACGTGCGGAAATGTTTCTACAATAACAACCTTCGATTTAACAATTAATAATGATAATGTATTAGCTGCAAATCAAGATCCGAACAACTTTTTAATTACTTATTACACAAGTCAAGCTGCAGCAGATGCAGGCGTAAACCCTATAGAAAACCCGGAAGAATATGAATTAGCTTCCGCGGAAGAATGCGAAACAGTATATATAAGAGTAGAAGGCTATACTAACGAAACGCTTAGCGGCTGTTATGAAGTAGAACCTTTTGAGGTTTGTGAAGGCAGTATCAACGTTGGGTCCAACCTAGACGACCTCGAAGAATGTGACAATGATAACGATGGTTTTGCCATATTTGATTTAACGGCCAATGAAGCTTTGGCGTTAGATGGGTTAGACCCTGCTGACTTCCAGGTAGAATATTTTGAAAGCCAAGGCGATGCAGATGCCGGCACCGATGCAATTACCACCCCAGATGCTTTTGAAAACACCACAGCAGGCGGGCAGACAATATATGTACGGGTTTCCGACACAGACGAAGGAAACTGTAATGCCAGCGACAATAGTTTTGAAATAACTGCATTAGAAGTAGCCGAAACTAACGAAGCAGAACCCATCAACTTCTGTTACCAAGGTGGGGGAGAGACGGTAGAGCTCACCCAAAACGAAACCACAATATTGGGCAGTCAAGACCCGGCAGACTTTAGCTTTTCGTACTACGAGAGCCAAGCCGAAGCCGATGCCGGCGACCCTGCCACGGCCATCCCGGACCCAAGCGCTTACGAGCCTGCCATAGCCCAAGACTGCACAAGTATTTATGTACGAATAGAAAACACAGACAATGCCGATTGCTTTACTACGACCAGTTT
>NZ_VIAR01000014.1 GCF_006546625.1 Haloflavibacter putidus
GACCGATGTCCTGGAGAACAAGAGGCGATTCAGATCCTTCAACATTATTGATGACTTTAACAGGGAAGCCTTACATATTGAAGTAGATTTTTCCCTTCCCAGCAACCGTGTGGTCTGGGTGCTAAACCATCTGATAAACCGCAGGAAAAAACCCAAGAAAATAAGGATGGACAATGGTCCCGAGTTTATTGCACAGCTTACGGCAGAATGGAGCAAAATGCATGAAATAGAGTTCCAATATATCCAACCGGGCAAGCCAACACAAAATGCGTTTATAGAGCGTTTTAATGGTTCTTATAGAAGAGGGGTGCTCAATAAATACGTCTTTGAAGATATCGATCAAGTAAGAGAACAAACACAAATATGGATGTACGATTATAATAATCATAGACCTCACGACGCACTAGAAAAAATGTCCCCGGTAGCATATGCAAAAAAATATTCTTCTGGGGCTAGCCCCAGAAGAATAAAAAATAATAACTTTATCGAAGTTTTAGAAAAATGAACAGTTCTAATTAAGGGAAGCTTACAGGACGTTTTGTTTTGGGATTGTCATCTCGACGGTAGGAGAGATCTTTTTTCAGGCGCTGTAGGCTGTAGGCAATAAGCAGTAAGCGAGAAATATTTCTCAGCTGCTTCTGTATCGAAAAGACACAGTAGAATGTTTTGTTTTGGGAGTGTCATCTCGACCTTAGGAGAGATCTCTTCTCCGAGTGTTAATAAGCAGTAAGCGAGAGAGATTTCTCAGTCGTACCTCCATTGAAATGACAGCGGAAAGATTTCTCAGTCATACCTCCATCGAAAAGATAGGTGGTTTAAAGCTTTCTTGCAGCTTTACACTTACAAAAAACCGCATAAAAAAAGCAGGTTGTTTGAACCTGCTTTTTAAAAACTAAATAACTTAATTTTTAATTCTTTATAAACTTTTTCTGTAAAGTTTTACCAACAGATTTGTTAGTGATGCTGAGGTTGTAAACGCCACTTTGTAAATGCGACAAGTTTAAGGCTGAGTTAACTTCGGTAAATGAGTTTTCAAAAACCTTTTGTCCAAGCATATTGTATATAACAAAGTTTGTTTCGCCAGTCCAATTTTGTGGCAATTGAACATTTAGGCTCTCCGCGTCCGTTAAGGGATTGGGATAGATAGTTAGATTAGTGCTTTCAAAACTATCTGTTGCTAAATTTTCTTCACCAAAAACAATAGCAAAACGATCTGGCGCAATGCTGGCGCTTTGCTCATTGTCTACGTTAAATGCTATATGGTTTATACCGTTGTCTAAAACTGTGCTTTCTTCTAAATAGTTGTCTTTTAAATAAGCTTGGTAGCCTAAGTTTCCGTTTACTTCTATTACAAAAGTATATGCTTGTTCGCGGTATTGTTCTAAGGTCAATTGCAATACTTCTTCGCTTTGCGGTAAGCTTCTGTATTCTAAAGCTAAGGTTTTTCCGTTAAGGCTGCGACCAAGATTTTCGTCTAAATTGAAAATCTTTTCTGCATCTCGCATTGTTTTATTATTGTCAAAATTTTCGCTAAAATTAATGCGTAAACCATCTGCCGGACTTTCGTTAGCATCAAAAGCTGTTTGGTTATATAGTTTAAGGTTGATAAACGAATGCATTTGACTACGCATAGTTGTTGTAGGGACTGCAGCTGTGTTTTTATAATTTTCCGTAAAGTTTAAAACGGGAGCGCCTCCAGCTGCCGTAGTTTGGAAAAAGGCCGATTGCATTGGTTGTAAAAACTGATTTGCATCACTACCAACGGGATTTGTAGACGCATCGCTTAAATCTATGGTTACATAAGCGCCACGATCACTGATAGTTGGATCCCAAATTGTGTAATGATTTGTATTTACATTGGTGCTGTTGGCCATTACCTGGGTCATATCTACCGCTGCGTGATACGGATTACTAAACAAGTTATAAGCATTTGCTATAGCGTTAAAGTTGGTATAGGTCTGGTTGCCTTGCAAAATGCTTCCTTTTGCGCGCAATTTTGTGTTAGAAGGCGCAGCAGCGTTGCTGGTAATATCGGTACTTCTATCGCCACGAATCATTAATAAATACGGTGTTGTTACAGCAAGTTGGTTATTTTCGGTATCGGTAATGGTTATCCACTCTTGGTTTAGGTTATCAAACCTAAACATAGAAGGGTTTCCGGAAGGAGTCAGATCCAATCCGTTTGTTTGGTCTGCAGTTGTGCCCGTGATATGTGTTCCGTAACCCGGATTTGGATTATCGTTCCAAGCGTTTGCTCCTTCTTGCCAAGCATCATGAATGCTGGTAGAAGTGTTTACAGAAGAATTTACCAATCTAAATGCTCTTTGGGCAGGGAAACATTGTTCTGTAGTAACATCTCCGTTTATCGTGCCGCCAATTGGGGCTATTTGCGCAGTTTTTGCAGGACTTCCAAAATTGCAACGCATATAAATTTTTCCTGCAGTATTTAGCGTGCCGTTAGTAACATTCAGTACGTTGGTAACATTAATAGTTTCGTTAAGTGCTGCATCTATGGTAAGTCCGTTCGAATTGGAGAGAATTAGGTCTCTAATCTCAAAACCGTTACCAGTTATATTCTGCGCTTGACTGCTAGAAGCAAAGTCTAATTTATTGATTGGGTCCGGAAAATTACCTTCATTAATAAAATCGCCAGTTATAGTAAGTTGGTAGTTATTGGATAAGTCTACATAAGCATTTGGTTGAACCACCAAATCACGAATAGAAAAATTAGTTGATAAAACCGGAAAATTAGGTGCATCTGACACTATTAAAATATTTGCAGAACCATTTCCCGGTGGAACATCAGGACACCAATTAGCAGCATTAGAGGTGTTAGAGCTTACTTCCCCAGTCCAAATATAGTCATTAGAACTGCCATATAAATTAGTAAACGCTAAGGCACCTATAGAATTACCGCCATCTTCTTGAATAGAGAATTCTATAGTAGAATTTGGTCCTAAGTACCCGCGCCAAACATCTGGAGTAGGGGCTCCGCCATCCCAAGTGTTGTCAGAATATTCTACAACGCCATCTATGGTTAAAGCTACATCATCATCGTAGCGCGGAATGTCTATTTGATAGTATCCGCAAGGAAAACCTTCTCTTCTGTAAATAAAGGCGTGATTTTCTGAAGTTACGGCGTTTCCATTGTAACCGGGGGCATCGGAAGGGGCGTTGGTAGAGCCCCAAGTTATATTGGTATTAAAATCTAAAGTGTTTTCTGTATAATAACCAGCATACTGGTTAAAATTTCTGTCGGAAAAAACAGCTACGTGCCAAAGATCGCTTCCAAATACTTCAGGATCCGGAGCCGTTTGTGTCATGTGTATAGCGCCGTAAGACGCTCCCTGTCTTTCCATCCAAACCATTTCTACTTCATCGGTTGGTTGCAATTGGCCGGTCCACGCATTATTATGTACATCACAGCAGCTGGTATGGCTCCAAACTACGGTACCATTTACTAGTAATCTAGCGGAATCGTCGTGACCGTCTGCTCCGTTTCTTCCTCGTATATTAAATGTATACGAACCACTTGCAAAACCTTTACGACGGTAAGAAACCATGTGAAAATCATCGGTTACAGCGCAACCTTGATAGGCGGCATTACTGCTTGCGCTTGGACTATTAGTTGTGCCCCAGTAGTCACGAGAATCAAAATTATTGTTTCCAGAACCGTAGCCCGCATCTATATAGTACCCGCGGTAGGTGCTATAATCAAAATTGTTGGCATTGTAAGTGTTTAGGTTGTAGACATAAGCGGTCCATTGTCCATCAATAAACTCGCCTTCTGTAGGATGCGATGAACCTGTTGGAATGCAAGCTTGTGCGTAACTAAAAGAGATGGAGAAAATACTAAGTATTACTAAATAGAATGTTCTTTTTAAAATCATAATCGATATTTATTTTATGGTTTATCCCTTTTATAGGATAACTTGTAATAATATTAACTGTTGGCATAGATGATTTTTATAAAAAAAACACAACTATGCCTTATTTTATCGGCGTAGCTTCTTATATCCTAAAGCTGTTCCTGCAACTAAACCGGCAACCAATAAACCATCAATAGGTACCGTTGGATTTTCATCGTCTACATCGTCTGGAAAACCAATTTGTGCATAGGCATTTGAAATAAACAAAAGACCAAAAACCACTAAGCCTGTCGAGATTATATTTTTAAAAGATTTTTTCACGTTAAAAATGATTAAGGTTTGATAATTTTTAATGTTTCTTGTATGCCTTCTTCTTTGTTTTTCAGTATCAAATAATATAAACCGCTTGGAAAGTCTAAGTTTCTAACGTGCAACTTGCCGTTTTGATTAGCAGGTTGCTGTATTAAAACTTGCTGTCCTAAAACATTATAAATAGTTATTTGATAAGAGGTGTTGCTTTGCGTTCCTACTTCAATAAATAATTGGTTATCTTGAATAGGGTTTGGATAATAGCTAAGCACCCGTTGCTCTATAGTATCTGTATTTAAATTGTCGTCTCCAAAACGTAGACTAAATCTGTCTAAAGCACCACTGGAAGAAGAACTTGGATCTACTGTAAAGCTAAGTGTGTTTTCTGCATTCTCTAATAAAGTAGAGGTGCCAAGATAATTGTCTTCCAAATAAACTTCTTTTTCTATGTTAGAAATATTGATTTGAATTATATACGAATTGGTTCGGTATTGACTAATCTGTAAAGGCAATATTTCTCCAACTTCCGGAAGTTGACGTTTTTCTATACTAAGTAAATTACCGGTTTCGTTACGGGATAAATTTTCATCTTGGTTAAATAATTTAGGTGCATCTTGAAAATCTACAGCATTGGTGTAATTTTCAGAAAAGTTTACTTTCAATCTGTCTGAATAAGAAGCGCCATTGGTAAAGGCTTCTTCTGTAAAGAGATAAAGTCGAATATTTTTATTAGTAACATCGGTAATAGCAGAATTAGATCGGAATACATCACTTCCTGCTTCGTCTGTATTCTTATAGTCTTCTTGAAACTTTATTACGGGTTGAACATTTTGGTTACCGGTAACAAAAAATGCGGCTTGCATAGGTTGTAAAAAACGGTTTGCTTCTGTTGTTCCCTGCGTACCATTAGGTAGTATTTCCGTAGATAAATTGTCTACATCTATTGCTACATAAGCGCCACGTCCTCCAGGTTGACCTGGTGTTGGCGTTCCGCCTAAAGTAGGATCAAAAATATAAAAATACCTTCCTGCATTAGTAGTTGCCGGGTCGTTTAGAACTTCAAGCATATCTACAGCAGCCGGATATGGATTGCCAAAAGCATTAAAATCTCCTTCTACATTGCTAAAGCCTGTATTAAAAGTCTGGTCGCCACTAAGAATAGTACCGGTAGCTCTAATTTTTGTATTGGTTGGGGTAGCAGCGTTAGAAGTTACGTCTATAGCTCTGCTACCGCGTACCATAAGTAAATAGGGCTCGGCAGCTTGCAAGCTGTTAGTTAGCGTGTTGTTAACTGCATCCCATTGTTGGGTGCTATTATCAAAACGGAATAAAGAAGGGTTGCCGCTTGGAGTAGCATCAAAACCGTTGTTTCCATTTATTGAACCGGTAATGTGGGTGCCGTAACCATTGTTTGGATTAAGATTATCTGTAGGTTGTACCCCAGTGTTGTGCACACCTTCCTGCCAATTTGTGTTTATACTGGTACTAGTTGTAACCGGGGACGCGAGCAATCTAAAAGCTCTTCTGGCAGGGAAGCATTGCTCTGTAGTTACTTTTCCGTTGATGGTTCCGTTAGATAAATTGGCTATTTGAGCCATTTCCTGCACAGGTCCTGTAAAATCGCATTGTAAAGTAAGGTTGTCGTTCGTGTTCAAAACACCGCCTTGGTTTACCTCTACCAACTTTTGGACATAAAAAGTTTCTTGGGTAGCCAGATTTATATTTGCGCCCGCAGGATTGGAAATAATAAAGTTGCCAACATTCATTGTATTTCCTGTAAGTTGCTGTGCGCTATCACCAGATAGGCTTAAAATACCATCGCTTGCATTAAATATTCCTTGATTATTTAAATCGTCACTTAAATTTAAGTTTACGTTAGCATCTAGAGTCAATTCAGCACTGTTTACAATAGTAACACACTTTACGGAAGCATCATTTTCTAACAAAGCAGGCAAACCGTTGTTAATTACTAGTTTTCGTTGTGCATCTTCTATTCCCGGAGCACCATTTGAACCGGTACCATATAAAAACTGACTACCATCCCAGGTTATGGGTTGTAAATTATTTATTCTAAAGGTAAAATAGTCTCCGTTGCTAAAATTAACGTTACTAAAACTAACAGTTTCACAAGCATTGGTAACTGAAGAAATTACGGTTGGCGAGGTGAAATTTTCATTATCATCAATCAATAATTCTATGTCTGTATATGCATTGTTTGGAATGTTAAGAGAAGATAGCGCGAGCTCCAAATCAAGCGAGCCAAGATTTCCTATCTTGCCTACACGCCAAATAGCATTTAGTTTTAGATTATCTTCCGCTGTTGCATTACAGTTTAGATCATTTAAATTTAACTTACTATATTCTTTGGTATTAGAGACGATAAAAAGGTATTTTCCTGTGCTAAAATTACTTGGATTTGATAATCTTACAATACCAGTACCAAATTGCGAATCTGTTTTGTTGGTTAATTCTAAACCGGCAATTACAGCTACTAAATCGTGGTCAAAATTTCCTGCTGCAGTAGTATTAAATATATTAATGTATGCGGTAGTTAAATTAATATCGTACTTAGATGCTAAGTAGTTTTGGAGCAATAATATTTCTTCAGAATTTAAAGCGTAATCATGAATGATAAACTCTGCCATTTTTCCGTCAAAATAATTATTGCTGGCGCTGCTTCCATTTAGAATTATACTGTCTGGGTTGCCGCCAATATTTATGTTACCAGAATGTGCATATAACAATCCCACACCAGAAACGCTACCAATGGTATCGCCGTTTAGATACATCGTAAAATCGCCATCTGTTGCGGAAGTTCCGTTGTACGTAAAGGTTAGTACATAACGTTCATTGGGTACAATAGGGGCAGAAATTTGCTTATTGTTCCAATTGTCTCCGGCTCCATCTGAATTTGGTATATTATAGCCACCAACGTATAAATTATTGTTTTCTATAAATACGTGTAAATTCCTTTGGTTTCCTCCCTCTTCGTATAAAACTTGTGTAGTTGCTACATCTAAAGAAGTTTCGAAAGCTACGCTAAAGCTGCGTTGGGAAAAAGGCCCACCAACGTTTAGGTTTATATTATTTGGAATCTCTAAATTATCGTCTATTCCATCAAACTGTATAGCAGGATAGGTGTTGAATTGGTTTTCTAAAAATAAAGGTTGTCTTGAAGTCGAAGTTTGGTTTGCATTATTTGGGTCGTCACCTTCATTTTCCCAGTTGGCTACATTGCTGTTGTTAGCAAGATTTGAATTCTCTGCTCGCCACCAAAATTTTGTATTAGATAGTGTGCTAAGTCCTGCGGGTAGTTCTCTGCTAATTGGTGTAGCCGATGGCAGTAAAAACTTAATATAGTTGCCATCTGCAACGTTTACGTTATCAAAAGTTATTGTACTTCCGTTTACGCTACTAACGTTAAAAAGAGTTGTAGAACCGGTTGTAAAATTACTAGTAGAAGATACTTCTAGTTGAACATCATCAAAGGGTGTGTTGCTGTAATTAAAACTGTCTATATCGAGTCTAAAGGTTGTATTGTTAAAAGAACCGTTTTTAGAAACCCGCCAAGTAGATTCTGTACGGTACAAATTGGTTGCGTTACTACTGCATCCTACAGGAGCAGGAGATAGGTTTGTATTAGAAAGTTGATTACTAGCTATAATTAAGAAATTGCCATCGTTTAGGGTGTTGTTCTGTATTGCGACAATGCCGGTTCCTATAGAAGAAGTTAAATAAGAATCTAAATTATCATTACGACCTATTCCTACAGAATGAAAATCAAAATCACCTTCCGTAGCTGTATCATAAGAATTACGATCGCTTCCCGCGGATATTGCTACGGCATATTTGGAAGATAAATAGTTTTCTAAAGTAATTCGCTCAGAAACATTTAAAGCCTTGGCATAAACTGCCATCTCGGAAATTAAGCCGGTAAAATGAAACTTTTCACTGCCACTATTATTACCATCGTGATAATAACTATCAGCAACCTGTGCCCCAATCACCGCATTATTATGATTATATAATTGCCCAATGTTATTTGCACTTCCTATAGCAACTCCGTTTACAAACGCAGATAATGTACCTGTTTTTGCAGCGTTTCCGTCAAATCTAAAAACGAGAATATAATTGGTGTTTGTTGTTATACTTGTAGAAGCAGAAACATATCCCCACGGGCTATCACTACCATCACTATTTTGTAAGTTATAACCGCCAAAATATAGCATGCCGTTATCTATATAGATATTTAGACCACGTATACTTCCTCCCTCTTCGTAAACAACCTGTCTAGTATTTATATCTCCCCCGGTTGTTATAGCTAGAGCAAAAGTTCGTTTTGAAAATGGCCCGCCATCGTTTAAAAGTCCGGAATCCCCAATTTCTAAATAATCGTTTCCACCGAAAGCTATTGCAGGCAAAGCGTTTACTTGACTATCTAAGAAAACGGGTCTTTTACCAGCAGTGTTTTGAGTAGCATTTAAGATGCTACCGCCAATATTTGTCCAAGAATTTATAGCAGTATTATTGCTAGCAGATGCTAATTGGTCTGCAGCAAACCAAAAAGGGTTATTAGCACTAGTGCCAACCCCGCCAGGACCTTCTTGTGCGCTAAGGTGCGCGCTAAAAGAAGTAAAAATAAGTAATAGAATTGGTAGAAAAGTAGTTTTTTTCATGCAGATAGATGCTTTTGGAATTATATAAATACCTAGAATTCTTATTTCTTTAATTTTTTATAACCTAAGGCTGTTCCGGCAACTAAACCGGCCAGCAATAAACTGTCAATGGGAGCTGCAGGATTTTCGTCATCTACATCGTCATTTCCTCCGGGGAAGCCAGGTTGCGCGTAAGCATTAGAGATAAACAAAAGGCCAAAAACCACTAAGGCTGTCGAGATTGTATTTTTAAAAGATCTTTTCACGTTAAATATATTTAAGGTTTTATAATTTTTATAGTTTCTTGGGTTTTGGTAGTAGCATTGTGCAATACTAAATAATAGATACCGCTAGGGAAGTCTAAGCCGTTAACCTGCAATTTCCCATTTTGAGATTCAAGCGTCTTGGCTAGCACCGTTTGGCCTAGTACATTGTATATTTTTACGGAATAATTAGTATCTGCTTGTCTTCCCAATTCAATAAAAAGCTGGTTATTTTTGATTGGATTAGGATAATAAGAGCGTATAGTCTTTTCAAGATTATCAGTTGCCAAATCGTTGTTTGTAAAACGCAAGCTAAAACGGTCTGTAGCTGTGCTTAATGCATTACCGTCTACTTGAAAACTAATGCTGTTACCACCGGCATTTAATAAAGTAGTGCTTTCTAAATAATTGTCTTCCAAATATACCGGTATATCTAGATTGGAAACGTTAATATGTAGTACATAGTTTTCGTTGCGATATTGGTTAATGTCTAAAGCCAAAACTTCACCTTCTGTTGGGAGGAAACGTTTTTCCATTCCTAGTAAAATGCCATTTTCTGCGCGAGAAAGATTTTCATCTAAATTAGATAATTTTGGCGCGTCTTTATACGTAATGGCATTATCAAAATTAGAAGAAAAATTAATCTTTAAACGATCAGAATAAGAATATCCGTTATCGAAAGCTTCTTCCGTAAAGAGGTATAATTGAATATTTTTAGCTATGGAAGTTGTATTAGTAGTTTCTGAACGAAACACTGAAGTTCCAGCTTGATTGACGTTTTTATAACTTTCTTTAAATTGTATTGCCGGTTGTATATTCTGATTGGCCGTTACAAAAAATGCAGCTTGCATAGGTTGTAAAAACCGATTTGCTTCTGATGTTCCACCAGTGCCATTTGGTAGTATTTCGGTAGATAAATCGTCTACATCTATTATCACATAAGCACCACGGCCACCAGGTTCACCTACGGTTGGATTTCCACCTAAAGTAGGATCGTAAATATAAAAGTGTCTTCCCGCGTTTTTGGTGTTTGGGTCGTTTAATACCTTGCGCATATCTACTGCTGCAGCATACGGATTTCCAAATGCATTAAAATCTCCTTGTGTAACGCTAAAATTGGAAGTAAAGGCTTTATCACCTTGCACAATTGTTCCTTTTGCTCTTATTTTTGTATTGGTTGGTGCAGCAGCGTTAGAAGTCACATTTATAGCCCGGCTTCCTCTTACCATTAACAAATACGGTTCCCCTGCAGTTAATGTATTAGCAAGCGTATTGGTAATCGCTGTCCAATTTTGTGTAGGGTTATCAAATTGAAATAAAGAAGGATTTCCGCTTGGTGTGGCGTCCAAACCGTTATTGCCGGTAGTAGAGCCCGTTATATGCGTGCCGTAGCCATTATTTGGGTTTTGGAAATCACTATCTGTTGTGCCGGTATTATTAGAGCCTTCTTGCCAGTTTGCATTGATGCTGGTAGTAGTTGTTACCGGAGAACTTACCATTCTGAATGCCCGTCTAGCGGGAAAACATTGCTCGGTTGTAATTTTACCTGAAACAACACCGGTAACTGGCGCTACTTGTCCCATTGTTAGGGTAGCAAAATCACAGGTTAACGTAATTTGATCATTGGTAGACAATGTACCTTCTTTTACTTGAAGTACTTCGCTTATTTTTAAAGCTTGTAAAACATCTAATCCAAAAGAGTTTTCCAGCGTTAAATTAGCTAATTCGCCGTTAGCAATTAGATTATTCTGAATAGTTTGCGTGGCAATGCCGGTAAAATATAAAGTAGAACCGGGAGCATCTCCAAAAATTTGCGCGCCGCCATTGGGGTTGAAACTTATGTCGCCGCTAATGTTAAATAAAAAACCATTTAAATCTAAGCTGCTGCCAATTTGTAAAGTAAAATTTTTAGCTCCGGTGTTAGAATTTAACTGAGGGTAATTGGTTGCGCCGGTAGGAATGATAACATCAAAGTTCGCATTGGGTACTTCGTTATTAGACCAATTTCCAGGCTTGTCCCAATCGGTATCAATATTACCTGTCCAGACTGCAGAAGTACAATTGGGACCAGTAATTGTTGTCGTAATTGCTGGTTCTAAGCTAGTACTTTCAAAAATTATTTTATGGTCACCGCCAACTTCAAAACTTAAATCATCAAAAACAACTTGTCCATTGGAGTCGGTTTGTTTTGTAGTTGTGCCAAGTAAAACTCCGGCACCTGTATAAATAGATGCGCTAACACTATAACCGCTTTGCTGAATTGCAAAACCATTAAAATCTTGCAGTTCTAAAGAAATATTCGAATTTAAAACGCCATTACAGTCGGCATTGCTAGCAGAACTTAGAATTTCTAATTTACTGGCTACGCTAATTGCTTCTTCATTATAGGCTAAAAAAGCTGGATCAGATGTCCCGCCTGAGGTATATACTATAGCTGCCGCGTTTTGATAGTTTGTATTGGTAATGCCCATTGTAGATAATTCTGCTGCAAAAAACCTAATATTTCTACTCGTGTTATGAAGCCCGGAATTAGTTTGGGTACTGTTAAAATTATAATAGTCTGCAGTCCAAGACGCAAGCGGCGGATTTGCAGAAGTATTCATCTGAATGGTTATTTCGTTACCGACCGTATTTCCAGAGCCGTCTACGAATTTAATTTTATCTATATTATTACCGGAAGGAGTAGCAATATTAGAAATTACGATATCTGGCGTTCCGTCTCCAATTTTACTTTGCGTAATGCCGTTAGAACTTAATTGAAAAGTAGAAGTCGTACCTGGATCTATATTGGCTATTCCGGTACCCAGATCTAAACCTCTTGGGCCGTCTGTAAGAAAATATGCAGCTTCTGAACCATCTGTAATTGCAGGAAACGGATTTTGATTACCATTATCCACACCGTTGTCTATACCATCATAAATCTGACCTAAACCTATGTAGGCGCTGGAAGAATTGATGTTTGCCAATTCTGCCAGAGGTAAAGCCCGGTAATTTTCAGCAATAAAACTAACGCCTTGATTGGTTAAAATAGCATCGTTAACGCCCGTGGAATATGTATTTCCGTTGTATTCAAAACCTAATAAATGATGTGAATTTATCGGTTTTACTGAATTGATGTTGCCTTGAAAGGAAGACCAGTAGCCTTGATAATCTGTGTAAATTCCGGTTACCTGAGCTTTAAGCCCAATACAAGTGAAAATCGATAAAAGAATTAATACATAGTATTTTTTCATATTTACGCAATTTAATGTACTTCTATACCGTACAGTCTAACAAATTTAAAGTCAATAGTTTGCTCAATAGGTCGAGTTCTACTATTTTAGTTAAAGTGTAGAAAAAAATCGATGAAATGCACTCAATATCGTTTAAAGGTGGTTGAATTTATGTAATTACGAGCAATTTATGTTAAAATTTATGATTTTCACGTGTTAGAGGTAGGTTTTGCGGATTTTTAGTTAATAATATTAATAAAAAATAATAAGTTGTGTAGGGTCATTGTTTATTTAACGTCTCTATGTAAAAAAAGTTGGAGTACTATAAAAGTAACTCCAACTTATTAAAGCTTTTATCTTCTAAAAGAGATAAAACGGTAATAGGATATATTTCCTAAAACGGCAATTTATCTTCTTTAAAATGTAAAAGTAAATTAATCTTTTAGTAAGCCACGCGAAATAACAATCTTCTGTATTTCAGAAGTGCCTTCGTATATCTGGGTAATTTTTGCATCGCGCATTAGGCGTTCTACGTGGTATTCTTTTACATAACCGTTACCGCCGTGAATTTGTACAGCTTCTACACTAGCGTTCATAGCGGTACGTGATGCATGTAATTTTGCCATTGCCCCGCTCATATCATAATTATTACCTTGGTCTTTATCCCACGCAGCTTGCATCACCAAATGTCTGGCGGCGTGAATTTCGGTATACATATCTGCTAATTTGAAGGCGATAGCTTGGTGGTTGCAAATCTCGGTACCAAAAGCTTTTCTTATTTTAGAATATTCTCTAGCCAATTCATAAGCTCCACTGGCAATACCCAGAGCTTGAGCAGCAATTCCTATTCGTCCTCCAGAAAGGGTTTTCATTGCAAATTTAAATCCGAACCCATCGTCTCCAATTCTATTTTCTTTAGGAACTTTTACATCATTAAAATTAAGCGTATGTGTATCGCTTCCTCTAATTCCTAATTTCTGTTCTTTTGGGCCTACTTCAAACCCATCCCAACCTTTTTCTACGATAAAAGCATTAATGCCTTTATGTTTTTTCTCACGGTCTGTTTGGGCAATTACCAAATAATAATCAGCACTGTTTCCGTTGGTAATCCAGTTTTTAGTACCATTTAAAACGTAATGGTCTCCTTTATCTATTGCGGTAGTTTTTTGCGATGTCGCATCACTACCAGCTTCCGGTTCGCTCAAGCAAAAAGCTCCAATCGACTCTCCGGTGGCTAATTTTTCTAAGTATTTGTCTTTTTGTTCTTTTGTTCCGTAAGTCTCCAGTCCCCAACAAACTAAAGAATTGTTTACCGAAACGATAACCGAGGAAGAAGCGTCTATTTTGGAGAGTTCTTCCATTGCCAATACATACGAGATCGTATCCATACCGCCACCGCCGTAATCCGGTGAAACCATCATTCCTAAAAAGCCAAGTTCCCCCATTTTCTTTACTTGTTCTGTAGGGAAGCTTTGCTTCTCATCTCTCTCTATAACACCTGGTAACAGCTCGTTTTTAGCAAAATCGCGGGCTGCATCCCTAATCATTATGTGCTCTTCCGTAAGCTTAAAATCCATCTAATCTATTTTTGTTTATGATATATTTAATGAAACGCTACAAATATAGCTTTTAACTGTCAAATTTTCAATAAATATTACTTAATTTCACAGATTATGAAAAAACAAAGTTATACCGTAGTAGGGGTTATGTCCGGTACTTCCCTTGACGGAATAGACCTTGCTTGGGTAAAATTTGAGTTGCAAAACAACCAATGGAAAATACAACTACTTGCAGCGCAAACCCTTGCCTATACCGAAACTTGGCAAAAGCGACTACAAAATGCAGTTTCTTTATCTGGTTTTCAAATAGAAGAATTAGATAAGGATTATACGCTTTATCTAACCGATATAATTAGTACGTTTTTAAAAGAAAATAAAATTGAAAATTTAGATGCTGTTTGCAGTCACGGGCACACTGTTTTGCACCAACCACAAAAAAAGCTTACCAAACAAATAGGTAATTTGCCAAAATTAGCGCAATTAATACAAGAGCCTGTCGTGTGCGATTTTAGAACGCAAGATGTAGCATTGGGCGGACAAGGAGCGCCTTTAGTACCCATTGGAGATGCTTTACTCTTTACGGAATATGATTTTTGTTTAAACCTTGGCGGCTTTGCAAATCTCTCTACCGTAAAAAACAGAAAGCGTATAGCTTATGATATTACCGCCGTAAACACCGTTCTTAATTTTCTGGCCAAGCAATTAGGAGAAAAATTTGATTGTGATGGAAAGCTGGCTGCTTCGGGTAAAATAAACCAAGAATTACTTAAAAAATTAGATGCCGTTGCTTTTTATCAACAAAAACCTCCAAAATCTTTAGGTATAGAATGGGTAGAAGCTACTATTTTACCTTTACTGAAAGCTTCAAACGCTACAACTGCTAATAAAATGGCTACTTATAATGCGCATATTTCTACTCAAATAGCGACCAATTTATCTACTTCTCAAAAAACTACTTGCTTGGTCACAGGCGGCGGAGCCTTCAATAAACATTTAATAAAAAGTATTGCTGCAAAAACCAAAACCCGTTTAGTTTTACCTGCTTCACAAATAATCGATTTTAAAGAAGCAATAATTTTTGGTTTGTTGGGCGTTTTAAAGTTACGAGACGAAATCAACGTGTTTCAGAGCGTTACCGGAGCTTCTAAAGACCACGTTGCAGGAAAAGTTTATTCTTATCGAAAATCTTCTTAATAAAGTGTTAAGAAGTTTAGGCTTTGTTTATCTTTGTGCAACCCAAAAATCAGCAAACTTATAATGAAAGAATTACTTAGAAAATACGAAAAAAAGCAACCGGAAATTGTTTTTAATTGGAAAGACCCAGAAACCGAGGCAGAGGGCTGGACGGTAATCAATTCTTTACGGGGCGGAGCAGCTGGTGGCGGCACCAGAATGCGTAAAGGTCTCGATAAAAATGAGGTTTTATCGTTAGCAAAAACAATGGAGATAAAATTTACCGTCTCGGGGCCGGCAATTGGTGGTGCTAAATCGGGTATAAATTTCGATCCGACAGACCCGCGAAAAGAAGGTGTTTTAAAAAGATGGTTTAAAGCTGTTTCTCCGCTTTTGAAAACATATTATGGTACCGGTGGCGACATGAATGTAGACCAACGTACAGATGTTATTCCCATTACGCAAGGTTATGGCGTGAGTCATCCGCAAGAGGGGGTATTTCAAGGACACTTTCAAACCAGTGAGCAAGAAAAAGAAATTAGAATAGGGCAACTCCGCAAAGGGGTTTCCAAAATAATAGAAGAAACAAAGTTTCTTCCTAATACACAAAAGCAATATACAATTGGCGATATGGTTACCGGTTTTGGAGTTGCCGAAGCGGTAAAGCATTATTATACTATTTACAACAAAGATATAATAGGTAAAAAAGCTATTGTACAAGGTTTTGGCAATGTAGGCGGCGCGGCCGCTTTTTATTTGGCACAAATGGGCGTTCGCGTGGTTGGAATTATAGATAAAAACGGTGGACTAATAAAAGAGGATGGTTTTGGTCTAGAAGAAATAAAAGAGCTTTATGAAAATCGAAAAGGCAATGCGCTGTATGCAGATAAGATGCTTTCTTTTCATAAAGTTAATGAGGAAATCTGGAAAATGGGAGCTCAAATTTTTGCGCCCTGTGCGGCTTCCAGACTGGTTACTAAAAATCAGGTAGAAAGTATGGTAAATAATGGTTTAGAAGTTATTTCTTCTGGAGCTAATGTCCCTTTTGCAGATAAAGAAATATTTTTTGGTTCTATAATGGAGTATACAGATGAACGAGTAGCTTTACTACCGGACTTTATTTCCAATTGTGGTATGGCACGCGTTTTCAATTACCTTATGCAAGAAGATGCAGTTATAACAGATTCTGCTATTTTTGAAGATACTTCGGCTACTATAAAGGACGGTATACAGCGTATTTACGATAAAAACCCTGAAAATTCTAACCTAAGTAAAACGGCTTTCGAGATAGCCCTAAAACAACTTTTATAGTTTTTTGAAATGACAAGTTTAGTAATCGTAATCTTTGTGCTGGGTTATTTAACCATCACATTGGAACATCCGTTAAAATTAGACAAAGCCGTTCCCGCCTTGCTCATGGGAACCCTAATGTGGGCCATTTTATCTATCGGCTTTAATTATGGTTGGTTTGATATTATTAATTATAAAGGAGACGTGTTTAGCCTTATTGAAGGCGAATCTGCCCAAGATGCCTACGGTTTTAAAAGAAACCTTATGCATCACTTTAGCGAAATAGGTGAAATTCTGTTCTTTTTGCTTGGTGCGATGACCATTGTAGAAATTATAGATTTACACCGTGGTTTCGGGATAATCAAAAAAGTAATTCAGCCTAAAAGCAAACGGAAACTTCTTTGGATAATGGGTATTCTAGCCTTTGTTCTTTCAGCAATAATAGACAACCTAACCGCTACAATAATTTTAATGACACTATTACGAAAAATAGTGGCGCGTAAGCAATACCGCATTTGGTATGCCGGTCTTATTGTAATTGCGGCCAACGCCGGCGGAGCCTGGTCTCCAATTGGAGATGTTACTACCACTATGTTGTGGATAGGAGGCAAAGTGACCGCTTTAGGATTGTCTGAATATGTTATCGTGCCTTCTATATTATGTTTTATTGTACCGTTTTTTATTGCTTCCAGAATGAAAGCATTTAAAGGCAAAGCTATACGAAAAGAATTAATCGTACACGAAGATATGGAGCGTTTGCTAAGTAGTAAAACTATGTTATACGTAGGATTGTCTGCAATTGTTTTTGTGCCAATTTTTAAAGGCATTACCGGTTTACCGCCTTATTTGGGTATGATGTTTAGTTTAGGCGTAGTGTGGTTGGTTTCAGAATATATTCAACCGGTTAAAAACCTTCCGAAAAGACAGAAATACTTATACTCTACACACCGGGCGCTTTCTAAAATTGAATTTTCCAGTATTTTATTTTTCTTAGGAATCTTACTGGCTGTAGCAGCTTTACAAAGCATGGTTTTTGGTGATATAGAAGGCGTGCAAGTAGGTACTTTGCGTTATGCGGCAGAAAGTATATCTAACACAATTCCTAATATGGATGTGGTGGTTATACTGTTGGGAGCTTTATCTTCTTTAATAGATAATGTGCCAATGGTGGCTGCAACAATGGGTATGTATACGTTTGAAGTAGATAGTCCTATTTGGCATTTTATAGCTTATTCTGCCGGGACCGGTGGTAGCTTGCTTATTATTGGCTCTGCAGCCGGCGTAGCCGCAATGGGTATAGAGAAAATAGATTTTATTTGGTATTTAAAAAAAATAAGTTGGTTAGCCTTAATCGGGTTTTTATCTGGAGGGCTAGTCTTTATATTTATTGAGAAATTTTTATATAGTTAAAATTTCAAAGCTAAAAAATTGCTATAAATTTGCCTTTAGGGAAGTAAAATTTTAGAAACCGGATAATTTAAGCCGGGAAAACACGTTATTCAACTTAAACACTACTATTTATGCTAACAATTTTATTGCAGGATGCGGCGCAACAAATTACAGAAGAGACCGATCCGGCGACACAAGAAAAGACCTTATCGTTTATCGAGCTAATTTTTAGCGGCGGCGTGGCCGGAACGGTAATAATTGCAATTTTGTTTGTCTTACTAATAGTAGCTATGTATATTTATTTTGAACGCTTGTTTGCCGTAAAAGGAGCCTCTAAAACAGATCCTAATTTTATGGCGCAAATAAAAGATAATGTTGCCAATGGTAATATAGAAGCTGCAAAAATTAGATGTGCACAAGAAAACTCGCCGGTTGCACGCCTTACCGAAAAAGGAATTTCCAGAATTGGTAGTCCGTTAGAAGACATCAATACCGCCATAGAAAATGCCGGTAGGTTAGAGGTTTATAAGTTAGAAAAAAACGTAAGTATTCTAGCTACAATTGCCGGTGCCGCCCCAATGATTGGTTTCTTAGGAACCGTAATTGGTATGGTCTTGGCTTTTCACGAATTGGCAACCAGTAGCGGTCAAGCTGAAATGGGTAATTTGGCAGAAGGTATTTATATTGCCATGACAACCACAGTTGCCGGTCTAATTGTGGGAATTATTGCCTATATTGGTTACAACCATTTAGTAGTAAAAACAGATAAAGTGGTGCACCAAATGGAAGCAACAGCAGTAGACTTTTTAGATCTTTTAAACGAACCTGCTTAATATGAATTTAAGAGGAAGAAATAAAGTTAGTCCGGAGTTTAGTATGTCTTCCATGACAGATATTGTATTTCTGTTATTGATCTTTTTTATGCTAACCTCTCCGGTAATTACACCAGAAGCTTTAGATTTAATTTTACCCCAAGCCAAAGGTAAAACTACCAACAAGCATAATGTTTCGGTAAGCATTAATAAAGATTTGCAAGTTTTTATCAATTCCGAAAAGATAGCGGGAGATCGTTTAGAATTAGAATTACAAAAACGCCTTAAAGGCGTAGAAGATCCTACTATAATTTTACGTGCAGAAGAAAGCGTGCCTATTCAAGATGCGGTAAATGTGATGGATATTGCCAAACGCAACAAATATAAAATTGTCTTGGCAGTAAAACCCTGATTATGGCTTTTATAAAAACCAAATACGAAAAGAAATCTTTTGTCATAACGACAATAATAACCTTGCTATTGCTTTTTTTGCTTTTCTTTTTTGGATTAACCTATTTAGATCCGCCACCAGAAAACGGTATCGCTGTTAATTTTGGTACCACAGATACCGGTGCCGGAGAACAGCAACCTACACAGCCGGTAAAAACAGCGCCACAGCAAAACACGCCTGCGCCAACTCCGCAACAGCAAGAGGCAACGCCAAATGTTACAGAAGAAGTAATTAACCAAGATACCGAAGAAGCGCCGGTAATAGAAGAAAAAGAAGAGAAGAAAGAAGTTTCTGAAGAGAAAAAACCGGAAGAAGAAGTAAAAGAACCGGTAAAAACCGAAACGCCCCCTAAAGAAGTAGAAGAAAAACCTGAGCCAAAGCCAGATCCAAAACCAGATAAAGCTACTACAGATGCTATGAATAGCATTTTAAATGGTCCAGAGAATAACGGACAAGAAACAGAGGGAGAAGGTAACGATGCCAGTGGTGGCGATAAAGGCGATCCGGATGGAGATCCAACGGCTTCTTCTTATTACGGACAAGGAAAAGGTTTAGACGGAGATGGTAACTATCGCCTTGGCGGAAGAAAAGCTTTAAATAAAGAAAAATTTGTGCAAGATTGTAACGAGTCTGGTGTAGTGGTTGTAAAAATAGAAGTAAACCAAAAAGGCGAAGTAATCAATGCAGTGCCGGGCGTTAAAGGGACCACCAACACGGCCAATTGCTTGTTAAAACCTGCAAAAAAGGCAGCCATGGCAACCAAATTTAACAGTGATGTCAATGCTCCAATAAAGCAAACAGGCTATATAGAATACGAGTTTAAACTTTCTGAATAATAGTATATGAACTATTCTGAAACCCTACAATGGATGTTTCAGCAGTTACCCATGTATCAAAAGCAGGGGAAAACCGCTTTTAAAAAAGACCTTACCAATTCCTTAGCACTTAGCAAACATTTAGGCCAGCCGCAAGAAAAATTTAAAAGTATTCACGTGGGCGGCACTAACGGCAAAGGATCTGTAAGTCATATTTTAGCTGCAATTTTACAAGCGAATAATTATAAAGTTGGGCTGTATACCTCGCCGCACTTAAAAGATTTTAGAGAACGCATAAAAGTAAATGGTAAGGAAGTTTCGCAAGATTTTGTAGTAAATTTTATTGCAGACAATAAGCTATTTTTAGAAAAGCAAAAACTATCCTTTTTTGAAATGAGTGTTGGGATGGCCTTTGACTATTTTGCACAACAAAAAGTAGATATAGCTATAATAGAAGTTGGTTTGGGCGGACGTCTAGATTCTACTAATATTATTCAACCAATTTTAAGCATTATAACAAACATTGGTTTAGACCATATACAATTGCTTGGTGATAGTTTGCAAAAAATTGCAGTAGAGAAAGCGGGCATTATAAAAGAGAATACCCCGGTTATAATTGGAGAAACGCAAAAAGAAACGAAAGATGTTTTTGAAGAAACGGCCAAAAATAGGCAAGCTTCTATAATTTTTGCCGATAAAGAAAACGAGAAAACCTATACCAGCGATTTAAAAGGCAACTACCAACAAAAAAACATACAGACAGCTGTAGCCGCTGTTAAGGTTTTAAAAGATTTGGGGTGGAAGTTAGCAGAGATAAAAACACTTGCTGCTTTAAAACAGGTAAAGCAACTTACAGGCTTTAAAGGTCGATGGCATATTTTACAGAAGGCTCCCAAAATAATTGCGGATACGGCGCATAATGCAGAAGGTTTGCAATATGTTTTACGACAACTGCAAGAAGAAGAATTCGAACAGCTGCACCTTGTTTTTGGCGTGGTAAACGATAAAAATCTGGATACTATTTTGCCGATGCTACCAAAAAAAGGATTGTATTATTTTTGTTGCCCGAATATTCCGCGTGGTAAACCGGTAAAAGAATTACAAGCAGAAGCGGCTAAAGCAAACTTAAAAGGAGACGTATTTAACACAGTTTCAGAAGCTTTAAATGAGGCGAGAGCTAATGCAGATAAGAAGGATTTAATCTTTGTGGGTGGCAGCACTTTTACCGTAGCAGAAATAATTTAATTTTTTTCGATTTTTATTTTGTACAATGTAAAAATGGTTTATATTTGCATCCGCATTACAGCAGTAAGGGCGCGTAGCTCAGTTGGTTCAGAGCACTTGGTTTACACCCAAGGGGTCAGGGGTTCGAATCCCTTCGCGCCCACAGAAAATAAAAGTTGGTAAGAAATTACCAACTTTTTTATTTTTATACCTGGTTCAATTTTCTTGAAAAATTTTTATCACAAATAATCTAAACTTCTTTCTAGGGCCATTTTTCGGGATCCCTTAATCAAAACAGTTCCGGTTTTTATCGGATTTTTTTCTAAGTGATTTGCAAAATCTTTCCAATCAATAAATTTTTTTGCAGCAGAAGAAGTTTTGGTTTTTGAAAAATAACTACCTATTAGAAAAACATTATCTAGATGTAAATTACTCAGTTTATCTACTATCGCCTGGTGTTCTTCTAATGCTTTTTCCCCAATCTCCAACATATCTCCCAGAATAACAGATTTAGATTCGGTTTCTAAGCCTTTAAGATTTTGCAAGGCTAATGTCATGCTAGTTGGGTTTGCGTTATAAGCGTCTAAGATTATTTTAAGCTTATTTTTATTAAGAAGCTGGCTGCGGTTGTTGGAAGGTGTATATTCTTCTAACGCAATTTTAATCTGTTTATCCGGAACTTTAAAATATAAACCAATAGCAACAGCTGCCGAAAGATTTTTAGCATTATAAACACCAATCAAGCGGCTGGTAAGCGTTGTATTGTTATAACAGAGTTTTACAAACGGATCGGCTTCTAAGAAAGTTATCTGAAAGTCTGCCGATTTTCCTTCGCTAAAACTAATAACCTGAGAAAATTCACTTTGTTTTACTTGTAAATCGTCGTCGCGATTGATAAAAATAGTAGCGTTTTTCTTCCGTAAATAGGTATAGAGTTCACTTTTTCCTTTTATCACACCTTCAAATCCTCCAAAACCTTCTAAGTGTGCTTTTCCAAAATTGGTTATATAACCAAAGTCTGGTTCTGCTATTTTACATAGATTCTCAATTTCTTTTTGATGGTTTGCACCCATTTCTACAATGCCTACTTCGGTTTCTTTGGTAAACTCCAGTAAGGTAAGTGGCACGCCAATATGGTTGTTAAGATTGCCGCTAGTGGCTTTTACTTTGTACTTTTTAGATAAAACTGCTTTTACCAGCTCTTTTGTGGTAGTTTTACCGTTGCTGCCGGTAATGGCAATGATATTGAGGTTTAAATAATTTCGGTGGTAGTTGGCTAGGTTTTGTAAACTTTCTAAAACATCGTGTACTAAAATGCACCGGCTGTTTTTTACGTATTTTTCTTCATCAACCACAGCGTAACTAGCCCCGCTGTCTAAGGCTTTCTCAGCAAAAGTATTCGCATTAAAATTTTCGCCCTTTAAGGCAAAAAATAATTGATTGGATTTTAGTTTTCTGGTATCTGTGCAAACGCCGCTACTATTTAAAAAAAGCTGATGAATTTCTGAGGTGGTGGTCATAAGTGTAAAAATAAAAAGTCCTTTAATATAAAATTAAAGGACTTTTGCGAATTAGAATAGCTTTTATAGAAATTTTAATTTCTAGACTTGGTTCCTTTTTGTGATTTTGAACCTACTCGAGACATTGCATTTCTAAACCCGATATAGTCGGTTGCCATATCTTGTGGAAAATATCTACGTTGCGCAGGATCTAGCCAATAAGCACGATCTCTCCAAGAACCGCCTTTATATACACGAACTTCGTTATCTATGAGTGTTGTTCTGCTAGAAGAGCTGTCATATTCGCGTGCCATTTCTCCGGCACCGGTAGAGTCTCTTTCTACGCTTACTTTATGCTTAGGAGCATTATACATACGTTCTGATTCTGCTAAATCGCCAGCTTCACGAAAGTATTTAGAAGATTCTTTATCTCCGTCTCTAAAATCTCTATTATCGCTTTTTGTAAATTGTGTTCTTAGGTAAGTGTCTTCTTCCGTAACGGCTTCTTGTTTAATTTCTCCAGGAAGCGTGCGTGCTACAATGTTACCATTACTTAAGGTGTCAAACTCTATAGAGTCTGAGGTCACTATTTCTACTTTTCCATCTTTACCAATAGCGTTTTTGGTATAAACGTTACCACGGTAATAATTAAAGTCATTAAACTCATCGTCTACGATTGGTCGGTATACATCGGCTACCCATTCGGCTACGTTTCCGGCCATATCATAAAGACCGTAATCGTTTGGAGGGTAACTTTTAATTTCGTTGGTTATATCTGCGCCATCATCACTCCATCCGGCAATACCGCCGTAATCACCATCTCCTTGTTTAAAGTTGGCTAATTGATCTCCGCGGGTTCTTCTTTTTCCGGCTCTAGTATATTGACCGTCCCAAGGATATTTTTTTCTTCCACGATATTTGTTGTAGTCTCTAACACTAGACATTCCTAAAGCAGCGTATTCCCATTCTGCTTCTGTAGGTAAACGGTAAGCCGGTTGTAAAATACCGTCTTTACGCTGTACGTAAGAAGGGGCTTTTGTTCCGGTGCTATCACCTGCGCCGCCTCTTCTGTTGGCCATTCGTTCTGATTCTCTACCGCCTTTGGTCATTTCTTCGTCACCGCCATAAACTTGTGATGGTGCGTTGATATAGGTTTCTGTGTTAAAAGTTTTATCAGCATCTGTTTCAAAGCGAGCACCATCTTTGGTGTACCCTTTTTCTTCTAATAATGCTTCGTTAACACGATCTGTACGCCATTGGCTAAATTCTGTAGCCTGTATCCAGTTTACACCTACTACCGGATAGTTTTGATAAGCCGGGTGACGTAAATAATTATTGGTCATAGTTTCGTTATACCCTAGACGGTTTCTCCATACCAAAGTATCTGGTAATGCGCCTACATAAATAGTTTTATAACGATCTTCCGAAGGAGGGAAAGTCATTTTTAACCAATCTAAGTATTGCAAATACATTCTGTTGGTTACCTCTGTCTCATCCATATAGAAAGATTGTACGTGTTGTTGGGTTGGAGTGTTATTCCAATCATGCATCACGTCGTCCTGCACACGTCCCATTGTGAAGGTTCCTCCTTCAACAAAAACTAGACCTGGCGCGGCTTCTTGTCCACTATATTTGGTTTGATACTTCATATTCCCGTCTTTTCCGGTTAAGTCCCAACCGGTTGCGCGAGAATTATTCTTATAATCTCTAGAGTTGTTACATCCTATTAAAAGGCCTGTAAATACAACTGCAGATAAGGTTTTAAGAGCGATTTTAAATCTCATAATACTCAATAAGTTTGTAAAAATTTTGGGGTTGCAATATAATAATTCGTGCTAAATTAACAAGTTTCTTTTAAGATTTTAGGATTTAAACGTATTTAACGTTTCTAAGTTAATAACGATATGGCTACGAATATAGTATGTTTCTAACAAAAAATATATTTTTGCAGCAATAAATATAATACAAAAAATTATTTAACGTTATCCTTGTTCTATGAAGTTAACCTACGTCATACTTATCTCTGTGCTATTCCCGGCAATGCTTTTAGGGCAACAAAAAAAATTTGTAATAGACTGGCAAGGACAAGCAGATATAAAAACCCTACCAGAACACAAGACGTTTTTTCTTCCTGTTTTTCAAAGCGAAAATTATCAATACGATTATTATAAGGATGCGATTTCATTTGTAGCACAATGGCAAGAAACCGGGCAAATTGAGTCATCTAAGCTTACGCAGGTTTCTTACGCTTCTATTACTGCTACCGAATTAAAAAATCTAAACACCAATAATATACCGCAAGAGCCAAAGTTGCAACTCTCTGCTGCCAAGGCAAAAAACCGTTCTTATTTCGTGTTAGAATTATCGCCCATTGTAAAGCAAAACGGTACTTTTAAAAAAATAACTTCCTTTAGTATAGCCTATACAAAATCTAGCAGTCGTTCGGCAGCTTCTCTTATCAATGCGGTTCCGCCAATTAGTAATTCTGTATTGAGCTCCGGAGATTGGTTTCGGTTTTATGTAGATAAATCGGGGGTATATAAATTGTCTAGATCTTTTTTAGAAAGTTTAGGACTGAACCTGAACAATATTGACCCTAGAACTATTCGTATTCATGGCCACGGCGGTGATATGTTGCCTTTACGGAATAGCGTAAATTTGCACTACGACATTCCGGAAACGGCAATTCAAGTAATTGGAGAAGAAGACGGAAGTTTTGATAACCAAGATTATATTTTGTTTTATGCCAAAGCTGTAAACGATAAATGGAGCCAAGAAAACAAAACCAACCTTAATTTATATGCAAAACGCTCCTATTATTATATAAGTGCTGGCGCGCAAAATGGTTTGCGTATAAATAATTATGCAGAACCAAGTGCTAGCGCCACGCAAACCATCTCTACTTTTGATGCTTACCAATATTATGAGGTAGACGAGCATAGCGTGGCAAAAACCGGCCGGCGATGGTTTGGCGATAGATTTGATGTGCAGAACGAAAAAGAATACACCTTTAATTTTCCCAATTTAGATACTTCCGAACCTATAGAAATCACGGTAAATGCAATTTCTGCATCAGAATCTTCTTCCAGTAGTTTTGCAATTTCCGTAAACGGAAGTCAAACAGACCAACTTACTTATGCTGCTATCAATGATAATGTATATGCAAGAGAAGCAGAAACCACGCAAAATGTTTCGGTTAGTAACGACGAAGTAAAAGTAAAATTAACCTATAATAATGGTGGTAATCCTGCCAGTTTGGGATTTTTAGATTATATAAACATTCACGCCAAACGCCAATTAATTGCTGCTAATAAGCAGTTTGAGTTTAGCTTTACGGAAGCTGCTCTGGCTAACGGAATTGCAGCATATCAAATTTCTAATGCCGCTGCAATAGAGCAGGTTTGGGATATTACCAATTTGCAAAACGTTAGTACAATCTTTAATCAGGACAGTCAAAATACCTTTAGTTTTAAAGCAAACTTAGGCGAAGAGCGAAAGTATATTGCCATAAGTCCACAAGATTATTACACACCTTTAAAAGAAGGAAACCCAAAAGTTGCTAATCAAAACCTAAAAGGAAACGTCTTTAAAGGACAAGACGGTAATTTTCAAGATATAGATTACCTTATTATTAGTCCGGCATTTTTAATGCAACAAGCCAACAGATTGGCCCAGCATCGTTCGCAGCGCGATAATTTAAATATTAAAGTAGTATTAGATACAGATATTTATACCGAGTTTAATAGCGGGAAACAAGATATTGGTGCCATAAGAAATTTTATAAAATACATTTATGACAATGGCAGTCCGGGAAACAAAATTAAATATGTTGGTTTATTAGGCGATGCCTCGGTAGATTTTAAAGACCGCTTGCAAAACAACAATAACATTCTTCCTATTTATCAAAGTTTATCCAGTTTTAGTTTAGGAGCGCGTACCACTGCTTCAGACGATTTTTACGGAATGATGGACCCAGAAGAAGGGACAATGATTACTAACGATAAGCTAGATATTGCCGTAGGAAGAATTTTAGCAGATTCGCCGCAGAGTGCAAAAACCTTTATAGATAAAATAATAGATTACGAAAGTAGAGAGGCCTACGGTAGATGGCGCAACAATTTCTTGCTTATTTCAGACGATGCAGATGTGCCAGGTTCGGGCGGATTTCAGTTGCAAGAAGATTTAGATAGCATTGGCGAAAATATTCGAATAAATAAACCTTTTATTAATGTAAAGAAAATACATAGCGATGCTTTTCAACAAGTTTCTACTGCCGGCGGGCAACGTTACCCAAAAGTAAACGAAGCAATTTCTAATGCTATAGAAGTTGGGGCTTGCGTGGTAAACTATTTCGGGCACGGCGGTGAAAACGGTTTAGCTTCTGAGAGAATTATAACCATAGACGATATAGAAAGCTGGCAAAACAAAAACAAATACAATCTTTTTGTCACGGTAACTTGCGAGTTTACCCGTTTCGATAATCCGTTGCGCTTGTCTCCGGGAGAAATTAATTTAGCAAAGGACCAAGCCGGTTCTGTAGCTATGGTGACCACCACACGAAAAATTAGCGTTATAACTGGGAAGCAGTTTAATTTTGCTCTGGGGCCTTATTTGTTTGACTATGGCAACACCAATAATTCTATTGCCGAGTCCGTTCGGTTAACCAAAAATGAAATCTCCGGTTCAGACAGGCGTGTGGTATTTTATTTTGGCGATCCAGCCATGAAATTAGCCTTGCCCGAACCAAAAATAAGATTAACAGCTATTAACGATAAACCTTTTCCGCAGCAAAACGATACCTTAAAAGCTTTGGATAGAATAAAATTTGCCGGCGAGGTGGTTAATGAAAATGGTAGTTTGTTATCTAATTACAACGGAATTTTATCTACCAGCGTTTTTGATAAGAGAATAGATCGGGAAACTTTAGGGAATGATGGCACAATGGTAGACCACGATGATAATTCTCAAACACCGAGTGTTTTAGGTATTATGGATTTTACCACCTTGGGCGAAATTATTTTTCGCGGACAAGCGTCTGTAAATAACGGCAAATTTGAATTTGATTTTGTAGTGCCCAAAGACATCACAATTCCTGTAGGCAATGGCCGGGTTAGTTTTTATGCAGAAAACAAAGAAGTACTATTAGATAATCGCGGGTATAGCAATTCTATTTTGGTAGGAGGTATAAATGAAAACGCCCCCGAGGATAATTTAGGACCGGAAATACAGTTATATATGAACGACGAAACTTTTGTTTCCGGTGGCATTACCAATTCTTCGCCATTTATTTTGGCAAAACTCGCAGACGAAAACGGTATAAATACTGCCAGTGGCATTGGTCATGATTTGGTTGCCATTTTAGACGGCGATGAAACCGACCCAATTGTTCTAAACGACTATTATGAGACAGAAGTAGACGATTATGCCCAAGGCACGGTAAATTATAAATTGCGCAACCTAGAAGAAGGTTTGCACACTTTGACTTTTAAAGCTTGGGATGTGTATAATAATTCCAGTACAGCAGAAATTCAATTTCGTGTAGCAGACAATCAGGATTTAAAAATTACCAAAGTGCTTAATTATCCAAATCCGTTTCATACTTATACCGAGTTTTGGTTTAACCACAACCGCCCGTTTGAGCCGTTAGAAGTACAAGTGCAGGTATTTACCGTTTCCGGAAAAATAGTCTGGACGCATAACCAATTAATAAATACAGAAGGCTTTTTATCGCGCGAAATAACTTGGGACGGCCGGGACGATTTTGGTGATAGAATAGGAAAAGGCGTATACATTTATAAGTTAAGCGTAAAATCTACGTTATCTAACAAGAAAGTCGAGAAATTTGAAAAGCTCGTTATCCTCTAATTATAATAAAAATCTATATTTGTCAAAATATTTTATACTTGTATGAGAAAAATAACTTTTTTACTGCTAACCGCAATTTTGTTTATTAGCAACAAAACCAAAGCGCAAGACGAAATCACAATTAAAGATAGAACCATTACCACGGCAGTACCGTTTTTATTAATCTCCGGAGACGCTAGAGCTTCTGGTATGGCAGACCAAGGTGTTGCAACCCCCGTAGACGCTTATTCCCAGCAATGGAACCCCGCAAAATATGTTTTTTCCGAAAAGCAGCAAGGCGTAGGTATTTCGTATGTGCCTTATCTTAGAGAATTGGCCAACGATATTAACGTAGGGCAAGTAAATTATTTTAACCGTATTAACGAACGAAGTGCTTTTGCTGCAAGTTTACGCTATTTTAATTTAGGTGAAATTGAAGCGCGAGATACGCCAGATCAAGAAGCCTTATTATTAAAACCTAATCAGCTTTCTTTTGATTTAACCTACGCTTTACGCCTTTCGGAACAATTTTCTATGGCGGTAACCGGTAGGTACATCCGTTCAGATTTACAATTACAAACCTCTAATGAAGACGCTTCTGCAGCAAACTCATTTGGGGTAGATGTTTCTGCTTTTTACCAATCAGAAGAGATTGCTTATAGCGATTTTAATGGGCGTTGGAGAGGTGGTATCAATATCTCTAATATTGGTCCAAAAATAAAATACGACGATGCCGGACAAGAAAGTTTTATACCTACCAATTTTAAAGCCGGTGCCGGTTTCGATTTTATCTTAGACGCCGCTAATACTGTTGGAGTGTATGGCGAGATAAATAAACTCTTAGTGCCAACGCCAAGCGATTCTAATGACGATGGTCGTATAGACCGCGAAGACGATTGGTATAACGAGAGTCCGTTTGGCGCTATATTTTCTTCTTGGGGAGACGCACCAGATGGCTTTAGCGAAGAGTTAAAAGAAATTACTTGGGCTTTAGGAGCAGAATACCGTTATGAAGATAGCTTTGCTTTTAGGTTAGGATATTTTAACGAGAGCGATGTAAAAGGGTTTAGAAAATTTTTATCGCTAGGAGCAGGGTTTAAATACTCTGTAATTAATATAGACGCGTCATATTTGTTTTCTACTGCCAAGAAAACCACCAATCCCTTAGAAGGAAGTTTGCGTTTTAGTCTTTCCTTTAACTTTGGCGAAGAATATACAGAGTACTAAAAATGTTTAGTTAAATCAACAAAATAAAAAGCATCAATTTTTTTAATTGGTGCTTTTTATTTTAGCACAACTATTTGTAACTTTAACCTATGAAAGAAACCGAAATACGGGTAAAATTCGAAGTTTACCAAGACTTGCAAGAATTGCCGGAAAATACCCGAAATTTAATGTCGCACGCCTTTGCGGCAAGAGACAAAGCTTACGCCCCTTATTCAGAATTTTTGGTAGGAGCCGCGCTGCTTCTGGAAAACGGCGAAATTATAACCGGTAGCAATCAAGAAAACGCTGCTTATCCCTCGGGTTTATGTGCAGAAAGAACCGCCATATTTTATGCTGGTGCAAAATACCCGGATGTAAAAATAAAGCAGTTGGTTATTTCGGTAAAATCGCTTAAACGCACCATAAAAGTTCCCACGCCACCTTGTGGTTCTTGTCGTCAAGCTATAGCCGAATATGAGTTTAAACAAAAGCAACCCATTGCAATTTATTTTATGGGAGAAAGCGGAGAAATACTAAAATCAGACTCCTTAATAAATATTTTACCCTTGGCATTTGACAGTAGTTTTATGTAGACCGCTTTTTTAAATCAAAAGTGTTTTGCTTTAAGGCTTATTGTCTTATTTTTGTGCTTGCGTTTCTGGTAACGCCTTAAAAATTAATTTCATGAAAGAGATAACTAAAGAGACATACATTAAGTGGTATGAAGATATGCTGTTTTGGCGCAAGTTTGAAGACAAGTTGGCGCAAGTATACATTCAGCAAAAAGTAAGAGGATTTTTGCATTTGTATAACGGGCAAGAAGCTATTTTGGCCGGGGCATTGCACGCGATGGATTTGAAAAAAGATCGTATGATAACCGCTTACCGTAACCACGTACAACCAATAGGTTTGGGTGCAGACCCAAAACGTGTCATGGCAGAACTTTACGGAAAAAAAACAGGAACTTCAAAAGGTTTAGGAGGTTCTATGCACATTTTTTCTAAAGAACACCGTTTTTATGGCGGTCATGGTATTGTTGGTGGGCAAATTCCGTTGGGAGCAGGATTGGCTTTTGGCGATAAATACCACAAGCGCGATAATGTAACCTTAACCTTTTTAGGAGATGGCGCCGCCAGACAAGGAACGCTACACGAAACGCTAAACTTAGCAATGACGTGGAAACTTCCGGTAGTTTTTTGTGTAGAAAACAATGGTTACGCAATGGGAACTTCCGTAAAGCGAACTTCTAACAGCCTAGATATTTGGAAACTAGGTTTAGGATACGAAATGCCTTGCGGTCCTGTAGATGCTATGAATCCTGAAAAAGTTGCAGAAGCTTTAGACGAAGCTATCTCACGTGCCAGAGCAGGTAACGGCCCAACCTTTTTAGATTTAAAAACCTATCGTTATCGCGGTCACTCTATGAGTGATGCGCAAAAATACCGTACCAAAGACGAAGTAAAAGAGTACCAAAAAATAGATCCTATTATAACGGTATTAAACAAAATAAAAGAAAACGACTGGCTGTCTGAAGAAGAAATTAAAAAGATTAAGAAAGACGTAAAAGATCGTGTGGCAGAATGCGAAAAATTTGCAGACGAGTCAGAATTTCCGGAAACCAACGTAATGTACGATGCGGTTTACGAGCAAGAAGATTATCCTTTTTTATCACATAAATTATAAAACCTATGGCTGAAGTTATTAATATGCCAAGATTGAGCGACACTATGGAAGAAGGTGTGGTTGCAAAATGGCTAAAACAAAAAGGAGATAAAGTAGAAGAAGGCGATATTTTGGCCGAGATTGAGACAGATAAAGCCACAATGGAGTTTGAGTCTTTTCATAACGGTACGCTGCTTTATATTGGTATTGAAGAAGGAGAAGCTGCCCCGGTAGATTCGCTTTTAGCCATTATAGGAGAAGAAGACGAAGATATAGAAGATTTGATAAAAGAAGCTAAAAGCGCTGATAAAGAAGAAAAATCTGACGATAAAACCGAAGAAAAAGAAGAAACCAAAGAAACTTCAGATAAATCTACTACAGAAGAAAAGTCAAAAGAAGAAAGTGAAATACCAGATGGAGTAGAGGTTATAAATATGCCACGACTTTCTGACACGATGGAAGAAGGAACCGTTGCCCAATGGCTAAAACAAGAAGGTGATGAAGTAGAGGAAGGCGATATCTTAGCCGAGATAGAAACAGATAAAGCTACAATGGAGTTTGAAAGTTTCTACAGCGGTATTTTACTTTACATAGGCGTAAAAGAAGGCGAAACCTCACCAGTAGAAGAACTTTTAGCTATTATAGGTCCGGAAGGGACAGATGTTTCTGCTATTGTAGAAAAAACCAAGAACGGCGAAAGTCCTAAAAAATCCTCTTCTAAAGAAGATAAAGAAAACGAAGAAAATTCGGCAGAAAAAGATAGTCAACAAGAAACAGAGGTGCAACATACCAACGATTCTGGAGGACGTATTTTTGCTTCGCCATTGGCCAAGAAAATGGCGCAAGAAAAAAATATAGATTTAACCAATGTAAAAGGCTCGGGAGAAAATGGTCGCATTGTTAAAAAAGATATAGAAAATTACCAGCCTTCACAAAAACCGGCTGCTAAAAAAGAACAACCCACAAAAGCGCCACAAGCAGAAAAACCTGCTTCTAGTGCCGTAGAAGTTTTTACGCCGGCAGGAGAAGAAAGTTTTGAAGAGGTTAAAAACTCGCAAATGCGCAAAACTATTGCCAAGCGTCTTGCCGAATCAAAATTTAATGCGCCGCATTATTATCTAACAATAGAGTTAGATATGGATAAAGCAATGGAAGCTCGTAAACAAATAAACGAGATGCCGGACACTAAAATATCTTTTAATGATATGGCTATAAAGGCCTCGGCTATGGCTTTACGGAAACATCCGCAGGTGAATTCACAGTGGAAAGGAGAGGTTACTCAAATTGCCAAGCATATTCATATTGGCGTGGCCGTAGCAGTAGATGAAGGCTTGGTTGTACCGGTTTTAGAATTTGCAGACCAAATGCCAATGACGGCTATTAATGCTAACGTAAAAAACCTAGCAGGAAAAGCACGTGATAAAAAATTGCAACCCAAAGAGATGGAAGGTAGCACATTTACAGTTTCTAATTTAGGAATGTTTGGCATTGTAGAATTTACCAGTATTATTAACCAGCCTAATTCCGCAATTTTATCTATAGGTACAATTGTAGAAAAGCCGGTGGTTAGAAATGGCGAGATTCAAGTTGGTAACACAATGAAGGTGACTTTAGCCTGCGACCATAGAACGGTAGATGGCGCAACCGGAGCCAAATTTTTACAAACTTTTAAAACCTATATGGAAAATCCGGTAACTATGCTGGCATAACCCATTATATAATCGTATCAAAATCCCGTTTTCAACGGGATTTTTTTATCTTTAGGCTTTTGTCATTTATTTAAGCAACTTATGAAGAAAATTTATCATTTTGTAACACTCGTGTTTTTAGGTTTTGTTTCTTTCGCGCAAGAAACTACGCCAAAGTTAGAGAATAGATTTTTAGAAGAAACTTTAACCTATTTGGCTTCAGACGAGTTAGAAGGAAGAAAAACCGGCACCGAAGGAATAGAAAAAGCAGCGGTTTATATGGAAAATATCTTTACGGAAAGTAAACTGCAACCCTTTTTTACAACCTACAGAGATAGTTTTAAAGTTAAAGGTCAAACAGGTTATAATTTAGTAGCTTTAAAAGAAGGCAACGACCCAGAACTAAAAGAAGAATATATAGTTCTCGGCGCGCATTATGACCATATTGGCAAAGTAAAAAAAGATGTAGATGGCGATTTTATCGCCAACGGCGCCAACGATAATGCTGCCGGTACCACAGCGGTTGTGGCCTTAGCAAAGCAATTTGCGCAAATAGAAACCAAGCGCAGTATTTTGTTTGTACTTTTTTCTGCCGAAGAAGAAGGTTTAGAAGGTTCTAAACATCTGGCTAAGAAATTGGACGAAGCAGAGACAGATATATATGTTTTATTAAATTTCGAAATGATTGGTGTTCCTTTAAAAGGAGAAAGTTACCAAGCTTATTTAACCGGCTACGAAAAATCTAATCTGGCAGAGAAGTTTAACCATTATGCCGGAGAAAAAGTATTAGGTTTTTTCCCGAAAGCGCAAGAATTTCAGCTTTTTAAACGTAGCGATAACTATCCTTTTTATAAGTATTTAAACATTCCGGCGCAAAGCCTAAGCACCTTCGATTTTTCTAACTACGATTATTATCATCACGTAAAAGACGAAAGTGATTTAATGGATTTTGCCCATATGCGCAAACTCATAGAAAGTATGTCGCGCGGAATTGAAAAAATGGCCAACACTCCCGAAAAAGAAATTTACTTAACCCCGAAAAAATAAGACAATGTCTAAAAATATAATTATTACCGGTACCAGCAGAGGTATAGGTTTTGAATTGGTGCAAATTTTAGCCAAAATGGGTCATTCTATTTTGGCACTTTCCCGACAAGAAAAGACGGTAACAGATTTGCAATTAGAAAACGTTCACGCTTTTTCTTGCGATATCAACAACCCGCAGGACTTAAAAAAAGTAAAAGAATATATAGAAGGCAATTGGAAACAGGTAGATGTGTTAATTAATAACGCCGGTAAAATTGTAAATAAAGCCTTTACGGAAATAAATGTAGAAGAGCTGGAAGCGGTTTATAAAACCAATGTTTTTGGGGTTTTCGAAATCACCAAGCTTATCTTGCCTTATTCAAACAAAGAAAGTCATGTACTAACCATTAGCAGTATGGGCGGGATACAAGGCAGTGTAAAATTTCCTGGACTATCAGCTTATAGTTCCAGTAAAGGCGCGGTAATGACCTTAACAGAAGTATTGGCAGAAGAATATAAAGATAACGGTCCAGCATTTAATGTATTGGCACTTGGCGCAGTACAAACCGAAATGTTAGAAGAGGCTTTCCCGGGTTATAAAGCGCCCGTAAGCGCTAATAAAATGGCGCACTATATTGCAGATTTCGCCTTAACCGGACAAGAATTCTATAATGGTAAACTCTTACAAGTTTCCAACTCTACGCCGTAGATAAATGAAAAATATCCTACAGAAATATTTACCCGAGCGGGCTGTAGAACCGGTTTTTGCCTTAATAACGCAAAACGGAGTACATTTAAAAATTGTAAACGAGCGTAAAACCCGCCATGGCGATTATCGTAAAATAAACGGGCATGTAATTATTACCGTAAATGCCAATCTAAATAAGTACAAATTTCTAATTACCCTGGTACACGAAATCGCGCATCTTGTAGCATTCGAAAAATATGGTATGTACATAAAACCGCACGGCAGGGAGTGGAAACACACTTTTAAACATTTAATGCTGCCTTTTATAAATCCGGCGGTTTTTCCGCAGCAACTTTTACCGGTTTTGGCCAAGCATTTTAGAAACCCCAAAGCCAGTAGCGATACAGACGCTCATCTTTCTATTGCCTTAAAAGAATTTGATGCTAAAAACGATAAAAACTATATCTTTGAAATTCCTATTGGCAGTACCTTTAGAATTTATAATGGGCGCGTTTTTAAAAAAGGAAGAAAGCGCGTAAAACGTTATGAATGTTTAGAACTTGCAACCGGGCAAACCTATATTTTTCAGCCCAATGCAGAAGTAGAATTGTTAAAAACCCAAGTTAATGAATAAGAATTATTATGCAGTTATTATGGCCGGAGGCGTTGGTTCTCGATTTTGGCCGGTGAGCACGCAGGCTTTTCCAAAACAATTTCATGATATTTTGGGAACGGGAGATACCCTTATTCAAACTACTTATAAACGTTTAAACAAGTTGGTACCGCAAGAGAATATTTTGGTGTTAACCAATTCTGCATATAAAACTTTGGTGCAACAACAGTTGCCCGACTTAGAAGAAAACCAAATTGTATTAGAACCGGCTATGCGCAATACTGCACCTTGCATTTTATTGGCGGCATTAAAAATTCAGGAAGAAAATCCCGATGCTTTAATGATGGTAGCGCCCAGCGACCATTGGATAGAAGATGAAAAAGCTTTTGTAGAAAATTTACAAATGGCTTATGACGCATGCCAACGACAAGATTTATTAATGACTTTAGGCATTAAACCAACATTTCCCAACACCGGATATGGTTATATACAATACGCAGAAGAAGGTAATACACCTATAAAACCCGTAGTGAAATTTACAGAAAAACCAGATTATAAAACCGCTCAATCTTTTTTAGAAAAGGGAACGTATTTATGGAATGCCGGTATATTTATCTGGAGTATTAAAAGCATTACCAAGGCTTTTGAAAAGCATATGACGCAATTATACACGATGTTTTTAGAAGTTAAATCGGCTTTAAATACCGAAAAAGAAGAAAGTGCTTTATTGCAATTTTATCCGCAGGCAGAAAACCTTTCTATAGATTATGCCATTATGGAAAAAGCCGATAATGTATGTGTGATTCCGGCTAATTTTGATTGGAATGATCTGGGCTCGTGGGGAGCTTTGCACGAACAGCTACCAAAAGATGAAAATAACAATGTGGTAATGCAAGCCAAACCGCATCTTATTAATACCAAAAATACCATTGTTCGTACGCAAAAAGATAAAGTAACTATTATAGATGGTTTGGAAGATTATATAGTGGTAGAAAATAAAAAAGTTTTACTTATCTTTCCGCAGGATAAACAACAAGAAATCAAAGAAATTCGTTCTGCTATTGGGCAAAAATATGGCGAAGATTTGGTCTAATATTTAATGGAAAAAGAACAAAACGCACAAGAAACTTCTAACCAAAAGCTTTCTGAAGACCTTAAAGGAACAGCACAAAGCTTGCGCAGTTTTATCTCGGAACTTTTAGATATTCGTAGTGATACAGACAGAGATTCTACCATAGAAGCGGTAAAAAAAGACATTCCCTTTAAAGGCCACAATGCGTGGATTCTTATCTTCTCTATTTTTGTGGCTTCTATTGGCTTAAACGTAAATAGTACAGCTGTAATTATTGGTGCGATGCTTATTTCTCCCTTAATGGGACCAATTGTAGGAATGGGACTTTCTGTTGCTATTAACGATATAGATACTTTGCGCCGCTCTTTGATAAATCTTGGTGTTATGGTGGGTCTTAGTGTACTTACCGCTTTTTTCTACTTTAGCATAACGCCGCTTACCGGCAGTAATTCTGAGCTGGAAGCGCGTACCTATCCTACTATTTTAGATGTTTTGGTAGCTATTTTTGGTGGTCTGGCACTGATTGTGGCAAAAACCAAAAAAGGAACCATTGCCAGTGTTATTTTTGGGGTGGCAATTGCAACCGCTTTAATGCCGCCTTTATGTACGGTAGGTTACGGTTTGGCAGAAGGTAATTGGTCAGACGCCGGTGGCGCTTTATATCTTTTTTCTATCAATGCAACTTTTATAGCACTTTCTACTTTTGTGGTTTCTAAACTATTGGGCTTTCCTTTGGTAAAGTATGCCAATTCCAAACGTAGAAAAAGAATTGCACAAATGGCTTCTATCATTGCCATTATCGTGATGGTACCCAGCGTATATTTGTTTTATAATATGTTGCAGGAATCTTATTTTAAGCAAGATGCCAAGAAATTTGTAGAAGATGAATTGATGGTTTATAATGAATCTTTTCTGCAGAAAAATGCTACAATAACCGAGTATAATTCTGGGCTTGACCCTAAAATAGAAGTTTCCTTTTTAGGAAAAGAAATTCCTTCTTCTGTAATTGGTCTTTGGCGCGAAAAGATGAAAAAGTATCCTAATTTGCGTAACTCTTCGCTTATAATTTTACAAAATGAAAATACAGAATCTTTTGATAAGCTGCAGTATATGCAAGAATTTAAACGCAGAGATTCTATTAATTTACTGAATAAAGACGAGCGTATTGTTTATTTAGAACAAGAATTATCACGTTTACGGAAGTTTCAAAAGCAGCAAATACCTTTTGTGAGCATTAGTAAAGAAGTAGAGATAAACTACGAGAACCTTAGCGAAATTAGCTATGCAGATAAGATAATTAGTAATTTCAATACCATAGATACCTTGCCCGAAATCAGTTTGGTTTGGAAAGCAAATTTGCCCAAAGAAAAGCAATTGGCACAAGAAACTAAACTGCGTAAATGGTTAACTTATAAATTGAATTTAGACACCTTGGTAGTGGTAAGTAAATCGGCAGCTGTTAAAGCCCTTTAAGTTGTGCTTCGCGCACTTTTTTAAAGAGGTCTGAAGAATATACAAAGTTGGTAACTGCCTTATTCTCTGTCTTAAAAATTTCGCTGTTATTACCTTGCCAGGCTAAATTTCCTTTCTGGAGAAAAATAATATTTTCACCAATTTCCAGCACAGAGTTCATATCGTGGGTGTTGATAACAGTGGTAATATTATTTTCGTGGGTTATTTCTTGAATTAAATTATCTATAATCATAGCAGATTTTGGGTCTAAACCAGAGTTTGGCTCATCGCAAAACAAAAATGTTGGTTCGTTAACAATGGCTCTGGCAATGGCTACCCGTTTTTGCATTCCGCCACTAATTTCAGAAGGATATTTATGGTTTACATTTTTGAGGTTTACGCGCTTTAAAACTTTGTTTACACGCCCCATCATTTCGTCTTTTTTAAGTTTGGTAAACATCCGTAAAGGAAACATTACGTTTTCTGCAATTGTCATAGAGTCAAACAAGGCGCTTCCTTGAAAAACCATACCCATTTTCTTTCGTAAATCTCGTTTTTCTTCCGCGTTAAGCGTAGAATAATCTACATCGTTATATTTTATAGTGCCTTGTTCAGGGCTAAATAAACCCAAAAGACATTTCATAAAAACGGTTTTACCAGAACCTGATTGCCCGATTATTAAATTGGTCTTACCTTGAAAAAATTCGGTAGTAATACCTTTTAATATCTCTTCGCCATTAAATCCTTTATGTAAATCTTCTACTTTTATCATTAACTAAGCAATAATTGGGTTAAAATATAATTTACGATAATAAGCATTACGCTAGTCCACACAAAAGATGTAGTACTGGCTTGCCCAACTTCTAATGCGCCGCCCTTCATATAATAACCGTGATAGGATGGTACGGTAGCCAAAATAAGGGCAAAAAAGAAACTCTTTATAAAAGCATAAGCCAAATGGTACGGGATAAAATCTTCTTGCAAGCCGCTTAAAAATTGATCGCTTGCTATAAACCCGCCAAAAACACCTGCCATATAAGCACCCAAAATACCAAGAAACATAGAAATAGCAATTACAAACGGATAGAGTAAAAGCGCTATTATTTTGGGGAAAACCAGATAATTGGTAGAGTTTATACCCATAACTTCCAATGCGTCTATTTGCTCTGTTACGCGCATTGTACCAATACTAGATGTGATATAACTGCCCACTTTTCCTGCCATTATAATAGAAATAAAAGTAGGCGAGAACTCTAAGATAATAGATTGGCGCGCAGTAAAGGCAATTAAACTCTTAGGTATTAACGGATTGTTGAGGTTTAACGCAGTTTGAATAGTTACTACCGCGCCCAAAAAAAAGGAAATAAATATAACAATTCCCATAGAATTGATAATTAAATCGTCTATCTCCTTAAAAATTAATTGACGTAGAACAGAAGCTTTGGTCATTCTTCTAAACACGTCTTTTAACATGATGAAATATTGACCTATATCGTGAAGGTATTTCATTAAAAGTGTTTTTGTAAAGCTAAAATAGCAAAAATAATTACCAAAGTATTTAACTTACAATTAATCTTTAAGCTCAAAACATTTATAACTTTGTAAAAAAATAATATTCTTATGAAAAAAATGCTCTATAGCCTTTTTGGGGCTTTTTTAATTATGAGTTGCAATACTTCGCAAGAGACTGTTGCCACTCAAACAGAAACAACTGTAAAAACAGATAGTGTTAAACAAAACACCAACCATAAACCCAAACTAATTGTAGGAATTGTAGTAGACCAAATGCGCGCCGATTATATTTCCAGATTTTGGGAAAAATATGGCGAAAAAGGTTTTAAACGAATGATTAATAATGGATTTCATCTTAAAAATACCCATTTTAATTATGTGCCAACCTATACCGGTCCCGGGCACGCTTCTGTTTATACCGGCACCACGCCCCGCAACCACGGCATAATTGCCAACAATTGGTTTGATAAACAAATTGCAGAACGCGTGTATTGCGCCGGAGACAATTCCGTAAAGCCTGTTGGCACAAATTCTAAAGCTGGGAAAATGTCGCCTTCGCGTATGAAAACCACCACTTTTGGCGACCAAAACCGTTTGCATACGCAATTTCGCGGAAAAACTATTGGTATTGCTTTAAAAGACAGAGGCGCAATTTTGCCTTCGGGTCACACTGCCAATGCAGCTTATTGGTTTTATGGGGAAGATGAAGGGAACTTTATAAGCAGCAGTTTTTACCAAGAAGACTTACCAGAATGGGTACAAAGTTTTAATCAAAGTGGTAAAGCAGCATCTTATTTAAAAATATGGAACACGCTTTATCCTATAGAAAATTATACCGAAAGTGGAACCGATAAAAACTCCTACGAGTTTGGCTTTGACGGAAAAGAAGATGCAACTTTTCCGTACGATTTAGCAGGGTTAAAAGCAGAAAACGACAATTTTGATATTTTAAAAGCCACGCCTTACGGTAATAATCTTACAACAGACTTTGCCATAGCAGCCATAAAAGCTGAAAATTTGGGGAAAGACAACTTTACAGATGTGCTAACGCTTAGTTACTCCAGTACAGATTATGTTGGGCACAATTTCGGTGTAAACTCCAAAGAAGTACAAGATACTTATTTGCGTTTAGATCAAGATATTGCTCGTTTATTAGAGACCTTAGACCAAGAAGTAGGGAAAGGGAAATATACGGTATTTTTAACCGCAGATCACGGCGGGGTTAATGTTCCTAATTTCTTAAAAGACCATAAAATTCCTGCTGGTTATTTTAGCAATTCTACTTTACGGAAAGAACTCAATAAATTTTTAGGAAACAATTATGCTGCTACCAATTTGATTGCCAACGTTTCTAACAACCAAGTGTTTTTTGATTACAATGCGTTGGGAGAAAAAAATATTAAGGCTAAAGATTTGGAAGCAGAAATTGCTAATTTTTTGTTACAACAAGAAGGCATTTACCAAGTATACACGCGTAGCAATATGCAAAATGCAGGCTTTACGGAAAAAAGGGCTAAATTGATACAAAATGGTTTTAATCAAAAACGAAGTGGTGATGTTGTTTATGTGTTAGACCCGGCGCATGTTTCTTATCCGTCTAAAGGTTCTACCCACGGCAGCGCTTTAAATTATGATACGCACGTACCATTAATTTTTTACGGAAATGGCATTAAAAAAGGAAAAACTTACCGCGAATCACATATCACCGACATTGCGCCAACTATTTCTGCTTTATTAGAAATAGCTTTTCCTAACAATGCAACAGGAGATGTTTTATACGAGATATTAAAAACCACTGATTAAAATAATTTTTCCTTTATTTTTTTCCAGCGGTATTTTCTAATCCATTTGCCTTCCTTGGCTGTAACGAGGTAAGGCAATTTTTTTTTCTTGGCAAGTTTATATCCTTTTAAGTACTGAAAAAACAAGGCCGGTTTTTTCTTTAAAAAGCTTAATTTAAAAGCCGCAATGGCCGTAATTAAATATCCGTAGCGCAATTTATAAAAAGCTTCCCCTTGTTTAAATTTAGAAGATTTGTGGTAGGTTTTTCCGGTAGGTCTTAGGTGTTTTACTTTTAATTCTGATATGGTTTTAATTTCCCAGCCGTGATATTGTGCCAAAAGTTCGTCTACCGTGTCCCAACCCATAGAAGGTTTTAGACCGCCAATTTCTTGGAAGCATTTTTTACGGTAAGCTTTTAACGCCCCCCGAATATGGTCTTTGTTGGTTAAACTTTCTAAAACCCAATTTTTGTTTTGTTGTAGATAGCAAAAACCGCCGGCCATTCCTGTTTTGGTATTCTCTTCAAAAGCTTGTTTTAGTTTTTCTAAATAATTTTCCGGAAAAATTAAATCGGCATCAAATTTACAGATAACATCATAAGCTTCATCTAAGTATTTTAAACCATGCATAAAAGTTGCCACCACTTTTGCGCCGGGAATCCTGTTGGGCTCAGAGCCGCGTTTTATTGTATCTATAAAGGTATAATCTTGTGCGAATTTCTCGGCAATTTTTGCGGTATTATCGGTGGAATTATCGTCTACTACTAAAATTTTGGTAGGAAGAAAACTTTGCCGGGTTAATGAGGCTAAAGTTTTTGCTAAATGTTCTTCTTCGTTATAAGCCGGGATTATAATATAAAACCGCATTGGTTAGATTTTTCTTTCTGCGTAAACAATATAATATCTCGGCGTAAACCTGCGTAATATTGGCCTGATACCTATTTTATTTACGGGGTTGGTCCATTTTTCACTAGCTTTAATTTCCCAGCCTGCTTTTTCCAATAACCAATCGAACTGCCAATCTTCAAATTCGTGGAAATGCCGGTCCCATTTTTCTGTTTTGCTTCTGTAAGCCGAAGAAAACCATAATTTTAGAGGTACGCTTGCTATAAGTTTAGTAGCTTTTATTTCTTTTAAAATATTGAAAGGGGCTAACAAGTGCTCAAAAATTTCAAAAGCGGTTACTACTTCCGCAGTAGCGTGCTGCACAGAAGTAAAATCTACGTCCAGATCTTCGCCTTTTGTATTGTTTACTTGATAACCGGCATCTTTCATAATTTCCGTAAACGGATTTTTTACACCAAGGTCTAAGATTTTTTGTGGGGGCGGAGCTACTTTTTCTAAAAAAGCAAGCGTGTGTTTATAGCGTTTATTTGGATAATTGTTTTCGTACACGTATTAATATTGATAAAGCATCGCGTTAATATTCATACCTGCGCCTACGCTTGCAAGCAAAATTTTATCGCCGGGTTGTAGGTCTTGGTTTTTTAGTTGTTTTCTGCTTACCAAGTCTAAAAGTGTGGGCAAAGTGGCAACAGAACTGTTGCCCAATTCGGCTATACTCATAGGCATAATATGTTCCGGTGGCGCGCTGTCGTACAACTTATAAAAACGCTCGCAAATAGCCTCGTCCATTTTTTCGTTGGCTTGGTGTAAAAAGAGTTTTTTTACATCTTTTGCTTCAAAACCGGCTTTGTCTAAGCATTTTTTCATTGCTGCCGGTACTCTGGTTAGAGCAAAGTTGTAAATCTTTCTACCGTTCATTTTTATATAGCGGGTTTCTTCCTGCTTTTCTTTGTTATACGATTTCTCGAAAGTTAAATAATAGGCTTCATTTTTGCTGTAGGTTGCAGATTCGTGGCTTAAAATTCCGCCACTTGTGTCTTTGGTTTCTTCAATTATTGCTGCGCCGGCACCATCGCTAAAAATCATACTATCTCTGTCGTGCTTATCTATAACACGCGACAAAGTTTCTGCGCCAATAACCAAACATTTTTTGGCAATTCCTGCTTTTATAAAAGCATTGGCTTGGATAACTCCTTCTAACCAGCCGGGGCAACCAAAAACAACATCATAGGCAACGCAAGACGGATTTTCTATTTTTAAGTAATGTTTTACCCGGGAAGCCAAACTTGGTACCGCATCACTTTGGGTATTTTTGTGTCTTACATCGCCAAAGTTTTGGGCTACGATTACGTAATCTAAACTTTCTTTGTCTATTCCCGCATTTTCTATAGCTCTTTCTGCGGCAATACTGGCTAAATCAGACGCGGTAACTTTGTTATCTGCATAACGCCGTTCTTTAATACCGGTAATAGCCCTGAATTTTTTAATAATCGTTTCGTTGCTACCGGGTATGGCGCTACCATCAGGATTTTTAAATTCACTTTCTAAAAATGCTGTGTTTTTTACACTGTTTTCAGGAATACAACTTCCTATGCCGGTTATTTTTATTGCCATATTTGTTTTGATATTGTTACTAACAAAATAATAATAAATTCTTAAAACAAGCTAATAATTGACGGTTTATATAAAAAAACCGGCCTTAATTTACGTTTAAAACCGGTTTTGCTTATTTACATCTCGTCTGCGGTCATATATTCTTCTATAGGATCGCAAGTACACATTAAATTTCTATCGCCAAAAGCGTCGTCTACTCTGCGTACGGCCGGCCAAAATTTATTTTCGGCAACCCAAGGTAATGGAAATGCTGCTTCTTGTCTGCTGTAAGGCAAATCCCAATTATCTGCAGTTAGCATTTGCATGGTATGTGGTGCATTTTTTAGCAGATTGTTTTCTTGGTCTTCTATAGCATCAATTTCTTCCTTAATCGAATTTAAAGCATCGCAAAAACGATCTAATTCTGCTTTGCTTTCACTTTCTGTTGGTTCTATCATCATTGTTCCGGCAACGGGAAAAGAAACGGTAGGCGAGTGAAAACCATAATCTATAAGTCGTTTAGCAATGTCTCCTACTTCTACGCCTTTTACTTTAAAAGGCCGCAGGTCTAAAATCATCTCGTGAGCCGCTCTGCCACGTTCTCCGGAATATAAGGTTTTAAAGTTTTTGTCTAAACGCGCTTTTATGTAATTGGCATTTAAAATAGCGTGTTCTGTCGCGCTTTTCAAGCCTTTAGGCCCTAACATAGAAATGTATGCATACGAAATTAAACAAACCAAAGAAGAACCCCAAGGCGCGGCAGAAATAGCTTTAATTGCCTGCCCTCCGCCGGTTTTAATAAGCGGATTGGAAGGTAAATATGGTACTAAATCTTTTGCAACACAAATTGGTCCTACGCCAGGTCCGCCGCCTCCATGCGGAATAGCAAAGGTTTTATGCAGGTTTAAATGGCATACATCTGCGCCAATTCTACCAGGATTGGTTAAACCTACCTGCGCGTTTAAGTTGGCGCCATCCATATAGACTTTTCCGCCGTTGTTGTGCACAATTTTGGTTATATCTCTAATGGCAGATTCAAAAACCCCGTGTGTAGAAGGATAAGTTACCATTAACGCGGCCAAGTTATCTTTGTGTTTTTCTGCTTTTTCCCGAAGATCGTCTACGTCTATATTTCCTTTGTCGGTAGCTTTGGTTACTACCACTTTCATTCCTGCCATAACTGCACTTGCCGGATTGGTACCGTGTGCGGAAGAAGGAATCAAACAAATATTTCTATGACTTTCTCCGTTGGCTTCATGATAGGCTTTAATCGTCATTAAGCCGGCATATTCTCCCTGCGCACCGGAGTTAGGTTGTAAGGAAGTAGCGGCAAAACCTGTAATTTCGGTAAGTTGTTCTTCTAAACGTTTTAAAACAATTTGATAACCTTCTGCTTGTTCTATTGGTACAAACGGATGAATATTGCCCCATTGCGGATAACTTAACGGAAGCATTTCTGAAGCTGCGTTTAGTTTCATCGTACAAGAACCCAACGAAATCATCGAGTGGTTTAACGATAAATCTTTACGCTCTAGTTTTTTGATGTATCGCATCAATTCGGTTTCGGAATGGTAGCTGTTAAAAACCTCGTTGGTTAAAAACTCTGTATTTCTACTTACCGGAGTTTCTTCTAAAAGACCTTTCTCTAAATTCGAAATTTTAGAACTGGATTTTCCTGCCACGTGTGCAAAAACCGCCACAATATTGTTTAAATCTGTAAGCGAAGTTGCTTCGTTTAAAGCAATGGCTACGGTATTTTTATCCGGATAATAGAAATTTATCTCACTTGCTTCGGCTACAGCCTTTACTTTTTGAGCATCTGCTTTTATTTGCAGCGTATCAAAATAAAGTTTATTTACCTGTTCAAAACCTAAATTTTCTAAAGCTGTTGCTAACTCTACCGCAGAAGAGTGTACTTTATTTCCAATATATTCCAGTCCTTTCGGGCCGTGATAAACCGCATACATTCCTGCCATTACAGCCAGCAATACTTGTGCGGTACAAATATTAGAAGTTGCGCGGTCGCGTTTTATATGTTGTTCTCTGGTTTGCAAAGCCATCCGTAAAGCAAAGTCGCCATTTTTATCTTTAGAAACGCCAATTATCCTTCCGGGGATGTTACGCTTGTAAGTTTCTTTGGTAGCAAAGTAAGCAGCGTGTGGACCGCCATAGCCTAACGGAATCCCGAAGCGCTGGGTAGAACCAACAACAACATCTACTCCAAAATCTCCCGGAGCACGTAGTTTTACCAAGCTTAAAATATCTGCTGCAACTGCAACTTTTATGTTGTTAGCATTGGCTTTTTCTACAAAATCTTCATAATCGTAAATCTCTCCGGTTTTACCGGGATATTGTAATAAAGCACCAAAAAAACCTTCCGAAAAATCGAAATTCTCATGCGAGTCAAAAACCAATTCTATGCCAACAGATTCTGCGCGGGTTTTTAAAACTGCGATTGTTTGTGGCAAAACTTCTTCCGAAACAAAGAACTTATCGGCTTTACTTTTCTTTTTGCTACGTTCGCGGACGGCATAAAGCAAGCTCATTGCCTCGGCGGCTGCGGTAGCTTCATCTAATAAAGAAGCATTTGCCAGCTCCATTCCGGTTAAATCTACCACCATAGTCTGAAAATTAATCAAAGCCTCTAAACGGCCTTGTGCAATTTCTGCCTGATATGGCGTATAGGCAGTATACCAACCCGGGTTTTCAAAAACATTACGCTGTATTACCGCCGGCATTATAGCTTGATGATAACCCAAGCCAATGTAGGTTTTAAATAACTTGTTTTTGGAGGCAAGTTTAATAATGTGTTCTAAATATTCTTGCTCGCTTAAAGCGTCTGGAAGGTCAAGTTCTTTTTCCAGCTTTATACCGTCTGGTAAGGTCTCAAATATTAATTGATCTAAAGAATCTACTTCTATGGTCTCGAGCATTTCTGCAATGTTTTCTGGTCTCGGACCTATATGTCTTAGGGCAAAATTATCTGTGTTCATTTAGTTTTAAAAATTGCTGTGTTTGTGTGGTGCAAAAATACAATTTTAAAGTGAGAAAGAGGCTTGCGCCTGCGGCATTAATTTTTTAGGCTTGTGCTTTTTTTAACAAAAAAATCTCGTCGTATCTTTGTAGTGTGAAAATCTTTAAACAAGCATTCAATTTTTATATAGATAGTAGCATTCATGTGTCCTTGGCTATTTGTGCTTTGTTTATTATTAGTTTTTTACGATTTGATTTACCTATAGATATAGATTTATTATTTTTTGTTTTTTTTGCCAGCATTACCGCGTATAACTTTGTAAAATATGCCGGGATTGCAAAATTGCATCATCGCAGTTTGACCTCGCAATTAAAAGTTATTCAGGTCTTCTCGTTGGTATGTTTTTTAGTATTGCTGTATTTGATTTCTTTACAAAGTAGATTAACCTTGCTAATTTGCAGCATTCTGGCAGTCTTTACTTTTTTATACGCTGTACCTTTTTTACCGAATAAGAAAAATCTTCGAAATTTAAAAAGTTTAAAAATCTTTATCATTGCTTTTGTTTGGGCGGCAGTTGGTGCTTTTTTGCCTTGGCAAAATCTAGAAAGTTTACTGCAAGTTGAGGTGTTTTGGTTATTTGTGCAGTATTTTCTTTTTGTGGTGAGTATAACCTTGCCTTTTGAGCTAAGAGATTTACATTATGATAAACTTGCTTTGGGCACTATTCCGCAAAAAATTGGCGTTCCCAAAACGAAACGCTTAGGAATGGTTTTTTTAATATTGGTACTCCTAATACAATTTTTATTTTTTAAAGAAAATTGGCAGGTAGATTTAAGTTTGCTTTTTATCTGTTTGGTGGCAAGTTTGTTTCTAATTTTTTCTTCCGTAAAGCAAAAAAAATATTTTGCTTCATTTTGGGTAGAGGCACTGCCAATATTTTGGATTATTTTGCTGTATAGTCTTCTCTAAAGATGATTTTTAAAACTTCTTTAATTTTGTAATTATACTTTCTTTTAACCGAATAGTCTCTGCTTCTGTAAGACTTTGTAAATCTGCTTTTTGAATTAAAAAACCCAGTTTTTTGTTTCGCTTAGAGAAATTTCGGCATTTTTCACAGAAAGTTAAATGCATTTTTAATTTAAAACACTCTATCCATCCGGCTTCGCGATATTGGTGTTTTTGACAATATATTTTAGCTTTTTCGCACTTCAAAAATTGTATAATTTTATTTATAGAAACATTAATTTAACCACTTTTCTTCCAAGCAAGCTGCCAAGGCTGTGCGCGCACGATGAATGATTACCCACAAATTAGACGCAGTGATATTATGTTCATTACAAATTACTTTGGTTGGGCGATTGTCTATGGTTTTTTCCTTAAAGATTTTGGCGTGTTTTGGGTTTATCTCATCCAAACAAGTAAAAATTGCTTCGCGCAGCTCTGTATTTAGTATTTTGTCTTCTGCGTTACCGGTAGATTTTGCGGCCACTTGTTCTTCTAACCAATCTCCCTCCCGACCGCTTTGATTATAGTTTATTTTTACTTCGGCTTTTCCTTTTTTAGAATTAATTTTGCGGTAATAATCTATAATTTTTCGTTTTAAAATAGCTACCAGCCAAGTGCGTTCTGTAGCATTACCTTTAAAATTTCTTTTGGCCTTAAGACCGGCCAAAAAAGTTTCGGAAATCAAATCTTTGGCAATATCTCTGTTATTAACCCTACCTATAGCATAGTTAAAGAGGTAGTCAGAATATTTGTCTACCCATTTATTTGGATTAATTTTGTAAGCTTTGCTAGACATAAGTTTTTGTATGTTCTAAAATTACAAAAAATAAAACCTTAGTCTAGGTGGTAATTGTGAAAATAAGCATAAAATGAAGAAGCTATTGGTAATTGGCTATGTATGGCCGGAGCCCGCGTCTTCTGCGGCGGGAAGCAGAATGATGCAGCTCTTAAAGATTTTTTTGAATAAAAATTGGAAAATTTGGTATGCCAGCCCGGCAGCAAACAGTTTATATGCCGAAAAATTGGAAAACCTTTCTATACAAAGCGTTAAAATAAAAACTAACGATTCTAGCTTTACGGATTTTCTTAAAGAAATTAAACCCAATGTTGTTATGTTTGATCGTTTTATGATGGAAGAACAATTTGGCTGGCGTGTAGCAGAAAACTGTCCAAAAGCACTACGAATTTTAGACACAGAAGATTTGCATTTTTTTAGAAAAGCTCGGTACGAAGCTTTTAAACAAAATAGAAATTTAAAAAAATCTGATCTGCATAGCGACGAAGCGCGTCGCGAAATTGCCAGTATTTTACGTTGTGATCTTTCGCTTATTATTTCGGAAGCAGAAAAAGATTTGCTTTTAAAGAAGTTTGGCATTAACCCGGCTTTGTTGTTATACCTTCCCTTTTTACTTCCTAAATTAGAACAGGCAAGCTTAGAGGCTTATCCCAATTTTAACGAGCGTAAGAATTTTATGTTTATCGGTAATTTTTTGCACCAACCCAATTGGGACGCAGTTTTGTTTCTCAAACAAAATATTTGGCCGCTTATTCGGCAGCAATTACCGCAAGCCGAGTTGCATATTTACGGAGCTTACACCAGAAAAAAAGTCAAGCAACTGCATAATACGCAAGAAAATTTTTTGGTGCAAGGTCGCGCAGAAAATGCCGGAAAAACTATGCAAAATGCCAAAGTACTTTTGGCGCCATTACGTTTTGGCGCGGGTATTAAAGGCAAGTTTATAGAAGCTATGCAAAATGGTACGCCAAGCGTTACAACTACTATTGGCGCAGAAGGTATTGGCGGCCCACACCCGTGGAATGGCGAAATTGCCAACACAGATCAAGAAGTTGCCAGTGCTGCCGTGCGCTTATATACCAACCAAAAAAGATGGGAAAAAGCACAACAGTATGGTTTAAAAATTATTAATAATCGTTTTCAAAAAGATTTGTTTACAGATGCGTTTATTGAAGAATTAGAAAACCTGCAAAAAAGTCTGACTACGCATCGTGCCAATAATTTTATGGGTTCTATGTTAATGCACCACAGCTTAAAAAGCACCAAATATATGGCGCTTTGGATAGAGGCAAAAAACAAATTAAAAGCTTTAGAAAAAGAATAATGGCAGGAATTTATATACATATCCCGTTTTGTAAGCAAGCTTGTCATTACTGCGATTTTCATTTTTCTACCAGTTTAAAGAAAAAAATACCACTCATAAATGCTTTACGGAAGGAACTCGGCTTGCGTAAAAACGAATTGCAAGAAAGCATAGAAACCATCTATTTTGGCGGTGGAACCCCGAGTTTGCTTAGCGCGGAAGAAATTAAACTTTTGCTGGATAGCGTAGCAGAAAACTACACTATAGCTCCCAATCCCGAAATTACCCTAGAAGCCAATCCCGATGATCTTTCCGAAGAAGTTTTAGAAAAACTAGCACAAACCAACATAAACAGATTAAGCATTGGCGTGCAATCTTTTTTTGAAAGAGATTTACAATTAATGAATCGTGCGCACAATGCAAAAGAAGCAACCAAATGCATAGAGTTAGCAAATAAATACTTTGATAATGTTTCTATAGATCTCATTTACGGTATTCCGGGTTTAAACAACAAACAATGGCAAGAAAATTTGGATACCGCTTTAGCTTTAAATGTACCACATATTTCCAGCTATGCGTTAACGGTAGAACCCAATACGGCTTTAAAAATTTTTATAGAAAAAGGTAAAGTAAAACCAATTGATGAAGACCAAGCCAAAGAACAATTTGATATTTTAGTGGAAACCTTAACTGCAAACGGCTTTATAAATTACGAGTTTTCTAATTTTGGAAAACCAGGTTTTTTCTCGCAAAACAACACCGCTTATTGGCTGGGAAAACCGTATTTGGGCATCGGGCCTTCTGCACACAGTTTTAATAAAAACACCCGTAGTTGGAATGTTGCTAATAACACCAAATATATTAAAGCAATAGAGCAAGACGCTTTACCCGCGCAAAAAGAAGTGCTTTCTATAACAGATTCTTATAACGAATATATAATGACGCGTTTAAGAACAATGTGGGGAATTTCTAAAAAAGAGATTAAAAGAGAGTTTGGTCTTATCTATCTAGAGCATTTTGAAAGAGAAGCAAAGCAATTTTTTGAAAAAGGAATGCTTCAAAAACAGGAAGAAAAAATAACCATCGCTCCAAAAGCAAAATTCTTGAGCGATGGTATTGCTGCCGATTTGTTTTATTTAGATTAATCTAAAATTTTAGCTACTTCCTCGTTTACAAATTCTAAAAAAGCTTCGTCTTTTTCCGTAAAGGGATTTACAGAATGCGAGTCGATATCTATCTGACCAATATTTTCGCCATCTACAAATAACGGAATCACAATTTCTGCTTTTACATTAATGCTGCATGCAATATAATTATCTTGGGCTTTTACATCGGGTACTACAAAGTTTGCATTAGATTCTGCAACCTGTCCGCAAATACCTTTTCCGTACGGAATTATAGTGTGATCTGTTGGCTCGCCGGCAAAGGCGCGTAATTTAAGCTCATTTTTATTGTCGTTTTTAAAATAAAAACCAACCCAATCGTAATAATCTACTTGTTTTTGCAGCAAATCACATACCTCGTTTAGGCGTTCGTCTACAGACAAACTTTTTTCTTGAAGCAAACTGGTAAGCTTCGGTTTTAACTCGTTTAAATTCATAGCAATTTTTTTTCAAAAGTATTTAATAAATCGCTTATTTTAAAGTTGTATTTCTATAAATTTGATTTTTTAAAAGAAAGTATTTTTGCAGGAAATTTTTAGAAAAAATAAAGCGGTAATAAAGTTTTTGGTCTTGTTTTTTGGCAGCTATTTGTTGTTGGCTTTTTTATATGATTTTTATTTAGAATACGGTCAATCTGCCGTTTATTACCCAGATTATGTAACGCATTTGGTAAGTTTACAAAGCGAAAAAGTGGTAGAGTTATTTGGGTATACTTCGCGGGTTTTACCGCATCCCAACGAAGCTTCTATGAAATTATATGTAAACGACACCTATTTGGCCCGAATAGTAGAGGGTTGCAATGCCATTAGTGTCTTAATACTTTTTGTAGCGTTTATTATAGCCTTCCACTCAAAGTGGAAACCTACTATTTTATATGCTTTGGCGGGTTGTGTACTTTTATATGCGTTTAATATTTTGCGCATTGCTTTACTGAGTATTGGTTTGTATGAATATCCAGAATCTAAAGATTTACTACACGATATTTTATTTCCGGCGGTTATTTATGGCTCGGTTTTTATTTTATGGGTAATTTGGGTGCGTTGGGTTACTGCTTCAAAACCTAAAAAAAATGCATAAATTTTTAAAAATAGCTCTAATAGGTTTGCTGTTTGTTTGTTTGGCGGGTATTCGTTTTTTTGAGAGTAGTTTGTTTTACGACCCTTTAATTGCTTTTTATAAAGATAATTATTTGCAAATGGCGCCACCAAAATTAGAAGTTGGTCGTCTCTTGCTTTCTACCGGTTTACGTTTCTTACTTAACAGTTTTGTGTCTTTGGTTATTTTGTATATTGCTTTTCAGCAGAAAAATGTGCTTAAAATAAGCGGAATTATCTATTTGTTAGTGCTCGTAATATTACTGCCGGTTTTTTATTATTTGTTGATAAATATGCAGCCCGATAATTATTTTACGTTGTTTTATGTGCGTAGATTTTTGATACAGCCGGTTTTAATATTGGTATTATTGCCAGCTTTTTATTACCAAGAGTATATAAAAAAAACCGACTAATGCCGGTTTTTTGTGTAATCTTAAAAATGTAAAATTTAGAACTCTTTTATTCTTTTCTTTCTACACCTTCTCCGCTTTTGTTTAAATCTTTAAACTTTTCGAATTGTGCAGGATTTAAAACTTTTTTGGTGTTGCGAATTAATTCGCCTTCAAACTTTTGTTTTTTCTGGAAATACGTTTTGTTTTTTTCGGCGCCAGCCAAATTACGGTCATAATTTAAATTGTACGCGTAAAAATAACGAACCATTAGGTCTTTTTGCTCTGTAGTTAATTCTAATTGTACACCCAAATCACTCACTTGGTCGCGAGTTTCTTGCATAATTTCTTTCTCGCTGGTATTTTGTGCAAAACCTGCATTGGCAAATACCAAGCTTGCAAAAACGAATGTAAAAAGGGTAATTATTTTTTTCATTTTGGTCTAAGTTTTAGTTTAATTTTGCCTTAAATGTACTATTTTTTTTCGAAATAACAGAAAGCTTTTTATTTTTCGGTAGGTCTAAGCTTTTCGGAATTAAAAATACATCCTGTCTTTTTTGTCCAATAACATTCTAACATAAAAATATTTGCATAAATTATTTAGCTTTTTGTTACGATAAATAATTGCTTTAGTGTTACACTTTCGTGAAGTTTACTCATACTTAATTAAATAAAGTGCGTTTAGAAAACATTTCCGTAAAGCCATTATTAATATAAGGAAGTGGCATAAATTGTTTGGTAGCAAAACTTTGGTGCATAATATTTTTCTAAGAAAGTCCGGTTCCAAAACTGTTTTTTGAATATAAATAACGGATCTTCTACCATAAACTGCGGAATAAAATGATACCATTTAATACCACGAAGTTGTAAAAAACGTTTTGCTTCTTTTTGCAATCCCAATTCTTTGCAAGCTATGCTAAGCGCGTGGCGTTGGCATTTTGATGAGGTATAATTGTTGGCAATTTTTGGTTTAAAACCATAAAGATACAGTTGATCTTTTATGCGTTTATAGTTTTGAAACCGCGACCAACTATCCATAAAAACCAAAAAAATATGCAGAAAGGCAAATAAAAAGCAAGACCACCAAAAGCCAATCCAAAACACAGAGTTTTGCATTTCTGCTTGTTGCAATTGCCCCCAATAAATTAAAGACTCTGCTATAAAAAGTCCTTGTGAGACAAGCAGCCATTTACTTACGTGCAAATAAGACGCAAATAAAGATGGTTGTTTTGGCAGCATTTCCGGTTTCATCTTTCTAAGATAAAGAAATAATCTTGAAATTTTAGGGATTAGGAAATTGGACTTTAGGAAATTAAATACCCGTTAAATTAAAAAGCTTGCCCGATAAGCAGATTTATCAGGCAAGCAGGGTGAAATTTTTTCTTATTTAAAACTACATTTTCTCTACAAACAAACCTTCGTCTGTTTTATTTACGTTGGCGAGCTCGTGGTTGCGCAGACCTTTTAGGGCTTTGTCCCATTTTTTGTTGCTCAGACCACTTTTAGCTTTTAAATCGTTTAATTCTTGTGGCGATTCTTTTTTCAGTAACTCAAAAACCACTTTTTCTTCCTCTTTCAAATCGATTTTTTTAGCTTCCGGTTTCATTTGAGGAAAGAACAAAACTTCTTGAATAGAAGGATTGTTGGTCAAAAACATAATTAGCCTGTCCATTCCAATTCCCAAACCAGAAGTTGGCGGCATACCGTATTCTAAAGCACGCAAGAAATCTTGGTCAATATGTCCGGTTGCTTCTTCGTCTCCTTTTTTAGCAAGCTTTAACTGATCTTCAAAACGAGCGCGTTGCTCAATTGGGTCGTTAAGCTCAGAATAAGCATTGGCAATTTCTTTTCCGCAAACCATCAATTCAAAACGCTCTGTCAACTCCGGGTTGTCGCGGTGTTCTTTGGTAAGCGGACTCATTTCTTTTGGATAATCTGTAATAAAAGTTGGCTGAATAAAATTAGGTTCGCATTTTTCGCCAAAAATCTCATCAATCAATTTGCCTTTTCCCATAGTATCGTCAATCTCGATATCCATATTTTTGGCGGCTTCCCGTATTTCTTCTTCGGTTTTACCGGTAATATCAAAATTGGTAAATTGCTTAATCGCGTCTGTCATTGTTACTCTGGCATACGGTGCTTTAAAGTCTATTTCGTGTTCTTTAAAAGTAGCTTTTGTGGTTCCGTTTACGGCAATGGCGCAATGCTCCAAAAGATTTTCCGTAAAGTTCATCATCCAATTATAATCTTTATAGGCCACATAAATTTCCATAGCGGTAAACTCCGGATTGTGCGTGCGGTCCATACCTTCGTTACGGAAGTTTTTAGAAAACTCATAAACGCCATCAAAACCACCAACTATAAGTCGTTTTAAATATAACTCATTGGCAATACGCAAATAAAGCGGAATATCTAAAGCGTTGTGGTGTGTTACAAAAGGCTTTGCCGCCGCCCCGCCCGGAATTGATTGTAAAATTGGAGTTTCTACCTCAAAATAACCCTGACTGTTAAAAAACTCGCGCATTGCTGTAAACAAACGCGATCTTTTTATGAAAATTTCTTTTACGTGCGGATTTACAGCCAAATCTGCATAACGTTGGCGGTAACGCGTTTCCGGATCTATAAATTTATCAAACTCTTTTCCTTCTTTATCTTTTTTAGGAATAGGCAAAGGTTTTAAAGCTTTACTCAACAAGCTAAAGTTTTTTACCATAATGGTTTTTTCGCCCACCTTGGTGGTAAAAAGCTCGCCTTCTATCCCGATAAAATCGCCTATATCTAACAATTTTTTATACACATCGTTGTAGAGGGTTTTATCTTCGCCGGGACAAATTTCGTCGCGGTTAAAATAAACCTGAATGCGGCCATCAGAGTCCTGCAATTCTGCAAACGAAGCTTTACCTTGTATTCTTCTAGACATTAGCCTTCCTGCAACTACCACCTTTTTACCCTCTTCAAAATCCTGTTTTATGGTTTTAGAAGTTTTGTTAACCGGATATAAATCTGCCGGATACGGATTGATGCCCATTTTTTTTAAGGAAGCTAATTTTTCCCTGCGTACAAGTTCTTGCTCAGATAATTGCATAACGTTTATTTAATTTGAATCCGCAAAGGTAATTACAAAGTTTTTAGCAATCAAAAAAGCTTGCAAAAGCTTTTTAAATAATCTAGAATTAGGATGATTTTAGTTATTTTTACCAGAATAAAGGCAATTTTATGAAAAACACTCTACTCCTTTTGGCTTTTTTAAGCACTATCGGCACTTTTGCTCAAGTAAATGCAAACGATGCTAATCTTTTGGTTTGCGAAGAAGACACAGATGGTTATGCTACTTTTGACTTAACCCAAGCAAATACCGCTATTTTAAACGGGCAATCGCCCGCAGATTTAGAGGTGAGTTATTATTCAACAGAGGTAGATGCAGAAAGTGCCACTAACCCTCTAATGCCCACCTACTCAAATGTTATTCCCTTTACGGAAACACTTTATACGCGCGTAGAAAACATAGGGACTGGAAATTTTGCTACTGGTTTATTGGTTTTGGAAGTTGGCGAAGCTTTTCAAATCTTGCAAGACATTCCGGATAATGTTGCCTGCGATCAAGACGACGAACCTATGGATGGAATTACGCAATTTAATTTAACCACTGCCGAAAGTCTAATTCTTGGAGATTTGAATCCTGCCAATCACTCGTTTCATTATTACTTAACGGAAGACGATGCCGAAAACGCTATAAACGAAATTACAGACCCTGAGAACTTCACAAATATTTACAATCCGATAACTATTTTTGTGATGGTTAAAAATGAATCCGGTTGTACAGCAATGAGTAGTTTTGAATTGTACCCAAGCGGTTGCTGGGAAGATTATGATAACGATTTGGTAAGCGGCGCGGACGAAGATGTAAATAATAACGGAAACTTAAACGATGACGATACAGACGGCGATGGCCTAAAAAACTATATGGATAACGACGATGATGGCGATGGTATTTTAACTGCCGATGAAGATTATAACGGCAATGGCGACCCAACAGACGATGATACAGATAATAGTGACGTAGCAGATTATTTGGAAGAAAATGTAGCACTTGCTACAACGTCTTACACAAAAAATCAATTTTCGGTTTACCCGAATCCTGCCAAAGAAGCTTTTTTTATTGAATTTACTAAAGCAGAAAAAAGCAGAAGCCTACAAATTTTCACCTTTGCAGGGAAGATGATAAAAGAGATTTCCTTTGAAAATTCCGTAAAGAAACAAAGAATTTCTATTACAGATTTCCCGGCCGGCATCTATTTTCTTAGATTAAACACTGCAGAAAACACAGGAGTTAGAAAGCTAATTGTACGATAAGGTAGTTCCAATTACTGAAATAAGGTAAAGCTTTGCTGATTAAATTTATCACAATAAAAATAAAAGTCTAGTTTTTCAATTAAGGAAGCTAGACTTTTTGCTTGCGCAAAATTGTAGTTTTATCAACCAAAAAAATAAATAATTGTACATTCGCAATCAAAAAAAGAATGGATTTTTGGCGCGTACTCCTCGCAATATTGTTTCCGCCTTTGAGCGTAATAGACAAAGGTTGTGGTTCTATCTTAATCGTACTTATTTTAACGCTTTTGGGCTGGATTCCCGGCGTTATTGCTGCCTTAATTATTTTAAACCGTCCGCCACATGCAAAATAAAGCTATCTATTTTCAAGATTTAGGGAGAGAAGACTATAAAACCGTTTGGCAATTGCAAGAAAAATATTTTGATGGCATTCTATTGCAGAAAAAAGAAAACCGGCAACTTAGCAAACAGGGTTTACAACCAAATTTAACTAAAAATCAATTAATTTTTGTAGAACATCCGCACGTTTATACTTTAGGTAAAAATGGCGATGAAGCGAATTTACTTTTATCAAAAAAACAATTAGCTGCCAAAAAAGCGAGTTTTTACAAAATAAATAGAGGAGGCGATATTACTTACCACGGTCCCGGACAAATTGTAGGTTATCCCGTTTTAGATTTAGAAAACTTCTTTACAGATATTCATAAATATTTACGTTTACTGGAAGAAATGGTAATTCTAACCTTGGCAGAATATGGCATAAAAGGCGAGCGCAGCAAAGGCGAAACCGGTGTTTGGTTAGACGTGGGAACACCGGCAGCCAGAAAAATTTGTGCTTTGGGCGTTCGTGCCAGCAGATGGGTAACTATGCACGGGTTTGCGTTTAATGTAAATGCAGATTTATCTTATTTTGATAATATTGTTCCCTGCGGAATAAAAGATAAAGCGGTTACTTCTTTACATACAGAATTGCGTGAAAAAGAAGTTAATATACAGGAAGTTAAGCAGAAGTTGTTAAAGCATTTTGTAAGTTTGTTTGAAGCCAGATTTATACAACAAAATGAAAACAAAAAAAATTCACTTTAAAAATAGAAACGGACAAGAATTAACCGCCTATTTAGATTTACCTATAGACAGAAAAACAACAAATTTCGTGCTTTTTGCACACTGCTTTACCTGTACCAAAAATTTAACTTCTGTAAGAAACATTAGCAAAACCCTAAGCAACCAGGGTTATGGAGTTTTTAGTTTTGATTTTACTGGATTGGGCCAAAGCGAAGGCGATTTTAGCGAAACCAACTTCTCTGGAAATGTAGAAGATTTGATAGACGCAGCAAACTTTTTGGAAAAAGAACACCAAGCTCCCAGTTTGTTGGTAGGGCATTCTTTAGGAGGCGCGGCCGTTTTATTAGCAGCAAAAACCATAAAAAGCATTAAGGCGGTTGCCACAATTGCGGCACCAAGCAATCCAGATCATGTAAAAAAACTTTTGCAAAACGATATTCAAGAGATAGAAAAAAATGGTTTTGCTACAGTAAAACTTGCCGGCAGACCTTTTACCATCAAAAAAGAATTTTTGGATGATATAGAAAAGCAGCAGGTAGAAAGCAACTTAAAAGACCTGAAAATAGCGTATCTAAATCTACATTCGCCACAAGATACATTAGTAGGCATAAGCAATGCAGAGAGTTTGTATAAAAATGCACATCATCCTAAAAGTTTCATCAGTCTAGACGGGGCAGACCATTTACTTTCCAACAAAAAAGATGCGATTTATGTTGGCGAAAGTATTGCGGCCTGGGCAAAACGTTATTTAGAATTTCCTGAAGACGAAAAATTAGAAACCAAAGAAGATGCGGTGGCCTCTTTGCATGCAGATAACGGTTTTACTACCAATATGCGCGCCGGCGACCATCCGTTAACCGCAGACGAACCAATAAAAGTTGGTGGTAATAATTTTGGTCCCAATCCGTTTGAACTTGTTTCTGCCGGACTTTCGGCTTGTACTGTTATGACTCTGCAAATGTATGCGCGTCATAAAAAATGGGATTTACAAAAGGTAGAAACGCACACCAGCCATCACCAAGAAAAAGAAGAAACCGAGGTAGATGGTAAAAAGAAAATTGTAAAGCACGACATTTTTAAGCGTAAAATCATGATGGAAGGAGATTTAGACGAAAAGCAACGCCAACGCCTTATAGAAATTGCCAACAAATGTCCGGTGCACAATACCTTAGCTAAAAAAGCAAAGATAGATACGGTGGCGGTGGAGTAGAAAAAAGTTTCGTTTGCAGAATTGTGCTCATTTGTGGAAGCAATTTTATTTTTTAAGTATTATTTTTTTCTGTGCTTTTCTAAAATACTATTTAATAGTTTAAGAGAATAGTAGCGTTCGTTTTTTAAAAGTGTTTGAAAAAAGTGGTTTCAACTCTTTAATTAATCCTTTATTTATCACAATAAATCGAATCAGATTCAAATTCGCCATAATTCATATTGGCTGAAATTTGCGAACCTTACCAATTTTTGGTATTTTTAGGTGTAAATTCAAAAGTTATGAGCAAAAACACATCAGTATCACTCGGAAATTATTTTGACCAATTTGTGAGTAGTCAAGTTTCTGCTGGTCGATATAAAAACGTCAGCGAAGTTATAAGAGCTGGACTTAGATTATTAGAAAATGAGGAAAGTAAAGTTATTGCCTTGAGAAACGCCATTGATCAAGGCTTAAACAGTCCTATTGTCGAGGATTTTGACTTTGATGAAAATCTGAAAAAATTAAAAGCGGAAAGAAGAAAAAATGGCTAAAGTTGTATTAAGACAGGAAGCCATTGATGATTTAAATAATATTTGGTTTTATACTTTCGAGACTTGGTCTGAAACTCAAGCTGATAAATATTACGCAACGATAAATATGGCCTGTAATGGAATTGCTAATAACCCAAGTGTAGGAAAAGAATATGATGGGATAAGCAAAAATCTTTTAGGAGTCAAATCTGAAAAGCATATAATTTTCTATCAAATAATTAATTCCGAAAGAATTGAAATTATTAGAATTTTACACGAAAGAATGGATTTGAAAAATAGAATAGGCGAATAAAATAACTACACCCAATAATATTTATAAATAGTAAAGAAATTCTTCTCATAGCTTTACGGAATAATTTAGCTTTTTGAACCTCTATTATTAAATAGACCAATAATTTAAAGACTGATTTCTTGATTATTTAATTTTCAGTAACTTTTTTAAAAAAACTTTTACTGTATTTCATACATCAGCACGCTATTATCTTCGCCTTTTACCACAAACTCCAGATTGCCGCGGTTGTCTATATTGCCCATACTTATTTTTGAGTTTCCGTAAACCGGAAAGCCGGGAAGCAAGTTTGCTTTCGTGTCAAAAACATACACCTTAGAAGTCTGCAAATCTGTTATAGAAATGTAGGTGTTTTTGCTAATTTCGTGCAGTTGTGGTTCGGTGTAGAGACCAAAGTCCAATTCGGCTTTAGCCTTATTTATTTTTAAAGTGTTTTCAGAAAAACTCACTTTTGTATTTTGGTTAGCCAAAAAGTTATGGTTTTCGGTTAAACCGAATTTTTCTTTGCTTATTTTTCCTGCTTGGTCTACTTGTATCAAATCGCCGCCGGCGGTTGTAGAGGTGAATTTCCTGTTGTTTAAAAACCATTCGTTTTCAGAAAAATCTATTTTCTGGTCTACTTTAATTCTGGTATCGCCGGTTCTGTTTAAAATATGCAACTTTCCGTTTTCTAACGGAAAAACAATATAATCTTTACTGCCAATACGTATGTGTTTTGGTGCTTGCGTAATTGGGGCGGCGGCTTTTTCAAAAGTAAAACCTTTTACACGGCTTGCTTCTTTGTTTAGCATATAAAGCCTGTTGTTTTGGGTAACTACAAAACGGTATTTGCTGTTGTTGGCATAATCAAAAATAGAAAGCGGTTGCGTAATTGGATCGTTAAACGGAACCGGAAATGGTTTTACCCGCGTACCATTAACCGCGTAAATATGAAATTTGTTCTGCGTAGTAAATACAAATTGAATGCGTCCATTGTTGTAGATGTCTATTTCTTTTACCGGGCCGTTTATTCTGCTTTCCAACTCTTTTTTCCAACGTAAGTTGCCGTCAAAATCATAAACATACAGCACGTTTTCTTCGTCTTGTATTACAATGTTTTTTTCTTTGTTGCGCCAGTTTTCTAATAAATAAGGATGCGAACTTAAATCATTTGGGAGTTTTATGCTTTTTACCTGCAGTACTTTTTCTGGAGCTTTACCGGCTTCTGCTTTTTCTAAAATAGCGTTTACGTGCGCAAAATTTGTATCGTAAACCAACTGCAATACGCTAAGATCGTAGTTAGAAAAATCTAATTGTTGATAAGCTTTCTTTTTTTCTGAAGCTACACTTGTTGCAATAACGTCTTTTAGGTTATTATTAATTCCCATAAAAAGCATGGAAGATTCATCGGTTAGCTTATCGGCAACATTTTTATAATAAGCTTGTTGGCCTAACAAAGTGCCATTTTGGTAATTGGCAATAATATTTTCTATCGTTTCTATTTCTTCCGCAAAGACAAAAAACTCGTCTATTTGTGTATAATATTTTATGTTTTTGGTATGAATTAACGGATTAAATGCCTGCTGAATATTAGTATCTGTATATTCTAAAATTGTTTTTCCGCGAAAGCTGGAAGCTGTATTTTGATGAGCTAATAGACTTTCTTTGGTAATATCCTGATCTAAAGACCGTAAAACCACAGCGTTTTTATTTGGCCGAAAAATAATACCTACTTCTACAATACTATTAAAAAGAGCTTCATTTTGTACAGGGTTTACTTTTGCTTGCCGGTATTGCGCAAAGTTTTGCTGCAGTTTCTCAAAATTATTGTATCCAAAAGCAAAAAAACCAGAAGCGTTTAAAGGTGTAATATCTGCGGTTTGCAAATTTTGGGTTTTAATGCCTTTAAAAACATCAATAAGTCTGGTATCTGTGCCGGCACTTTTGGTTACCCCGTAAAGTTTAATTCCGTCAGCTTGTATTTCTAAGTCCAAAGCAGACCAATCTGAAAAATCTGTAATAAATTGGGTAGATTTATTAGGGCTAAAATTTTCAAGTATTTCTTGTGCGTTTTTATTGGCTAAAAATACAGTAGCTTTTCCCGAAGAAGAGGCAGTATAAATTTCTTGCAAAGCCTCTGGTGGTGGCAATTTATTGTTGTAAACGCGTATTATGTTTTCTAAAGTAAGTTTAGAATTGCTGTAAACAAATATCTGGTCTAATTGCGTGCTAAAGGTTTGTTTGTCTTCTAAAGTATATTTTTTTATCTGGTAATTATCGTAGGTAAAAGTTTCTACTTTTTTATTTTGTACAGAATCTGTTTCTATTAAGTTGGGTTGCGTTTTGGTAATAAGTGTAACTGCAACATCTTTTCTGCCAACTTTAGTAAAACAAAGCAGACTTTCTTCTTCTAATTGTAAGTTTTCAAAAGGTAAAAAGCTTTCGCGGAAGTTTTTAAATACCGGAATATTTTTATTTTGTTGTATAAAGGAATTTTCGGTAACCGCTTTACGGAATTCAGAAATATTATTGGTCTTTAAAATAACCGCGGTATTGGGCGGTACAAAATTAAGTAAAGCCGTTGGGGCAGAAGTGTCTTCTTGGCAAGAAATTAAAAAGCCTATAAATAAAAGTGTCCAAAGTTTTTTCATAATCAAAAATCTGTTGCTGCTGCTTTTTACTTTAAACAATAACAAAGTTATAAATAGAACAACCTAAAACTTTAACGCAAATTGTTCTGGTAGCAATTTAAAACTTGTACGATGGTATTTTGTTACGCCGTATTTTCTAATTGCATTTCTATGTTCTCGTGTGGGGTAACCTTTGTTTTGTTTCCAATTATACATCGGGTATTCTTCGTGAATCTTTACCATAAAAGCATCGCGATAAGTTTTTGCCAAAACAGAAGCTGCCGCAATATTTAGAAATCTGGCATCGCCTTTTACCAAACACGCATACGGAATGTTTTTATACGGTTTAAACCGGTTGCCGTCTACTGCAATATGTTCTGGTACGGGTTCTAATTGCTCTATAGAACGGTGCATTCCTAAAATAGAAGCATTTAAAATGTTTATTTTGTCTATTTCGTCCATCATTACGTGACTAACGCCAAAACATACCGCTTCCTTTTCTATTAGAGATTTTAAGCTTGTGCGGTCTTTTTCTGTAAGCTGCTTAGAGTCGTTAAGCAATTTATGTTTAAAAGAATCTTTTAGTATAACGGCAGCAGCAGTTACCGGACCTGCAAGACAGCCTCTTCCGGCTTCGTCTGTACCGCATTCAAGATAATTTATATTATATTTTAATTGTAACATTGGCGCAAAGATAAAACATTTTCTTGGCCGTATAAAGTTCATAAACAATCAAAAGCGCATTCCGTAAAAAATCATACTTTTGCTGCAGGTTATTAAAAAAATGAGAAAACTACACTTTATACTTTTTTTTATTATTTGTCCGCTAAGCGTATTTGCTCAGGTAGAATTGCGTAGAGATGGGAGCACACGTAGTACAAACCGCGATCAGTTAAAAACCAAAACGGTAATAGATAACAGAGAAAAACCCCCAATAGAAGATTATAAAATAATATCTGTAAAAAACGATACCACACATGTAGATACTAGCTTAACTATTTATAAGCAGTATAAATTTAATTATTTACGGAAAGATAATTTTGAATTATTGGCTTTTTCTAATATTGGCCAAACCTATAATAAATTGGCCTATGACTTTACGGAAAACAATTTGGTGCCCGACATTGGTGCGCGCGCAAAACACTATCCGTATTACGAAGTAGACGATATTTATTATTACCACGTACCAACCCCGTTAACCGAGTTGTATTTTAAAACCACTTTTGAGCAAGGGCAAAACACAGACGCATTTTTCACCTCAAATTTGAGTCCGCGTTTTAATTTCTCTATCGCTTACCGCGGATTGCGTAGTTTAGGAAAATACCAACATATACTCGCCAGTCAAGGAAGCTTTAGATTTGCTGCCAGTTACCGTACTAAAAATAACAGGTATCATTTAAAAACGCATTTTGTTTCGCAAGATTTAAACAATCAAGAAAATGGTGGTTTGTCTGCCTTAGCTAATAGTCAATACCAATCTGGAAATCCTGAGTTTGAGGATAGAAGTTTGTTGGAGGTAAATTATGAAAACGCAGAAAATATGTTGTATACAAAGCGTTTTTTCTTGCAGCAGCACTACAAGATTTTAAAGGGGAATGATTCTACGCAAAATAATCAATTCCGCATTGCCCATAGGTTTAACTTTACGGATAAGGAATACCGTTTCAGCCAAAGTGCGCCATTCGAGCAATACGGTCCTTCTTACAAGAGTACGAATCTTCGCGATGAAACCGAGTATCAAAAAATCTCCAATACGCTAAAAGCACAATTTCAAAATAATACTTTAGGGCATTTAGCTTTTAAATTAAAGCATACCAATTATAATTATGGTTACCACAGAAAATTGGTGCTCGACGCCCAAGGAGCAAGTAGCAATCCTATAATAATCCCGAACCGGTTAACTGGAGATATAGTGGCAATAGGAGGAAGCTACAAAAACTCTATTGGGGGCTTTGCTTTAGAAGGAGATGCAATGCTTAATATTATAGGAGACTATGATGGGCATTATCTAAATGCCAAAGCAGGTTACACTTTAGACGAAAACAATAGAGCAGATGCGCAGCTTCAAAGTAACTCGCGCGCGCCAAACTTTAATTTTGAATTATACCAGAGTGATTATATCAATTACAATTGGAAAAATAATTTCGATAATATCGAAACCCAAAAACTCCAATTTAATTTGCAATCTAAAAAAATTGCCGAGTTTCAGGCAGATTTGACGCGTCTGGACAATTTTACTTATTTCGGTCTAAAAGAAAATGATTTGGGTACGCAAGCGGCAGATAGTTTGGTAGTGCCAAAACAATATGAAGATGCAGTAAGTTATTTAAAGCTGAAAGTAAAACGAAAATTTAGTTATGGGCGGTTTTCGTTAGACAATACGTTAATGTATCAAAATGTTTTCAACGGAGCGCAAGTATTAAAGGTGCCTGATTTTGTTACCAGAAATTCTCTGTATTACGAAGACTATTGGTTTCAAAAAGCTTTGTATTTACAGACGGGTTTTATTTTTAAATACTTTACAGATTTTGAATCTGATGCCTATGATCCTGTTTTAGGAGAATTTTTTGTGCAAAATGAAAAAACATTAGATGGTTTTTACACATTAGATTTATTTTTTAACGCAAAAATAAAGCAAACCAGAATCTTTTTTAAGCTAGAAAACTTTCCTACCATATTTGCCGGTAATAGCAATTATGCGGCACCTTCGCAACCTTATAGAGACTTTGTTATTCGTTTTGGTTTAGTTTGGAATTTCTTTTTGTAAGTTTAAATTGCTGAAAACCAATCCGTAAATAATTATTTTAAATTTATTTCAAAAAAGGTTTGTTTAGGAAAGAAAAAGGGTTGTATATTTGCACCCGCTTTCGGGCATATTAGTTCATTAAAAGGATGATGTTTTTGGGATTTTCAGGGAAGAAAATTTTTTTCTAAAAAATAAAATAAAAAGCTTGTTATATTAAAAATAAGTTTTACATTTGCACCCGCAAAACGCGCTAAGAAGTTCAGAATAAAAAAGCCGGGATTGGCAAGCATTTTTAAAGAAGTGTTTTATAGGGTTCGACTCCTTTGTTTTTAACGAGATAAAGACTTTTTAAAGAAAAAGTTTTTTTTTGAGAAGTTCATTGATATATTGACAGAAATTGAATTAAGGCTAAATAGCATATTTTGAGTCTTGTTTTTAGAGATAGAAACACGATAAATTCCGATAAGGATGTTTTTAGGTATTGTAAAATATTTAAGAAACAACGATGAAGAGTTTGATCCTGGCTCAGGAT
>NZ_VIAR01000015.1 GCF_006546625.1 Haloflavibacter putidus
AAACTGGTCGTAGTAAAGCAATCGGCATTGTCTGTGTTTTCTATTCGTACATAAATACTTGTGCAGTCTTGGGCTATGGCAGGCTCGTAAGCGCTTGGGTCCGGGATGGCCGTGGCAGGGTCGCCGGCATCGGCTTCGGCCTGGCTCTCGTAGTACGAAAAGCTAAAGTCTGCCGGGTCTTGACTGCCCAATATCGTGGTTTCGTTTTGGGTGAGCTCTACCGTCTCTCCCCCACCTTGATAGCAGAAGTTGATGGGTTCTGCTTCATTCGTTTCGGCTACTTCTAATGCAGTTATTTCAAAACTATTGTCGCTGGCATTACAGCTTCCTTCATCTGTGTCAGACACGCGTACATATATTGTCTGCCCGCCTGCTGTGGTGTTTTCAAAAGCATCTGGGGTGGTAATTGCATCGGTGCCGGCATCTGCATCACCTTGGCTTTCAAAATATTCTACCTGGAACTCTGCCGGGTCTAACCCATCTAACGCTAAAGCTTCATTGGCCGTTAAATCAAATATGGCAAAACCATCGTTATCGTTGTCACATTCTTCTAAGTCTTCTAAGTTGGTGCCGACGTTGATATCAGCATTACAAAGTTCAAAATTATCAGTTATGTAGCAACTCGTAAAATCACTGTTTTCTATTCTTACAAATAAGTCTACACAATCATTTGTTGGAAAGGGATAGTTTTCTGGATCTGTAATCGGACTTGTGCCGGCATCAGCATCTGCCTGAGATTCATAATAAATTACATTAAAGTTATCCGGATCTTGACTACCCAAAAATGTATTATTATTACTAAGCAAATTATAGGTAGAACCTTCTCCGGAGTTGCAAGTATTTATTTGCCCGATAGTTGCTTCAAAAACCGGTTCATCGTAAAAAGTAATTTCAATAACATCTGCAAAAACACTTCCCTCGGGATCTGTAATTTGTACTTGATAAATGCCAGAAGTACTAACATCTAAAGTTGGATTAGTTTCTCCAGGTAAATTATCATAATTACTTGTAGCTTCATTAAACACAGACCATTGATAGCTTGTTGCACCAGAAGTAGTAGCATCTAAAGTTTCTGTTCCTGCACCACAAATCTCTCTATCATCACCAAGTACAGGTTCTAAAATAGAGCAGTCTGTACTACCTACACCACCAGTCTGCTGCATACTAATAAAACCAGCATCTTGTGAATAATTGGTGATTACTATTATATATATCTCTCCTGGTTGCGTATTGGTTACACCAAAGGTTTCTATATCCTGACCAGAAAAATCACAACCATCATTAGGAGCGCCAGTTACACCAGGCACTTGGGTACTAGAATTCAAATTATTGCAATTATCTATAGAATCGAAAGGCCCCCAGGCTACAAAATCAACATCTAATCCTGTACCGTTTAAATTTGCTTGTGTATTTTGTTCTATAGTAAAGGTTAAATCTCCCCCATTTTCTATTTGCAAATAAAACCAAGCCGGATAGGGCTCTGACCCTAAACATCCATAATCTACGCCAGGCTCACCAACAGATTGATTGGAATTACCTGGATGCGCGTTAGGAAAAACAAGTTCACCACTACCCGCGCAGAACGGTCTTATTTCAGAGCATAAACCGGCAACCTCTCCAGTTACTTCAACGTTTGAGGTAACCACTTCGCTAATACAACCAAAGGCATCAATAATTGTAAGAGTTATTGTAAAAGTGCCGGTCTCGCCATAAGAATAATTAACATTCTGGCCTGTAGCAGTATCTCCATTGCCAAAATCCCACTGATAGGTAGCTCCATCAGAATCTACTTCAAAATTTCCTGCTCCCTGAAAAAGAATAGACTGGTTAAAAGAAATGGTATACGTATCTGTTCCTGCATCATATTCTGATGGCAAAACAGAGACAATACTCGGCGTTATTTCCTGACAAGGTTCTTTACAAGAAATTTCGGCTTCCCAACCAAAAGCATTACCTGGGAAAGCACTACCATCTGAAGTATACTCGAAGGTTAAACAACCTGAATTATTCATTCCTGATGGGAAGACCGTCCCGGGACTGTTCTGGTTGCTATAGCTTCCAATAACCGGTGATGCAGTACTATCACCATCATAAATAGTTAAGGTAAAACCACTAATAAGAATAAAATCTGTAAAATCAACCTGAACATCTGAGTTAACATCATCTGAGCAGATAGTAACTATTTCCGGCGCATCTAAAAAGTACAAGCCGGTGGTTGGATCGTGATCCTGAAAAGTTCCTGTACATAAACCAATAGATTGGCCGTCATCTGCATTCATATAGACATCTTGAGCTGTCAAAAAAATTGGCAGCAAACAAAATAATATAGTAAGGGAGTAAAAATTTTTCATAATTTAGGGTAAGTCTCTTCTATTGAATTTTAGTTGGGTTAAACTTTTCAATAACAATATAATAATTGGTATTATAAGCTCTATAAAAAACTTTATCGTCTTTATTAAAATAATTCAATTTATAATTTAAAGGATTGAATTTAGTTGGTTCAAATTGACCGTTTGGCTGTATAAGTTCTTTATTATAAACCGGCACTTCGGTTAAGTACTCGTATATATTTGGATCCTGTTCAAGCTTTACTATTTTTAACCGATTAGTAAATAAGTCTTTATAAAATTTCAGTTTATAATCGTTCTGTAAAACTAAAGCGTTAGCCTGTTGACCATATACTTCTTTTGCAAATTGGTCTAAATTTTCAAAATCCGGTTGGTAATAGCGTTCTTTAAAATCGTCCTGCTCCTGGGCGCTTAGATTTAGGCATAACAGCACCAGGACGGTAATAAGTAGGGGTTTTAGTTGGGTAATCATAGGGTGTTTTTTTATTTGAATTGCGAAAAATAACAAAAATATCTTAAAGAATTTAATATTGACCTTACTAATTTAACACAGCTTTAATATACAGTTTTTATCGGTCTACACACAAGTTTTTTTGAGGGTTTCGTTTAAAACCAAATTTCAAGGCTTTTTAACCACTCTATTATTTGTTTAAAAGATAAATAAGATAGTATTCGTAAGCTCAATTTTAAAAATTATACTAGCAATAAAGAAGAAAATAAACTTCTTTAGTTTTATAATTTCATTAAAAGTCTCCTAAAACATTCCGTAAAGGAAACAGCAATATTTCTATTGCAGATTATTTTGCCAATAAATTGTGCATTTTTTTTGCGTTTTATGCAGTATGTTTGCACAAAACTAAGCGTATGCAGCCCATACATATCTTGTTATTGATAGGCCTTTATTTTATTGTGCTTTTGCTTATTTCGTATTACACCGGAAAAACAGACAGTAATGCCGCATTTTTTAAAGCAGAAAGTAAATCGCCTTGGTATGTAGTGGCTTTTGGTATGATTGGCGCCTCGCTCTCTGGGGTAACTTTTATTTCTGTTCCTGGTTGGGTAAAAGATTCCCAATTTAGTTATATGCAAGTGGTCTTAGGCTATCTATTTGGCTATCTGGTTATTGTGTACGTGTTACTTCCCATTTATTATCGTTTAAATGTTACCAGTATTTACCAATATTTACAGCAACGCTTCGGGAAAGTAAGTTATAAAACCGGGGCCTTTTTCTTTTTTGTTTCCCGGGTTTTAGGCGCTTCTTTCAGACTGTTTTTGGTAGCAAGTGTGTTGCAGTATTTTGTGTTTGAAGATTGGGGTGTGCCGTTTTTTATAACCGTTATTCTTTCTATTTTATTGATATGGATTTATACCGCTCGCGGCGGAATTAAAACCATAGTTTGGACAGACACTTTGCAAACCCTGTTTATGCTTGGTTCTGTAGCCGTAGCTATCTATTTTATTTTAACAGAATTAGACTGGAGCATAAGCCAGGCAATACAAGCCAACGAAATTAAAGCCTATACTAAAACCTTCTTTTTAGACGACTTTTTGGCCAGAAATTACTTTTGGAAAAGTTTTCTTGGCGGTATGTTTATCACGATTTGTATGACAGGTTTAGATCAAGATATGATGCAAAAAAACCTTACTTGTCGCAATTTGAAAGAAGCCCAGAAAAACGTGCTTTCCTACAGTTTGGTTTTTATACCGGTAAACTTGGTGTTTTTATTTCTTGGCGCTCTCTTATTCGTCTACGCCAACCAACAAGGCATACAAATACCCAGTATGAACGGCGAAGCAAAAACAGATTTATTGTTTCCAGAAATTGCGCTTAATGGCAACTTGGGTTTTGGGCTCGGAATAATGTTTATTTTAGGACTAATTGCTGCTGCCTATTCTAGTGCAGACAGTGCTTTAACTTCACTAACTACCAGTTTTTGTGTTGATTTTCTAGATATTGAAAAAAAAGAAGCGCAATTGCAAAAAGGTTTACGAAAACGCGTCCATATTTTAATAAGTATTTTATTGGTTTTGGTAATTATTGCTTTTGAGTATTTTTTAACTTCTAACGTAATAGATTTACTATTAACCGCTGCCAGTTATACGTATGGACCACTTCTTGGCTTGTTTGCATTTGGTATTTTTACCAAAAAGAAAATAAAAGACCAATGGGTTTGGTTAGTCGCTTTAATATCTGTAGGACTTACTTTTGTATTAGGTAATTTACCCAGCAGTTATTTAGGCGGCTACCATTTTAATTACGAGTTGCTTATTGTAAACGGGCTGTTTACCTATTTAGGTTTAATATTGATTAGTAGAAAGCAAAACCAAGGTACAAGCCGGTAAAACTTCTATGCCTGCTTTTCGTAATTTCTCGTAAAATTCGGGGTTTTCTGTACCCGGATTAAAAATTACACGTTCCGGTTGTAAAGCAAGAATATAATCGTAATATTCTTTTTGGCGTTTAGGATTTAAATAAAGTGTAACCGTGTCTACATTCTCAAAATTCAGGTTTTCTGTCTCTATTAGCACATCTTCCACCACTCCTTTCCGTAAACCTAAAGCCAAAGTTGGTACCTTGTGTTTACGCAACTTTTTAATTGCCATATTAGAATACCTGCTTGTTTTTAAAGAAGCTCCTATAACCAAAGTTTTTTTCTCCATTGTATCATCTTTTTCTTTTACAAAGATACGCCCTTAATTTTCCTTTACGGAAAAGTTAAGGCTTTTAGCAATTTACTAACTATTGATAATCAAAGTGTTAAACTCTGTTAAGCTATGCAACAAAAGCAAATTTTATACGTCTTATATAGTGAGTGTTGGTTAGTATATTTGAATTAGCCTTTAAATTTATACACTAACAAATTCTATATAAGGTCTTGGGCTCACAAGCGCAAGACCTCTTTTTTTTACCAGCTTAAAATAGCGCTTCCCCAAGTAAATCCGCTTCCAAAAGCAGCTAAAACAATTTTATCGCCCTCTTTTACTTTGCCTTGTTCCCAAGCTTCCGATAAAGCTATAGGAATAGAAGCTGCGGTAGTATTTCCGTATTTCTGAATATTATTAAAAACCTGCGAATCTTTAAGTTTAAATTTTTGCTGAATAAACTGCGAAATACGCAAGTTAGCTTGATGCGGAATTAGCAAATCTATGTCACTTACCTCCATTCCGTTTTCGTTTAAACCTTCCATAATCACTTCCGAAAAGCGTTTTACCGCGTGTTTAAACACAAATTGCCCGTTCATATACGGGAAATACGGAATATCTTCTTGCGGATCTTCTGCGATAATCTCCGGCACCCAATGTTCTGTACTTGGCCCTTTTAAAGATAATTCTAAAGCGTGTTTCCCTTCAGAATGTAAATGTGTAGATAAAATGCCTTGGCCGTTATGGTCTGATCTGGTTAAAATTGCGGCTCCTGCCCCATCGCCAAAAATTACCGAAACACTGCGGCCACGCGTAGTCATATCTAGACCGCCACTATGGTTTTCGCTACCAATAAGCAATACATTTTTATACATTCCGGTTTTTATAAACTGGTCTGCTACAGATAAACCATAAATAAAACCACTGCACTGGTTGCGCACATCTAAAGCCGGACAAGTTTTTATGTCTAACATTTCTTGTACTTGCACGCCACAACCAGGAAAATAATAGTCTGGACTTAAAGTAGCAAATACAATTAAATCTATATCGTCTTTATTTATCTTGGCGCGTTCTAAGGCAATCTTGGCAGCATTTACGCCCATTTTTGCGGTAGAATTGCCATCGCCTTTTTTAATATGTCTTCTTTCTTGTATGCCGGTACGTTCTTGAATCCACGCATCGTTGGTGTCCATCTTTTTAGATAAATCGTTGTTGGTTACCACATTTTCTGGCACATAATGGCCTAAGCCGGCAATTTTGGATTGGTATAACATAGTATTTTTTTAATAACTATTGGGTGCGAAAGATACGTATTTCTATTTTACTTTACGGAAAAACTCTTATGCGTACATAATATTTACGGAAGTTTATAAAACAAAAAAAGCCGTTTTAAACCGGAGTTATAAACGACTTTTTTACCAATTTTAATTAACTAAAAACCAATAATTATTTTATATACTTTTCGTAATTTTTAATATCTATTTCTGCTTGTAAATCGTGTAGCAAATTATAAAGTCCAAAAAAGGTTCTGTTTATATATAAAAAGTGCTTGCTGCCACGATTACCATTCATTTTGCGTAGCTCTGTGTCTTTGCTGTATTTTTCGCTCAGGTTGGTAATTTTATTCCAAAAAGCTTCATCGGAAAAATCAAAAGTTTCTTCGTGAAACGGACTGGTAAATAAACTCAACATCTCATAAAACAGTTTAGAGAAATAATCTATTTCCCGTTGCGTATCGTCCGGGCGTAAAATTTCTAATTCTCTCAATTTAGCCAAAAAGAATTCGGGGTTGTTTATGTTTTCCGGTTTTGCCAACTCAAAATACGGCACATAAAAATCTTCTGGTACTTTTTTAATACACCCAAAATCTATGGCTATCAAATTACGCTCTGCATCTACCAAAAAGTTTCCCGGATGCGGGTCTGCGTGCACTTCTTTAAGTTCGTGCATTTGATACATATAAAAATCCCACAAAGCTTGCCCCAATTTATTACCTTCTTCTTTGGTAAAATCTTCTTTTACAAACTCGCTCAAATGCTTTCCTTCCATCCAGTCCATTGTAATAATGCGCTCACTGGAAAGATCTTCGTAGTATTTTGGGAATTTTAGATTGTCTATTTCCGCGCAAGCGAGAGAAATATGTTTACTCTGCTCTACTTCCAAAATATAATCGGTTTCTTCTAAAAGCTTTCCTTCTACTTCTTTAAAATACTTTTCGGAATCTTGGCCTTGCAAGTTGAACATTTTAATGGCAACGGGTTTTACCATTTTTAAATCAGAACTTATGCTTTCTGCCACCCCGGGATATTGGATTTTTACAGCCAATTTTCTACTGTCTTTTTCTGCTCGATGAACTTGCCCAATGCTGGCAGCATTAACAGATTCTGCCGTGAAAGCATCGTACAAATCTTCGGGATACGCGCCATTATATTTTTTAAAAGTTTTTCTAACCAATGGTGCAGAAAGTGGCGGCACACTAAATTGCGCCAAACTAAATTTTTCTACATAAGCGTTGGGCAGCAAACTTTTTTCCATAGAAAGCATTTGCGCTACTTTTAACGCGCTACCACGCAAGTTTTTAAGGCTGTCATAAATATCTTCTGCGTTGCTTTCATTTAGCTCGTCTCGCGTCAGATCACGGTCAAAGGCTTTTTTGCTGTAATATTTTAAGTAATTACCGCCAACTTTAACGCCGGTCTTCATCAACTCTGTTGTCCGACTCAGTTTTCCGGTAGGTATTTTGTCTATCGCTTTCATATCTTATGCCATTCGTTCTTTATACAGGAATTTTCCTAAATCTAATACTCGGTCTAATGGTGTGTTGTCAAAAACATCAAAAACCGTGTTTACAGATTTTTCTATTGCTACATCTGTCTTTTCAAATTCGGCAGAACTGTCGTCCATCCAAAATTTTAATAAAAACATGGTTTGCACCCAAGTAGCTTCAGAAAATATGCTTTCATTTTTCTGTAAAATTTTAGTTTGCTTTTCCTCGTTATCTTCTTGTATTAAAGTCTTGGCAAAATTTTTTATGTCTTTGCGCAAACCTTTTAATTGCGCTAAAGATTTCAACTTGTCTTTTTCTTCCTGCAACACAAAAAGAACATAACTACGGTTTAGGCTTAGCATTTCGAAAAACGTAAAATAAAAGGTGAGCAATTTTTCACGGCTTCCAAAATTGGCCGTTTCCGGACTTTTCTCTAATAGATCTATTGATTTCTGATGGAATTGATGCCAGATTTCTTCGCGTAAAGCTTGAAAGCTTCCAAAATGCTTATAGAAGTCTTCTTCTTTCGCTTTGTTTTCTTTTGTAAATTTATAAACTGTTTTAGGATGCTTTTCATGCTCCAAAACATAGTCCATATACTTACTTATCCAATTTGTTTTAGAAATGCTTTTCTTTTTTGTGGTTGTATTTTGTTTTTTGGCCATAATAATCTGATTTTTAGCAAAGATACTGTTTTGTTTAATTTTAATTATAATTTATTAAACAAAAGTTTGTTAAATTAATACTAGGTAATTAAGTTGCAAGTATCGTTCCTTTATACTACTGCTTGCAAGCTTTGTCGTAAAGATTACAAATAGTTAACGTTGGTTGTGGGATAAAACTTCTTTTCGCTTTACGGAAAAAAAAATTGCTGAAGTTTTTTTAACGAATAAAACCATATAAATTTATCCCTAGTAGCTTCCGTAAAGTAAACCTGTACATTTTCTTTACGGAAATATGCCAGTTTGTCACTCTTAAATAAGTGGTACTTTTTTTGACTTGATGAAGGCGAAGAATTTAAATTTAAAAAATAAATAAAATACGATATGGCAACAGGAAAAATTAATGTATCTGTAGAAAACATTTTTCCGCTTATTAAAAAGTTTTTGTACAGCGACCACGAAATCTTTTTGCGCGAATTAATTTCTAACGCTACCGATGCAACTTTAAAATTAAAACACCTTACCAACATTGGCGAAACCGATGTAGAATATGGTAACCCGGTTATTGAAGTTAAAGTAAATAAAGAGAACAACACCTTGCATATTACAGACCAAGGTATTGGAATGACCAAGGAAGAAGTAGAAAAATACATTAACGAAGTAGCTTTTTCCGGTGCCGAAGAGTTTTTAGAAAAGTATAAAGATTCTGCCAAAGACAGCGGCATTATTGGCCATTTTGGTTTAGGTTTCTACTCGGCTTTTATGGTTGCCAACAAAGTAGAGATTATTACAAAATCGTATAAAGATGCGCCAGCAGCGCACTGGATTTGCGAAGGAACCACAGAGTTTACCTTAGAAGACGCCGAGAAAAAAGAACACGGTACAGAAATTATCTTGCATATAAATGAAGAGGATAAAGAATTTTTAGAAGAAAATCGCATAGGCGAATTGTTGACCAAATACAACAAGTTTATGCCTATCCCTATAAAGTTTGGGACCAAAGAAAAAGAATTACCAAAAGCAGAAGATGCTCCAGAAGACGAAGAACCAAAAAAGGTAACGGTAGATAACATTATAAACAATCCGAACCCTGCTTGGACAAAGCAACCAACAGAGTTGGAAGATAAAGACTATAACAGTTTTTACCGCGAGCTTTACCCAATGCAATTTGAGGAGCCTTTGTTTCATATTCATTTAAATGTAGATTATCCGTTCAATCTGACGGGGATTTTGTATTTCCCAAAGCTTTCGAACGATATGACCATGCAACGGGACAAAATTCAGCTTTACCAAAACCAAGTTTTTGTAACCGATAATGTAGAGGGTATTGTTCCCGAGTTTTTAACGATGCTAAAAGGAGTTATCGACTCGCCAGACATTCCGTTAAACGTTTCAAGATCTTATTTACAAGCAGATGGCGCGGTAAAAAAGATTTCCAGTTATATTACCAGAAAAGTAGCCGATAAACTTAAATCGCTTTTCAACAACAACCGCGACGATTTTGAAAGCAAATGGAACGATATTAAAGTGGTTATAGAATACGGTATGCTTACCGAAGATAAATTCTTTAACAAGGCTCAAAAATTTGCCCTTTATCCAAGCGTAGACGAGCATTTTTACACTTTAGAAGAACTAAAAGAAAAAATAAAAGACGCGCAAACCGATAAAGATGGGAAAACCATTGTTTTATACGCTTCTAACAAAGACGAGCAACACAGTTATATAGAAACCGCCAAAGCAAAAGGTTATGAAGTATTACTTTTAGACTCGCCTATCGTGCCGCATTTAATTCAGAAATTAGAGAGCGAAAACGAAAAGCTTTCTTTTGTGCGTGTAGATAGCGATCAAATAGACAATCTTATTAAAAAAGACGACGACAAAACTTCTAAACTTTCTGAAGAAGAGCAAGAAGCTTTAAAAACCGCTTTTGAAAAAGTTGTACCAAAAGAAAAATATACGGTGCAATTGCAAGCGATGGATAGTGATGCCGCACCACTTATTATTACCCAACCGGAGTTTATGCGCCGTATGAAAGAGATGCAGCAAACCGGCGGCGGTATGATGGGAATGGGCAATATGCCGGAAATGTATAATTTGGCGGTAAACACCAATCACCCGTTAAGCAGTGATATCTTGAGCTTAGAAAAAGACGAGAAAAAAGAAGAAGTAATCAAACAAGCTTTAGACTTGGCGCGTTTATCTCAAAATTTATTAAAGGGAGAAGAACTTACCAATTTTGTAAAACGCAGTTTTGATTTAATTCAGAACAAACAAGCGCAATAAAAAGCGATAAATTTTACATAAGTAGCTGTCTCAGGACACGGTTTTTTACTGCAGCAGAAAATTAGGATTTATAACTCACCAATTTTCTACTTCGGTTTAACCGAAAAAAACAATAAGTTTTTAGTTTTGAGACAGCTTCTTTTATTTTTACCGAAATATTTAACGTATGCATAAAATTACTTCTCTTAGCTTCCTTTTAATTGCCTTAATTTTATTTAGCGCTTGCAAAGACAAGCCGGCAGAAAAGACTAACAATGTTGCGCCCAAAAAGACAGAAGAAACCAACAAGAAATTACGACCTTTTATAAAAAATATTGCGCAAACTCACGAGCAAGAAGAATTTTTAAAGTTTGATGCCTTGGGTTTTAATCTTGCTTTAACTTTAAAAGACACCAAGCTGGAGGCAAGATTTATACAAGCTATCAAGCAAGAAAAGTTACTTATAACCAAGCAAAACGGCAATAAAATATTCTTTACGGAAGAAGGAGCTTTTGCCACGCCAAATAGCTATTCTCCTACCCCAACCGAAAAACAAGCTTTACTTTGGGCTTCTCTTTTTACGCTTCCGCAGAAAATAAATACCTATAAAGGCGATTGGACAGATAAAAAAGAACAAATTTTATTAGAGGATACTTTAACAAGCTTTGAATTTTCCCCGAAAGAGAACTTAAAAAACAGCATAAAAAACCTGCGTGTTTTTACCGATAAAAAAACCAACTTGGTAAAAGCCGTAAAGGTAGAAAACGCCTCTAAAGTAAAACCCCAAACTTTTGTGGTGTTTTACGAGCACTACTACACTACCAAAAAAATACCGGTTTGCAGTAGCTGGAAAATTTATTCCTGGTCTGCCAACACCAATAAAACAGACGAGCAAATTGGTAATGCTCGTATTGAAAATTTAAAATTTTTAACCGGAAATTATAGTAGTTTTAAGGTTCCGGAAAACGCAAGAAAAATTGCTATATAAAGAACGTAAATTGCACATTTTAAAAGCTTGGTAAAAAAAATAATACTCTTATCTTTGTGCCTTAAATTTTACCCATGATAAAAATCACTTTACCGGACGGAAGTATAAAAGAATTTGAGCAAGGTACTACAGTTTTAGAAGTAGCCGAAAGCATTAGTCAAGGTTTGGCTAGAAATGTACTTTCTGCAAAGTTTAACGGAGAAACCGTAGAAACCAAAACCAAACTTACCCAAGATGGTGATTTGATACTTTTTACCTGGAAAGATGACGAAGGCAAAAAAGCATTTTGGCACAGTTCTGCCCACGTGTTGGCGCAAGCTTTACAAGAATTATATCCCGGAATAAAATTAACCATTGGCCCAGCCATTGAAAATGGTTTTTATTATGACGTAGATTTTGGGGAGCATAAAATCTCTGACAACGATTTTAAAAAGATAGAAGATAAAATGCTGGAAATCTCGCGTCAAAAACACGAATTTGAACTGCGGGAAGTTTCTAAAGCAGACGCCCTCTCTTATTATAAAGAAGAAAACAATCCGTATAAAGTAGAATTGATAGAAAATCTACAAGATGGCGATATTACTTTTTGCGACCATGCTACTTTTACAGATTTATGCCGCGGCGGCCACATTCCAAACACCGGCGTGATAAAAGCGGTAAAGTTAATGAGCGTTGCCGGCGCATATTGGCGTGGCGATGAACACAATCCGCAATTAACAAGAGTTTACGGAATAAGTTTTCCGAAGCAAAAAGAACTTAAAGAATATTTGGCTTTATTGGAAGAAGCCAAAAAACGCGATCACCGCAAATTAGGAAGAGAATTACAGCTATTTACCTTTTCGCAAAGAGTAGGACAAGGTTTACCGCTTTGGTTACCAAAAGGAGCTGCTTTGCGCGAACGTTTAGAAAATTTTCTTAAAAAAGCACAGCAAAAAGCCGGATACGAACAAGTAGTTTCGCCACATATTGGCCAGAAAGAATTGTATGTAACTTCGGGACATTACGCAAAATATGGGGAAGACAGCTTTCAGCCTATAAAAACACCCAACGAAAACGAGGAGTTTTTATTAAAACCAATGAACTGTCCGCACCACTGCGAAATTTATAATGCTGTTTCGTGGAGTTATCGTGACTTACCCAAGCGCTTTGCAGAATTTGGTACAGTTTATCGTTACGAGCAAAGTGGTGAGTTGCACGGTTTAACAAGAGTAAGAGGTTTTACCCAAGACGATGCGCATATTTTTTGCACGCCAGACCAATTGGACGAAGAGTTTAAAAAAGTAATCGATTTGGTGTTGTATGTTTTCGGGTCTTTAGGATTTGAAAACTTTACCGCGCAAGTTTCTTTACGCGACCAAGAAAATAAAGAAAAATACATAGGTTCTGACGAAAATTGGGAAAAGGCCGAAAACGCAATTATCAACGCTGCTAAAGAAAAAGGTTTAAATTATGTTGTAGAAACCGGTGAAGCTGCTTTTTATGGTCCAAAATTAGACTTTATGGTAAAAGATGCTTTGGGCAGAAGTTGGCAATTGGGTACAATTCAAGTAGATTATAATCTACCGGAACGTTTTGACTTAACCTATAAAGGCAGTGATAACGAAGAACACAGACCGGTTATGATACACCGTGCACCTTTTGGCAGTATGGAGCGTTTTGTAGCAATTTTATTAGAGCATACCGGCGGGAATTTCCCATTATGGTTAATGCCAGAGCAAGCTATTGTGCTCTCGTTGAGTGAAAAATATGAAAAATACACAAAAAAAGTTTTAAATTTATTAGAAAATCACGAAATTCGCGGTACGAGCGATAATAGAAGTGAAACCGTTGGCAAGAAAATACGGGAGGCAGAAATGAATAAACTCCCTTATATGTTGATTGTTGGAGAGCAAGAAGAAAAAGACGGCACGGTTTCTGTTCGTAAACACGGTGGAGAAGATTTGGGAGCAATGCCTATAGAAGAATTTGCAAGCCTTATAAACCGAGAAATAAATGCTTCTCTCAAAACATTTGAAGTTTAATTTAAAAATAAATAGCCATAGCAATTCGTAGAAAAAAATCCAGAGCGCCTTATAGAAAGGTAAAAGAAGATCCGCATAGAATTAATGATAAAATTCGTGCCAAAGAAGTTCGTTTAGTAGGAGATAATGTAGAAATGGGTGTATACCCTATCCAAAAAGCTTTATCCATTGCAGAAGAATTGGGCTTAGATTTGGTCGAAATTTCGCCAAATGCAAAGCCTCCTGTTGTAAAAGCAATGGAATATAAAAAGTTTTTATACGAACAAAAGAAGCGCGAAAAAGCCATGAAGCAAAAAGCTTCTAAAGTGGTGGTAAAAGAAATTCGGTTTGGTCCCAATACAGACGACCACGATTATGAATTTAAGAAAAACCACGCGCAAAAATTTTTAGAAGAAGGTGCAAAACTAAAAGCTTACGTTTTCTTTAAAGGTAGATCTATTGTTTTTAAAGACAAAGGAGAAATCTTACTTTTGCGTTTAGCGCAAGATTTAGAAGAATACGGCAAAGTAGAGCAAATGCCAAAAATGGAAGGTAAACGTATGAATATGTTTATTGCCCCAAAAAAGAGCAAATAAAAGAATTATAAGCAGCGATAATAATAAACAAGGATAATTATGCCTAAAATGAAAACAAAATCCAGTGCCAAAAAGCGTTTTAAGCTTACCGGTACCGGTAAAATTAAAAGAAAGCACGCGTTTAAAAGCCACATTTTAACAAAGAAGTCTAAAAAACGTAAGCTTAAATTAACTCACAGTACTTTGGTACACAAAGCAGATGAGGACAATGTTAAACTGCAATTACGTTTAAAGTAATTCGGTTTAACCGGTTAAAACAATTATATAACCCTGGAGTCAGGCCTTTACAAGTGCCGTAGTAAAAACAAAAACGGACGCCTGCTACAAAAAAACAAGTAAATTATGCCAAGATCAGTAAATTCAGTTGCTTCTAGAGCCCGAAGAAAAAAGGTAATGAAGCAAGCCAAAGGTTATTTCGGTAGACGTAAAAACGTTTGGACAGTAGCTAAAAACGCGGTAGACAAAGCAATGTTGTATGCTTATAGAGACCGCAAAACCAAAAAGAGAAATTTTCGTACCTTATGGATTACCCGTATTAATGCGGCCGCCCGTTTGCACGGAATGTCTTACTCGCAGTTTATGGGAAAAGTAAAAGCTAACGATATTCAGTTAAACCGAAAGGTTTTAGCAGACTTAGCAATGAACAACCCAGAAGCGTTTGAAGCTATTGTAAATAAAGTAAAATAAAATACAACATATAATCCTGCTTATAATAAAAGTTGTTTTGAAGCGTAAAAACTTTAAAACAACTTTTTTTATGCCTGATTTTTAGGGTTGGGAGTTAATTTTTAAGTCAACAAAAATGTTAATATAACCGCAATCAAAAATTGTTTACGGTTAGAAAAACGGACTTCTGTTACGCTCAGTCTGATGTTTGAAACAAATATATACTTAAAGATAAGAAACTAATACCCTCTTAAGACTTTATAAAATAGATCTTAGTGTTATTTCTTAAAACGCATGTAAATGGTTTCTTCTTCCGGAATACCAACATATAAGTTTTCTATTTCAAATTCAGACTCGCTTATAATAGTAATTTCAAATTCGGTTGAAAGATCCGGATTAAATTGTGGCGTTAAAACTATGGTGTTTCCTTCTATTTCATAAAAAAAAGTATCTGTAGTTGGGTTTTGTGCTTCAGATTTAACCACCCTATTTTCATCTATAAAATGTAGGGTAGCTCGCCCCTCTACTGGCGAAGTTTCTGTATAAATACCATCCAAATTGGTTGTATTAATAATATCATCGTCTTGGTTACAAGCTAGAATGCTTACTACAAGAACTAAAGCTAAAATTTTATTTTTTTTCATAATTTAAGTGAAATTTAAAAAATCCTTTAAATATAAGCTATTTTTTAACTATCACTTTAGCGTTTTGTATTCTCAGCTACTAAAAATAACGCTCAGAGTTCAATCTTTTTATTGGTAGGTTTTTAATGAACTAACTATGGAGTATCTATGGAGTATCTATGGAGTATCTACGGAGTATCTGTGAACTGTTTTAGCAAAAAATAACGCTAAAAGAATTAACTTCAAAAGACTTTTTCTTGCAAGATGTGTTGTTTATTAATCTAAAAATTAGGTTTGATGTATCACTTCCGTAAAGAAAAAAACACCCTACTCCCCTATTATAGTTATCACCAAGGATCTAGCAGAAGCCTCGTTTCTAAATTCACCCAAATAAATGCCCTGCCAAGTACCCAAATTAAGCTTTCCGTTGGTTATAGGAATCTCTAAACTCGTACCAAATAAAGTGCTTTTAATATGTGCGGGCATATCGTCCGGTCCTTCTTGGGTATGTGTATAGTAAGACTGATTTTCGGGAACCATTTTATTAAAATGCGTTTCAAAATCTGTTCTAACACTCGGGTCTGCCGACTCGTTTATACAAACTCCGGCAGAAGTATGTTTTATAAAAACTTTAAAGAGTCCGGTTTTTATCTTTCCTAAGCCTTCTGTTTTCTCCAAGATTTCTTGCGTAATCAAATGCACTCCTCGCGATTTTGCAGCTAGTTTTATTTGGGTTTGGTATAGCTTCATATTACTCGGTTGGTTTTTAATTAATTATTAGCTAAATTTAATGGTAATTCAAGGTTTATGCAAGGTTTTCGTTTTTTTGTGCTTCTTTTGTTTAGTACCGGAATGTTGTTTTCACAGCAAGTAGATTTTACCAATATTCGATTTCAAAAATTTTACAAAGTAGGCAAAACCAACAAAGTTTTTATGCCTTTGGGCGAAATTTCTTTTGCCGATAAGATTATTTCCTTCCGCCAAGGAAAACCTAAAGCCAAGCCACAATTTAGCAATCCTAAAAATGCTTTAGGTGCTCCCGATTATGTGAAATATCCCGATAACACTTATCTCTCTTTGGGTTGTTATGGGGAGTTGGTAGTGCAATTTCAAAACAATGGTTTTATTAATATAGACGGACCGGATTTGTACTTTTTTGAAGTTGGTCCCTCTGTTGAAGCTTTTGATGTAGAAATTTCAGTAGACGGTAAAAATTGGATTTATGTAGGCGATACTTGCGGCGGTTCGAGTTATGTAGATATCGCTTCCGCGGAAGAAAACGCAGTGCGAAATATATATTATTACATAAAATTAACCGATTTAGGCAACTTTTGCGACGGTCCGACAGCGGGCGCAGATATAGATGCCATTGGCGCAATTGGCGGGGTTTTAAAAGTAAATATAAACGCACAGGTTTTGTTTGATGTAGATAAGCATAACCTAAAAAAAGAAGCAGCTAAAGCCTTGGATAATTTTCTGCAGGCCTTAAAGAAAATACCAAAAGCCGAAATAATTATAGAAGGGCATACAGATAACCAGGCTTCCGAAGCTTATAATTTAACGCTGGGAGAAAACCGGGCAAAACGCGTAAAGAAATACATATTAAAAAATATAAAAAAACCCGAAAATTATGGGATAACTACCAAATCTTTTGGAGAGAATAAACCACTTGCTACCAACCAAACCAAAACCGGAAGGCAACAAAACCGGCGGGTAGAAATAATTGTCTTGCCGGAAAAGGAGTTTTATAAGAGTCCGGAATAGTGGGGATTAGGGATTGGTTAAATAGTGAACTTGTAATGCAAAAATCCATTGTTTAAAATCTTGCTTACCGCTTACGGCGTATAGCTTACAGCCTAAAGCTTATCAATTAGGTTTTTTGCTTTTTCTTTTTGGCTGCAGGAAAAAGTACGTTGTTTAAAATAAGGCGATAGCCTGGCGAATTGGGGTGTAACTCCAACTCAGTTTTTGGATCGCCTACTTTGTGCTGGTAATCTTCCGGGTCGTGCCCACCATAAAAGGTAAAAAAGCCTTTACCTTTAATACCGTGAATGTAGCGTGCTTCTCCGTTGGTTTTATTTTGCCCCATTACCAAAACATTTGCTTTTATTTGTTCTATATCAAAAGCGGTGGTTTGCCCCATAAAGCCTTTTACTAAAGATGTATGGTTTTGGCATAACATAGTAGGAATAGGATCCCACTTTGCACTATAATTCATCAAGCTAAAATAATCTGTTTCTTTAGGAATTTTTCGTTTGGTAGTCATATCTATGGACGAAAACTCGTAAACCATCGGGCTGCGTTCCAAAACAAAATCTGTAAAGGCAAAGGTGTTGTTGTAATCAATCTTACTTTGGTAACCGGGATTGCTTTCATCGCCATCAAACATAGGTTCTGCAATATCTACGCCGTCTGCAGAGAGGGCAATATCAAAACTATCTGTTGCGCTGCACATAGCAAACATAAAGCCACCGCCAATCACGTAATCACGTATTCTTTTGGCAACTGCCAGTTTTTCTTCAGAAACTTTATCGTAACCTAATTCTGCGGCTAAATTTTCGGCATTTTTCTTTTCTTCTATATACCAAGGTGCAGCACGATAACGGGCATAAAATTTACCATATTGACCGGTAAAATCTTCGTGGTGCAAGTGCAACCAATCGTATAATAAAAGTTCGTCTTCTAAAACCTGACTATCATAAACTGTTTCATACGGAATCTCGGCATAGGTTAAAACCATTGTAACCGCATCGTCCCAGGGAGCGTTACCGGAAGGTGTATAAACTGCAATTTTTGGCGCTTTTTCTAAAACCACAGCTTCCATATTTTTAGACGGACTTTCGATGGTTTTTAGAATAGTTTCTGTTCTAGCATTGCTTAAAACTTCAAAAGAAACGCCTCTAATTTTACATTCTTTCCGTAAATTTTCGGTATCGGGCATCAAAAAAGAGCCGCCTCTATAATTGAGCAACCATTTTACTTTTTGTTGTTTTTTTAAGGTCCAATACGTTATTCCGTAGGCTTTTAAATGATCTTTCTGCGAAGTATCGTCCATTGGGATTAAAATGTAAGATGCGAAAGATGCAAAAGGCATCCATAAACAAAACAGCACAAAAAACAGTTTCTTTTTCATAGCAGAAAGATAAACAAATTTTGGTCTAATACCAGTAGTTACCGGTAATTAAAACGGCACATCATCATCACTATCGCGATTAATAGCACTACCAAAAGCTTCGTCTGGCGACGGGAAACTAGCTTTACTTTCGCCAAACGGATTGTCGTCGTTATCGTTTAATTTGGAATGAAATTCTTGTGGCGCATCAAAAGTTTCGAGGTTATCAAATTTACCAAGTTGGCCAATAAATTTCAAGCGTACATTATCCAAACCACCATTCCGGTGTTTAGCAATAATAAATTCGGCTTGACCGTCTGTAGGACTTTGTTCTTCATCATCCCAGGTATCTATCTTGTAGTATTCGGGTCGGTAAATAAAAGACACAATATCTGCATCCTGCTCGATAGCTCCGGATTCCCGTAAATCTGATAATAAAGGACGTTTACTGCCGCCTCGTGTTTCTACCGCACGCGATAATTGCGAAAGTGCAATAACCGGTACATTTAATTCTTTTGCCAGCGCTTTTAAGTTTCTAGAAATAGTAGAGATTTCTTGCTCTCTATTACCGCCTTTTTGATTATTGCCACCCGTCATTAACTGTAAGTAATCTATCACTATTAGACGAATACCATGTTTGGAAGAAAGCCTTCTAGCTTTTGCCCGTAAATCAAAAATAGAAAGCGAAGGCGTATCGTCTATAAATAATGGCGCTTTTTCCAGGCCTTTTACTTTTACGTTTAGCTGTTCCCACTCATCTTTCCGCAAATCGCCGGTTCTAAGTTTATCGGATTCTAACCCGGTTTCCGAAGAAATTAATCGGGTAATTAACTGTACGGAAGACATTTCTAAAGAGAAAAATGCAACCGGTATATTTTGACCCACCGCTATATTTCTGGCCATAGAAAGCGTGAGTGCGGTTTTACCCATCCCGGGACGTGCTGCCACGATAATTAAATCGCTGGGCTGCCAGCCGGAAGTTAATTCGTCTACACGTGCAAATCCGGAAGGCACTCCGCTTAAACCTTCTTTATTTGATATTTCTTCGATTTTCTTTTTGGCCTGAATTACTAAATCTTTGGCCGTTTCTGAAGAGCGTTTAATGTTGCCTTGGGTAACTTCGTAGAGTTTGTTTTCTGCACTATCTAATAACTCAAAAACATCGGTACTTTCGTCGTAAGCCTCTTCAATAATCTCGTTGGAAATTTTAATAAGACTACGCTGAATATATTTTTGTAGAATTATACGAGCGTGAAATTCTAAGTGGGCAGAAGAGGAAACTTTTTGGGTTAATTGAATTAAATAATAATCGCCGCCAATTTGTTCTAATTTTCCATCTTTTTTTAACTGGCTCGAAACCGTTAATAAATCTATTGGCTCTGTATTTATAAATAACGTATGAATGGCTTCAAAGATGTGCTGGTGGGCTTGTCTATAAAAAACTTCGTTGTGAAGCGTATCAATAACTTCGTCTACCCCTTTTTTATCAATCATCATCGCGCCAAGCACAACTTCCTCTAAATCAACTGCTTGCGGAGGTAATTTGCCTTTTTCCAGGTTTACGATATTCCCTTTTCCGGTTTTAAACTGTTGCGATGTGCTGACTTTTTCCATACTGCGAATGTAAATAAATTGTTAAGATATAAGCGTTAAATCTTCGTTTACATAATTAACCGTTTATAAACAATTTACCTGTTAATAAACCTGTATAACTTTTAATAAGTTAAAAAAATCCGAAGAATAAATCTTCGGATTTTAGACAAAATTATAAACTATGGGAAGTTGTTTATTTGTACACGCCCATATCTAAATATTTTTCCATACGATCTTTAACCAAATCTTCTGGTGATAATTCTTTTAATTCTTCGTAAGAACTTTTTACTGTCTTTTTTAAGGTCTTAAACATCTTGTCCTTATCGCTATGCGCACCGCCTAAAGGTTCTTTAATTATAGAATCTATAACTTTTAAGCGTTTTGCATCTTTAGCGGTTAGTTTTAAAGCTTCGGCGGCTTGTTCTTTATGATCCCAACTTCTCCATAAAATAGAGGAACAATTCTCGGGAGAAATTACCGAGTACCAAGAATTTTCTAACATCATTACTTTATCGCCTACGCCAATTCCTAAAGCGCCACCACTGGCGCCTTCTCCAATTACAACTACAATAATAGGAACTTTAAGTCGTGTCATTTCCATAATGTTACGAGCAATAGCTTCTCCTTGACCGCGTTCTTCGGCTTCTAAACCCGGATATGCGCCCGGAGTATCGATAAAAGTAAGCACAGGTAAATTAAATTTTTCGGCAGATTTCATCAATCGTAAAGCTTTTCGGTAACCTTCCGGACTTGCCATCCCAAAATTCCTGTACTGGCGAGATTTGGTGTTGTAGCCTTTTTGTTGTCCGATAATCATATAGCTTTGGTCGGCTATTTTCCCTAAACCACCAACCATAGCTTTATCGTCTGAAGCATTTCTGTCTCCATGCAATTCTAAAAAGCTATCGCCACAAATACCTTTAATATAATCTAAGGTATACGGACGGTTAGGATGTCTTGAAAGTTGCACCCGTTGCCAAGAAGTAAGGTTTTGATAAACTTCTTTTTTGGTTTCTTTTAGTTTCTTTTCTATTTGCTTGCAGGTATCCGAAACATCTACAGAGCTATCGACTCCTATTTTACAAGCCTTGTTATATTGTTCTTGGAGTTCTTTAATGGGTAGTTCAAAATCTAAATATTCCATAAATATCCTATGGCTTTAAGTTTTTACAGCTTACAAATATATAAAACTGTTTGATTACACAGCATTTTTTTAATTTAGAATTTTATGCTATTAGCGTCTTGCCCGTCGCAATAAAATTACTGCTAAGATACCAAAAACTATATTAGGAAACCAAACGGCCAATAAGGGTGAAAAAGTAGATTGCTCTGCAATGGTACCAAATACCTTATCGAAAAAAACAAAAATAAAAGCTATAGAAATTCCTACTGCCAAATTGGCTCCCATCCCACCGCGGCGTTTCATTGCAGAAACCGAAACGGCAATAATGGTTAAAATATAGGCAGAAACCGGCAAACTCCATCGCTTGTAAGCCACTACCATATAGCGGTTAATATTTCCGGAACCCCGGCGTCTTTCTTGCTGAATAAAATCGTTTAACTCAAAATAATTTAAGGTTTCGGCTATATAAGAAACCGGCGTAAGCGCATCAAACTCAAAAGGTAAAATAGTATCTATTTTAGATTTGGTTATTAATTGGTCTTTTCTTTGGCCAATAATGCGCTTATCGTAATTATAAAGACTGTAGGTAGAATCTTCTTCATTAAATTTTAAACGGTTTGCGCTAATTTTAAATTTTAATTCATTGCCCTCAAAATGTTCTAAAGTAAAATTGGTGGCAGTTTGAGTTTTAGGTCTAAAGTTGGTAGCATAAATAAATTCGTTATCGTTTATCTGCCTATAGACATCTTGCGTTTCTTGGGCGGTTTTTCCACGTTTTAAGTATTTGTATTTAAACTCATTAAAACCTTTACTTGCCTCGGGAGCCAAATACATACTAAACACTAAAGCTGCAATACAAACCAAGGTAGCACCAATTAAATAAGGTCTTAAAAACCGGTTAAAGGAAACGCCTGAACTTAGAAAGGCTATAATCTCTGTATTGTTGGCTAATTTTGAGGTAAACCAAATTACCGATAAAAACAAAAACAACGGAAACAACAAATTAGCAAAATATACCGTAAAATCTAAGTAATACCAAGCTACTTCTATAAAAGGAACTTCATTGGCTAGAATTTTATCTATTTTTTCAGCTAAATTAACAGTAATCCCAATAGGAATAAAAAGTAACAGAAGCGTCACAAAAGTGCCTAAATAGCGTTTTAATATGTACCAATCTAATATTTTCACCTATAAACGTTTATCCATTTGTTTAACCATTTTATCTTTCCAAGTGGCAAAATCGCCTGCTAAAATATGTTTTCTGGCTTCGCGCGTTAGCCAAAGATAAAAACCTAGGTTATGAATACTGGCAATTTGCCTGCCAAGCATTTCGTTTACGGTAAATAAATGCCTAACGTAAGCTTTAGAATACTCGGTATCTACCCAAGTTATACCCATCTCATCGATGGGAGAAAAATCGTCTTCCCACTTTTTATTTTTTATATTTATGGTCCCGTGCGCGGTAAACAACATCCCGTTTCTACCGTTTCTGGTTGGCATTACACAATCAAACATATCTACTCCCAAAGCAATATTTTCCAGAATATTAATCGGTGTTCCCACGCCCATTAAATAGCGTGGTTTATCTTCCGGCAAGATAGCATTTACCACCTCTGTCATTGCATACATTTCTTCTGCGGGTTCGCCAACAGATAAGCCGCCAATTGCGTTTCCTTCTGCGCCGGCATTGGCAATATATTCTGCAGATTGTTGACGCAAATCTTTATAAGTGCTGCCTTGTACAATAGGAAACAAAGCTTGTTGGTGTCCGTATAAAGGTTCTTTCTTAGAAAAATGATTTATACAACGGTCTAACCAACGATGCGTTCGGTGCATCGAGTTTTTTGCATATTTATAATCGCAAGGATATGGTGTACATTCATCAAACGCCATCATAATATCGGCACCAATTTTTCGTTGGGTGTCCATTACATTTTCCGGGGTGAAAACGTGGTAAGACCCATCTATATGCGATTTAAATTTCACGCCTTCCTCGGTAATTTTTCTTCTGTCAGAAAGCGAGTAAACTTGATAACCACCACTATCGGTAAGAATATTTCTGTCCCAATTCATAAATTTGTGCAAGCCACCGGCTTTTTGCAAAATATCGGTTTGTGGTCGCAAATAAAGGTGGTAGGTATTACCTAAAATAATATCGGGATTAATTTCTTGCTTTAATTCTTTTTGATGAACGCCTTTTACCGTAGCAATGGTCCCAACGGGCATGAAAATAGGGGTTTCTATTTTGCCGTGATCGGTTGTAATTGTTCCTGCACGGGCTTTAGATTGTTTATCGGTAAGCTTCAGTTCAAACTTCATAGGCGTGATTAAAAGTTGCAAAGATACATAATCCGTTTTCAAAATAAACAGCAAATAATAACAAGCATTAATTTGTCTGTTTAAAAATCTGAGTTCGACCTTAAAAAAATCGTGTCAGTAGAATGGACTGTCTCTTTAAACTCTCTCTCCCCATCCCCAGCCCTTCCCTGAGGGAAGGGAGCAAACTTTTGAAAGTATACAAAACAATATTACTCGGATTGAGAGCTTTTGAACCTTTTTTAGCATAGAATCTAACTCAGATTTAAAAGCTTTATAAAAATGCTTTACGGAAATTTTTGTGACAAAAACTTGGGAATTTTAGTTTCACTTTACGGAAAAAGAACAAGCAAATCTTATAAAATAAAGCTATTTTCAATCTAATATTCCGTAAAAAACACGAAAATTTAGCTTAGCCGATAAAACTATTTTTAGTAAAAGAAGATATATTTTTTTACGCAGTAATCGTATAAACATCCCATTATAAAGAAACAAAGGCATAAATAAATTTTACCTAATTTAGCAGCAACAATCTATAAGTTTCCTAAAATTTTTCTATTTTATTAGCGTTTTATAATTTCCGTAAAGGAAGCAAAACCACATTACTAACAGAAAATTTTTTTTAGCTTTTAAATAAACTTACTTTTGCGAGAAGACAGATTACAAACCTATTTAAACACTATGTCACAAACACAACAACTGGAAGATTTTGTAACACAAGTTCGTAGAGATATTTTACGGCAAGTACACGCGGTAAATTCGGGCCACCCAGGGGGTTCTTTAGGATGCGCAGAGTTTTTTACCGCGCTTTACCAAAAAATAATGGACTATGACACCAATTTTAATATGGATGGTAAAAACGAAGACCTCTTCTTTTTATCTAACGGCCATATTTCTCCGGTGTTTTACAGCGTTTTAGCTCGAAGCGGCTTTTTCCCTGTAAAGGAATTAAATACCTTTAGAAAAATAGACTCCCGTCTACAAGGACACCCAACCACACACGAAGGTTTACCGGGCATTCGCGTAGCCTCCGGCTCTTTAGGGCAAGGAATGTCTGTTGCAATTGGTGCCGCACAAACCAAAAAATTAAATAAAGATTCGCATTTAGTTTATTCTTTGCATGGCGATGGCGAGTTGCAAGAAGGTCAAAATTGGGAAGCTATAATGTATGCTGCTGCCAATAAAGTAGACAATCTTATATCTACAGTAGATTTAAACGGCCAGCAAATAGATGGCTCTACCGATACGGTTTTACCCTTAGGAAATTTAAAAGACAAGTTTGAAGCTTTTGGCTGGGACGTTTTAGAAATACAAAAAGGCAATGATATAGAAGCCGTAATAAAAGGTTTAGAAGAAGCAAAAACACGTACCGGCAAAGGTAAACCGGTTTGTATTTTGTTGCATACCGTAATGGGAAATGGCGTAGATTTTATGATGCACACCCACGCTTGGCACGGAAAAGCGCCTAACGACGAACAACTCGAAACCGGACTATCACAAAACCCGGAAACTTTGGGCGACTATTAAAGAAAGCGGATTTAAAAATTTTAGAAGAAACAAGAAATGAAAAAATACACAGATACAGGAAAAAAAGATACCCGTTCAGGATTTGGTGCCGGTTTAGAAGAACTGGGCAAAACCAACGAAAATGTGGTAGCACTTTGTGCAGACTTAACCGGATCTTTAAAGATGGATGCGTTTAAAGAAAACCATCCCGAACGCTTTTTTCAAGTAGGAATTGCAGAAGCTAATATGATGGGAATGGCGGCCGGAATGACCATTGGTGGGAAGATTCCGTTTACCGGAACTTTTGCCAACTTCTCTACCGGGCGGGTTTACGATCAAATAAGACAAAGTATTGCTTACTCCAATAAAAACGTAAAAATTTGTGCTTCGCACGCCGGATTGACTTTGGGCGAAGATGGCGCAACCCATCAGATTTTGGAAGATTTGGGCTTGATGAAAATGTTACCGGGAATGACGGTTATCAACACCTGCGATTATAACCAAACCAAAGCCGCAACTTTGGCAGTTGCAGAACACGAAGGACCGGTTTATTTACGATTTGGCCGACCAAAAGTAGCCAACTTTACGGAAGAAAATCAAAAGTTTGAAATTGGGAAAGCCGTACAATTAACCGAAGGACAGGATGTTACTATAATAGCCACCGGCCATTTGGTATGGGAAGCTTTACAAGCAGCTGAAGCTTTGGAAAAAGATAATATTAGCGCTGAAGTGATTAATATTCACACCATAAAACCATTGGACAAAGAAGCCATTTTAAAATCGGTTGAGAAAACCGGTTGCGTAGTTACTGCAGAAGAGCATAACTATTTAGGAGGCTTAGGCGAAAGTGTAGCACGGGTTCTGGCGGAAAATATGCCTAGTCCACAAGAATTTGTTGCTACACAAGACACCTTTGGCGAAAGTGGTAATCCGTTAGAATTGTTAGATAAATATGGTTTAAACGCCAAAGCAATTCAGCAAAAAGTAGAAAAAGTTATAAAACGAAAATAAGTTGATTATGAAGAAAGTATTTTTTCTCGGAATAGTATTTTTAGTTTGCAGTAATTTAATGCTTGCCCAGTCCGGCGAAACCGGTTTTGGTATAAAAGCAGGAATAAGTCATAATACCAATGGCGAATTAAAAGATTTAACTGAAGGCGAAACCTACGACGCAGATGCGGCAGTAGGTTATCACGTTGGTGTTTTTGGTACCATTGATTTACCTATAATCTATTTACGTCCCGAATTGATTTATACCAAAACCACCAGCGAATATGATGGCGCAGATTTTGAAATGGATCGTTTAGATGTTCCGGTTTTGGTAGGTATAGAAGTAATTGGACCACTACACGTTTTTGCAGGTCCTAATTTGCAGTATATTTTTAATACCGAATTAGGAAACCTAAACACAACCGATCCAAAAGACGACCTCAGCATAGGTCTTCACGCCGGACTTGGCGTACAATTGGGAAGATTTGGTATAGATGCGCGTTACGCCCGCGGGTTTAACGATAACGAGATTGGTATTATAAACGAGGATGTAGGGAACACGCCAACCCTACAAACTTTAGACACCAAAGCAGAAGAATTGATTATTAGTTTATCGTATCAATTTTAAGTAGAAATTGTTTTACATTAACCGAGATGGTTTGTTTATCCCATCCCCAGCCCTTCCCCGAAGAAGGGAGTAAATCTTTAATAAAAAAGGATTATCCGGTTGGGTAATCCTTTTTTTTGCTTCAATACAATGTTTCATTTAAATCTCTTCCGTTTATTATACGACATTGCAAAATCAAATTAGCACTAAAACCTAAGAGGTTATTATTTTAATACTTACATTTACTCTTCTAAAGCTAAATCCGGAAGTAATGATAAATATATGGAAACGGTAAGAAACAATCAAAATTCAGTAGAAAGCTTATGGAAAGATTTCTTAAAAATCAATCCCAATAACCGAATAAAAGAAACACCCATATCTTTTTATTTTTGCGATAATAAAAAAGATGCTGATGAATGTGCTGAATTAGTGGTTAAAGGAATAAAACAGGCTACTGCCACTTCTTTATGGTGGTTTGAAAAGAATAAGGAACCACTTCCCAAAGTGAATGACCAATATATTGTAACCGATTGGGATGGAAATGCAAAAGCGATAATTGAAACTATCAAAATTGAGCACGTTCCTTATAATAAAATCACCGCAGAATTTGCAGAGACAGAAGGAGAAGGAGATAAATCTCTTAGTTACTGGAAAAGCGTTCACAAAGCTTATTATAAAAGAGAAATGGAAGCTTACGGAGAAAAGTTTAATGAAAATATGATTATTATTTGTGAATATTTTAAAACACTATATGCTATAGCAGCATAATAAACATAGTAAAAAGATACTAACCAAATATAGGCTTCTCTTTACTAACAGAAAATATTTAAGAAATAACACCTCGCTATTTCCACAACATCTCTATTAAGCGAAAAATTAAAAAACTGCCTAAAGAATTTAATCCAAAGACAGTTTTTGTTTTTAAAAGAAAAGCAGCAAGAAATTAATTTCTGGTCAAACGCTTATATTTAATTCGTTTTGGCATTGTTTCGCCACCCAAACGTTTCTTTTTATTTTCTTCATAATCAGAAAAGCCACCTTCAAAGAAATATACCTGTGAGTCACCTTCAAACGCTAAAATGTGCGTACAAATACGGTCTAAAAACCAACGGTCGTGCGAAATTACTACTGCACATCCGGCAAAGTTTTCTAAGCCTTCTTCCAAAGCACGAAGTGTGTTAACATCCAAATCGTTAGTTGGCTCATCCAGTAATAAAACGTTGCCTTCTTCTTTTAGCGTCATAGCCAAATGCAAACGGTTTCTTTCTCCACCAGAAAGCATATTTACTTTTTTATTTTGTTCGCTTCCGCTAAAATTAAATCGGCTTAGGTAAGCTCTGGAGTTTACTTCACGTCCGCCCATCATTACCAATTCTTGTTCGTCGCTAAAGTTTTGCCAAATGGTTTTCTCCGGATCAATATCTGCGTGACTTTGATCTACGTAAGCTATTTTTGCGGTCTCCCCTACTTTAAACTCGCCTTTATCTGGCGTTTCTTCGCCCATTATCATTTTAAAAATGGTGGTTTTTCCGGCGCCGTTAGGACCAATAACCCCAACAATACCGGCTTGTGGCAATTTAAAGTTAAGATCTTCGTACAATAATTTGTCGCCAAAAGCTTTGCTTACGCCATTGGCCTCAATAACGTTGGTACCCAAACGCGGACCGTTGGGAATATAAATTTCCAACTTCTCATCCATTTGTTTTTGGTCTTGGTTAAGCAACTTATCGTAGTTATTTAAACGTGCTTTTTGTTTAGATTGGCGACCTTTGGGAGCCATTTTTACCCATTCTAATTCCCGCTCCAAAGTTTTTTGACGTTTAGAAGCAGCTTTCTGCTCTTGCGCCATTCGTTTAGATTTTTGTTCTAACCAAGAAGAGTAATTTCCTTTCCACGGGATGCCCTCGCCGCGGTCTAATTCTAAAATCCAACCGGCCGCATTATCCAAGAAATAACGGTCGTGGGTTACGGCAATTACGGTTCCTTTATATTGCTGTAAATGGTGTTCTAACCAATGTACCGACTCTGCATCTAGGTGGTTGGTTGGCTCATCCAGCAACAACACATCGGGTTCCTGCAATAACAAGCGGCAAAGTGCCACTCGTCTACGTTCTCCCCCAGAAAGTACGCTTATCTTTTTATCAGAGTCTGGGGTGCGCAACGCATCCATCGCAATTTCTAATTTCGTATCTATTTCCCACGCGTTGGTAGCATCTATTTTATCTTGCAAAACAGCCTGGCGATCCATTAATTTTTGCATTTTATCGGCATCCTCATAAACTTCCGGCAAACCAAACTGATCGTTTATCTTGTTGTATTCGTCCAAGACTTCTACCGTTTCGCTTACCCCTTCTTTTACCACTTCCAACACGGTTTTATCTTCGTCTAATTTGGGTTCTTGCTCCAACATTCCAACCGAATATTCTTTCGAAAAAACCACATCGCCTTGGTAGTTTTTCTCTTTTCCTGCAATAATATTCAGCAAGGTAGATTTTCCTGAGCCGTTAAGCCCCAAAATACCAATTTTAGCCCCATAGAAGAAGCTTAAATAAATGTTTTTCAACACCGGGGTATTGGCGTTTTTGTAGGTTTTTGTAACTCCAGACATGGAGAAAATCACTTTTTTATCGTCTGCCATTTTTATTGTTTTTAAAATTAATTTGGGCGTTTCCCCCGCACAAAAAAAGTGCAGGGGCCGCGCTATTCGCTATATCTTTTTATTTTTTGAAAAAGACAAAAAACAAAAAGGATGCCGCTACTATCGCTAACGCAAATATCTGAAAAATAATAATGGTAAAGTATTAAAAGTCCTTAGAAAAACATTGCGTATTTTTGAAGCTTGGTTAAGCAATCAGATACGATGGAAAAACAAGAAAATAAACAAACAGAAAACGGCCTAAAATTGCTATATTTTTCAGCAAAAAACTGTAGCGTTTGTAAAAGTCTTCGTCCAAAAATCAAGCAAGAACTAGCAGAAAAATATCCCAAAATAAGCTTTACCGAAATACCGGTAGAAAAACACCCAGATTTAACCGCTAGTTATATGGTATTTAATGCGCCCACTATTTTGCTGCTTATAGACGGAAAAGAATTTCTTAGAAAAGGTGGCAATCTGAGTTTACAGGTGTTTTTTAAAGAAATAAACCGACTTTATGATTTATATTTGAATGATCATTAATGGTCGATCAAAAAACTTGCTCTTAAAATTAAAAATTGTAATTTTTAATAAAATTTGTTTGTTCATTTTTTTCATTGCCAAATCCCGAAGCGTCGGGAGAACCAATCCCCAACTCTAGTTGGGGACTAGGCTTAACCGAACTTTGCTAAAAATTCCCCTCGTTACGGCGCAAACTAAAGGTATTCGCCGGTTTTCAGAAATTTTTAAAGCTCAAAGCTCTTACTTGTGTCTATTCAATTTTTTACGGCTGGCGCTAGTTTGCTTAACCCTCCACTCATATCATTTTTTTGTGCATTACTCTCGTCATTCTTCCTCGTCGTATGCAAGAACTTCGCTTAGGCCTTTAAAAAATAAAAATTGTTAAAGCAAAGTGTCATACTATAAAATCTCTCAAGCCTTTTTGCTATTTTTGACGTGTCATTCATTTTAATTAATTTAATCGGACGCAAGTATATTTGAATGATAATTAATGGCCAAACAACGTCGTTTAGATGAAAAAAGTAATGAAAATCAGTTCAAAACAAATATTTAAAATTTTATTACTTTTAGGTACAATTGTCTCCCTGTATTTTGTTCCTTGGCCAATTGTATTCGCTTGGATAAAACCACTACCAAACACGGTTCAAGAACAAGTAGATAAAGCTGCAGAATATGGTTTTGACGGTATAATTGTTTGTGTAAATTCAAAAGAAAATAAAACCGAATTTTACACTTCGGGTTATAAAAACAGAGAAAACAAAATCCCAGCCGATCCTAATTCATTATTTAAAATTGCCAGTGTTAGCAAATTATACAATGCAGTAGCGGTTGCCAAATTGGCGCGGGACGGTAAATTATCATTAACCAAAACACTTGCAGACTATTTACCCGAATTGAAAGGTAGAATAGAAAATGCCAATAAAATAACCATAAAAATGATGGTTCAACATCGCAGCGGCATTCCAGATTTTACTCGCACCCACAATTATTGGGTGCATCCAAAAGAAACTAAAGACGAACAACTTGCTTTGGTTTTAGATAAACCCGCTAACTTTAAACCAGGTGAAGAGTATGGATATTCTAATACAAATTACTTGTTACTGGGAAGAATAATGAACCGGATTCTTGGTTATAATAAATTTCAATATATACAAGAGGGAATTTTAAAACCATTAAATCTAAAACATACATTTGGTTCTATCAAAGATGTAAATTTAGAGGAGGTAATGAGCGGATATTATATAGGCTATGATGCCGATTTAAAAACGGATAATGTTGGTTCATTTATAGCAACAGCAGAAGATTTAAGTAAATTTATTCGCGCCTTAAACGATGGCTCAGTATTTAGAGACAAGAAAGAACAAGCAATATATACGTCTCTCTATGAATATGAACATACCGGTTTAATTCCCGGGTATCAAACTATAGCAAAATACCATAAAGACCTAGACGTCGTAGTCATACAATTTACAAACACGGTAAATTTTGATGGTTATAATTGGAACATGTCAGAATTAATGTACAACCGAATTGTCAAAATATTGAGAAAAGAAAAATAGACGCTTCTCCGTTATAATGCATATTTCGAAACTCGCTTTCTAAGCTTAAAAAGTTTTCGACTGCGTTCAAATTGACATTTTTAATCACTTTGAAACACTGCTTATCAAGTAAATAAATATATTATTTTTTATACAAACCTCTAAAAAATCAAATACTTACAAGCCTTACCTAAATAAAAAATAAAGCATTCAACCTATAATAATTTTGTACTTAAAACGATTAATAAATCCCCAGCAGTCGGAGTAAAATTACTAGTTGGTCGCTGTGGTAAGCATTGTGTTCTATAACCAATCCTATCTCCCGCAATAAAGAATGTTTTTTAGTGCTGGTTCTTAACTAAAATCTAAGTATAGAAGAAAAATTAAATAAAAAATCCTTATTTTTGATAAAACTGTAATTAATATATTACAATGGATAAAACTGCTCAAATAAAAAGCAACTTGATTGCACGAATAAAAGATTCTGAAGACATTCAGTTCTTAAAAGCCTTACAGACTATATTTGATACGTCTGAAAAAGCTCTTTATGCGTTATCTCCGGAGCAAGAAGAATCCATTTTAATTGGCAGAAAGCAAATAAAAAACGGTCAATTCTCTAGTAATGAATCTGTAATTTCGGAAATGAAAGAATGGCTGGTAAAAGAATAATCTGGTCGGCTATAGCCAAATCAGAATTAAAAAACACACTTGCGTTCTATACTAAAAGAAATAAATCTGCGACATACAGTTTAAAGCTTCTTGCAGAAATAGAAGATTTATTAAAAACCTTGGCCCACAATGAGTTTATTGGGCGTTTATCTTCCAATAAAAAAACCCGGATAATACCTATAAAAGCCTATTTAATTTTATATGAAATAAAAAAAGATAGTATCCAGATTGTTTCATTTTGGGATAATCGGCAAGAGGACAAAAAATTTAGATTATAAAATTATATCCAATAAAAGCTCAAGTAAAATAAATAAGACTAGTTTTCGATCACTCCCAAAAGTCGGAGTAAAATTACTAGTTGACCGCCATGGTAAGCATTGTGCTCTATAACCAATCCTATCTCCCGCAATAAAGAATGTTTTTTAGTGCTGGCTACAGGTTGTAATAAATCGGTTTCTTCTTTTTTCAGTAAAGCAATAAGACTTTTTTGGGTTTGTTCAAACTGGTTTTTAAGTTCTTGCCATTCTTTTTCACTATCCGGAGCTTTAGATTTCGGCCAATAATCTTCCGGCCAACTTGGTGCCGTATAGTTTTTCTTCGTGCAATAATTTAACAGGTCTTTTTGGGTAATGCAGATATGATAAATACAGAATACGGCAAGTTTGCCGGACGTATTTCTAATTTATCAAAAGTTATTTTTGGTAAAAGTTTAGAAAGACGCACAAAAGCTTCGCCTCCGTTCAAATGACTAATCAATTGTTGTTTTATGGCTTTATTATTTTCTGCCAATTTACTTTTACACCCTTCCTTTTAGCGCATTAAAAACCCAAGCAATAGCAAAAAATCCAATGCCTACCGCTGCAAAACCATAACCTGCTACTTCGTTATATCTAAAAGCGCCTAAAGCTATAAGGGCAACCCCAACTACAATCATTATAAAAGTAGCCCAAGCCAGTACGGTATTTTTATTCATTGCCATAAGTTTGTTTTAGGAATTTGGATTTACAAAAATACAATCAATTTCTACAATAATCCAATTTTATAGCTGCACTTTAGCAGGAATAAAGGTGTATTTTTTGTATTTTCGTCGCCATTGCGTTGGTTTTTTACAATGCCAAAGTACTAATCTTATAATTTTAATGCATGGATATAAAATTCAATAAAAACGAAGATTACAATAAATTACTGGTAGCAGACCTTAACAGTAAGCTTAAAAAAGTAAAGTTGGGCGGTGGCGAAAAACGCATCGAAAAACACCACGATAAAGGTAAAATGACCGCCCGCGAACGCATAGATTTCTTGGTAGACGACCCAAAAGATACTATAGAAATTGGTGCTTTTGCAGGAGATGGAATGTACGAAGAACATGGCGGTTGCCCCAGCGGCGGCGTTGTAGTAAAAATAGGAAAAGTTTCCGGCCAACAGGTAATTGTGGTTGCCAACGATGCAACGGTAAAAGCCGGCGCTTGGTTTCCTATTACCGGTAAGAAAAACTTACGCGCGCAAGAAATTTCTATAGAAAATCGCTTACCAATTATTTATTTGGTAGATAGCGCGGGGGTTTATTTGCCTATGCAAGACGAGATTTTTCCGGATAAAGAGCATTTTGGTCGTATTTTTAGAAACAATGCGGTAATGAGCAGTATGGGCATAACCCAAATTGCAGCTGTTATGGGAAGTTGTGTTGCCGGCGGCGCTTACTTACCCATTATGAGTGACGAAGCCCTTATTGTAGAAAAAACAGGAAGTATTTTTCTTGCCGGAAGTTATTTGGTAAAAGCGGCCATTGGCGAAAGCATCGATAACGAAACGCTTGGCGGGGCAACCACTCACTCTGAAATTAGTGGCGTGACAGATTATAAAGCAAAAGACGATAAAGATGCGCTGACAAAAATTCAGAATATTATGGATAAAATCGGGGCACCGGAATCTGCCGGTTTTAACCGAAAAAAATCCGTAAAGCCAAAATTAAATCCCGATGAAATTTTTGGTCATTTACCGGCAAAACGCAGCGATCAATACGATATGATGGAAATCATTAATAGGCTGGTAGATAACTCTGATTTTGAAGAATATAAAGCCGGTTATGGTAAAACCATTTTAACCGGATATGCAAGAATAGACGGTTGGGCTGTAGGAATTGTAGCCAACCAACGTAAAATTGTAAAAACCAAGAAAGGAGAAATGCAATTTGGCGGGGTAATCTATTCAGATTCTGCAGATAAAGCCACGCGTTTCATTGCCAATTGTAACCAAAAGAAAATTCCCTTGGTGTTTTTACAAGACGTTACCGGGTTTATGGTTGGTAGCAAAAGTGAGCACGGCGGTATTATAAAAGACGGCGCAAAAATGGTAAATGCAGTAAGTAACTCTGTAGTGCCAAAATTTACGATAGTAATAGGAAATTCTTACGGCGCGGGCAATTACGCTATGTGCGGAAAAGCTTACGATCCAAGATTAATCGTAGCTTGGCCAAGTGCAGAATTGGCGGTAATGAGCGGTAATTCTGCCGCAAAAGTTTTGTTACAAATAGAAACCGCTTCCTTAAAGAAAAAAGGAGAAACCATCACCGAAGAAAAAGAAAAAGAATTATACGATAAAATCAAAGCTGGTTATGACGAGCAAATAAGTCCGTATTATGCAGCAGCCCGAATTTGGACAGACGCCATTATCAATCCGTTAGACACCAGAAAATGGATTTCTAAGGGAATTGAAGCCGCAGACCACGCTCCAATTGAAAAAGATTTTAATATGGGCGTTTTACAAACTTGATTTTAAATAGAGTTTTGTTAAAACAAGCGTTTTAAAATAGTACATAAAACTTTTTAAAACGCTTGTTATAATTTACAAAGAGAATGAAAAATTTATTTTTAGCATTTATAATTTTATCGCTTGTAGGTTGTAACGAGCAAACCAATCATAACTTAAAAGACCTCAACTTTTATATTGAAAGTTATAAAGATTTAGACAGCTTAGAGGTTTCTGATGTTAGTAATTACGAACAATACCGTTTAACAGATTTTGAAGATCCTTATTTATCGCTAGACTTTAAACGCAAAATAAATGATCTTTATACAGTGGTATTTTATGCAGGAGAAAAAAAATATATCAAGCGTTTATGGTTAGACGGCAATCAACCGGTTATAAGTGTAAACTTTGATAAAAGTATAGAAATTGACAGCGTTAAGAATTCTTCTCTTTATTATCAAGTATCAGATTATAGCAAAAAACTAGGTAGACTGTACGAAAGCAAAACCGATGATGAAAGCATCAATGCTTTTTTACTGGCAGAAATAGAAAAGCACATAAATTCACCCTTTTCTTTTTCTGTAGCTCAAATTTATAAGTTTCGGAATAAAAATGATACCCGGCAATTAAAAAAATTACAGGACCTATTGGCCAAGCAACCGGACAGCTTGCACCGTCACAGCCTATATCAATCCATTAAAAAAGATTTACCGTAAAAAATTTTCTATGCGCTTAGCTTATTTTTTATTATTTCTGGTGTTTGCTTCTTTTGCAGAGGCGCAAGTCCTTAGCAACAAAGAAACCTATACCCGGGCAGATACACTTCGCGGTTCTTTACGCGCCGAACGCAGTAATTTTGACGTTTTAGAATACGATTTAAGCGTAAAAGTAGAACCAAACAAAAAATTTATTAGCGGTAACAATAAAATACGTTTTAAAGTTTTAGACTCGCTTCCGCGGATGCAACTCGACTTATTTGCCAATATGCAAGTCGATTCAATTATATATAAAAATCAGAAATTGATTTTTGCACGTGAGTATAATGCTGTTTTTATAGATTTTCCTAAAGCCCTAAATCCAGGTAATATAGAAGAAGTCAACTTTTACTTTTCGGGTAAACCGAAAATTGCCAAAAACCCACCTTGGGACGGCGGTTTTATTTTTAACAAAGACAAAAACGGAAAAGATTGGGTAAGCGTAGCTGTACAAGGCACCGGCGCCAGTTTATGGTATCCTAACAAAGATCACCAAAGCGACGAACCGGAAACTACCGAAATTCATTTAATTGTTCCAGAAAATCTAATGGGAGTTTCTAACGGAAGGTTAACCGGCGAGCAAAATTTAAAAAACGGTTTTAAACAGTTTGATTGGCTGGTAAAAAATCCTATCAATAATTATAATATAATTCTTAACGTAGGCGATTATATGCATTTTTCTGACCAATACAAAGATTTAGATTTAGAATATTATGTGCTTTCCTATAATTTAGAAGCCGCCAAAAAACAATTTGAGCAAGTAAAACCTATGATGGCTTGTTTTTACGAAAAATTTGGACCTTACCCCTTTCCGGAAGATTCATATAAACTGGTTGAAAGTCCGCATTTGGGAATGGAGCACCAAAGTGCAGTAGCTTATGGCAATGCTTTTAAAAACGGGTATATGGGACGTGATTTGTCCGGCACCGGAATTGGTTTACGTTGGGATTTTATCATCATTCACGAGTCTGCCCACGAGTGGTTTGGGAATAGTATAACCGCTTCGGATATTGCAGATATGTGGATTCACGAAAGTTTTACCGCTTATTCGGAAGCTGTATTTGTAGAATGCCAGTGGGGTAAAGAAGATGGCTTAGCCTACACTCGCGGTACGAGAAGAGGCATTGCCAACGACATTCCTATAATTGGCGATTATGGCGTAAACAGTGAAGGTTCGGGCGATATGTATTATAAAGGTGCCAATATGCTAAACAACATCCGCAGTGTGATAAACGACGATGCTAAATGGTGGCAACTTTTAAAAGATTTTCATACAGAATTTAAACACCAAATAACCAATACCAAAGAAGTAGTAAACTTTTTTGAAAGTCGGACGCAGGCAGAGTTAACGCCTATTTTTAATCAGTATTTACGATATACCCAAGTTCCGCAGATTGTTTTCCGTAAAGAAAACGGTAAAATACAATACCGATGGGAAGCTAAGGCAGAAAACTTTGAAATGCCGTTGGATCTAAAACTATATGGTAAACAAAAACGTATTTATCCAACCAAAGAATGGCAAATCTTGGCTTCCACAACAGATTTGGAAAAAATTGAAGTTGATTTAGATAGGTTTTATGTAGAAGTAAAGAAAAATTAAAATTAGCAAGCTTGTTTGTAAGCTTCACGACGCTATCAACCTGCAGGGTTTCCAAAACCCTGTAGGTTTTTTTATCGCGTTTGCCTACGTTAGCGCTCGATTTTAAAAATTGTTTTATTATCAGCGTTTAAAAGTAACATCTAAATTTTCTACACCACGAAAAGCATTCTTTTTGAGATACCTACAGGGTTGGAAAAACCCTGCAGGATATTTTAGAAGGTCATAAAGTATTCTTTTGGATATACTTACAGGGTTCGAAAAAACCTGTAGGAAGAATTTGGATGTAAACTAGTTTTTAAACAAGAATTCTGCTTATTTCAACTAGATTTCTTATATTTAAGCAGATTAGTTCCTAAAAACAAACCTATGTTTAAACGAAATTCCACTGCAATACTAGTTATACTTGCAATGTTTTTAATTGTACTTAATTACGATTTTGCAAATATTAGTTTTCAATCAAATGATTTTTGGCTATCCCTTGCGGCAGGCATAATTTTAATTGCTTCTGCTGTTTCTATTTTTATCAACGAGTTTAAAAATAATTAGAATAGGTATTTACTGTTTGGTTCTTGTTTCGCCTACGCTAGCACTCGATTTATAGAGTGGTTTATTATCAGCGTTTAAAAATATTCTTATGACTTAAAAAGTAATCTTTTTAAGATACCTACAGAGTTCGAAAAACTTTTTTAAACAATGTGCTAGCGCCTGTCTGTAACGCGTGGTTTATAGGTAGTAATGCTAAAATGCCGGTTTAAAATAGTTTCTAGATATTTTTTTTAAATAAAAAATATGCGCTTTTGAACATACCTGCAGGGTTTCCAAAACCCTGTAGGTTTTTTTACCGAGTTTGTCGGCGTTAGCGCTCGATTTTTAAAATTGGTTTATTACCAGCGTTTAAAAATAACATCTACAGTTTGCTACACCACGAAAAGCATTCTTTTTGAGATGCTTACAGGGTTGGAAAAACCCTGCAGGATATTTTAGGAGGTTGTAAAGGTTTTTTTAAAACGTTTTAGCGCTCGTTTGTAACGAGTGCTTTATTATGATCGAGCGTGTTTAAAATAGCTTCCATATACTTTCTATTCAGGAAGAAGTGTTCTTTTTGAGATACCTACAGGGTTGGAAAAACCCTGCAGGATATTTTGGAAGGTTATAAAATTTTTTAAACAACGCGCTAGTGCTCGTTTTTAACGAGTCTTTTATTGTTCAATTTTTTGGATTGTTTTTGGGCGGTTTATTTTCCCGGTGTGGGTTTCTTCAAAAGTTTTTAACCAGATAATCGCTTTGGGGATTTCGTACTTTTTAAGCGAAGGCAATTCTTTAATTTTATTTTCTAAATTGTTTTTATTTTCTTTCTCTGGTAAACCTTCCATAAATAAAACAACTTTTTCTCCTAAATCTTGATTGGGTAAACCTGCAATAAAAAACCGACGACTCAAAATTTTAGACAATTTGCGCTCTACTTCTTCCGGATGAATTTTTACCCCGCCTGAGTTAATCACATTGTCTGCGCGACCTTTCCAATAGAAATGCTGTTTATCTACCAATTCAATCACATCGGTGGTTTGTATTTTACCAGGGTTTACTTTTGGGGCATAAATACACAAGCAGTTTTCTTTATTTTGACTTATTTCTACGTTTGGCAAAACCGTAAACGGCACTTCTTCTTTTGCTTGTTTATGGTTTACTTTTTTGGCGGCAATATGCGTAAGCGTCTCGGTCATTCCGTAAGTTTCGTAAATAATAGTTGAAACCTCTTGCAATTTTTTCCGTAAAGAAGTAGCAATAGCGCCGCCACCAATAATGAGTTTTTTTATTTTGTAGAGGTTTTTTAGCGAGCGCGCTACTTGAAAAGGCGTCATTGCCGCAAAATCATAGGTTTTATCTACATTTTTTAACGGATTGCCGGCCGGCGTATATGTGTCTAATTGCCAGCCCAAATGCATAGCTCGTACCAACATTAATTTTCCTGCAATATAACTTACCGGCATACAGAGAATAGCAGTTGTTTTGGGTGGTAAGTCAAAAAAATTGCCAGTTGCTTCCGCGCTGTTTAGCATTTGTTGCTTACCGACTTCTATTTTTTTTGGCGTGCCGGTAGAACCGGAAGTTTGCACTAAAATAGTATCTTTTTCATTCAGAAAATCTACAATAAAACTACCTGTTTCTTGTTCAAAAACCGTGTCTGCATTAGATAACTCTTGCGCAAAATCCAACAAGTTTTTTTCGGAATAGATTTTTCCGTTAAGCTTAAATTCCGGATGCACTTTAAAATTCATCGTCCAGTTTATTTTTCGTTTCCACGGAAGGGATTGGTTCTATTTTACCAAGCAATCTTTCTTTCCAATTGTCCCATTTATATACCTTGGCCATTATCCATAAAAACAACGGATAAATAATAAACACCGGCAAAACCACCTGAAAACCGGCCGAAGGCTCCGAAACATCTTTTAAAATAGATTCCGATTGGAAGGCCGTCCAATCTGCTGTTACCAACAAAATGCCTATCAAATTATTCCCGGCGTGAAAACCAAGGGCGAGTTCCATTCTATCGTCCATTAAGGTTATAATTCCTAAAAACAAACCGGTTCCTATGTAAAACAACATTACGGTGTTTCCCAGCTTCCCAACTTCCGGATTAAAAAAATGCAAACCGCCAAAAATCAGCGAAGTCATTAAAAGCGGAAACCATCTATTTTTGGCTAACATTCCAAAACCTTGCATTAAATAACCTCTAAAAACGTATTCTTCCAGACTAGTTTGAATGGGAACCATAATGACCGCAATAACCAAAAGAATTAAAAATGGCACTAGTTGAAAGTTGACCACATAATCTTCCGGGTTAGAGTTATAATCCATAAAAGTGGTTACAACCGTAAAAATCGCGATAAGCGAAAAACCGAATAAAATACGTTTTATATCTAACTTTTTCCCAGGGCTGGTCAAGGTTCTAAACGGTTGTTTATGCAATACTCTTAGAGCAAGATACAAGCCTACAAAGCCTACGGCAAAAGAGAGAAGCAATAAAAAAGTTAATAAATTAGGCGGTAATCCCGCCATTAATTCTTTTTGGGTTTTCCCCAACATATTACCGTTTTCCGAAAAAAACAGCGCGACCCCCAAAGGAATTTGTCCAATTGTGGAAGCTACGATAACCATTAAAGAACCAATTAAATACCGCCAAAAATCGTGGGCATACTTTTGTGTTTGTGCTATAAACATTAATTAATAATAGATTGTAAATCCCAGTTTTTTTGAGGATTATAGGTTAGAAATTCTTTTTTCACCTCTAAAGGCGCGGTGATATTATTGGTATATAAACTGCCTGTACCCAAGCCTTGCGGTAAATTAGTATCTTTTTGATAAGTAAATTGCGCAATAGCATTTAGCCCAATATTACTTTCTAAAGCGCTGGTAATCCACCAACCAATTTTATGCTTTTCGGCGGCGTTTATCCACTCGTCAGAAGCTGCAAAACCGCCCACCAAACTTGGTTTTAAAATTATATATTGCGGCTTTATTTGGGTTAAAAGTTGCTCCTTTTCGGTTTTATTTACAATGCCAATCAATTCTTCATCCAAAGCAATTGGTAAGGGTGTTTCTTGGCAAAGTCTAGCCATTTCTTCTGCTTGGTCTTGTTTTATAGGTTGTTCAATGCTGTGCAAATCCAATTCGCTTAAACGCTTTAATTTTTCTAAAGCTTGGTCAGGATGAAAAGCGCCGTTTGCATCTACGCGTAATTCTATCGCTTTCGCGGAAAATTCTTTTCGAATGTATTGCAGCAATTCTACTTCTTTTTCAAAGTCTATTGCGCCAATTTTTAGTTTGATACAATGAAAGCCTTGTTCTATTTTCTCTTCAATTTGCTCTTTCATAAAGCTTTTTTCTCCCATCCAAATCAAGCCGTTAATTGGAATTTTCGCTTTTCCTTCCGTAAAGGCTGAAGGAAATAACTGCATAGGATTTTCTGCTTTTAAGGATTGTAAGGCCATTTCCAATCCAAACTGAATAGAAGGGTAATGTCTTAATTCTTGCAAAAGTTCACCTTTATCTCGCTGAATATTTTTACAGAGCCACTGCAATTTTTGTTCATAATCCGGCTTATCGTCTATGCTCAACCCGCGTAGAAGTCCGCACTCGCCTATTCCAATTTTGTTATTATCCCGTAAAATCAAAAACCAGGATTCTTTGGTATGCAGAACGCCCCGGGAAGTTCCGCTGGGGCGTTTAAATTGTAAGTTATGTTGTTTGTAAGTTGCTTTCATATTTAGACTTCGATACTTTGACCAATTTCCGGCAATAATAACTCTTTATTTTTCATTTCGAATTTATCTTTGGCTAATTTATGGTCAATTTCTATAAAACCAAAAGTATCGTAATGACAACCTAAAATCCGATTGCACTCAATATACTCGCTTGCGATAATAGCGTCGTCTACGCCCATTGTAAAATTATCGCCAATTGGTAAAACGGCCAAATCTAATTTGGTTCGCATTGGGATAAGTTTCATATCCATTGTTAGCGCTGTATCGCCGGCAATATAGATATTTCTCTCTTTAGTTTCTATCACAAAACCGCCTGGTTGTCCGCCATAGCTACCATCCGGAAAAGAACTGGTATGAATAGCGTTTACATATTTTACCGTTCCAAAATCAAATTTCCATTTCCCGCCGTGGTTCATTGGGTGCACTTCAAAACCTTTTTCTTCGTAGTGGTTAGCAATTTCAAAGTTGCTAATAATGGTTGCTCCTGTATTTTTTGCAATAGCTTCTGCATCTAAAATATGGTCTTGGTGCGCGTGGGTTAGGAGAATATAATCTGCTTTTATTTTATTGATATCTATCTTATCTTTTGCAAGATCGTTTCCTGTAATAAACGGATCTACAACAAGGTGGGTTCCTTCTGTCTCTATTCCTAAGGCGTTTTGCCCATAAAATATAATTTTCATAAGGTATCTTTTTAAATGTGGTTGCTCTGCTGAAAGTAAAAAAATTGTATTGAATTTCTTAAAAATTCACAAGAAAATAACAGTTTTTAGTCCCTGGCTTTTCCTTTCAAATAGGTTTCTGGTGTTAATATAGCTAAACCACTTTTTTTGAAATCTTTTATATTTCTGGTTAGAATAATAGTTATCGTGCTGTTTTGAGCGGCAGAAAAGTTTTGTAAGGCATCTTCAAAATCTTTAAACTCCGAATTAAGAGCTTCCAAAACAACGTCTTTATTCATTTCTGTGATTTCTATTATGCTTAAAAGCTGTTTAATTTTTTCTATTACCAACTGATGTTTTGCCGTTTTTCTTAATAAATAATACACATTGCAAATTATAACCGGTGTTGTAAATCCGTTTATCTTTTTCTCTTCGCAACGATTTAAAATTTCTGTGGCAAATTCGGCAAAAGGTTCACGGTCAAAGAAGAAATCTAATATTACATCCGTATTGATTAAAACCTTATCCATTATAAATATTTTTCTTCTAAGCGGTTTCTAAGTTCTTTCTGATAGTCCATGTTTTTAGGCATTTTAAACGAACCTTTTAAAGATTTTACGATAGGGTTTAATTTTTTTGATTCTCTATGCTTTTCTTCTTTTGTAAGCGTTTTTAGGTAGTTTTCAATAATATCAGATAAACTTCTGTTTTTATCTTTAGCGTACTTTTTAGCTCTTTTAATAACTTCTTGCTCTATTGTTAAAGTGAGTTTTGTATTCATTTCCAATGCCTTGAATGATTAATAAAACAAAGGTAAAGATTTATATTATTGCACGTGTAATTTTTTATCTAAAAACACGTCCTCCCTAGCTTATTGCTACTTAGCATTATAGATGCCGCCATATATTACGTATTTATTTAGTTAATAACCAGCATTTTGAAGTTAGTGAATATGTCAGTTTGAGATTCACTACAAAAAAATTTGAAAAACGGCAATATTAAAATCGCTTTAAATTAGTTCTTTATGAAATACGTCAATGGTAGCGCAGTAGAAAATTCTTTACGGAAAAGTTTAGCTATACGGAAGAAAAAGAAGAAAATAATTTAAATCTTATATCGAACTCGCGTTTTTAAAAAACGATCTTCGGCTCTGTTTGGATTGACAACTTGCGCTTTTTCGATTATGAGCAGCGTGATATTGAGCTACTTTATTAAATTCCGCCAGCGAGCGTAGAGATTATTAAAAATAAAACAGCATAAAGAAATGTGCTTATGGCCACTTTTTTTAATTCGGGGTCTAATGTTGCCGGGTCTTTAGTTTTGGAAACTTTTTTTAGATGAATAAATAAGGGTATAAATGCCAAAAGGCTTATTGTTAACCACCAATTTTGCACCAAAACAATATATACTAAAGCAGATATTGCAGCGATTACAATCAAGCTATAATGATAGTTTTTTGCTCGCTTTGCGCCAAGTTTTACAACCAAGGTATTTTTTCCGGCATTTTTATCGCTAATGCGATCGCGCATATTGTTTAAATTTAAAACCGCCGTACTAAGCAAACCTATGCTAATGGCTTGTAAAACGCTGGGAAACCAAAATGCTTCGGTATATAAAATATAGCTACCAATCACGCTAAGTAGACCAAAAAACAGAAATACAAACAAATCTCCCAAACCGCGATAGCCGTAAGCAGATTTTCCTACCGTATATTTTATAGAAGCCGCCAACGCGCTGATTCCTAAAAGAAAAAAGATAAGCGAAAATAAAAAATTATCTTTCCCGAAAGCCGCATAAATGAGGGCGATGGCAAAAATTAAAGTTATTACCGAAGTAATAATCATTCCTATTTTCATTTCTTGGTGCGTGATAATACCGCTTTGCAAAGCGCGCATTGGCCCCACCCGCTCGTGATTATCGGTACCTTTTATGCCGTCTCCATAATCGTTTGCAAAATTGGACAGAATTTGTAAGCCTAAGGTTGTGAGCAATGCCAAAATAAAAATATCTGCATCAAAAAAACCTCTTTGTATTGCCAAGGCGGTTCCCATTAAAATACCGGCAACAGACAACGGCAAGGTGCGCAGGCGCGCGGCAGCTATCCAAGTTTTTAATTTTGTCATTTTATTTGGCGGCGTTTATGAGTAATTCTTTTAATAAATCTGCGTTGGTAGCAGAAGCTGCATTAACGCCCTTAGACTTGGCATCTATCGTACGAATTTGCTCTATCATAGCGCTTACTTTTTTCATTGGGTAATTTTTGGCACCAACCACATAGTCTTTTACAAAATAGGCATTTATACCCAATTGTTTGGCCGCGTTAAATTTAGATTTATCACTAAGCGCGTGGTATTTTAGCAACTTAGAAAAATAAAGATATAGCAAGGGGGTAGTTTTTTGTACGGGATGTTCTTTGGGGTTTTGCGAGAAATAGTTTATAATACGAAAAGCTTTTTTAAAGTCTTTTTGCCCTAACGCATTTTGCAATTCAAAATTATTAAAATCTTTGCTAATGCCTATATTTTCTTCAATTATATGTGGAGTAATTTGCTGACCTTGTGGTGTAACCAACATTAATTTTTGCAGTTCGTTATTTATTTTTGCCAAATCTGTTCCTAAAAATTCTAGCAAAAGTATAGCCGCTTTTGGAGAAATGCTATAGTTTTTTCCGTGTAAAACGCGTTTAATCCAATCTGGAATTTGATTATCGTACAAGCGCTTACTTTCTACTACCTCGCCCTTTTCTTTTATGGCTTTGTAGAGTTTTTTACGCTTATCTAAGGTTTTGTACTTGTAGCAAAAAACCAAAATGGTAGTAGGTTGCATCTGCTTTAAATACAATATTAAATCTTCTATATTTCTACTTAAATCCTGCGCTTCTTTAACAATAATAACTTGATATTCTGCCATCATCGGGAAGCGTTTTGCAGCCGAAATAATCTCGTCTACACTTACATCTTTGCCATACAAGATGCTTTGGTTAAAGCCTTTTTCTTCTTCGGTAAGCACATTTTCTTCTATATAATTTGCCAATTGGTCTATATAGTAAGACTCTTGGCCCATTAGAAAATAAATTGGCTTTAATTGCCTTTTATCTATATCTGCTACTATTCTTTTTATGTCGTCCATATCATTTCTTATCGCCAACTGCGGTAAAGGCTCGTTTTAAATTTTGTAAGTTTGCGCTTTAAACCTTTTGGCTTGCAATTATGCAAAAACTAAATTTCCCATCGTATACTTTTCGTTTCAAAAGTAAGGAAAATAAAACGGCTATTTTTGATGTCTTGCGTAAAAAATTTGTCGTGCTTACGCCGGAAGAATGGGTGCGGCAGCATTGCGTTCAATTTTTACTGAAGGAAAAAAATTATCCCATGCAATTATTAAATGCCGAAAAAGAAATACGTTTGCATAAATTGAGCAAACGCTATGATTTAGTCGGTTTTAAGCCGGACGGAAAAATCAATTTAATTGTAGAATGCAAAGCACCTTCCGTAAAGATAACCCAAGAAACTTTTGATCAAATTGCACGTTATAATTTAGCTTTAAAAGCAGATTATTTAATGCTCACCAATGGGATAAATCATTATTTTTGCAGATTAGATTACACGGCAGAAAAATATTGGTTTTTACGCGATATTCCTGCTTATGCTTAGTTTCCTATTAAAAATTATAAAACATTGAAAACAGCGGTAGTTATTTTAAATTGGAACGGGAAAGCTTTGCTGGAAAAATTTTTACCTTCTGTGGTAAAATACTCGCCAGAAGCTAGTATTTATGTAGCAGACAACGCCTCTACAGATGCCTCTGTTGCTTTTGTAAAAGACCAATTTTCTAGTGTAAAACTAATTTGCTTAGCGAAAAATGGCGGGTATGCAAAAGGCTATAATCAAGCCTTAGCACAATTAGAAGAAGATATTTTTATTTTACTGAATAGCGATGTAGAAGTAACCCAAAATTGGTTAATACCTATTATAGCAGCTTTTAAAGAAGATCTGCAACTTGGCGCTGCCCAACCAAAACTATTAGACCATAAAAATAAAGCTTATTTTGAATATGCCGGCGCCGCGGGCGGTTTTATAGACCGTTTAGGCTATCCTTTTTGCAGAGGTCGCATTTTTGACACCATAGAAAAAGACAAAGGTCAATACAACGATACTTGCGAAATTTTTTGGGCAAGCGGAGCTTGTTTGGCGATAAGAAAAAATGTGTTTGAGCAAGCCGGAAAATTAGACGAAGACTATTTTGCTCATCAAGAAGAAATTGACTTATGTTGGCGTGTAAAAAATTTAGGTTATCGCGTAGTTTACTTGGGCAATAGCACGGTATATCACGTTGGCGGCGCAACTTTGCACGCCATGCATCCTAAAAAGACTTATTTAAATTTTAGAAATTCGTTGTATAATTTATTAAAAAACACTCCCGGCAACAAGGTTTGGTTGTACATTTTCTTACGAATGCTTTTAGACGGTCTTGCCGGAATTAAATTTTTAATAGATCGCAAACCACGACACTTTTTAGCAATTTTAAAAGCCCATGCTTCGTTTTACGGGAATTTTACATTGTTTTTAAAAAAACGAAAAACTTATAATAATAAACATATACAGCCTGCGTTTAAAGCAATAGTAATAGCGTATTATTTGTATAAAAAACGCTATTTTGAGCAATTATCCAGCAAGCCATAAAAATATGTTAATAAAAGCGGTTTGTAGGCTAATTTTAATAATTTTGAACATCAAATATTTTTAAATCACTTGTTATGAGAAAAGGTTTTTTATTGGCTGCACTTGCAGCAGTCTTTTTAACTTCTTGCGTATCGCAGAAAAAATATGCGGAATTAGAAGACAAACAAAAAGACACCCAAGATTTATTGAACACCGCCACGGTTAAATTAAATTCTTGTTTGGAAGACAAAAAAAATAAAGTAAGCAGTTTAGAGTCACAAATCAATACGTTGCAAAACACCAATGCAGCTTTATTATCAAGTCAGAGTGACCTTTCTACCCTTTCTAAACAAGGGGCCGAAAATTTAGAGCGTTCTTTAGAAAGTATTAAAGAAAAAGACTTGCAAATTAAGACAATGCGCGAAGCAATCAATAAAAAAGATTCGGTTACTTTGGCATTGGTTACCAGTTTAAAAGGTGCTTTAGGAAGTTTAGATGATGAGGACATCCAGATAAACGTAGAAAAAGGAGTAGTATTTGTTTCTATTTCTGATAAATTACTTTTCCAAAGCGGAAGCTATAAAGTTTCTAACCGCGCACGTGAAGTATTAGGAAAAGTTGCTAAAGTAGTTAAAAACAAGCCGGACTTTGAGTTTATGGTAGAAGGTCACACAGATACAGACCCAATTAGTACTAGCTGTATGGAAGACAACTGGGATTTATCTGTAAAACGTGCTACCTCTATCGTACGTATTTTACAAAACGAATTTAACGTAGAGCCTGCGCGTATGACAGCTGCCGGCCGCGGAGAATATATTCCTGTTGCAGGAAACGAATCTTCTGCAGGAAAAGCCAAAAACAGAAGAACACGAATTGTAGTTCTGCCTAAATTAGATCAATTCTTTGGAATGATTGAAGATGGTATGAAACAAGCGTCTAAAAATTAAATGATAATTTGAATAGCTTCTTAATCGTAAATATTGACATCATTAGAGATATTGCGTTTTAAGAAGCTTTGTTCATTTTCTTTGCTTTGTATTCCTCTCGTTTCACTCGTCGGATACAAGAGAAAACGAACCAATCCCCAAATAGATTTGGGGACAAAAATTCTTTACGGATAAGCTTAGCTACACTGAAGAAAAAGAATTAAAATAGCAAAAGCTATTATATTGTATTCACGTTAATAGTTTTTAAAATACGGTTCATATTGCAAAACCCTAAAATCTATAGTATTGATTTTGGGGTTTTGTTTTTTTAAGGTTTTATATAAAGCCATACTTCCCACTGCCCTATTTGCCGCGCCAGATGGCGCCGTTAAAGAAACGGTTTTTATTATACGATTTTCTTCTAATTGAAATTGATAAATTCTAGGCACCGATTGGTTTACCGTTTTTAATTTTATCTCCGGATAGTTTTTTACGTGTTTCCTAAAAAAGTACTCCGGCCCTTTTTTAGAATTGCCTCCGGTAAATAAAAGTGTTTGTATAGATTTGTGTTCCTTCAAAATTGGAATTAACGGCCGCAATTCTGCTTTTTGCATGCCAATGTCAGAAGCGTCAATTTTTTCGCGATAAGCTACTTCTACCATATCGCAAATGCCAATTCTCTGTCTATGTAAAAAATCTTCGCGCTGTTGTATGGCTTTTGCTGTGTTTTCGAAATCTAAATCCAATTCAAAGATCTTATCTATTATTTGCCATAATTGTCCGTCCCGACTTCCGTAACAAAAATCTACATCGCCGGGCTTCAATTCTCCGGTGGTAAAACGCGGTGGCGGCAAAGTGCCAACTATTAGTTTTGTAGCAGTTTCAGGAATATATGGTTTGTAAGGGTGTTGGTGTTTAAACATTGGTTTTGAAATGCTATTTTGAGGTTTTATTTAAGAGGTTTTAAACTTTTTAAACGGTCTTTGACTGCGCTATCATTGACATATTTTCATAAAGAACTGGTTTAAAGCGATTTTAATATTGCATTTAAAATAATCTCTTTTCATTTTCTTTGCTTTGTATTCCTCTCACTCTGCTCGTCGGATACAAGAGAAAACGAAACAAAAGAAAAGGCGCTTTTTCTAAGGTATTTTTCAGCAAAGCTGAAAACCAGTTTTGTTTTGCTAAAATCTTTCCAAGGCTTCAAGACTTTTTAACGCAAAACAAAACTTATACTGAAGAAAAAGATTGCAAAGCGCTGCTTTGAAACGTCAATTTTGCCACTTTTCAAATTTTTTGTAGTGGGTCTCAGACTGACAATTGCGTTCAGTCTGACATTACTTGTCACACTGAGCGCAGACGAAGTTTTATTTTTCTACTCCATTTCTACTACCAAATCGTCGCTGTGAACCATTGTGTTTTCGGATAGGTGTATTTTTTTGACCTTTCCGTTGGTGTTGGCGGTTATGGTGGTTCCCATTTTCATGGCTTCTATTACAAAAAGTGGTTGATTTTTTTGCACCTCATCGCCTTCTTTTACCATAATAGATGCTAACGAACCTTGTAAAGGAGCGCCAACTTCTTTTGGGTTGTCTTTATCTACTTTTTTGTGTACCACTTTCTCTACGGCAATACTTTCGTCTTTAATATTTGCCGCTCTTGTTTGTCCGTTAACTTTAAAGAAAACCGCTTTTTCGCCTTCGTCGTCTGCTTCGGTTATAGAAATGAGTTCTATTAACAGAGTTTTTCCTTTGTCAAGTTCTACAATTATTTCTTCGCCGGGTTGCATTCCGTAAAAGAAATTTTTGGTAGGTATTTGCATCACTTTACCGTATTTGATGTAATGCTCGTACAATTCCGTAAAGACTTTAGGGTACAATTTATAGGACAGAAAATCTGTTATATCCCATTCTCTATCCATACCTTGTTTAAACTCTTTTTTAAAGTCGGCAAATTCTTTATCAAAATCTATTGGTTCTAAATGTGCGTTTGGTCTGTCTGTATATGGTTTTTCATCCCGCAATACAATTTTTTGCACCTTTTCCGGGAAACCGCCAACCGGCTGACCCAAATCTCCTTTAAAGAAGCTCTTAACCGATTCCGGAAAGGAAAGGCTATCTCCTTTCTCTAAAAACTCTTGAATGCTTAGATTGTTGCTTACCAGATATTGTGCCATATCTCCCACTACTTTACTACTTGGCGTAACTTTTATCACGTTACCAAAAAGTTCGTTTACTTGCGCGTACATATCGGTAATTTCTGTAAACCGATCTTTTAAACCTAAAGATTCTGCTTGCGGAATTAAATTAGAATACTGTCCGCCAGGAATTTCGTGTTTGTAAACCTCTGCAGTACCAGATTTTAATCCGGACTCAAACGGATAATAATATTCGCGAACATCTGACCAATAGGTTGCATACTCGTTAAGTTTATTGATGTCTAATTTATTTTCACGCTCTTGGTAGCGCATACTTTCTGCCATTGCGTTAAAATTAGGCTGTGAGGTAAGTCCGCTTAATCCTGCCAAAGCAACATCTACCACATCTACACCGGCTTCTATAGCTTTGGTGTAGGTAGCAGATTGGATGGAAGACGTGTCGTGCGTATGTAAATGAATAGGTATATTTACCTCGTCTTTAAGCGCGGTAATCAACTCTTTTGCGGCATACGGTTTTAAAAGGCCCGCCATATCTTTAATTGCCAAAATATGTGCACCGGCATTTTCTATATCTTTTGCTAGTTGCAGATAATAATTTAAATCGTATTTAGAAGCTTTTGGGTCTAAAATATCGCCGGTATAACACATAGAACCTTCTGCAATACCTTTTGTTTGCTTGCGCACGTGTTCTATTGCCGGCCCAATAGATTGCATCCAGTTTTGCGAGTCGAAAATTCTAAAAATATCTACACCATTTTCCCAAGCTTCAGCTACAAAACGCTCTATTAAATTATCTGGATATGCGGTGTAACCAACGCCATTGGAACCACGTAAAAGCATTTGAAAAAGCACATTAGGAATGGCTTTGCGCAAAACACGCAAACGCTCCCACGGATTTTCTTTTAGAAAACGCATACAAACATCAAAAGTAGCGCCGCCCCAAACTTCCATACTAAAAACTTCGGGATGGTTTTTGGCAAAACCTTCGGCCACTTTTTCCAAATCGTAGGTTCGCATTCTGGTAGCCAACAAACTTTGGTGCGCATCGCGCATTGTGGTATCTGTATAATGAATTTTCTTTTCGTTTTTTAGCCATTTAGAAAATTCGTCCGGTCCTAATTCCGTTAAGAGATCTTTAGTACCTTTGGGATAAGCAGCTTGCTTATCGTACTTAGGAACTTGCGGTTTGATTAATTTTTTGTTGGGATCTATAAAATTTACATCCGGATTTCCGTTTACGATAATATCTCCCAAAAAGTTGAGCATTTTTGTCGCTCGGTTTCGGGGTTCTTTAATATCAAAAAGTTCCGGCGTGTTTTTAATGTAGTTTACAGTAACTTTTCCTTCCCTAAAGGTAGCATCTTTTAAAATATTGTCTAAAAACGCCATATTGGTTTTTACACCACGTACGCGAAATTCTGCCAAGGCACGACGCATTTTACGGCAAGCACCGTCTAAAGTACGACTATTAGCGGTAATTTTGGTTAACATAGAATCAAAAAACGGCGAAACCGAAACGCCTTGATAAACGCTACCGGCATCTAAACGAATACCAAAACCACTGGCGCTACGATAGGTTGTAATTGTGCCATAATCCGGTTTAAAATCGTTTTTAGGATCTTCTGTAGTAATACGACATTGCACGGCATAGCCGGTAGTTTTTACTTTATCCTGGCCGTAAATTTTTATTTGCTGATCTGATAATTTATAGCCGCCGGCAATAAATAATTGTGATTTTACAATATCTATTCCAGTAACTACTTCGGTAACCGTATGTTCTACCTGAATACGCGGATTTACCTCTATAAAATAGATGCTTTGGTCTTGATCTACCAAAAACTCTACCGTACCAGCGTTGTTATAATTTACCGCTTTACCAATATCTAAAGCATATTTGTAGAGTTTGTTTTTAACCTCTTCCGGTAACTCTACAGATGGCGCAATTTCTATTACTTTTTGGTAACGACGCTGTACCGAGCAATCTCTTTCAAAAAGATGCACCAAATTGCCGTGTTGATCTCCTAGAATTTGAATTTCTATGTGTTTGGGATTTTCTACAAACTTTTCTATAAAAACGGTATCGTCTCCAAAGGCATTTGCAGCTTCGCGTTTAGACTCCGGATAGGCTTTTTTAAGTTCGTCTTGGTTGTGTAAAACACGCATTCCGCGTCCGCCGCCGCCAGAAGCTGCTTTTAACATAACCGGATAGCCAATTCTGTCTGCTTCTTTTAGCGCAATATCAACAGAAGACAATTCTTCTTTATTGCTTTCTATAACCGGAACATTGCTGTCTATGGCTACTTTTTTGGCCATAACTTTGTCTCCCAAAGCTTTGAGGATAGAAACATCTGGTCCCACAAAAATTATATCGTTATCTTGGCAAGCTTGGGCAAAAGCAGCATTTTCTGATAAAAATCCGTAGCCCGGATGTATGGCATCTATATTATTTTCTTTGGCAATGCGTATAATCTTGTCTATATCTAGATAAGGTTTTAATGGCTCGTCGTCTTCGCCAATTTGGTAAGCTTCGTCTGCTTTATACCGGTGAAGCGAATATCTGTCTTCGAAGGTGTAGATACCAACGGTGCGCAGACCAATTTCTGTACAGGCTCTAAAGATCCTAATTGCAATTTCGCCGCGGTTTGCTACAAGTACTTTATTGATTTTCATGGTGTGTGTTTTGTGGTTTTGTAGTTGTTTAAAAAGTGTTGGCGTCAATATCGGTATTTTTGAAGTTTTAGCTAGATACTTTATTTTTTTTTTAACCTTCCGGGGGAAAATGAAGTTGCGTGTTGAGTGATCAGTGATTAGTGTTGAGTGTTGAGTGTTGAGTGATTAGTTGTGAAAAAAATGAAATTGAAGTTGAAATTGAAATTGAAGTTGAGTGTTTAGTGATCAGTTTGGTGTTGAAGTTCAAAATGTACATCCCATCCCCAGCCCTTCCCTGAGGGAAGGGAGTTTGTTTTGAAATTGAAATTGAAAGTGAAAGTGAGTTTTATAACTTTCTTTAATTTACTGATTTTTGGGTTTTTGGGATTGAGTTTTTTAGTTTTTGTCTATTTTTTTGGTTATCTTAGAAGGTTGTTTTTTAATTTTTTAGCTTATGAAAAGTATTATTTTAAAGCCATTTGAGCATCGGGGTAGTTTGCAAATAGGTATTTGTTTTGATTATGATGAAGTTTTAAAAGAGCATACTAAAAAAATAAAAGGGGTTCTTTGGTCACGCACGCACAAGTGTTTTTATGTTTTATTTGAACGGGATACGCAAACTAAATTATTTGAGCATTACCGGAATATGAATTGTTATATAAACTATCGACAGTTATTTGGTCTAGCCGAGTCTCTTCCGCGAAAGCGTAAAAAAACAAAATTTTTAAAAGTAAATAAGGAAGATCTTTCTAAAAATGGGGTTGGCAGAATGCACCGTTATGTTTCTTATTTACGCGGAAAACGTTTTAGCGAAAGTACGGTGCGCACTTACTACACTTTTGCTTTAAAATTTGAGGTTTTTTGCCAGAAAGAGCCGGATGCGCTCGTGGATAAGGATGTGACCGATTTTTTGGAGCAGGTAATTACCAAGCAAAACTATTCGGTTAGCTCTCACCGGCAATGCGTTAGTGCGTTAAAGCATTATGCAGAGCTGTTTGACGTGGTTTTGGAAAAAGATTGGGATGCTATGCGGCCGTCTAAAAGCAAGTTGTTGCCTACGGTTTTGTCTTTGCAGGAGGTTATACGCTTGTTGCAGGTGACCAAAAATTTAAAGCATCGTTTTATTATTGCGTTGATTTATTCGTCTGGGTTGCGAATTGGCGAGTTGTTAAATTTGAAGGTGGAGGATATTGATATTGAGCGGAAAGAGGTTTTTGTGAGAAGTGGCAAAGGCCGAAAAGACCGAGTGGTTATTTTGGCTGAAAGTGTTTTGCCTTTGTTATATAATTACCTGCAAACCTACCGGCCGCGTTATTTTTTGATTGAAGGTACGGCTATGTCTACTTATAGTAGCAGCAGTGTGCGGAATTTTTTACGGAAATCTGTTAAGCGCGCCAAGATTTTGAAGCGGGTGACACCGCATACGCTCAGGCACTCTTTTGCGACGCATTTGTTGGAAAACGGGGTAGATTTGCGACTTATTCAGGAATTGTTGGGCCATAGCAAACCGGAAACCACTATGATTTATACGCACGTTAGCAACAAGCAGTTAATGAACATTAAGAGTCCGTTAGATTCTGCTTTATCGAGCTTACGCCAGTCGGGTTATCCTGACAAAAAAGTGTTGTTATCCGGAGATTTTAATTTATAAACGAGTATATTTGAACTTATATAACGAGTTGTGTGTAATTTGACGCAACTAAAGTCTAATTTTAGCATCTAATTATAAAAATGGAATTATGAAAAAAATGGTTTATCTCTTTGTTCTGACTTTAGGAATAATTTCTTGTAGTTCTGATGATGAAACAAAAATCAACAATTCTGATTTAATAGGAAAATGGAATTGGTATTCGACTGACGGTGGAATTGCCTATCATATTCACGAAAATCCTGAATCAACTGGAACTGAAATTGAATTACATCTTAACTCAAATTATTCGTTTGAGATTTTAGAAAATGGAACTGAAATTTCAAATGGAACATATGAACTATCAATGAGAGAATCAATCTATTCGACAGAACAAGAAAGGTTTATTACATACACTGGAAACTATCAAAACCAAAATGTAGTGTTAAGCGGAATAATAAGAATTATAAGTTCTGATACATTGACAATTTCTGACAATTACGTTGACGGAATTGGAAGCGGATTTAAAAAAAATGAATAAAAACTACACACAACAATGGCTATAAGTAATTGCTTGTTCTCGCCTACTTCTGAAAATCCTCTCGGATTTTCAGTTTGGTGTGTACTTGCAAAGTTAAGTGCTAACCCACGCAACTACTCATAGCCGAGACCGTTGGGTAACATTAAAAAAATAATGAAATACATCTTTTACTTTTTAGTAATTCTTTCTTACACAGTTTCTTTTGCGCAATCTAAAAATTATGAAACGGGTTGGCACCAATACAATCTTAAAGGCCGGGTACAAGAGCTTAGGACAGTTTATGCCTATCAAAATAATGCTCCGGAGAATAAAGCAAAGTTTTATAAAAATAAAGCGGCATTTGATGGAGCTTTAAAAGGAGGGGGATATCTTATTAAGTTTGACACTTTAGGTTTAATGATTAGTCATATGACTATTAGATTGAAAGAAAAGTATATAACAGTCTATACTTTAGATTCCATCAATGAAGAGATAAATGATAGTATTGCTTTAACCAAAACCGTTGTTTATCAACATTTCCCTGAGGATATTGAATATAAAAATAATTTAAACTATAAAATTCCCTATAAAATTCCTTACCAAGTCTATCACCCATATTTTTTAAAATTAAATAAATATAACTATCATGCTATCTATCTAACTAAAAAAGAATATAACCATTCGATGCCAAATTCATTCAGTGATTATCGCTATACGTTTAAAAATGATGACAAAATAGAGGGCTATAAAGAGTTTTTGACTCCAGTAAAAGATTCTGTACCCCCAAAAAATCATAAACCGGTGGAGCGTACCGCTTATAGTTATAACGACCAAGGGCAAGTTACCGCTACACAACATTTTTATTGGGAAGATAGGGATGCTTGGGGCATGTTAAGTGTTTGGCTAGATGAGAGATTTTATGTAAGTTCAAGTGACCAAGTTAAACATACCTACCAGTACGATCATCAGGATCGTATCATTAGCATGACCTTATTGGTGAATAATCAAAAATTTTGGGAAGAGAGCTATACTTATCGTGAAGACGGAGATGACCTCGCCAAAAAAGAAGTATATATATGGCCGGGAGCTCCTATACAACGAAATTTTGTTAGTACTTATACTGTATTCACCTATAATGAATATGGAGATGTGGTAGAAGCCAAAGATATGGATGCAGGTAAAAAAGTTACCGATGTACGTACCTATACTTATGAGTATGATAAATATGGTAACTGGACAATGTATTGGATGTATGCCAATGAAGAAGAAGTGCCCTATGTAAAAGGAGAACGATTAATAAAGTATTTTAATGATTAATAAAAACGTTACCCAACAACATATAACAACAATTGCGGCTTTGTGTCCTGCGGACACAACCGCGCAAGCATAAAAGTCGGGAATTTTAGCTATCTTAGTTTCCAAACAATCCGCAACTGATTGTTATACAAGACAGTTAGCGGTCAGGTAAGAAAACCGAAAGACACCAAAAGACAAGAATGAAAGAAGTAATAATCTTAACCATATTAACAGGACTTGTTTTCTTGACTTTCCTCGTGACTATCATTTTAGGATTCACAAAGAAGAATAAGAAATTAAAATTGACTTCTTTGTTTGTGTTCTTCGCTTTTATCGTTTGTGTGGGTTGGACAGGTTATAAAATTGTCAATAAGACCTATAACAAAGTTGCTGACACGTTTAAAATGAGAACGGGTGACGAGATATATGATGCACTATTCGACAAAAGAAAAACAGATTGTGTTGAAATTTTGAACTATCAAGACCAAGTTGTTCCTAAGATAGACTATGCTATTTGGCTTCATTTTAAAACTTGCCCAAAGGAACTTGAACGGATTTTATCAAAGCACGATTTTAATAATGAGAAACTTTCGACTGATAATTGGAACGGAAAAATTCCACTCGGAGAAACTTTAGATTGGTTTAACCCAACGACTTTAGGCGACACAATATTGGTTTATGAATTCTCGACAGATGACAGTAGGAATATCCAAACTATTTGGACAAATCTTGATAGTACCGAAGTATTTGTAAGAGACATACTTGACTAAAAAAAATAAAACCCGAACCGCTAACAATGTATATAAAAAATAGGCGAAACAGTAATAAAATCAAAGCTTTTGGCTCGTTTCAAAATTTGTGCTTAATCGAAAGTTTAGTGCTTCGAAATCGCCTACTTTTCATATACTAAACGTTGGCAGTAATTAAAAAACGAAATCAAAAAAAAATATAGAAAATATGAGTAAATTAATAGTTACAACATTTTTACTTTTTTTATCAATTGTTGTGAATTCTCAGAATGTTGAAAATTATCTTGAAGCGGATAAGACAATTAAGTTCGACAATCAGAATTATAATTTAGTGTGGAGTTCTCACCCGAATGAAGTTTATTATAAACAGGAATATTTAACAAAAGAACAAACTCTTGAGAAATTCAAATCAATGGTAACAATTGACTTCTTAAAAGGAGAGTTTAAAGTAAAAGATTTAGTAAATCAAAAAATACAAGAACTTGAAAATGCGAAAAAATCTAATCCAATAATAAATTATACAGTTTTAGAAAAAGACGGAGAAACAATAATTGATTTCTTAATGAGCGTAAGTTCAAAAGACGGAAAAAAATTGTTAGTTGTTGAGAGAAATATTTATAGATATACAAATATAGAAACTGAAAAAACGAAAGGGGTATTGCTTTTCTCTGTAAGTGAAAGGGCTTACGAAAATGAAATAGGAGAATTTTTTGAAAACCTTAAAAAAAATAAAAATAGTCTAATAATAAAAGTTGGAAACTTTGAAATTCCAAAAATAAATCCGGAGAAATAAAAACTACTGCCAACACCGGCTATAGTTCATTGCTTCTGACTTTCCTCTCGGAAAGTCCTTGCAAATTTGCTATCTTCGGTTTACGGCGGAAAATCCTCGCGGATTTTCACGCAACGAAACCATAGCCAAACACGTTGTGAGCAATGCGAAAAAAAAATCGAATGAGAATAAAAATCGGAATAATACTGTTTGGAATTTTGGGAGTTTTTTTAACTTCTTGCGATTCAAAAAAAGCACCTAATCTCTCGCAATCTGAATTTTTTACTGATTCAATTTATAGTAAACATTTAAAAGAATATCGAAAACACAATGTTTATTTACCAAAAGGATTTGAAAAAGTAAAAAAATATCCGATTTTATATGCAACTGACGGTAGTAATAAAATTGAGAACAGTTTTATCAAAAAATCTTTAGACTCTTTGATTGAAAATAAGATTATTGAACCTATAATTTATGTTGGGAGTCATTCTAATGGTAAAATAGCTGATAGCACTTCAACAAAAACTGGTAATGGAAAGAAAGTTTATTTACAATATCGAAATTATGAATATGTGAATCATCCATTTATTGAATCTATAAATCCGAAATTAGCTAATAGGTTTAAAGAACATATGCAATATTTTAAAGAAGAGCTAATTACATCAGTTGAACAAAAATTTGACCAAAATGTTACCAAAGGCAGTAGATATTTCTATGGCGTTTCTAATGGTGCAGGTTTTGGATTAAGTATGTTAAATAATCACCCGAATATTATTGGAACATATTTTTGTTTTTCAACATTTGGCGGAGATATTCAAACCAATGTTTGGAAACCCAATGTGGATTACCCTAAACTATTTTTAGAATATGGAAGTGACGAACCTTTCTTTCTTAAGGAAGATGCTAATTTTTTAAAAACAAAATTTAATGAGCTAAATTTAGTTGCGGAAATTAATGAATTTAATGGTGGACACGATTATAAAATTTGGAATGAGAAATTTATTGAAATAATAAGCAAGGAATTAGCAGTTGAATAAAGCACTGCTCACAACAACGTATATAACTCATAGCTAATAAGTTGCTTAAACGAAGTTAAGGCATATTTGGAAAGTCGCCAAATTTTTAAATTTGACAACTTCCCAAAAAAATAAAATAAGTAGTAAAATTTAAAAATCTGGCTTGTGCTTAATCCGAAAATAATTTTCTATTTTGTACGCTACGAGCCATATACAAGAACGTTGGCAGTAATACAAGAAAATCGTTTTTCAAATAAACATTTAGTAAAAAAATTGTATTTTTGATTAAATACACGAATTATGGATTTACAAACTCGAAAACTCAATTTAATAACTTATCTAGCCCAAATTAAGGACGAGATATTATTTGACAAATTGGAAAATTATATCCTAAAAAGAGAGATTGAACACAATCCTGAATTAAAACCATTTACTGTCGAGGAATTAATTAATCGAATTGAAAAATCTGAATTGGATTTCAAAAATGGGAATGTAAAAAGTCAAGAAGATTTAGAGAGAATATCAGCAAATTGGTAACAATGAAAATAGTTTGGACTGATTTTGCTATCAGAAATTTAAAAGACATTTTTGATTATTATTCTATTGAAGTAAATAAAAAACTTGCTCATAAAATCAGAAAACAAATACTTAAATCCTCTAAACAATTAATAAAAAACCCGAATTCTGGTCCAGTAGAACCTAATTTGACAATTCTAAATAAAAATCACCGATACTTAATAAGCGGACATTATAAACTTATTTACAGAATTGTAGATAATGAAATTATAATTAATGATGTCTTTGACACACGACAAAACCCGACTAAAATGAATGATGAAAATCGGATTGAATAATAAAGTACTACTGCCAACAACGTGTATAATTAATGGCTAGTCCTCGCCTACTTACGAAAATCCTCGCGGATTTTCTATTCGGTTTTTATTTGCTAAATTAGGTGTTTAAACACGCCACTAATCATACACAAAACCGTTGCCACCAATTTGAAAATGAACTGGAAAAAATACGAAAAAGAAATATTTCAAATTTTCAGAAATGAATACCCAGATGCCGAAATAACTTTCGATGCAAAAATCGTTGGTAGATATTCTAAAAGAAGTCGACAGATTGATATTCTGATTGAACAATACGTTGCTGGAAATAAATTAAGAATTGCGATTGACGCAAAATTTTTCAACAAGAAAATAGATGTAAAAACGGTTGAGAATTACATTTCAATGCTAAATGACATTGAAGCACATAAAGGTCTTTTAATAACAAATGTTGGATATTCTCAAACTGCAATAAATCGAGCATATTATGACCCAACTGACATTGAACTTGATATATTAAATTTCGACCAATTAAAAGAATTCCAATCGGAATATGCTTTGCCTTTCGCTGGAAATAATGCAGTAGATTTATTTGCACCATTTGGTTGGATTATTGATGCTCGAACTTCCCCAAATTGGTTAGCGACACTTTATCAACGTGGAACTGAATTTAATGTGGAAATGGACGAATGGATGTATGTAAATTTTTGGGATAGGACAAAAAACAATGATAATGTAGAAGACCTGCTCAAAATCCAAAAACAAGGATTTAAGCAAGGGAATTACGAAGTTGAAATTGAATATTTAAACACAATAAAAAGAAATGACTCTAAAATTGTCTTGAGGAAAGTTAAATATAAAAAACACCTAATTCCTGAATATACTGGATTTGTGGAATTTAAAGATTTTATTTTTTACATAGTAATGTTTTCACCACTTGAATTATCGAAAAAGAATATTAGAAAAATGGAAAATATTTTAATGACAATCATTCCTCGGAAAATTGAAATTAAATTATCTGAATAAAAAACTGGTGGCAACACCGTATATAATTTATTGCTTGGTACTAGCCTACTTACGAAAATCATCTCGGATTTTCTATTCGGTTTTTATTTGCTAAATTAGGTGCTTAACCACGCAACAAACCATATACAAACACGTTGCACACAAACACTCCGAAAAAACTCGGGTCGGATAAATGACAGTTGAGAATCTGAATTTACCAAGCATTACCTGAAACGAATTGAAAGCTATTTTTAAAAGTCGAAATTAACGCTTCTAACGAAAATTGGTTTTTAAATCTGAATTAACGAAACAGAATCTTAAAATAAGACTTTAGATAAATGTTGAGCATTGAGCAGCTATCTGAATTTAAAAAATAAAGCGGAAAATCTTAGCAACGAATAAATTACATAATTGGATTTTAATCGATATTTAGGAACATATTTGACAACTGACAATTATTTAGCAAAACATAAAATAACCGAATAAAAATCAGCACAGCGGAATTTTAGCACGTTCGAAAACAGAATTTGAAAATCTAGATTTATATAGCAAAACTTCTGCCCTACTCGACGGAATTCAAAAGCTCTGAGAAAAAAATTTTGATACGTAAAAAGTGCTTCGTACCAAGCAGAACGTGTCGTGTCAGTGTGCAACAACGGCTATAATGCATTGCGGTTTGGAATTTTCTATTGAAAATTCCAGTTAAAAGTGTATTTTCGTTTATCAGCGGAATAATTCTGCGAATGATTCCGCAACGACATCATAGCCAAGACCGTTGGCATAAATTTGAAAAAAATGAGAAAACTATTAATATTATTTATGATTTTAAGTCTTTATTCGTGTTCGAATGATGACGATGGAACAGGAAGTTCTCTGCCTGCGATAACTTCCGAAGGAAAAAATACTTTTGGATGTAAAATTGACGGAGAAACTTTTCTACCCAAAAATAATGGTGGATTTAGTGCAGGTTATACTACTGTATTGAGAGCACAATACCGCTACTATGAATACGAATATTATGGACTAGAACCAGGATATCATCTAGCTATTAGCGCCTATAATTCTTTAACAAACAAAAGCATTAGAATAGAATTACCTGCATCAAATGAACCAATAATGACTGGAGAAACTTATCCAATAACTATAAAAAATAATGGTAATATTTCAGCAGAATATAGTTTTTCAACAAATACTCAAGACCCAGATAATCCAAACATTTATTATTATAATTCATTCAATCACATCACAACAGAAAATTATAATGGAGAAATAACTTTTAATTTAGTTGATGAAGAAAACCAAATAATTTCTGGTGTGTTTTATTTTAGTTGTTTAAATCCCGAAACTAATGAAATAGTAGAAATTCTTGATGGTCGATTTGATATTGAATATGACAACTGGTTCTAAAAAAACTTATGCCAACACCGCATATAACAAATAGCTCCATTTTTTCTAAACCGGAAATTTTGATAACTTTACCAAGTCGCCAAATTTTTATTTTGACGTTTTAGAAATTTAAAGATAAAAACGGAAAACAAAAATTTGGCTTGTGGCGTAGGCGAAAATTATAATCAATTTGCACGCTACTTGTCATATGCAAATACGTTGTGCATAATTATAAAAAAATAAAGTAAATTGATTGAAGAAACTTATAGAAATTCTGAATTTATTAATTCTATAATTATTGCTGCAATAGGATTATTTGGGGTTGTTTTAGGAGTTGTGGTTTCAAATATTATTAGTTGGAAGTTAAAGTCTAAAGAAAGTCGACTTAGGATAAAAGAGAAAATTTTTGACAGAAGACTTAAAGCTCACGAAGAAATTTTAGAAATCACAAAATTATTAAGAACAATGGTTTCTACTCACGAAATTGATCAAAAATCCTATTTCATTACATATCCAGGCGTTTTGAGTTCTAAAAAGGATTTTGAGAACTTTATTTGGAAATTCCATAATGCTGTTAATTTCAATTCACATTGGTTAGAGTGGGAACTAAGAAAAGAAATTTTTTATGCACAAGATTATATTCAAAACGTACAAAAACACCTAAATGAAATACGAGATGAAAAAATTATTGAATACGCTAAATTTCTAAAAACTGATTTTAAAAGCTTGGCGGATATTTTAGAAGAAAAAACTATAAATTTTTTACTAATTGATATTCATAAAATTAATATTGATCCTAAAAATAGGAAATTTCAATATTCAACGTCCGAAAGAAAAAGGAAGATTAACGATACTGAATTAATCAAAAAGTTGAATGAAATTAATGCTATGAAAAAATAACTATGCACAACACCGTATATAGCTCATAGCTAATTAGTTGCTTAATCGAAGTTAATGCATATTTGCAAGTCCGCCAAATTTTTTAATTTGGCTTATTGAGAAAAAAGGTAATAAGAAAATTTAAAAATCTGGCTTGTGCTTAACCGAATAATTATCGCTAATTTACACGCTACGAGCCATATACAAACACGTTGTGGCGCATTTGAAAAAAAACTATGAACATTTTAAAGCTTATAAAAGACCAAATAGACGAAGCTACAAAATTAGATGAATCGCTAATTGGACTAAATTCTGTTTTTACTCATATTAAAAGAGCTGAATCCTTATTGAATTTGGCACAAGCTCAAGAAGATGACCAATATTTCACGGATGTAATCTACCGAACAAATCACAGTTACGAGGGAATTTTAAAAGAATCCTTTCGAGTTCTTACGGGAAAAAATGAAGATAGAAAAACGCCATACCAAATTGAAAAACATCTTTTGGAGCACGAATTACTTAACGAAAGAGTAATTGAGTTACTTACAAACTACCGTGAGAAATGGAGAAATCCTTCAACACACGACCACAATTTATTTTTCACATACGATGAAGCATTTTTGGCAATTATGTCGATTAGCTCTTTTGTACACGTTTTTATGACACAAATACTTGAAAAAGTATATTACAAAAAAGAAAAGACAGCAGTAAAAAATGAATTGAGTAAAATTCAAAAAGGAATTGAAAACGATTATAAAAATTTCGCTTTAAAAGACAAAGTAAAAACAATATTGCAAGCATTTGGAAAACGTAATATTACCAAGACAGATGAGGAAGTTCGGAGAAGCCGATTTGAAACGGAAATAATTGGAAGTTTAACAGCGTACATTGAAGCACTTGACAAGAATATCAAGATAGATGTAGAGCCAATTATAAAATCAGGAAATAGACAATTACGCCCAGATTTAATTTTAGAAGAAAAAAAGAAAAAAGTATTAATTGAAGTAAAAATAAATCGAAGAGACAGAAGAGGATTTATGAACGAAAGAATATTCGAAGACCAATTACTTTCATATTTAATTCACACGAACATAAAAACTGGAATTTTATTTATTGTCCCAAGCGAAATGAAAGAAGATGATGAATACGAATTAACAGAGAAGATACTTGAAGTTAGTGGAAATAAAATTGAGCTTTTGACTTTACAATTGAGCAGAAAAAACGCGCCACAACAACGTATATAGCTCATAGCTAGTGAGTTATTTAATCGAAGTTAAGGCATATTTGGAAAGTCGCCAAATTTTTTAATTTGGCTTATTGAAAAGAAAGGGAATAAGAAAATTAAAAAATTCGGCTCGTGCTTAACCGAACATTTATCACTAATTTACACGCTACGAGCCATATACAAAACCGTTAGCCACAAGCTAAACCAACCTATGAGCATTGAGAGTGATATAAAAAATCAGTATTCTAAAGTTTTTGACTCATCAGATTGGATGACCTTTAAGTTAATGGCTGATTTCTACTTTGAGAATTCTGCCAAAATTTTAAAAAAGGACATTTCTATAAAAGAACCTTTTAAATTAATGGCAAGAAATATCCAAAAAAGATTATTTATTGGAATAGGCACTGAACTTCTACTTAAATCATTATTCTTAAAAAATGACTATTGCATAAATAAAGTCAAAAAAAAGAAAATCCCAAACCCTAACAAACCGACAAAATTTAATAAAATACCGAATTTAAACATATTAAATCCAGCTGACACTTATACTTTAAACTCTTTAATAGAAAACATTTCGGAAGTAATTACTTCAAGTAATAACTCTGATTTTGAAAAAGGTTTGAAAACAGCCAAAGTTTTTAGAAATAAAGAAGGACACGTTGCTGTCTTGTGGCATAAAGCTGACCGACAAAATTATACTGACATTGAAAATTGCATAACAGAAATCTATGATAAAGGATTTGATGAAAAATTGAATTTTAAAATTTCATTTCTTGATGGTGAATCTGCTATATTTTCAAAAAATAAATAGAATTTTATGAAAAAAGAAACTTTGGAAAACTTGAAAAATGACCTTTCTAATATCAAGGTAAAAACTTTTGAAAAGAAAAGAGCTAAAAGGAAAAAGGACAGAGAATCAATTGAATCTGATATACAATATTTAACAGAACAAATAATTGAGAAATATGAGTTACTTCAATATGATTTAGGAATTAAAATGGAAAGTCATAAAACCGATTTTTTCATTTTTGACGTAGAGAACATAATTAGAAGACAAGAGGAGAAAGAAGCAGAATAAATGGAAAAAAGCCAGTGGCTAACACCGTATAACAACAATTGCGGCTTTGTTTCCTACGGACACAACCGTGCAAGCATAAAAGCCGGTAATTTTAGCTATCTTAGTTTCTAAACAATCCGCAACTGATTGTTATACAAGACCGTTGTACAACATACCCGAAATGAACAAACTGCTGACAATTTCACTACTGATTTTCTTATTTCTGTCCTGTAAAAACGACAAGAAATCTGAATTGGAATTTTATACAGAAAATCAAACTTCATTTTTCGATTTGAGAAATGGAGACTGGACAAAAAACTCGTGGATTAGAAAACCTGAAAATCTAAAAATGGTTCACGAATCGTTTAAAAATTTTGGGTATGGAAAACTTGAGAATCTGATTTCAAAAAGCAAAAGTCATTTCCTAATCGAAGGAATTTATATAAAACGGAATTTCGAGAATTTAATAGACAGTTTGGAATTGACCTATAACAAACCTGAAATACAAACAAAATATTACGCTGAATTTTGGAATCGCAGAAAAGCGGAGAAAAATGATTCAATAATTTATGAAATCATTCGAGAATTCAACTCAATGAAAATGAACAAAAAACAACAGAATAATGAAAACCAATTTGTAAATGACACATTATTTGACCTTTTAAAAATTGAGTTTGATACCGACAATTTGAATTCTGAAAAAGCAAAATCAAACTTTTATAAATTAAAAAAATACGGACTTCATCAATCTGCTCACAACTTGCTTTATGAACGAGCAGAATATTCCCAATTGGATCTAAACCGAAAAAAATTAAACCAAGAATTAACAGAAACAACGGAATTTGAACAACCCTGGCTTATTGATAATGAAAAATAAAGTACGTTGTACAACACCGTATAACAACAATTGCGGCTTTGTGTCCTGCGGACACAACCGCGCAGGCATAAAAGTCGGGAATTTTAGCTATCTTAGTTCTCAAACAATCCGCAACTGATTGTTATACAAGACCGTTGGCAATAATATAAACCGAAAAAATTTCTGATCATAAAATCAGTTTAAAAATTCGGATTTCCATCCAATCTTTTAGCTCGCTGAAAAGGAAATAACTGAAATGCAGAACTAAAATTCCTATTTAGATTTCCAATTGATAAAAATAACCGAACCCAAAACACAACGCTGAAAAAAATCATAACGGAAAATAAAAAAAGAGAACTCTGAAAATATTTGAACTTAAATTCTTGTTCCGGTTTTCGATTGATAAAATTAGCTGAACGTAAAACGTAACGTGGAAAAATAGCTTAATGGAAAATCACTACTTGAGCACCTTTGCGGTTAGCCAAAAAAGTTTTTGCAAAACACTTTTGGCGGATTAATATGTAAAAGCCAAGCTTTCGCTTCACTTTTGGCATAAATAATTGATTGAAATAAAGCAACGGAAAATTAATGAAAAACTTGAAGGAAAAAATACTATTGCCAACATTGTATAACAGCAATTGCTGGTTTCTGCATTACACGGAAAATTCTACCGAATTTTCCTCAGGCTTGGCATTTTTTCGTAATTTAGTTGTCAAACCAACCGCAACTGACGGTTATACTTAGACGTTACCTGTAATATGGAAAATAAAGAACAATTAAGAAATGAAGCAAGAAGGTTATTGAATTGTGAAGACTTCGATACCTGTTTCGAAGTCTTAGATATTTATCAGAATTTTCTCTTTGAGTTAATTATGGATCATCCTAATCATAATGTTGATTCACAAGCAGAGTCCGATGCAAAAATTATGTTACAAATGATTTTTACTAAAATTTCTCATTTAAGGAAAAACTTAGAAGGAGTCGAATATAGAAAAGACGATGCTTTTTTAAATAGGGTTATAGATCCTACAATTATTTCTTCTTTAATAAGAAACCTATACGAAACGGTTGCTATTTTTAATTTAATTTTTATTTATCCTGATAAAAAGGAGAAAAGAACGATTCTTTATAATCTTTGGGTCATTTCTGGACTTAAGTATAGAAAACGATTTGAAGAAGCCGCAAAACTTAATCAAAGTATTGAAAAGTTAGAAGCGGAAAAGAAGATTATTGAAGATCTTAAAGAAGAAATTTTTAATACTGATTTGTTTAAATCACTTGACGATAAAAACCAAAAAAAAATAATTACAAAAATCAGAAAAAAAGATTATAAGATTAAAATTGATGCTGATAATGTAGAGTTTTTGAATTGGCAAGATCTTACTTCTACATTAGGTTTTACGACTAAAATGTTTGATAATATTTATAATCATTTTTCTTTACATACACATCCAACAAATGTTGCTGTATTTCAATTTCAAGGAATGTTTGGCAATGATAAGCCGTTTTTAGAATTAACTTATACAAGTTTAAGGGAAGCAATAATATTAATAAGTATCTTCATAGCTGATTATATTAAATTATTTCCTGCGAGAATGGAAGATTTTGAAAGATTAGATTTAATGCAGCAAATTGCTATAAATTTCCAAAATAGAATGGCTCGTGGAGATAATTATTCTATAAACGATTGTTTAGAAAGCTTAGAATAAAATACTACAGGTAACACCGTATAACAACAATTGCGGCTTTGTGTCCTGCGGACACAACCGCGCAAGCATAAAAGTCAGTAATTTTAGCTATCTTAGTTTCAAACCAATCCGCAACTGATTGTTATACAAGACCGTTAGCATACATTTATGAAAAACGCAATTACAATTCTACTTCTGACTTTACAATTAGTAAGTTGTGGACAATCAAAAACTGAAAAAGAAACGGAATCTAAAAAGGATTCTATTTCTAACCCTTTTGATATGAATGCGTTGAATAAAGCAATAGAATCTGGAGAAGCGGAAAAAGAATATAAAGAATTTCTGGAAAGACGTGAACTGGAAATAAAGTTTGACCAAAAAGAATGGTTAAAGCATAACGATGACGGAAATCATAAAAGTCCGAGATGGAATATGCTTTCGGATTTACGAGAAAATTATCTGAATAAAGAAATGAATAAAACCCAAGTTATAAATCTGCTTGGAAAACCATTTGAATTGGAAAAGCGATACGTGGAATCGAAAAATGACACGCTGAATTTAATGCTTTATCCTGTTGGAGCGTACAGCGGATTTGGAATAGACTTCGACTTCCTTGCAATTTCGCTTGACGAAAACGACAAAAAGATTGAGGTTTGGGTTGAACAACACTGAATTAAAAAACGTATGCTAACACCGTACATAATTCATTGCTAGTTCCTTTTACTTCCGAAAATCCTATCGGATTTTCTTGTACGGGTTTATTTACTATCTTAGTGCCTGTACACGCAACGTAATCATGTACAAACACGTTACCACACATTTGAAAAAATCGTCACTAATTGAATATCCTGAAAAAAATATTATTAATAATTGGAATTTTTGCAATCATAGGATTTGCTATTATTTGGGATATAGCTGACAGAGGACAATTCTACTCGAAACACATTCCGACTGACGAATTGAACGAATTTTATATGCGTAAAACGACCGAACAACAAAAAAAGGCGTTTGAAAAGAATTTCGGATTTGGAAAATATAAATTCCCAAGAGAACACGTTGCGAAAATTAAGCTGTTTAAGAATAACTTTCTAACGAGTCGTTTGACTTCCAAAACTGTGTCGGAATTGAATAAGGCTGATTTGATTACATTTTTCAATAATCCAAGCAATTTCAATTGGTCAGAGACTACTTGGAGTTTATCTGAATCGGAATATATTTTGAGATTTTACAACAAAGAAAATAAGGAAATAGGAAAGGTTTGGTTATGTTTGGAAAGTTGTGGAATGACAGAATCTGAACCATTTTCACCGAATATGAAATATGGTGGATTAAGTAAAATTGGAAAAGAAAACTTGAATTTTATATTAAACGAAATATTAACTGAATAAAAAAAACGTGTGGTAACAATGTATAACCGCAATTACGGCGGATTCGACTACGTCCGAATCCACTCGGAATTGCTAACGTCAGTTCTTAACCGAAAATTATTAACTTTAATCCCGTAACTGACGGTTATACGAGACCGTTGTGTGCAATTAAACCAAAAATGAGAAAACCGATTATAATATTAACAATCATTGTTGTTTTGGCAGTTTTATATTCAATTTTCCTACATAAACAATCTGAATATATAGCTGGAGAATATAGATATTACACAACTTATGAAAAATATAAAGCTAAAGAAAAAAGTGTGGATTTATTAGCCCTAGCATATGAAAATGACGAATACAATCTTGATAAGCTAAAAGACAAAGCACAAAGTGAAATAAATAAACTTGAAGAGTTTAGAATTGAGCTTAATATACTCTATACAATCTAATCTACAAGCCCGGTAACTCTCTTTCTGATTATGAAAATTACATTGAAACCTTAAGAAAATTAAATACAGAAATTGAGGAAAACCAAAAATATTATGAATGGCAAAAAAATGATTTAACCGAACTAAATAGATATATAGATGAAATAGAACAAGACTTGTATTCAATAAAACTTTATGAAGCTGACATTTTTTACGTTACTTCGGTAATAAATTCTATAGACTCAACGGCAACTAGATACAAAAATTCAACAAAACTTTTAGAATTAGCTTCAGCTTCTAGAGGATTAAAATTAGCAAAACAAATTGAGGCAGAAAATGAAAGAAAAAGACAGGAATTAATTGCTCAAATTGAACTGGAAAGGGAATTAAAAAGATTGGAAAAACAAAGGGAATATAACAGTTACTCGAATTATCCCTCGAGTAGTTATTCAACCTCTAGGACTTGGAATAACTCGTATAGTGACTATTCCAGTATTTCTGTCCCGAACTTACCTTCTCAATATTATTCTACCAATACAAATCCAAACCACGTACAAGTAGATGGATATTACAAATCAGATGGAACTTATGTAGAATCACATATGAGAACAGCTCCGAACAATACAATAATTGATAATTTTTCAACATCACCAAATTTGAATCCATATACTGGGAAAATTGGAACAATAAAATTTAAATAATAACTGCACACAACACCGGCTATAGTTCATTGCTTCTGACTTTCCTCTCGGAAAGTCTTCGCAAATTTGCTATCTTCGGTTTACAGCGGAAAATCCTCGCGGATTTTCACGCAACGAAACCATAGCCAAACACGTTGCCCACCATTTGAAAAAAAATCTCAGAATGAATAAATCGATATTAATTCTATTTTTAATAATTATTTTTGGTTGTAAAGAAAATGAAAAACGACAACCGATAATATCGGACAATGACTTTACGATTTTAAAATATCACAAAGACAATAACTGGATTTTTGAAAATGCAAAACCGACTAATCTTACAGAGAGGGAAATGGAAGAAATTGAACCGATTTTAATAAAAGCTATTGCCGAACATAACGAAAATCAAAGAAAATATTTATTAGACCACAACGAACAGCATCCTGAATATCAATGGACGGAAACTGGATTTGAAATTCAAATTGAAAAAGATTATTATCGACAATATGTGCCGGTAATTGATAAAAATGGAGATAAAGTAATTTGGATAAATTTTTTATGCAACTATGATGAAAGCTATGAAACTGAAATTCCTTTAATTCAAGATGGTGGCAATTGTTATTTTAACTTGAAAATAAATTTGACCAAAAAAACCTACTACGAACTCGGAATTAATAGTGTTGCGTAAAAATAAAACGGTGGGCAACAACGTATATAAAAAATTGCTTGTTTTTGGTTTTGAAAAAAGGTAATTTTCATTTTTAAAAAAATAGGTCACGCCGACAAGTCCGCGCATTTTCACACGCAACTTATTATATACGAGACCGTTCTACACCATTTGAAAAAAAATATAACTAAATACGGAATATTATCATTTTTTGGAATAGCTATGATTTACCAATTTATTCCGATTGGTGATTATTGTAGCGGACTTTTAAGTGGTTTAAATTTTTTATTTTTTGCAGGTTTACTAATCCTAACTTTTTTTATTGTAACAATTATTAACCTGATCAAAATCTATAAAAAGAAACAAAAATTTGATTTATTTCCTTTAATTTTAATTTTATCCTTTGGAATAATCGGATACATAATTATGAGTCTTGAAAATAAAAAGTTTTGGACAACAGTTAAGTTATCTGGAATTATTCAAGTTGAGGGAAGATCTCCAAGTGGAACTTTAAAGTTATATAAAAATGGAACTTTTGGTGCTACTTATCATAGCATTGAATATAGCTGTACATTTCAAGGAGAATATAAATTAAAAAATAATAAACTTCAGCTAGAAAGAAAAGATATTTTAATAGAAACGGATAGTATATTCACAAATCAATACGTATTAAATACTGTCAAAGAATCACTAACTCCAATTAATAAAAGTTTCAAAACTATAAAAATAATTAAATAAAACGGTGTAGAACAACGTATATAAAAAATAGCTTCTTCTGCCCTAACCTAAAAATTTGTTTATATTTGGTAAGTCACCAAATCTTTTGATTTGGCTTTTGAAAAGTAAAGGTAAAATCAAAATGCAAAAGTTTTGGCTTGTTTTATGGCGGAAAATTAATCGCTAATTTCTACGCTACTTTTCATATACAAACACGTTGTGGTGCATTTGAAAAAAATTAAATGAATAAGAATAAATTACTTTTATTAACCGCTTTATTTTTGATTCCGACTTTGATTTTCGGACAATCTGAAAAACGTGAAAAGTTGACTGTTGGCTTTGTGTGCGGAGTTTCTGCTGGAACTACACCGCTTGTGGATAAAATTACTGATTTAATAAAAGAAAAAAAATACTCTGAAATTTCGTCTTGGTTAGAGTCTAAAAATAGTGGAGAAATATTTCTTGCTATCATAACATTAGAACGGCTGAATCAAAATAAAAACTACATATTGAAAGATAAAGAATTAGAAAAAATAAAATTTTGGAAATCTTCATCAATTCTTGTCTATAATTGTTTAGGATGCTTTTTAGATACGAACTTAATGAATGAACTATTTGAAAATAAAAATTCCCTTGAAGAAATTACTTGGCTCAATAAAGTACTACCGATTGAATAAATTAATGGAAAAAAAACGCACCACAACAATGTATAACCGCAATTACGGCGGATTCGACTACGTCCGAATCCACTCGGAATTGCTAAAGCCTGTGTTTAACCGAAAATAATCGCTAATTTCACCCGTAACTGACGGTTATACGAGACCGTTATACGCAATTTAAGACAGAACTTAATCCTCAAATAATTTCGATTATAAATTGAATTTTGTAAATCAAAAATTAATCAGAAATCTGTAAAATCACTCTGGAAATAGGAATGAATTCGGTCGCTTGCCAAATGGAATTTATACTAAGATTTAGGACAAGCTCGCCAAAAGCTTCGGAATTGAAAATCGCTACGGTGAAAAATCAGCAAACCAGCCAAACGGATTTTTAACTGGAGAATAATGACGAACTGGACAAAATCAATGGATTTAAAATTGACGTGAAAATATGATTAAAGCTATCTTATCGAATTAATAATTATAGTGGAATTAATCTTAGCGGATACGAAAGTGATGAAAAGCAATGCGCGCCGAAAAAATTCGAAATTTTTAGAGGATTTCTAAGGTTTAAATATGATTAAATTCAAGTGCTGAATCGGAAAGTAAAAAACTGCGTATAACAATGCATATACTTAATGCTCGGGGTAGTGTATGAAAAATAAGTTTGAGTATTTTTATAAAAGTCTGTAACTTGAAAACGAAATAAATACTAATTAAGGTCGCACTAAAGTATATGCTAGACCGTTGGCAGTAATACAAGAAAATCATTTTTCAAATAAACATTTAGTAAAAAAATTGTATTTTTGATTAAATACGAAAATTATGGATTTACAAACTCGAAAACTCAATTTAATAACTTATCTAGCCCAAATTAAGGACGAGATATTATTTGACAAATTGGAAAATTATATCCTAAAAAGAGAGATTGAACACAATCCTGAATTAAAACCATTTACTGTCCAGGAATTAGTTAATCGAATTGAAAAATCTGAATCGGATTTCAAAAATGGAAATGTAAAAAGTCAAGAAGATTTAGAGAGAATATCAGCAAATTGGTAACAATGAAAATAGTTTGGACTGATTTTGCTATCAGAAATTTAAAAGACATTTTTGATTATTATGCTATTGAAGTAAATAAAAAACTTGCTCATAAAATCAGAAAACAAATACTTAAATCCTCGAAACAATTAATAAAAAACCCGAATTCTGGTCCCGTAGAACCTAATTTGACAATTTCTAAATAAAAATCACCGATACTTAATAAGTGGACATTATAAACTGATTTACAGAATTGTAGATAATGAAATTATAATTAATGATGTCTTTGACACACGACAAAATCCGACTAAAATGAATGATGAAAAGCGGATTGAATAATAAAGTACTACTGCCAACAGCGCATATAGTTTATGGCGGAATTAGTGCCAAATCCAAAATTTTTGTATTTTTAGAAACGTAAAACCTTAACCGAAAAATTAGCGCATTTTTGCCCGCCACAAACCATATACGCAACACGTTGTGGTTAATTATGAAAAAACTGAAATACATATTAATTTTACTAATTCTTTTAAATTGCAAATCTGAAAAAGAAGAAGCTTTTTATGAATATAATGGACAATTAGTTAGAGTAAAACTTGATAACTTTGAAACCAAAACCGACTCTACTTTTACTGGATATGGCGGTGAACTTTATTCAAATGGGAATTTAAAATCTATGTCGTTCTATAAAAATGGAGAACCAATTGACACACTTTTTTACTATTATGAAAATGGAATAATTAAAAAAAAAGGACTCGTAAAAAATGGGGCTGAAAATGGTTGGTGGATCTACTTCAGAAAAAACGGAATGGTTAAAGAAAAAATTGAATGGAAACCAATGGGAAATGACATTATACACAAAAATCAAAGTTTAGTGTTCGATAATAATGAAAAAATAAGAATGGAACCAAGCACTTACTTTGAACTTGAAATCCCCGACACTATTAATATTGGGAAAAACTTGGGTTTTGTAAAAAACTATGTCAGTGATTTTAATAACGTTTATAAGCGATACTTATCTGTAATTATTGAAAATAAATACGCCGATAATAATGTTAAAAATGACACATTCACTAATAGAACTTTGAAACCTTATTTTGGCATTTTTGGCCACAAACTTGGAAAACAAATTGTAAAGGGACAGATTGAAGAAAAGATAATACAAACCGATGACATAAATAAAGACTCAATTTCATGGAAAATCATTAACCATTATAAATATTTCGAGAAAGAAGTATTTGTTTCGGATAATGAAAAAGTTTCCGAAAAGAGTAAGAAAATAATAAATGATTATAATAAAACTAAAGAAAATAACTAACCACAACACCGTATATAACAAATAGCTTCGTCTTTTCTAAATCGAAAATTTTGGTATATTTGGAATGTCGCCAATTTTTTATTTGGCGTTTTAGAGGTTTAAAGATAAAAACTTAAACAAAAAAATTGGCTCGTGGCGCAACCGAAAAATTCACTCTTTTTTGCACGCTACTTGTCATATACGCACACGTTACACATAAACACTCCGAAAAAACTCGGGTCGGATATATGACAATTGGAAATCTGAATTTACCAAGCATTACCTGAAACGAATTGAAAAGCTGTTTTTAAAAGTCGAAATCTCCGCTTCTATCGAAAATTGGTTTTCTAATCCAAATAAACGAATCAGAATCCTAAATATGACTTTTGACGAATGTTGAGCATTGAGCAGTTATCTGAATTTGAAAAATAAAGCGTGAAAAACAAAATATAAAATTGGAAAAGTAACACAGCGGAATTTTTATCACGTTCGAAAACAAATGACTTTACTCTTGAAAACAGAATTTGAAAATTTAGTTTTATTTAGCGAAACTTCTGCTCTTCTCGACGGAATTGAAAAGCAAAACGAAAAAAATCAGAAACGTGAAAAGTGCTTCGTCCTAATCAGAACGTGTCGTGTCAATGTGTAACAACGGCTATAATGCATTGCGGGTTGGAATTTTCTGTTGAAAATTCCAGTTAAAATAGTATTTTCGTTTACCAGCGGAATAATTCTGCGAATGAGTCCGCAACGACATCATAGCCAAGACCGTTGTAAGTAATGCCGAAAAACCCAGAAACCGAATGAAAAAAACAATATTCGAAATTACCAAAATGGACTGTCCTTCAGAGGAAAATCTAATCCGAATGAAATTGGACGGAATTTCAAGTATTGCGAATTTGGACTTTGATATTCCGAACCGAAAACTGACTGTTTTTCACAGCGGAGAATCCGACCAAATCGAAAAGTCCGTTATTGAACTAAATTTAGGCGGAAAGAAAATCTCGACCGAACAGACCGACCAAACAGAATTTAATGAAAATGCAAACCAAAAAAAGCTACTTTGGTCTGTACTTGCAATCAATTTTGCCTTTTTTATTATCGAAATGACAACAGGAATAATCTCAAAATCAATGGGTCTTGTTGCCGATAGTTTGGATATGCTTGCCGACAGTTTCGTATACGGAATTAGCTTGTTTGCGGTTGGCGGAACGTTGATTAAGAAAAAGCGGATTGCAAAACTTGCTGGATATTTTCAAATAACACTTGCGATTATTGGATTTGTGGAAGTTTTAAGAAGATTTTTTGGAAACGAGAAACTTCCCGATTTTTCGACAATGATTATCGTTTCGATTTTTGCACTTATTGCAAACGGAATTTGTCTTTACATTTTGCAAAAGTCAAAAAGCAAAGAAGAGGCTCATATGAAAGCGAGTATGATTTTCACATCAAATGACGTGATTATCAATTTAGGAGTAATAATTGCTGGAATTTTGGTAAATTGGTTGAGTTCGAGCAAACCTGATTTGATTATCGGAACAATCGTTTTTGTTTTGGTAATTCAAGGAGCATTTAGAATATTGAAATTAAGTAAGTGAATAAAAAAGCACTACTTACAACACCGTGTATAATTAATTGCTTTGTTCTTCCCTACTTGTGAAAATTCCTGCGGAATTTTCACGGGTTCGTAAAAGTTTGCTAAATTAGTTGCTGAACCACGCAACTAATCATACACAAACACGTTAGCGGTAAAATAAAACCGACATTTTGCTGGTTCAAAAAAAGTGGCTAAAAATTCAAAGTTAGATAAGATTTACAAAGTTTCGGCGGAATAAAAAGCGCAGCGCGGAATTTTGACGAAAAATAATTTGAAATTTAAGCGAGATTTGAAAGTGAAAAACGACTGAATTAAAGTTCGCTTTTTCCAGAAATTTAATTTCAACTGAATAGTTTGCCTCCGCCCTAGTTCCGATTTTATTAATTTTATCAGCAGAACGAAAAAAGAATATAGATTTTTAAAAACGGAAAAATTCGGCAAATAAATGTAAATCCTGAAATATCACTCTGAAAAGAAATAATTCAATGTATGTAATTAATCGACCAACCGACTATCATTCGAGATTATAAAAATTCTACCGCTAACACCGCATATAGCTTATTGCTACGAAAGTTTTTATTCCGGGTTTTGTCAAAATTTGCTATATTTGGTTTTCAACCGAAAAATTAGCGCGTGTTTTCACGCAACAAGCAATATACGCACACGTTAGGCACAAGTATGACTCAAATGAAAATTCAGTAAAAAAATGTACATTTGCCATAAGTAAAATTATTTATCAGATTCTTGACAATAGAGCATAACATATCACGTATAAATTATCTTTTAAAGTTATATGGATTAACTTTAAATGAGTTATTGGAAAAAATCAGCGAAGGTCTGAAAAATCCAATAACTAAAGATGACTTATACTCTAGTGAAATTAAAATTAGTCACTTAAAAAAAATAGATAAAGTTTTTAATAAAGGTCTTGAGTACTATATAAACCCTAAACCTTTAACTGAAAACAAAGAAGCTAGTATTTTTTTTAGAAAGGATAAATTTAACTCTGATTTAAATATTGGAGCAAAGAAAATTGTTAATCAATTTGAAGATTTAAAAAACTCCTTAACGGCAATTTCTAAACTTTCAGATATTCATTTCGAAAGAAAAATTCCAATCTATTCAATAAAGGATAATCCGAAAAAAGTTGCAGAAGAAATTAGAAAGCTGTTATATCCTGATGAATTTTCACCTGTTTTAAGAGACTTTTTAAAAGAACTCATATCTAAATTTGCAGAAAACAATATAATGGTATTTGAGTTCATTGAAACTTGGAATAAAAAAGATACCGCAAACATTAATGGTTTTTATTTAAAACCGAATGTAATTGTTCTTAAAAGACAACAAAAATCATTCAGACGAGAAATTTTCACATTAATTCACGAATTAGGTCATTACTTACTCAATGAGGAAGAAATTGAAGAAGTTGATGTTAAATCAATTTCTCAAAAGGATTTAAGCAAAATTGAAAATTGGTGCAACGAGTTTTCCTATTTCTTTTTAGTTGGTAGTTTTGCCAATACTATCGAGAAATTAAAAAGAGCTGATTCGTCTAATGACTATCATTTTGATTTAATTCAAAGAATTTCGAGAGAAACCAATTTAAGCACATTAGCTTTATATACAAGGTTATTGTATTCTAAAAAGATTTCAAATAAAGGTTACAACAACGTTAAAAACGAACTTGATGAACTTTATCGAAAAAAAATAGAAGAAGAAAACAGAAAAAAGGAGCTTGATAAGCTTTCTGGAATTAAAAGAGGTGGTTCTGTTCCAAAACCTATTAATTCACCATTATTTGTTAACACATTACAAACAGCATTATATGGAGGAGTAATTAACGAATATGATTTCTGTAAAAAACTGAATATTAAACCCGAAAAAATCGAGAAATACATCTAATGAGATTTATAATTGATACAAGTACTTGGGTTTCTTTAGTTAAATACTACAAGCCATTTGATAATAGTTCAGTTATATATGATTTTTTTAAACAAAAAATTAAAGCTGGTGAATTTATCTTATTATCAGAAGTATCAATAGAATGCTCCTTTGTTTCAAAAAAAATAGTTATAAAAGAGTTAGATTTTATCACAGATAAAAATCTAATTACAAAAACGACAAGTCTTCTTCCAACTAAAAAATTCTATAACTTATTAGATAATCAGTTCTGTAATCAAATCCAAAAAAGATTACTATCAGAAGTTGATATTGAATCTTTAACTAATGATTTTCTAAAATCAGCCGATGCAAAAATAATCCTTAAGGCAATTGAGATTTCAAAAACTTTGGATAATCATATAACTGTTGTGACTGAAGAAACTAGTTCTAATAATGATAACAAACTATACAAAAAGATTCCTGCAATTTGCAAGGAATTGAATATTGACTGTATCGGATTACCAAAATTAATTGAATTATTCAATAAGGAAATTACAGTTAAGATAAAAAATACCAGTGCCTAACAATGGCTATAAGTAATTGCTTGTTCTCGCCTACTTCTGAAAATCCTCGCGGATTTTCAGTTTGGTGTATACTTGCTAAGTTAAGTACTAAACCACGCAACTACTCATAGCCGAGACCGTTAGCGGTAAAATAAAACCGACATTTTGCTGGTTCAAAAAAGCTTTTTAAAAACTCAAAGTTAGATAAGATTTACAAAGTTTCGGCGGAATAAAAAGCGCAGCGCGGAATTTTGACTAAAATGAATTTGAAATTTAAGCGAGATTTGAAAGTGAAAAACGACTGAATTAAAGTTCGCTTTTTCCAGAAATTTAATTTCAACTGAATAGTTTGCCTCCGCCCTAGTTCCGATTTTATTAATTTTATCAGCAGAACGAAAAAATAATATAGATTTTTAAAAACGGAAAAATTCGGCAAATAAATGTAAATCCTGAAATATCACTCTGAAATGAAATAATTCAATGTATGTCTTTAATCGAACAACCGACTATCATTCGAGATTATAAAAATTCTACCGCTAACACCGCATATAGCTTATTGCTACGAAAGTTTTTATTCCGGGTTTTATCAAAATTTGCTATATTTGGTTTTCAACCGAATAAATCGCGCGTGTTTTCACGCAACAAGCAATATACGCACACGTTAGCGGTCAGCTGAAAAACGAAACGAGAATCAAATGTTAAAAAAAATACTCATCGGAATATCAATTGTAGTCGGAATTGGACTTCTAATTTTCGTAGGTTATATAGTTATGATTATTTCCGCTTTTGGTGGTTTTGATAAAGATTATTCAGTAACAGAACTTAAAGAAAACTTTGAAGCTAAGAAGACTGAAATTTATGAAGTGAAAAACTTTGTAAACAAAATAACGCCCTCAAATAAATTAGCTCATATAGAGTTTGAAGACAATAACACTTTGGGGATTTTTCACGTAAAGGTGGACGATAAATTTGAAAGTAATTGGGATGTAAAAATTAATTCGGGTAAAGCTGACACATTATTACAGAAGCTTAGTTGGACAGTAGAAGATTTAAAAACTCTTAAAGATAAATTAGACAAAGCGAATTGTATTGGTGTTACAAGCGGAGAACCTTGTAATATTAGTTTTCAAAGAAGTGGAATGGGAATGTATTCATTTAACGTTTTTGACCAACCAATTCCCGATAATTTGATTGAACAGTATAATGATAGTTGTACATATATTTTAGTGAACAAAAAACTTGTTTTAGAATACAGTGGCGGAGCAATTGGAAGTCAGTGTTTCTACAACTTGGAATAGAAAAAAAATAAAGCCGAACCGCTAACAATGTATATAAAAAATAGGCGAAATAGTTGTAAAATAAAGGCTTTTGGCTCGTTTCAAACCTTGTGCTTAACCGAAAGTATTGAGCTTCGCAATCGCCTACTTTTCATATACTAACCGTTGGCATTCATTGAGCAGAACCGTTAAAAATGACAATTATGAGTAATTTAAAAGACATTAAATCGGAAATTGAAAAATATGCGAATGACTCAAATCTGACTGAATTACTAATTGTTGAGAAACTGGAAAAACATTACTTTGATAAAAAAGTAAACGAGAATTTAAAGCTGTATAAGAAAGGAAAGAAAAAAGTGAGCGAAATAACAAAAGACCTGAAAATCTCGCCACGAAAATTTTATGCGATTTTAGAAAAAAAGAAAATAGAACATAAGAAATATAAAAAAGAGTGAATTAAAACAAAACGTTTGACTTTTAGCTCGTTTGCGGAATCGGAAACTGAATTGAAAAGCAAAGTCCTAATCGAATGCGGAATTTAGCAAGTTGCATAATTGCTCACTCAATCGGAATTGAAAAAGTTTGCGGAATAAAATTTAATTAAAAAATGAAAACAGAATTAAAATCAATATTAATCGGAGGTTTAGTCGGAGGAATCGTTTATGCTGGAGTTATGGCAGGATTTGATTATTATGATGGAGAGAACTTTAGAATATGGAGATTTGTTTTTAACTTTTTGTTTTTTGGAACATTTACAGGTTTTTCAACTCGTTATAGCTTAAAGAAACAATCAGAAAAAGAGAAAAAAAACTAAAATAAAAAACAACGAAATGCCAACACCGTGTATAATTCATTGCTAGTTATAGCCTATTTATGAAAGTCCTCGCGGACTTTCTATTTGTGATTTATTTGCTAACTTTAGTGCTTAAACACGCAACGAAATCATACACAAAACCGTTGGCGTTAATTTGAAATGAAGAACTTCGCAATATACTGTAAGCTTCCCTTAATTAGAACTGTTCATTTTTCTAAAACTTCGATAAAGTTATTATTTTTTATTCTTCTGGGGCTAGCCCCAGAAGAATATTTTTTTGCATATGCTACCGGGGACATTTTTTCTAGTGCGTCGTGAG
>NZ_VIAR01000016.1 GCF_006546625.1 Haloflavibacter putidus
TTCAACGGCCGTTTTTCCGTTATCAAATTCTTTGAGGATCTTAGCGATCTGTTGTGGGGAAAATTTACTCTTTTTCATACTGTTTAAATTTAAGATAAATATTCTACTTTTAAACAGTTCGGTTTTAAGGGAAGCTTACACTTTTATGCGCTTCTCAAATGTAAACATTTATTCATAAAAAAAGTAGTTGCCTCAAAAGCTATGTGTTTTAAGACAACTACTAATTCTATAAACTTTTTAATTTTTTAATACTTCGTCAAAACCCATTCTCCTTTTTGAATAAGCGGAATGGCTTGTTTGTATTTTAAAGTTTTACTTTCCCCGTTTCGCACATTTTTGATGGTAACCTTATCATTACGTCCAATTTTTGGTCGGTCGCGCGTTATGGTTTCGGTTACTTGTGGTTTTTGTTGTGCTTGCTCGCCGGCAGCTCTGCTTTGTGCCGCACGCTCGTCCATATTAGGAATTTCTTCCTTGCTGGTTTCTACTTGTTCTTTCGGTTTTTCTGCAGCCTCCTGAATATTATTTTCTTGCTGCTGCGGAATTTCCCCTTTAAACAAGAACGAAATTACATCTCTATTAACCTCTTCTAACATGGCTTTAAAAAGTTCAAAAGCTTCAAACTTATAAATTAATAAAGGATCTTTTTGTTCGTGAACGGCCAATTGTACACTTTGTTTTAGCTCATCCATTTTGCGTAAATGGGTTTTCCAAGCATCGTCTATAATCGCCAAGGTAATATTCTTCTCAAAATCTGTGATAAGGTTTTTACCTTCGGTTTCGTAAGCTTCTTTTAAGTTGGTAGCAACCTGCAAGGTTTTGCTGCCATCTGTAAACGGTACGGCAATGCGCTCAAAACGGTCGCCTTGCTCTTCGTAAACCCGTTTAATTACCGGATAGGCTAATTCTGCATTCCTATCCATTTTATTTTGGTAGTTTTCGTAGGCTAAATCATAAACCTGCGCAGATAATTTTTGCGTGCTTATTTTTTCAAATTCTTTTTCCGTTACCGGGGAATTCATCGAGAAGTACCGAATTAACTCAAACTCAAAGTTTTTAAAATCGGCTGCAGCCTTATTGTTTTCGGTAATCGAAGCAGCAATATCAAACAACATATTGGCAATATCTACGCGCAATCTTTCGCCAAATAAGGCGTGGTATCTACGCTTGTAAATTACCTCCCGTTGGGCGTTCATCACATCGTCATATTCTAACAATCGTTTACGTACGCCAAAGTTGTTTTCTTCTACTTTTTTCTGGGCGCGTTCTATAGATTTTGAAATCATTCCGTGCTGAATAACTTCGCCTTCTTCCAAGCCCATTTTATCCATCAGCTTCGCAATACGTTCCGAACCGAAAAGACGCATTAAATTGTCTTCTAAAGAAACATAAAATTGCGAACTTCCGGGATCTCCTTGTCGACCGGCACGACCTCTTAACTGGCGGTCTACTCGTCTGGAGTCGTGACGTTCTGTACCAATAATGGCAAGACCTCCGGCTTCTTTTACTTCTTTGCTTAATTTAATATCTGTACCACGTCCGGCCATATTGGTCGCAATGGTTACAATACCAGATTTACCGGCTTCTTCTACAATATCTGCCTCTTTTTTATGCAATTTGGCGTTCAAAACATTATGCGGAATGTTTCTAATTTTTAACATTCTGCTTAGCAATTCAGAAATATCTACAGAAGTAGTACCAATTAGCACCGGTCTGCCGGCTTTAGAAAGTTGGGTTACTTCTTCTATAACTGCATTGTACTTTTCGCGTTTGGTTTTGTAAACCAAATCTTCTTTATCTTTTCTTGCAATTGGACGGTTGGTAGGTATTTCTACTACGTCTAATTCGTAAATTTCCCAAAACTCTCCTGCTTCGGTAACCGCAGTACCGGTCATCCCCGAAAGTTTATGGTACATTCTAAAGTAATTTTGAAGCGTTACGGTTGCAAAGGTTTGTGTGGCGTCTTCAATTTTTACATTTTCTTTGGCTTCTATAGCTTGGTGTAAACCATCACTATAACGGCGCCCGTCCATAATACGACCGGTTTGCTCGTCTACAATTTTAACCTTGTTTTCCATCACCACATATTCGGTATCTTTCTCGAATAGGGTATAGGCTTTTAATAATTGTCTAAGGGTGTGAATGCGTTCACTTTTAACGCTATAATCTCTAAAAAGCTCTTCTTTTTTCTCTGCTTCTTCTTCTTTGCTGAGGTTTTGGTTTTCTATTTTAGAAATTTCCATTCCCATTTCCGGCATTACAAAGAAATCCGGATCTTCTTTTCCAGATAAAAACTCAACCCCTTTATCGGTAAGTTCTATTTGGTTGTTTTTTTCATCAATAGTAAAATACAACTCGGCATCTACCTTTGGCATTTCTCTATTGTTGTCTTGCATATAATGGTTTTCGGTTTTTTGTAGCAACTGCCGAATACCTTCCTCACTTAAAAATTTAATAAGAGCTTTGTTTTTTGGTAAACCACGGTAAACGCGTAGCAGTAAAAATCCGCCATCTTTGGTATCTCCTTCTTTAATTTTCTTTTTAGCTTCTGCCAATACGCCAACTAAATATTTGCGTTGGGCTTCTACCACTTTAGAAATTTGCGGTTTTAATTGGTCAAATTCGTGCACATCGCCTTTTGGCACCGGTCCCGAAATAATAAGCGGCGTTCTGGCATCGTCTATTAAAACGGAGTCTACCTCATCTACAATAGCAAAGTTATGCGGACGTTGTACCAAATCTTTGGGTGAATGACTCATATTGTCACGCAGGTAGTCAAAACCAAATTCGTTATTGGTGCCATAAGTAATGTCTGCATTATAAGCTTTTCTACGCGCTTCAGAATTTGGGCGGTGATAGTCTATACAATCTACACTCATCCCATGAAATTGAAATAAAGGTGCCATCCAGGCGCTATCTCTTTTTGCCAAATAATCGTTTACGGTAACCAAATGTACCCCGCGCCCGGTTAAAGCATTTAGGTATACCGGTAAGGTAGCTACCAAGGTTTTACCTTCACCGGTTTGCATCTCTGCAATTTTACCTTGGTGCATGGCAACCCCGCCAATAAGCTGTACATCGTAGTGAATCATATCCCAGGTTACTTCTTTCCCAGCGGCATTCCATTGGTTGTGCCAAATGGCTTTTTCGTCTTCGAGTACCACGTAATCTTTGGTAGCCGAAAGTTCGCGGTCATAGGCGCTGGGTGTAACTTCTAAGGTTTCGTTATGGTAAAAGCGTTTTGCGGTTTCTTTTACTACGGCAAAAGCTTCGGGAAGTATGTCGTTTAATACAGCTTCAGAAAGTTCGTAAACTTTTTCTTCTGCAGCATCTATTTGGGCATAGATATCTTCTTTTTCGGTAATATCTTCTGATTCTTCTGCTTTCTTTTTTAAATCTGCTATTTCTTGGGTAACAGATTTAGTAGCTTCTGCTATCTTTTCTTTAAACTCGGTGGTTTTAGCACGAAGTTCGTCTAAAGATAGTTGTTCTAATTTTTCTTCAAAAGATTTTATTTTGTCTACGATAGGCTGTAGCGCCTTTACATCCTGTTTGGATTTATCGCCTACAAATAATTTTAGTATAGAGTCTAAAAAACTCATAATAGGTGTTTGTTTTTAAATAGGGTTCAAATGTAAGCAAAAAAAAAGCCTCAATTTGAGACTTTTTATACTTAGTTTTTTGCTTTTTTAATATTCATCCTCGTTCCAGAGATAATCTTCATCTGTGGGATAGTCCGGCCAGATCTCTTCTATAGAGTCGTAAGAATCTCCTTCGTCTTCAATGGCTTGCAGGTTTTCTACAACCTCTAAAGGAGCTCCTGTTCTAATTGCATAATCTATTAACTCATCTTTTGTTGCCGGCCAAGGAGCATCACTTAAATAGGATGCTAATTCTAACGTCCAATACATCTGATTCTAGTGTTTTAATTTTTGCAAAAATAAATTTTTAATTGTAATAAGCAAGTAAAAAATCTATTAATTAATCAATACTTTTAAGAACTTAGTTTGTTTTTTACAATTTTGCTAGATGGATTCTTAATGGCCAAAAAATATAGCAAAAAATTTTAAAAACAATAATTTTTTCTCTTAAAAGAAATAAAATGGTAAGTTTTTAAGGTAATTATTCCTTTTCCTTTTTCGGAATCCATTGTATTTCTTCTGCGTTTAAGTCTTTTGTCAACTTTCGTGCCAGCACAAATAAATAATCTGACAATCTATTTAAATATTGCAAAATAGCATCGTCAAATGCTTCTTCGTGGTATAAAGCAGCAGCACGGCGTTCTGCGCGTCTGCAAACGCAACGCGATAAATGACAATATGACACGGTTGGGTGGCCGCCCGGAAGTATAAAATGCGTCATTTGTGGTAAATCATCGTTCATCTTGTCTATTTCTTTTTCCAATTGCTCAATATGACTGGCATTTATTTTAGAAATATCAAGTCGGTCTTTACCGCTTTTTAGCTTTGCTTTTTTAGGATCTGTGGCCAATTCCGCGCCAAGCGTAAATAAATTATATTGTATATCTTTTAAAACATCTTTGCTATGCTTGTCAATAGCTTGATCTGCTATTAAACCAATATTCGCATTTAACTCGTCTACCGTGCCGTAAGCTTCAATACGGTAATGACTTTTAGGAACGCGCGAACCGCCAAATAAAGCAGTAGTGCCTTTATCGCCGGTTTTAGTATATATCTTCATAGTATTTTTTCTTTTAATCTCTAAAGGTATAAAAAGTTTTTGAGTGGTTTGGTTTGTGAGTTAAGGAGTTTTTGAGTTTTCAGTAAAAAAGTAAACCAGTGAATCGGTAAATTAGTGAACGAGTCAACGAATCAACAAATCACCGAATCAACCAATTAACCCATCAACTAATCAACTATTCTCTTCTTTATTCTGTTGCTTTTCTCGTTTTTCGTAAAAATTTTCTCTGAAATTTCTACTTTTTCTATGGTAGCGTTTGTTTTTGTTTCGGCGATTATTGGCTACTACCGCAAAAAACAAAATACCTATTAAGACAATGCTAATTATAAGTTGAATTTCTTCGGGAATACCTTTTAACATCCTTATAGCTTTTTACGTTCGTCGCTTTCTATCAAGCCGTCCCGAAGTCGGATGATTCTGTGTGCGTGTTCGGCGATGTCTTCTTCGTGGGTAACCAAAATAACGGTATTTCCGGCTTGGTGAATGCTGTTAAACAGTTTCATTATTTCTACTGAAGTTTTAGAATCTAAATTTCCGGTAGGTTCATCTGCCAAAATAATGGAGGGCTTGTTTACCAAAGCTCTTCCTACAGCAACACGTTGCCGTTGTCCCCCCGAAAGCTGATTGGGTTTATGGTCCATCCGGTCGCCCAGCCCTACTTCTGTTAAAACTTGTTCTGCTCTTTTTACGCGGTCTTGTTTGCTTTTTCCGGCATAAATCATTGGTAAAGCCACATTATCTAAAGCAGTGGTGCGGGGTAAAAGGTTAAAGGTTTGAAACACAAAACCAATTTCTTTATTGCGTATTTCTGCCAATTCATCGTCGCTTAACTCCGATACATCTTTTCCGTTTAATACATAGCTGCCGGCAGTGGGCGTATCCAGACATCCTAATAAATTCATTAGAGTAGATTTACCCGAACCCGACGGTCCCATAATGGCAACATATTCTCCTTTATCTATTTGTAAATCTATACCTTTAAGAACCTTAACTATTTCCTGCCCTAGCGGGAAATCTCTTGTAATTTTTTTTATCTGTATAACTTCCTTGTGCATGCTGGTTTTCTTTCTAAATTAAAGACGCTTTTATATTGCATTTGTTACAAATATACTAACAAGTGAAAGAGTAAAATAGTCAAAAAGGTTAATAGTTGATTAGTCATTGAGTCAATGAGTTAAGAAGTGAAAGAGACAAGGGGTTTAAAAGATAAAAGTCAATGAAGGCGATAAGGTTTATGCTGTAAGTAATGTTTTATACTGTATAATTTTTAATTTAAAATTCTGAATTTTTTATCCCTACTTGGAATAAAGATCTCTCCTTCGTCGAGATGACATTTCTAAGTCAAAGAATATTTTCGCATTCATTGCAGTGGAGAAAATGATTAATAAATCCATTCGCTTAAAGCATATAGCATTAAAAAAAGATGGAGGAATGACTGAGCAATCTTTTTGCTTAAAGCTTATTGCTTACCGCATATAGCGTTAAAAACAGATATCTTCTTTCGTCGAGATGACTTGCGAAAAACAAAAACTATACTCGCTGTCATTTCGATGGAGGAACGAGTGAGAAATCTTTTTCTGCATTAACATGAATCTATCCAAAACGGTTAACATTATGTAGGGCAGCGCAGTCTAAATTTGAAATTTGCCCTCACCACTCACCACTGCCAACTTAAAACCAACATTCACCAATACGAATATTCGAAAAGAGCGATAAAGAGATTCTGAATAAAATCTTTCCTCCGGTCAGATTTTTCCAGAATGACAGCTTTTGATATTTCCTAATCCCTAATCCCTAATCCCTATGCTACAATCGAACCTTAAAATGTTCTTTACGTTGCTCTTTACGGAAAAAAATCAGGCCCCAGAAAAAGGTGTCGATACTAACTTTTACTTGCGGATACGCCTTGATTGTTTCCCAAGCTTCTTGCATTTCCGGAGACCAATAAATATCGTCTAAAATGAAAAATGAATTGTTATGAATGTAAGGTAAGAGTTTTTCGAAGTAACTTAAAGTAGCTTCTTTTTGGTGATTGCCGTCTATAAACGCCATATCTATTTGCTTAAATGGTATTTCGGCAATTTTTTCCGTAAAGTCACCTTGGGCCAATTGAATATTATTAAATCCGAATTTTTTAAAGTTATTGCGCGCCACATTAGCAATCTCGGGACAACCCTCTATCGTATATAAATTCACCGGATTTTCACAAGCAATGGCGGCGCTGCCCATTCCCACAGAAGTTCCCAGTTCTACTGCATTTCTTACCTGAAAATAGGCCGTTAACCTATTTAAAAACTTGCTGCGTTTTAAACCTGTAGCCGAATTTTTTGCTACCTGTGCAACTTTTCTTTTTTCGTTATTAAACACGCGCGACCCAGCACCTAAGTCGGTTACATTTAATTCCCGTTGATCACGCAACAAGTTTTTGCGATATTGCTTTAAGATAGGATAGGAGGGATGTTCTTTTTTGTCGTAAAAACACCGCGTTACCAATTGGTATACAAAAGGAGAATGTATACCGTGTTGGTTAGAACTTTTCCACCAGAATTTTGGATACGATTTTACTAAATGCTGCATAGCTGTGTTTTTGCAAAGATACGGAATTGGGGGATTAGCTGTAAACGATTTTTAATTTTGAAATTTTTTGCGAGTTATCGGAATATCACGCGCCAAAAGATCTCTCCTTTCGTCGAGATGACAAACGGAAAGCAAAACACCTCATTGCCGTTGGAAGAATATCCAAAAATTGATAATTAAAAATTCATCATTCCTAATTAAGTAAATCTATATTCTCCTGTCATTTTGATGGAGGAACGACTGAGAAATCTTTTTCTGTATTGTCTTTTAGCCTATCCAAAACGGTCAATGTTATTTTTGAGAACATCAGCTATTTGCTATTTTTTAAACTGTATAATGTATACTGTAAATTGTATAATGCGGTTTAGAATTCACTGACTAATAAACACTTGCCATATCAAGGACAAAGTAGTATTTCTGACACCTAATGACTAATTCTTAATCCCTAATTTTGATATTTGATATTTGATATTTGATATTTGTAATTTGAAGTTTTTTCATTTTAAACTCACCAACTCACCAACTCACCAACTCACCACTGTCTACTTAAAACCACTAATCGCCAATACGAATATTCGGATACCCTATAAAGAGATTCTGAATAAAATCTTCCCTCCAGTCAGATTTTTTCAGAAGGACAGTTTAACTTTTTTTACCATAACTGACCACTAAACCCTGCCAACTTAAAACCAACAATCACTAATAGGACTATTCGGATACCCGATAAAGAGATTCTGAATAAAACCTTCCCGCTGGTCAGATTTTTTCAGAATGACAGTTTGGATTTTTTTACTCATCAACTCATCAACTCATCAACTCACCAAGCTCAAACCAGCGTTCTGTTTTTTGTTCTATATTATCTTCTATTTCTTGGAGTTTAATGGACTTTTCTGTTATTTCTTCTTGACTTAAGTCCTTTAGGAAATCTTTTTGTAGTTTTTCTTTTTTAGCTTCTAATTTGGCGATTTCCTTTTCTAAATTTTTGTATTCCTTTTGCTCCTGATAGCTCAGCTTGGCCGTAGTTTTACTCTCTTGCCATTCTTTTTTGGCGGCAGAGGTTTTCTTTTCGGTTTCTCCTTGGTGTTTTTTGCTGCTTTCGTAACTGCGATAGTCGCTGTAATTGCCGGGGAAATCCTGAATTTTGCTTTCTTTCTTAAAGATAAATAAATGGTCTACTATTTTATCCATAAAATATCTATCGTGGGAAACTACGATTAAGCATCCCGGAAAATCTAATAAGAAATTTTCTAAAATATTTAAGGTTACAATATCCAAATCGTTGGTAGGCTCATCCAGAATTAAAAAGTTGGGGTTTTGTATTAAAACCGTACACAAATACAAACGCTTTTGTTCGCCTCCGCTGAGTTTCTCTACAAAATCATACTGCTTTTTACGATCGAATAGAAAGCGTTCCAACAATTGCTGCGCAGAGATTTGCCGACCTTTCTTTAGCGGAATATAGTCGCCAAACTCCCGAATTACATCAATTACTTTTTGACCTTCTTTTATAGTAATGCCGCTTTGGGTGTAGTGACCAAATTTTACGGTTTCGCCAATAACAATTTTGCCGGTATCCGGTTTAATATTCCCCGTAAGGGTTTTTAGAAAGGTGGTTTTACCCGTGCCGTTTTTACCGATAATGCCAAGTCGCTCACCGGGTTGAAAATTATAATCAAAATTTTCAAAAAGCGTTTTTTCTTCATACGATTTAGAAATATTATGCAGCTCTACAATTTTGTTTCCCAAACGTTCCATATTTATTTCCAACTGCACTTTTTGTTCGTTTCGGCGTTGCGATGCACGAGCTTTGATATCCGAAAAGTCTTCTATACGCGATTTAGATTTGGTGGTGCGGGCTTTGGGTTGCCTGCGCATCCAATCTAATTCTTTTTTATAGAGTTGTTTGGCTTTTTCTGTATTCGATTTTTCGTTTTCTATGCGAGCTTCGCGCTTTTCTAAATAATAGCTGTAATTGCCTTTATAATTATAAAGAATGCCGGCTTCCAGCTCTATAATCTCGTTACACACCCGCTCTAAAAAATAACGATCGTGGGTAACCATAAATAAGGTGATGTTTTGTTTTTTAAAGTAACCTTCCAACCACTCTATCATCTCCAAATCGAGGTGGTTGGTGGGCTCGTCTAAGATTAAAAGATCAGGATTATCTAATAAAGTTCCCGCCAGGGCCAAACGCCGTTTTTGTCCGCCAGAAAGTAATTTTACTTTTTTATCTAAGTTTTCCAGGTTTAGTTTAGAAAGTATTTGTTTGTATTGGGTTTCAAAATCCCAGGCCTGTTTTGCTTCCATTTGGTCAAAAGCTTTTTGATAAGCCTCGGTGTCACCGGCATTTTTTAAAGCCTTTTCGTAAGCAGCAATAGTTTTTAAAATTTCGTTATCGGAAGAAAGAATGGTTTCTTCTATCGTTAAGTTTGCATCTAAGCTTGGTTGTTGCGGTAAGAAAGAAACTTTTATGTCTTTACGATAAGCCACTTCGCCACGATCGGGGAGATCTAATTTGGCCAAAATATTCAGTAGGGAAGTCTTGCCTGTACCGTTTTTGGCAATCAAGCCTATTTTTTGACCTTGGTTAATACCAAAGGATATATCCTCAAACAAAACCCGCTCGCCATAAGATTTTGCAATTTGTTCAACCGAAACGTAATTCACCACAATAATTTTTGCTGCAAATTAAAATAAATTATGGAGTATTCCCATTTCATGTTTTAATATTAAGCTTGAAAACTTATATTTGTCGCTCAATTTTTTAGCGAAAAGAAAATAGATGAAATATATACGCTTTTTAACGCTTTTGTTGTTGGCTCTACAAATGGGTTCGTGCATTGGTACCAAAAAACTTACTTATTTGCAACAGCCCGAAAATCAAGAGATGCTAGATAGTTTGGTAAGCGTAAAGCGTATACAAAAGCCGTATCGCGTACAGATTAACGATTTGTTAGACATTAATGTAAAAGCTTTGGATCAAGCTGTGGTCCAAATGTTTGATAAATCTACGCAAGAAGGTAGTAGTGGGGGCCAGAAAATGAATGCGGAACAATTATATTTTGATGGTTATCTAGTAGACGCGCACGGCAACATACGTGTTCCTACTTTAGGAGAAATAAACGTCTTAGGCTATACTACCGAAGAGATTCGTAAAAAAATAGAAAGTCTATTATTGGAAAATTATTTTAAAGAAGAGGCAAATTTATTTGTCACCGTAAAGTTGGCCGGGGTTCGTTATACTACTGTCGGTGAAATTGGTACGGGAACACAAATTTTATATGATAATGAAGTTACCATTATGGAGGCTATTGCGAATGCTGGCGATATTCCCGTGACCGGCGACAGAAAAGACGTTATGATTTTACGCCAATATCCCGAAGGACAAAAAGTACACCATATAGACCTTACCAGTATAGATGCCGTAAACTCTCCTTATTATTATATACAGCCAAACGATTTGATTATCGTAAAACCCCTGCCGCAAAAATCTTATGGTTTTGGGGTTAGTGGATTAGAAACTTTTTCGGCAATTGCCAGTGTAGTAACCTTGTTTACTTCCTTGCTTATTTTAACAACCCGCTTATAGATGGAAGAAGAATTTGAAGTACAGGAATCGAATATAAACTTTGATTTTAAAGGGTTTTTACTTAAAATCTTAAGTTATTGGTATGTGTTTGTACTGGCTATTGTAATTGGCTTGGGCATTGCCTATTATATAAATGTACGCAAGTTGCCGGTATACCGTTTAAGCAGTTTAATTACCATAAAAGATGCACAAAATCCGTTATTTACCTCTAATCAAAGCTTAACATTTAACTGGGGAGGCGTTTCCGATAAGGTAAATACCGCCGTAACTACTTTGCAAACCCGTTCGCATAACGAAAAGGTAGTGGAGCGTTTAGAATATTATGTACAATATTTACAAGAGGGCGAATATCAAAAAGTAGATGCTTATGGCAGAGTACCGTTTCGTTTTGAAGTAGATAGTTTACATGGACAAATTTTAAACACGCCTATTGCCATAGAGTTTATAGATTCTACCCGTTTTAAACTTCGGCTTAGTATAGAAGAACCGGGTAGCTTTAATCTGATGCGTTACGATCAAAACTTGGTTAAATCTTTATATATAGACAAAAAACTCAGCGAGTATAAATTTAGATTGGGACAGCCAATAGATTTACCGTTTATTCATGGTAAACTAGAAAAAAATGAGCGTAAAATACTTCCCGGTCAAATTTACTACCTTCAATTTTTAAACTTTAACAGTGTTGTTCAGCAGTACCAAAATATTCAGGTGGGTAATCAAGGTAAAGGTAGTTCTATCATTAATTTGGCGCTGACCGGAAACAACAAAAAGAAAATAGCAGATTATCTTAATACTACTACCAAGGTATTGCGGGAAGATATGCTTAACCGTAAGAATTTGTTTGCTACCAAAACCATTCGGTTTATCGATTCTACTTTGGCGGTAAAGGCAGATGAGTTGCGGGATGTTGAAAACGAGATGAACCAATTCCGTATAGAAAACGAAATTCTCGATATTACCGCAGAAGGGCAGGAATTGCGTACCAAGCTTACAAAGTTAGACCTGCAAGAAGAGGAGGTAGAACGGGAAGTTTCCTACTACAATACCTTACGAGATTATTTAGAAACCCGGGACGATTATTCTAACGCGCCGGCACCATCGGTGGCGGGTATTCAAGAACCCAGTATAAGTGCTGCGGTAGGCCGTATCGTACAGTTGGCAGAACAACGCAAGCAGTATGCTTATTCTATGCAAGAAAGTTCTCCGGTTTTTGAAGATATAGATAGAAAAATAAATGCTACCAAATCGGTTTTATTAGAAAATATTAGCTCCTCCAGATCTTTACTGAATAAAGAACTCAATACTATTCGTGGCGAAATTGCACGCTTAGAGCAGCAAGTGCGGTCTCTACCCAAGGAGCAGCAAAATTTACTTAAAATTGAGCGCCGCTATAATATTAGCGAACAAACCTATAACTTGTTTTTGGCAAAACGCAACGAAGCCGGTCTGGTAAAAGCAGCCAATGTAAGCGACGTTAAAGTTATTGATAAAGCTAAAGACGTAGGCGGCGGAAAAATTGGTCCCAATACGCAACTCAATTATGTGATGGCCATATTAATTGGCAGTTTTGCGCCTTTGGTTATTATATTTTTGCTGGTATTTTTCGATAATAAAATAAAAACCGTAAAAGATGTGGAGCGCTTGTCCAACATTCCGGTGCTCGGGTTAATTGGAAAAAGTAGGCAAAAGACCAATCTCGTAGTATACAACAAGCCAAAATCGGCTATAGCCGAAAGCTTTAGAGGTCTGCGCACCAGTTTGCAATTTATTTATCGACAAAAAAATATTCAAGGCTCAAAAACCGTGTTGGTTACTTCCTCGGTCAGCGGGGAAGGAAAAACCTTTGTTTCTATGAACTTGTCTTCTGTTTTCGCTTTAAGCGGAAAACGATGCATCTTGGTTGGCGTTGATTTAAGAAGACCGAAGATTTTTGATGATTTTGAAATCAGTAATGATATTGGTTTAGTAAACTATCTGATAGGCGATAAAAACAAAGCGGAGGTTATTCAGGAAACCCGTTTTGATAATTTAGATGTGATTACCGCCGGACCCGTTCCGCCCAATCCGTCAGAGTTGTTGATGGATGACAAGATGGAGGTTTTAATGAATGAATTAAAAACAGAATACGATTATATTATTTTAGATAGTCCGCCAATTGGTTTGGTGGCAGACGCTTTAACCTTGGGTAAGTTCGCTGATGCTTCCCTGTATATCGTTCGGCAGAATTATACCAAAAACGGTATGCTCAACGTTATCAACGAAAAGTATAAAAAAGGGGAAATTGGCAGTATAAGTTTTGTCTTGAACTACTTTCAGCAAAAAGCTAAATACGGTTATGGTTACGGCTACGGTTATGGCTATGGTTATGGCTACGGCAGCAACTATAACAAAGGTTACCACGAGACCGAAGTACACGAAAGTTGGTGGCAGCGCATAAAAAATAAAATAAGAAAAAGAAGATAGGTATGGATAAAGATCCCATAATTGCAGTAATTGGTTTAGGTTATGTAGGCTTGCCGTTGGCAGTGGCTTTCGCCGAAAAATATAAAGTAATTGGTTTCGATATTAACAAGGCTCGAGTAGAAGAATTGCGTACCGGGCACGACCATACCTTAGAAGTAGAAGATGAAGCTTTGCAAAAGGTCTTATCTACCGGCAATTTAGAAGTAAATACTGCGGTAGACACGCTAAAAACCGCGCAAGTATATATAGTAACCGTACCAACCCCAACAGATAAAAACCATCGGCCTATTTTAACGCCTTTGGAAAAAGCCAGCGCTACCATAGCAAAGGTTTTAAAACCGGGCGATACGGTAATTTATGAATCGACCGTCTATCCCGGGGTTACCGAGGAGGTTTGTGTACCTATTTTAGAAGAAATTTCCGGCTTGATCTTTAATAAAGATTTTTATGCCGGTTATTCTCCAGAGCGTATCAATCCGGGCGATAAAGTACATACTGTAACACAAATTTTAAAAGTAACTTCCGGTTCTACTCCGGAAATAGCCAAAGACATAGATGCTTTATACGCTTCTGTGATAACAGCCGGCACGCATTTAGCACCAACTATAAAAGTAGCAGAAGCCGCAAAAGTTATTGAAAATTCGCAACGCGATATTAATATTGCTTTTGTAAACGAACTTTCAAAAATATTCCGATTATTAGATATAGATACCGATGCGGTTTTAGATGCGGCAGCAACCAAATGGAATTTTATTAAATTTACCCCCGGCTTGGTGGGCGGACATTGTATCGGCGTAGATCCTTATTATTTGGCGCAACGCGCACAAGAAGCAGGTTATAATCCGGAAATCATTTTGGCCGGCCGCCGAATGAACGACGGAATGGGACGTTATGTGGCGCAAGAAGTTATCAAATTGATGGTAAAAAAAGACGCTCCCATAAAAAATGGGAAAGCTTTAGTTCTGGGCATTACCTTTAAAGAAAACTGTCCCGATGTACGCAATACCAAAGCCATAGACGTAATAAACGAATTAAAAGGCTATAATTTAGACGTAGAAGTTTGCGACCCGTGGGCCAATCCAAAAGAAGTAAAAGAGATTTTCGATATAGATTTAACCACCTCTTGCGATGCGTTAAAACAAAAATACGACAGCATTATTTTATGCGTTTCTCACCAGGAATTTTTAGAATTAGACTATAAAAACCTAAGCAAAGACCACACGGTTATTTTTGACGTAAAATCATTTTTACCAATGGCATTGATAGACGGGAGGCTGTAGATTTTATATTGTATACTGTCAGGTCGAGTGCTGGTTTTTGGAAGCGATAGCGAAGAAAAGCAGTGTATCGAGACCTGGTATACAAGAGTCAAAGAGTCAAGGAGCCAAAGAGTAAAGTAGGGTTAAGCTATAAATTCTTAAAAAAAATTCCATTGTCTTTTCGATGGAGGAACGAAGGAGAAACCCTTTCTCGCTTACTGTTTATCCAAACTCGGAAAAAAGATCTCTCCTATCGTCGAGATGACAGTTTGATTTTTTATAAGAATTAAGATTTTTAATCCCCTAATCCCTAATCTCCAATACACGAATACACGAATACACGAATACACGAAAAACTAAAAATGCCCAACTAAAAACGCCCAACAAACCAACACACCACTGCCAACTAATCACTGATCACTACCAATCAACAAAAAACGCTAAACGCTAAACGAATAACGAATACACCAATACACGAATACACCAATACACCAATAATCAAATAATCAAATACACGAACCACACTGGTCTATCAAAAAAAACTATATTTGCAAGCGGTATTTTTAATTAGAAAAAATAATTGGATGTTTAAGCACGCCTATCACGAAAAAGATTTACATAATTATATATTTTTAGTAACCGGAGGAGCCGGGTTTATTGGTTCTAATCTGGTTGCGTATCTTTTAAAATACGGGGCTAAAGAAGTGCGGGTGTTAGACAATCTTTCCAACGGCTATTATGCTAACATCAAAGAATTTGAAGATCAGCCGAATTTTAAATTTATCGAAGGGGATATTCGCGATTTAGAGACTTGTAAAAGCGCCATGCAAGGTGCAGATTATGTGTTGCATCAAGCTGCATTGGGTTCGGTGCCGCGTTCTATAGACGATCCGGTTACTACCAATGCCGTTAATATTAGCGGGTTTGTAAATATATTGGTGGCACAAAAAGAAACCAATAGTGTAAAACGTCTGGTTTACGCAGCTTCGTCTTCCACTTATGGCGACAGTAAAGAATTGCCTAAAAAAGAAGAAAATATAGGAAATCCGTTATCGCCCTACGCTGTAACAAAGTATGTCAACGAGTTATATGCTAATGTGTTTGCCAATACTTACGGCATCGAAATTATCGGGTTGCGCTATTTTAATGTTTTTGGACCAAAACAAAGTCCGCAAGGCGCTTATGCTGCGGTAATCCCATTGTTTATGCAAGCCTTAAAAGACCAAAAGGCACCTACTATTAATGGCGATGGCGAGCAGACACGCGATTTTACTTTTGTAGAAAATGCGGTACAAGCCAATATAAAAGCCTTATTCGCTTCCGCGGAAGCGACAAATAAGGTCTATAATGTAGCTTACGGAGAACGAATAAGCTTAAATGAATTATGGCAAAGCTTGCAACAAGCCGCCAATACAAGAATACAAGCCAATTACGGACCGCCGCGCCAAGGCGATGTGCGCGACTCGTTGGCCAACATTCAAAAAGCAAAAGATTTATTAGATTACCAGCCGCGTTTTAGTGTACAAGACGGCTTACAACTAACCTGGGAAAACTTTTAAAAATGAAGAAAACGCAAACCGATTGGTTATACGAAATTACGCCGCATAGAAGTCTATTCAACCTGAATTTAAAAGAAATTTGGCGGTATAAAGATTTGCTTATTCTTTTTGTAAAGCGCGATATTGTTACGGTTTACAAACAAACCATTTTAGGGCCCTTGTGGTATTTTATCCAGCCTTTGTTTACCTCGGTAATTTTCACCTTGGTATTTAACAATGTGGCCGGGGTTACCACTGGTGCGGTGCCTTCGTTTTTGTTTAACTTAGCAGGAATTACGGCGTGGAATTATTTTAAAGAATGCCTTACCGGTACTTCCAATACCTTCCGTGGCAACGCAGCTATTTTTGGAAAAGTGTATTTTCCCAGAGCTATTATGCCAATGTCGGTTACCATTTCTAATTTGGTTAAATTTGGTATTCAGCTGCTTATTTTTATAGGCTTTTATATCTATTTTGTTTTAAGTGGGGCAGAGGTTGCGCCCAATTCTTTGTTGCTGTTGTTTCCGCTTTACGTATTGATGATGGCTTTAACCGGACTTGGTTTGGGAATGACTATTTCGGCAGCTACCACCAAATATCGGGATTTAACCGTGTTGGTTGGTTTTGCCACTTCTTTATTGATGTATATTTCGGCAGTGCCTTTTCCGTTGGATAAAGCCGAAGAAAAGTTGCCGGAAATAAGCTGGTTGTTTGAGTACAATCCTTTAGCACAAATCATTGAAGGTTTCCGATTTATCACGTTAGATTTTGGTGATTTCACTTGGGGCGGATTGCTTTATGCCTTCTGTTTTTCGGTAGTTATCTTTTTTATAGGCTTAGTAATTTTTAACAAAACCGAGAAGAATTTTATTGATACAGTTTAGGAGGTAGTAGTAAAAGAGGTAAAAAGTTAAAGAGGCAAATAGATAAAGAGGCAAAGAGTCAAGGAGATAAAGAACAAAGTAGTATTTCTGACACCTAATGACCTTAATCTCTAATTTTGAAATTTAAAATTTGAAAATTGCAATTTGAAATTTCTCCATTTTTAATTCACCAACTCACCACTAAAAAGATCTCTCCTATCGTCGAGATGACAGTTAAATAAAATTCTCGCTGTCATTCCGATGGAGGAACGACTTAGAAATCTTTTTTTTACACCGTATTTGAGTCTATCCAAAATGGTCAACATCAGCTGTACGCTAAAAAATTAAAAATCATCCAACGAAAAACACCAATCGAAAAAATACCTGCTTGTTAGTCAGCATCACAGTTTTTGATATAGACTTCTCGATACAACCGATTAAGAAAACTTACGCAATTCTCAATTGCTTGTTTTCTAAAACCGCCCACTCGAAGTGACAGTTAGGAGCCATTGTCAGGTCGAGTGCTGATTTTTTGTAGCGATAGCGAAGAAAAAGCAGTGTATCGAGACCTAGTTTATTGACGAATTTTTTTGTAGTCTGCTAACACCCATTTTTGAAATTTATAACCACTCAGCAACTCACCAACTCACCACAATCAAAGAGATCTCTCCTATCGTCGAGATGACAGTTAAATAAAATTCTCGCTGTCATTCCGATGGAGGAACGACATAGAAATCTTTTTCTACTTAACCCAAAGATTCTGAATAAAACCTTTCCGCTGGTCAGCTTTTTTCAGAATGACAGGTCTTGGGAGTGTTTGCCCAATTTTGAATTTTTTTATTACCCACGACCACCTATTACCGACTAGGATCTACACAAAAAAACGAATATTGGAATTATCGAAATACGAAAAACGACCAACGACCAACGATAAACGCTCAACCAAAAACGCCAAACGCCCCACGACTCTCGCCCCACAACCCACGAATATACCAATACACGAATACACGAATAAAAACCTTATCTTCGGGGCAATAATTTGTAGTTATGATTCCGTTTAATAAGCCTTTTCAATCGGGGAAAGAAATTAATTATTTACAACAAGTTTTGGCCGTGAATAAGTTGGCGGGAAATGGCGTGTTTACCGAGCAAGTCCAAGCTTATTTTGAACAACATTACAATCTTAAAAAAGCTTTTTTAACCACTTCTTGCACAGATGCTTTAGAAATGGCTGCTTTACTGATAGAGGCTTCTCCCGAAGATGAAATTATTATGCCTTCCTATACTTTTGTTTCCACGGCTTTGGCTTTTGACCGGCAAGGGGCAAAAGTAATTTTTGCCGATGTAAAAAAAGAATTTCCAAACCTGTCGGTTGCTGCGGTTGCAGAAAAAATAACGCCTCGTACAAAAGCGATTGTGGTAGTGCATTATGCCGGTGTTCCGGTAGATATGGACGGAATTATGGCTTTAGCAAAAAAACATAATTTATATGTAATAGAAGACTGTGCTCACGCCATAGGTGTAAAACAAGAGGCCGGATATCTTGGCAGTATCGGACATTTATCGACTTTTAGTTTTCACGAGACCAAAAACATAAGCAGTGGAGAAGGTGGAATTTTGGGTATCAACGATCCTATATTTGTAAAACGTGCAGAAATGATTTGGGAAAAAGGAACCAATCGCGCTGCTTTTTTTAGAGGCGAAACCACTGCTTATAATTGGAACGATACCGGCTCTTCTTTTATGCCGGCCGAGTTTATTGCAGCGGTTTTATTGGCACAACTCCCCGAAATTAAAAAGGTAAACCAAAAGCGCTTAGACTTATGGAATTATTATTACCAAAAATTAGAAGTTTTACAAAAAGAAAATAAAATAAAACTTCCGCAGCTGCCACAAAACACGCCCCACAACGCACATATTTTTTATCTGCTTTGTTCTTCCGCCAACGAGCGTAATGATTTAATAGCTTTTTTAAAAGAGAAGAAAATTCATAGTGTTTTTCATTATTTAGGTCTGCATACCAGTCCGTATTATTTAAAAAACAATCCACAACAATCTTTACCCAATACTGAATATTTTGCAAGTTGTTTATTGCGCTTGCCTTTATATTACGGCCTAAGTCAAGCAGAACAAGACCAGGTGATTGAAGCTATTTTTGAGTTTTATGAATAGTGAAAAAGTGAAAGAGTGAAAGAGTAAAGTAGCGTTAAGCCATATGCTTTAAGCTGTATGCTACTTAAATAATTTTAAATTTTGAGTTGTTTTATCCACATTCAGAATAAAGACCCCTCCTTTCGTCGGGATGATAAAGGAAAAACAAAATAACGATGTCATTTCGCGGGAGGAACGACATAGAAATCTTTTTCTGTATTGTCTTTGAGTCTCTCCAAAACGGTCAATGTTTTTTGGGAAACATCAGCTGTACGCTAAAAAATTAAAAATCATCCAACGAAAAACACCAATCGAAAAAATACCAGCTTGTTAGTCAGTATTACAGTTTTTGATATAGACTTCTCGATACAACCGATTAAGAAAACTTACGCAATTTTCAATTGCTTGTTTTCTAAAACCGCCCACTCGAAGTGACAGTTAGGAGCCATTGTCAGGTCGAGTGCTGATTTTTTGAAGCGATAGCGAAGAAAAAGCAGTGTATCGAGACCTAGTTTATTGATGAATTTTTTTGTAGTCTGCTAACACCCATTTTTGAAATTTACTCACCAACTCACCAACTCACCAACTCACAAACTCACGACTCACCCACTCAAAAAAGATTCCTCCTATCGTCGAAATGACAATTGGAAAGCAAAATAATACTGTCATTTCGATGGAGGAACGACTGAGAAATCTTTTTCCGCATTTGTGTTAAGACTATCCAAAACGACTCATGACTTAACTGTATAATGTATACTGTAGATTGTATATTGAGTAATTTTGTCAGGTCGAGTGCTGATTTTTTGAAGCGATAGCGAAGAAAAAGCAGTGTATCGAGACCTTATTTTAGCATCTCATTCCCGTTATTCATTATATGTAAGGTTATTGGTAGCAGACTTTATTCCAATGCCTTGATTTCTTGTTTTAGTTTTTTCAAATGACGATTTAAAATTGCCCAAACTATTGAGTTGTCTATACTATCGTAGGCGTGTATTAATCTATTTCGGAAGCCAATAATTTGCTTATCATTCTCAATCTCTATAGTAGGTTTGATTTTTTTGAGTTTATTTAGAGCTTCTCCAATAATTGCTAATTGCCTTTCGACGGCACTTTGGGTTTTTAAATCATTCTGATAAACCTCAAAATCTGTAATGTCAACCGTAAATTTCTCTATCAAATCGACAGCTATTAAAATATCAGATAGATATTTTTTGCTCTTTTCCGTCATAGATCAAAATTTTCGTTGAATCAATACTTTTTCTGAGAATAGGGTTTTTAATGGAAGTGTTTGTCAATAAATTGACTTTTCTTTGAAAGAACTGTTCCAACTTATCCCAAATATTCATAAGGTCTTCTCCGCGTTCAATTGGGTCATCATTATCAATCTCAATCAATAAATCAATATCGCTTGATTTCTCATTAAATTGATTTGTAATGGAAGAACCAAACGCGTACAGTTCTTTTACATTATGAGCTTTACACAATGTCAAGAAATCTGCCATTTTATCCTTAATAGACTCTTTCAAATTCATAAGGCTAATATAATGGTTTTTTTCGAAACCGTTTTTCTAATTTACTACCAGCTTGAGACTAAGCAGAATCTTAATACTAACTTTTGACCAGAAATTTCTCCTATCGTCGAAATGAACTGGGAAAACAAAACAACACTCGTAAAAAAGATCTCTCCTATCGTCGAGATGACACCGGGAAAACAAAACAACACTGTCCTTCGATGGAGAAACGACTGAGAAAATAAATGTGTTGATTAGTTAATTAGTTGATTCGCTTACTTCAAACGGTGGAAGATTTCATAAACTTTTAAATTAAAAACTCATAATTTAGCTAGCTGCCAAGTGAACACTGATCACTGAACACTGACCACAACCAAAGAGATCTCTCCTATCGTCGAGATGACAGTTAAATAAAATTCTCGTTGTCATTTCGATGGAGGAACGACTGAGAAATCTTTTTCTACTTAACCCAGAGATTCTGAATAAAAGCTTCCCGCTGGTCAGCTTTTTTCAGAATGACAGCTCTGACGGGGGATGGTTGCTAAATTTTCTACTACTTACTACCCAAGACTCTCAACTAAAGACTAGCACCTACCCGAATACACGAATAAACGAATATTCGGAAAACAAAATAAAGCAATAAGCTCTATGCAATAAGCTTTAAGCGAATGATTTTTTTGAAATTTTACTGACCACTGAATACTGACCTCTTACCAACTAAGCCAAAAAAGATTTCTCCTATCGTCGAAATGACAAATGCCCCATAAACAAATTCAAAAATCCTTCTTAAAAACCCATCTAATTTCTTTTAATCCCTTAAATTTGACTTTTTTAGAAAAAAAGCAATGAGTGATATAATTTTAAAAGCCGAAAATGTATCCAAACAATACCGTTTAGGGGTTGTTGGTACCGGTACCTTGAGCCATGATTTAAACCGTTTTTGGCATCAAATACGCGGAAAAGAAGATCCATATACTAAGGTGGGAGCGGTAAACGACCGTAGTGCCAAGGCAGAAAGTGAATATGTATGGGCGTTACGCGACATTAATTTTGAAGTAAAACGCGGGGAAGTCTTAGGTATTATTGGTAAAAACGGAGCCGGTAAATCTACACTTTTAAAAATCTTATCGCGGGTAACCGGCCCAACCACCGGCAGTATTAAAACCCGCGGCCGTATTGCTTCTTTGTTAGAGGTAGGCACGGGCTTTCATCCCGAGCTTACCGGAAAAGAAAATATTTACCTTAACGGTGCTATCTTGGGAATGACCAAAGACGAGGTAAGTGAAAAATTAGACGAGATTGTAGAGTTTTCCGGCTGTAAACTTTATATAGATACCCCGGTAAAAAGATATAGTAGCGGAATGCGCGTACGTTTGGCTTTTGCCGTAGCTGCCCATTTAGAACCGGATATTCTTGTAATAGACGAGGTATTGGCCGTTGGTGATGCAGAATTTCAAAAAAAGGCTATTGGTAAAATGCAGGATATTTCGCAAGGAGAAGGAAGAACAATTATTTTTGTTAGTCATGATATGGGAGCTGTTCAAAATTTGTGCAACAGATTGTTAATTTTAGAAAATGGAAAAACTTGCTTTGAAGGAGATGTTCAAGAAGGAATTGATAATTATTTAAAAGACAATGAAACGAAAGATAGTGTTTACTTTAATCCTGACGTAACTACAGGTATTTTGAAATTAGAATTTTTAAATAGTAAAGGAGAGGTTGTACAAAATATAATGACCGGTCAAAATGTGTTTGTCAGGTTGCACTATTTAAATGCAGAGCAGAAAAACTTATCTTTTACCGTAGCGTTTAGTGATACTAACGGTACTTTCATGTTTGGATGTAGAAGCGATATAGTTAATACTACTTTTAGAAAAAAAGAAGGAGTAGCTGTTTTACAGATACCTAAATGGCCGCTAAGTGAAGGAGTTTATCACTATAATATTCTTTGTCACTTCCGGGGACAACCTTTAGAATATAAGAAAGGAGTTGGGGCTATTACGGTATACAAAGGAGATTTTTACGGCACTGGTAAATTACCCGGAGGTAAAAAAGCTTTTTATGTAGATTATGACTGGAAGGAGAAGGAAGATGCTTAGAAACTTTAAAAAAAAATTTTGGAAGTATATTATACCTAAAATTGCTAAAAAATTAGCTAAAAATAGAATAGAAGAAATTGACTTGCATCGAGAAAAAATTTTTAAGCAATTTCAAAGTGTTGGTGCGAATTGTACTCTAAATGGCGCAAATTGGCGAATTAAATCTCCTAAGAAAATTATTCTTAGTAATAATATTCATATTGGTAATAATTTTTTTATGGATGGTAGAGGTGGAATTACAATCGCTAACAATGTTCATATAGGCGAGAATGTAAGTATTATAAGTGCTTTTTCAAATTATGAAGGAAATGTTTTACCATTTGATCAAACGGTCAAATTTAGTCCTCTTCATATAGAGGAGAACGTTATAATAGATAGTGACGTTTCTATAATGCCTGGAGTACATATAGGAAAAGGGGCTATTATAGGAAGAGGGGCTGTGGTAAATAAAAATATTAAAGCTTACGAAATCGTTAGTGCGCCGGAAGTCAAGCATCTTAAATTTCGGAATGAAAGCCATTATATAAAGTTAGAAAAGGAAAAAAGGTTTGGTGATATAAAAGGTGCGGCAATGCTGGATTTGAATCAAAATTTTTTACCCACTTATAAAGAAAAGAGAGAAGCAAAGATAATATTTATATTAGGAACAGGGAGATCAGGGAGCAATGCTATTGTAAATATTCTTAATCAGAACCCTAATTGTAAAGCTTTTCACGAAGATATTCGACAATTAATACGAATAAGTACAAAATTGGCTGAGAATCCTAACCGTAAAGAGGATTATTTTAAAGAGCTAGAAGATATTTTTAATACTAAAATTTGGCAAGCATCCGATAATCAGATTTTAATACATTCCGATCAGCGCCTATGGAACCTTATTCCATTTTTAAAAGAATATTTTCCTAATTCTAAATATATTCATCTGGAACGAGAAAAGTATTCTTGCATTAAGTCTATGTATGCTAGGAATTGGTATGCTCAGAATGAATATCCCTATCTTATGGACCATGATTGGGCTAAATATAGACTACAAGCAAATAAAATTAATGTCTTATCCGATCATGATTGGCAAAAATTAGATGCTTTGGAAAAATGCGCTTGGTATTGGAATTTTATTAATAAGCAGATTGAAAATGAACTATCGCAAATAGGAGAAGGTAGAGTGTTGAGTCTAAATTTGAAAAATTTAGAACAAACCAAAGCTAAATGGTCAAGGTTTATTTCCGAGGAGGATTTTAATTATAATATTGTAAAAACTAATCAAGTTAAAAAGAATCATTTAAATAAATATGAGAATATGGAGGAGGAAGAATTACGCAATAAAATTGATGCATTTTTAAATTTATCAAAAACCTTCTAAGTACATAGATAATTATATTTTTATAAGATTATTATATAGGTCCACTAATGACATTATTTATTTTTAAATCATTTGTCAAATATGAAAACATTTAACTAAGTATAGAGCCGGAAAGTTATAAATGAAGCTTTAGCAAAAAGATTGGATATACAATGAAAATAATTAGTACGCAAATAGAAGACTGTTTTATAGTAGAACCCTCCGTTTTTAAAGATAATAGAGGGTATTTTATGGAAAGTTATAATTCCAAAGAATTTCAGAATAAAACAAATTTGCGAGTAAATTTTGTTCAAGATAATGAATCTATGTCCTCTTACGGTGTAATTAGAGGTTTACACGCACAGTTAGGAGCACATGCGCAAGCTAAATTAGTAAGAGTGGTAAAAGGAAAAGTTTTGGATGTTGTGGTAGATGCCCGATCTTCGTCCCCTAGTTTTGGAAAAATTGTTTCTAAGATATTAGATGCAGATAATAAAAAGCAATTATTTGTACCAAAAGGTTGTCTCCACGGATTTGCAGTTTTAGAAAATGATACCATATTTTCTTATAAGTGTGATGCATTTTATAATAAAGAAAGTGAAGTAGGAGTCAATCCTTTAGACTCTGATTTACAAATTGATTGGAAAGTAAAAATAGGTGCAGAAATTATTTCAAAAAAAGATAAAGAAGCTTCTAGTTGGGCTGAATTTTATAAGCAATTATAAGATTTTTACAATCGTTTATAACTTATCTATCTTTATTTCTCAAATTTAATCCGTTGCGCAAAATGTAGGTTTTGGTTGAGCACCAGTGCAAATTCTACGGGATCTTCCCAAGCATCGTAATTATATAAATCAATCAAAAATAAACAAGAACTTTTACGGTTAAAATAGTCAACTATTTCTTTTTTTCTTTTGCGGGCTGTTCGTTCTTGCACGCCAAAATACGCCTCTATGTGATAGGTATATAAAGGAGTGTAAAGAAAGTTATGTTTAACAGCCGCTTGCATGCTAACTTATTGTTTATTTATAGTTTGGCAGATTTGTACTAATATTTCTATGGGAAAATCGTAATAATTTGCTACTTCTTCCAAATTTAATACGTGATGCTGCTCTTTCTTATAGTGTTTTTTGATTGTACGAACTTTTCTTTGTGCCGATTTTAAGGACAAATTTTGCCAAGCTGCTAAATCTTTTGGTTTAATAATTTGGTATTTTTCTATATCTTTCATTGCTACATTTTTTTAAATTATTTTTTTACTTTTTAAAACCGATATAAAGCTACTTATGCTTGCCCAAAAAAGTTGTGACATGAACTTTATAGATTCGGTCATAGTGCTAAGTATTGATTTATATGGGCTTACGAGCATATTGTTTCTGCTTTATATTTCTCTTACAAAGCTTATTTATTTAAAGAATAAAAAAAAGGACATGTAAATACACCCTTTTTTTTGGAGAGGAAAATCTTCTTTTACAAGCAATTGCATTTGCTTTTTTAACAATGTTAAGGTCTTCATAATCAAAATACTGTAAGATTGTGGCTCTTGTAAAAAGTCGCAGAAAGAACTAAAACGCAGGAGTCTGCATTAGGTGTTTTTCTTGAAATGAAATAAAGCGAGGCAGTTGCGACAGAAAGTCCCCAAAAAAGATAAGGTGAAATTCTACTTGCCCTATATTTCAAAACCAACCTCTATGCAAAGCCTATGTAAAGCCTATGTAAAGGCTATACAAGCTAACTTATGTTTTTACAAATTTTTCCGGCAGTTTCAATGGAGTATTTAACTATTTATAGCGTAAAAAAAAGGTACAAAATGGAACTAAAAGTTTCAGAAAGTATCAAAAGGTATTAAAAAGTAGCAAAAAGTAGGTTTTATTAAAAAACCGGTAAATACTGTCACGATTGGTATAGATCGGCATTTACAAAAAAGCATTCGATGTAGGTTTGTAGTGTTCTGTTAAAGCTTGGGTGCACATAATAAAAAACCAAGTTTTGACTTGTCGACAACAAAAGAACAATGTCCTAACAAAGGACTCAGCTAAGGAAAGAGTTTCTAAAGCGAAAAATAAATAATCGGAAAACTGTTCACGAACAGTTAGTAAAATATTAGATACAAAAAATGTCTGATAAAATAGAAATAGACACTTGCTATCTAAGTTGTTCTAAACAGTTTTCCTAAAAATTAATAATTATGGCATCACAAGAGTCATTTATCAAAATTAAAGGCAATATAGAAGGGTTGTCTTTTTATAAAGGCGCAGACGGCGCTTATTACGTACGATCTAAAGGCGGAATAGATAAAAACCGAATCAAAAACGATCCGGCTTTTAAACGCACTCGTGAAAACGGTCGAGAATTTGCACACATTAACACCAGTGGTAAATTATTGCGTAGGGCAATTGCCAATTTATTAGCTAGTGTGCGGGACAGAACAAAAAGTTATAGGTTAACCCAAGTTTTGTCGCGTATAAAAAATCTGGACACCACCTCCAATAGAGGAGAACGAAAAGTGCATATAGGTATGCAAACTCCGGAAGGAAAAGACCAACTTCGGTTTTTTGATTTTAATCAAAGTGCCGGTTTAGATCAGGTCTTAAAGAAGGAGTATAGCTTAGATGCCACAAACGGACAGGTAGATTTGCTGGAATTTAATCCGGAATTAAACCTAAAGGCTCCCGAAGGGGCAACCCACGTTAAATTTCAGGCGGGACATCTTAAGTTCGATTTTGAAACCGGAGAGTCTGATTTGGTGTTAAGCAATACCGAGCAGTTGGAGTTGGATGAAAATGAGACAGACGTCCATTTAATTTTTGGTTCTGTTCCTACAGGAAACGGATTGGATTACTACTTTTTAAAAGTAGAATTTCAACAGCAACTTAACGGTACGTTTTATATGCTGAACAACGGCGCCCACAACGCCTTGCAGATTATAGAAGTGGTGTAAAATAATTGCATCCTTAAAATTAAACCATCCCAAATACTTAAATTAGGTCTTGGGATGGTTTTTTATTGGTTAGTGAATTTGTTAATAGGTTGATTGGTTAATTTGTGGTGAAATAGTATAACCTCACTAAACTCGAAAACTAAAATTACATAAAAGTAAAATTTGCGTGACATAAATAACTTTAAATAGAGATGTAAAAAAATATTTTCTGAAGTAAAAGACGAAATTCTATAGCTAATGTTAGGCTAAATAGTAAACATTACCCTCTACCATCTTAAAAATGTGTAATATTGCAGTTGAACTTAATTTTGTTACCATAGATTCAAATTCTATTAGTATTCGAATAAGTGCAATTTTAAGTTATTTTATAAATATTTAAAGTCTGGACAAGACAAAATGTTTTTGTTTAAAACCACAATGTAGAGCTTAAATAGTTTCAAAAAACACGAAATTGAGTAATAAAATTAAATGATTGATTATTTAAAACAAATACTTTCACGTGAAGATAGAAAAAGATTGCATAGAAAGAAATGGGCAATTTTTCATGGCAACGAACCAAAAGTTTTTGGTATAGGGTTGAACAAAACGGGTACAACATCGTTAACTAAAGCCATGTCTGGTTTAGGGTATAGAGTGGGAGATCAATATAATGCTTTAAAGGACTTTGAAAGTTACCAAAAAAGAGATTTCAAGCCAATAATTAAATATTGTAAAACTGCACAATTTTTTCAAGACATTCCTTTTAGTTTACCTTTTACTTATGTTATTTTAGATCATTATTTTCCCAATTCAAAATTTATTTTAACAATTAGAGATAATCCTGAGCAATGGTATGAATCTTTAACAAGTTTTCATGCCAAACTATGGGGTAAAAACAATAAAACACCAGTAAAGAAAAACTTGATTTCTGCTAAATATATTCGTAAAGGTTTACCTTGGGATTTGATTCAGGAGTTTTTTGACACACGTGATAATGATCCATATGAGAAAGAAACGCTTATTAATCATTACTTAAATCATAACAAACAAGTAAAACATTATTTTCAGAATAGAACAGAAGATTTGCTGGTTCTTAACGTATCTAAAAAGGGAGCTTATAGAGAGCTATGTCGATTCTTAAATAAGCCTGTTAATGCAGAAGAGTTTCCTTGGGAAAATAAAACTTAATTTTTTTCATCTTTAGCATTTTTAAAAACAATGATTCACGTCACCAAAACTTTTTTTCCGCCCATAGAAGAATACCAAAGCTATTTAGAACGTATTTGGGAAAATAAATGGCTTACCAATAACGGAGAGTTGTATAAAGAATTATCTGCTAAACTCACCAATCATCTTGGTGTAAAACATATTTTGCCAATGACCAATGGTACCTTGCCAATGCAGATTGCGCTTAATGCTTTTGCCAAAGAAAGAGAGGTAATCACAACACCTTTTAGTTATGTAGCAACCACTTCTTCCATAGTTTGGGAAAAATGCACCCCGGTTTTTGTAGATATCCACCCTGATTATTTAAGTATAGACGAAACAAAAATAGAAGCTGCAATAACAGACAAAACAACTGCAATTTTGGCAACTCATGTTTTTGGAAATCCTTGTTATATTGAAGAAATCGAGCGTATCGCTCATCAATATAACTTAAAAGTGATTTATGATGCAGCGCATTGTTTTGCTGTAAAATACCAAGGACAATCTATTTTTAATTATGGCGATGTGAGTACTTGTAGTTTTCATGCCACCAAGCTTTTTCATACAGGCGAAGGCGGAGCTGCCTTTGTACAAGATGAGAAAACTTATCATGAGATGTTTTACAGACACAACTTTGGTCATAACGGCCCTTTAGAATATCATGGTTTGGGCATCAATGCCAAAATGAGTGAGTTGCAAGCAGCAATGGGCTTAAGTGTTTTGCCTTATATGAATAAAATTGTAGCCGAACGTAAAAAAGTTTGTGATTTTTATGACGAACATTTAAATTTTTATGCAATAAGTAAATTAAAGATACGAGAAGGTACGCAATGGAATTATAGTTACTATCCAATCATCTTTAAAACAGAAAAAGATTTATTGGAAGCAGAAGCTGCTCTAAAAGAAAAAAACATTTTTCCGCGAAGATATTTTTATCCTAGTTTAGAGCAATTACCTTATGTAAAATCGAATGATTGTACAATTGCTGCTAGTACTGCTAAAAGAATTATGTGTTTACCTTTGTATGTCGGACTAACAAAAAATGAATTAAATTTAATAATTACTACCTTATGTTAATTGTTGGTGCTAAAGGTTTTGCTACGGAGTTACTACAAAGTTTGCCAGAAGACAACTTACAGTCATTAGTGTTTTTTGATGATGTTAGTCAAGACAATCCTGAAAAACTTTATGAGCAATATCCAATTTTAAAAACGAAAGAAGAAGCGAAGAAATATTTTAGCACAGTTAGTCAACATTTCACATTAGGCTTGGGTAATAGTAGTCTACGTAAAAAGCTTTATTCTCAATTTATAAAATTAGGAGGCATTTTTAAAGGGACAACAAGTAAGATTGCAAATGTTGGCAGTTACACTAATATTAAAGAAGGCTGTAATATTTTAGCTGGAGCTCATATATCCAACGGAGTAACTATAGGTAGGGGCGCATTAATTTATTATAATGTCATAATTACCCATGATGTTCAAATTGGAGATTTTGCCGAGTTATCTCCCGGGTGTAAGATTTTAGGTAGGGTGCAAATAGGTAATCAAGTACAGGTGGGGAGCGGGGCTATTATATTACCTGATTTAAAAATAGGAGAAAATGTTGTTATTGGTGCAGGAGCGGTAGTAACAAAAGATGTAGAAGCAAATTCAGTTGTAATAGGAAACCCGGCAAGAAAATTAAAAAATAAAAGAAAATAGAACTGGCATTCACAAGTATGTTGTAACGCTTTCTATGTGAAAGAAAAGAATAATACTGCGTTTGTGTTTTTATTTTAAATAGTAATAAAATATTTTATGAAACATTTTTTAATAACCAGGTTTAATGTTAGGGTAGAAGGTTGGGAAACCTCTCGTGATGGGGAAAAAGTACTAACCCCAGAATGGTTGGAAGAACGTTTTCGCTTGTTTGAAACATATTGCTTACCGTCTGTTATTAACCAAACCAATCAAAATTTTGATTGGTGCATTTTTTTTGATATAAATACACCCCAACAGTTTAAACAAAAAGTGACCAAACTTTCTCAAACTTATCCCAATATAGTTGCTATTTATATTAAAGACATGTCTTCCCTTATTCCAAAGTTTAGGCAATATATATTATCAAAAGCAGATAAAGAAGAGTTTATAATTACCAGCAGGTTAGATAATGATGATCTAATACATAAAAACTTTATACAAACTATTCGAGATAATTTTGTAGAAAAAGCTAATGTGGTGATAGATCTGCGTAGAGGTTACCAGGTTACTTTAGGCGATGATTTTCAAGAAATAAGAGCGTTTGATTTTAATTTTAACCCATTTGTTAGTTATATTGAGAAAGCAAAAGCATCGTTGAAAACTGTAATGCATAAAAATCATAGAGATTTTAAATATACCAAATTACAAACTATAGTCAAACAACCGCCTTTGTGGATAGAGTTGGTGCATTCTAGCAATAAGTATAATTCAGTAAGAAAAGAGTATAAAAGAATTTTAGATTTTGATAATGCTGCATTTGGTTTATCTGGTAAATTGGTTTTTAAAGAGCGAAGCCTTGCGGTTTTTGTGCACAATAATATTATAAATTTAAAAAGTAAACTAAAAAAAATAAAGAGAAAACTAAATGTATAATCTTTGTTAAGAATCCCGTAATTACATTAAGTACCTGCTAAAAACACCTATATTCGCAATCGCTATTTTTAAAAGCTATGTCAAAGCACCCTTTAGTTTCTATTATTATCCCTACGTTAAATCGTGCTGATTTAATCGCAGAAACATTAGGTTCTATCAAAGAGCAAGAATATCAAAACTGGGAGTGTATTATCATAGACGATGGTTCTACAGATAATACTATTGAAGTGGTTAAAGCTTTTTCAAAAGAGGATAAAAGATTTTCTGTTTTTTCTCGTCCCGCAAATTACGCTCCCGGCGGAAATGGTGCCCGTAATTATGGATTCAGAAAATCTCAAGGCACATATATACAGTGGTTTGACTCAGATGATATAATGCTATCAACAAAATTGGCAGAAGAAGTAAAAACATTAGAAAAACACAACTTAGATTTTGTAATTAGTTCTGGCTATAGTGCAGATAATAAATTACAAAACTTAAAAGAAAAGCACTTAGATGTTGGTCAAGATTTATATGTAAATTATACCACTTGGAAATCCAAAATATTCTTACCATCTATATGTTTTAAATCAACTTTTATCAGAAAATATAAGTTGTTTAATGAGAAGCTCTTGCGCGGTCAGGAAAATGAGTTTTTTTCGCGCGTTTTTTATAAGTCCAGAAAATTTGCCAAATATTTTGCTATAAGCGGTTTTCATTATATTTATCGGCAACACGATAACAATAAACGGAGTAGGCAACGAAACCAATATATTTCTGCTTACATGAATTCGTTTGTTTTTTTATCTTTAGAGAACTTTAAAAGAGGAAAAGAAATAGCATCCAAAGAAGTAATAAATTTTCATTATAAAAATTTACTTGCTTTTTTTTATTTAGCACTTAATAACAACGATAAGAACTTATGTAAACAAATTCTTAGTGATTTTTTGCCATTTCTATGGCAAACTAACAAAAGAATTGCCTTTGCTTTTTTTGTTGCAGGGCACTTATCTTTAATAAGAGGGAATAGTATTTATTTTTTAGAACAAAAATTAAAAAATACGGTTTTATGAAAAGTATTCTTTTAATAATACCGTATTTTGGTCAATGGCCTTTATGGTTTGATGCCCATTTAAAATCTATAGAAAAAAACCCTACAATTAACTGGCTTTGTCCAACAGATTGTGTTGTGCCAAACCGCTACCCAGAGAATATCAAGTTTTTAAAAACGAGTTTAGAAGAGTTTAATCAGAAAATAAATAATAAGGTAAAGGTAGATGTGCCCTTAGCAGGACGTAAATTTTGTGATCTTAAGATTGCTTACGGAGATGTTTTTGCCGAAGAGGTAGCCGAATATGATTTTTGGGGTATATGTGATATGGATATAATTTGGGGGGATATCCGAAAATTTATGACAGAAGATTTGTTAATGACCTACGATGTAATCTCTAGTAGGAAAAATGCCATTTCCGGACATTTTAATATATTTAAAAATGACAAAAAATTGAATGAACTTTATAAAAAACTTCCACACTATAAGACTCTATTCTCTTCTGAAAAGTTATACCGTACCGATGAGGTAACGCTCACGGATTTTATTAAAGAATCAGAAGTTTTTAAAAGAGAAGATTTAAAAGTTTACTGGAATAAAATTTTATGCAACCAAGAACGTGGCAGAGACTCGCATCAAGAGTATTATTTAGACCGCTGGCTATGGGATAATGGTAAAATGCTAAACACCCAAACCGGTGAAGAAGTCATGTATTTACACTTTATTAACTGGAAAAAAAAGATGCATTTTTCGCAAATAAATTTTAGTGATGCTCAGTCATTTTTTTATATTTCCTTTAATGGCATTCACTACAAGAAAAATTCTAAACTAAAAAAAAAGATTCAATTTTTTCTCAATAGCTTTATGGGTTATTATATAAAAGAGAAAAGACGCTTACGAATTAAGAAGTTAAAAAAAATAAAGCATCGAATTCAGAGAAAAATTTTAAAAAATGTTTCTATTTACACATATTGAAAAATGTGCGGGGACTAGTTTTAACCGTACTTTAAGTTTAACTTTTCCTGGTTATGTTCATGTCACTAGAAATCACTACGGAGGTAATGATTTTAAAAATGACTTAACCCACGATGAATTTAAGCAGCTAAAAAAAATATGGGTATCTGGTATAGGAGGGCACTCTGTAAGGCCATATTTATCTTTTTTAGAGATAGAGAAAAGTTTTAATATTACTTTTTTAAGAAACCCTATAGAAAGATATATGTCGCAATTTAATCACGAACGTGAGATGGGTTTCTCTGAAAATATTGAGTCTTTTATCGCTAAAGATTATACAGAAAATTTCATGGTTAATAAATTGGCAGGTTGTAATGATTTTAATTTGGCAAAAAAAATTTTAAATAATTATGATTTTATTGGAGATGCCAATAATTATTTAAAGTCTATATCGCTTTTAGCAGCTAAGATGAATGTTAATTTTTATGGAGATGGTATCAAAAGAAATAGTAGAAGACAAAACGAGAATTATCTAACTTATGAAGATTTAAGTTCTACTCAGCAGTCAGTGGTATTAGAGCAAAATAAATTAGATATTGATTTATATCAAGATTTCATATTAAAAGATAATTATATAACTAAATGTCAAAAATATGACTTTAAAAAGCCTTCCATTCTAAGATTAAAAATTATACAGAAATTGGATAAAATAAAAAGACAGAAAGTTAATAAAATCAGAAGAACGCAGTAAAATCCTTTAATTTTCTGATATTAGAAAATCATTAATAAAATAGTTATTTAAATTTCTATAAAATATAAAGTTTGTTAATTAACCTTTTTCACCCATTTTCTGGAGAAGCCATTGGTCTAAAAGAAAATGATTTATACCACTCGCACAGCAAACCGCATCAGTTAGCATTAGAAAGTTATGCCGCTAAGACAGGGCATAAAACATCTATTTCTTATTTTACCCAGGGCATTTTACCTTATAAAAAAGTATGTGATGGGGTACTTAAAAAGTTTTATCCCGTAACCGCACCTTTAGGTAAACGCAGAAGCTCTTGGAGAGCGCAACATTCTTTTTGGCATTATTACGCAGCACCAGCAGCTGTAACTATAATAAACATGTCTGGTCATGGAAGTAAATATACCTTTAAATATGCTAAGAAGCTCCATAATAATGATAGACCGTACATTGCGATGATAGGTGGTGTAAATATGAGTTTAAAAGGAAATGCACTGCGGTATTACCAAAACGCACACCATATTTTGGTGCATACTAAATTGCAACAACAAGAATTATACAAACACGCTAATTTTGCTAAACTGGATATTAGAGTGTTACCTTTAGGAATTGATTTAAATAAATTTAAACCTTTAGAGAAAAAAGAAATCAAAGTATCTTATAATTTACTATTTGTAGGAAGAATAATGGCTTTAAAGCGGTTAGAATTAATAATAGATGTGGTAAAAGCTTTAAGCGATGCAAAAATAAATTGTACTTTGCAGATTATTGGTTTCTCTGGTGATAAAGCTTATTATAAAGGTTTGCAGACCAAAATTACAGCCCTAAAACTTAGAGATAATATTAGATTTTTAGGAACAAAAAAACAAGCAGATTTGGTTGCTTACTATCAAGAAGCAGATTTATTATTGTTGCCTAGTGAGCACGAGTCTTTTGGCATGGTAATGGTGGAAGCGATGGCTTGCGCTACCCCCGTAGCAGCAATTGCCAACACCGGTGGTGCTGACGAAATAATAAACGCACAAGAAGATGGTTTGTTGTCGCATAAAGATAATTATGTAGAGCAGGTGGTAAAACTGTTTAAAAACCCGCAGAAGTTAGAAAGTTTGGCAAAAGCGGCAAGAAAAAAAGTAGAGCGAGAATATAGTTTAGAAAAAACTTTTCGAGTGTTTGAGAATTCTATTAATGATGCTTTAAAAAGCACGAGTAATGAGTAGGTACAAAGTTCTTGTCTATACACCTTTAGAGTTAAGCCAATCATCCTATTTCTTGACGGGGCTTTTTATGTTAGCGGAAGAAGGAAAATTGCAAATAGAAGTTAAGCAAGATTTCAAGCTCAAAAAAGGTCGGTTAATTGTGGCAGACCACAAAGTGAAAAAAGTTAATAAACCATTTCCTAAAGCTGCTTATTTTAAACTAATTGATATTAAAAATCAAACCTCTATTTCTTTTGCTACCGACACCTATGATTTTGATAACCAGTTTTCTGCTTACGCCCTAAAGCATTGTGATTTTGTTTTTAAACGTAATTATCTTCAAAAAAACATTGATTTTTTGCCTCTAAACAAGAGAGCTAAGATGTATAAAATGGGCTTGACTTTTAAAGTTTATTCAGATTTATTCAGAAAAAACAAAACTCTGCAATTAGGTTTCCTAATCGTAAACCTTAAAGCAGATTTTAAAATAGATAGGCACTCTCTTTCAAGATTATATAAAAGTTTTAAAAAGCATAAGAAACAGATAAAATTATTAAAGAACGCCAGACTCATAGAGCAGTACAACAAGGTGAAGAAGGGAGATGAAAATATAGTTTTTTTTCAAACTCGTTGTTTTAGCGAAGAATACCATGAAGATGTAAGACGAATACACGAACAACGCTATCATATTATTAAGCTTCTTAAAAAAGAATTTCCAAAATATTTTCGAGGAGGTTTTATTCCATCCAAGATAGTAAATAACAGATTTGCAGATGCTATTACAGATGTGCCTACTGAAGCACACGCTTATTTAGAAGCACTTAAAAACGCTAAAATTGTAATTTACACACGTGGTTTAGCAAATTCTCCTGCGTGGAAGATGGCAGAATACCTGTCACAAGGCAAGGTAATTATTGCAGAAAGACTCACTACTAATCTGCCCTTTGAATTAGAGCATGGAAAACATCTTTTATTTTTTCAGAATGATCAAGAATTAATAGAAAATATAAGCCTCGTTTTGAACAATCTTGATTTAGCAGAAAAATTATCAAGAAATGCACGTTTGTACTATGAAAATTACGTTCATCCTCGGGAAAACGCTAAACGAATTTTAGAACTAATGACACCTACGAAATTATGAATACTATATTTATACATCATCGTTCAGCGCATCATGCAAAAAACTCTGGCTATAGTAGGCTATTAGATTATTTTCCTAATGCTAAAAAAATTTACGGCTTAGAGTCTATGTCGTATAAATTGGCAAAAACAATAAGTCGGTTAAGTTCTAAAAAAGCAGGTTTGTACGATTCTTCCAGTGTAATGAAAGAGTATGAATTGTATAAAAGTTTGCAATCTGCTAAAAAAGAAAATGTTACTATACATTATTTAAATGCAGAACGAGATATTAGGTATATAACTAAATTATATGCAGGTAAAAAAAACTTTAACTTTGTAGGTACTTTTCATCGTCCGCCTGCTATTTTAGCCCAGCGAATCAAAAATTTAAATTATCTTAAACAATTAGATGCTGCGGTTACAGTAGGCAAAAACCAAGTAGCTTTTCTTCAAGAATGGTTAAATATAGAACAAGTTGAATACATACCTCACGGGGTAGATGTTAACTTCTTTAGACCGTTAGAAGACTCCTCATCTCGTTCTTTTAAAAAAATGTTATTTGTAGGAAAGCATCTTAGAGATTTTGATATTTTAAATAAAACCATAAAGGCATTATTACCCAATAAGAAAGATCTTTATTTAGATGTTGTGGTTGGTAAAAGTTATACTAAGTTTATAGAGAAACATGAAAGGGTAACCTTCTACAGTAATTTAAACGATTTAGAATTAAAACGTAAATATCAAGAAGCAGATTTATTACTGTTGCCTTTAAAAGATGCCACGGCTTGTAACTCTATTTTAGAAGCTTTAGCTTGTGGTAAACCCATTATAACGTCTAACGTTGGCGGTATTCCGGAATATCTAAATAAGACAGATAATATTTTGTGCCCTCCAAACGATGCAGATGCTTTTGTTGCCAACAGTCTTGAATTATTATATAACGATAGCAAATTATCGCAATTAGCCATACAGTCTAGAGAGAAGTCTTTAGATTATGCTTGGGATAAAGTAGCATTGCAAATCGAATCTTTTCATAATAAAACAATAAGTATCAACGGCTAGTTTAGTTATATAATAATTTCAATCTATTTAACTTACATCTTCTAAGTATGAAAAAATCAAATATTTTACTGTCTGTTTGCATGATTACTTATAATCATGAAGCCTATATAAAGCAAGCCATTGAAAGTATTAAAAGGCAAAAAGTAGATTTTGATTTTGAGTTAGTTATTTCTAACGATTGTTCTACAGATAAAACACATCAAGAAATTTTAAAAAGCACAGCATCATTGCCGCAAAACATTCAAGTTCGTTATTTTAATCAAAAAGAGAATCTTGGTATGTTTGGTAATTTTACTTTTGCTTTAAAAGAATGTAGAGGGAAATACATTAGCTTTTGCGAGGGAGATGATTACTGGTTGGATGACTATAAAATAGCAAAGCAAGTAGATTTTTTAGAAAAAAATAAAGCGTATAGCTTGATTACAGGAGGTATAAAAGAATATCACCAAGATAGCAGTAAAGTAAAATATATAGGCAAGAAAGAAGCGTATACCTTTACCTATAAAGATATGATTGTACGTAACCATTGCCATACGTGTTCTACCACTATTCGTAATTTTATTAAATATGAAGAAAATTTTCAATTATATCAAGATAGAGGTAGTGATTCACAAGTTTGGCTACGTGCTTTGGGAAAAGAACAAAAAGGCTGGTACTCTAATGAAACATTTGCCTTATATAGAAGACATGAAGGCGGAGTATCTATAATAAACGATCAAGAAAATACGGGGTATGAAAATAGAATTAAAGCTTGTAAGCGAAAAATTAATAAAGCAGAGTTTTGGAATACTTATTTTGATGAGTCTGCTACTTCCTCTGTATTAAAGGTTAAAAAGAAAATGTATAAACGCATGTTTAAAACTGCTTGGCAACATAAAAAATATTTCGAAAGCTTATCTTTTTTGGCGTATCTTTTAACTATACCAAGTCCAAATGATAATTAAATTTTTCTTTATTTAAAAAATATTCTAACGTATGACTATCAACGAAGGGAATAGAAAAAAACTTCTCATTACCGGCGCAGCTGGGTTTAACCCGTGAAATAATGGCAAAATGGATAGTTATTATTACATATATGTACTTTTAAGTGAGAAAGACGGTAAAAAATATACGGGTTATACAACCAATTTGCCATTAGGAATTGAGGCTCATCACAAAGGAAAAGTAAAATCAACAAAGCACCGTAGACCATTAAAATTGATTTACTTTGAAGGTTGTTTGTCGCAAGATGATGCTATTAAGAGAGAAAAATATTTAAAAACGCACTATGGAAAAATGTATTTGGGGAAGCGCCTCAAATCTTATTTATCCTGTCAAACTAAAAACAAAAACAAATAACGCCTTAAGAAATCTAATACTTGTTTAACAGGATTTCACAGGTCAAGAAGATAAGTAATGAACTTAGAACAATTTAATCAGCTTAAAGATAATAAGATTTTAGTTACTGGTGCCGCTGGGTTCATCGGTTTCCATTTATGCAGACAATTGCTGGAACAAGGTTATTCGTTAATCGGATTAGACAACCTAAACAACTATTACGATGTTGGTTTAAAATTTGACCGTCTGGCAGAATTGGGTATAGAAAAAGACGACGCTTCCTATTATAACAAGCTTTGTACTTCTTCAAAACATGCCAACTTTCAGTTTATACAACTAAAAATAGAAGATCGCGTCCAGTTGCCTAAATTGTTTCAGCAACATAATTTCGATAAAGTCTGTAATTTAGCAGCCCAGGCCGGCGTGCGTTATAGTATAGAAAACCCGGAAGTGTATGCAGATTCAAACATCAGCGGGTTTTTAAATCTATTGGAATGCATGCGTCATAACGAAGTGAAAAAATTGGTTTATGCCAGTAGTTCTAGCGTATATGGTAACAACAAAAAAGTGCCATTTGCCGAAACCGATAATGTAGATGAACCCATAAGTGTCTATGCGGCTACAAAAAAATCGAACGAATTAATGGCGCATACCTATAGCCACCTTTACGGAATAGAATGTATAGGTTTGCGCTTTTTTACAGTTTACGGACCGTGGGGTCGCCCGGATATGGCATTATTTTTATTTACCGATGCCATCTTAAAAGACAAACCCATAAAAGTATTTAACCACGGCGATTTGTCGCGCGATTTCACCTTTATAGATGATATTATTACCGGAGTCGTAAATACTTTAGAAAAAAGTTTACCTAATAAAAGCTTGCACGAAGTTTATAATATAGGCAATTCCAGTCCGGTACAATTAATAGATTTTATAAAAGCCATAGAAGAAGCAACGAGACGCGAAGCAAAAAAGGAAATGCTCCCCATGCAACCCGGCGATGTAGCAACCACCTACGCAGATGTTTCTAAACTCAAAAGAGATTTCAATTACGCCCCCAACACCAAGGTAAAAGAAGGAATTCGTAGTTTTGTGGAGTGGTATAAGGGGTATTATGGGGTTTAGTTGAATAGTCGAAAAAACGTATATTCGAATAGTCTAGAGAGTCAAGGGTTGAAGAGTCAGGAGTCGAAGAGTCAAGAGTTGAAGAGTCAAGAGTTGAAGAGTCAAAGAGTTAGGGAACATCAGTTTACCTAATTAAGTCCCAAGACTAATGATTACAGACTAATGACTATCGACTACCGACTAATGACTAATGACTAATGACCACCGACTAAAGACTCCTACTAATAATAAAGAGTATGAATAATTTTAAATTTGAAGAATTAAAAGTATATCAAAAGAGTTTAGACTTCGTTGATCTTATATATGCACAGGTAAAAACCTTTCCAAAATCTGAACGCTATAATCTCAGTTCCCAATTCCGTAGGGCTTCAACTTCAATTCCCTTAAATATTCGACCTGTGAAATAAATTCAAAGCCTTATGAAAGATTTTTATTACATTTACGTCCTGCAAAGCGAAGTCGATGGCAAAAACTATACGGGTTATACTCAGGATTTGAATTTACGATTTGAGCAACATAATAAAGGCTATGTAGAATCTACAAAAAATCGAAGACCGTTTAAAATTATTTATTTTGAAGCTTGTTTATGTCAAAATGATGCGCTGAAAAGGGAAAAATACCTTAAAACCCACTACGGTAAAATGTTCTTAAAAAATAGACTCAAATCGTATTTCATAGGTTAGACGGAAGGTCAAGGAAATACGAATTTGCAATTTAACAGATATATTATGATTGCAAAGTCCTCAGTAAATGAATGTATCGTATGCAATACTATTGCCAAGCGTCAAAATTATATAACCGATAAAGAATATGATAAAAATCGAAAAGATTTAGTTGAAATCTCAAAAATGTTAACTAAGTTAAGCCAATATTTAAAAAGAGAGTAAATTATAGGGTCAAGGGGTCAAGAGTCGATAAGTAAGGAATCAAAGATTGAGTCTATTCAATTAAGTCCCAAGACCAAAAACTACCGACTACAGACTCACGACTCACGACTAAAGACTAACAAATGAAAATCACCATCTTCGACGGTTCCTTTAAAACCACCGCTTTTATCCGGCGCTTAATGCAAGGCTTGGTTAAAAATGGGGTGCAGGTTAGTGTTATAGGTTTTAATGAAGACAACCCTAATCCGGTGTCCGGGGTAAACTATAGAAGCTTGGGCAGTAACCAAAATAAGTTGAGTTTTATAAAAACCAGTCTAAGCTTAGCTTTAAGATCTCGATCTTTATCAAAAATCACCTCTACTTTAAATTTTCTTGCTAAAGGTAAACGCAAAGCCTTACAAAACCAAAATCTAGATTTAGTTTTACACGATCTTCAGCCAGATATTGTTCACTTGCAATGGCCATCCTTATTGCCATGGATGGAGCCCTATTTGGAAAAAGAGAGTTTTAAAGTTATTTTAAGTCAGCGCGGGTTTCATACCAATGTGCGTCCCTTTGTAAACAAACAAAATTTTGATTATTTGCAGAAAATATATCCACAATTAGATGGTTTACATTCGGTCTCCGAAGCAATTTCTAAAGTAGGTAAAAAAATAGGCACTCCGAAAACTAAAATAGATCGTGTGGTATATACCGGATTACATTTAGCAGATTTTCCTTTTGAAGTGAAAGTAGCAAACCACAAAAAATTGCAATTGTTATCGGTAGGCAGGCCGCACTGGAAAAAAGATTATCCTACAGCTATAAAAGCCTGTGCAATTTTAAAAGAAAAAAACATATCCTTTCATTACACCATCGTAGGAGGGGAGGGCGATGAAGAAAGTTTGTTTTTGATACACGAATTGGGATTGGAGAATCATATTAGCCTTACGGGGAAACTTCCCCAACAAGAAGTTTTTAAAAAAATGCGGGAAGCTGATTTGTTTTTATTGCCAAGTATAGAAGAAGGCATCGCCAATGTTGCAGTAGAAGCGATGGCTTTAGGTACGCCGGTAATTTCAACTAATTGTGGCGGAATGGAAGAGTTGATTAAAAACAAGAAAGAAGGTTGGATAATACCCACTCGCGATGAAGTGGCCTTGGCAGAAGCTGTTGAAGAATTTATTGCTTTAGAAGAGTCTGAAGTAATAGAAGTCATTAAAAATGCCAGAAAAAAAGTAGAATTCCAACACCAAGAATCAAAAATGGTAAGAGATATGATCGACTTGTATAAGGCTGTAATAAAAGACTAAAGTTGTAAGTATTTTTAAGACTCCACGTCAAAAAACTGTCATTTCGATGGGTGGACGAATGAGAAATTCTCTCCCGCTTACTGCTTATCCACACTCGGAAAAAAGATCTCTCCTATCGTCGAGATGACAATTGGAAAACAAAATAACACTGTTATTTCATTGGAAGGAAGACTGAGAAAATTCATTAGTCAATGAGTTAATTAGTTGATTCGAGAAACGAACAACATTAAACGCTAAATCAATTCATTAATTTTGAATTTTGAAATCAGTATAACTGCCAACTGACCACTGACCACTGTAAACTAGTATAATGTAAATTGTATACTGTACATTGTGTATTGAAAAGAATAGTAAAATATACCATCACCACTAATCACTCAGCCACTCAAAACAGCCAAAAAGTTTTTTTCTACCGTCCAAATGACAATCAAAAAAATCCTAGTGTCATTTCGATGGAGGAACGACTGAGAAATCTTTTTCAACTCTGTCTTTAGTCCATCAAAAACGGTCAGCAAATGATTTTTTTTAAAATCTTACTCAGCACTGCTTACTAATTTCCAGTTAATCAATTAACGAATTGAACAATACAATGAAATTTCGAGCTGTACTTTTTTACTCACGGTTTATTTTTATTTTACTATTGGAGTTCGTGAATCTTCGATTTCCATTGCCGTAAAAAGTACCAAAAAAGGCTAGACTTATTTTCCTGGACTTGAAAAACAAGAAAAAAATCTTTTCCACCGTATGGCAATCACTTCGTTAGGCCATACTGCTACGGCCAACGCTAGATTTTTTTCTGTTTTTACTACGCCCATGAAAAGTAGGTCGGAAAAGGGTGTTTTCTGCGTAATTTGTAATTTTGCTATTTTCAACTCATCAACTCATCATAACTAAAGAGATTTCTCCTATCGTCGAAATGACAGATAAAAAAGATTCTCGCTGTCATTTCGATGGAGGAACGACTGAGAAATCTTCTTCTGATCTGTCTTTCAGTCTATCCAAAACGGTCAACGTTGCGTAATAAAGTAAACATCAATCCCTAATCTCTAATTAACCAATCAACGAATACACAAAAAAGTATACTGTATAACGTAGATTGTATATTGTATTGTCAGAGATAAAGTTGTGCATTTTAATTCCCTATTCTCTAATTATCTAATACACCAATACACGATTACACCAATCAACGATTACACGATTACACGATTACACCAATCAACGATTACACGATTACACGAACAACGTTTAACGAAAATAAGCAATAAGCTCTATGCCGTAAGCTCTAAGCAAATGATTTTTTTAAAATCTTACTCACCACTCATCAACTCATCATAACTAAAGAGATTTCTCCTATCGTCGAAATGACAGATAAAAAAGATTCTCGCTGTCATTTCGATGGAGGAACGACTGAGAAATCTTCTTCTGCTCTGTCTTTCAGTCTATTCAAAACGGTCATCGTTGCGTAGGGAAGCAAACACTAATCTCTAATTAACCAATTAGCAAATACACGAATATACCAATACACGAATAATCAAAAATTCCTATCTTCGTCGCTAAATTATTTCCAGAAAGAAAAAGTAATGCAAATAAAAACCGATATCATTCCTTTACACCAGCAATTTGCCAAAAGAGCAAACGCACCCCAAGGCATAGATAAAAAGGCTATATGTGTTTTCGCGGCTACCGGGTTTTTTCTTGGGGATGATAGTTATTATCAACATCAAAAAGTATTGCAACCCGGAGTGCAGTATCAGCTTAATAAAAATAAGGAGGTAGTTAGTTCAGAGTCTTATTTCAAATGGCATTACAGTCCGCGCAATATCAGTTTTCAAACAGCGGTAGATGAATTTACCGATTTATACGAACAGATTCTAAAAGAGCAAACCGGAAACGAGCGTGTTTTGCTGCCTCTATCCGGAGGTTTGGACAGTAGGAGTCAGGCTGTGGGTCTAAAACAATTGGGGGCTGAGGTACATTCGTATTCCTATTCTTTTACGGGCGGCTTTAAAGAACATAAAATCTCCGAGCAAATTGCTAAAGTGTGTGGTTTCCCATTTGATGCTTTTCTTGTTCCGCCAAATTATTTATGGAATTCGATAGAAGATTTAGGAAATTTGAATGGCTGCTATTCCGAATTTACCCACGCAAGACAAATGGCAGTTTTAGAACGATTTAAACAAATGCAAGGCGAGTTTTCCCTTGGCCACTGGGGTGATGTTTTTTTTGATAGGGGAATTGCTGCCGGCGATGAAGATAAATCTGATATTGAACTCATTTATAAAAAAGTCATTAAAAAGGGTGGTTTGGCAGTTGCAGAGCAGCTTTGGAAAGCTTGGGAATTAGAAGGGAATTTTGAAGATTATTTAAAGCGAAAGATTCAAAAATTGCTCAACCAGATTGAGATAGAGCACAAGCCTTCCAAAATAAGGGCTTTTAAAAGTTTATATTGGGCCCCGCGGTGGACGAGCATTAATTTAGCCGTCTTTGAAGCGGCGCATCCTATTCATCTTCCCTATTACGACAATCGGATGTGTGAATTTGTATGCGGTATTCCCGAAGAATATTTGGCAGATAGAAAAATGCAGATTGAATACATAAAGCAACGCAACCCAAAAGTGGGTAAAATTATGTGGCAAGACAATAAGCCTTATAATTTATACGATTACCACAAAAACACTTCTCCCCGAAATTTACCCTATCGCATAAAAAATAAGTTAATTCGTGAAATCAATGCAAAACTGGGGAAAAAATATGTACAACGTAATTGGGAAATTCAGTTTCTCGGCAAAGAAAATGACGCTAATTTACGTAGTTATTTGTACCGAAAAGATTTTGTAGATTTTGCGGGAAAAGAAACCATCGATATTATTTACAACAATTTCAAAAATAAAGACGCGGTATTTTATTCTCATCCAGTTAGTATGTTGTTAACCTTGAGCGTGGGGTTAAAGCAGCAGTAGCTTTTACCTACAACCCACCACCCACCCACATAAAACTGTCTTGCTGAACGTCCGACGATAGGAGGACTAGATTCAGCATCTCATGCGATAGAAACCCGACCTACCCGAATCAAAACTCCATCACAAATACCGCAGAAACTAAAGCTTCTATTAACATATATCGCTTTTGCAAGAAATTTAGGTCTTTCCAATCCCAAGACCCTGAATGCAACCTCCCTCCGGTCGTTTGCTTCAGAGTGACAGGACGAGAAGGCTTTTAGCAGAAACATGACTTCATAACGTGAATTCGATATAAGATTTAAATTATTTTCTTCTTTTTCTTCCGTATAGCTAAACTTTTCCGTCAAGAATTTTCGAAGCCTTGGAGAAAATTTAGGAAAAGCTTAGCGGTTTTTCGCCCTAAGCGAAAAAATACCTTAGAAAAAGCGTCTTTTCTTTTGGTTCGTTTTCTTTGGACGAGCAAAGAAAATGAACAGTGCTTCTTAAAATGCAAAATTCTTCCGGTCGTTTGCTTCAGGCTGACAGATAAGGGTGTGTGTTTTCTGAAAAATAATTTGTATAGTAAACCGCTCAAAAATAACTGTCATACTGAACGGTCCGACGGTAGGAGGACTAGACTCAGCATCTCCACGGGGAAGCATCCAAACAGCTCAAATCAAATCCTACCTCAAAAATAAAACAGAAAACAAATTACTTACTACCATATCTCGATGTCACGAACCAACAAATTAACCAATCCACCAATCCACCAATCCACCATATATTATTTCATTTAAAATTTCTATTTTTGTTTTTTTAATCCACGCCTTACTATATGTCAAAAAAGATTAGAATTCTTTATACTATTCCTAATTTCAAAACGGCTGGTAGTCAATACGTAGTTTTGTCTTTGATTGCAGGTATAAATAAAGAAAAGTTTAATGTATATATAGGGGTGGAAAAATATCCCGAACTAATACCCGATCTAGTACCGCATGAAAACAAAATACACTTTGCTAGAGAAGGTAATTCAATAAACGATATTCATAATTTTGCTCAATTAGTAAAGCAACACAAAATCGAAATCATACATTCTTGGGATTATAAATCGCAGTTTGTAGAAGTATTGGGTAGCCGGTTGGCGGGAGTTAAATATCTATATACAAAGAAAAATGCTGCTTGGTCTAAGCGCTGGTTTCTTAAAAGTATGTTATCATCCCATATTGCATACGATAACCCCGAAATGGAACAAGCTTTTTTTAGTAGTATTGTATTAAAAAATAAGATAAGTTTTATACCGCATGGTGTAGATACAAAATTATTCCGCCCTTTAGATTCGTCAAAAAGCTCGAATAATTCTAAATTTAACATGTGTTGTATAGGAAATATTGGTGAGAATAAGAACCAACTTTTTCTCATTAAAGCTTTAAGAAATCTACCATCCGATATTTATTTAAACCTTTATGGAAGAGCAGAGACCGTTTATTTGAAAAAACTAGAAAAATACATAGTAGAATTAGATTTAGAAAATCGCGTGCATTTTAAAGGTTTTGTTAAAAATCACGAACTACCGAGAGTATTAAATGAACAAGACTTGTTTGTTTTGGCGTCCAAAAAAGAAGGTTTGCCTGTTTCTATTCTGGAGGCACTGGCTTGCGGTGTTCCGGTATTAACTTCTGATTCAGGTGGTGGCACCCGTCATATTTTTAAAGATAGAAAAGGAGGAGAAGTTTTTTCTATAAAAGATACTTTAGAGTTTGAAGAGTTTGTGCGTAAATTGTTTAAAAGCAAACAAACTTATAACAAGAAAGCTAAAGAAGCAAGAGATTTAATTTTAGCTAATTACAGATTAGATAAGGAAATTGAATCTTATGAAAAACTTTATTTAAACTTAAAATGCTAATGAAAATAGGTATTGTGCTTTCTTCCCCTCCTGCTTATTCCGAAACTTTTTTTCGTTCGAAAATAAAAGGATTACAGGAAAATGGGCACGAAGTGGTTTTAATTACTGCTAAAAGTAAGAATACTTTTGACCTATGTTCGCATAAAACGCATCCCAAAGTTTATTCCAATAAATTAGTACAAGTTGGAGCTATGTTTTTGGTTGGCTTAAGCTTACTTCCTTATTGGCGACGCGTAAAAAACTATTACCGTTTAGAAAAAAGGCAAAAAACTTCCGTAAAGCGAAGTATAGAAAAAATATATATTAATTCCACACTTTTAAAATTAGAGGTAGATTGGTTGCATTTTGGTTTTGCAACAATGGCTATAGAACGGGAATTGGTAGCTAAAGCTATTGGGGCAAAAATGGCGGTTAGTTTTAGAGGCTACGATATAAATGTTTATCCACTAAAACACGCTGGTTGTTATAAAAAGCTTTGGCAGCAAGTAGATAAAGTACATAGCATTTCAGAATTTTTAATTCAAAAAGCCTATGCTTTGGGCTTATCAACCAAAACAAACTATAAAATCATACCTCCGGCAGTTAACATTCCGCCATTAACGAAGTTGACAGAAAATTCTACACCAACAACTAAAATAAATATTGTAACCATAGCTAGGTTGCAATATATAAAAGGCATAGATATACTTTTACAGACCGCGGAATTTTTAAAAAAACAACAACTAGGTTTTAATTGGTATATAATTGGCGATGGTAAAGCGGCCGATAAAGAGCGCTATTTATACCATCGTTATGAGGCAGAATTAGAGAATGAGGTGCATTTTCTTGGGAAACTTACACATACAGAAACTTTAAAGAAACTATCTCAAGCAACTATATATGTACAAACCAGTCTTAACGAAGGTTTTTGCAATGCGGTTTTGGAAGCACAAGCTTTGGGGAAAATTGCTGTTGTTTTTAATACCGGCGCATTGAAAGAAAATATTATAGACCGTTATACCGGCTTTTTAGTAAAGGTGGTAACACCCACCGCTCTTGGTCGAGAAATAATAAAGGTCTTAAATCTTTCTAGCATAGGAAAAGATAAAATTACCCAACAAGCCCAAGAACACGTAAAAAATAGCTTTACTTTGCAGGAACAAAAAGAAGTATTTAATCAATTTTACAATTAGTTTATGAATATAATCTTTTGTGCCGGTATATCGGTTAGGACAGGTACTAACTATATGGGTAGTATTTTTTCTGAAATACCAGAAGTAGCTTCTGTGCCTAAGAATTATTCGAAAGGTGAATTTCCTTTTTTTAGAAAACAAGTTATTCAAAATTATGACAGTTGGATTAAAGGTTTTAACAGAAGAATGTTTGCGCAGCCACCATTGAATAAAAAGAAATTTGCTTCTTTTTACGGAGAAAGTTTCCTGAATTATTTAAAAGCAGAATATGAAATAAAAGAAAAAACAATTTTCGTAAAAGATCCGGGGTTGTATAATATTGAGCGGTTTTATGACTACTTCCCAAAAGGTAAATTAATAATATTAACGCGTAGCGCACCGGATTTAATTGCTTCTTCTTTGAAAGCTTCTTTGCAAATTAGGAAAAGTCAAAGCAAGAAGAAAAAAATTAGTGCTAAGATAAAATACTATAGCGGTTATAATATGTATACCTATGCAAAAGCATACAAAAAACACGCTACACATTTGAGGTTTTTGAGAGAACAATTAAAAGGGGGCTTTCTTGAAGTTAAATATGAAAATTTGGTAAATGAGCCGAATAAATATATTTGTGAAATTTTAGATTACTGTGAGGTGCCTTATAATAACGAAATAATTCAAAATACAGTTAATGCTAAAGTTGTCGGATCATCATACTTTGGCTCTAAAAAACATTCGCAAGAGTGGGGGGCTTTAGAGAAAACTAGTGATTTTAAACCTGTTGGGAGATACAAATCTTGGGGATGGTTCAATAGGTTTATTTATAATAGAATAGCTAAAAAAAGTAATGAATTTGTAGGTTACAGTCATAATTTATAATACATTGAAAATATATTATCCTCAAAAACACTATAATAAAGAACATCGCGGACAGTTATTCCCGTTACTAAAGCCTTTTATAAAAAATACAGACTTTACCGATGTGGATAGGATAAAAATGTATGGGCTAAGCGAAAAAGATTATTTTTTTACAGATAAGTTGCAGGATGCGGAGGTGGTAATTTTAACGATGTCGTGGAACTATTATCAAAAAAAGCAACAAATACAGCTTGCCGTAGACTTAATTGAAAAGGCTGCAAAATACCAAAAAACAGTATGGAGTTATAATTCCGGCGATTTTGGAGTAAAAGTTCCTTATTTCTCCAACTTAAAAGTGTTTCGGTTTAGCGGTTACCAAGCCAATAAGCAAAAAGGACATTACGGTATGCCGGTAATGATAAAAGACTATTTGCAAGAAAATTATGGATTGGACTCGTATTGGAAAAGAAACTATATTCAACAGCCAAGCGTTGGATTTTGCGGACAAGCGGATGCCAGTAAATTTACCGCAGCTAAAGAAATTACACGCACTTTAATGCGAAATACAAAAAGCAATTTGGGTTGGCGAGCCGAAGAACCCCAACAAGTTATTTCAACTACCAATTTACGTGCAAGGCTTTTAAAACAACTGGAGAAAGCAAAGACTATAAACGACAATTTTATAAAACGTAAAAAATACCGTGCAGGGGTCTCCAACAATAAAAGTCAGCACCAAAGCACCCAAGAGTTTTACGACAATATTTTAGAATCCGATTATGTTTTGTGCGTTCGGGGAGGAGGGAATTTCTCTGTACGTTTTTACGAAACCTTGATGATGGGGCGTATTCCACTGTATATACATACCGATGGCTTTTTACCCTTGGGAGAAGATATAAACTGGAAAGAACATGTGGTCTGGGTAGACTATAAAGACATCCCTAAAATGCAAGAAAAGTTAATAACTTCCCATCAAAATTTAAACGAAGAAAAACTCCAAAGCTTATTTAAAAAGAACAGAAGATTATGGGAAGAGAAATTACGTTTGGATGGTTTTTTTAAAAGTGAGTTTGGCAAATTATGATTTTTAATTTTCTTAAATATTTAAAACCTACATCTTATTTCCGCTTAAAGCGAAACGATAATACCTTCGTTTTTCCGCGAACAGAGAAGCTCAATAAATCTGTATTACAAAATCTCGATAAAGATAAAAACTATCAAAGCAGCTTAGCTCAAGCATACGATCTTTCTTGGCAAGCCATTCAAAAAGGCTACATAGGTAATGCGAAAACCTATACCCATTTTGAAAAACTGCCGATAGAAGATGAATACCGATTTATTCGAAAAAACTTCCATAAAGCTTGGGTGCTTTACGTTTTGTTGCTACGTCTAGTATCTTTTAAAAATCCCATTAAAGAAATTCGAGCTTATCGAAAAACCAAAAATGCCAAGCGCCAAAACTTTGCATCAACCCCAATACAATATCCCGCTTATAACGAATTTAAGTCTCCGTTGCTGGAGGAGCAACCACTGGTTAGCGTGGTAATTCCAACTCTTAATCGCTATGCTTATTTAAAAGACGTTTTAAGAGATTTAGAGAAGCAGAATTACAGCAATTTTGAGGTGATTGTAGTGGATCAATCCGAACCTTTTCAAAAAGAATTTTATAAGGATTTTGACTTAAACCTTAATCTTATTTACCAAAAAGAGAAAGCTTTATGGCTGGCGCGCAATACCGCGATTAGAAAGGCTAATGGAGAATACATTTTATTGTTTGATGATGATAGTCGAGTGGAGGCCGATTGGATTGAAAAACATCTTAAGAGCTTAGATTTTTTTAAAGCCGATATAAGCTCTGGGGTTTCTATTTCTAAAGCGGGTGATGAAGTGCCGGAGAATTATGCCTATTTTTTAATCAGCAGTCAGTTAGATACCGGAAATGTGCTTTTACCCAAACAAATTTTTAAAGAAATAGGTTTATTCGACAGGCAGTTCGAAAAAATGCGTATGGGCGATGGCGAGTTTGGTTTACGGGCTTATTTGGCCAACTACCGCAATATTTCCAATCCGTTGGCAAAGCGTCTGCATCTTAAAGTAGGCTCAGGAGGTTTGCGCGAAATGGGAGCTTGGGATGCGTTTCGAAGTGCCAAATGGTTTGCGCCAAAACCGGTGCCCAGTGTTTTATATTTATACCGAAAATATTTTGGAAAAAAAGCGGCAAAGCTAGCCTTGCTAAAAAACATTCCGCCTTCTATGATTCCGTACCGATTTAAAAAAAATAAAAAATTACTGCCTGTTGGACTTCTATTGGCGTTATTTGCATTTCCTTTAGTGGCCTACCAAGTAAGTAAATCATGGAAAATAGCCGGTAAAATGCTAAAAGAAGGAGCCAAAATTGAAAAGCTGTAAAGAAGAATAGTTAATTTTAAAATTAAAAATGTTTGATAAGAAGTTTTGACTTCCAACACTATGAAAGAGCGCACGCGGAAGGATTGTTTCTCGATACTTAGGGAGAGTGCAGTCGAAAGGAATGTCTCCCGACACTTCGGGAGAGCGCAGTCGAAAGGCATTTCTCTCAACATTTTGAAAAAGCGCAGTCGAAGCTTACTTAAAAGTAAAAAAATAATTATTTTGACCAACATGTCAGTCTGAGCGCAGTCGAAATTTTTGTCTCCCGACACTTCGGGAGAGCGCAGTCGAAAGATAAGACAAAAACATCCCTAAAAAAACGAACAACGAACAACCAAAAACGAACAACGAACAACCAAAAACGAACAACGAATATTGAAAAACCCCAAAACCATACTCCTCATCACCTCTGAATTTCCCCCACAACCCGGAGGGATAGGAAACCATGCCTATAATTTAGCAAAAGGTTTAGACGGGAATAGCTATTCCGTAAAGGTTTTAGGCGACAGACGTTCAGCTGACGGGGAAGAAGAAAATGCTTTTGATAGCAGATTAGCTTTTATGGTAAATCGTGTAAAAAGGGAAAAACTGATTTTTAAAACCTATTACAAACGTCTGCAAAAAGCTAAACACTTAGCTAAAAACGCAGACATTGTTTTGCTTTCTGGGAAGTTTCCTTTGTGGCTTGGGGCTTATTTACGCTTTGTTTTTCCACAAAAAAAACTTTTTGCCATTATTCACGGTAGCGAGGTGCAATTGGGTTCTTCCGCTTTACGGAAGTTAACAAATTTCTCGTTAAAGAAGATGAATGGCGTGATAGCCGTTTCTTCCTTTACCTTAGATTTAGTGAAAAATTTACATTTACAGAATACCAAAATTATTCCTAACGGCTTTGATTTGGGGAAAAGTATTTCCGTAAAGAAAACTTTCGTAAAAAATAAAGAAAACTTGCGTTTGATTACTGTCGGAAATGTAAGTAGGCGCAAGGGACAAGAAAATGTAATAAAAGCTTTACCGGAATTATTGGCTGTCTATCCTAAATTGGAATACCACATTGTAGGAATACCAACTTTACGGAAAGAATATAGCGCCCTTGCTAAAGATTTGGGAGTTGAAAAACACGTGTTCTTTCACGGAAAAGTAGACGAAACTCGAAAAATAGAACTCTTGCAAACTGCCGATATTTTTGCGATGCTAAGCCAAACTACAAAAAGCGGCGATGTAGAAGGTTTTGGAATTGCTATTTTAGAAGCAAACGCCTTAGGGATTCCGGCAATAGGCTCTAAAAACTGCGGAATAGAAGATGCTATAAAAGAAAATTATTCCGGTTTTTTGGTAGATCCTAAAAATAACAAGGAAATACTGCAAGCTGTAGCGGAAATATTATCGCATTATGGTAGTTTTGCAGAACAAGCGGAAGAATGGTCTAAAAATTTTAAATGGCCTAAAATTAGTAAGCAATATGTAAAATTTATCGAATCTTGAAGTTAGCCATTATATCGCATACCGAGCATTATTATACCAAAGAAGGAGAGTTAGTAGGTTGGGGGCCAACCATTAGTGAAATTAATCATCTTGCCGAAGATTTTGACGAAATTATACATGTAGCTTTCTTGTACGAAGAAGAGCCAAAAACAAGTTCGTTACCTTATACAAAGCCCAATATTAAGTTTGTTGCTTTGCCGGTAAGTGGTGGTAAAACCTGGCTAGAGAAGACGAATATTCTTAGCAATATGCCCAAAACCATTGCTACAATAAATAGTGTGCTTGACAAAGTAGATGTTTTCCAATTCCGAACCCCCATAGGTTTTGGCGTTTATTTAATTCCGTACCTAACGCATTTTGTAAAAACCAAAGGTTGGTATAAGTATGCCGGGAACTGGAACCAGCAAAATGCTTCTTTGGGGTATCGTTTGCAACGTTCTTTTTTAAAAAAACAAAATAGAAAAGTAACTATTAACGGAAGTTGGCCCAACCAGCCTGAGAATTGTCTCACCTTTGAAAATCCTTGTTTAACCTTACAAGAGCGGAAAGAGGGTAAAGTGATTTTACAAAAAATAAACTATACAGGACCTTTTCAAATGTGTTTTGTAGGAAGATTGGAAGACCCCAAAGGGGTGCAACGAATAATAGATGCTGTTGCAAGTTTACGTGATAAGACACATATAAGCAATATTCATTTGGTAGGTGACGGTGAAAGACGAAAAGCCTACGAAGCTCAAGTAGTCGATAAAAACCTACCAATACAATTTCACGGATTTTTATCGCGCGACAAGGTTTTTGATTTGTATAGAAACTCCCATTTTCTGTTATTGCCATCCACTGCTTCCGAAGGATTTCCTAAAGTTATTGCAGAGGCAATGAATTACGGCTGTATCCCAATTGTTTCAGATGTATCAAGCATAGGACAATATATAAACCAAAAAAATGGCTTTATTGTAAACCCGACTACCAGTGAAAAGTTGGAAGAAATTTTTAGTACTTTAGCCCAAACTAAAAAAGAAGAATTACAAAATAAAGCCGAAAAAGCTTATGCTGTAAGCGAGGCTTTCACTTTCGAGCATTACCGGCACCGTATACAAACCGAAATTTTAGAATAATTGCTAAATCTGCAAAATGAAAGCTTTTTCTTTTAAGAAAAATTTAAAATCTATCCTGCCAATCCTGTTCCATGTGGGATTGGGCTTATTGTTTTATTTTGCTGAATCCTTAAGCATTCTCTATTATTTTGGAATTCTTTTTTACTTTCTTTACCATATTTTTAAAAATCCACAGTCAAAAATTTGGCCTTTATTGGGAGCTGGATATATAACCGGCGTAGAGATTTTTTTACGAATGACTAAAGGTTTTATCTTTTGGGAATTCGGTAAATACTATGTAATACTTTTTTTAATGATAGGTTTGTTTAATCATGGATTTAAAATTAAAGCTTGGCCGTTTTTACTTTACATACTTTTATTATTGCCCGGAGTTTATGTAGCTTATCTAAATATGGACTTTATGGAAGAGAGTTTTAGGAAAACTATCTTGTTTAATCTCTCCGGTCCTTTAAGTTTGTTTGTATCGGCTCTCTATTGCTATCAATTGCGTATCAAATTGACAGATATGTTTAAGATTTTAGATTATATTGTCTATCCGCTTATAGCTATGGCCGTTTTTATAATTTTTTATCAACCCGATACACAAAATGTATTTGCTGCAGCAGAATCGAGTGCAGCGGCTTCGGGAGGCTATAGTGGAAATCAAGTTTCTACTATCTTAGGTCTGGGTATGTTTATTTTGTTTGTGCGGTTTTTGATTCCATACCGCCATAAAGTAAAACAACTTTTAATGATGGGCGCATTGGCCTTATTAAGTTTTCGGGCGTTATTAACCTTCTCTCGCGGTGGAGTGGTGGTTGCAGGCTTGATGATGGTATTCTTTAGTTTGTTTTTTTATTTTCGGATTAACTTATTGCAAAAGGCAAAAGCTTCAATAAAATTTATTTTACTTGGTATAGGAGTAGTAGCTTTATGGGGCTATTCGGTGGCTACTACCGATGGGATGATTGTAAACCGCTATACCGGAAAAAACTCCCAGGGTATAGAAGAAGAAGACATCTCTACCGGTCGCTTAACCTTAATCATTGAAGAGTTGGCCGCGTTTGAAGAAAAACCTTTTTTTGGTCTGGGAGTCGGCTTATCTAAATTTTACCGAGAAAAGAAAACCGGTATAGAGCTACCTTCGCATAACGAAATAACCCGGATGATTGGAGAACACGGTATGTTAGGCATTTTAGCTTTAGGTGTTTTGTTGATTACCCCCTTAGGAATGCTATTATCTGGTAATCGCAATTTATTTTTAATCCCTTTTGTTATTTTCTGGGGCGCGACCATTAACCACTCCGCCATGCGGGTAGCAGCTCCGGGCTTTATTTACGGTTTGGCCTTGTTAAATGTAAATTACCGTACCTATAAAAAGAAAAAGAAAAGACCATATGGCAACGAAGCAAGACGAGTTGGTGTACATAGGCAACCGGCTCTCCCAAAAGGGTAGAAATGTTACTTCTATTGAAACTTTAGGTACTTTTTTAGAAAAAGAAGGTTATATAGTACATAAAGCTTCGTCAAAAAAGAACCAATTTTTACGCTTGGCAGATATGTGCAGCGAAATTCTAAGAAACCGTAAGTGCGCAGATGTAGTCTTAATAGATACCTATTCTACCTTAGGATTTTGGTTTGCTTATATTGCTGCTAAAATATGTAAATGGTCTAAGTTGCCGTATATCCCTATATTAAGAGGAGGCGATTTACCAAAACGTTTGAAAAGCAATCCCAAACTATCGCAAGAACTTTTTGCTGCCGCCAAAGTAAATGTAGCACCATCGGCTTATTTGATGCATTATTTTAAAAAAGCCGGTTTTACAAACCTGGTTTATATACCCAATACCATAGAAATTAAAAATTATCCGTTTAAAGTCCGTAAAAATATAGCACCTAAATTATTATGGGTGCGGGCTTTTGCCGATATCTACAATCCGATGCTGGCATTAAAGGTTTTAGAAAACTTGTTAGCAAAACATCCGGATGCAGAACTCAGTATGGTAGGCCCTTTTAAAGACAACTCTATCGAAACTTGTAAAGCTTACGCGGAAAAAAAGAGACTTCCGGTTACGTTTACCGGCGGCATGCCGAAAGAAAAATGGTTGGCCTATGCCAAAGATTTCGATATTTTTATAAATACCACCAATGTAGATAACACCCCGGTAAGCGTTATAGAAGCAATGGCTTTAGGCTTGCCGGTAGTTTCTACCAACGTTGGCGGACTCCCATTTCTGTTGGAAGATAAAAAAGACGCTATTTTAGTCCCTCCCAAAAACACACAAGCTTTTACAGAAGGCGTAAAAGTACTTTTAGAAAACCAAGAACTTGCCCAATCCGTAGCAAAAAAAGCCCGAAAAAAAGCCGAAAGCTTCGATTGGGAAAGTGTTAAATACCAATGGGATGAGATGTTGGGTAGTAGGTAGTAGTTAGTATTGAGTATTTAGTAGTTAGTGGGTAGAGGCGAAAGGAGAGATTCTTGTAAGCTTCCCCTAATTAGAACTGTTCATTTTTCTAAAACTTCGATAAAGTTATTATTTTTTATTCTTCTGGGGCTAGCCCCAGAAGAATATTTTTTTGCATATGCTACCGGGGACATTTTTTCTAGTGCGTCGTGAG
>NZ_VIAR01000017.1 GCF_006546625.1 Haloflavibacter putidus
GTAATAAGCGGGGAAGGCTGTGAAAACACCACCACTTTAACCTTGGTGGTAACGCCCAACCCAAGTATAGCAGAAGAGCTGGAACCTTTGGAAGCCTGTGATATGGATAACGATGGTTTTGAAGAATTTGATTTGGAAGCTGCTATAGAAGACATTCTAAATGGCGAGCCCAATGTAACGGCCAGCTTCCACTTAACCCAAGACGATGCTAACAACGGCGTTGGTGCAATAGATACCAGTGTTCCTTACGGAACAGCCAATGCAGAAGAAGTAATTTGGGTACGCGTAGAAAACACCGGGCCAAACCAAGACGATGGCAGTGGTTGTTATGTAGTGCGGTCCTTGCAGCTTATAGTAACCCCATCTCCGGAAATAGCCGGCGAATTGGACGATTTGTATGTATGTGATGACGAGAACGCAGATGGCTTTGCTTTCTTTGATCTGACCGAGAATTACGATAATATTATCGGCGAGCAAGACCCGACAGATTTGGAAGTAACCTACCACACCTCAGAGCAAGACGCGCAAGACGGGGTAGATGCCATAGCCGTACCAAGTAACTATATGAACATCATCAACCAGCAACCCATTTATGTGCGGGTAGAAAACACGGCAACCGGCTGTGTAGATGCGTTTGATTTTACACAAAACAATACCTTTACCCTAAACGTGGAAGCACTACCGGAACTTAACACGCCACCACCATTACAAGTATGTGATGATGGCGACGCTGATGGCTTTACGGAATTTAACTTAACCGATAGCGAAGTCGATATTATAGGCAGTGAGCCAATTCCGGGTAACCTGGAATTTGTGTACTACGCCTCGCAAAGTGATTATGAGAACGATACACCAATAGACAATCCGCAAGCCTATACCAATACCAGCAATGCACAAACCATTTATATAGAAGTAACCGATGGGGCAACCCAAGCAATGTGTGCAAGCACAATAACGCTAACCATACGCGTGCTGCCCTTGCCAAGCCCATCTGAGACCGATATAGAAGTGCTCAGTCAGCAGCAATGTGACGATGATGAAGATGGTATAGCAGCAGAGCCCTTTGATCTTACTACAAGTGGTAACTTGATTGCCGGACCTGAAAACGTAGACTTGGAGTATTATGTTACTGAAATTGGCGCAGAAACCGCTGATGAAGACGACCAAATAGACACCCCGGAAGCCTATATAAACGAGCCGGAGTATAATATAGAAGACGCCAATGGTAACCCTACCAANGTACAGATAATTTATGTACGGGTAAACAGTGGGGTAAATGGCAATTTCTGCCACGTGGTGGTACCTTTTGAAATTATTGTGGTACCCGAGCCAAAACTCAACCCACTCGGCGATCCGTTTGGCTATACTTTATGTGAAGACGGGACAACGGGAACCGCAGTAGTTATCCCGGAAGACATTACCGGTAACCTGTACCATTACGATGAAGGCAATGGCGACCCAACAGATATTATTCCATTGTTAGATCCGGATGCAAGTAACCAAAGTCAAGATATAGACGATTATACGGTAACCTATCACGTCACAGAACAAGACGCAGAAGATGGGGTAAGTCCTATAAGCTCAGCAGCAGGCTTTACCGCCACTACCGATGATATTTTATATATCCGGGTGGTGTATAACGAGACCAACTGTTACAATATGGGCAATATTGGTCAAGTACGTATCACGGTAAAACCAAGACCGGAGATAGCACAAACGCAATTTGCAGAAGTGTTGTGCTCCGATGAGCCCGGGGGCGATACAGCGGTATACGATTTAAATGTATATACAGATGCTATTTTGGGTGATTTAGATCCGGCAGACTATACGGTATATTACTATGCCACTCAAGAAGATTACCAATTTGGTGGGGAGATAGAAGACCCGGCCAATTATACGGTAACCAATGGGCAAACGGTATATGCCGCAGTAATAGACCAAGCCACACTTTGTGAATCTGCTCAACCGGCAGAGATTAACTTTGAAATAAACGAACAACCGGTAGTAGATATAAGCGACCAAGATGGAATAATTTGCGTAGGCGATCCGGATGTTACCGGAGCAGATTACAGTCCAATAACAATAGCCACAGGCTTAGACCCGGCTATATATAACTTTAGCTGGAGTTTAGATGGCAGCACGCTAGCGGGAGAAACTGACAGCAGTATAACGATAGACCCGGCAGCACCCGGTAATTATGGTCCCGGCACCTATACGGTAACGGTAACCAATGCAGCAAGTGGCTGTAGCAATAGCAGTAGTGCTACCTTGAGTGGCAGTAGTGCCCCAACTTTCTCGTTAGAACGCCTGAATTTAGGTTTTGATGAAGAACACGCCATTCGGGTGTATAATGTAGAAGGTAGTGGTAGCTATGAGTTTAGACTGGACAACGGCCCTTGGATAGCGTATAACAACGAAGCCGGCGAACTGCTTTTTGAAGACGTAGACCCCGGAGAGCATACCGTTTACGGAAGGGATACCGGCGGTTGTGGCGTTAGGGCACAAACCATTTTATTTATCGATTACCCGGATTTCTTTACCCCTAACGAAGACGGTTATAACGATACCTGGAACATAATTGGTTTAGGTCCATTAAACCAAGGCGCGAAGATATTTATCTTTGACCGTTACGGTAAATTGCTTAAGCAAGTCAGTCCGCAAGGACCAGGATGGGATGGTACTTACAACGGCAACCCGTTGCCCTCTACCGATTATTGGTTTAGGATAGAATATGTAGAAACCTTAAACGATGGCAGCGTAGTGCCAAGAGAGTTTAAAGGTAACTTTACCTTAAAACGATAACAGAAGTTTATAATACTTGAAAAGCAAACCGGTTTGTGAGAGCAAAACCGGTTTGCTTTTTTTATAGTAAAGAATATTTCGTTCGGTTTTGCAGAAAAACGAATTTGCAAGCGCAAGCGGTCTCTTTTATTTTTTCTTATAAACAACGCTAAAAGTCCCTTCTTTTTGTTAAGGGAGTTTTAATGGAGTATCTATGAGGTATCTATGGAGTATCTGTGAAGTATCCTTAAGCGCTATTTAATTAAAAATAACGCTAAAAGAATTGCGTGGGATTAAAAGGTTTTTTATTTATCTCTTTATTTAAAAGACATCTTTTTACCGATTTTTATAAAGCAGTTTTAATACACTCTTAATACACTAGCTATACTTGAGCTATACTTGAGCTATACTGAAGCTATACTGGAGTTATATTCAAAATATATACATCGATTTACCTCTTAACTGGGTATATCTTTGCTTTTTAAGTTAAAGATATACGGTTGGGTTTAAATTATCTTGGGGAGAAGTGGTTTAATTTATTGCAAGGAATTCAAAATTCCGTAAAGTTAAAATTATAAAGATGCCTCTTTTAAGTAGCTGTTATCTTTATTGAAATATGGAAAAATAACAGCTATTTTTTATTATAGATGTGCGAATAAATTCCGTAAAGAAAATGAATAGTTACATGGCCAAAGACATGGTCAAAACATAATTTGAGCGACTTCTGTCTATTTGGATTCGTTCGCTATAATCTGTAAAGTCTAAATTTGCGCTGTAATCTCTTTGAGCGTTATCGTAAGCAAAGTCTAAGCGTATTTTGCCAAAAGAATAGCCTATTCCGGCAGAATAACCGTTTAAAGCACTCATTAAATCTTCATTTTTATAAGGACTTTCTTCGTAGCGGTAACCTGCGCGCAATCGCCAATTTTTTAGACGATATTCTCCACCAATTCGGATGCTGGAAGTAGCTTGGTACAAATTATCTATTATTGCATTTTGCGTGCTAAAATCTATAGAAACCTCATCGGAAGAGTATTTCATGTTGGCGTAATTTTTATAAGTGTAATCTACACTCAATAAACCGTGCTCGCCAAAAACTACGGCAGCACTTCCGGTTAATTCTCCGGGCGTTCGCAACCTGTAATTTGGGAAAACATTTATAACACGTGGGTTGGCAATAGCTCGTGGTTGCTCAAAACCTTCGCTATAGGTTTCTAAATATTGCTTGGTTTCGTCTTGAATAACATACCAGGTTGGCGATTTGTAGGAAGCGCCCAAACGAAGCATATCATTTACTTTTACAATTCCGCCAAGGTCAAATGAAAAGCCTGTACCTAAGGTACGCAGGCTATTTTCAAAATAAATTTCGTCTACGGTACTGCTCTCGGGGGCTATTTCGTATAAATCTGTTGTTTTTTCGTAATTGATAAAGTGTCCGTTTAAGTTTAAACCTAAGTAAAAACGTTTATCTAATTCTAAAGAACCATTGGCTGAAAATTTTCCGTTAAGGCCAGTAGACCTATGATTATATCGTTGCTCAAAATTATTACCGCTAACATTAGAAATGTAGGAAGTACTATTTAAATCGCCAGGATTTTCGGCATCAAAAATAAACGTCTCGTATCCTAAATAAGCAGTTTGTAGGTTTACATTATTAAAACCTTCAGCAGAAAAATTAGCTTCGCCCAAGTAGATATAGAGATCGTCTAAACTTTCTCCGCTCATAGTGGTAAATAAATCTAACGGAACTCCATTGGCAAGGTTAGTGAAATAGTTACCAATGGAGGTGCTGGCAGCACCTAATCCTGTAAATTTATCGTCTAAACTTTTATTTCTGTCATAGGTAAAACCAAAACTAAATTTGGTTAACGTAGCTTCGGGATTGTAACTATTATATACAAATACAGCACCGGCTTGGTGCAGATCAAATTTATTGTTAGAAGATGATGTTGCATTATTTCTAAAAAAAGCATCGTTTGTATAATGTTCATTAGAAATGGAAAAAGAAACGTGATTAGTTAAAAAAATAGAAGAACCTGCCGGATTGATTTTTAATGCCGATATATCTCCGCCTAGAGCTCCAAAAGCTCCACTCATAGCGGTAAAACGAGCCGTTCCTGTAAGATCTTTTAGTGCATAATTTAGAGCTGCATCTTGGGTTTGGCTATAACTAAATACTGTGCTAAACAAGATAGCACAGTATATAAATATGTTTTTTTGCATAATCATTCTTTGTTAAATTATCTGGTTCTGCTTCCAGAACTTCGTGTACCGCTAGATCTAGTACTTCCACTGGTGCTTCCACTAGATCTGGTACTGCTAGATCCTGAAGAGAAAGTTTTATTACTACGTGTAGAACCCGTGTTTATAGAGTTATTATTAGATCGCGGATTTCTCGTAGGATATTGCGTTCTCGTGTTAGATGATCTATTGGTCCTAGTAGAACTACTGTTATAATAACCATTTCTAGATGTCGATTTTCTAGTATTGGTACGTGTATTATTTCGTGTAGACCTAGTAGTAGCCTTGTTTGTTCTCGCATCTATATTACGAGAATTTCTCACGCGGGTATTAGAACGAGTTCTAGCATCAGATTGGTTGGATCTATTGGTTCTTGTAGTTGTAGAACTTCTGTTATAATCTCTACTGTTGTAATTACTTCTTATATTGTTATTACGACCGGTATAACTACTACGATAATTTCTGCTCGTATTATGACGCGCTACACGATAATAAGGGTTGTAATAGTAAGGCGAACCGTAATAATGGTTATAAGGCGACCCATAATAATGGTGGTACGGATTGTAACCATAACCATAATAAGGATTATAGTAACCGCCCCAACCTATGTTAAAGCCAATGTGCCAGTTGTTATAATAAGGTCTATAGCCATAGCCATAACCCCAAGGTCTATAGTAACCGCCCCAACCATAAGTATTGTAATAAGGAGAGAAACCAGTGTCGTAATAATTAACATTTACCGTGGTTGGATTAGAACCCCACCCGGCATTACCTTGAGTATATTGCTGGTCTTCTTCATAATAACGCTCTTCGCCTTCGGCTTGATCGTTTTGTGAAGAATATGTTTCTACATCGGTAAAAACATTTTGTTGCTTATTTTGTTCTTGTGCTTGCGCTATTTGTTCCCCTTGTTGCTCAAAGTAATTCTCATAATAGGAAGTCTCTTCTCTAGAATCATCGGCCTCTTTTGAAGTTTGATTAGAGACTTGCTTATTATCGCTAGAATAAATTCCGTCTCTTTCATAACCTGCGTTATCATAAGAACCACAAGAAAATAACAAGAAAGTTGCACAAAGACCACTCAGGGCTTTGATGCTAAATTTATATTTATTTAAGAGTTGCATATCTTGAGGTTTTTATTGTTGGACATATATCAAAAATACTTAGTTTTGCCCTAAGTAAAAATGTATTAACAAAAACACAACATTTGTGCCAAAACCCAGACAATGAGCAAGAAGTTAACCCGGAGAGACGTAGATTATTCTAAATGGTATAATGAATTGGTAGTGCAAGCAGACCTCGCAGAGAACTCTGCTGTACGCGGATGTATGGTAATAAAACCCTACGGATATGCAATATGGGAAAAAATGCAAGCAGCTTTAGATAAAATGTTTAAAGAAACCGGTCATCAAAATGCTTATTTTCCTTTATTTGTGCCCAAAAGCTTGTTTGAGGCAGAAGAAAAAAATGCCGAAGGTTTTGCAAAAGAATGCGCTATTGTAACGCATTATAGATTAAAGACAGACCCTAAAGATAAAACAAAACTTGTTGTAGATGAAGATGCTAAGCTGGAAGAAGAACTGGTAGTGCGTCCTACTTCAGAAGCTATTATCTGGAATACCTATAAAGGTTGGATTCAATCTTATCGAGATTTACCTATTTTGATAAACCAGTGGGCAAATGTTGTACGTTGGGAAATGCGAACCAGGTTATTTTTACGAACTGCCGAATTTTTATGGCAAGAAGGGCATACCGCACACGCAACCAAAGAAGAGGCGTTGGCAGAGACCAAACAAATGAATGACATCTACGCAGAATTTGCAGAGAAATTTATGGCAATTCCTGTAGTAAAAGGAAAGAAAACCGAAAGTGAGAAGTTTGCCGGTGCAGAAGAAACCTATTGTATAGAAGCATTAATGCAAGATGGTAAAGCGCTGCAAGCTGGAACTTCGCACTTTTTAGGACAAAATTTCGCCAAAGCTTTTGATGTAAAATACGCTTCTAAAGAAGGTGGTTTAGAATACGTTTGGGCAACCAGTTGGGGCGTATCTACCAGATTGATGGGCGCTTTAATTATGACCCATAGTGATGATAAAGGTTTGGTTTTACCACCAAAACTGGCACCTAATCAAGTGGTTATAGTACCTATTTACAGATCGGAAGAGCAGTTGGAAGAAGTTTCTAAAGTTGCAAGAAAATTAGAAACCGACTTAAGAGAGGCAGGGGTTAGCGTGAAATTTGATAATAGGGATACCCATAAACCCGGTTGGAAATTTGCACAATACGAATTGCAAGGCGTACCCGTTCGTTTAGCTATTGGCCCGAAAGACATAGAAAAAGGAACGGTAGAATTGGCGCGAAGAGATAATTTAACCAAGTCTTTTGTGCAGCAAGATGAAGTAGTAGAAAAGGTTAAAGCTATAATGGTAGAAATACAAAATAATCTTTATCAAAAAGCTTTAGATTTTAGAGAATCTAATACCACAGAGGTAGATACTTTTGAGGAGTTTAAAAAAATACTAAAAGAAAAGCCCGGCTTTATTTCTGCCCATTGGGATGGTACTGACGAAACCGAACAAAAAATAAAAGAGTTGACCAAAGCAAGTATTCGTTGTATTCCTTTTGATGCCGAAAAAGAGGAAGGTAAGTGTGTTTTAACCGGCAAACCATCGAGCCAGCGTGTGCTTTTTGCGAAAGCGTATTAGGGGTTGGTTGATTGGTTGATTGGTGATTAGTTAATTGGGGATTAGAAAATAAAATTTGACACACTTAATTGAATAGACTCTTGCGAACGGCGTATAGCCTACAGCTTGTAATTAGTTTTTAGTTTACTGGTTAATTTATTTAAAAAAAGACGCCTACAGACTACGGCGTATAGCTTACAGTTTTTTAGGTTAAATCTTTTATGCATTTGCCTCACATTATTAATTGATTGAAATTTAGTTTAATATTAACATAAATTTTTAACAATTGCAAATTGTCGGTTAATCTTCAAAGGCTTAAATTACGGAAAACCAGCTGAAAATCGGCCTAGAAGTGTATTTCTTAATAAGTATTAATTTTTAGTTAATAGACGGTCGTTGCGCTAGAACTTTGCCGGTTAAACAGAATTAATAAGGAGAATTGTAAATCTTAGTTTATCCCTTGTGTTTCCCCTAAGGGGGAAGTTGGACTGATCTGACAAATTCGTGATTGATTTATAATTTTCGGTTAATTAATTTTATCAAACTTTGCTTACAGCTTACAGCTTACAGCTTACAGCCAGTTAATTAGTGACAGAAGCGATTAGTAATTGGTTTTGGGTTTTAAATTAACTTTATCTAAATCTGAATTTTAGTCGAGTGCGAAAAAAAATTATTAGAAAAGTTTGGAGCATTCAAAATAAGTATTATTTTTGCATCCGCATTTAAGCAAGTATGGTCCGTTCGTCTAGGGGTTAGGACGCCAGGTTTTCATCCTGGTAACAGGGGTTCGAATCCCCTACGGACTACTAAAAGTGAGGAAAATAGATTTAATTTCCTTTTTTTGAAAATTTAATTAATTAACGGTCCGTTCGTCTAGGGGTTAGGACGCCAGGTTTTCATCCTGGTAACAGGGGTTCGAATCCCCTACGGACTACAAGTAATAACGAAGAGAAACAAACATAAACGGTTATGGCAAATCATAAGTCAGCATTAAAGAGGATACGTAACAACGAGACTAAACGTCTTAGAAACCGTTACCAACACAAAACCACTCGTAATGCCATAAAGAAATTGAGGAATGCAGAGAAGGCAGAGGCAGAAAAACTTTATCCTTCTGTAATTTCTATGATAGATAAATTGGCTAAGAAAAACATTATACACGATAATAAAGCAGCTAACTTAAAATCTAAATTGACTAAGCACGTAGCAGCGCTTTAATTTAGGTTTAGCTTTAGTATATTAGTGTTATAATCCTCTTAAACTTCTTTTACCGGATCGGTAAAAGAAGTTTTTTTGTTGCCTAATTTTACTAGATAAATAAATTAGTATTAACGTGAATTCGATATAAAAGTTTAGAGTTTTTTAGTTCTTTTTCTTCCGTATAGCTACGCTTTTCCGTAAAAAATTTTCGAAGCCTTGGAGTAAATTTAGGAAAAGCTTAGCGGTTTTTCGTCATAAGCGAAAAAAATACCTTAGAAAAAGCGTCTTTTCTTTTGGTTCGTTTTCTTTGGACGAGCAAAGAAAATGAACAAAGGATCTTAAAGTGCAAGATTACTATCGGTTTTTAAATTTTTCATTGAAAAAGCTTAGATCGAACTCAGGTTATTAGTTTCTTTACGGAATAAAAAAACGGTCTTTTCAATTTAGAAAAGACCGTTTTGGTTCAAGTACTTTTGGCTATTTTTATTCGTTAATCGTAGCCAAAAACTCTTCGTTATTACGGGTGCGTTTTACTTTTTCGTTTATTAACTCCATCGCTTCCAACGGTGTCATATCTGCCAAGTATTTACGAAGACCCCATAACATTTGTATTACATTTTCGTCTAGCAATAAATCATCTCTTCTCGTGCTGGAAGAAGTAAGGTCTATTGCAGGGAAAATTCTTCTGTTAGAAATTCTTCTGTCTAGTTGCAGCTCCATATTACCGGTACCTTTAAACTCTTCAAAAATCACTTCATCCATCTTAGAGCCGGTGTCTGTTAAAGCAGTTGCAATAATAGATAGCGAGCCACCATTTTCAATATTTCTTGCTGCACCAAAGAAACGTTTTGGTTTATGCAAGGCGTTGGCGTCTACACCACCGCTCAAAACCTTACCGCTGGCAGGTTGTACCGTGTTGTATGCGCGGGCAAGACGTGTAATAGAGTCTAATAATATTACTACATCGTGGCCACATTCTACCAAACGCTTAGCTTTTTCTAAAACTATATTGGCTACTCGCACGTGCTCGTGTGCTTCTTTATCAAAAGTAGAAGCTACCACCTCGCCATTTACATTACGTTGCATATCGGTTACCTCTTCTGGGCGTTCATCTATAAGTAAAACTATTTGATAAACTTCCGGGTGGTTTGCAGCAATGGCATTAGCAATATCTTTTAGCAACATGGTTTTACCGGTCTTAGGTTGCGATACAATCATACCGCGCTGCCCTTTCCCTATAGGGGAAAACATATCCATAATTCTGGTAGAAGTGCTGCTGTCTCTCTCTGCTATATTAAATTTTTCTTGCGGAAAAAGAGGCGTTAAATGTTCAAAAGAAACGCGGTCTCTAACCACTTGCGGATCTAAACCATTTATTTTATTTATCTTGATTAAAGGAAAGTACTTTTCTCCTTCTTTAGGCGGACGCACTTGCCCAAAAACCGTGTCGCCGGTTTTTAAACCAAACAATCTAATTTGCGATTGCGATACATAAATATCGTCTGGAGAAGAAAGGTAGTTATAATCAGACGAGCGTAAAAAACCGTAGCCGTCTTGCATAATATCCAAGACTCCTTCGCTTTCTATAATAGCATCAAACTCAAAATCTGGTTTTCTGTAACGGTTTCTACTATCGCGATTGCCGTTATTTTTGGTGTTTTTATGTGTGTGTTTGTGGTCTTTAGACGTGTTGCTTTTATGATCTTTAGAAGAAGACTTATCTTCTTTTTGTTCTTTGGTATTTTTCCTGTTAGAAGTATCTTTCTTATGCGCACTGTCTTTTTTAGGAGCGTCGTCTTTTTTAGAAGAATCTTTCTTTTGGGTTGGTTTTTTCGCGTCTGCAGCGCTATGTTTTTCTTTTGCGGTATTTTTGGAAGGTTTTTCTTCCTTTTTGGTAGGACGCGTATCTGTTTTAGGAGTGCGTTTGCGTTTTGGTTTTTCTGTTGCTTTGGTATCTTCCTTCTTAGGAAGGTTTTCATCATTTAATGCAGCTTCTGCTTTTTTAGGGTTTGCTGCTTGGTAGTCTAAAATCTGGTAAACCAGATCCAGTTTTTTTAAACTTCTAAACTTTGGTACGTTTAAGGTTTTAGCAATTTCCTGTAGTTCAGGAAGTTTTTTTGCTTTTAATTCTGAAATCTCTAACATCTAATTAAAAAATATATATTTTGTATGGTTTGATTATCTAAAAAAGGCTTAGCTTTTTTATAAAAAAGAAAAATTTTGAAAATAATTTGGAGCTATAAGTAACCTTTATTGAAGTGGTTACGACTTTATAGATGCAAGTATACAACTTTATTTTAAATTTTAAATGCCAATCTAAAAAGAATCTGTTATTTTTGTGGCACATTTTACAAATTATGATTCAACGAATACAAAGCGTATATTTACTTATAGTAACCTTGGTTGCCGCGCTCTTACCGTTTTACTTGTCGCTATGGCAAACAGAAGACGGAAGCAATTTTTATGCGCAAGATCTATTATATGTCTTGCTTATGTTCTTAGGGTCTGCTGTTTTGGCATTTGTTGAAATCTTTCTTTATAAAAACAGAAAGCTTCAGTTTGTTCTGGGGCGTATCAATATCTTATTAAACTTTATTTTACTAGGATTTTTTGTGTACTGGTTGCTAATCGTACCTGGAGAAATGCAAATTTCAGAGAAAGGTATTGGGTTGCTAATTCCAATTATTTCTATCGTTTTTTTAGCAATGGCTAATAAAGCCATTAAAAAGGATGAAGCGCTCGTAAAATCTGTAGACCGGTTGCGATAAACCTAACATCTTAGTAGTATTAGTGCGTGAAACCCGAAAGCTTGTCTTTCGGGTTTTTTTGTTATTTGGGCAAATCCCCCAATAAAAATTGGGGGTCGGGCTATCCGCTATAGTTTCTATGCCGCAAAAGCGTCATAAAAAGCTGCCGCTGCTATCCCTTTTGCAAAAAGCTTAACGTTTTCCCAACTCAATTACTTCCAAATTTTTAATATTCTCTCCCTCAATTTCAAACCGAAGCATGGTTCTTACCTGGTGAAAACCTTGTTTGCCGCAAGCCCCCGGATTCATATGCAATAAATTTAAATTTTTGTCGTGCATCACTTTTAAAATATGCGAGTGCCCACAAATAAATAATTTTGGCGGATTTTTCTTTATCTTTTCTCTAACAGCAGGCGAGTACTTTCCGGGGTAACCGCCAATATGCGTGATCCAAACATCTACTGCTTCGCACATAAATCTATTGTTTAAAGGGAATTCTTTTCTTACCTCGTGGTCGTCAATATTTCCGTAAACGGCACGCAAAGGTTTTATTTTTTTAAGAGCATCGGTAACTTTTGTATTTCCAATATCTCCCGCGTGCCAGATTTCATCCGCTTGACGGGCATAAGATAAAATCCTGTTGTCTAAATAACTATGGGTGTCGCTTAAAAGCAATATTTTTTTCAAAACTATAAGGTTTGTGCAAGGGTTAATTAATTTCTTAAGCAAAAGGATTGCCGTATATTTGCACTTCAAAAATATAAAAATAGATTTGAGATTTTTTATAAATCTGGCATATAATGGTAGCGCATATCACGGGTGGCAAATACAACCCAATGCTACTAGTGTACAGCAAATTTTAGAAGATAAACTGCAAATTGCACTGCAAGAAACAATTAGCGTTGTTGGCGCCGGCCGTACAGATGCCGGAGTACACGCCAAACAACTTTATGCGCATTTTGATACAGAGCAAACTTTAAATTTGCAAGAATTTGCTTTTAAAGTAAATAAGCTTTTGCCAAAAGATATTGCAGTAAATGCCGTAGAAAAAGTGCAACCCAATGCTCACGCACGTTTTGATGCTAGTGCACGTACTTATAAATATTTTATAAACACAGCAAAAAACCCGTTTACCACAGATTTTGCTTATTACAAGAAAAATCTGTTAGATGTAGCGGCAATGAATCAAGCAGCAAAGATTTTATTGGACTATAAAGATTTTAAATGCTTTTCAAAAAGCAGAACCGATGTAAAAACGTATAATTGCAGTATTCAATTTGCGCAATGGGAAAAACAAGATACCCAACTAGTTTTTTGCATTAAAGCAGACCGCTTTTTAAGAAATATGGTGCGCGCCATTGTGGGTACACTTTTGCAAGTGGGCGAAAAAAAGATAAGTCCTACAGATATGCACACTATAATTAAAAGCAGAGATAGAGGCAAAGCAGGAACCTCTGTGGCCGCAAAAGGTTTATTCTTGTGGGAAATAGAATACCCCAAAACAATATTTAGCTAGTTTTATGGCAACAAAAACAGGAAATGCATTTGATTTTAAGCTTTTTAAGCAGTTGTTGGCTTATACAAAGCCTTATCGGGTTACCTTTTATTTTGTAGGTTTTGCTGCTATTTTGCTTTCGGTTTTTGGTGTGGTTAGGCCTTACTTAACCAAACTTACCATAGACGAGTCTGTAGTGCCAAAAGACGGTGACGGCTTGCTATTCTATATTCTATTAATGGTGGCGGCACTTACTTTAGAAGTCATCTTTCAGTTTTGTTTTATCTATTTTGCCAACTGGTTGGGCCAGGAGGTTATTCGTGATATTAGGGTAAACCTATTTGAACATATGATTAGGTTTAAAAAACAATATTACGATAATTCTGCAGTTGGTCGCTTGGTAACCCGTGCGGTAAGTGATATAGAAACCATTGCCAGTATTTTTAGCCAAGGCTTGTTTATGATTATAAGTGATTTGCTAAAGATGCTTGTGGTTATAGGCTTTATGTTTTTTCAAAGTTGGCGTTTAACGCTTTTGGTACTGGTAGTTTTACCTTTTATTTTATATGCAACAAGGGTTTTTCAGAAAAAAATGAAAATAGCTTTTGAAGAAGTTCGCACTCAGGTTTCTAATCTAAACTCTTTTGTGCAAGAACGCCTAACAGGAATGAAGATTGTACAAATCTTTGGACGGGAAAACATAGAATACGATAACTTTAAAGAAATTAACAATAAACACAAAAAAGCCTGGGTAAAAACCGTATGGTATAACTCTATATTTTTTCCTATTGCAGAAATGGCAACCTCTATCACAATTGGTGTGGTAGTGTGGTTTGGTGGGTTACGCGTAATAGCACAAGACAACCAGGCACTCACATTGGGGGTAATTGTTATGTTTATACAACTTATACAGATGTTGTTTAGACCACTACGACAAATTGCAGATAAATTTAACACCTTGCAGATGGGAATGGTAGCAGCCAATCGTGTTTTTGGTATTTTGCATACCAAATCTGCCATAGCAGACCGCGGTAAAATAGAAGCTAAAAATTTGGTAGGAGATATTGCGTTTAGAAATGTAAATTTTAGCTATATAGAAGGAGAAAGAATTTTAAAAGAAGTTTCTTTTTCTGTAAAAGCAGGAGAAACTATAGCTATTGTTGGTGCAACCGGGGCAGGAAAAAGTACAATCATCAACTTGCTTAGCAGATTTTATGAGATAGACAGTGGCGAGATTTCTATAGACGGCGTTAACATAAAAGAATATACGCTAAAATCTTTACGGAATGAAATTGCCGTGGTTTTACAAGATGTATTTTTATTTGCAGATACCATAAAAAGCAACATCAGCTTAAATAATCCCAATATTACAGAAGAAGAAGTAATTGCAGCAGCAAAAGAAATTGGGGTAGACAAATTTATTGCCAGTTTGCCCAATGGTTATAACTATAACGTTAAAGAACGTGGCGTGATGCTTTCTTCCGGACAACGACAGCTTATAGCTTTTTTACGTGCTTATGTGAGCAACCCAAGCATTTTGGTGTTAGATGAAGCTACCTCTTCTGTAGACAGTTATAGCGAACAGCTTATACAAGATGCAACCGATAAAATTACCAAAGGCCGTACTTCTATCGTGATTGCACACCGTTTGGCCACCGTAAAAAAAGCAGACAGAATAATAGTTATGGATGCCGGAAAAATTGTAGAAATAGGCTCGCACGAGCAGCTTTTAAAACAAGAAAACGGCTATTATAAAAACCTATACGAAGTGCAATTTATGGAAGAAGAAGATAATAAAGTAGGTTAGAATTTTTGTTGCAAAAAAACCTTAGCTTAAATCGTTTTCTAATTTTCTTTCTAAATCTTGAAAGTCGTCGTAAATCTCAAAACTCCCGTCTTTAATATAATTGGTTTGCCCGGATTCTTCGCTAACCACTAAGGCTACCGCATCTGTTTTCTCGCTAATGCCTACCGCAGCTCTGTGGCGTAAACCAAATCGTAACGGAATGCTTCTATCGTTGCTTACGGGAAGTATAGTGCGGGTTGCGGTAATTTTATTGTCTTCTATAATCATCGCGCCATCGTGCAGCGTACTATTTTTGTAGAAAATCGACTCAATAATAGGTTGGTTAACCTCTATATTCATTTTGTCTCCAGAAGATTTTACAAAATCTAAACTGGTACTTCTTTTAATAACTATAAGCGCTCCGGTGTTGGTTTTGCCCATATTTTCGCAGGCTTTTAAAATGGCTTTAATGTCTGTAGAAACTTCGCTTACATCGTCGCGCATAAATTTTAATTGGCGTAAAAAATTGCGTTTAGTGCCAAAATTAGTCGACCCCACCATAAGCAAAAATTTTCTTATTTCTTGCTGAAAAACTACAATCAATGCAAACATTCCCACACCAATAAACTCACCAAAAACGCTACTAAGCATTTCCATTTGAAGCAATTGCGTAAGCTTCCAAGCCAGGTAAATAATTACAATACCAATAAAAATATTAATAGCCGCGCTACCTTTTACCAATTTATAAATATAGTAAAGCAAGACGGCCACCAAAACGATATCTAGGATATCCAGTATTCTAAAATCTAAAAAATTAAAACTATCCAAATTATAAGCTTTTTGGTAAATGTATAAATTTACTGGTTAAATTCTGTATAGAGTTGTACACATTCTTTTGCTTCTTTAACATCGTGTACGCGCAAAATAGAAGCGCCGCCCAATAGCGCCAAAGTATTTACAACGCTAGTGCCGTTTAAGGCATCTTCTGGCTTGTTGCCCAGGGTTTTGTAAATCATAGATTTTCTAGATAGGCCAACTAAAATTGGAATTTCCAGGTTTTTTAACAAGGTCATTTTCTGTAAAAGTTCAAAATTTTGTTCTCTTGTTTTTGCAAACCCAAATCCGGGATCTATTATTATATCATTAATTCCGGCTTTTCTAGCTTGGGCAATTTTTTCCGTAAAGTAAAAAATAATTTCCTGCAATAAATCTTCGTATTCTGTATTGTTTTGCATTGTTTTTGGCGTTCCACGCATATGCATCATACTATAAGGAACTTGTAATTTGCTTACCACTTGCATCATTTTAGGGTCTAGACTACCCGCAGAAATATCGTTAACCAAGCAAGCTCCTGCTGTTACCGCTTCTTGTGCAACTTCACTCCTAAAAGTATCTACAGAGAGTAAGATTTCCGGAAATTCTTCTTTTAGAAGGTTTATAATAGGAAGCAAGCGGTTTAACTCTTCCTTTACGGAAACATCTGCGGCTTGCGGGCGAGAGCTATACGCGCCAACATCTATAAAATCTGCGCCCTCGTGCAGCATTTTGGTAGTATGCTGTATAATTTGCTTTTGATTTTTATGCTTTCCGCCATCGTAAAAAGAGTCTGGAGTAAGGTTTAAAATACCCATTATTTTGGGCGTTTTTAAATTAACTAAATTTCCCGCGCAATTGATTGCCATAAAGATTAAGTTTACATTTTAATTTTTTATATTTCCCGAAATTTACGCAAAATACAGAGTTTTCATGCAAAAAACATCTACGCAATACGATGCAGTTATAAAAAAATGCCGGGATTTGTTCGAAAAAAAGATGCGCGATTATGGAAGCGCGTGGCGAATACTGCGATTATCTTCTTTAACCGATCAAATTTTTATAAAAGCGCAACGCATTCGTAAGTTGCAGGAAACCGAAACCAGAAAAGTAGAAGAAGACGAAATTTCTGAATTTATTGGTATAATTAATTATGCCATTATGGGTTTGATACAACTGGAAAAAGGCATTGCGCAACAACCAGACTTAGCTTTAGAAGAAGCTTTAGAGTATTACGACCAGAAAATAGAAGATACTAAAAATCTTATGCTCAATAAAAATCACGATTACGGCGAAGCTTGGCGCGATATGCGTGTAAGCAGCCTAACCGATCTTATTTTGCAGAAATTATTACGCGTAAAACAAATTGAAAATAACCAAGGAAAAACGTTGGTGAGCGAAGGCATTGCAGCTAATTATCAAGATATGATAAATTATGCGGTATTTGCGCTCATCTTACAAAAATTTGATACTTACTAAACTCTTTATTTATGAAACTACTTGTTGGCTTTGCACGAATTTTTGTTGGCTTGCTATTTATTTTAAGCGGCTTTATAAAATTAAACGACCCTGTTGGCTTTGCGTATAAATTACAAGAATATTTTGGCGAAGGCGTATTAAATTTAGAATTCCTACAACCCTTTGCTTTAGGTATTGCAATTGTTTTGGTAATTTTTGAATTGCTACTAGGGGTTATGTTACTCTTGGGTTATGCTAGAAAATTTACTGTATGGAGTTTGCTGTTAATGATTATCTTCTTTACATTCTTAACCTTCTATTCTGCATATTTTAATAAAGTAACAGATTGTGGGTGTTTTGGCGATGCAATTCCGTTAACGCCTTGGGAGTCGTTTATAAAAGATGTAATTCTACTAGTATTTATTCTTATTTTGTTTGTAAAGCAAAAATACCTCGTACCGCTGTTTAATCCGGCTTCGCATAAATGGATTGTTTTTGTGGTGTTTATAGCTTGTTTGGCCTTTGCTTATTATGTTTTAATGCACTTGCCACTTATAGATTTTAGAGCCTATAAAGAAGGTGTAAATATAGAAGAAGGTATGCAACCAAGAGATGGCGAACTTATTCCGCCAATTCATGATTTTGCCTTTTATGGCGATGAAGGAGACGCTACCAGCATTATTTTAAACGAAGAAAAAGTATTGGTAATTGTGGCTTATAATTTAACCAAATCTGAAAAAGAAGGTTGGCAAAAAATTGCTCCGGCAATAAAAGAAGCCAAAGAAAAAGATTATAAAGTAATTGGTTTTTCGGCTTCCGGCCCCGATGATATTCAAAATTTAAAAGAAACATACGGCTACGATTTTAATTTCTATTTTACAGACGAGACTGCTATTAAAACCGTAATACGTTCCAATCCCGGACTTATGACCTTAGAAAAAGGTACTATCAAACAAAAACTGCATTGGAACGACGCGAGCAAAATCAATTTAAAATAGCGCAGTTTGTTTCAGTATATTATAAAAAAGATAGGCTATGCATTTCTTACTTTATTAGGGGTAATTAGCGTTATTTTTTTACTTTTTAATATTTTGCCGGGAGATCCCGCGCAAATGATGCTGGGACAAAATGAAACCGAAGAACAATTGCAAGCCGTACGTGCCAAATATGGTTTTGATAAATCTTTAGGAACGCAGTATTTATATTACGTAAACGATTTATCGCCTGTTTCTGTACATTCTAATCAAACCGCCGCTTATACTTATTTAGAAGAAGACAAATACCAAGTTTGGGCAAGTGCAGATTTAGGTAGCTTTACCTTAGCTTTAAAAACTCCGTATTTGCGCGAATCTTTTCAGAAAAACGGTAAAAAAGTCTCGGTTGTAATTGCAGAAACTTTACCAAACACTTTTGTTTTGGCGGTTTCTGCCATTGTTATCGCCTTAAGTATAGGTATTTTCTTCGGAATAATTTCTGCTTTACAAAAAGACTCGGTTTGGGATAAAGCCATCCAGGTTTTAAGCACTTTAGGAATGAGCGTTCCTTCCTTTTTTAGCGCCATTTTATTTGCTTGGTTTTTTGGCTACGTTTTACACGAATACACCAACCTAAATATGACAGGTAGTTTATACGAATTAGATGATTTTGGCGAAAAAAACACTTTACAATTAAAAAACCTTATCTTGCCAGCCATTGTATTGGGTATTAGACCTTTGGCGGTAGTTATACAACTTATGCGCAACGCTCTTTTAGAAGTTTTGCAGCAAGATTATATTAGAACGGCAAGGGCAAAAGGCTTGTCTACCAAACGCATTATTTTAAAACATGCGCTTAAAAACGCTTTAAATCCGGTGGTTACGGCCATTTCAGGCTGGTTTGCTTCTATGCTAGCCGGTGCCGTTTTTGTAGAATACATTTTCGGGTGGAATGGTTTAGGAAAAGAAATAGTAGACGCTTTAAACACTTTAGACTTACCGGTAATTATGGGCGCCGTTTTAATAATTGCGCTAATGTTTATTATTATTAATATTTTTGTAGATATTGTATACGGTTGGTTAGATCCTAAAATAACCCGCGCCTAATAGATTAAGATTTTAAATTTCCGTGCACGGAAAAAATAAAAGCTTTTTACAAAATCTAAGCAGTAAAATTTCTTTGCGGAATAGATAAGGGCGTGGAAAAGTAGAAGAGAGATTTACACAAAACCAAAAAGAAAAACTTATAGTCAAAAAAATATGAGAAAGAAAATAGTTGCAGGAAACTGGAAAATGAATTGTGATTTGGCCGAAATGCAAGAACTTTTAACCGGCATTAAAAATCAATTAAAAAATATACCGGATTCGGTATCTTTAATAGTAGCGCCGGCTTACACCAATTTATACCCGGCCTTTGAAACCTTAAAAGAAACCCCGGTAGAGGTAATTGCTCAAAATATGCACCAAGCAAAAAACGGTGCTTTTACCGGAGAAATCTCGGCGGCAATGTTAAAGGGAATCGGCATAAAAACAGTGATTTTAGGTCATAGCGAACGCCGAAGCATCTTTAAAGAAGATAATCAACTTTTAAAAGAAAAAGTACAAACAGCTTTAGACAATAGTATGCAGGTTATTTTTTGCATTGGGGAAGAGTTGGAAGCGCGAGAAGAAGACAAAGCTTTTGATGTGGTAAAAGAACAGTTAGAAAAAGCGCTGTTTTCTTTTCCGCAAACAGCTTGGAAAAATATTGTGGTTGCCTACGAGCCGGTTTGGGCAATTGGCACCGGCAAGACCGCGAGTCCGCAGCAAGCACAAGAAATGCACGCTTTTATAAGACAACAAATAGCAGAAAAATACGATAAAGAAACCGCAAATGCAGTTTCCATTTTATATGGCGGTAGCGTAAAACCAGCCAATGCAGAAGAAATTTTTTCGCAAACAGATGTAGATGGCGGCCTTATTGGTGGCGCGGCACTTAAAGCAGAAAGTTTTATAGAAATTGCTTTAGCTTTTCAAAATTAAATAGGTATGAAAAAAGAAACCTTCAAGAGTTTTTACTTTTATATAAAACCATTGCAACCCGGCACAGATATTCTTTTAGCAGAATTGAGCGAGTTGGGTTTTGATAGTTTTAGACAAACAGACGATGGGCTAGAAGCTTATATTGCATCTGGTAATTATCAAGAAGATATTCTAGATGAAGTTCCTATCTTAAAAAATCCGCATTTTACAATAACCCATACGGTTGAAGATTTAGAAAACAAAAATTGGAACCAAGAGTGGGAAAAGAATTTTTCGCCAATACAAGTAGGCGATAATTGTTTAATACGCGCACCATTTCACGACAAAAAAGAAGTAGAATTTGATATTATAATAGAGCCAAAAATGAGTTTTGGCACCGGACATCACGCCACCACGCATATGATGGTCGACCTTATTTTACAAGATAAGTGGAAAGATGAGAAACTTTTAGATATGGGTTGCGGTACGGGAGTATTAGCAATTTTAGCCGAAAAAAAAGGATCTCAAACTATAGATGCCATAGACATTGATAATTGGTGTTATCAAAATACCGTAGAAAACGTAGAGCGCAACAATTGTAAACATATTAAAGTATATGAAGGTGGCGCAGAGTTGCTTAAAGATAAAAAATACACTAGCATAATTGCCAACATAAACCGCAATGTTTTACTGGAAGATTTACCCGCTTACGCGGAAGCATTAGAAGCAGATGCAAAACTATTTTTAAGCGGATTTTATAAAGAAGATTTACCTATTATACAAGAAGCTTGCGAAAAATTAGATTTGCAATACGATAAACACTTAGAACGCGATAAATGGATAGCTGTAAAATTTGTTAAATAGTTGATTGTAAAAAACTTATTTTATATTTTTAAAGCGGAAAAAGTAAAGTTATGAGTGTTAAAGAAGAGCTTTTAGAAGAAGTTTTAACCGAAACGAAAGAGAAAAAACAAAACGAAATTATCGTGTTTAACGATGAGGTAAACACGTTTGATCACGTAATCGAAATGCTAATAAAAATTTGCGAACACGATGCTTTGCAAGCAGAACAATGCACTTTACTAATTCATTATAAAGGTAAATGCGGTGTAAAAAGCGGCGATTATGAAGATTTAAAACCGCGCTGCTCCAAACTTTTGGAAGCAGGTATTAGTGCGGAAATTCAGTGAAATAGGTTGTCAAGTTTCGAGGTAAGATTAAACATTGATTTAAATTTTTTTGTACTCCTGTAAGGTTTCTAAGAAATCTTACAGGAGTTTTTATTTGCTAAGAAACCTACAAGTTAAAAAAAAGACCTTGCGGGAGAGATTTGTAATTTAAAAAAAAGATTTCTATTAAACATAAGGAAATATTCCTTAATTTTGGTTTTTATCCGAGAAAATTGTAGGAAATATTCCTTTTTAAAACTATATTTGGGCTATGGATGTAAGTATAGAAATAAAGCGTTTTAAGGAAATTAGGGAAGATAACCAATTTACCCAAACCGAATTTGCTGAGAAACTGGGTATTAAATCTTCTACAGCAGATATAGAAAGAGGTCGCACCAAACTTTCTGGTATTGTAGTTACAGAACTTTTACGACAATTTGGCGTTAATCCGCTTTGGTTGTTTGGTAAAAGTCACCAAAAGTTTTTAAATCTTTATAAGGTAGATACAATGCCAAAGGTAATTACTCTCAACTCGCAAGAAGACGAAAATATAATGATGGTAAACCAACGGGCAGCCGCCGGTTATCCGCATAATATACAAGATGTAGAATGGTATAAACAGTTGCCGGCCTTTGACTTTCCGTTGCCGCAATACCGTAATGCTACTTATAGAGGATTTCAAATAGAAGGAGATAGTATGTTGCCAAATTTGCGTCCGGAAGATTGGGTTTTGGCCAAAGCTGTTCCGGCTATTAGCGAAGCATCAGACCATAAAATATATGTTGTAGTAATGCACGATACCGTTGTGGTGAAAAAATTGCATAAATTACCGGATCCTTCTAAAATCAGATTGGTTTCTTTAAACGAAGAATATACGCCTTTTGAAGTAGAGGTCTCAGACATACAAGAATTATGGCAAGTAAATTCTAAGTTAACTTTTAATTTAGAAAGTAATACCGGAAATAGCGTTTTACGCGAATTACAAGCTTCTATGGAAGAATTAAAAGCGCAAATAAAAGCTAATAATTAATTGGTCTCAAAAAAGGGATTTAAACCCTGCAATTTTATTGCAGCACTTTAGTAGTGCGAAAAAATCTATATTTTCGTACTATGAGTTATCAAAGAAAAGGCTCCCATACAGTAAGTTATTTAACGTGCCATATTGTTTG
>NZ_VIAR01000018.1 GCF_006546625.1 Haloflavibacter putidus
CCGTTATCAAGAATTATAGACTACTATAAGCGGTAAGCTGTACGCTATAAAACCCAAAAAGAATTAACATAATGCCTAAAGCATATAGCTTAAAGCTGAAAATTGCGTTAAGGATAGTAGCGGTTACCCTGCAAACAAGCCTTTTTGGGCTTGTTGAAGCGTAAAAGCGCATAGCCTGACCCCTCCCCAATTTTTCATTGGGGAGGGGAACGCCTTAATAATTATGCTGTAAAATAAAAAGCCTTCTAAACATTAAAAAAATGTAGAAGGCTTTCCTTACTCTGTGTTATTAAATTTTAATTTAAGTTTTGCAGACTTTTTTGAATAGCGGCAATTTTATTTTGGGCGTCTTCTTGTTTTTGTTTTTCTATAGCCACAACCTTTTCGGGAGCGTTATCTACAAAACGTTTGTTTGCTAGTTTTTTCTCGACTGCTTTTAAAAATCCTTTATGGTAGTTTAATTCTTCCTCTAATTTTTCTGTTTCAGCTTTGATATCTATATTGCCAGCCATAGGGATAAAATATTCATTAGATTTTACCCTATACGAAAGCGCGTTTTGTTCTTGTTGTGCTATATATGCTATGTTCTCTATATTACCAAGTTTACTAACAACCACATCGTAATCTTTCTTTAAATTTTCGTTATTGATGATTTTTAAATCGATACTTTCTTTAAAGGAAATGTTTTTATTTTTTCGAATGGTTCTTATGCCCGAAATTACTTCTTTTACCACTTCAAAATCGGTAATGAGTTGTTTGTTGTAATCTTGCATTTCCGGCCAATTTTGTATAATTAGCGCTTCTTGGGTTTTTCTAGGACTAATGTTTTGCCAAATTTCTTCGGTAAGAAATGGCATAAAAGGATGCAAGATAGTCAGGTTTTGCTCTAAAAGATAAATTACTTCTTTATAGGTTTTTGCATCTATGGGTTGCCCGTATGCCGGTTTGATCATTTCTAAAAGCCAAGAGCAGTAATCGTCCCAAATTAACTTGTAAGTAGCCATTAACGCGTCTGAAATTCGATACTTCTTGAAATGATCTTCTATCTCGCGTAAGGTTTTTTGGAAAACATTTTTATACCAATTTAATGCTATTTTAGAAGATTCTGGTTGGCTGCTTTTTTCATCGATTTCCCAACCTTCTATTAGTCTAAAGGCATTCCAAACTTTATTACCGAAATTTTTTCCTTGCTGGCAAAGTGATTCATCAAAAAGTAAGTCGTTACCGGCAGCGTTGCTCAATAACAGTCCTACCCGAACGCCATCTGCGCCAAAATCTTCTATTAATTGTAATGCATTTGGAGAATTGCCTAAGGATTTAGACATTTTTCTACGTTGTTTATCGCGTACCAAACCGGTCAGATAAACATTTTCAAAAGGTCTTTTTCCCGTATATTCATAGCCGGCAATAATCATTCTCGCCACCCAAAAGAATAAAATATCGGGGCCGGTAACCAAATCGTTAGTTGGATAATAGTATTGAAATTCTTCGTTTTGCGGATTTCTAATTCCGTCAAAGACACTCATAGGCCAAAGCCAGGAAGAAAACCAAGTATCTAACACATCTTCTTCTTGGTGCAAATCTTTCAGCGTAAGCTTAGAATTACCCGATTTTTCTTGTGCTAGTTTCAAAGCTTCTTCTTGGGTTTCTGCTACTACAAATTTGCCTTTATCTTTGGTATAATAATATGCAGGAATGCGTTGCCCCCACCAGAGCTGTCTTGAGATATTCCAATCGCGTATATTTTTAAGCCAATGGCTATAGGTGTTTTTAAATTTGTCTGGAAAAAGTTTTATTTCGTTATTTTCTAAAACCGAATCTATTGCCGGTTTTACCAAATCTTTCATTTTTAAAAACCACTGTTCAGAAAGGCGTGGTTCTATAACGGCTTTGGTGCGTTCTGAAGTTCCTACTTTATTGAGATGATTTTCGGTTTTAATTAAAAAACCTTTTTCTTCTAATTCCTTAACAAATTTCTTTCTGGCGACAAACCTGTCTTCATTTTCATAATGCAAACCATTTGCGTTTAGACTAGCATCTTCATTAAAAATATCTATGATTTCTAGCTTGTGTTTTTCGCCTAGAACCTTGTCGTTTTCATCGTGGGCAGGTGTAATTTTTAAACATCCCGTACCAAATTCTATATCTACATATTCGTCTTCTATTATGGGAATGCTTCGGTTAACGACTGGTACAATAGCTCGTTTTCCTTTCAGATGTGTAAATCGTTGATCATTTGGGTTTATGCAAATTGCCGTATCGCCAAAAATAGTTTCGGGTCGGGTGGTGGCGATGGTTACTTGCTCATCAGAATCTTCTATGGCGTAGTTAATATAATATAATTTACCTTGTTGTTCTTGGTAAATAACCTCTTCGTCAGATAAGGTTGTTTTAGCTTCCGGGTCCCAGTTTACCATTCGGTAGCCACGATAAATGTGTCCTTTTTTATATAGGTCTACAAAACTCTTTATAACAGATGCGTACATATCATCGTCTAAAGTAAATTTAGTACGGTCCCAATCGCAAGAAGCTCCTAGTTTTTTTAATTGCTCTAAAATTTGTCCGCCGTAATTATCGGTCCATTCCCACGCATGTTTTAAAAAATCTTCTCGGGAGATGCTATTTTTATCAATACCTTCCTCTTTAAGTTTGGCAACTACCTTAGCTTCCGTAGCTATAGAGGCGTGATCTGTTCCCGGAACCCAACATGCATTATAACCTTGCAGACGCGCTCTTCTAATCAAAACATCTTGAATGGTATTGTTTAACATATGCCCCATATGTAAAACTCCGGTAACATTTGGTGGCGGAATTACAATTGTATAGGGTTTTTTATTATTGGGAGTAGAGTGGAAATATTTATTCTCCATCCAATAGTTGTACCACTTGTTTTCTATGTCTTTTGGATTATATTTTGCAGCAATTGCCATAATTTGGTCTGGTATTTGAATTGAAGTGACAAAAGTACTTATATAAAGCTTATTTTAAAAGTAGTTATATTAGGAATCTACTTTTTTTAATTAAATAGAATTTATTTATATCTTAGTACCCAAATATTTTAATTATGAAACGAATTATTGCGATTTTCACATTCTTATTTATAGCTGGTTATAATTTAAATGCCCAAGCTAAAATGGATTTTGAACAAGAAACCATAGATTATGGCGAAGTAGCGTATAAATCTGATGGTGTACGGGTTTTTAAATTTACTAATACAGGAGACGAACCATTAATTATTAAGGAAGTAAAATCTACTTGCGGATGTACCGTCCCTAAAAAACCAAAAGATGCTATAGCTCCAGGAGCCAGCGGCGAGATAGAAGTAAAATACGATACTTCTCGCCAAGGACCTATTAGAAAAACGGTTACCGTTTATTCTAATGCAGAAAAATCTCCTTATCCTTTAAAGATTAAAGGTTATGTGCAAAAAAAAGATACCAAGAGTATTTTAGAAAAATAAAAGAAATTTATTTTTTTTAAAAAGCCGTTGCTACTTGCAGCGGCTTTTTATTTTTATTTATAAATAACTTGTCGTTTCTTTGAAAAATTGAAACGATACTGTGAAAATTAATTTTAAAAGTTAAGTCTATGCCCGCTATATCTCAAAAAGGTTTGGCTATGCCACAATCGCCAATTCGTAAATTAGTTCCGTATGCAGAGCAAGCGCAACGAGAAGGAAAAGAAATTTACCATCTTAATATAGGTCAACCCGATATAAAAACACCAAAAGTTGCTTTAGAAGCGGTTAAAAATAATACATTAGAAATTGTTTCTTACAGTCATTCGGCTGGTTTTGAAAGTTACAGAAACAAACTCTCAAAATATTACCAAAAAAATAATATTCCGGTAGAACCGGAAGATATAATAGTAACTACAGGTGGGTCTGAAGCACTATTATTTGCTATGGGAACGGTTACAGATCCTGGTGACGAAGTAATTATTCCAGAACCATTTTATGCAAATTATAATGGTTTTGCCACCTCTGCAAATGTAAATGTGGTGCCGGTAAAAGCCAGTATTGAAGATGATTTTGCCTTACCTGCAATTTCTGAGTTTGAAAAGTTAATTACAGATAAAACGCGAGCAATTATTCTTTGTAATCCTGGTAATCCTACAGGTTATCTGTATACTCAAGAAGAAATGCAGCAATTGGCAGAGCTCGCCTTGAAGTATGACTTGTTTATTATTGCCGACGAAGTTTACAGAGAGTTTGCTTACGACGGTGCAAAACACCACTCTGTAATGTGCCAAAAAGGGCTAGAGCAACACGCTATTATGATAGACTCTGTTTCTAAACGCTACAGTATGTGTGGCGCTAGAATAGGTTGTGTTGTTTCTAAAAACAAAGCCTTTATGGAAACTGCTCTAAAATTTGCCCAAGCAAGATTGAGCCCGCCAACTTTTGCACAAATTGCCAGCGAAGCGGCTCTAGATACTCCAGATTCTTATTTTGAGAATGTAATTAACGAATATACCGAAAGAAGAAACACCTTGGTAGAAGCGTTAAAAAATATCGATGGTGTAAAAGTGGGTACTCCAAAAGGAGCTTTTTATTGTATAGCAGAATTGCCCATAGAAGATGCAGATGATTTTGCAAAATGGTTGTTAGAAAGCTACGACTATAACGGAGAAACCGTAATGATTGCTCCGGCCGCAGGTTTTTACTCTACGCCAAACACCGGTTCAAACCAAGTGCGTATAGCTTACGTACTCAAAAAAGAAAACCTACTGAAGGCGGTAACTATTTTAGAAAAAGCTTTAAAGGCTTATCAAGCGCAGTAATGAAAATTTTGCGTGATTATTCTTTAGAAAACTACAACACGTTTGGCTTTCCGGTGAAAGCCAAACAGTTTGTAGAAGTAAATACAGAAGCAGACTTAAAAGAAGTTTTGCAACAAGTCTATGCTTCTGAAATTTTTTTGCTAGGAGGCGGAAGTAATATTCTGTTGACCAAAGATTTGGACTCTACTGTACTTTTTTTAAACTTAAAAGGAAAAGAAGTAACTAAAACAAGCAATAATGAGGTTCACGTAGCCGCTGCCGCGGGAGAAAACTGGCACGAATTTGTAAACTGGTGTCTTTCGCAAGGTTTTGGCGGCATAGAAAATCTTTCGCTTATTCCGGGAAACGTTGGTACGGCGCCTATTCAAAATATTGGGGCGTATGGGGTAGAGCTAAAAGATGTATTTGTTTCTTGTGAAGCTTTGCATATTCAAACCTTAAAAAAAGAAACTTTTTATAAAAAAGATTGCCAGTTTGGGTATAGAAATTCTGTTTTTAAAAATCATTTAAAAGGGCAATATATTATCACTTCCGTAAAGTTTGCGTTAACCAAAAACAACCATAAATTACATACCGGATACGGCGCTATTCAAAACGAATTGGAAGTCCAGAATATTCAAAATCCTAGTATCCAAGACGTGGCTAAAGCAGTGGTAAGCATTCGGGAGCAAAAATTACCAAATCCTAAGGAGATAGGTAATAGTGGTAGCTTTTTTAAAAATCCAATTGTAGATAAAGCTGCCTTTGATTTACTTTCTTCTAAAAATCCTGCTATTCCATTTTATAAAATTACCGAAAATAGTTATAAAATACCTGCCGGTTGGTTAATAGATCAATGCGGCCTAAAGGGTTATAGAGAGGGAGACGCCGGTGTGCACAAAAAGCAAGCTTTGGTATTGGTAAATTATGGCAATGCCAGCGGAAAAGATATTTTATCGCTTTCGCGGAATATACAAACGCAAGTTTACAAGCGTTTTGAAATTGAATTGGAGCCGGAAGTAAATATTATAGCATAAAAAAAGCCGCATCTCAGCGGCTTTTCAACTTAACTCAACTTAAAATGGTTTTCTTAACTACGCATTAAAACAGTGTCTATAGAGTGAATTACTCCATTTTGTCCTTTTTTGTCTGCTTCTACCACCTTAGCTTTTTTACCACGGCCATCGGTTAAAATAATTTCTCCGGCATCGTTCATGCTGGCTTCCAACTTTCCGTCGTTAGCGGTAACTAATTCGTAAGTACCGTCGTTATTTTCAATCAATTTTTTTAATTTGTTAGAGTCTACATTTCCGGGAACAATATGGTAACTCAAAACACCTTCTAACTGCTCTTTATTATCTGGTTGCATTAAATTATCTAACGTTTCGTCTGGTAGTTGCTTAAAAGCTTCGTTGTTTGGAGCTAAAATAGTAAACGGCCCTTCGCTTTTTAACTTAGCAACCATTCCGGCGCTTTTTACTGCATCGTTTAAAGTAGAAAGGCTTGCTTCCCCTTTGGTGATGTCGGCCAAGTTCATCTCTTCTGAAGATTCAGTAGATTTGTCGTTCATATTGTCAGAATCCATTACCTTATCGGCGTTTTCTTTATTATTTGCCTTATCCATAGTGGTTTCTGTGTCCTTTTGCATCGCATCTTTATCTTTATTTTCGTTTTTACACGAAAAAAAACTAAGAGAAGCCACTGCTATGAGCATTAAAACATTTTTGATTTTCATAATTGTTTTTTTTGGTTTGTAATTGGCTAAGATAGATTTTTAGTTTACTGTTAAACCTAGGTTAGGCCTAAATTTGCGTTAAATAATGTAAATAAAATATTAATGTAAGTTTTCTTTTTTGCTTGCAAAAGATAAGTTGTATTTTTGCATTATGAAATTATTTATTTTAACCATCGTACTATTAGCATTTGCTTTTGGAGGCATTGCTATAAAAATCTGGGCAAAAAAAGGCGGTAAATTTGCAGGAACTTGTGCCAGTCAGAATCCACATTTAAATAAAGACGGAGAAGCTTGTAGTTATTGTGGAAAGCTGCCAGACGAAATAGACTGTAAATCTACCGATAAAGCTTAAATTAAAATTTGTTAATGCTACAAGTTCTTCTCTTTAGCTTTATAGCGGTAGCGTTAACAAACACGCTTTATTTCTTTTATTATGCACGGTTCAGCTTCGCTAAAAACGAAGCTCAAACCCCTACATTTCAAGAAGAAGCTTTGCCGGTTTCTGTAATTGTTTGCGCTAAAAACGAAGCAGATAACTTGCGCACGCACATACCTTTTCTGTTACAACAAGAATATCAAGATTTTGAGTTGATACTGATTAACGATTGCTCTACAGATAAAACTTTGCAAGTTATGGAGCAGTTTCAGGAAAAAGACCAACGTGTAAAAATTGTAAACGTTCAAAACAACGAACGCTTTTGGGCCAATAAAAAATATGCTTTAACGCTTGGCATTAAACGTGCTAAAAACGAATACCTTCTTTTTACCGATGCAGATTGCAAACCTACCAGCAATAAGTGGATACAAGAAATGGCAAAGAATTTCAGTAACCAAAATAGCATTATATTAGGTTATGGCGGCTATCAAAAAAAACAAGGTTTTTTAAATAAATTAATACGCTTTGAGACCTTGCTTACGGCTTTGCAATATTTCGGGTATGCCAAAAATGCTAATCCCTATATGGGCGTTGGTCGTAATCTGGCTTACACTTCTTCGGTTTATTATCAAAACAAAGGTTTTGTAAATCACATTCATATTCGCTCGGGAGACGACGATCTTTTTGTAAACGCAGCGGCGTCTTCAAAAAACACTGCTATTTGTGTAAACAAAGAAGCATTTACGCGCAGCATTCCTAAGAAGAATTTTAAAGCGTGGTTACGTCAAAAAAGAAGACACGTAAGTACGGCCAAACATTACAAAACCAAACATAAAAGGGCTTTGAGTATTTTTTATGTTACGCAATTATTATTTTGGTTGTTGTTTGTTGCAGGAATTCTTACCGGTTATAATTGGCAGATTTTTCTGGGTTTTTTCGCTTTACGGATGTTTATGGCGTACGCAGTATATTTTAAAACGGCAGTTACTCTAGACGAAAAAGACCTACGATGGGCAATGCCGGCTTACGAATTAAGCTTAGTTTGCCTTCAATTTACTATCTTTATTGTAAATCTTTTTCAAAAACCAAAACATTGGGAATAAAACCTACCGGTTTGAACCAGCATATAGAACAGGCAAAAAAAGGCAACCAATTGGCATTTAAAAAAATACTAGATGCCTATTGGTCGCAAGTGTATAATTTTCAGTTAAAGCAAACCGAAAATGAGTTTGCTGCAGAAGAGATAAGCATTCAGACTTTTGCCAAAGCTTTCGATAAAATAGACACTTACAATCCAGATTATAAATTCCTTACTTGGTTGATTACTATTTCCAAAAATATACAAATAGATTTAAGCCGCGTAAAAGAGCTGCCGGTTACTAAAGTAGACCAATTTACAGCAAAGAATATTGTAGACGAAACTCCAACGGCAGAAGATCAATTAATAGAAGACCAAGATACCAATAAGTTGCTTTCTTTTGTGACACAATTAAAACCGCATTACCAAGAAGTTATACAGCTTAGGTTTTTTGAAGAATTATCTTATAAAACCATTGCACAACACATAGATGAACCTATTAGTAATGTAAAAGTAAAATTGATGCGCGCCAAAAAACTTTTGGCAGAAATTATTAAAAACGAAACGTAAATCGTAGGTAATTGCTTTTTAAAAGCAGTGTTTAAAGCAGCCGGAATTTTTATATCTTTGAAAACCCAAACCTACAAAAGTATGTCTACAGAAACACTTGCAAGCCCCAAAACAAAAATTACAAAAAAGCCAAAATGGTTACGCGTTAAGTTACCAACCGGAAAAAAATATACCAACCTTAGAAAACTCGTAGATAAATACGATTTACATACCATTTGTACTTCGGGAAGTTGCCCTAATATGGGAGAATGTTGGAGTGAAGGTACTGCAACCTTTATGATTTTAGGCAATGTTTGCACGCGTTCTTGTGGTTTTTGCGGTGTAAAAACCGGCCGACCGGAAACTATAGATTGGGCAGAACCTGAAAAAGTGGCGCGGTCTATAAAATTAATGGATATAAAACACGCGGTAGTTACCAGTGTAGATAGAGACGATTTAAAAGATATGGGCTCTATTATTTGGGCAGAAACAGTAAAAGCTATTCGAAGAATGAATCCGGATACAACTTTAGAAACGCTAATTCCCGATTTTCAAGGGGTAGAAGCCAATATAGACAGAATTATAGAAGTAGCGCCAGAAGTAGTGTCGCATAATATGGAAACTGTAAAACGGCTTACCAGAGCAGTTAGAATACAAGCTAAATACGAGCGTAGTCTGGCGGTTTTAGCTTATTTAAAGCAACAAGGAATAAAGCGTACAAAATCTGGTATAATGCTTGGTTTGGGAGAAAAAGAAGAAGAAGTGGTGCAGACTTTAAAAGATTTGAGAAAAGCTTCGGTAGATATTATTACAATTGGACAATACCTTCAGCCAAGTAAAAAACATTTGCCAGTACAACAATTTATCACTCCAGATCAATTTAAGAAATACGAAGAAATTGGACTAGAAATGGGCTTTAGGCATGTAGAAAGCGGTGCTTTGGTACGTTCTTCTTACAAAGCCCAAAAACATTTAAATTAAAGTGATGAAACAGCCAATAAGAATAGCAATTAATGGTTTTGGTCGTATAGGAAGAAGTTTGTTTAGGTTATTGCTGGATAATACAGAAATAGAAGTAGTTTGCATTAACGATTCGGCAGACGCTAAAACCTTGAGTCATCTTTTAAAATACGATAGTGTACACGGCCAATTAGATAAAAAAGTAGGGTTTACGGAAGGTGAAATTTTGGTCGAAGAAAAAGCATATCCGTTAACCAAACAAACCAGCATAGAGAATATTTCATGGCAGAATTTTAATGTAGACGTGGTTATAGAAGCCACGGGCAAATACAAAGAAAAAGAACAATTAGAGCAGCACTTAAAGGGCGGCGCTAAAAAAGTTATTTTATCGGTTCCGCCCGCTACAGATACTATTAAAACTATTGTTCTGGGCGTAAATGACCATCTACTGGAAAAAGGAGACAAAATTATTTCGAATGCTTCTTGTACTACCAATAATGCGGCGCCTATGCTTAAATTGGTTCATGATGCATTTGAGGTAGAGCAAGCTTATATTACCACCGTACATTCGTATACTTCTGATCAAAGTTTACACGATAAACCACATCGCGATTTACGCCGGGCGAGAGCCGCTGCACTATCTATAATTCCCACCACTACTGGCGCGGCAAAAGCCCTTACCAAAATATTTCCAGATTTAAGTAATGTTATTGGCGGTTGTGGTATTCGCGTGCCGGTGCCAAATGGCTCTCTTACAGATATGACTTTAAATGTAAAAAAGAAAGTCTCTATAGAAGCCATAAATAGTCTTTTCGAGAAGGCTGCCCAAACTAATTTTAAAGGAATTATAAGCTACTCAGAAGATCCTATTGTTTCTATAGATATTGTAGGCAATACTCATTCTTGTGTTTTTGATGCCGAAATGACTTCGGTAATAGATGAGCACTTGGTAAAATTAATTGGCTGGTATGATAACGAACGTGGCTACAGTAGTAGATTGATAGATCTTATTTGTAAAATCGCAGCTCTATAAAAAGCAATTATTTTCGATTATAGCAAATTTTATTTCTGTTTTTATTTGGAATTTAAGCAATAATAAAATATATTCCCGCTTTTAAAATTTACTTACTTATTGGTATTTATACATTTTTTAGTGCGATTATTCTTATTTTTTTAATAAGTTTGGCAGATTTTTGTATTTTTTTAGCAAATTATCGCTTTTATACCACGACAAGAAAAAATATATTTGCGACCGCCTTTTTGTTAGGTTGCAAATAACGAAAAATGAAGAAAAGATTTATAATTTTCATTCTACTCACCCTAAGTCTATTTGGGGCAAATGCTCAAAATTTATTTTCAGGCGAACTTTCCCATGATGAAATACAGCTAAAGAAAATATTAGATGAAGCTGCTTTAAAAACACAATCTTATGAGTTTATAGAGGCGATAAATCGTTTGAATTTAGCCGCAGAGCTCTCTAAAAAATACGATTTACCGGTAGTTGAAGCAATAGTTAATTATAGTTTTGCCAAATTATATATTAAGATACGTAATTACAATAGAGCGCATCATAATTTGGAAGAAAGTATCATTCAATTTAAAAAAATAGGCTCGCACCCTAAACAATTATCTTTTGCTTATTTATTGCACGCTCGAGTAGATTTTCAAACCGGTAAGTTAGAACGTGCAGAAAAATGGTTAGACACTTTAGAAACCATAAAAGATAAACCGGAAATAGTAAACCATCTTTCAGATTTTTATCGTGGTATAATTTTAATGAAGAATGGAAATTATGCGGAGTCATCGGTTTACCTGCGAGGAGTCCCAGAACAAAAACTAGCCAAAGAAGATAAAGATCTACTGTCAGAATTATACCTTTATAAAGCCAAACTTTATTACCGCTTAGATAAAGTAGATCAAGCCATAAGCTTTGCTCAAAAGAGTTTAAAGGTAGCTTCCGGCAACCAATCCTTATACTTAAAACCAGAAATTTTTGATGAGTTAAGTATAATGTACACCAAAATAGGCAACCAAGATTTAGCCTTAAAATATGCAGACGAGAGTAATATTTATAGGGATTCTTTGGTCTACGCCACTAGCCAAATGCTAGCAGAACTAAGCAGCGATGCACTAAGTACTACTGCGGCGGCAGACACTATTTCGGAGCTATCGTTAACCAATTCTAAACAAGAAAGATCTTTAAAGTTTAATCAATTAGCAGTTATTTTAAGTGTTTTACTCATTAGCATCTTGTCGTTGTTAACCCTTTCTTTCTATAAAAACAATAATATTAGAGCCAAAGCCAACAAGCTTTTACAGGAAAAAAATACCGAGTTGTTAACGGCTAAAGAAAAAGCAGAAGCTGCCAAAAAATCTAAAGAACAATTTTTATCTACGGTTACCCACGAATTGCGTACACCAATTTATGCCATTACCGGTCTTACTTATTTATTGATTAACGAAAACCCTACAAAACAACAGCGCGAACATCTTAGCTCGTTAAAATACTCTGGAGAACATTTGCTTTCACTTATCAATAACATTTTAGATTTGAATAAGTTGGAGGCTAAAAAAGTTAAAAAAGTAAATTCTGACTTTAGCTTAAAAGCGCATATGAAAAACTTTTTCAATACGCTTAAAAGACCGGCAGACGATAAGAATGTCTCTTTAAAATTAGACATAGACGATAATATACCAGACAAATTAAACGGCGATATGCTTAAGGTTTCGCAAGTGCTAATTAACCTGGTTAGTAATGCTATAAAATTTTCTGAAAATGGTACGGTCTGGATAAGGGTTATTTTAGAAGAGGAAACCAACGATACGGCAAAAATAAAATTTGAGGTAGAAGACAATGGTATTGGAGTGCCAAAAAATATGCAAGATAAAATATTCCAGTCTTTTGATCAAGGCGATCCTGCCATCAACATTAGATATGGTGGTACCGGTTTAGGATTACCAATAGTAAAAAACCTATTGCTGTTTTTAGGAAGTAAAATTCATCTAAAAAGTGAAGAAGGCGTGGGTTCGTTGTTTCATTTTAGTATAGCGTTCCATAAATCTACCAACTCTATTAAAAAGATTCGGAATAATATAGATCTTAAAAAAACTTCAGAAGCCCAGCAATTAGCAGTATTTAGTGGTAAAAAAATACTTATTGTAGAAGATAATGCTCTAAATCAAAAAATTACTCGTAAAATTCTAGAGCGAAAAAACATAGTTTGCGAAATTGCAGAAAATGGCGAAATAGCTGTAGAAAAAACCAAAAAAACTACCTACGATCTAATTTTGATGGATGTGCATATGCCGGTTATGGATGGTATAGAAGCTACCAAAATTATACGAAAAAATGATAGTTCTACCCCCATAATTGCATTAACTGCGGTTAGCCTAAACGAAGAAGTAGATCAGTTTTTAAAACACGGGTTTACAGATTTTATTCCTAAACCGTATAAAACAGAATTGTTTTTTGAGAAACTGTTTAAAGTCTTAAACGTTAGTGTACAAGCTTATTAAGTTTACTTCTAAAAGCTTCTTCCTTGTCTAAAAATTTGGTTTGTATAGGCAGGTAAAATAAATTTTCTTGTGGAATGTCTTTTTTAAGACGCATATAATCTTTTTCAGTGGTTAAAATTATGCCGCATTTTTGAAGTTGTGCAATCTCTTTTTCCGTAAAGTTATGATGATCCGGATAGTTAAGATGCTCAAAAACCAAGTCTTGCTCTTTTAAAAAATTTACCAAAGGTTTTGGATTGGCAATGCCGGTTACCAACGTAAAATGGTTTGCAAATAAACTTAACGGAATTTCTTGTATGCCATTTGTAATCAAGTTATTATAAGCAATACCGGTAAAAAATAATTCCTGTTCTGGCAGTAGCCGAAGTTTCTTTTTGATTTTTTCTTGTTGCTCTTTAGATAGCGAAAGCGGACATTTGGTTACCACTAAAAAATCTGCACGTTTAGCCCCGCTTTTAGGTTCGCGTAAATTTCCTGCAGGCAAAAGCATATCTTTAGCGTATAAATTTTGATAGGTGGTAAGCAAAATATTAAAACCTGCTTTTACTTTTCGGTGCTGGTAAGCATCGTCCAGCAAAATAATTTTTGGTTGCGGGTTTAATTTCCGTAAAGCAGCAATACCCAATTGTCTGTTTTCGTGTACGGCCACTTGTGCTTCGGGATAGTTGGTTTTAAACTGTAAAGGCTCGTCTCCAACTTCTTGGGCGCTTTCTGTTCCCTGTAAAAGGAAAAATCCCTTAGTGCTACGTTTATAACCGCGACTCAAAACCGCTACTTGGTTTTGCTTGCCAAACAAACCAATAAGATATTCTACCATAGGAGATTTGCCCGTGCCGCCGGTACTTAGGTTTCCTACGCAAATAACCGGAAAGTCATAACTAACAGATTTTTTGATATTCCAATCGTATAATTTATTGCGCAAGCCGGTAATAAAGCCATAAACAAGCGAAAATGGAAACAGTAATTTTCTAAGATATTGCATTACAACGAAGGTATAATTTTTATATTTACCACAGTAAAATTATTTTTATGCAAATAAACAAAGTAATTCAGGTTTTAGAAGAATTGGCACCTTTAAATTATGCCGAAGATTTTGATAATGTAGGTTTATTGGTGGGAGATGCCACGCAAGAAGTAAGCGGAATTTTGGTAAGTTTAGACACTTTAGAAGAAACGGTAGAAGAAGCCATTGCAGAAAATTGCAATATGATTGTGAGTTTTCATCCCATTATTTTTGGAGGTTTAAAAAAACTTACCGGTAAAAACTATGTGGAAAGAGTAGTAATGAAAGCCATAAAAAACGATATCGCCATTTATGCCATTCATACCGCTTTAGATAACTCTTTTGTTGGCGTAAACGCAAAAATAGCAGAACAACTTGGCTTGCAGAATAAAAAAATACTATTGCCACAAGCACAAACCATTCTACAATTAACCACTTATGTGCCCAAAAAAGATGCAGAAAAAGTTCGGGAAGCTTTATTTTCAGCAGGCGCGGGAAGTATTGGTAATTATGACAATTGTAGTTTTAGCATAGAAGGTTTAGGCAGTTTTAATGCCAATGAAAATGCCAATCCTACTGTAGGAAAAAAAGGAGAAACCCATTTTGAAGAAGAAGTACAATTAAACCTCACTTTTCCGCGACATTTGCAAAGCAGGGTAGTAAACACTTTGCAAAATGCGCATCCGTATGAAGAAGTTGCTTATGAGGTGTACAAATTAGAAAATAAAAACCAGCATATTGGTATAGGGATGTATGGCAATTTGCAAGAAGCCTTTACGGAAGAAGACTTTATTGAGCGTTTAAAAGAAATATTTAATCCGCATTGCGTTAGACATTCGCATTTTAGCGGAAAAAAAATCAAAACAGTTGCGGTTTTGGGCGGTAGTGGTGCCTTTGCTATTGAGCAGGCAAAAGCCGTAAAAGCAGATGCTTATGTAACGGCAGATTTAAAATACCACGATTTTTATAAGGCAGAAAATAAGTTATTATTGGCAGATATTGGTCATTATGAAAGTGAACAGTACACAAAAGATTTAATACATTCTTATCTTACAAAAAAATTCCGTAATTTTGCAGTCGTTTTATCACAAAAAAGTACCAATCCAATTCAATATAGTTGATTATGGCAAAGAAAAAAGAAGTTAGCGTTGAAGAGAAACTACGCGCCTTGTTCGATTTACAATTAATCGATGCTCGTATAGATGAGATTAGAAATGTTCGTGGGGAGCTTCCCTTAGAAGTAGAAGATCTGGAAGATGAGGTAGCTGGCTTAAACAAACGTATAGAGAAACTTGAGGTTGATTTAGAGAATATAAACCAAAAAATCAAAGACAAGAAAAACCTTATTGAAGAGTCTCGTGTTTTGATGAAAAAATACTCTGAGCAGCAAAAAAATGTACGTAATAACAGAGAGTTTAATGCGCTTTCTAAGGAAGTAGAATATCAAGAATTAGAAATTGAATTGGCAGAAAAGCACATCAAAGAATTTTTTGCGCAAATAGAACATAAAAACACGGTAATAGAACAAACCAAAGAACGCTTACAAGAACGCCAAGAGCATTTAGAGCATAAAAAAGGCGAACTTAACGAAATCTTGGCCGAAACTGAGAAAGAGGAAAAAGCACTTCAAGACAAATCTGAAGAGTATAAAGAAAAGATTGAAGAACGTTTGGTTAAAGCGTATAATCGTATTCGCAACAGCGTTAAAAACGGTTTAGCAGTAGTGCCTATTGAGCGTGGAGCTTCTGGCGGTTCGTTTTTTACAATACCGCCGCAAGTGCAAATGGAAATTGCCGGAAGAAAAAAAGTTATAACCGATGAACATAGCGGAAGAATTTTGGTAGACCAGGAATTGGCCCAAGAAGAACGCGAAAAAATGGAAAAGCTTTTTCAGAAGATGTAAGGGTTACAATACATATAAAAAGCATAACCGTCTAGAATTGAGTTTTTAGGCGGTTTTTTTATTAACATATATTTTGCAATAAGGCTAAAAAATTACCCGTAACTTTCGGTTTCTAAACCTATTATTATGAAAAATATGCGGTTTCTTTTGTGTTTATTAGCTTTTGCAAGCTTTGCTTCTTGTCAAACAGACACAAAGAAAAATCAAAACCAAACAGAAACAAGTCAACAAGAGGCGCGTAACGACTTTACGGAAACAGCCACTAGAAATACAGCCGATACAAATTCCGTAAAGGAAGAAAATCCGTCTAAATTAGCGCCAGAACCAGCCTACACCGGTAAATATAAACGCTTAGACGACGGCAAAGAAAACGAAACCACCTGCGATTGTAATTGTCTGGAAATAAACTTTGACCATCCGGTAGACGTTTGTATAGATAAAAATGCCAAGTTGCAAATACAAGTGGCCTACACGCAAACTAACGACGGTAAAGTGAAAATGTATTATGTTTCCGGAAGCGGAAAGACAAAAACCTTTAAGAGCATACCTTGGGAAAAGTTTGATAAAGATACGCCACTAGCAATTATTGAATATACAAAAAATGAGGAGCTAGAATTAGATTGGAAGGGTTTTACCCAAAACAAAGAATTAGTAGTAGATTATGCTATTTTTGGTAAGAAAAACTTGGAAGGAAAATTTAAACGAATATAATTTTTTATGAAATATGTATTTATAGCTTGCCTTATCCTATTAGGGATAAGTTGCAATGGCAAAGCACAAAAACAAGCAAACATCAACACAAATTCGGTAAATGTAGAAATAAAGCAAGAAGGCTTGGAAAAAGCTTATTTTGCCAGCGGTTGTTTTTGGTGCGTAGAAGCTGTTTACGAAAGTGTAATAGGAGTAAAAGAAGCCGTTTCCGGTTATGCGGGTGGTAGTGGGAAGAACCCAACTTACGATAATTATGGCGATACCGGTCATGCAGAAGCTTTAGAAGTTATTTACGATCCCAAAAAGGTAAGTTATGCCACTTTAGTAGACGTTTATTTCAATTCGCAAGACGTTACGCAACAAAACGGGCAAGGACCAGATATTGGCTCTTCGTACCGGTCTATTATCTTTTACCAAAATGCGAAACAAAAAGAAATTATAGAAGCCAAAAAAGCTGCTTTACAAAAAGAATTTAAAAAGCCAATTGCGGCAGAGGTAGAACCTTTTCAAAAGTTTTGGAAGGCAGAAGATTATCACCAGAATTACAAAAAGAAACATCCCAATAATCGCTATATTCAAAATGTTTCCAATCCGCGCTTTAACCGATTTAAAAATAAAGCAGCAGACAGCATTTTAAAACCGAAATATAGATAGGTGGTGATTAGTTGATGGGGTAATATGTTGATTTGTTAATTTGTGAATTTGTCACATTGAGCATTCTAAGTTAAAAACAAACTTTTAAGCAGATAATTTTACAAAAGGTTCCTCTCTTTTGGCTACTGCAAATATTCTTAATACAAGTTTATTAGCTACAGCATTAATTACGCTCATATGATGTTTTCCATCTTTC
>NZ_VIAR01000019.1 GCF_006546625.1 Haloflavibacter putidus
TTCAACGGCCGTTTTTCCGTTATCAAATTCTTTGAGGATCTTAGCGATCTGTTGTGGGGAAAATTTACTCTTTTTCATACTGTTTAAATTTAAGATAAATATTCTACTTTTAAACAGTTCGGTTTTAAGGGAAGCTTACATTATACTATAAATCTCTCAAAATCCTTGGCTATTATTGGTGTGTCATTCGTTTTGATTAATTTAAACGGACACTAGTAATAAAAATTTTTAAAAGATTAGGTGAAAAGTTTTTTTTTCAGCTTATTAAAAAAATAACCCTTCATTTTCTACCCCGTGTAAAATCAACAATAATAAACCTTGCTTCTTTATTGCAGTAAATTTCTTCTGTTTTGCAGGGAATAAATGTAAAACTGCTTTTTAAAAAATGGTTTACTGAATTAGTTTTGAGTAAGAAACTATTTATTATGAGAATACGGCTTGTTAACACGGAATTATTGCAACGCTATAAAGGCGTAAAAAAACGAACAGCACAACGCGAGATGCGCAAGATTAAAGATTACTTTGACAAACTACCCCATCACTGCGTTACTAATAAAGAAGTTGCGGAGTATTATGGGATTGGTGTAGAAGATTTTGAAGCTATACTGAAGGAATAATTATGCATACCTCCCAGCCACGCATACGAATTATAGATGCCTGCGATCTTAGTTTATTTAAGAATGTGAGTATGACCACGGCGTATAGGGAGTTCAAATTAATTCAGCAGTATTTTAACAAACAGAAATCTCACGTAGTTTTAAACCGGGAGGCGGCGGAATATTATGGCATTAGCATAGAAGACTTTGAAGCGCTTTGTCATTAAAATCTTAAACATTAGGGTAAATTTCTTGTATAATTTTCTTGATCATTTTGTAACCTTGCAGCCGATCGTTTGTTTGTACTTTGTATAAGGGCTGGTTGATGTCAAAAAGTTGGTTTTGTCTTACCTGGTTATACCAGTCTAAAAAAGCTGCCGGTTCTACCAAAATCCTAAAAGCAGGATCTTCTTCCTCTCGCATATACCGGTAAAGGAAAGTAAACCTAGCTTGGCTTGATAAACTTGGCAGGTATTCCATAAACAATTTATAGGCTTTAAAGCCGGCAAAAATATGCTTTGGGTATTGAAAAAACTCGGGGCTATCTTTAATAAGATAATCTTTTTCTTTTGGATCTAAAAGTTGTTCGGCAAATTTAAAAACGGTTTTATAGGGTTCATAAATAGTATCTTCTTGCCAGTTGAATTCTCTTTTTCTTTTCTCTACTTCCATCAACAGCCAGTTTTTAAGCAATCTTTTGTAAATGGCAAGTTGTTTGGGATAGTCTATAAAAATTATAGGGGAGGCATATTGCTCGAAATCGAAGTTTTCTTGAATGATGTCTTGTATTTCTTTCTCTTTTATTTTTCTTTCTAAAAAAATTTGCGTTTTAAAATATAGATTATCCAATTGTACAAAAAAATGTATTAAGCGATTTTCGTACAAACCGAGACGTATGAAATCTGAACCTAACTTAGCCTGCGCATAGCTCTCAAAAGATATGGTGTGATTCTTAAATGTTTGCCTATACAAAAAGAAATCGAAGTGTCTAATTTTGGATTCATTTTGTTTTAAATAGTCTAAATATACCTGTGCTCTAGGATTAGTTTCTTTTTTGAGCTTATATGCTTCATCGATTTCATCTAAATAAAACCTAAACCAAATTTTATTTCTATTTACGCCTTGAAGTAATCTGTATTTTAGATAATCTGGAGGATTCTTACGGCTTAATGCCTCATATAATTTTCCTATATGTTGCACTGTAAAAGGAATTATGAAATTTACTTTGGAAGAACGGGTACGCTCCAAAAAATGCTTTCTATCAACCTCAGCTTTATTCAAATGTATAGCAAAATTAATATAGCTTACCAAGAAAAAACGCCATGCGTTGGAAGCATCGGGTTGGAGATCTTTTAAACGCGTTTTTAAATCTAAGTCGGGTTGGTATTTTAGTTGCATTTTAGCTGGTTCGTTTTGCGTTGGTTTGATATTCTTGGGTTGCTTAGGTAATTCTGTCCTTTCGTTTTATACCTAAGAGACTCCCTGTTTACTGATTTCTCACAAGGCTACAATATACAGCATACGGTGTACCGTTTCACTAGCCTATTTAGTCTTAACCAAATTTAATGGGTTTCGCCGGAATGCCCACTGCGGTGCAATTGTCAGGAATGTTTTTGGTTACTACTGCCCCGGCGCCGATTGTACAGTTTTTGCCAATACGCAAGCCTGGTAATACAATCGCTCCTGTACCAATATGCGTCTCTTCTCCAATTATTACTCCTCCTGCTAATGTCGCATTGGGCGAAATATGACAAAAGTCTTGGAGTACACAATCATGTTCTATAATTGAACCGGTATTGATAATCACATGTTCTCCTATTTTGCTAGCGGCATTAATTACAGCTAAAGGCATAACAACACTGCCATTACCTAATATAGCAAACGGAGATACAATAGCTTTGAAATGCACTATCGCTTCCGTAAAGGTAAAATCATACTGGTTGACAATTTTCTTACGGGTTTGATTATTTCCTATACTAATAATAAAATCACTTTTGTCATCAATTTCGGAAGAATGCCTAACAGAAAACCCTGAGAGTTTATCAATATGCCTGTTATCATCATAAATTTTCCCGATATAAAAATCATCAGAAGACATAATGGAGTCGATAACTACTTTAGCATGACCGCTAGCTCCATAAAGATTAATATTTTTATTTCTCATACCTGATTCCCCTTAAAAGGTTTTATGGTTGCATTGCCTTCCGCCGAAATTCCTTCCGAAACCACTACCTTTTTTACTGTTTTTCCTAGAATTTTTAAATCTACTAAAAAACTTTGATGCTTTACATACCAAACATCATAAGCAAACTTATCTTGCCAAGAAATTGCGTTCCGTCCGTTTACTTGTGCCCATCCGGTAATGCCGGGACGCACTTGGTGTCTTTTCTTTTGTTCTTTGTTGTACAAAGCTAAGTATTCCGGCAATAACGGCCGCGGTCCTACCAAACTCATATCGCCCTTAAGTACATTGAGCAATTGCGGTATTTCGTCTAAGCTGATTTTTCGAACCAACTTCCCCACTTTTGTAAGTCGGTCTGAATCGGGCAATAAATTTCCGGCTACATCTCTTTTATCGTTCATCGTTTTAAATTTGATAATCTTAAAAATACGCTCATCTTTTCCCGGTCGTTTTTGTACAAAAAAAGGCTTTCCATTATTGGCGATGGTCAAAGCAAGGGTTACGACGATAAAAATAGGGCTCAGAATTAGCAATCCCACTAAGGCGGCGAGGAAATCGAAGATGGGTTTGAGGAGGGTTTTGTACATTATTTTCGGAATTAGTGACTAGTTACTAGTGACTAGGAATTAAGGTTTTGATTTTCTATAGGAAATAAGACCACTAAGCATTTTTCCAACTTCCTCAACTGGTTGACAAACATCCTCATATTTCTTTTCTGTTATAAAATTTAATTTGTAAGCAATTAGTAACTGGGTTTCTAATTCTTTAAGACTCCCTAAAGCAATATACAAAAACTGAATAAACTCCTTATTTGTTTGTCGGGCAGCTCCCACAGCTATATTTGACGGAACAGAAATCGCAGCTCTTCTTATTTGACTCTTTAAACCATAAGTTTCTTCTTTAGGAAAGCATTTTGATATTGTATAAATATCCGTAACCAAATTTATTGATTTTTTCCATACGTCTAAATTCTCGTGTGTTTTCATATACCAATTTTATTAACTAATTTCTAGCTTCTAATCCCTAATCCCGAGTCTCGAGTAAACTTTCATACTCTTCCAAAAGCGCTTCCCAAACCAAATGCTGCTCAAACCGGTTACAAATCAATGGTCGGGCGTTCTTTTGTAAATTTTGGTATAAGATTTTGTCCGAAGCAATTTTCTGCATTGCATTTTGTAAGGCTTGTACATTTTTTGGTGGAATAATCAAGCCGTTTTCGTCTTGCTTAACAATTTCATTACAGCCGTTTATATTGGTAACAATAGATGGTAAACCCATTGCTCCGGCTTGTAGCACAACATTAGGAAAGCCCTCGCGATAACTCGGAAAAACCAAGGCATTACTTATCGCAAAATAAGGACGTACGTCTTCTTGGTAACCTACTGAAATGATGTTGGGGTTTGTGTTTATTTCTTGAAGTGTTACTTTTTTTAAAGGATCGAGTTCTGTTTCATAAGGACCAACTAATAAAAGTCTTGTCTCTCGACTCCGCTCGAGATGATATAGGCTTTTAAATGCATCTACTAACTCATTGATACCTTTGTCACCTACCAACCGACCTACAAATACAAATACAAAATCTTCTTCTTGAATATTTAATTTCTTGCGTAAATTCAAGTTTTGAGTTTTGTTGTATACCTGCGGATTAAAATGTTGGGTGTTGATGCCGTTAGAACTACCTTGAGCTATGATTCTTAGCTTGCCTGCAGTGGTAAATTTCTCTTGCAATATAAAATCATACAAACCTTTACTGTTTGGATAAACTTTAGTAGCGCAGGAATAGGTGAGCTTTTCTACTTTATTTAGCAACCAACGCTTCTTTCCGCTGGCTTCCATTAAAGGTAAACCGGCTACTGTATGTAATCTGTGTGGTATTCCGGCAAGTTTGGCAGCCAACATACCAATAATTCCCGCTTTGGGTGTATGCGTATGTACAATTACCGGTTTTTCTTTTTTTAATAGACGATATAATTCCCATAAAGCTTTTAAATCTGCTATAGGGGTTATAGCGCGAGTCATACTAATTAAATGCGTAGCCACTCCCTCGCGCTCGCTTATCATCTCCAATGCTTTTTGCGGTCCCGCCGAAACCGCCAACACCTGAAAATGCTCTGCCATAAAAGCCAATTGTCCTTTTAAAAGTACTTGAAGCGATAGAGGAACGGTGGTGATGCGAATGAGTTTAGGTTTGGGCATTAAGGAAACGTTTTATTATTTCAAAAGGCGCGTTTAAAGGCTCAGAGTGCCAATTACCATTTCTATCGAAGAATCCTTCAGCATTTAATAGTGCTTGGTGTGAAAAACCATAGCTAATCTCGATTATTTTTCCTTGACCTGTACTATTATCTATCACATAATCATATCCCATACAATTAAATCCCAACGCATCGGAAGTTCTAAAAGCAGAATCTATTATATCTTTAGAAATTTTGTTTTTATCATAGAATATACTTCCTCCTCCGGAAGCTCTATATTCTCCTTTTCTAATTTGCCTCCCTATAAAAGATAACTTATCCCCTACCACTACAATCTTTAAATCAAAGCCATCATTTGGTATAAATTCCTGTAAAAAAACGTATCCTCTTTCTCTATTAAACTTTTTTGCATTCGCTAACGAACGTAAAAATTCAGGAATTCGCTTAGCTCTCTTGATAAAAGTTTTTAAACTTCCGGAAGATTTTATATTGGAAGAAGCTTTATACATTAAATTAGGAGCACTATTAATTCCGACCGTAAACATCTTTTTGCTATACTTACGCAATTCCTCTACTGAATCTATTTTGGTGACATTATGAGATCCCGAGCCATTTCTTAATTTTGCTATCACTGGAAATAAAATATCTTCACTGTGTATGGTTTTATTAAGGCTTAGTAAATCATAAAAATAAAAAGACTTAGGTATTGGGGCATTAATACTTTCCAGTAAATATGTTTCTGCTAGTTTATCGTCAAAATGCCATGAATCGTTAAAAGAAGGAAAAACCAATTTGCCATGAAATTCTAACGTATTTAGAATATTTCTAGCCATCAACATATCTTTAAAAGAGTAGTTGCTATAATGCCACAGAATCACATCAAATGCCATTAACTCTTTTATAACTGCGAGTTTATAGGGATTAACAATCTCATATTCTAAATTGTTTTTTTCCAAATATTCCTGCCAAGGCAAACTCCAGCTGGTAGAATGTTGTTTATCATTTTTATTAATTAGGATTGCAAATTTCATTATAGTCTTTTTAAATTTAGATTTTTCCTATTTACTTTTAATAAAGTTCATTATACCTTCCCTAATTTTCGATTGAATTTTTCAAATGTATCAATTTCGCTTACTACCGGTTCTCTGCCAATCATTTTAAGATAGAACTTTAACATACCTGTCAAACTTAAAACACTGACAAAAGATAGTCGCATATAATTAAATAGAAATGCTTTAAAAGTTCTATAAAAAGGTAATTTTAACTTAGAATAACTTAACCTACTGCAACGCAAAGAATTTCTATATTTAGCTAACGAAAATGAATCTTCTCTATTATAAATATAAACTACCTTAGGAATAAAGACATATTTTTTATTTATTAAAAATCTACGCATAAAATCCTGATCTTCTGCGTAACTCATCTCCAGGTCATAATCATATAATCCTACGGCCTCAACTCTAATAATAGAGGAAGCATGCGAAACTGTCTTATATTCATCGTAAGATTGGAACATTAAATTTCTTTTTAAATTATAAGACTCTAAAACCTGAGCCAATTCATTTTTTTTATTACTTACACCAATAGACATAGACAGTAATGCAACCTTCGGACTTTCTTCCATAAACCTATATTGATATGCTAATTTATCCGGATAATACCAATCGTCTGCATCTAACATAGCCATATATTTTATATCTAACTCTCTAATTTTATCTAATGCAGCTTGTCTGGCATGAGGTCTTCCTTTATTTTCTTTAAAATTTAGTATTATAAAGCGATCATCTTTTTGATATTTTAGTAAAATACGGGAAGTACCATCGGTAGAGCCATCGTTTACAATTATGCTTACCCAATTGGTAAAACTTTGGACAAGTAAAGAATTAATGGCTTTTTGTATAGAATTTTCGCCATTATAAACAGGTGTTACTACCGCAATTGCAGCTTTCATATTATCTAAATTGCATTAAAAGACTAAAAATTAAGGAGCCGAATAAAATAAAACCTATTACTTTATTATTAGACTTAAATTCTTTTATAGTTATAAACGGAAAAATTAAGATTACTGGCATCAAAAACCAAGATAAATATGCCAACCGATTGGTGTATGGCACATAAATTAGTAAAATCCAAGCGGTATTGGCTATTAGATAGATATTTATTAGAAATGTAAATAGTTTGTTTTTATACTTGTTTTTAAATAGCTGCCAATACGCTAAAAGTATTGGGATAGCACTATAAATTACAAAGTCTAAACGGAAACGTTGTTCCGTATATAAATCTTTATCGTCGCCGGAAAAGTAGGTCAACGCTCGCTCGTCTGCTATTACGGTGTCGGAAGTAAAAATACCGCTTATTAAGGTTTCTAATTCTTGCCCAACTACCAAACTAACCGGAATAGCACCTAACCATACCAGCATTAGAACTTTGGTATTGTTATAAAAACTAGCAAAAATATATGCCGCCATGGGTAGTAGCATAGATTTATGAAATGTAATTGCTAAAAGCATCAAAGCGTATAACACCCATTTTTTATCCCGAAAACTCAAAGCAAAGATAAAAATAGAACTAGCCAAACCGCTTCTAACCCCGTTAATACCAAAACTCCAAAAAGACATGGCAGCCACAAAAGCTGCCAATGCAAAAAAAGCATATTGCCCAAACCATTTTTTAAACGTTAGATAAGGCAACCCCACATAAAGAATAGCCGAAAGCAAATAAAAACCTTGTATCCCCATAATTTGGGAACAGAGTTTCATAAAAATATAAAAACCAACATCTTTACTAAACTCCGTACGAATTCCTTCTTGTATCAAATCGTATGTGCGGGTATAGGCTCCCGTATCTCCTAAATAAGACCAATGCCCCCAAGGATCCCGTAAACCTATAAAACCTATGGTTACTAATAATAAAAAAACACTCCCTGCCTGTAAATTTATGGTTGGGAAATTTTCTAAATAAGTATACTTAAACAAGGGTAAGGTGCTAAATACCAGCACCAAGCTGATAGCCACATAATAGGTTGGGATATAATATTCTATAGGGATCACCTCATATTTGTTTTAAAAAAGAACGATTAGGTAAGCCTTTTTCATCATAAAAATTATTTAATTCGAAGTGTTTTAACATTTTCTCATATTGCTGCATAAAATTCTGATCAAAATCTCGCTGCCATTTTTTATGAACTGTTTCATGTTGAATTGATTCTATTTCAGACTTTTTAGTTGTCTTACTTGGTTTCTTTAAAACGTCAAGATTAATATCAGATAACTCCATTTTATTTTCCAAATAATCAGAAATCTCAAGCAAACTTCTTTTCGGTTCTAGAACTAGATCCTCATAAAAAACTATCAAAAATTTATTTTCCTTATAAGTATCTAGAATTATTCTATAATGCGCCAATAATGAACCTAATTTATAGATCCTGTAATCATTAGAGTTTATTTTAAGTTCTCCATAAATTTGCCATAGTTTCTTTTTAAGAATCGGATGATTAAGGAGTTCGCCGTAATACCATTTAGAAATGCTTAATTGTTCTTTATGATTTTTTGCCACTTTAACTTGACTTGCCAAAGAGCCCATTGGATGCCGTAAAATATAAATGATAGAAATTTCACTAAAATTCTTATTTATATAAGGAATACTCCACGACATTCGCAAAGATTTTATTACTCGATATTTTTTATTGCCTGGTAAATTGTTTTTATCAACAAAATAATTTAAAGGTAAATTGCCACTTAGAATTTTATTGTAAATCTTCAATAAAACTGCATTATTAGTATTTTCATCAGCGTATAACAGCCCTTTTCCTAATTGTTTATAATCTGTAAATTCATAATTTAAAGGTTCAAAAATCAGACGAGCATCTAACATTTTTGTCAAAATTTCACCTAACCACGTGGTACCAGATCGCATCTCTCCCATAATTAGTAAGGAGTTTTCTAGATTACTATTAGAGTTCTTTATCTTTCTAAGTGAAATAAAATTTATTAAAGTCCTTATGCGATTTTTGAACCTTAGACTAAGTAACTTTTTTAGTACTTTCATTCTAATAACCTATTTAACTTTTTTATATAATTTCCCCAATTGGAATGCATTTCTACCCGTTCCCTGGCTTTTTTTCCGGCTTTAGACAGGAGTTCCGGTTTATCTATCAGTTTTTTCAACAAGGCTGTTAACTCCTCTCGGTTGTCTTGTGCAATTAACCAACCACCTTCTCCTTCTTTAATTGCATCGGGGATTCCTCCTGTTTTTGTTCCTATAACCGGCACGCCACAGGCTTGGGCTTCTAAAAAAACCAAGCCAAAGCCCTCTACTTGTGTGGAAGTATCTGCTTGTCTGGTGGCTAAAATAAACAAATCATGTTGGTTATAGAATTTTGGCAAAACTTTATCCGAAACAAAGCCATGAAAATAGATTTGCTTTGCAATACTGCTGCTTTTTGCTAATTGTTTCAAGTTTTCTAAATAGGGGCCGGTACCCGCAATATGCCATTCTATTTGTTCTCTATATTTACAAGGTAAGCTTTCTAAACTTTCTAAAATAAAATCAAGGCCTTTAAATTGTAAAATCCTGGAAACCGTACAAATTTTAATTTTGCCATCCTGTTTTTTGTTGGACATTGGTTTAAAAAAACTTGGATTGACACCCAAGGGCAAAGCTATTGTCTTAGCTTTCGGATTAATTTTTCTAACTAAGCTTTCCGTAAAGCTACTGTTGGCGATAACTTTCTTGGCTTTGCCTAACACCCATTTCGCATAAAGCGGTTGCCATAAATATTTTCTAAATTTACTATTACCGGTTAATAACTCGGCGCCGTGGGTCAAGACAAAAACATTGGACATGCCAGCCAAAAGCGCCAAAGCGGCATCGGGATGCCATAAACCACAAAGCACCTCTGTATTTTCTTTATCCGACCATTTTTTTAAAAGCTGTAATGCTTTAAATTCGGCCTTGCCACGTTGGGCGGGTAAAAAATGCAAGGAAACTTCTTGCATATCTTGATATGGAACAGCTACCCCCTCTTTTTGAATGGTAATAACATGAATATGCCGGTAATAATGGTGCATATGCATAATAATTTCATGGCATAAACGGGCTATTCCCCCGGTAGAAGGGGGAAAATCATAGGAGATTAGAAGAAGGGTTTTATTTTGTTTGCTCATTTTTCAAATCTAATTTCCCTAAGGCTTTTCCCTCTGTTTTTCCTGTCTTATAATTCTTCCAAATATGCGGATTGCGGTAAGCTTTATAGTAGGCTGCTACCAGTTTTAATAAATATAAATGCGCAGTAATTTTAAAATACCACGGCAAGTGTCGCTCAATAAGCAAAGAACGGTTGCGACTTAATGAAAATATATACTTTTCTATTTCCGGCACTCGGCAACCTCCGGTTTCTGCAGCAAGATGCATTACGTGGGCATTACAATTAAAATAGATTTGATAACCGGCTTTTTTTACCCGCAGACAAAAGTCGGTTTCCTCGTATAGAGCAGCACCTTTGGTAAGCTGCTCGTCTATTCCTTTTACTTCTAAATAAACTTTTCTTTTTACTGCAAAGTTACCCCCGCCGGCGTGGTCTACTTCTTTTTTATCTTTTTTATGAAAACCGCGTAGTGGTGTAGCAGCTTGCCAGATAAATTTACCCACAGGTTGCTCTTTATTTGGTTTATAAACTTCGGTAATTCCTCCTGCACATACGCCAACTGCTTCTTTTTCTAAGATATTAGCATGCTCTTGCAACAAATTTTCTTTACAAGAAATATCATCATCTAAATACAACAAGTACGGGTGTTTAGCTAGCTGAGCACCATAATTACGCGCTTCCGGTAAGCCTCTGAACTCCGTTATAAAATGATACTTAACAACAGTATTTTTTTCCGCAAAAGCTTGTACTGCTTTGTCCGGTTTTTCTGACTGATCTATAACCAATATCTCAAATCCCGGGCTATATTTTTGACCTACCAAGTCTTGCAAGGTGTTTAATAAATATTCGGTACGGTTTAGGGTGGGGATTATGATGGAAAAGGCTTTCATACACTAATATGATTAAATATTTCTATAAAGGCTTGGGTTTGAGATGAGGCCAAATAACGTTTGCAGTACGTCGTCTGTATAGATTTATTCTCACTTTCTTCTAAAAAGATATTTTCTAGTTTTTTAATATTGCTTTCATTGTTTTCAGTTAGAAACACACCTAGTCCAGCATTACTTAATTCATTTTGCGCCTCACTAATAGCAGGAACAAACGCAATTACCGGTTTCTGCAAAGCGATATAATCTACCATTTTGGCAAAATTTGTCCACCATAAACTAGTGAGTCCGGGTATTAGCAAAGCGTATTTTGCATTTTGTATATGCATATAAAGTTCTTTTTGCGGTAAATGGTCGATAAATTTTACGTTGGCCCTTAAGTTTAAAGCATCAATATAAGGTAAAGCCTGTTTTTGGTTAATTTCTTTATTTCCGATTATTTTTAATAACGGGCGTTTCTCTTTCGGCAATCTATTTAAAGTTTTTTTAAATACTTTAAAGAAATCTCCTTTATATTCCTTTAAATATTCGCCTACAAAAACGATACTATTCTCTATGTTGGTTTTTTTAGGAATATAATCATCATCTAAGCCAGTAGGTATAAAAGTAATTTTCTCATTATACTGGCCCTCATATTGATCGTGAAAAATCATCTTATAAGAAGAGGAAAGTACACTAATATGGTCAGCAAACTTAAAAGTTTCGTCCTGTATTTTTCGCTGCAGTTTAAAGACATGCGGAATAGAGGAATGCATTCGTTTAGCATAAGTAATAGGATCTCTAAAGTCTGCTACCCACTTTACCTTGGTGCTTTTCCGTAAAGCAATACCAATTTGATTGGTGGTAAATGGCAAGCAAGTGGTATAAATCAAACCTATATTTTCTTGTTGTATAAGCTGTTTTGCTTTTTTAATGGCTGGTTTTTTCCAAGTCCAAAAACGGTCCGGTTTTTTTAAGTAGTGTGCTAAACAAAAACTATATAATTTTTGTACAAACCCCGGTTTATTTTCTAAATTTCTCTTAGCAGTGGGTATTTGTGCTACATTATCATTTTCTTCTTCTTTTTTTAAGGCTTTATAGGTTCTGTCTTTGCCCGTAAGCCACATTTTTAAGCCGCGCACAGTTGGCTCGATATATTTTGCACGGTGAATTGGTATATCTTTTAATTCTTCTAACAGCGAGGCATCTTCGTTATAGTTATAATTTGTATCTACGGTTAAAACAATAGGTTGCCAACCTGCTCTTTTAAGATATTTTACCAATTTGTGTGCCCGAAAAACCGCTGCGTGGCTTTCCGGAGCAAAAAATGGTGTTATTATCAACACTTTCTTGTTAGCCATATAATTGATATAATTTATCTACATAGGCACGAACGCCATACTTTTCTACTCCTTTGATCGCTGCTTTTTTATAATTGGCATATGCTGTATTTGAATTTATAAGTTCCAACATTTTTTCCGCCATATCTTCTACATCCAAACTTTTATAAATTCTACCTTCTTTTTTATCTTCGATAATATATTGAATTCCTCCGCTATCTGGTAAAATAACCGGAAGTCCGCTTGCCATAGCTTCAATGCACACAATACCAAAGGGTTCGTAAGCTGCACTATGGATATAGGCGTAACAATGTGGTAAAATTTTATCTACATCTTCTCTATTTCCCAAGAAATAAATCTGTTTCTCTACCCCCTCGTTACGGGACAATTGCTCTAATTCTAAGCGTTGCTCTCCATCTCCACACAGAACCAAACCTGCATCAATATTTTGTTTTTGCAATTTAGCCACTGCCTTAATACTTATATCCATTCTTTTGTTTACCCCTCTCCCCATAGTGCCTACACTAACAAATGTATAACGAGGAGGTGCCGCTTCTAATTCTAAATACGCTTTAAGATCTTTTTCTTTAACAGGTGCAAATTTCTGTAAGTCAACACAATTATAGAGAACTTTTAGTTTTTTTTCCTTAATATTATGCGTTTGCATTACCCATTTTTTTAAAGCATCGCTACAAACTATTATTTTATGGAAAAAGAATTGGGCTCCATAATTGGCTAAACGCATTTTTATTGAGTTCATATAAACATCACCCTGTTCAAAACCAATACGCCTTGCTATTTTTAATTGATAGGCTGCAGTATTCACCAATAAGCGGGACCACGTTAAATGCGTTTCCACAACTTGCGGTTCTAAGGATTGGAGTAAATCTTTAATTTTTTTATAAGCTTTTAAAAACTGTCTTTTCTCAAAAAGAGGTCTTAAACCTAAAGAAATTGGTTCTATTGCTAGTTCTTTTAATTCTTTTTTAAATTGAGTATCATCAAATAAAACCACCAAAACATGTACATCTTCGGTATGTTGTCGCCGCATTTCTTTTATAATGGTAAGCAAATGCGTTTGTGCGCCTCCCATTTTCATCTCATCAATGGCGTGTACAATTGTCTTCATATAGTAAAACGCTTAAATAAAAGTTTTTTTTCCACCTTATGCAATAATAAAAGGAGCAAAACTCCGAAAATTAAACCAAACAAAAAGCCTTTTAGTATAAAATTAGTCCAAGTAATCTCAAATTGTTGCGCGAGTAAATAGGCCAATGGTATAACCACAATACTCATCAAAAAGAGCGGTAATGTTTTTTGAAAAAAACATTTAATATTTAAGTCTAATTTTTTGTGATAATAAAGGTTCATAATAACCCATTGCAATATAAAAAGCGGCACCAAGAGACCTAAAATCATCCCTAACTCCCCGTAAGTATAAGACAATATACCTCCTGCAATCATTCCTACTACACAGGCAATAAGAAAACTCATGGTTTTAAAACGCAAGAGCTTTTTAGCCTCCAATATGCTATGTGCATAACCTTGCGCAATTGGCATAATATACACCAGCATTATTCCTGCTCCAATATAATAGGCGTTAGCATAGGTAGAACCCACCCATAGTTGTATAAAATCTTTTCCTACCACTATAAACCCACCGAATATAAACAGTAATAAGAATAAAGAAATTCTGGCAACTTTTGTCATTTGCGCTGTCAAAACCTGACTATTGGCTTGATTATATACGCTCTGTACTGCTTTTGGAAGAATAAGTCTGTTAATAATATTACCAAAGGTAGTAAAATAGACGCCTAACATTACCCCAATACCATAAACTGCTACCACTACCGGCGACAGATGCGTACCTAAAATAACTTGACCAGTTCGCCATTGAAATTGATATACCAGCCCGAAAATAAAAATCCAAATAGAATACCCAAATATCTCTTTAAGGTATAACCATTCAAACCGGTGTAATTTTATACGCACTTTAAGTTTACTAAATACAAACCAAATGGTTAGCAGTATAAAGCCTAAATTGAGCAAAGTATCTAAAATTACAATCCCTAAGGCATTGGCTCCAAAATTTAAAATAGCTATAATCAAAATTACGCGCAGCACATATTTAAAAATACTTAACCAACGCGGAAAAACAAAAGCTTCGTAGCCTGTACATATACCGGTAAAAGCACCCCCAGGCAAGGTAAAGCCTATATTTATAATTAAGATTAGTAGCATCCATCGGGCTTTTTCTAATTGGGCGGCATCTAAGGTATCGCCAAAGAGATTATCTATATTTACATAAAATATAGCACCCAAAATCACCAGCAGCAAACCTATACCTATATAAATAATTAGACTAAGGGCCAGGAAATTCTCTTCGGCTTTTTGATCTTTTTCCGCACGATATTGTGCCACATAACGAACAATAGCATTGTTAAGTCCCAGATCTAAAACAGATAAATAGCCTACAAAAGCACCGATTAAAGTATATAAACCATATTCTTCATCGCCTAACATTTTTATGATATACGGCGTTACCAGCAAACCCCCAATATTAGTGACTGCCAACTTTATATAAGATAAAAATGCCGCTTTCTTTAGGTTACCTATCATTATGCTCGGTTATAGTCGTATTTTGATCCTATATTATCGTCTTCTCCAAAGTGACTTTCGCGTTGCATTGTTATAAAAGTACCTGTTTTATTTGGCGTGTTTTCACTACGATGTTTTATTTCTCGCGACACGATTATGGCATAAAACACGTTTATTTCATCTTCTAAAATTCGGTATTCCCCCCAATATCGTTTGAAATTTTTCATAATGTGATAACTCTTTAAATCCATTCAAAACAGGAAATTATTCGTAGTGATAAATCGACACAAGCCTTTGTAAGGATTTACTTAATACCAACCTTTTTGACAATTGGTAACTATCGTGTAATTTCAACATTACAACCCACAAAAATACCAACTTTTAATGGAGTAGAGTTAATTTCCCAGTTCTTTTTAATTTTAAATCTGTTAATTGGAAATTGGTTCACTAGTTAATTGGAGAATGGGGTATTGGTTAATAAGTTAATTTGGATATTAGTGAATTGGTTAACTTGAGTATTGGTAAAATAGAAATTAGTTATTCGTTATTCATATACTACAATATACAGTGTACAGTCTTTCGTCGTGAGTCCTATGTCCTGCGTCTGGATTTATTGCTTTATACATTTTGACGCTTGCCTCCTTACGTCCTTGTCTTTTGAATCTTCGTCTATTTAACCGCACTATCATGCCGAGCCTTTAGGCTCTGCTATTAGTTTTACATTTTATATTTACAAGAAGTTTAACCTTATTAAATTTCTGAAAACCCAGAGGGCAAGGTGAACTATTTCGGCTCTTGAAATTTAAGTTTCATCTTGAGCATTAGTCCTTGCCCTCTTTTAGGTTTTAGTACCATTTAGAATTTAAAGCTTAAAGGCTTATTAATAGCGTTAGTACACAGGCCTATTGGTTCTTCAGATTTTTTAATAGCTAATTCAAAGTTATGAAAAATATAGTAACAGGAATCGATATTTCTAAAGACACTTTAGATTATTGTTCGTTAGGGAGTAATGATGTGCAGGTAAAAAACAGAGGGGTTTTGGAAAATAACAGTCAAACTATCAATAAATGGTTAGACGGTTTTGATAAAACTAATACTGTTTTCGCTTTAGAGCACACAGGACATTATGGTGCTGCTTTGATAGACTGTTTGAGTCGAAAAAAATATGCTTTTTATCTTATAAATCCCTTAGAACTTAAAAAATCCCTAGGTATTCAAAGAGGTAAGAGTGATATAAAAGATGCCTACCGTATTGCAGAATATGCCATTACAAACAAGCACAAATTAAATCCATACCAATTACCTGCAGAAAACTTAGGTAGACTTAAAGCGCTAATCACAGCACGGGAACGTTACGTTAAAATGTCCGTTCAAGTTCAAAATAGTTTAAAGGCCAATGAGATATTAAACCGAACCATAGATGTGAAGATGTTAATTAGAGAAGAGAAAAAACAATATAAATCTCTACAAAAGAGTATAAAAAATATAGAGAATGAGATGCAAGAAATCATTAAAGCTGACCAAGAGTTGAAAAGTAGCTATAAAAAAGTGACAGCGGTAATCGGAGTAGGTCCGGTAATCGCAATAAAGTGCATCACAGAAACAGCTAATTTCACCAAATTTCACAATCCACGTAAATTTAGTTGTCACTGCGGCTTAGCTCCTTTTCCATATCAGTCGGGAAGTAGTATAAGGGGTAAGACAAGAACTCATTTTTTAAGAGATAAGTCATTAAAAGCAATTTTAATAAAAGGAGCTGTTACCGCTGTCCAGCACGATCCTCAATTGAAAACTTATTATAACCGTAAAGTGAAAGATGGAAAACATCATATGAGCGTAATTAATGCTGTAGCTAATAAACTTGTATTAAGAATATTTGCAGTAGCCAAAAGAGAGGAACCTTTTGTAAAATTATCTGCTTAAAAG
>NZ_VIAR01000001.1 GCF_006546625.1 Haloflavibacter putidus
TGAAAACTTATTATAACCGTAAAGTGAAAGATGGAAAACATCATATGAGCGTAATTAATGCTGTAGCTAATAAACTTGTATTAAGAATATTTGCAGTAGCCAAAAGAGAGGAACCTTTTGTAAAATTATCTGCTTAAAAGTTTGTTTTTAACTTAGAATGCTCAGCATAAACTTCTCGCCCACATTTCTACTTCTTTCAAAAAAGAAATCCCAACCAAATTAATGATCGGGATTTAATTCTTGTTGGCCTACTAGGGCTCGAACCTAGACTCTTCTGGACCAAAACCAGACGTGTTGCCAGTTACACCATAGGCCAATGCGTCAATGCGATGCAAATTTAATAGAAACTTTGATTATACCAAATAAAAAAATAAAAATTATTGCAATTTTTGACTAAAGCATTTTTCAGAGACAAATAAAGTATTCAGAATAAAGAATTTATAAATGTATAATTTGTTTTATTTTAGTTCAATACCCAACAAAGTTCAGTTTCAAAAATACGAATAATCTATTTGGCTGTTTGTAAAGCCAATATTTAGTAAATACGCGTTACTCAATTCGCAATACTAACTACTCAATACCATTTAACAAACAATCCCAAAATAAATAGTATTTTGCAATATAAATTTTAAAAAAGGCGTTTACGCTTTTAGCAAAAAAAACTATATGGAAGAAAACCAACAAGAAGAAGAACGGCAAAAAAACATCGACTCTGAGTTAAAGAAAACAAATTCAGAAGAAAAAAACACGAAAAAAAGTCACGGACAAATATTAAAAGAACAAATTTCTGAAGGTCAGGAAATCTACAAACGAAGTTCAAAGAGTATATTTTTAAGTTCGTTTACCGCCGGTTTAGAAATTGGCTTTAGTTATCTTTTGCTTTGCACCCTCTTCTATTTTCTAACCGGTATTTTTACGGAAGAAGTAAATTTTAAAATGCTTGCTCTGGTTTATCCGTTTGGTTTTTTGATGGTTATTTTAGGACAATCTATTTTGTTTACCGAGCAAACTTCGCTTTTGAGCCTACCGGTTCTTAACAAGAAGCAATCTGTATGGAAACTTTTAAAGTTATGGACCATTGTAATTATCGGCAATTTAATTGGTGGTTATCTTATTGCCTTGGTTCTGTTATGGATTGGTCCCAAGCTACATATTTTCGATATGAAAACCGTAGAAAAAATCGCAATGCACGTAACTGAAGCTGCATCGTTTAGTATTTTTGTGAGCGCCATTTTAGCGGGTTGGTTAATGGGTTTACTCTCCTGGCTTATTACCTCCTCAAAAGATACGGTAAGTCGTATTTTAATTATATTCGGGATAACCGCTACCATGTCTTTTACCGGTTTACACCATAGTATAATTGGTAATGTAGAGGTTTTTGCGGGTTTGGTGAGTTCAGAAAAAATACAGCTTTTAGACTATGCAAAATTTCAGAGTTTAGCTTTATTGGGCAACGCCCTTGGCGGAGCTGTTTTTGTAGCTCTCTTAAAATACCGCGCTTTTAGCGTAAATTTTCCGGTAGATTAAATTAGGTGTTGGTGATAAGCTGTAAGCTATAGTCTATATTAAATGAATTAAAATTAGCACCAATTGTATAGTGTATAGCGTATAATGTAATATTGTATTTTATAAATTTTATAGGAAAGAAATTAACTAATTGACCAATCCCGAATATACCAAATTAACTAATTTATAAATCACTAATACACGAATATTCGATTATACCATTATAAGAAAAACGCCCCACGAGCAACGAAAAACGAACAACGCACAACGCCTAGCAATTAACTGAATCCCTAATTTCCAATCCGCCAATTGTATAGTGTATAGCGTATAATGTAATATTGTATTTTATAAATTTTATAGGAAAGAAATTAACTAATTGACCAATCCCGAATATACCAAATTAACTAATTTACATATCACTAATTACTAATTAACTAATCCCCAAACCACGAAAATACCTCTCCATAAAATTTTATAGATTAATTTTCGTTCCTAAAACAAGCAAATATTATTAAATTCGCCCTCGAGTGATTTTTAAACCATTATAATGAAGAATTTCAACTTTAGCCGGTGGAACCAAATTTTAGGTTGGGCCGTTTTCTTAATAGCTTTAATTACCTATACGTTAACGGTAGAGCCCACTACCAGTTTTTGGGATTCTGGAGAATATATTTCTACCTCCGCAAAGTTACAAGTAGGTCACCCGCCGGGAGCGCCGTTTTTTCAAATGATGGGCGCTTTCTTTTCTATGTTTGCCCCAGACGCAGAAAATGTAGCTTTTATGGTAAATATGCTTTCGGCTGTAGCTAGTGCTTTTACCATTCTATTTATGTTTTGGTCTATCTCGCTCTTGGTAAGAAAGATTTCGGGACCGGCAGAGACTTTATCCGGTTCAGAAAAAATTGCCGTTCTTGGCAGTGCTGCCGTTGGCAGTTTGGCCTTTAGTTTTACCGATAGTTTTTGGTTTAATGCAGGAGAAACCGAAGTTTATGCAATGGCAAGTTGTTTAATGGCTATTATGTTTTATCTGGGCCTTTTATGGGAACGCGATATGTTTAAACCCCGCGGCAACCGTTGGCTTATTTTAATCGCATTTATTATTGGACTTTCTTTTGGGGTGCATTTTATGGCTTTGCTTACCATTCCTGCAATCGGTTTTTTATATTACTTTAAAAACGTAGAAAAAATAACGGTTAAGAATTTCATTTTCGCCAATCTTATCGTGGTGGCCATCTTACTGTTTATCTTTCTATTATTGCTACCGTACACGCTTACTTTCTTTGCGGAAGCAGAAGTGTTTTTTGTAAACAGTATTGGCTTGCCGTTTAACTCCGGTACTATAATAGCCGGTCTTCTTGTAATTGCTGCATTTTATTATTTGCTTCGGTACACCCGAAAAAAAGACTTTATACACGCCAACACTTTTGTGCTGTGCATTCTCTTTATTTTTATAGGATTTTCCAGCTGGATTATGTTACCAATTCGTGCCAACGCCGGGACGGTAATTAACGAAAACAGTCCGGATAACGCCAGAGAATTATTGGCGTATTATAACCGCGAACAATACCCGGACAATAGCTTGTTTTACGGTCCGCAATTCTCCGATATTTTTGGCACTTTAGACCCGGACACTCCATATATAGACGACAAACCGAAATACGAAGAAAACTACGAAACCGGCACCTACGAGATTGTAAACAACTACAAAAATGCTAAGCAAAACTCCGGTCCGCAGCACAAAGCTTTGTTACCACGAATGTGGAGTACAGAACACGCCTCTAATTATATGCAGTTTACCGGGGCTTTAGATTTTAGCATAAAACCCGAATACAGAAGTGAACAGCAGTTGGTGCAAACCGTTCGGGAGTTTAAAAAAGCTTATGCCTTAAACCAGATTACCAACGAAGATTATATTTCTTTCCTTCAGCAATTTAGTCAGTATTTAAATGTCGAAAAACCTACTATGGCGTCCAATCTTCGTTATTTGTTCGAGTTTCAAGTAGGTTATATGTATTGGCGCTATTTTATGTGGAATTTTGTTGGGCGTCAAGACGATGTACAAGGTAAATATAACGACGTACACGGTAATTGGCTTAGCGGAATAAACTTTTTAGACGAGATAAGATTGGGCTCACAAGAAAATTTACCTTCCGATGTAAAAAATAATAAAGCCCGTAATACTTATTTCTTTTTACCGCTTATTTTAGGATTGCTCGGTTTGGTTTTTCAGTTAAAAAACGACAATAAAAACTTTTGGGTATTATTGGTGTTTTTCCTCTTTACGGGAATTGCACTAAAAATTTACCTCAACGAACGTCCTTTTGAACCACGCGAACGCGATTATGCCTTGGTTGGTTCTTTTTATGTATTTGCCATCTGGATTGGTTTTGGGGTTTATGCCTTATTCGATTTGCTGCGCGATCGCCTAAAACCCAAAATAGTAGCGCCACTGGTTACCGTGGTTTGTTTACTTGCCGTTCCCGGGATTTTGGTTTCTCAAAACTGGGACGATCACGATCGTTCAGATAGATATACCGCGCGTTCTATGGCAAAAATGTATTTAGACTCTGTAGAGCAAAACGGCATCTTGTTTACCATTGGAGACAACGATACTTTTGCGCTTTGGTATGCGCAAGAAATTGAAGGCTACCGCACAGATGTACGCATTATAAACACCAGTTTATTGGCTACTTCTTGGTATATCTCGCAAATGAAAGAAGCCGCTTACAAAAGTAAACCGGTAGAAACTATTTTAGAGAGAGAAGATTTTCATTACGGCACCAACGATTATATACGCTATTACGAAGATCCACGAATTAAAGATACCTTACTTATTAAAAAGTGGATACAATATATTGCGAGTGATAACCCAACCACCCAAGCAGAAATGCAAAATGGGCAAACAATTAATACTTTTCCTACCAAAAATGTACGCATTCCGGTTAACCCGGAAAAAGCGATTGCCAGCGGAATTGTAAAGGAGGAAGACCGCGATAAAATTGTACCGCATATCGATTTAGAGATTGGTAGTGAAGTTATTTATAAAAACACTTTACTAATGTTAGACATTGTAGCCAACGCAGAATGGGAAAGACCTATTTACTTTACCGGCGGCAGCTTTGGCGATGCCAACTATTTATGGATGAAAGATTACTTACAATTAGACGGCGTTTGCTATAAATTGGTGCCAATACAAACCAAAATAGATCCGGAAACCCCATACGATATGGGAAGAATAGATACCGAAAAAATGTACGAGATTGTTACCAATTGGGATTGGGACAATAATGGTAGCGATGACATTTATCACGATCCGGAAACCCGTAAAAATTCGATTACTTATCGTGGTAACTTGGCGCGTTTGGTAGAAAATTTACTGAAAGAAGGTAAAACCCAAAAAGCAAAAGAGATTTTAAATTTGGGTATGGAAAAAATGCCGGTAGATAAATTTGGCTATTACACACTTTTAGAACCCTTTATTAGTGGTTATTATCAAATTGGAGAAAAAGAAAAAGCGCGAGAAATTTGGCGAGAAGTAGCAGGAAAGTACAAAGAAACCCTGCAATATTACAGTCAGCTTAGCTTAGACAGACAATACCAAATGGGCGAAGAGATAATTACCAATATAGAGCGTTACCGCAGCTTGGTAGATTTGTTGCTGTATAACCAAGACGAGCAATTAATAGAGCAAGAAGCCAAAAAGTTTAATGAGCATTTGCAACTCTTTGAACACTTTTACGAAGATGAAGAAGACTATGATCCGGCGCAGCAACAAGAGCAAATAGACCCAAATCAAGAAGATTTGCTGCCAGATAACAACCAAAAGCCATTACCAGTTGACTCTGCCCAAAGCACCCCGCTACCGTAAGTTTTTAGATTACTTAAAGTTTATACGCGTACCGGCCATAATGAAACGCTTTTATTCCAACTATGTTTGGAATAAAAGCGTTTCTAAAAAAAACTTATACTTAACTTTTGACGATGGCCCAATTCCTGAAGTCACTCCCTGGGTTTTAAAAACCCTAAAAGAATACCAAGCCGAAGCAACTTTTTTTTGTATTGGCGAAAATGCAGAAAAACATCCCGAACTATTTAAACAACTTTTAGCTTCGGGAAATGCGGTTGGCAATCATACACATAAGCATTTAAACGGTTGGAAAAGCAATACCAAAACCTATTTAGAAAATACAGAGCAAGCCAATACAATAATACAAAGCAAATTATTTAGACCTCCTTACGGAAAAATTCGCGCAAAGCAAGCTAATTATTTGCTACAAAAAGGATATAAAATTATAATGTGGAGTGTTTTGAGCAGAGATTACGACGCTTCTGTATCGCGAGAAAGATGTCTTAAAAATGTATTGTACTATGCAAAACCGGGAAGCATCGTTGTGTTTCACGACAGCCTAAAAGCAGAGAAAAACCTACGCTATGTTTTACCGAAGGTTTTAGACTTTTACAGCAAAAAAGGGTATTTATTTAAAAAACTTTAAGCATTTTTTTGAACAGCCTCCACCAAACTTTCCACCGCAAGGTTACCCGCTTCTTGCCACAGTAATTTTTCGTTTTTATAAATCATAAAATTAGGGAGGTGGTTAATTTTCAAAGCTTGCACTAACTTTTCGTTGCTTTGTGCATCTATTTTAATAACCCTGGAATCTAAGTTTGGAGCGGCCGCCACTTTTTTAAGCTTGTCTTTAAGACCCTCTACTTGCTCTGGGTTTTCGCTATCGTAAAAACAAAGCAAGACCGGTTTTTCAGATTGTATTAAACTCCCAAATTTTGCCATAAATTTTTATTTTGAAAATAAAATTAAGCAAGGTGTTTAAAACCACCAAAAGATTAGGAAATTGTTAAGATTAATTCTATTACCTCTCCAAGTTTTTCAAAAACATAAAGCCTTTTTTGCAGTACTACGGCAAAAAGGCTTTGTTTAATTTAATAAAATTTACTATTAGTTAATACTTAAGTTAAAAGATCGGATATTCATGGTTCCTGACCCAGAATTAGCTTGCACCCAAACTTCAACAGATTCTCCCGGCTGTAAGCGTACAGTACCGTGCAACGGCACAGCCAAAGTGCCAGAATTTGTAAAAAACCCGGTACTACCTTTTGAAAAAACTTTGGTATTATTTAAAGCAACAACTTCAGAGCTATTTTTCTTTACCACATAAAAGACTAATTCTGGCGCATCTGCAGCGCTATAAGATAAAGAACCATTTAATTGGAATGTACGTCCTCGCAGACCATTGTAAGTGAGTTCATTATTATCATGACTAAATAGCAGCCTATTAGTTACTTGTGTGATAACGTTAAGTTTAGTCCCGCTGGAAGAGTTATAATTACTGTTTACCGCAGAACCTTGATAAAACATACTAGCATTAGCAACTGCATCTTCTTCCCGGGTAATCCCTGCTGTATTAACTTCCCATTTATTATCAAAATTATAATTAGGATAAGAATTAGTTGTATAACCATTAACCCTTGTTCCGGAGCCTGAAAAATTCACGCCGTCTATAGAAGCAGAATTATTAATAGTAGGATTAGAACTAACATCTATACCGGTTTCTCCAGCATCTGTAACTACTCTACCTCCACTGTATTGCACGTCAGTAAACGTACCGTTTAAACTTAAAAAAGTGCCATCATTTTGTTCTGTCCAAAAAATATTGGAAAGTAAAAACGAATAAATATTTACGGCCTCTAGCCCATTCTGGTTATTTAAAAATTGTACGGTAGTTAAAAGAACAAGGTTAAAGCCTTCCAGTTTACCAATACTGCCAGCTCCTGTGAAAAAGAGATTGTTTAGAATCAAGTTTTCTACACCGGTACCAGTAATTTGAAAGAGTTGATTACCATTTCCATTTATAATCATATTCCGAATAACACCTCCTTTATTACCGGTAAATAGAGAAGATCCAGTGTTATTAATTAGAATATCCCTGTTGGTATTTTTTCCACTAAGATAAGCCCCATTTAAATCTATTGGAGTGTTTACCGCAACACTCCCGTTTATTTCATATAAAACGTTTTCGTCTAAGGTTATTTTCCCGCCGCTAGCTTCTGGAAAATCACTTTCCTTTTTAATTATTTTAAAGTTGTCGCGTGCATTCTTCTCACTATTCAAGAATTTTACCCACTGGATATCTGCTTTAGTTCCTTGATTGTAATAATAACCATCTAAATCTGTATCATAAACAAGTAACGAATTAGCCGGGTCTACAATAGCTTCTCTTTGAGCGGTAGTCATTCGTGGAACCAACAAACCACTGTCTTGCGATTGAATGTCCAGACTCGCAGATTTGTCCGGCTCTGTAGTATTTATACCAACTTGCGCTTGAAGCATAAGTGTTGGAAAACTCAATAAAAAAATTAGTAGTATTCTCTTCTTCATCATTTAATCTTTTTGTCCGTTTAAGAGACAAAAATACAGATTAAATGTATAAATAAATGTTAAACTACTGATTTCTTTAATTTTAACACACTAATTTCTGGCCACATACCAACTCTACCCGGATAGGCTAAGAAACCAAAACCGCGGTTAACATTTATAAACCTGTTTTTTTCTTTATAAATACCTGCCCAATGTTTATATCTAAATTGTGCCGGACTCCATTTAAACCAACCGGGAATTTCAATGCCAAATTGCATGCCGTGTGTATGACCGCTTAAGGTTAATTGGTAATTTTTATGGTGATCTCTAATGCGCTCTTCCCAATAAGACGGGTCGTGACTAAGCACTATTTTAAAATCTTTATCAGAAAGATTTTGACCGGCTTTATCTATATCGCCGTGTTTTACAAAACCGCCGGTACCCCAATTTTCTACCCCAACAATTGCTATTTTTTGTTGGTTGCGTTCTAGTATTCTATGCTCGTTTAAAAGTAAATCCCAGCCCATTTCTTTTTGGGTGTGTTTTAGCTGTTGTAGGTTTTCCTCTTTTTCCTTAGTGGAATTCCACTTTACATAATCGCCATAATCGTGGTTTCCTAAAATAGAAAAAACGCCATCTTTGGCTTCCAGATTTTTAAAGAGGTTTTTCCAGCTTTTCATCTCGTCTGCGCGGTTGTTTACCAAATCTCCGGTAAAAAATATGGCATCGCTTTGTTGCTGGTTAATCAAATCTACAGCGTATTCTATTTTCTTATGGTTGTCAAAACTTCCGCTGTGTACATCGCTAATCTGGGTTATTCGGTAGCCGTCAAAAGCTTCGGGGAGATCATCAAAAGTTAATTCGTACTCCAAAACTTTAAAATTATACTTGCCGCGCCACATTCCGTAAAGCAAAGAAGCAAATGGTATTGCCGCAATTCCTAATGCCAAAGTACTCACAAAATTTCTACGGGACGGCAAAGCTTCTGCACCAGATTTTGTAAATATTTTCTGATACCCTGCATAAAGAAATCGCAAAATATCTTCGCCAAACATAAAGAGTACAATCACTACTTCGGCAGCCAAAACTGCCAGAACAAAGCCAAAAGCCAAACTTCTGTTTCCCGTAAAAGCACTGCCCGAAGAAGGTTGCAGCCAATAGTATAAAAAATAAGAAAGCACCAAAGTTACCACCCCAAGAAAACCAAAGTGCAAATACGTATTTTTAGTAAGGGTTTTTACGGCTTGAAAACTGTACCAAGTGAGTAAACAATAAAGCGTTATAAAAATAAACCAGCGCATAGTAAAATTTTGAGTCGGCAAATTTAACGCAATACTTGTTCCTAAAACTTACTTTCTCAATATTTTAACGTGTGTGAAAGAATTAGTTTTTGATTTGAACTTCATAAAAATTCTTAAAACACAAAAATTTTGCATTCTAAGAAGCTTTTGTTCATTTTCTTTGCTGTGTATTCCTCTCGTTTTACTCGTCGGATACAGGCGAAAACCCTTTGGCTTAAGCTTAAGATAAATCAAGCCAATTCCCAAATAGATTTGGGAAGACAAAAATTTTTTACGGAAAAGCTTCGCTATACTGAAGAAAAAGGATTTAAAAAATTTAAATTTCATATAGTTCATATTACTAAAAAAGGAATTGCCACATTTTTTCTATTTTGTTTAAATTACCCGTAATTTTGACTTTCAATATTAAAATTCCCGAATGTTATGGCCAATCAAAAACGCCTTTTCTTATTAGACGCTTATGCTTTAATTTTTAGAGGCTATTATGCCCTTATCAAAAACCCGATTATAAATTCTAAAGGCCAGGACACTTCTGCCATAATGGGTTTTGTAAATTCTTTGTTTGATGTTATAAAAAGGGAAAAACCAGACCATTTGGCCGTTTGTTTTGACAAAGATGGCAGTGCAGAACGCACAGAGCTTTTTGCAGAGTATAAAGCCAACAGAGACGCCACGCCAGATGTAATAAAACAATCTATCCCAATAATTCAAGACATTTTAAAAGCCATGCACATTCCGGTGGTAGAACTTTCGGGACTGGAAGCAGACGATATTATTGGCACCTTGGCAAAACAAGCCGAGAAAGAAAATTACCAGGTTTTTATGGTAACACCAGATAAAGATTTTGCGCAGTTGGTTTCTGAAAATATTTTTATGTACCGCCCGGCAAGAATGGGAAATAGTATTGAAGTTTGGGGAATTCCGGAAGTGCAAAAACGCTTTGGTGTAGAAAAACCGGAGCAGGTTATAGATTATTTAGGAATGATGGGCGATGCCTCGGATAATATTCCGGGATTGCCCGGCGTGGGCGATAAAACCGCCAAAAAATTTATCAAAAAATATGGCGGCATGCAAGGTCTGTACGAAAATATAGACGAGCTAAAAGGCAAGATGAAAGAAAAGGTAATTGCCAATGAAGAATTGGGTCGCTTGTCCAGAAAACTCGCTACTATCTTTACGGAATGTGACGTAACTTTTAACGAAGAAGATTATGAACTTTCCAAACCCGATGCAGAAAAAGTAGTGGAAATTTTTCAAGAATTGGAGTTTAGAAGATTGACAGATCAATTTGTAAAAATGTTTAACGAAGGGAGTGAATCAGATAAAGGTCTTACTACTACTAACGCAAAAGCTAAGCAAAAAGACGAAAAGGTAGCCGGCGCCGGACAATTTTCTCTTTTCGGAAACGATACTTCTAAAGGAGATTTGGATGCCGAAGATTTTCAAGGTTACAAAAATTTAGAAAACACGCCGCATTTGTATCAAAAGGTAGAACCGGGAATGGCAACCAAGTTGTTTTTAGAACGTTTGATGAAACAAAAATCGGTTTGTTTTGATACCGAAACCACTAGCCTAAATACCAACCAAGCAAGTTTGGTGGGTATTGCCTTTAGTTGGGAAACCGGCAAGGGTTATTATGTGAGTTTTCCGGAAGATCAAAAAGAAGCCCAAGAAAAAATAGAGCAATTCCGTGCATTTTTTGAGTCGGAAGCAATCGAAAAAGTTGGTCAGAATTTAAAATACGACATTAAGGTTTTGGCCAATTACAACATAGAAGTAAAAGGCAAGTTATTTGATACAATGTTGGCGCATTATATCATCAATCCGGATATGCGCCATAATATGGACGTACTTTCGGAAACGTATTTAAATTACCAACCGCTTTCTATAGAAAAGCTTATTGGCAAAAAGGGGAAAAACCAAAAATCTATGCGTAGCGTCCCCCTAGAAAAACAAACCGAGTATGCCGTAGAAGATGCTGATATTACCTTGCAATTAAAACAATTCTTTACGGAAGAACTAAAAGACGCCGATAATGAAAAACTGTTTAACCAAATAGAAATTCCTTTACTACGCGTTTTAGCAGAAATGGAATTGGAAGGCATTCGTATAGACCGCGATTTTCTAAAACAACTTTCAGAAGCTTTGACCACAGACATTGCAGAACTGGAAAAAACCATTTACCAAGAAGCCGAGGAAGAGTTTAATATAGGTTCGCCAAAACAGCTGGGCGAGATTTTGTTTGGGAAGATGCAGCTGGTAGAAAAACCCAAGAAAACCCGTACCGGTCAGTTTTCTACCGGAGAAGAAGTTTTATCTGACTTGGCCGGCGAACATCAAATTGTTGCAGACGTTTTGCAATGGCGCGGTTTGGTAAAACTTAAAAATACGTATATAGATGCCTTGCCGGAAGTAATAGAAGAAAAAACCGGACGTGTGCATACCCAATATATGCAAACCGTAGCGGCAACTGGCAGGTTAAGTTCTAACAATCCTAATTTACAAAACATCCCAATTCGTACCGAGCGCGGCAGACAAGTCCGTAAAGCTTTTGTACCACGCGACGAAAATTATGTTTTGCTCGCCGCCGATTATTCGCAAATAGAATTACGAATAATAGCTGCTTTAAGCAAGGAAGACACGATGATAAAAGCTTTTAAAAACGGCGAAGATATTCACGCTTCTACCGCAGCCAAAGTTTTTGATGTTCCTATGGAAGAAGTTACCCGCGCCCAACGTAGCAATGCCAAAACCGTAAATTTTGGGATTATTTACGGCGTTTCTGCTTTTGGCCTAAGCAACCAAACCGATTTAAGTCGCGCAGAAGCAAAAGAATTGATTGACACCTACTATAAAACTTATCCAAAATTGCGCAGTTATATACACGAGCAAGTAGAATTTGCCCGCGAGCACGGTTATGTTTCTACCGTTATGGGAAGAAGACGTTATTTAAAAGACATAACCGCTCGTAACCACGTGGTACGAAGCGCAGCAGAACGCAACGCGGTAAATGCGCCAATACAAGGAAGTGCGGCAGATATTATAAAGGTGGCAATGATTAACATTCAGAAGAAATTAAAAGATAAAAATTATAAATCTAAAATGTTGCTGCAAGTGCACGATGAGTTGGTGTTTGATGTACATAAAGACGAGTTGGAAGAATTAAAAGCCCTAATCAAAACCGAAATGGAAAATGCTTTTAAACTAGAAGTTCCGTTAGATGTAGAAATTGGAGTTGGGCAAGATTGGCTGGAAGCGCATTAGATTTAGGCGGTGGGTATTAGGTTTAGTAAAAATTTAGGCAGATGAAAACGATTATATTTTATGCTTGTTTATTAATTGCAATTGCTTTGTTGGTAAACATCGTTTTTATTTTTATAGAAGGTTTAGAACAATTAACCACCTATGGCTATGCTTATTTATTTGGAAAAATTATTGTTTTCTTGGGTTTTGCGACGCTTTCGTATTTTTTAGGGAAAAGAACAAGCAGGAAATAACTATTTTAAGTTTACAAGATAAAAAAACGCTTATGAAATTCAGTAAAGAATTTAAAGAAGCAGTATTGCATTTATCTGAAAAGGAAAAAGATAAATTGCTTATACGTTTACTGAAAAAGGATAAAAATTTAGTAAACCAGTTATATTTTGAACTTTTAGACGATAAAAGTTTGGAAGACCGGCGCGAGCTTATAGAAGAACAGATTCGAGAGCGAGGCCGGGAAATCGCACAAGAAGCAAAATCGCTTAATCAGCTTAAAGTGCTTACCAGTTTTTTAAGTGGCGATATAGCCGAACACGTGCGCACTACCAAAGATAAATTTGGGGAAATTTCGCTAACAATACTTCTGCTCACTACGGTAATAAAAAACGCGGAAGAATTATTCGAAAAGACCCATCCGGTCCACGCACAAAAATTCTGTATTTACGTAATAGCGCGTTCGTTTAAGATTTTGGTTCTTTTACAAAAAATGCATGAAGATATACTTTTAGAATTTGAAGACAGTTTACCGGAATTAGGAAAGGCCATTGCCAGCGAACATTTGCTGATGAAAACTGCCATTAACCACGGTTTAGACGTAAATTGGTTGATTTTAGAAAACAACATCCCCGAAGATATTGCAGAAATACAAAAAGAAGTAAAACGAATGGGGTTCTTGCGCTAAGCGTTGTTTGTTTTTCGTTTTTCGTTGGGTGTTTTTGGTTGAACGTCGTTCATCAAATACCAATTCCTACTTTTAATAATATTTTCCGCATATAGCTTATTGCATATAGCGTTGCTCGTTTTTTGTTTGGCGTGTAATCGAGTAGTAGTGATTTGTTAATTGGTTAATTTGAGATTAGATGGTAGAAATTGATTTAAGAAAACCATCAAAAAAACTGTCATTCTGAAAAAATCTGATCAACGGAAAGATTTTATTCAGAATCTCTCGGTTTAGAAGTGTTCGTTTCGCGTTGGGAGTTTCGCATTTAGCGATATTTGCTGGGCGTTTTTCGATTTTCTTTAAATCCCAATTCCTACTTTTAATAATATTTTCCGCTTATAGCTTATAGCTTATGGCATAAAGCGTTGCTCGTTCTTTGTTTGGCGTGTAATCGCTTATTCGTGTAATCGAGTAGTAGTGATTTGTTAATTGGTTAATTTTAGATTAATGTGTTTTTTGCTTAAACTCCTTGAAAAGCTTCAATATACATTATACACTATACTATTTTTATTCCGCTTACAGCTTAAAGCGTAGTGCATAAAGCGTTATTTGTTGTTCTTTTTTAGTACCATTTCTTCTTTCTTCTGTCATGATTCTCTTTCGTCGTGGTTCGTGGTTCTTTTTTGTCTTGATTCTTTTTTATCGTAGTTCGTGGCTCCTTTTTCAAAGTAATGACGTATTGGACAGAAAACTTTTCTCGCCTTACAGCTTATCGCATAAAGCGTATTCACTTTCAACTACTTGTGACTGAGTGGTTATTTTAAAATAATAGCTTAGGCTACTTGCTAAATAAATTTATAATTGTATTTTTGCACCCCGTTTCCCTAAATTGGGAAAGGGCAAGGAATGTTTAATTATTAAAAAAAGTTAGTGTGGACACATTAAGTTACAAAACAGTATCTGCCAACAACCAAACTGTAAATAAAGAGTGGGTTGTAATGGATGCTGACGGACAATCGCTTGGTCGCCTTGCTTCTATTGCTGCAAAGTATATTAGAGGTAAGCACAAGCCAAATTTCACCCCACACGTTGACTGCGGCGACAATGTAATAATCATTAATGCAGAGAAAGTCAACTTAACCGGTAAAAAATGGGAAGCGAAAGAATATATTCGTTACACCAATTACCCAGGGGGACAAAGACGTTTAACCGCGCAAGAATTATTTGACAAAGATCCAACAAGAGTTGTTGAGAAAGCGGTTAAAGGAATGCTACCTAAAAACAAATTAGGATCGGCACTTTTTAACAATTTAAAGGTTTTTGTAGGCGGAGAGCACAAGTATGATGCGCAAAAACCAAAAAGTATTAATTTAAACGAACTGGTGTAAATGGAGACAATTCACAAAATAGGTCGTAGAAAAACTGCTGTTGCGCGTGTTTACTTATCGGAAGGTAAAGGAAACATCACCGTAAACACCAAAGACCTAAAAGATTATTTTACCACCGGTACACTTCAGTACAAAGTGAACCAAGCTTTAATGTTAACCGGCAACGAAGAGAATTTTGATGTTTCGGTAAATGTATTTGGCGGTGGAATTACTGGGCAAGCAGAAGCAATACGTTTGGCTTTATCTAGAGCAATGTGTGAGCTAGATGCCGAAAATCGTAGTGTTTTAAAGCCAGAAGGTCTGTTAACGCGTGACCCAAGAATGGTAGAGCGTAAGAAATTCGGTCAGAAGAAAGCCCGTAAAAAATTCCAATTCTCAAAACGTTAATTGGTTTTGGAAAGCTTTTGCTTTTCAAAAAGTATTTAATTTTAACAATAAAGTTTGTTGTTATCCCAAAGGCCAAAATTTTGGGAGTTAGTTTAGCATCTAAATAGGCAAGGCCGTTACAAATAATTTGTAAGCCACTTGTTTATTGCTATCTCAACAGAACGTAAACTATTACAAAAATGGCAAAAAACATAGAAGTAAAAGACTTACTGGATGCAGGTGTACACTTTGGTCACCTTACCAGAAGATGGAACCCAAATATGGCACCTTATATCTATATGGAGCGTAATGGGATTCACATCATAAACCTATACAAAAGTGCTGCAAAAATGCAAGAAGCCGGAGACGCGCTTAGCAAAATAGCAGCCAGTGGTAGAAAAATTTTATTTGTTGCTACCAAAAAACAAGCAAAAGAAATTGTTGCTGAAGAAGCAGAAAAAGCAAACATGCCATACATTACCGAGCGTTGGCCCGGTGGTATGTTAACCAACTTTGTAACCATTAGAAAAGCGGTTAAAAAGATGGCTTCTATAGACCGTATGAAAAAAGACGGCACCTTTAATTCTCTTTCTAAAAAAGAGCGTTTGCAAGTAAGCCGTTTGCGCGCAAAATTAGAAAAGCAGTTAGGCTCTATTACAGATATGACCCGTTTACCGGGCGCACTTTTTGTGGTAGATATTACCCGCGAACATATTGCGATTAAGGAAGCACAGAAATTAAACATTCCTATTTTTGCAATGGTAGATACCAACTCAGATCCGCGAGAGGTAGAATATGCCATTCCAGCAAATGATGATGCTTCCAAATCTATCAAAAAAGTGGTTTCTTATGTTTCTGATGCTATTGTAGACGGTTTATCTGACCGCAAAGCAGAAAAAGAAGCAAAGAAAGAAGCTGCCAAAAAAGAAGAAGCTACTAAAAAAGCTGCCAAAGCCAAACAGCCAAAAGCAGAAGCGCCTTCTACAGATAAAGAAGACAAAAAAGCAATGAAAGAGGCTAAGGAAGACGTGAAATTAGAGTCTAAACAAGAAACCTTAGACAAAGCTTTGTCAGACAAAAAAGAAGACAAAAAATAAAATCTTTTATGGGATAAGTCGTTTTGTAAACTAAGTTTTTAACAAACGACTTATTTTTTCAAACTATAAAACACAAAAAATATGGCTAAGATAACTGCTGCTGAAGTAAATAAATTAAGAAAAACCACCGGTGCCGGAATGATGGACTGTAAAAAAGCTCTTGTAGAGGCAGATGGTGATTATGATAAAGCAATTGAAGTGCTTCGTAAAAAAGGTCAGAAAATTGCTGCTAAGCGCGCCGACAGAGAATCTTCTGAAGGAGCTGCTATTGCAAAAGTAAACGATGACAAAACCCGCGGAGTAATTATCTCTTTAAATTGCGAAACAGACTTTGTTGCTAAAAATGAAGACTTTATACAATTGGCTAACGATTTTGCTGGCTTGGCTTTAGATTACAATTCTAAAGAAGAATTCTTAAACGCAGATTTTAAAGGTCTTAGCGTAGAAGAAAAACTTACCGAGCAAACCGGAGTTATTGGTGAGAAAATAGAAATTGGTGCTTTTAAAACTTTAGAAGCTCCATTTGTAGGTTCTTACATTCACGCCGGTAACAAAATTGCTGTATTAACCGGCTTGTCTAAAGCGGTTGATGGCGCAGAAGATGTTGCAAAAGACGTTTCTATGCAAGCTGCTGCTATGAATCCTATTGCTTTAAACGAAGACGGCGTACCACAAGACGTTGTAGATAAAGAAATAGAAATAGCAAAAGAAACGTTGCGCAAAGAAGGCAAACCAGAAGAAATGTTAGATAAAATTGCTCAAGGTAAAATAAAACGTTTTTATAAAGACAATACTTTGGTAAACCAAGTATCTATTAAAGACAGTAAAACTACCGTGCAAGAACACGTACAATCTTTAGGAAAAGACGTAAAAGTTGTAGGTTTCGAGCGTGTAGCTTTAGGCTAAAATTTTTATTAAAATTCTAGAAAAAACCACTTTATCTATCTTGATAAAGTGGTTTTTTTATGCAATGCTTTTGCGCAAAAAGATTATCACTATATTTGCAAAACTTATCAACACAACCTATGCAATATAAACGAATTCTTTTAAAACTCTCCGGCGAAGCTTTAATGGGAAAACGCCAGTACGGAATTGACCCCGAGCGCTTGGCAGATTACGCCCAAGAAATTAAAAGCGTAACCGATAAAGGTATTGAAGTTGCCATAGTAATTGGCGGCGGAAATATTTTTAGAGGCGTAGCCGGTGCCAGTAAAGGTATGGATCGTGTGCAAGCAGACCATATGGGTATGCTGGCCACCGTAATAAATGGTTTGGCTTTACAAAGCGCTTGCGAAGATGCAGATGTACCAACAAGATTGCAATCTGCTGTAAAAATAAACGAAGTTGCAGAACCTTTTATTAGACGTAAAGCTATGCGCCATTTAGATAAAGGTCGCGTAGTAATTTTTGGTGGTGGCACAGGAAATCCTTATTTTACCACAGATTCGGCAGCGGTTTTGCGAGCAATAGAAATTAATGCCGATGTTATTTTAAAAGGAACCCGGGTAGACGGCATTTACACCTCCGATCCGGAAAAAAATCGCGAAGCAACCAAATTTGATTTTATCACTTTTGACGATGTATTACGAAAAGGTTTAAAAGTTATGGATACCACTGCTTTTACCCTAAGCCAAGAAAATGAATTGCCCATTATAGTTTTTGATATGAATAAACCCGGCAATCTGCTAAAAGTAGTTTCGGGAGAAAATGTAGGCACCAAAGTAAATCTTTAAACCTAATTATAACAAAAAAGACCTAAAATAAATTTACAAGATGGAAGATGTTAATTTTATAATAGAAAGTACAGAAGAGTCTATGCAAATGGCCATTAAGCATTTAGAAAAACAATTGCTTAATATACGTGCCGGCAAAGCCAGCCCTACTATGCTTAGCAGCGTAATGGTAGATTATTATGGCTCGCAAACACCCTTAAATCAAGTTGGTAACGTGCACGCTCCAGATGCCAGGACTATTACAGTTACCCCTTTTGAAAAATCTATGATTCAAGAAATTGAAAAAGGTATTCAAATAGCCAATTTAGGTTTTAACCCTTCCAACAATGGCGATATGGTAATTATTAGCGTGCCGCCACTTACCGAAGAACGCCGTAAAGAACTAGCTAAACAGGCAAAAGCAGTAGGCGAAGAGGCCAAAATTGGTGTTAGAAACGACAGAAAAGCTGCCAATAATGATCTTAAGAAATTAGATATTTCTGAAGATGAACTGCGAAGTGCCGAAAATGAAATACAAGAACTTACCGATAAATACATCAAAAAAATAGATAACATCTTAGAGAATAAAGAAAAAGAGATTATGACGGTATAATTGACTTTATTCCTAATTTAAGACTTAAAGCGACCTTAGTGTCGCTTTTTTTTATATTTTTCGATAACTTAAAAAATAAATAAATGCTGCGTTTCCTTATCGGAATAGGTTTGTTTCTACTGCCATTATTTATGGTAAGTCAACACCGGCAAATTAGCGGAAAGGTACTAAACGCCAACACGCAAAAACCGCTTCCGTATGCCAATGTTTATACCCAACATTCGCTTACGCCAAGTCTTACCAATGTTGATGGCACATTTACTTTAAAAGTAGCAGATTCGGTTTCTAAAATAATTGTAAGTTATCTCGGTTTTCAAAATAAAACCATTACAATAAAAGATAAAAAAGAGCTATTGGTAAACTTATCGCCCAAGCGTGAAGCTTTGCAAAATATTGTTCTTACCCCAACCCGCAAACTTGCCGAAGAAATTATTGCAAAAGTTATTGCCAGAAAATCCCAAAACAATAGTAGAGAAAGATTTGATGCCTATAGCTATAAAAACTACAGCAAAACTATTATAGACGACGAAGATAGCCTATTAACTTTACGAGTAGACACCACCAATACAGAAGTACAAACCATTTTTAATCAAGGACGCTCCTACTTATCAGAGCAAGTAAGTGTTTATAAATTTACTCAAAAAAAAGGTTTAAAAAAAACAATAAAAGCAACCAGAACGGCAGGTTTTGAAAGTCCTGTGTACGAATTGTTAAGCCTAAAAATACAATCGGAATCTTGGTACGAAAAAGATTATACCGTTTTTGGAACAGATTATGCCGGCCCTTTAACCAAAAACTCCTTTAGGAATTACCGCTACAAAATTTTAGACACTACCCAAACCAAACGTCCTGCTTATTTGGTTTACTTTCAGCCCAAGCGGCAAAAAGCAGTTGCCGGTCTAGAAGGCGTTTTATATATAGATACCTTAAACTTCGGATTGCAAAAAGCTGTGGGGCAATTGGTTGGAGAAGTAGATATTAAAGCGCAACAAGATTTTAAATACTTTCCGGAAGAAGACATTTGGTTTCCCGTAAAGAATACGCTAACCCTAAAACCCGGTACAAGTGGTAAAAAAGTTTCCATCTTTGGCGGAAATATTTCTTTAGGAAGCCTTCCCGAAAGAAAAAAAACAACACAAAACCTTTTTTTACAATCGGTTAGCACTAATCAAAACATACAATTTAACCCGCAATTAGACATTCCTAAAAATAAAAGCGCCGTTTCTATAGTACCAAATGCTGCTAAAAAACCTGCAGCTTATTGGCAAGAAAACAGAAGTTTGCCTTTTACCGCAAGAGACAAAGCCACTTTTAAAAAAGTAGATAGCATTATAAAAAAAGAGAATATTGCCAGAAAGATAGATATTATTCAAAACTTTAATATTGGTTATTTTCCCATTGGTTTTTTTGATGTAGACTTACGCACCCTCATAAAATACAACGATTACGAAGGTTTACGTCTTGGTTTTGGCGGAAAAACAAACGCAAAGCTTTCCGAAAAGTTTAGATTAGAGGGCTATGGCGTTTACGGTTTTAAAGATGGGGCAATTAAGTATAGCCTTGGCGGCGGAATTAGACTTAACAAAGAAAAAAACACTTGGCTAAACCTAAATTACACAGACGATGTTAACGAAGTTGGCTCTTATTTTTACCTTACAGATGCCCGCGTATATTCGCTTTTTGAGCCGCGTTTGGTAAACATTAATTTTTACTACAAATACAAACAATGGCGCGCCGCATTGCAGCACCGTTTTTCTCCCAATTTAATGAGTGAGTGGAAAATTTCTAAAAGCGATATTACCCAAACCGGCTCATACCGCTACGAGCATGAAGGCAAATTTTACAAAGATTATACGCTTTCAGAAGCTACCGTATCGTTAAGATGGTCGCCTTTTAGCACCTATTTAAAAGCACCGGATAAAACGATAGAGCTGGAAGTTGGCTACCCACAAATCTCTTTCCAAGCCACGCAAGCTTTTAGCAATGTCTTAGATGGCGATTACAGCTTTACCAAATTGGGCGCCAAAATAAATTATACCATCAATCGGATTACCCAAAACAACACCGAGTTTATTTTAGAAGGAGATTATGTAACCGGCGAGGTTCCGCTTACGCATAGTTTTCACGCTTTTCCCAATAATCCTAATAAAGAAACAGTTTTAAACAGGTTTTCAGTAGCAGGACGAAGAACTTTTGAAACCATGTTTTTTAGCGAATTTTTTAGCGATCGTTTGGCTAGCTTACAGGTGAAACATTTTTTTAGGGAATTTGATTTCGGTAAATACAGCAAGCCGCAAGTGGTATTGATTAGCAGACACGCCATTGGCAATATGAGCGATGTAGATAAACATTACGGACTAAACTTCAACACCTTAGAACACGGCTACTCTGAGTCTGGTTTTGAAATTAATAAAATACTTTACGGATTTGGTTTAAGCTTTGCTTACCGCTATGGTGCTTATCATTTACCCCAGTGGGACGACAACCTTTCGTTTAAGTTTACTTTTTATTTTAAGCTTTAATTAGCGTTTTTAAGCTTTAATTAACAAGCATTTTATACCTTTGCAACCGCTAATTTTAAGCTATGTTTAAACTATTCAGCTTCGGATTTTGGAACATTGTAGCCAGAACTATTTTAAGAAACCGGGTAATTATTTTATTACTGGTTTTGGGAATGACTGTTTTTTTGGCAATGCAATGGAAAAATATGCGCTTCTCTTACACCGAAGCCAACTTGCTGCCGGACGACCATCCGGTAAACCAAGAATACCAAAAATTTTTAGATAAATTTGGAGAAGAAGGCAACCTCATCGTTATTGCCACCAACGATTCTGCTCTATTTACGCCAAAAAACTTTCAAGCTTGGAATAAGTTAGCCACAAAATTAGATTCTTTTTCTGCGGTAGAATATACCATTGGCATTGGCAATTTAAAAAAGTTAAAAAAATTCAGTAATCCCAACAGGTTTGAGTTGGTACCGCTCATAGATTCCGGTATTTCTTCTAAAGATACCATTGCCGACTATAAAAACGAGCTGTTTGAAAAATTGCCTTTTTACGAAGGTTTGGTTTACAGCAAACATTCTAACACCGTGCAAACCGCGGTGTATATGGATAAAGAAGTAGTCAATTCTAAAGAACGAAAGATCTTTGTTCTAAACGATTTGGTACCGCTAATAGAAAATTTTGAAACAGAAACCAGAATGGATATTCGCGTGTCCGGAATGCCCTACATTCGCACGCTTAATTCGCAAAACATTATAGACGAAATACAGTGGTTTGTTGGCGGAGCACTTTTGGTTACCAGCCTTATTTTCTTTTTCTTTTTTCGCTCTATCCGGGCAACCTTAATTTCTATGCTTACCGTAATTATTGGAGTAATGTGGGCGTTTGGAATTTTAGGTTTGTTGCATTACGAAATCACGGTTTTAACTGCTATAATTCCGCCACTTATTATTGTAATTGGTATTCCCAATTGTATTTTTCTTATCAATAAATACCAGCAGGAAATTAAGAACCACGGGAACCAAGCCAAATCGTTGCAGCGCGTTATTACCAAAGTTGGTAATGCTACTTTAATGACCAACGTAACTACCGCTTCGGGTTTTGCTACTTTTATTTTAACCGAAAGTACGCTTCTTAAAGAATTTGGTATTGTGGCATCTATAAACATTCTGGCCATTTTTATATTGAGTTTGCTTATTATCCCCATAATCTACAGTTATCTGGCCTTACCAAAAGAGCGGCATTTAAAGCATTTGGGCAAAACCTGGTTAGAAGGTTTTGTAAACTGGATTACCGGGATGGTAAAAAACCGTCGTATAAGTATTTATATTGTGTCAATTATAGCTCTGGTAGCCAGTATAATTGGCATTTATACCATAAAAGTTTCCGGCAGTTTGTTGGAAGATATGCCAAAAGAAGCGCAATTTTTTAAAGATATTGAGTTTTTTGAAGAAGAATTTGATGGCATTATGCCAATGGAGTTTTTAATTAACACCAACCGCAAACAAGGCGTTTTAAAACTTTCTACTTTAAAAAAGATGCAAAAATTAGACGAGCTTATGGTAGATATTCCGGAGCTTTCTAAATCTGTTTCGGTTTTAAATTTGGTAAAATACAGTAAGCAAGCCTATTATAACGGCAAGCCAAAATACTACCAGCTCCCTACCCGGCAAGAGCGTAATTTTATCTTTCCGTACCTAAAAACTTTAGAAGGCGAAGGTAATATATTAGATGCTTATGTAGACAGTACCGGCCAATTCGCACGGATGACCGTTTTTATGAAAGACGTTGGCACGGATGAAATGGAGCGCATTGAAGCCAATTTATGGCCTAAAATAAACAAGATTTTTCCGCCGGAGCGTTACGATGTAAAAATGACCGGGAAAGCCTTGGTTTTTCAAAAAGGAACCAAATATTTAATCAAAAACCTTATTATATCGCTTTCGCTTGCCATTTTGTTAATTGCACTTTTTATGGCCTGGATGTTCCGGTCGTTTAAAATGATAATAATTTCGCTTATTCCAAACCTCTTACCACTTCTAATTACCGCCGGAATGATGGGCTTTATTGGCATCCCGATAAAACCTTCTACCATTTTGGTGTTTAGTATTGCTTTTGGGATATCTGTAGATGATACCATTCACTTTTTGGCAAAATACCGGCAGGAGCTTAAACAGAATAACTGGAAGATTAAAAAATCTGTTTTTGCCGCTTTACGCGAAACTTCGGTGAGTATGTTTTATACTTCTATTGTCTTGTTTTTTGGCTTTTCGGTATTTATGATAAGTAGCTTTGGCGGCACAGTTGCTTTGGGCGGCCTGGTTTCTACCACCTTGCTTTTTGCTATGCTATCTAATTTATTGCTTTTACCTTCTCTTCTACTTTCGTTGGAAAAAAGCATCGCCAACAAAGAAACTTTAAAAGAACCTCATCTTAAAATTATAGACGATGAGGAAGAAGAGATTGCGGATAATAAGGAATAATTACCAATTTAATTTCTATAAAAAAGCAAAATTCATTTCTTCAAAATGAACTGTGCTTAAAAACAAATTAATGCTTTATAAAGTTAGGTCTGATTAAGAATCGTATACTAATTGTTATAAGGAAAGCAGTAATTAGATAATATATAAAATGAAAATTTACGGAAATTGCAAAAGTTGTAAAGCTGAAATAAGTTATCGTACAGAAGCCACGACCCGGGTAGAGTTTGCAATGCGCGATGGCGAAACAAAAAAAATTAATTGCAAGAATTGTGGCTCTAATAGGCAATTTCACGTAGATGAATTATATGCCAAAGAGTCAAAAACACCTGTTTTGCTCACCGGAATTACTTTCACGGCAACACTATTCATCAGCCTTTATTTTTGGTTTTTTACAGAAAACGATTTGGTATATTTTGCTTTTGGCCTTCCCGTTGTTGTTTACGTAATTCTAAGCAAACAAGATCAACTCCGGGTTACAGCCTTTAATAAACGCAAGTTAAAAGGCCGTACGCATGCTGTTAATTTAAACTAAGGCTGCGTAAGATTTGTCTTGCTATCTTCAACTTTCTTAAATTAAGAAAAATCACGAATAAATTTTTAGCTCAAGCTAATTCTACCTTTATAGATAATTTTCGTAATTTACTAAGTGATTAAAAAAAATTATGAATAAATTTTACAACCTATGCTTGATCTGCATCGTGGTTTTTTGCAGTTCTTGTATAAGCATAGAATTTAAAAACCCAAGTAAAACTTCCGAAAAGAGACCTTCTTCAGAAGTTTACTTAGATAGCCTTTCTAAAGCTACAAAAATAGACAAGAAGCATTTTTATTACGTTTCAACGGAATCTGATAGTACTTTTTTACAAAACATACAGGCTTCTATAGTGTCTTTTGTAAAAGGAAACCAATCTACTTCTATAGATAAAATTATGGTAACTAATAAAAATGGCGCTACCGTGCCATTAAATACTTGCGGAGCCGATAAATCTATATCTAAAGAAGAAATAGAAGATTTTTTAAAAGGCGAAAAAACGTACGATGACTTGGTCTTAAAGTCAATTAAAACTAAAGAAAACTATACTTTTCCGGAAGATGAAATTGTTTCGTTCGTTTTATACAGCAAAAAAGTAGGAGCTTTTATGCAACCGGAACTCAACCGTGTAAAAGACTTAAAAGAAAAATACAACATCAATTTTATAATTGTTTCTATGGATTTGGAAGAACTCCATAATATTCCCGATATTTGGGATAATGCCATTTTTTAAATTGTATGATACACCGCAAACTTCTATTTTTTCTCCTTGCCGGGTTGTTTCCCGTTGTAAGCATTTTGGCACAAAACGCTAACAATACTTCCTATATTCCTAAAAACAGTATTTGGGTTGGCGCAAAAGCAGGTCTCACTTTTTATGATAATGAACTCGCGCGCCTTAACGAAGCCACTTATTTAGGTCAAGAAATCAATAATTCCGTAAAGGCAGAAATCGTTCCGCAAATAGATTATGCCCTCTTCGATAATTTTTTGGTTGGCGCCCAACTGGGTTTTGGCTATGCCTATTTTGAAGAAGACAGCGCCAATTTTAGCAGCGCATCGCAAAATTATAAAATTGGTCTGCAAGCAGCTTACCATTTACCAATAATTGAACAAGTACATATCTTTACGGAAATCGGAGGAAATTATAACTATTTTAAAACAAAAGAAGAAAATAGCAACTTGCAACTAAGCGGTGATAATTCGTATTTTAAATCGTATCTAGACGTGGGCGTTAGCTTGGCCGCCTCTAAACAATGGTTATTTTTAGTAGTGTTTAAAGATGTGCTGAGTTACCATTCTTCGTTACCAAACTTTTCAGGGAAAGAAGATTTTGAAGGCGGCGTAGTTTTTAAAGACTTTATCAACTACCCACATTTTTCGGTAAAATATAGGTTAGAATAATAATTTCTCTTTGTAAATACGCTTTACTTATTTTTCTGTAGAAAACTTACCTTTAAAGCATAAAGATGTTCCTCGCAACGAATTCACGCAATCACAAAACAAGCAAAGACATGAATTTATAGCAAGAATACTTCTGCGCTGCTTTGCGTTTTTTCCTTTGCGCTCTTTGCGTGGAATAATACGTGACTTTTCCATAAAAAATAAATTAGCAACCCGTTCTTAAAAAAGACAAAAGCAAGTCGTAGCTTACCGAAAAGCTTAATTTTATACAAGAATTCCTATCCCGTTAAAGCCTTCATTTTTAATTTTATAATTAACTTAAAATCCCATAACCAGATTTTGCCCTAATTTTAGGTCGGTTATTTTATAAGCTTTGCCCAAACAACTATATTTGTGGCTTATTAAAATTTGAAAGCATGAGAGATACCAAGATTGCAGACTTATTGCAAACCGAGCATTTGTTACAAGAATATACCGTAAAAGGTTGGGTACGCGCATTTCGCAGTAATCGCTTTATCGCGTTAAACGATGGCTCTACCTTACATAATTTGCAATGCGTGGTAGATTTTGATAATACCCCGGAAGAAGTTTTAAAACGCATAAATATTGGCGCCGCCATAGCTGTAAAAGGAGAGCTAAAAGAAAGCGAAGGCAAAGGCCAGCGCGTAGAGATAGATGTAAAAGAAATAGAAATTTTGGGCGAAGCCAATCCGGATGAAGTTAAAAAAACCATCTTACAACCCAAACGCCACAGTTTAGAAAAACTGCGCGAGCAAGCGCATTTACGCGTTCGCACCAATACTTTTGGAGCAATTATGCGGGTGCGTTCCAAACTTTCGTATGCGGTGCACCAATATTTTAACCAAAAAGGTTTTTACTACGTAAACACGCCCATTATTACCGGTAGCGATGCAGAAGGCGCCGGCGAAATGTTTAAGGTTACCAATTTCAATTTAGAAGATTTACCAAAAACCGAAGACGGCAAAATAGATTTTAAACAAGATTTCTTTGGCAAGGAAACCAATCTTACCGTTAGCGGCCAGTTAGAAGCCGAGGCTTACGCCATGGGTTTAGGACAAGTTTACACCTTTGGACCAACTTTTAGAGCAGAAAACTCCAACACCTCGCGCCACTTGGCAGAATTCTGGATGATAGAACCCGAAATGGCTTTTTGCGATTTGGATGGCAATATGGATTTAGCCGAAGAATTTATAAAATACATTTTAAACTACGTATTAGAAAACTGTGACAACGATTTAGAGTTTTTAGAAAATAGGTTAATCCAAGAAGATAAAAGCAAGCCAGAAAAAGACCGCGCTCCTATGCAATTGCGCGAGAAATTGCGTTTTATTACAGAAAACAATTTTAAACGCGTGAGTTATACCGAGGCTATCGAAATTTTACGCAATTCTAAACCCAACAAGAAAAAGAAATTTGATTATGTAATTGAAGATTGGGGAGCAGATTTACAAAGCGAGCACGAACGCTATTTGGTAGAAAAGCACTTTAAATGTCCCGTAATTTTATTTGATTATCCGGCAGACATCAAAGCCTTTTATATGCGTCTTAACGAAGACGGCAAAACCGTACGCGCTATGGATGTTTTATTTCCCGGTATTGGCGAAATGGTTGGCGGCTCGCAAAGAGAAGAGCGTTTGGATGTCTTGCAAGCCAAAATGAAAGAGTTAGATGTAGACGAAAAAGAATTGTGGTGGTACTTAGACACCCGCAAATTTGGTACTTGCGTACACAGCGGTTTTGGTTTAGGTTTTGAGCGTTTGGTTTTATTTGCAACCGGAATGAGCAATATTCGCGATGTGATTCCTTTCCCAAGAACCCCAAAAAATGCCGAATTTTAGACTTTGTTCAGCATAGAAAAACATATAGTTCCTGCAGACGTTGAAAAAATACGTTTGCAGGAATATGCTTCTAAAGTTTTTGATAGCTTACCCACGCGTTCTTCGGTAAAAAAAGCCATTAAAAAAGAACGTATTTTACTTAACGGAAAAGCGGCAAACACCGGAGATTGGATACAAGAAGGGCAGATTTTAGAGCTCTTGGCGGAAGAAATTAAGCAAAAGAAAATTTTTAAATTAAGATTACCGGTAGTTTTTGAAGACGATTTTTTGGCGGTAATTCATAAACCGGCCGGCTACCCAACCAATGGCAATTATTTTAAAACTATAGAAAATGCCTTGGCGTATAATTTAAAAACTTCCACGCAAAAAGACGCCCTCCCTTACCCAACTGCCGTACATAGGTTAGATAATCCTACCAGCGGACTTCTACTAATTGCCAAAACCCAAAACGCCAAAACCCATTTAAGCTTGGCTTTCGAAAATCGCACGGTAGAAAAAAGCTATTTGGCAATTGTTTCGGGAGAAATACCGAAAAAAGGTAGTTTTGATAATACCATTGAAAATAAAAATGCCTTTACGGAATTTACTCGCCTAAAAAACTTCCGTAAAGCAGAAAAAGAATATGCCTTGGTAGAATTATTTCCGGAAAGTGGCAGGACGCACCAATTGCGCATTCACCTATCTACCAACAATTTTCCTATTGTTGGCGATAAAGAATACGGCTCTACAGAAACGGTAAAAGGCATTTTGCTTACCGCGCATTCTTTAAAATTCAAACATTTTATCACCAAAGAAAAACTAAACTTTACAGCAGAAATCCCTAAAGCATTTCAAAAGTTTATGGAAGAAAAATAGAAACAGTAAAAAACATAACAAGGGGTTTTAACTAAGTTTGGTTAATATCTATTCCCGTTAAACTATGCGAAAATCCTACTACAAGGGGTTTTAACCCCTTGCCTCTTCAACCCCTTAAAAGTAATTTGATTACGAAATTCTAAAGTCTTTTAAAAAGTTTATAGAAAGAAAATAGATTTTTCTTCTTATCTTATCTTTTCCGAAGCTTAACAAAATTTTGGTAGCAATTGTCATACCAATTTTGTTATTTTTGTAAGAAGCCTTTTAGATAAATCATTATGCTCAAACAGCAATTAAATTTTAAGCTCTCGCAAAAGCTATCACCACAGCAAATACAGCTGATGAAGTTGATACAATTACCCACGCAAGCGTTTGAACAACGCGTTAAGCAAGAATTGGAAGACAATCCGGCTTTAGACAGCGGAAAAGAAAAAAATGAAGAGGCAGAATTTGACGAAGAGTTTAAAAACGAAGGCAGCGAAGACGAGCACGAAGTAATCGAAACAGAAATTGATGTAGACGAATATTTAAGCGATGATGAGATACCAAGTTATCGTTTACAAGCCAATAATTACAGCAAAGACGATGACGACGATAAAAAAGTGCCGTATGCTTCCGGAACTTCTTTTGCGCAATATTTAAAAACACAATTGCAAACCTTTCGTCTGGAAGAAGAAGAGCGCAAAATTGCAGAGTTTTTAGTTGGCAGCGTTGACGAAAGCGGGTATATAAGACGCGAAGTAGCAGATATTGTAGACGATTTGGCTTTTACGCAAAACATATATACAGACGAAGAAACCGTAGAACGTATTTTGGGCCTGGTACAAAAATTAGATCCGGCAGGCGTTGCTGCGCGTTCTTTACAAGAATGTTTGCTTATTCAGCTAAAGCGAAAAAAAATTACCGCAGCTGTAGATTTGGCTATCGAAATTTTGACCGATGCTTTTGACCCTTTCAGTAAAAAACATTACAAAAAACTACTGCATAAATTCAATATTTCTGAAGACGAGTTGCGGGCAGCTATAGAAGAAATAGCACATTTAAACCCGAAACCGGGAGGCTCTTATAGTAGTCATACAAGAATTGTAGAACACGTGGTGCCAGATTTTACCATAAAGATTAAAGATGGTGAATTAGAACTTTCCCTAAACGGAAGAAACGCACCGCAAATGCACGTTTCGCGCCAATACAACAATATGCTAAAAGGCTATAAAGAAAGCAAGAAAAAAACCAAAGAGCAGAAAAATGCGGTAATGTTTATCAAACAAAAATTAGATGCCGCAAAATGGTTTATTGAGGCAATACGGCAACGCCAAGAGACCTTATTTGTAACGATGAGCGCGATTATAGAGCACCAAAAAGAATATTTTTTAAGTGGCGATGAGCGCGACTTAAAACCTATGATTTTAAAAGACATTGCAGAAGAAATAGATATGGATGTTTCTACCGTATCGCGCGTTGCCAACAGTAAATATGTAGATACGCCTTACGGTACAAAACTGATTAAAGAATTCTTTTCAGAGTCGATGAAAAACGATCAGGGAGAAGATGTTTCTACCCGCGAGATTAAAAAGATTCTGGAAATAAGCGTAGACGAAGAAGACAAGAAAAAGCCCCTAACCGATGAAAAACTGGCTAAGGTTTTAAAAGATAAAGGTTACCCAATTGCCCGCCGAACGGTTGCCAAATACCGCGAGCAGTTAGATATTCCTGTGGCACGTTTACGCAAAGAAATCTAAGATGCGGTTTTTCTTAAAGCTCGGTTCCTATTTATTTCATCCGCTTTGGATGCCAATTGTTGGCTGTATTTTCTACTTTTATTTAAGTCCGCGGTTTTTTCCGGTTTCTTTGGTTAAAGCAAAAATTCTTGCCATTAGTATTCTTACCGTATTTATACCCATAGTTTTTTTCTTATTACTGAAAAACTTAGGACTTATAAAAAGCTTAGAGATAGAAAAAGTAAAGGAAAGACGTTTACCCCTATTGTTTTTTTCGTTACTGATTTTAACCACCAATAATTTTATAGTAGATAGCGAGGTTTTTCCGGAGTTGTTCTATTTTTTTAGCGGTATTTTATATGCGTGTTGCGCTGCACTTTTCCTTTCGATAATTGGTTATAAATTAAGCTTGCATATGATTGGCATAAGCGGACTTTTATTATTTATCATCAATTTAAGTTTGCTCTATTCCACCAATTTAGGCTATTGGTTGGCCTTACTCATTTTTGCTTTAGGCTGGACCGCAGCTTCCCGTTTACATGCAAAAGCGCATACCAATACCCAATTATTGGTTGGTATTTTGGTTGGCGCTTTACCGCAAGTAGCTTTGTATCTTTTTTACCTGAAAGTAGCGTATTAGTTTTTTTAGCTGTAAGTTTTACGCTATAGGCTCTACGCTTTATGCTGTAAGCTGTATTTAATTCCTACTACCTAATTCTTACCACCTAATCCCTACCACGACTAAGCCTATTCTTTTACCACTTTTAGGGTTTGTTTTTTGCCGTCTTTAGTTTGCAATTCCAATAAATACAAACCGCTGGATAAATTTTCTAAAGAAATGTTATTTTGGGTTTTGTTGAGCTTGCCTTTTGCCAAGAGCTGTCCGTTTAGGGTAAAAAGCTGGTAACGGGTAGGTTGTTGTACTTCTATACTTAAACTGCTTTTGGTGGGGTTGGGGTAGGCTTTAATAAGGTCGTACCCAAAACCTTCTACACTTGCCACGGGCGTATTACAGTCTTGGGTGGCATATTTGGCAACAAAAAAATCACTTTGTCCGCCAACGTTATAAACCTCATTGCCAGCGGCATCTATTAAATTATAACTAAAACCACCGCCTACCAAATAATCCCCTGCGGCATCTACGGCTAGGGCAGTGCCGCCTTCACTATTATTGTCATTACTGGGAATATGTGTAAGCTCTAAACAATTACCAGTTGTCACATCAAACCGAGCAAAAACAACATCAAATGCATGAAGATTTATATCTAATGTTTGTCCTGCCCAGGTGTAGCCTTGGCCTCTGCCACCTCCGGTAAAAATAACCTCATCGTTAGCAACTATAATTGCACCATCATTTTTTCCATTACCATTACTATTAATTGCCGGTGGGGCACCAAGCCCATTACTATGGGAAGCCCAAAGCAAATTTTCTGCTGTGGGGTCTGTTTTCATAACATAACTCGGACTGATATCTCCATCTACATAAAATCCCAAGAAACTATCTTGGTACTCAAAGCCGGTAAGTTTGCCCCCTAGGTAGATATTGTTGGAACTGTCAAAAGCCAAATTATAAACTTGTATGGAAAAAGCATAAGTAGTGGAGGTATTTTCACGTTTCCACAAGAAATTTCCCTGTTCATCAAAAGAGGCCAAAAAAAAGGAATGGTTGACCGGCTGCCCCCCCACGGTCGCATTTTCTTGGGTAGGGTCAAGACGGCTGGTAAAATAAAAATTTCCGTTGTATGGGTTACGGTAAAATTTGAGATTTGATACTCCATAAAGTTCCACCGTAATATCAATGGGTATAGCTTCCAAAAAGTCGCCTGCCGTATTGTATTTTAAAATAAAATAATTAACTCCTTCTTGTGTGTTGACAAATGCACCATTGGCATAAATGCCTGGCGGTATAAATACTGCCCAATATAAATTACCAGCTTCATCCGAGGTAAAATCACGAGAAAGAGTATTGGAAAGTACATCGGTTTGATGCCCGGGCTCTTGGGGCTGTTTAAGCCATAGTAAATTACCGTCTGTATCAAATTTTACCAAAAACAAAGTTTGGCAGCTGCTTTGGCTTTGGGGCAAGATTATGTCGTCTTCTATGCGGGGGGGGTAACTATCCATACCGTTACAGCTGCCAAATTTGCCCGCTACATATATATTGTCATTTGAACCTACTTGAAAATAAGGCGGGTTTTGCGACTGCCCCCCCCCACCAATTATTTTGGACCAGCGGTAAGTGCCGTCACAGCTAAAACTGGTAAGGGCATAGTTGGGATTTTCAAAAGCAGTATTACCATAATATTCTTTTGGGTTACCATCAATATTGATGCTCCACCAACCTACAGAAGATATTATATACACATTTTGTTCGCTATCGGTATGCATATCATATACTTCTTCTTGGCGATAGGAGGTAGTACTAATAGTACTGGTAGAACCACCGCGTTTTATCCATTGCCAGTCTTGGGCGCTTAATAACATTGGAAAAAGTAGTATAAAGAAGAAAAACCTTACACTTCTTTTTTTGCATATATCGAAACATAATACAGAACTGTTTAGAAATAGGTGGATAATTTTCATAATTAAGTTGGTTAAACGCTAAAAAAGTCGTTTTAAAACATAAATCTACATAAATTTTAGATTAATTTAATAAAAACAACTCCTAATTATATAAAACACCTTTATTGGTTCAAAATTTCAAACCGTGCTTCGGCAATTTCAAATTTTCGCTCCATTGGGGATTGTGGCAAACGGAAATTTTGCTTGAATTGTAAGCAAAAAACGTCAAACGAAAAACGCTCAACGACCAACTAAAAACAAAAATGCTGTAAGCTGTACGCGGAATAAAAACTTAGAAACAGAATTTGGTATCCTGCAAATAACGCTAAACTAAAAACGCTTTACGCTATAAGCTTTAAGCGGAAAACACTTTCAGCAGTGAGAATTGGAGTTTAATATACCACGGCGAACAAAAAACGCTATTCGCTGCAAGCGGAATTTAATTCCTAACACCTAATCCCTAATCCCTAATTCCTATTTCCTAACACCTAATCCCTAATCCCTAGATTTCAACCCATTAAGCATTGCTTTGGTCATTTTTTCCAAATCGTACTCGTGTTTCCAGTTCCAATCTTCTTGTGCTTGCTCGTCGTTTATGCTAGATGGCCACGAATCTGCGATTGGTTGTCTAAAATCTGGCGCGTAGTCTATTTTAAATTCCGAGATTTCTTTTTGTATGCTTGCAGCCAATTCTTTCGGCGTAAAGCTAATGCCGCCTAAGTTGTACGAAGAACGTATGCTTAAGTTTTCGGGCGGGGCTTCCATCAAACTTATGGTTGCTTTTATCGCATCGTCCATAAACATCATAGGCAAAGCGGTATTTTCGTCTAAGAAAGACGTGTACTTTTTGCTTTTTAAAGCTTCGTGAAAAATCTCTATGGCATAATCTGTTGTTCCGCCACCGGGTAAGGTTTTATAACTTATCAAACCGGGATAACGTATACTTCGTACATCTACATCGTAGCGTTTGTGGTAATATTCACACCATCTTTCTCCGGCTTGTTTACTAATTCCGTAAACGGTAGTAGGTTCCATAACGGTGGTTTGCGGCGTATTATTTTTAGGCGTTGTAGGTCCAAAAACCGCAATACTGGATGGCCAAAACACTTTACTTACTTTTTTATCTTTAGCTAAATTCAACACATTAAAAAGCGAATCCATATTCAAATTCCAGCCGCGCATAGGAAATTTTTCTGCCGTAGCGCTTAGCATCGCCGCCATCAAATACACTTCGTCAATTTCATAATGCATTACAATATCTTCTATAGCTTTATAATTGGTGGCGTCTAAGGTTTCAAACGGACCAGATTGCATCAAATCTTCGCTGCCTTCTCTAATATCGCTGGCTATAACATTATCACTCCCTAGCTGTTCGCGTAATTTTAAGGTGAGTTCGGTGCCTATTTGGCCACATGCGCCAATAATTAATGTTTTAATCGCCATAGTTTATTTACTTTTGTTGCTAAAGAATTTCAACTGTCAAAAAAACGATTTTTCTTGCTGTCTGCAAAATGATTTTGGAAATTGCTAACATAAAAATTTGTATCTTTTGCAGTTATTAATCCGCTTTATGAATAGATTTTTTAAGTATAGTTTTATTATAGGTTGCTCGATTTTGATGACAGCCTGCAACACTTCTCAAGAGAAACAAAAAGCGCCGCTTTCCTTTACGGAAAAATATGCCGAGGCCTTGCAACAACAAATAAATTTAGACAGCTTAGAGAAAGTAAATCTTTTGCCGGAGGCGCAAAAAAATCTTGCCAATTGGCCGGCTTTTTTAACCTTACAAAACGAAGTAAAACGTTTAGACGAAGCCAAGTTGCAAGAAGTAGCAAATAATTGCAATAACTTATTAAATAGTATACAAGAAGTTGAAAAGACCTTGCCTGAAGTTTTTCAAGAAAAAGCTATACAAGCCAGAATACGTGTTTTAAAAACCAAAACGGCTATGCTAAGACAAAATTTGAGCACTCCAAGCACCAAACCTCAAACCATTGAAAGCCTTGCCAAAGAAATTTATGCAGCGTTTCAAAATTTAAAAATTCAATTAAACGAAGTGTTTTTAAAGAATTTAGAAGATATAGAAAAAGAGTTGGAACGCGCCATACAACCAGATAGTCTTCCTGCAAAAGATAGTCTGCGGTCTACTACAGAACCTCTTAAACCAACATCGTGAAAAAACTACTTTTCTTTTTTATTCTTGCTTCGTTTCTTTCCGCGAAAGCGCAAAAAACACCAGGTGCAATTTTAGATAAATGGCACCAAGCAGCCGCCAATGCTAATTTTGAGATATACTTTACATTAATGGCAAAAGATGCGGTGTATATTGGTACAGATGCTACAGAACGCTGGACAAAAAAAGAATTTAAAGTTTTTGCAAAACCTTATTTTGATAATGGCCAAGGTTGGACTTTTGTACCTTTAAAACGCAATATTATATATAGCGAAAACAAAAATCTTCTTTGGTTTGATGAATTGCTCGACTCCCCACATATGGGCTTGGTACGTGGTTCTGGAGTTTTAGAGCGCACGGACAAAAATTGGAAAATAAAACATTATGTTTTGTCGTTTGCTATTCCCAATGAAAAAGCTCGAGAAGTTACTCAACTTAAAGAAGCTCTAGATAAAAAACAGTTAGGAAAATTAAACCAAACCGACTAATTTTAGTCTTACTTACAGAAAATCAACAATAAACTCAATTTTTAAATGAAATTAAAACTAAAACACGGCCTATTGTTTACCGCCGCCAGTCTAAGCTTAGTTGCTTGTAAAACCGGCGAAAAACAAGATGTCACTAACGAGCAAAATACAGAAGTACTTGCTGAAAGCACCGAGAAAAATCCCGGTTTAGATTTACATTATATAGATAATTCAGTAAGTCCGCAGCACGACTTTTATAATTTTGTAAACGGAAATTGGCTAAAAGAAACCGAAATTCCCGGCGATCGCACTTCTTGGGGCGGCTTTCAAATTTTACGTAAAAATACCGATAACGATGTATTGGCAATTTTAGATGCTGCCGAAAAAAGCGATAAATATGCTAGTAACACAGATCAAGCAAAAGCCATCTTTTTGTTTCAGTCGCAGTTAGATACGGTAACGCGTAACAAAGCCGGCATTAAACCTTTGCAACCTGCTTTAGACAAAATTGCTAATATAGAAAGTTTGGCAGATTTGCAGACGGTAAAAGCTAAGAACACAGCGGTAATATCCGATCCGTTTTTTGGTTTAACAGCTTTTTCTAATCCTACCAATAGCGATATAAATTCTGCTTACATCGCACCGGGAGGTTTAGGCTTACCAGATAGAGATTATTATACAGATACAGACGAAGCTGCAAAAAAAATACGCCAACAATACAAAGAGCATATTACTAGAATGCTACAATTTTTAGGCGATTCTGAAGTAGAAGCTGCAAAACAAGCCAAGACCATTTTGGCTTTAGAAACCCGCTTGGCAACACCACGTTTAGACAAAGTAGCCAGTCGTGACTTTAGAAATTTTAACAATCCGCGTTCTATAGACCAAGTTTCTAAAATGGTTCCTGCTATAAACTGGGAAAAATGGATAGAAGATTTGGGCGTAGAAAAAGAACTGGATACCGTTTTGGTAATGCAACCTAAATATATGGATGAGTTGCAAAAAATCTTTACAGAAGACAAGCTGGAAGATCTAAAAACACTTATGCGTTGGGCAACTTTAAATAGTTCTGCAAGCGAGTTGAGTACAGAAATTGAAAAGGCAAATTGGGACTTTTACAGCAAAACCTTAAATGGAGCAAAAAAACAACGTCCTATTCGTGAGCGTGCTTTAAAAACTGTAAACAACAGTATTGGTGAGGCTTTAGGGAAATTATACGTAGATCAAAAATTCCCGCCGGAAGCAAAAGCCAAAGCAGAAAAAATGATTGCAAACATAATAAGCGCTTTTGAAGATAGAATAAATCAAGTAGAATGGATGAGTCCGGATACTAAAACCAAAGCGATAGAAAAGTTAGATAAGTTTACTGTAAAAATAGGTTATCCAGATAAGTGGGAAGATTATTCAGAATTAGAAGTTAACGCCAATAATAATTATTACCAAAACAGGGTAGCAATTGCCAATTGGAGTTACCAAGATAATTTATCTGAAATAAACGAGCCGGTAGACAAAACAGAATGGGGAATGTCTCCGCAAACGGTAAATGCTTATTTTAATCCGTTTAACAACGAGATTGTTTTTCCTGCTGCTATTTTGCAACCGCCGTTTTATAATTATAAAGCAGACGAAGCTGTAAATTATGGCGGAATTGGAGCGGTAATCGGGCACGAAATTTCGCACGCTTTTGACGATAGTGGAGCTCGTTTTGACGGCGATGGAAACCTTAACAATTGGTGGACAGAAGAAGACCTTAAACAATTTACCGTGCGCGGAAAACAACTTGCCACCCAATATAGCGATATAGAAGTTTTGGAAGATGTTTACATTAACGGCGATTTTACGTTAGGAGAAAATATTGGCGATCTTGGAGGCGTTTTAGCCGCTTACGATGGTTTACAAAAATATTACGAAGCAAATGGTCGTCCGGGAAAAATTGACGGTTATACACCAGAGCAACGCTTCTTTATGTCTTGGGCTACTATTTGGAGAACCAAAATGCGTGACGAAGCTTTAAAATCTAAAATCAAAACAGATCCGCATTCTCCGGGAATGTATAGAGCATACGTTCCTTTACAAAACGTAGATGCTTTTTACGAAGCTTTTGACATTAAAAAAGGCGATGATATGTATATAGAACCAGAAAAACGCGTTTCTATCTGGTAAAAAAATGCTTTTTTAGAAGCTATAAAAATCCTCCTGTTTTTTCTTTACGGAAAATTACGGAGGATTTTTTTTATGGTTGGTACCGAAAATTAAAATCTAAAGCTTGCATCGTGATTTCCGAAGAAATGTGTTTGCCTACAGAAGTTTTTTCGCTGTTAAATTGTGGCTCCGTCAAATCAAATTCTTTTGCTTTGTCTGCATAATAAAATTGCTTTTGCGGATGATAAGGAAAAACGCCGTGTACAATTGGCAAATAGGTTATACTCTCTAAAATTGTTTGTAAAAGCGCTATACAATCTTCTCTTCTTATAAGGTTTACAGGAGCTTCCGGATTGGATACGTTTTCTCTGCCTGCCAGAAATTTTACGGGATGTCTCTTTCCGCCAAGCAAACCGCCAAAACGTACGATAGTTGTTTTAAAATTAGAATTTTCTAACAACAACTCCTCTACTGCGCGCAATTGTATACCGGCTTCTGAGGTGGCATTGGGTTTATCGTCTTCTTTGTAAATGGGCATTTCGTCTGTATTTTTAAATACAGAAGTAGAGCTAACAAAAACCACCTCTTCTACACGAGATTTCTCAATAAACGGCAATAGATTTTTTATTTTTTGAACAAAATCAGATGTTGGTTGTTTTCGTAAACCCGGCGGAATATCTATAATTAAAAAATGTACGTTTTCTAAGAAAGCTTCTATTTTACCTTCCACGGCTTTTTCCGTCAAGGCAATTTGAAAAGGCACTATTCCCTCAACTTCCAAAGCGTTTAATTTTTCTGCAGAAGTGGTAGAACCGTGCACTTTATAACCACTTTTTACGAGTTTTCTGGCTAAGGGAAATCCTAACCATCCGCAGCCTAATATGGCACAAGTTTTATTCATAAGCTTGTAGATTTATTGTTTGTTTAGTAATAATCGCATCGTTTAAGATAAAGGGCTTGGGCATCATACTTTTCGACCTGGCTTTTACATTAAACCATCTATTCCGTAACAAATCATTGCTCGCCGAATAAAATGATAATTCAGGAAAACGATTCTTACTGAGTTGTAACTCTATTTCCAAAATATCTCTGTCTATAGCATAATACGTAAATAATCTATCGCTTTGGCGGTTGTCATAAAAATAATTTCGTGTTTCTTCTTCAGAGTTTAGCGCAGACGCCGTTTTCCCGTTAAGGGAAAGTTGTTTAACCTCTATTTGCTTATCTAAGAAAAACTCCATTCTATTAATTTTACGACGGGGTTTTATCTGTATGCGAAAGCGGTTAAAATCTTTTTGCGAAGGATCTATTTGCACGCTAAAATCTGCCAAAGGAATATTGTTTATTGGCGCCGGCGAAGAATAGGTAAATGTATTTTGGTATTTACTGTGAAATATTGCACCAAGATCTGCCTTTTGCGCATCTTTCATATAAAGTCCGGTCCAATTGTCCGGCATTTTATCATACGTAAGCCAAGAGGCACTATTTTCTTCTTTATCATACAAATACAGCAAGCTGTTTGGTTTTTTATTGTCTTTACTAAAATCGGCACTAAGATGCGCTTTACCAAAATAGAATACAGCTATTAAAAGTGCCAGACCGGCCAAAATTTTCTTTATTTTAAAAGCATTAAAAATGGGCAATAACAAGCCAAAAACCAAAACACATAAAATTGCACTTATTACCAACATTTTTAAACCTAAACCAACCGGAAAAAACTGAATTAGCGGCGCAAAAATAAAAATAGCCGGCGCAGAAAGTAATAGCATAAAAAACAAATTGGGTTGCCCTTGCTTTACGGAAAAGAAAAATGCAATTAGACTAATGTATACCGGCAAAATAAAATAGCTTGCTCCTTTTAAAAAAACTGCCAAAATAGTATTAAGTAACAGCCAAATAAATAACGGCGCTACTAGTAAAGAAGGGCGATATCTTTTTTTTATTTTATAACTATAAACATAAAACAGAACCGCAAAACTTAACGCGACAAAAGCCGCAATATAATCGTGCCCATTGGCGGTAAAACCGTTTAAATTTTCTTGGTATTGCGGGTAGAGTTGCCAGATAAACTTCATCCCAAAATATGCTAAGACTCCGCAGATTAGCATACTTGCTAAAAATGGTATAAAGCTTTTGGCTACGTATTTTCCGTTAAGACGTTTTTTTCTAAAAGCGTAAAAAATAAGACCAATAAACAGTAACCAAGCGAGTAATAAAAGCGGCAAAATCCAGTAATAAGAATAATGTACAAAATTTAAAATCGGAAAATTAAAGTAAACTTCTTCATCTACAGATCGTAAATTGCTTAGATCTATATTGGCAAAATGCGGCAGCGCGCCCATTAAATACGTGGCCTGATGCGCTAAACTATTTTTATCTAAATTTTGTGCGGTGTCGTTGGCGGTATGATAATCGTAATGATCGTCTATAAAAGCAAAAAAGAAACCGGGAATATTTTCTTCTTCCCTAAATATGGTAGAATCTGTATCGTTTGGTAGTTTTTTGTACACGCTATACATTAAAGAAGTAGCGTTTGGAAACGGAATCTCGGCTTTTGCAAAAGCTTGAATTAATTTGGTGTTACCGGCGTTGGTTTCTAAAATCGTGTTGGAAGGTCCGCCACTGCCGCGAGCTTCAAAATTTAAAACCAAACCAATATCGCGCGCCCAAGGATGTTCTTTTACATACAAGCCGGCGCCGTTAAGACCAATTTCTTCGGCATCTGTAAAGCAAATTATAATATTGTTTTTAAACTTCTCTTCTTTGGCAAGAAAAACACGTAGACTTTCTAATATAACTGCTATGCCAGAACCGGCATCACTGGCCCCGGGCGAAGAATGTACCGCACTATCGTAATGTGTTAATAATAACAAATCGCTGCCCGGCTGCGGATTGGTACCGGGTATTTTGGTTATAATATTTTCGGGAGCGGTAAACGTGCCAAACTTACTTAGGTAATAACCTTTTTGCGTTTGCACTTCTAAGTCCATTTGTTGCAAATGGTCTACAATATAATTGCGCACCAAACTGTGTTGCTTGGTACCGATGGAATGTGGCTTTGCACCAATTTTATTTACGTGCTTTTGTGCTTTCCGTAAAGAAAAACCAGAAGCTAATTTTGTTTGGTCGCCAATGTGCGGCATAATGCTGTAAAAACTGTAGAAAGTTAAAAGCACCAAGCCTATTAAAACCAATAATTTTGTTAGATATTGTTTCACGATTAGTTGGTAGTTTTTCGCACTAAGGCGTAATAATCATTTTCTAAGGGCAAATAACCTTGGTCATAAACAAAATAGTAAACCGTACCTTTTTTGGTGGTATAAAGTTCGGTAAAATAAGTAAAGCTAAAGCCTTTATTAATAAGTGTAGAACGGCTGGTTTTGGTTTTTTTATCGGGATTTAGCTCTTCCAAAATCCGGTAGTTTTTCCGTAAACGGTTATTTATATTTCTTATTAGATTTTTAGCGTCTTTGTTGCGCTTGTTGTTATAGGCATTTCTACAATAATCGTTACAAAACTTCTTATCGGCCCGGCCAATAATTTTTTCGTCACATTCTAAACAGGTTTTTTGCATAGTAAAAACGGTTGGTTAGCAAGAGTATTTAAATTTACAATTTTTTTGTTTAGGTAAAAATTAAAGCGGTTTGCTTTCTTTATAAATACGATATACGGACAAATCTTCTGTTTTATGTAATTTTATATCTCTAAACTGTCTTACTCTTTACGGAAAATATTATTTTTAGTAAAACTGTGAAAATGTTCAAATCCTATCTTGTTTTGTTAGCTCTGCTTTTTGCCTCCGTTAAATCTTATTGCCAAGAAACCTACCCAACCGATTCTATTGTTTATAAAGGCGAACAAAACACTTTTTTAGATAAATTTTCCAGTTTAGCACAAGGTTATCGTTATTTGGGGCAAGCGGGAGATCTTGTTTTATTTTCGGATAAAACTTTTAAATATACGGGTTGCTCTGTTTATAGCGGCCATTATAAAAAGATAGAAGATAAGTTTTATTTAAATGTAGAAAAGATTCAAGCTATTGAAGATTTGAAAAAGCAAGACCGCAATTTGCCGCTTACTAAAGAACAAAAAGGCTTAGAAAAAATAACAGAAATGCGGTTAGAAATTATAGACGAGGAGCATTTGCGCTTTATACCGGAGCAAAAAAATGTTTTGGGTGGCTCATTAAAACGCATAAAAAAACACCGCTAAAAATAGCGGTGTTTACGAAAAAAACTAAAAATAATAGGTTTATATTATTCGTGGATAACGCGCACTTGAGCTGCGGTCATACCTTTTCTTCCTTCTTCTTCTTCGTACTCTACTTTATCTCCTTCGTCTAAAGTTTCGCCGTTAAGACCGGTAACGTGAACAAAAATGTCTTTACCTGTTTCGTCGTTAGTAATAAATCCGTAACCTTTGGATTCATTGAAAAATTTAACTGTACCTTCCATTGTAATAAAAATAATAATTAATAATAAGCGACAAAACTACGTATAAAAAACCGAGAACACTTGTAAATCTTCTATTATTTTTAAATATTTTTTAAACTATTGCTTTAATCGATTCCTTTTTCTTTCATTTTTTTCAGATTTTCCGGGCTTAAGGTATAATCTTTTAGGCGTTTTCCGCGCCAAGTCTTAAATAAGAATAAAGGCATTAATATAAAGCAAGAAGCCAAAACCGCTACGCCAATTATTTTGTCGCCGGTAGCAAAATCTTCTTCTATTATCCTAAAATAAAAACCAACTCCTACTGCTATCACAATACTTATAAAAATCACCCAAATTATTTTAGTCAACATAATATATAATTTAATAACTTATTAATTTTCTGCGGTAAGCGGTAAGCATTTTAGATTTTGAAACAAAACCTACATACTTACCCTCTTTTATTACAGGTAAATTCCACGCACTGGTATTTTGAAATTTATTCATTACCCGCTGCATATTGTCTTTCCCGTAATAGATATACTCTGGTGGGTCGTGCATCAAAAATTCGACCAAAACAGAGTCGTACAAAGAGGTGTCAAACATAATCTCGCGCACATCGTCTAACGTAATGACGCCAACCAAAATACCTTCGTCATCTAACACCGGAAAAAGATTGCGTTTAGATTTCGCCACGCCCTGCAACAACATTTTCTTTAAAGTCATTTTAGGCTTTAGGCTTATAAAATTAGTTTCGATAATTTGATCTAATTTCAGTAAAGTCAACACCGCTTTATCTTTATCTTGAGTAATGAGCTTATCGCTTTCCTTTAGTTCTTTGGTATAAATATTATAGCTCAACTGGCTGCGGCTTATCAAAAAAGAAATGGCCACACTTATCATAAGCGGCACAAATAATTGATAACCGCCGGTAATTTCGGCAATTAAAAACATTGCGGTAAGCGGCGCGTGCAAAACACCGGCCATAAGACCAGCCATTCCCACCATAGTAAAGTTACTATTAGATAGGTTAAAACCCAAACTATTAGAAAGGTTTACAAAAAAACTACCGGTTACAGCCCCCAAAAATAAAACCGGTGCAAAAACGCCTCCCACTCCACCACCACTAAGGGTAACAGCGGTAGCAATGGGTTTAAGTAAAATAAGACCTAAAACTAGACCAATAATTGTCCAGTTGTTACCCAACCATTCCTGAAAGTAAAATCCGCTAAAAGCTAATTCGTGATCTTGGGCTATCAAATTATTCATAAAGCCAAAGCCTTCTCCGTAAAGTGGCGGAACGGCAAAAGTTAAAACACCAAGAATAACGCCTGCCAAACCAACTTTTAGCAATTGATTTTTAAATTTTGAAAACTGGCGTTCTATCGCAAAATAAACCTTAGAAAAGTAGATAGAAACCACCGCGGTTAAAACACCTAATAAAGCATAGAATGCAAGATCTGAGATTTTAAAAGCATCTATATTACTAAAATTGACAATATATTGCTCGCCTATAAAAAACATACGCGTTATAACTGCCGAAATGGAAGCTAAAAGCAAAGGCACCAAAGAAGCAAAGGTAAGGTCTAAACTAAAAACTTCTACGGCAAATAAAATTGCGGCAATGGGCGCTTTAAAAATAGCCGATAAAGAACCAGCTGCTGCACAGACCAGAAGTAATTTTCTGGTTTGCGGATTCATATGAAACAATTTAGCAATATTAGATCCCACAGAAGCTCCGGTAGCGACCGATGGTCCTTCTAAACCTACCGAACCGCCAAAACCAACCGTAATAGGAGCGGTTAATAAGGAACTAATTATATTGCGACGCTCCATTTTTCCTTCCTTTTGAGAAATGGAAAAAAGCGCCATCGGGATTCCGTGCCCCACCCCGGTTTTTAAAATGTATTTACTAATAAAAAACACCAACAGTAAACCTACAGATGGAAATAAAAAATAAAACAAGTGGTGGTAGTTTTGTAGACTTCCCTGTTCAAATAAAGAGGCAATAAAGTGCGTGGCATTTTTTAACACCACCGATGCCAGACCAGCCAAAAGCCCGATTACTATAGCCAGTATGTATATAAAATTATTATTGGAGATGTGTTTATACCTCCAAATTAAAAATTTGGTAAAAGCACTTTTATTTTTCAACATAAGCTACCCAATCATCTCCACTAATTTAATTTTACCCGCTTTTAAACTAGAACAAAATTACTCGCGTAATTGCAAGTTAAGGTCTTTGAGTTGTTGCTCATCTATTGCGGCGGGAGCATCTATCATAACATCTCTACCGGCATTGTTTTTAGGAAAAGCAATAAAGTCTCTAATACTTTCCTGGCCGCCAAGTATTGCCACCAATCTGTCTAAACCAAATGCAATACCACCGTGTGGCGGAGCTCCATACTCAAAAGCATTCATTAAAAAGCCAAATTGCTTTTGCGCTTCTTCTTCCGTAAAGCCTAAATACTCAAACATTTGAGCTTGTATTTTTTTATTGTGAATTCTAATAGAACCACCGCCAATTTCGTTTCCGTTAAGCACCAAATCGTACGCATTGGCTTTTACTGAACCCGGATCTGTAGCCATCTTGGCCATTTGTCCAACTTTTGGCGCAGTAAACGGGTGGTGCATAGCATGGTAACGTTTTGTTTCTTCGTCCCATTCTAATAGCGGGAAATCTACAACCCATAGTGGAGCAAATTCTTCTGGATGGCGCAGGTTTAAACGTTCTGCCATTTCCATACGTAAAGCGCTTAGTTGCGCTCTGGTTTTATTGATATCTCCAGAAAGAATACATATTAAATCTCCCCGTTTGGCGTTGGTTTTCTCTGCCCATTTCTTAAAATCTTCTTCATCATAAAATTTATCTACCGAAGTTTTAAAGCTGCCATCGGTGTTATATTTGGCGTAAACCATACCTTGTGCACCAACTTGCGGACGTTTTACCCAATTGATTAATTTATCTATTTCTTTTCTACTGTAATCTGCTCCGCCCGGAATGGCAATACCCACTACCAATTCTGCTTCATTAAAAATCTTGAAATCTTTGTGTTGTGTTACAGCGTTTAACTCGCCAAATTGCATCCCAAAACGAATATCGGGTTTATCATTTCCGTAAAGTCGCATTGCTTCATCATAGGTTATACGCGGAAACTCTCCTACTTCTACATTTTTTATTTCTTTTAATAAATGGCGCGTAAGCCCTTCAAAATAGTTAAGAACATCTTCTTGCTCTACAAAGGCCATTTCGCAATCTATTTGCGTAAATTCCGGTTGCCGGTCTGCGCGTAAATCTTCGTCCCTAAAACATTTTACAATTTGAAAATACTTATCTAAACCGCCTACCATCAACAATTGTTTAAAAGTTTGTGGCGATTGTGGCAAAGCGTAAAACTGCCCTTCGTTCATACGGCTTGGTACTACAAAGTCTCTGGCGCCTTCTGGCGTAGATTTTATTAAATAAGGTGTTTCTATTTCTACAAAATCTTGTTGAGACAAATAATTACGAACCGCCATAGTTACTTTGTGCCGTAAGATTAATTTCTCTTTTACCGGATTGCGACGCAAATCTAAATAACGATATTTCATGCGCAATTCTTCTCCGCCATCTGTGGCGTCCTCTATGGTAAAAGGTGGATTTTTAGATTGATTAAGAACGTCAATCTCTTTTACAAGAATTTCTATATCGCCGGTAGGCATTTTTGGGTTTTTAGACTCCCGCTCAATTACTTTTCCTTCTACTTGTATTACAAATTCACGTCCTATTTTTTCTGCAATTTCCATCACTTTTGCAGAGCTGCGTTCTTGATCAAAAACCAATTGGGTAAGGCCGTATCTGTCGCGAAGATCTACCCAAATCATAAAACCTTTATCTCTTATTTTTTGAACCCACCCGGTTAATTTAACCGTTTTACCAACTTGCTCTATTCTTAACTCTCCGTTATTATGACTTCTATACATAGTCTTGCATTAAAATTTGGCTGCAAAAATAAGAAGATATACGTTCTTCTACTATTAAACCCTCTATAAAATTAGTGGACAATTTTTAAAGTTTAATTTAACAACAAAATAATAAAAAGGGTATTTTTCTCTTTACGGAATTAAATGCTCTATAAAATGTAAAACATTAACCCGAGTTTTATAGTATTTAAACCCACCGGATTGGCATTTTCTAAGGTATTTGCATCAAATAAGGGGTTTAAACTATAGTAGACGTGAAAGTTAAAGGTATTGTACCCAAAGCTAAAGGTTAGTCCGGTTCTAAACCGGTTTAACTCATCTATATTGCGTTGTACAATTTGCTTGTTTGCTTGCTTAAAATTAGATTTAAAATGAAACATATAACCAAATCGTAAACCGGCGTAGATGCGCCAGAATTTATGACTTTCTGGGGTAGAAGTTCGCCATCTAAATTGTAATGGAGCTTCTACCAAATAGGTAGAATACCTGTTGGTTTCATAACCAATATCTTTTCCTAATACTTGAAAAATGGTATTTTGGTTTTCTTCGGCAATCAATAAATTAAGACCATACGAATTTGCAGATAAGCCCAAACCGGCTCCAAAAGCAATATTTCTTTGTTTATTTACAGGCATATCTCTAATAAAACCCACATGCAAACCACCGGAGAAACCGGATTGAGAAACACCGGGCGGCCGATTGGAAAGCAGGTTAAAGCTAAAACCAAAATAGAATTGATCTTCTCTATACAACTTATCTACTTTATCTGGCGATAAAACAATAGTATCGTTTTCAGACTCTTCTAAAGTATTTTCTTGTCCTACTACCAAAGCAGGAAACAAGAAGCAGCATAAAAAAAAACTTATTAGGATAGTTTTCATAGGGCTTAAGATAAAAAAACATCCAACTCTTGTTGGATGTTTTTTCAAAATTATTTTCTATACACGATAATCTTTATTGCATATTTTTAGAAGCTTCTCCTGTTTTGGTTGTGTAATTAACCCGGTATTGCTCTGCTCTACGCAATTCGTACTTAATATCTGATACCAAGCCCATATTGGTCTCTGTATCTATTTTAAGTGCTGCGGTTAAGTTGTTTTGCAACTCTTCTCGCTTAGACTCTCTTTCTTCTATTACAAATTGCTGTATATCTGAGACATCTGCGAACTTATCATTAAGTTGCACCCTGGCTTCAGAACCGTATTGACTTTGGTATCGTTCGCTGGGTTTTCCTGCATAGATATACATAATTAAATCTTTCTTCTGCAGCTTCTCTACTTGGTCTGCATACGGCAAGTCGTTTTGAATCATCAAAGTATTTTGACGCATTACTGTAGCAACCATAAAGAAGAACAACAACATAAAAACAATATCCGGTAATGATGCCGTTGATATAGCAGGTAGATCTCCGTCTTTTTTCTTTTTAAATTTAGACATAACTTAATTTCTTAGTCCTAATTAGTTTCTTTTCTTGGGTTCTGCTTCCGAAAGTTTCATTGGATACATATCTCGTATACGACCTATTTTCTCTTTCAGTTTATCGATATCTCCTTCAAAATCAGGATCGTTAAAACGACTTTCCAACTCTACAAAAGAAGTCCCGAATAAACGCTGTGCCTCTCTATTCCGTAAAGCATTGTAAGCTGCGGTAAGTTCGTTTCTAACAGCAATATAGGTTCCGTATTCTGTCTCCCGGTCATTTTGCAAAGAAATAATTGCTTTCACAGGATTATCTGACGATTCCGGATTACCATCTCCTTGACAATAATTACACGCTTCGTCTCCAGTTCCGCCGCCATTATCTAGAAACTCTATAGCTGCTTCACGCAAATTGGTTAACTTCATTGGCTCATCTTCTACCAATAGTTTATTATTCTGATTAACCAATACCATAAAAATATTTTTCTGTTTAATTGGTGGTGGATCTTCCGGTTGATCTTCTATTGGCGGCAATTTACTGTTGATACCTTTATCGGTTTCGATAGTAGTTGTTACCAAGAAAAAGATCAATAACAAGAAGGCTATATCTGCCATAGATCCTGCATTAACTTCTGGTGCCGATCTTTTTGCCATAATATGTTTGTTACTTAATTAATTTTTTAACGCCTGAGAAAACCATAGTACCTACTGCTACAATAGCAAGTATATAAAAGGTTCTAAGACCGGTATCTACCCAAATAGAAGTAGTTTCATCTACGCTTGAACCTGCAGCTAATTCGAAATTAACCGTTGGTTCTGCAATAAAGTAAGAAATTAAAACTACCACTGCAAATATACCAATAGACAACAAGGTCTTTTTAATATTGCCGGTAATTAAACCTTTTACCACAAATATTGCCACCAACACTATAATTACTGCTAAAACTGCATAGGTTAGATAGATAAACGGGTCTAACATACTGGCTTGCATGTCTCCCGAGGCTTTAATAGCATCGTCACCGGCTACGACTATTCTTCCTAAGAAGATAAGCCCGATTACCCCGATAACGATTGCCAAATATTTTAAAACTTTATGTAAAGTCATAATTGCTGTATGTTAAGTATTATCTTCTGTTTTTGTGTGCTACTAAGATATCTATCAAAGTAATGGAAGCATCTTCCATATCGTTTACAATACTGTCTATTTTTGCAATAATATAGTTGTAAAAAATCTGTAGGATTACCGCTACAATAAGACCAAATACCGTAGTAAGTAAGGCAATTTTAATACCTCTTGCCACTAAAGATGGCTGCATATCGCCGGCTGCTTCAATTCTATCAAAAGCATCAATCATACCTAATACAGTACCCATAAACCCAAGCATAGGAGCCAAAGCAATAAACAATGCTACCCAAGAAACGTTTTTCTCAAGTTGCCCCATTTGTACGCCTCCATAAGCTACCACAGCTTTTTCTGCTGCTTCTGTACTTTCGTCTGCGCGGTCTAAACCTTGATAATAAATAGAGGCTACAGGACCAGAAGTATTTCTACATACATCTTTAGCGGCTTCTATACCACCACTGTTTAAAGCGTCTTCTACATTTTGAGCCAATTTCTTAGAATTGGTTGTAGATAAGTTTAAATAAATAATACGCTCAATAGCAATTGCCAATCCAAGGATTAAACACAATAGAACAATTCCCATAAAAACCGGGCCTCCTTCTATAAATCGTTTTTTCAAAGTTTGGTGAAAACTTAAGTTTTCCTCAGTTGCTGCTTGATCACCAGCAGCATCTTGATCATCTTGAACAAAATTTACTGTTGCTGAAGGCATTGCATTTACACTATTAGTCGCGTTCGCAGTAAGGCCTCCAAAGACCATAATTGTAGCGATTACCAGAATAGAAAATAATCTTCTCATTACGTGTTGTCTTAATTTAATTAGTTAAAAGGTTAAATATATATAAAAAATATCAGTTATGAAAAATGAAAATTTAGCAGAGAGGAAGGGATTCGAACCCTCGATTCCGCGATAACGGAATACACACTTTCCAGGCGTGCGCCTTCGACCACTCGGCCACCTCTCTAAATTACATTATTCTACTCGAAAAACGGCTTGCAAATAACAAAAAAAAAACTACTCCTAAAAATATGTTGCGTTAATTTTACAACATTTCCCCCCGCAAGGAGGTTTCATAGATAGTTTTAAAAACTTTAGGAGACAATTCTTTGGGTAGCAAATACATCATTTTAGCTATTGCTGCCTCTGTAGTTATGTCTTTTCCAGAGATAACGCCAAGCCGTTTTAATCGCGTACTTGTCTCATAATGACCCATTGCCACACTGCCGCCAATGCATTGGGTTACATTTACTATTAAAATACCTTTTTGCAAAGCCTCTTTAATTAATTTTATAAACCAATCTTCGTTGCAAGCATTTCCGCTACCATAGGTTTCTAAAACAATACCTTTTAATCCTTTTATTTGAATGATTTGCTGTATTAATTGCGCATTTATTCCCGGAAATAACTTTAAAACCATCACATTATTGTCTAATTCTTTATGTACAATTAGTTTTTTACGCCGGTTTGGGCGTTTTAAAATGCTTTCGTTTACCGTTAAATGCACACCAGATTGTGCTAAAGCTGGATAATTTAAAGAAGAAAAAGCCTGAAAATGCTCAGCATTTATTTTAGTAGTTCGATTAGCACGATAGAGCTTATATTCAAAATAAAGACCTACTTCATTTATAACTGTTTTGCCGTTTTTCTTTAATCCGGCCAATTGTATAGAGGTAATGAGATTTTCTTTGGCGTCTGTGCGCAAATCTCCAATGGGTAATTGCGAGCCGGTATAAATAATTGGTTTATTTAAATTTTCTAATATAAAACCAAGTGCCGATGCAGAATAAGACATCGTGTCGCTACCGTGCAAAACAACAAAACCATCGTAATTATCGTAATTTTCTTCTATAATTCCGGCTATTTTTATATAATATTCAGGGTTCATATTAGAAGAATCTATGGGTTCTTCAAAACTCACCGTATCTATCTCGTGCTCCAACAGACGTAATTCCGGAATTTTTTGCAAAAGCTCGTTAAAATTGAAAGCTTTTAAAGCTCCGGTTTCAAAATCTTTTATCATACCAATGGTACCACCGGTATAAATGAGCAATATTTTAGAATTATTAGACATACTTAAACTATTCTAAAAATTTCTTTAGCATTTTTGGTAGTCTGCTCGGCTATTTCTTCCCAAGACAAACCGTAAATTTCAGCTAATTTTTTTTTAATTTCAACCAAATAAGCACTTTCATTTCGCTTACCGCGGAAGGGACTCGGCGCCAAATAAGGAGCATCTGTTTCCAAAACAATTTCAGAAAGTGGTATTTGGTCTAAAAACTTATCTATCTTACCATTTTTAAAAGTAACCACGCCCCCAATTCCTAATTTTAAATTATAAGATAAGGCTTGATGGGCTTGTTCTAAATTTCCGGTAAAGCAATGAAATATTCCGTAAAGCTTTTCGTCTTTTTCTTCTTCTAATATTTCAAAAATCTCATCAAAGGCTTTCCTGCAGTGAATTACTATGGGCAGACCTAATTTTTTTGCGAGTTTTATTTGTTTCCTAAAAGCATCCTGTTGCATAGACAAAGTAGATTTATCCCAATGCAGATCTATACCTATTTCCCCTACTGCGTAGAACTTTTTATCTTTACGGAATTGCTCTTCAACGTGCTTCAATTCTTCTTTATATGCTTCTTGTACAGAGCACGGATGCAAGCCCATCATCAAATGCATTTTGCCTGGATAAGCTTCTGCCAAATCATACATTGCCTGTGTGGTAGCCGAATCTATGGCGGGTAAAAATATTTTTTCTACTCCGGCTGCTATTGCTCGATCTACAACTTCTTTTCTATCTTCTTCAAAAGCTTCACTGTATAAATGTGCGTGTGTGTCTATTAACGTCATTTTGCGAAGGTAATTTAAATTGTTCAATTATATTTGCTCAAAAAGAGATGGCAAGTTTACGCAAACTTTTAACCGATAAAGGCTACAAACGTATAAAATTACAAATTACTGCTACCAACCACTTAGAGATTCCTGCCAAAATAAATGGCGTTGAAGGTATTTTTTTATTAGATACCGGTGCCTCCAGTTCGTGCGTGGGCACAAATACGGCAGAGCATTTTAAGCTCTTTGCAGAAGATAGCGATATTAAAGCCGCGGGGGCCGGAGCAACCAATATGCTTACACAGGTTTCTGCCAACAATGTTTTGGAAATAGACCAATGGAAAGCCAAAAAAGTAGATTTGGTACTTTTTGATCTTCGGCATGTAAATGAGGCTTTAATACAACACGATGCAGAAACCGTGCACGGCATTATTGGAGCAGATATTCTGCAAAAAAGCAAAGCAGTAATAGATTATAAACAAAAGTGCGTTTATCTGAAATAAGCTTTCTATAAGACTTTATATACGTTAAACTTTTTTACCAAATGCACGTTTACTACCACTGGATAAAAATAAAAAAAGCAACGAATTGACATTCGTTGCTTTTTTGCTGGTATACAAAATAAATTAATTAGAGTTCTAATGCGTGTTTTACATCATTATCCATCAGAAGTTCTTCGGGGTTCTCTAAGGCCTCTTTTATGGCTACTAAAAAGCCAACAGATTCTTTTCCGTCAATAATTCTATGGTCGTAAGAAAGTGCCAAATACATCATTGGTCTAATTTCTACTTTGCCATCTACTGCTACCGGACGCTCAAGAATATTATGCATCCCTAATATTCCGCTCTGCGGCGGATTGATAATCGGAGTAGATAACATAGAGCCAAAAACGCCCCCGTTAGAAATAGTAAAGGTACCACCAGTCATTTCGTCTACAGTAATTTTACCGTCTCTTGCTCGTGTTGCAAGGCGTTTTACTTCCTGTTCAATTCCGCGGAAGCTTAAATCTTCTGCATTGCGCATAACCGGCACCATTAAACCTTTTGGTCCTGAAACCGCGATACTGATATCTTTATAATCGTATGTAATCATTTCTTTGCCGTCTATCATGCTGTTTACTGCAGGATATTCGTCTAAAGCTCTTACTACTGCTTTGGTAAAGAAAGACATAAAACCAAGGCTCACACCGTGTTTTTCTTTAAAGTCTTCTTTATATTTTTTACGCAATTCAAAAATTGGCGTCATATCTGCCTCGTTAAAGGTGGTTAACATAGCAGTTTCGTTTTTGGCTCCCACCAAACGTTCTGCTACTTTGCGACGCAACATAGACATTTTTTTGCGCTTTTCTCCGCGGTTACCTTTACCCGGTGTACCCATAGATGGTTTGGCGTTTTGCGCATCTTCTTTGGTAATGCGACCATTTTTACCGCTTCCTTTTACATCTTTAGGATCTATATCCTTTTCTGATAAAATCTTTTTAGCTGCAGGAGAAGGACTTCCTTCTGCATAGTTTTTATCGTCTTGCTTTTGCTCTGGTGTAGATTCTTTAGAAGGCGTTTGTGATTTTGAATCGGTTTTAACCTTTTCACTTTCTTTTTTGCCTTTATCGTCTTCTAAATCTTTTTCAGACTTTTCAGATTTGTCTTTTTTATCTTCGGATTTATCGTCATCTTTAGACTCTTCTTCCTCTGATTTATCTTCTTTATCGTCGCCAGATTTTTCTGCGTCTGTATCTATTAGGCAGATTACTTCGCCAACCTCTACAACGTCTCCTTCTTCCGCTTTAAGCGTAATAACACCGCTTGCTTCTGCAGGAATTTCTAAGGTTGCTTTATCGCTGTCTACCTCTGCAATAGCTTGGTCTTTTTCTACATAGTCGCCGTCTTCTACTAACCACTCTGCAATTTCAACTTCTGTAATAGATTCTCCCGGTGAGGGGACTTTCATTTCTAAAGCCATAATTTAATTTATTTCTGTATACTTAATTTTATTCGTTTAATGTTTTATCAAAAACGCCCGCAATAACACGATCGTGTCGTCTTTTAAATCGCACTGAACTTCCTGCTGCTGGAGCTCCGTAAAACAACCTACTGCAAACCCTAAAGTTTTTAAATTCTTCTAAGTGCAGTAGCAAGTGTGAATAGGCACCCATATTTCTTGGTTCTTCTTGTGCCCAAACCAAATCGTCTGCGTTTTCATATTTGCTTATTATTTCTCTTATTCTGCTGGTAGGAATTGGAAATAGTTGTTCTAAACGTACTAGAGCAACATCTTCTCGTTCTCTTTCTTCTTTTGCCTCTAACAGGTCGTAATAGAATTTACCCGTACAGAAAACCAAAGTTTTGATTTTTTCTACTTTAGCGTCTGCATCGTCTATTACGGTTTGGAAACTGCCGTTTGCTAAATCTTCTTTTGGCGAAACTACTTTTGAGTGTCGCAATAAGCTCTTAGGTGTAAAGACAATTAATGGTTTTCTAAACCCAACTTTCACTTGTCTTCTTAAAAGGTGGAAAAAGTTTGCCGGGGTAGTTACATCTGCTATGAACATATTATCTTTAGCACAAAGTTGTAAATAACGCTCCATTCTTCCTGAAGAATGTTCTGCTCCTTGACCTTCGTAACCGTGCGGCAAGAACATTACTATACCATTTTGTAATTTCCATTTATCTTCTGCGGCAGAAATATATTGGTCTATTACAATTTGCGCCCCATTACTAAAATCGCCAAACTGTGCTTCCCAAATGGTTAAACTATTTGGGCTCGCCATGGAATAACCATAATCGAAAGCTAAAACTGCATATTCTGACAATAAGGAGTTATAAATATAAAATTCACCTTGATCTTCTTTTAATTGGTTAAGTAAAATTACTTCTTCTTCACTATCTTCTACCTTTAGAACCGCATGTCTATGGGAAAAAGTTCCACGTTCGACATCTTGACCTGACATACGCACGTCGTGACCTTCATGCAATAACGTACCATAAGCCAAGAGTTCTGCCATACCCCAATCTAGCTTATTTTTATCGAAATACATTTTTCTGCGCGTCTCAGTTAATTTACCGAGTTTGCGCATAAATTTTTTATCTTCTGGCAGCTTGGTTATAGTTTTGGCAATTTTGCTAAGATTGTCCAAATCAAAAGTAGTGTCTACCGGCTCCATCATATCACTTTCGGTAGCATAATTATAACCTTCCCATTCTTCTTGTAGAATTGGCGTTATGACGGTTTTATCTTCTTTTTTAGAGCTTTCCAGATCTTCTTCTAGCTCTTTTTTATATTCTTCTTTTAATTTTTCTACATAGTCTTCGTCAATTACATTTTCTTGCAAAAGACGTTTTACATAAATATCTCTAGAATTATCGTGTTTGGCAATTGCCTTATATAATTTTGGCTGAGTAAATCTTGGCTCATCTCCTTCGTTATGACCATATTTTCGGTAACCTAATAAATCTATAAATACATCTTTTTGAAAATGCATTCTAAAATCTAGAGCAAATATAGAAGCGTGAACTACAGCTTCTGCATCGTCTGCATTTACGTGTAAAACAGGCGATTTGGTTATTTTCGCCACATCTGTACAATAGGTAGAAGAACGGCCTTCTAAATAATTGGTAGTAAAGCCTATTTGGTTGTTTACCACTATATGAATTGTACCTTGAGTAGTATAGGCTTCTAATTGCGCCATCTGAATAGTTTCGTATACTACACCTTGCCCAGCAATAGCTGCATCGCCGTGTACAATAATAGGTAATACACTTTTAGGATCGTCTAAGTGATGGTCATCTTGTTTTGCACGCGCAATACCTTGCACAATAGGACCAACAGCTTCTAAGTGAGAAGGGTTTGGCGCCATATTAAGGTTTATCTCTTTACCGCTTTCTGTCTTGCGACAAGAAGTCCACCCTAAATGATATTTTACGTCTCCATCAAAAATTTCCTGTTCGTAATCTTTACCTTCAAATTCGCTAAAGATATCTTTTGCGCTTTTACCAAAAATATTGGTTAAGGTATTTAATCTACCCCGGTGCGCCATTCCCATCACAAATTCATGTACGCCAACTTCTGCTGCATGCTCTATTAAAGTATCTAAAGCAGGAATAAGAGTCTCATTTCCTTCCAGCGAAAAACGTTTTTGACCAACATATTTTCTATGTAAAAAGGATTCGAAAGAAACTGCCTGGTTAAGTTTTCTAAGAATTTGTTTTTTCTTTTCTTCCGAAAAGTTTGGATGATTTTCGTTTCTTCTTATATATGTCTGTATCCAATTTATCTCACGGGGTTTACGAATAAACATATACTCCATCCCGATAGACTCACAGTATATTTTTTGCAAGTGCTCTACAATATTACGTAGGCTTGTTGCACCGAGTTTTAAGAACTCGCCGGCTTTAAACTCTTTGTCTAAATCTTCTTCAGATAGACCAAAATTCTCTAAAGCTAAGGTTGGCCGGTATTTTCTACGTTCCCGCACCGGGTTAGTTGCGGTAAATAAATGACCACGCGTTTGGTAAGCGTCAATCAATTGTACTACTTTAAATTCTTTTAAGAAGACTTCGGGAATTTCCACGCCTTCTTCTTGCGCCATTGGCATATCTCTTTCAGCGGTGCCATTTTCTACCGTTTTTCCAAAATCAAAACCTTGAAAAAAAGCTCTCCAACTAGGTTCTACACTATCTGGGTACTGCAGGTATTTATCGTAAAGTTCTGCGAAATAAGCGGTGTGCGCCGCATTGAGAAATGAATATTTATCCATAAGAGGAAACTACAATTATGTTTTTTCTTTAAACATTTCAAAAATACAACTTTTAGCAACAACAAGCCCCTTCTAAGTATAAATTTATCTTATAATGCCTTTATTCTTTTCTACCATACAAGCTTTTATACCGTCCGAGTCATTAAGGAGTTACCAAATTGTAAAAGCATTTCTTTTTTATTTTCTTCTATCTCTAATTGTTTTAGAACTTCAAAAGCTTTAGCTGTATATCTTTCTATTTCTGCTTTGGCCAAAGTTGCTGCGCCACTACTTTCAAAAATACTTTTTACAGTTTCTATCTTCTCGGTAGCATCTGCAGGAGTTATAGTATACAGATGCTCTAATTGTGCGGCTTCTTGTGCAGAAGACTTTTCTATAGCTTTAAGGTATAAAAAAGTTTTTTTATTCTCTATAATATCACCTCCTACTTGCTTCCCAAAACTTTCTGGATCTCCAAAAGCATCTAAATAATCATCTTGTAGCTGAAATGCAATACCTAAGTTAACACCATAATCGTAAATTATTTTTTTGGCATCTTCTTGAGCGCCAGCAATAATGGCGCCCATTTCTAAGGCAGCTCCCACCAATACGGCAGTTTTGCAGCGTATCATTTTAATATACTCTTCTAAACTCACTTTTTCTATAGTCTCAAAATCTACATCATACTGTTGACCCTCGCATACTTTAATGGCTGTTTTGGTAAATAAGGTTGCTAATTCTCTAAATGTTGCGCCTTGGTAATTTTCAAAAAGTTGGTATGCATTTATAAGCATTGCGTCTCCAGAGAGAATAGCTGTGTTAATATTCCACTTTTCATGAACGCTTTCTTTACCGCGGCGTATGGGTGCAGCATCCATAATATCATCATGCATAAGCGAAAAATTATGAAAAACCTCTATAGCTAAAGCAGCATCTAACGCTTTTTTATGCGAAGTGCCAAATACTTCTGCCGCCATTAAAACCATTACTGGTCGTAAGCGTTTCCCACCAATATTTAAAATATAAGAAATGGGCTCGTATAGGTTTTTAGGCTCTTGCACTTTTATTTCTTCTTGCAAGTAAGAAGAAAAAGCCGATTGGTAAAAAGAAACTGCCTTCATCTATTTTGTTAGTTTTAGACAAAAATACCATAATTAAAAAGATTTCAAATTTTCTTTTACCAAGATATTCTTTACGGAAAAAACTTTGGAAACTTTTTTAGAGCTAAAAGTTTCTTTTCTATCTTTGCAGCCGCTATGAAAGAAAAGATTTTAAAAACATCTACCGATTTGTTTTTAAACTATGGGTTTAAGAATGTTACGATGGATGAAATTGCCGAAGAACTTGGCATTTCTAAAAAAACCATCTATACGCATTACCACAACAAAGCCAAATTAGTGCAGCATTGTTCCTCAACCCTCTTTAAGGAAATTACAGATCATATAGATAATATTGTTGCCAAAGACCAAAACCCAATAGTTGAGTTGCAGCAAGTACATAGGTATACCTTGCAACGTCTGCGCGAAGAAGATTTTTCGCCGCAATTTCAGTTAGAAAAATATTATCCCAGGATTTATTCGGCTTTGCAGGAGAAAAAAATCACTTATATGCGCTCGTATATGGTAAACAACCTTACCAAAGGAATGCAGCAAGGCTATTACCGCCCTGATTTGGATGTAGAGGTAGTTTATAACTTTTATTTTATGACTTTAGAAGGCATAAGAAACAGTAAATTTTATACCCTTAAAAGCTACTCTATACCTTTTTTAGTAAAGCACTTTTTAAATTATCACCTTCGCGGAATAGCTTCCGAAAAAGGATTAGAATACATAAACAACCTATCAAAATCCGGCGATTCATGAAGAAATTATGCTATATTTTTATTTTCTGTATTTTTGGTTATACGAATGTAACTCAAGCCCAAACCGAAAAATACAGTTTTACATTAGAAGAAGCTATAACCTACGCTTTAGACAGTAGTTATACAGCTATTAACGCTAGAAGAGATATTGCTGCGGCCATAAAAAGAAAGTGGGAAACCACCGCAGACGGCTTGCCGCAAATAGATGCCGCTGTAGACTATCAAAACAACCTAAAACAACCCGTAACCTTATTACCGGCAGAGTTTTTTGATGGTCCTTCGGGAGATTATATTCCGGTTACTTTTGGCACCAAACAAACTATGTCTGCCACTGCTACGGCAACCCAGCTTTTATTTGACGGCTCTTATATTGTGGCTGTGAAAGCTGCAAAAACTTTTCTAAATTATACCAATACCAATGCACAAAAGACTGCTTTAGAAATACGGCAAGGTGTTATAGATGCTTACGGCAATGTTTTATTGGCTAAAGAAAGTTTGACCATCTTAAAAAAGAACCAAAAAACTTTAGAAAAAAACCTAAAAGAAACCCGCGCTATGTTTGAAGAAGGTTTGCAAGACGAGGAAAGCGTAGACCAATTGCGCATTACTTTTTTGCAAAATGCCAACCAATTGCGCAACGCACAACGTATGCTTAAAATAAGCAAAGACATGCTAAGCCTAAGTTTGGGTATTCCCATAGAAAGCGAAATAAGCTTGGTAGACAATTTAGATAACCTTGCCGAAGAGAATATTCGGCTAGAATTAATGGACGCTGAAGAAGATATTGAACAAAATATAGAGTATAAATTGGCAGAGACTCAAATAAGCCAACGAGAACATGAATTAAACTTAGAAAAAAGCAAGGCATTACCTAGGCTAACTACATTTATAAATTACGGCACTAGCGCTTATAGCCAAGAATTTACTTTTTTAAACGACAACCAAGACTGGTTTCAATCTTCTATTTGGGGCGTGAGTTTAAACATTCCCATTTTTAGTTCGCTAAAGCGGAATGCAAAAACCGTACAGGCCAAAATAGCTTTAGAACAAGCAGAAACCCAGTTTGAGCAAACCAAAGAAAAAGTTCGCTTAGACATTAAAGAAGCCAAGAGCAATTATATTTTTGCCATAGAAAGTTACCGTACTGCCAAAGAAAACTTAAAATTGGCAGAACGTATCGAAAATAAAAATCAAATTAAATTTAGCGAAGGTATAACCGGTAGTTTCGATCTACGCCAGGCGCAAACACAACTCTACAACGCACAACAAGAATATTTGCAAGCTATGCTAGATCTCATCAATGCAAAAGCTAAATTAGAAACCGTATTAAACACGCCACAAATAGACTTCAATAACAATTAAACACATGAAAAAAAGTATCCTATTATTAGTAACAATAAGCCTTTTATGGGCTTGTGGAAAATCTGAAAAAACTGTAGATCAAATTATTGAAGAAGGAAGCCTGCCCGAAATAAGAGCTAAAAAATCTGAATTGAACAGTAAGCAAAAAGAAATTAGCGATAAAATTGCTTTGCTTAACGAAAAAATAGAAAAACTAGATACGGCAGAATCAAGACCTCTAGTAACGGTAGAAAAATTATCTGACACGGTATTTAAGCATTATGTAGAAGTACAAGGAGATGTAAAAACCGATGAAAACATTGTTATCTACCCCGAATACTCGGGAGTGTTAACCAAAATTTATGTAGAGGAAGGCCAGCAAGTAAACGCAGGACAAACTTTAGCAAAAATTGACGATGGCGGTTTATCAAGTCAGTTAGCAGAAGCTCAAACCCAGTTGGCTTTAGCTAAAACTACTTACGAAAGGCAAGAAAGACTCTGGAACCAACAAATAGGTTCTGAAATTCAGTATTTAGAAGCAAAGACCAAATACGAAGCCATGCAAAGTTCTGTAAATCAATTACAAGCGCAATTGGCAAAAACTGTTGTAAAAGCACCATTTAAAGGCACGATAGATAATGTAATTGCAGATCAGGGGCAATTGGTTTCGCAAGGACAAAACCAACTTTTTAGATTAATAAACTTGCGCGATATGTATGTTAGCGCAGATGTACCAGAAACCTATTTGGGCAAAATTAATAAAGGTACAGAGGTAATTATTTCCTTAAAGTCTATAGGAAGAGAGTATAAAGGAGAAGTATTACAAGTAACCAGTTTTATAAATCCCAACAATCGTAGTTTTGAGGTTAAAATAGCTATTCCCAACGCAGACGAAGCTATAAAGCCAAACTTGATAGCTACAGTAAAATTAAACGATTATTCTGCACAAAACGCTTTGGTTATTCCGCAAAGCATTTTACAAGAAAATGCCAAAGGAGAAAGCATTGCCTATTATATAAAGAAAAAAAACGATAGCGTTGGAGTTGCAAAAAGAGCAATCGTAACTACCGGCAAAAGCTATAAAGACAAAATAGAAATAACCGAAGGTCTTAATCAAGGACAAATAATTATTTTAGAGGGAGCCAGAACAATACGAGAAGGCCAGGAAGTTAAAATAGCACAAGAAGATGAGTAAAAAAGATACCTACAAAGGCTTTGGGCTTTCGTCTTGGGCAATAGACAATAAGATGACGGTTTATGTAATTATTGCCATTGCAGTAATTGGCGGATTTATGTCTTATTACAGTATGCCAAGAGAAGCTTTCCCGGAAGTTGTAGAAACCAAAATTTATGTAAGCTCTGTTAACCCCGGAAACTCTGCAGAAGATGTAGAAAAATTTATTACAGAACCTTTAGAAGAAGAGTTTAATAATATTGGCGGGGTAAAAGAGATAACTTCTACCACTTTGCAAGATTACAGCATTGTAATTGTAGAGTTTGAAGAAGATATTGCTATCCCGGCAGCCAAACAGCAAGTAAAAGATAAAGTAGATATGGTCAAGGCAGAAACCACCTGGCCAACTTTAGATAATGGCGCAAAAGTAGAACCCAATGTATTCGATTTGAATATTTCGGAAGAAATGCCCATTCTCAACATCAACTTTACCGGAGATTATACCGTACAGCAACTAAAAGATTATGCAGAATACTTGCAAGAAAAAATAGAACTTTTACCGCAAATAAAAGAGGCTACCATACGCGGTGCCGAAGAAAAAGAAGTAGAGATAGCCGTAAATGTCTTTAAAATGACGGCTTCTAAAGTAAGTTTTGACGATATTATAAATGCGGTAAAGTATGAAAACAAAACCATCTCTGGCGGTAATATTACCAAAAACGGTATAGAAAAAAACATTCGTGTAATTGGTGAAATAGACGACCCAAAAGAATTAGAAAACGTGGTTGTAAAACGCGAAGACGGCATTGTTTACCTAAAAGATATTGCCCAGATTAATTTTCAGGAAAAAGATGCCACCACTTTTGCTCGAGAATATGGTCAACCGGTAGTAATGTTAGACATTAAAAAACGTGCCGGTAAAAATATGATTGAAGCCGTAGAAGAAATAAAACAAATAGTAGAAGAAGAAAAAGAAGCTTATTATCCTACAGATCTACATATCTCGCTTACGAACGATCAATCTATCAAAACAGAAAACCAAGTAAACGACTTGGTTAACAACATTATTTTTGGGGTAATTTTGGTAGTTGGCGTTCTAATGTTCTTTTTAGGATTTAGAAATGCGCTTTTTGTAGGAATTGCCATTCCATTATCTATGCTTATTTCATACATTATTTTATCTTCTATGGGATACACACTTAACACCATGGTTTTATTTGCTTTGGTAATGGGCTTAGGTATGTTGGTAGATAATGGTATTGTAGTAGTAGAAAATGTTTACACTTTAATGAGCGAAGGCAAATCGCGTATTGCGGCAGCAAAGCAAGGTTTAGGCGAAATTGCTTGGCCCATAATTGCATCTACCGCAACTACTTTGGCGGCCTTTTTTCCGCTTGGGCTGTGGCCGGGAACCATTGGTAAATTTATGGTTGTCTTTCCAATTACTTTATCGGTAGTTTTGGGTTCTTCCTTATTTGTGGCCTTAATTATAAACGCTATGCTTACTTCGCAATTTATGCAAACAGAAGAAAAAGAAATGCGAAAAAAACGAGCGCTGTTTGTAAGTTTAATATTATTAATTGGCGGCGCTTTGTTTTTGGCACTTGGCTTTATTATTCCTTCTGGCGCTTTACGCGGAATTGGAAACTTAATGCTCGCTGCCTTATTGCTATTATGGCTTTACCGCTGGGTTCTGGCTAAAGCAGTAGCTTTCTTTCAATTTAGGGCCTTAAAACGATTAGAAAGTTGGTATGAAAATTCGTTGCGATTTGCTTTAAAAGGTAGAATGGCCTATTTGTTTTTCTTTAGTACCGTAGCTTTACTTTTCTTAAGCTTTGTTTTAATTGCTTTGGCGCAACCCAAAGTATTATTCTTTCCGGAAAACGAACCTAATCAAATTATCACCTATATAGAATATCCCGAAGCTACCGCAATAGAGAAAACCAATGCGCTTACCAAAAAAATAGAAGACCGCATTCAAGATGTTATCGCGCAATACGAAGACGAAGACGGCTATAATTTTATGGTAGAGTCTATGATATCGCAAGTGGGAGAAGGTGCCGGCAATCCGCAAACAGATGGTGGCCAACAAAACGAAATGCCCCATAAAGGAAAAGTTACGTTATCTATGCGGGAGTTTCATAAAAGACGCGGCGTAGAAAGTAGCGATGTTTTATCGCAAGTTCGTAACGCGGTAAAAGGTTTTCCCGGCGTTTCTGTAATTGTAGAAAAAGACAATGTTGGCCCACCTTCAGGTTATCCTATAAATCTAGAAATTAAAGGCGAAGATTACGAAAAAATGTTGGCTGAAGCCGAAGAAGTCCGTTCGTATATTAAAGATTTGCATATAGACGGAATTGAGGAGTTAAAACTAGATGTAAATAAATCTAAACCAGAATTAGACGTACGTGTAAACAGACAAAAAGCAGGAAAATTAGGTGTTTCTACGGCTACTGTTGGACAAACTTTGCGCCGCGCTATTTACGGCGAGGAGGTCTCTACCTATAAAAAAGATGATGATGATTATGAGATAAATGTGCGTTTTCAGGAAGAATTCCGCTACGACGAAAACGCGATTTTTAACCAGCCTATTACGTTTAAAAACCAAAATACCGGCGCTTTAATTCAAGTGCCTATTTCTGCGGTTGTAGATAAAAAACCTACGGCAAGTTTTAGTTCTATAAAAAGAAAAGACCTTAAAAGGGTAATAACCCTATATTCTAACGTGCTAGAAGATTATAATGCCAACGAGATTGTAAACCAATTGCGTAGAGAGTTAGAAAATTATAAGCTTCCTAAAAACATCACGATGGAGTTTACCGGAGAGCAGGAAGAGCAGGAAAAAAACATGAGCTTTTTGGTAAAAGCCTTGTTAATTGCGATGGGCGGAATTTTGCTCATTTTAGTAGCACAATTTAATAGTCTTTCTAAACCGGTAATTATTTTAATGGCAATTATTCTGAGCTTGGTAGGCGTGTTCTTGGGCTTGATAATTTTTCAAATGGATTTTGTGATTATAATGACCATGATGGGTATAATTTCCTTAGCAGGAATTGTGGTAAACAATGCCATTGTATTAATAGATTATACACAAATTTTAATAGACCGTAAAAAGCAAGAATTAGACCTAGAACCTGAAGATTATCTTACCAAAAAACAATATTATGAAGTAATTGTTGCAGGAGGAAAATCTAGGCTGCGCCCGGTATTGTTAACGGCAATTACTACTGTGTTAGGTTTAATACCACTTGCGGTAGGATTAAATATAGATTTCTTTACATTGTTTACAGATTACGATCCGCAGATTTATATTGGTGGTGATAACGTAAAATTCTGGGGACCTTTGGCCTGGACGGTTATTTTTGGACTTACCTTTGCCACTTTCTTAACGTTAATTGTGGTGCCGGTAATGTTTTATATAACCAATCGCGCCAAAATAAGAGTAAGAAAAAAACGCGGAAAACCACTGCAAAGCTCCCAAGCATAAACTAAAAAAGGTCTAAAGTCAGATGATTTTAGACCTTTTTTAATTTTTCATTATACGTCAAAAACTCAGCACAGTCGAAAGCAAGCAAATGATTTATTAGACGATAGTCTTTAGTCGTGAGTAGGTAGATTTTCTAATTTTTTGTCTTCTTTTTAACTCTTTCTCTTTTTAACTTTTTCACTCATTGACTTTTTTACTCATTAACTCATTAACTCATCAACTCATCAACTATTTCTCTTCTTTGCCGGCACTCAAAACAGTCGAGCGCTAGCGGAGATTTTAGACCTTTTTTAGTTTTACATATCACGTCAAGCCTAGACACAATCAAAAGCAAGCAAATGATTAATTGGTCGATAGTCTTTAGTCGTGAGTAGGCAGATTTTCCAATTTTTTTTGTCTTCTTTTTTACTCTTTCTCTTTTTAACTTTTTCACTTGACTCTTTTACTTCTTTACTCCTTGACTCATCAACCCATCAACTCATCAACTCATCAACCAATCAACTCATCAACTATTTTTGACTATTTATTAATATCGTACGTAAAACCAACCCCCAAGACTTCTCTTACTTGAACGGCTTGCACTGCATTATCGTCATAAATAGCTTGGAACACAAAATTGGCAGAAATATAATCGTTTACTTTCATATTGATGTTCAACGTATAATCTAAATCTACATTCTGAGGATCTTCCAAGTAATTGGAATACAAGCTCAGCATATTTTCCATCGTTACATTTTCTACCAAAGTATATTTTGCAAAAACGTTTACAGAAGCACCAAACTCAAATCTGCTACTTTCGCCTTTATCTACGCCGTAATAATCGCCATCTTCGTAGCCGGGCATACTGGTAAATTTGTCGTCTACAAATATTAGTCGCGCAGTTGCCGGAGCAATATTAACCGTAAAATTATCGTTCTTCTTCCAAAGCATTCCGGGGCCAAATTGCAAATATCCGGGAGACATAAAATGCGTGGTTTCTGTCCTTATGTTTTCGGTGCCAACCACATCGCCATTATCATTTAACACATCTTGCTCGCTGTATTCATAACCTTTAGAAAATTGCGATTTAAAATTTACAAAAAACGAATAAAACCAATTAGAATCATCTATTTGGTACCCACCAACCGAGTTTAACTCTAATCTGTCGTTGGTTTTTCTGGTAAATCTGTCGTCTTTGGTTTTGGTAAGACCATAATCTGCTAAGATTTTATTGTCCCAAGTAAACTTGTCTTTTCTATAATTAATATTATAATTCAGGCTTAGATTTCCAGCATAATTAGAAGTTCCGCCGCCTTGCCATTCTGCGTTAAAAGCAGCTTGGTTAAAAAGTAAAGAAATTGCACCGGAATTGGACCAACCGTTTTTTGGTTCTTCTTCTTCGGTGGTTTCTTGTGCAAATACAGAAACACTAAACAATAGCAAACCGCATAGTAAAAACTTCTTCATAAACAGATTTTTTAATTTTAGGATGCAAAGATATAATATTCTCGCAATTGCAATATTTCGACTTATAACTTTACGGAAGTTTTAAGACAGATCTCTACTTCCGTAAAGATTTAATTTTTACAGAAAAACTGATTTTTCATCGGGATGGTATCGAGAATAGGTTTTTGAACCAAATTAGAAATTCTTCGTACAAAATTTAAATAAAAAAAGAGCAAACCATACAGCTTGCCCAAATACATTTATAGCACAACAGTTTTTTAATTCTGTTATAGTTTTTCATTCAAATCTTGTCTACCGACAATTGCCATTATTTCAACAATATTTTCATTTATTTTATAGTAAATGCTATCAACTCCGCATACACAAGGTCTATATCCTTTTTTAATATAATCAACTGATTCGAATGAAAAAGGACGTTGTGTAATAATATCAAAATATTCAAAAAAAGATTCGAAATATTTATCGGCTTGAGTCTTTCCTAATTTTTTAATTCCGTAGTGGTGAACCCGAATCAAGTCATTTTTTGCTTCGTTACTTAATTTATATTTAGCCATTAAGCAACGACTTTGATTGGGCTAAAATACTCTCTTTACTGTCGTCCGTAAATCCGCTATTTTCAGCTTTTTCAAGTTTTGCTCTAATCCAGTCAATTTGCACTTGTTGTTTTCGAGCTTGTCTAATCAGGTCGTTAACTAATTCACTCTTGCTTGAATATTCTTTATTGTCCACTTGAGCTTTTAGCCACTCGTCATTCGGTTTTGTAAAGGATATACTTTGTCTAGGCATAATTTTATTTATTTGATGTAAATTTACACCAAAAATGAATCATTTTCAAATTGTTGACAACTACCTGGTAATAAGTATTTTAAATATACTAAAAATGTCAGTTTGAGCGCAATCGAAAACTCTTTACCATTAGCAAACGGACTTCGGCTGCGCTATCATTGACGTAATCAAATAATTGCTTTTTCAGACTTTTAAAAAATTCACTCCCTTCCTTCTGGGAAGGGTTGGGGATGGGATGAAGGCTAAGATTGCTTCTCTCATCCTATCCCGATTCTTTGGAAATTCTCCGAAGGAAAGACTTTAAAACACTTTATATGTCAATACGACCATTTGACATCTCAGGGCACAAGTTTAAATTTTTTGTACGGGGTCTCAATCTGACATACGGAACAAATATTCACTTAAAGTTAAGCAACTACTAACCTCTATACATTTTAAATGCTTTATAGAAAAATACTTCCGTAAACTTCTCTAAATTCTATTTTTTCTTTTTGTAAAGCGGTACAGAAGAGCAAGCCTCGCCAAACATCAAGCTTTTTACCACCGGTTGTAATTTTTGCACCGCTTGAACATAAGCATCTTCCGGAATTGGTTTATTGGCGCAACCTTTTATAATCACCGGCAAATTTTTGTAAGCTTCTACATCTAGGTTTTCCAGCACATTTTGATAAATGCTTTTTTCTAAATCTTCTAGATTACCAAGAACAATTTTTTTGGCGTATGGTTGTAAATTCACGCTAATAAGCATATATGCCCATGCGGGAACAATAGCATCTGAGCTACAAGTTAAGGCTACAAACTGGTTTTTATATTGTGCCCAATCGTGCTCTTTTACTGCTTTACGGAATTCTTTTTCGCGCAAAACAAAACCTTCGTAAAGCCAATCTTTTACATCAAACAAAAGTCTTTTCTCTGCTGGGTAATATTCTTCTAAATTAAAAGTGACCAATTTACTTTTGGCCACTCTATTTACAATTTCTTCCATAAAGTTATTTTTACAGCATTCCCAATTCAAATCGGGCTTCTTCGCTCATCAACTCTTGCGACCAAGGCGGGTCAAAGGTTAATTCTAATTCGCAATCTTTTACCTCATCTATAGATTTTACGCGCTCTTCTACTTCTTGCGGCATGCTTTCTGCCACCGGACAGTTTGGCGTAGTTAAGGTCATTAAAATTTTCACTTCTCTGTCTTCGTTTACAAATACATCGTAAATTAATCCTAATTCGTAAATATCTACCGGAATTTCGGGGTCATAAATAGTTTTTAAAACCCGTACAATTTTTTCTCCCAGTTGGTTTGTATCTATAGTTTCTGCCATGACTTCTGTTGTTTAATTTGCTTTGGTTTCGTATGCTAGGGCATACATTTTTAATTGTTTTATCATACTTACCAAACCATTGGCCCTAGTTGGTGACAAGTGTTCTTTAAGACCAATCTCATCTATAAACTCTGTATCTGCATCTAAAATTGCTTGCGGCGGCTGGTTAGAAAAAACGCGAATTAAAATGGCTATTATACCTTTGGTAATAATTGCATCGCTATCTGCGGTAAAGACTACTTTGTCGTCTTGCATCTCTGCGTTTACCCAAACTTTGCTTTGGCAACCTTTTATAAGTTTATCTTCTGTTTTGTATTGATCTTCTATAAGAGGTAACGATTTTCCCAGTTCTATCATATATTCATAACGTTGCATCCAATCGTCAAACATAGAAAACTCGTCTACTATTTCCTCTTGTATTTGTTTTATGTTACTCAAAATTTATTTATTTTAAAATAGCGGTAATTACAGTCGTACTGCGATTAGTGTTAAGTTTTAAAGTTTCGCCGTCAAACTTATAGCGTTTTATTTTTTCGAGATTGGTTAAGAGGTCTTTTTCTATTTTCATCTCTTCCTCTCCACACATCTTTTTTGTACTGTAAATAGCTTCTATTTCCATTTTTCTCTTCTTAGCATCAAAGTTTGCGCCATAAGTATTGCAGGTAGATTTTCCTGTTATTTTATTCTCGTCTGTATCGAGTTTCATAGAGATTTGGTAGTCTCCAACATACTCGTTGTTAATGCTTATTACCTCCATATTCATCGTATCTGAAATGGGTTGGTGTTCTGCAGTTTTACAAGACCAAACTAAAGTGCTTACAAATAATAAGTAAAGTAATTTTTTCATGATAACATAATTTTAGCGCGTTTTACCGCATTTAAAAAAGTATCTATTTCTTTCTTAGTATTATAAAAGGAAAACGAAGCCCTGATGGTACCCGGAATTTTGTAGAAGTCCATTATAGGCTGTGCACAATGATGTCCGGTTCTAACGGCAATGCCCAATTTATCTACAATAGTACCAATATCGTACGGATGCAAATCTTCTATATTGAAGGAAATAACGGCAGTTTTCTTTTTGGAAGTTCCATAGATTTTAAGACCATCTATTTCCAACAACTCTTTAGTTGCATACTGCAATAATTTGTCTTCGTATTCTGCAATTTTATCCATACCAAGGTCCAAAAGATAATTAATTGCACATCCAAATGCAATCCCCCCGCAAATATTTGGTGTGCCGGCTTCAAATTTATGGGGAAGTCCGGCATAGCTTGTTTTTTCAAAGGTTACCTCTTCTATCATTTCGCCGCCGCCTTGGTAAGGTGGCAATTTATTTAACCATTTTTCTTTTCCGTAAAGCATACCTACTCCTGTAGGTCCATACATTTTATGAGCAGAAACTACATAAAAATCTACATCTAAAGCTTGCACATCTGCCTGAATATGCGGTGCAGCTTGTGCACCATCTACCAAAACAGCAGCGCCTACTTTATGGGCTTGTTCTATTATTTCTTTTATTGGATTTATAGTTCCCAAAGCGTTAGAAACATGGTTTACAAAAACCAGTTTGGTTTTGTTAGATAATAAGGTATGAAAGCCATTCATATCTAACTCCCCCTCTTCAGTCATAGGAATTACCCGCAACTTAGCACCGGTTTTTTCGCAAAGCATTTGCCAAGGCACAATATTAGAATGATGCTCTAAAGCAGAGACCATAATCTCGTCTCCTTCATTTATATGCGAAGCAAAACCACTGGCCACCAGATTTATGCCGTGCGTGGTGCCGGCGGTAAATATGATTTCTTCTTTTTTGCCGGCATTAAAGAATTTTTGCAAAGCAATGCGCGCATCTTCATAAGCCTCTGTAGCTTCTTGCGATAAACTGTGTACGCCACGATGAATGTTTGCATTGTAGTTTTGGTAATAATCTACAATGCAATCTATTACTTGTTTTGGCGTTTGCGAGGTTGCCGCATTATCAAAATATACTAACGGATGACCGTTTACCTTACGTGAAAGTATTGGAAAATCTGCTCTTATTCTTTCTATATCCAACATGTAATCTGTTTAGAAAAACTTGAATTTTGACTTATAAGTCAAAACCCAATTTTACATTTAATTTATTGGCAATCAATTTGTTAATGCGCTTTTGTACTTCCGGAATCTTAACGCTGGAAAGCACGTTATTGGCAAAGGCGTACATTAACAAAGCTTGCGCTTCTTTTTGTGGTATACCACGTGATTTTAAATAAAACATCGCTTCTTCATCTAGCTGTCCAATTGTGCAACCGTGAGAACAAACCACATCGTCTGCAAAAATTTCTAATTGCGGTTTAGAGTTTATGGTAGCGTTATCGCTCACCAAAATATTGTTGTTACTCTGAAACGCATTTATCTTTTGTGCAATTTTATCTACGTACACTTTTCCGTTAAAAACGCCAACCGATTTGTCGTCGTAAATACCTTTGTAGTCTTGATGACTTTCACAATTTGGTTGCGTGTGGTGCACCATCGTATTATGGTCTACGTGCTGTTTGTCTTCTATTATGGTTACGCCTTTTAGAATAGAATTGATGCGTTCTGCTTTTTGGAAAAAACTTAAATTGTTACGCGTTAATTTGCCGCCAAAAGAAAAAGTATGTACAGAACATACGCTTTGCTCTTTTTGCTCAAAAAACGTATTGTCTATCAACGAGGCAGAAGCCGTATCGTTTTGTATTTTATAATAATCTACAATAGCATTTTTATTGGCAAATACCTCTGTAACAGAATTGGTTAACACCTCGTTATCTGTTAAACTTTGGTGACGCTCAATTATTTGCACTTGGGCGTTTTCTCCTACCACTACCAAATTTCTGGGCTGCAACATCAAGTTTGCTTCGTTACCGGTAGAAAAATTGATGATTTGTATAGGTTTATCTGAAACCGTGTTATCCGGAATATTTATAAAAGCACCTTCTTTAGAAAAAGCGGTGTTTAAAGAATTCAATCCGTCTTTTGGTGCAACTTTATCAAAATAAGCATCTATAATAGGCTTGAATTTTGGTCGGCTTAAAGCGGCAGACATCAAACAAGCATCTACTTTATCGTGTGTAGTTTCTGATAAATGGGACGAATAAATACCGTCTATAAAAACAATAGTATAGGTATCTATATCGTGAATAAAATATTTCTTTACGGAATTGTAATCTATATCGCTTTCTTTTTTAGGAAAAAGACTGTAATCTTTTTTCAGTAAAGACTTGAGCGAAGTATATTTCCAGGCTTCCTCTTTTTTGGAAGGAAAACCTTTTTCTTCAAAATTCTTAATAGCTTGGTTTCGTACTTTATGTACATCTGCATTTACATCTACACTTTCTTCAAAAGCGAAAAAAGAAGAAACCAATTTATCTTTTAAACTCATAGAATTATCTTTTAAAAATGAATAATACCCAGCTTTAAACCGGTTTGGTTTCGGCTTTTAGCCAGTCGTACCCGTGTTCTTCCAATTTATGTGCTAATTCTTTTCCCCCGGATTTTACAATCTTACCGTCTAGCAACACGTGTACATAATCTGGTACGATATAGTTTAACAAACGCTGGTAGTGGGTAATTACCATAACGGCGTTGTCTTTGGTGCGTAATTTATTTACCCCGTCAGACACAATCCGTAAAGCGTCAATATCTAAACCGGAGTCGGTTTCATCTAAGATGGCCAATTTTGGGTCCATCATAGCTAATTGAAAGATCTCATTTCGTTTTTTCTCCCCGCCAGAAAAACCTTCGTTTAACGAGCGTGATAAGAAACCACGGTCCATTGCCAGCATTTCAGATTTTTCTCTAATCTTTTTTAGCATATCTTTTGCTGGCATATCTTCTAAACCTTGTGCTTTACGGGTTTCGTTAATGGCCGTTTTTACAAAGTTGGTTACCGATACTCCCGGAATTTCTACCGGATATTGCATAGATAAGAAAATACCTTTGTGTGCGCGCTCGTCTACTTCTAAGTCAGATATTTCTTCGTTATCCATAAAGATTTCGCCTTCGGTAACTTCAAACTCCTCTTTTCCGGCAATTACAGAAGCCAACGTACTTTTTCCTGAACCGTTTGGTCCCATTATAGCGTGTACTTCGCCACTTTTAATTTCTAAATCTATTCCTTTTAATATCTCTGTTCCTTCTACACTTGCGTGCAGGTTTTTTATTTTTAACATAGTCTATTTATTTATCCCCTTTAATTTTAATACTTGATTCCCCGGTGGGTTTGGAAACCTTTATTATTTCTTTTATTTCTATTACCTCGTCCCAGCCTTCTTTCATTGGGTTGGGTTTTATTTTTGCTTTTACGGTAACCGGCACCATATCAAAATCGTCTCTTTTTAAAGCATCTACTTTTTTAGACAATTGCATGGTCATAGAGTCCAGCACAACTCCGTAAATTTGGTTCTCTTGTTTTAAAACTGCCGCATCTGCCAGATAAAGAAATTCGCCGCTAAGGCTAACCAAATCGTCTTTGGGAGATTGGGTTTCTTCTTTTGGTGCTTCTTCTTTAGCGCTTTCTGCTTGCTTGTTTTTACCACAGCTTAGCAACAAAGCAAAAGCAGCAATAATTAAAATGTTTTTTCTCATTTGATGTGGTTTATTATCCTACAGAGCCTTCCAAAGAAATTTCTAAGAGTTTTTGTGCTTCTACTGCAAACTCCATTGGCAGCTTGTTAAGCACTTCTTTGCTAAAACCATTTACAATTAACGCAATGGCTTTTTCTGTATCTATACCTCTTTGGTTACAATAAAATATTTGGTCTTCGCCAATTTTACTGGTGGTTGCCTCGTGCTCTACTTGCGCACTTTTGTTTTTGGTTTCTATATACGGAAAAGTATGCGCGCCGCAATTGTTACCCATTAATAACGAATCACATTCAGAGAAATTACGGGCGTTTTTGGCACGTTTGCTTATCTGCACCAAACCTCTATACGAGTTTTGCGAATGTCCCGCAGAAATACCTTTGGAAATAATGGTACTCTTGGTGTTTTTACCCAAGTGAATCATTTTTGTACCTGTATCTGCTTGCTGGTAATTATTGGTTACTGCAACCGAATAAAATTCTCCCACAGAGTTATCTCCTTTTAAAATACAGCTTGGATATTTCCAGGTTACCGCACTACCGGTTTCTACTTGCGTCCAGCTTATCTTGGCGTTTTTTTCGCATAAACCTCGTTTGGTCACAAAGTTAAATACACCACCTTTTCCTTCGGCATTACCGGGATACCAATTTTGTACGGTACTGTATTTAATTTCCGCATCATCTAAAGCAATAAGCTCTACCACGGCTGCGTGCAACTGATTTTCGTCTCGTGACGGCGCAGTACAACCTTCTAAATAACTTACATAGCTTTCTTTATCTGCTACTACCAATGTACGTTCAAACTGCCCGGTTCCTGCTTGGTTAATTCTAAAATAAGTAGAAAGCTCCATCGGGCATCGCACGCCTTTTGGAATATAACAAAACGAACCATCGCTAAACACAGCCGAATTTAAGGCCGCATAAAAGTTGTCTTTTTTAGGCACTACGGTTCCTAAATATTTTTTAACCAATTCCGGGTGTTCCTGAATTGCCTCGGACATAGAGCAAAAAATAATTCCTTTTTCTGCCAAGGTCTTTTTAAAAGTAGTGGTTACCGATACAGAGTCCATCACCACATCTACGGCTACTCCGGCCAACTTTTTTTGTTCGTCTATAGAAATTCCCAGTTTTTCGAAAGTTTCTAACAACTCGGGGTCTACCTCATCTAAACTTTCGTATTTAGGTTTTTTGTTGGGAGCCGAGTAGTAAGAAATATTCTGGAAGTTTGGCTTTTCGTAATGCACGTTAGCCCAATTGGGTTCTTCCATTTCTTCCCAAATCCTATAAGCTTCCAAACGCCATTCGGTCATCCATTCCGGTTCGTTTTTCTTTTTAGAAATTGCCCGAACCACATCTTCATTTAACCCAACCGGAAACGTATCCGATTCGATATCGGTATAAAACCCGTATTCATATTCTTGGGTTTCCAATTCTTTTTTTAAATCATCTTCTGTATATGCCATAATTTTAAATTATTAAGGGAAAAAGCTAAAGAGTTAAACTCTAGCATTTCCGCTTCTCTTTTTAATGAATTTGATGTAATTGGAAAGCTGCTTCGATATTCCTACAACACTATCTCTCCTTTGTTCAAACTCTAATTCATCAATTAATTTTAATCTTTTCAAAATGAATAATAAATTCCTAACCTTTCCGGCAGAACCTTTAGAATAATATAAAAACCGAATATATTATTTATCGGTTTGGCGTTCAAAGCCTTCTGCTATGTTATTGGAAATTGACAAACTTGCTCTTTTTAATTGATCTGCAATTCCAAACTCATACTTGAATTGGTTTTTATCCAATAATTTATACATAGCAACAGTAAAATCAACAGCATCTTGATACACTTTCAAATCTTCAAACTGCGTTGCTTTTGCCATTTTCTACTAGGTATTAACCTCTTTAATTTTTATCTTTTTGACTCTTTGACTTAAAACACTATAAAGAAAAACTTTCTCCACAACCGCAAGTTCGCTGCGCGTTAGGATTGTTAAAAACAAAACCTTTGCCGTTTAAACCTCCCGAAAATTCTAAGGTAGTACCAATAAGGTATAAAAAGCTTTTTTTGTCTACAATTAGCTTTATGCCATTATCTTCAAAAACTTTATCCTCGTCTATTTTTTCTTTATCAAACCTTAAATCGTAAGAAAGGCCGGAACACCCGCCGCTTTTTACGCCAACACGAACAAAATCTTCCTGGGCACTAAAGCCATCATCTGCCATCAAGCTGGCTAACTTTTGTTTTGCTTGCTCGCTAACTTTTATCATACATTGTTTATATTAATTCTAAATTAAGTACAAATATACAATTTAGCCAACTGAAAACCATATTTGTAAACATATATCTACGCTATAATTTAATAAGTTTTTGTTATGGACGCGCAACAGGGAGAAATGCTTGTTTTAAAAGTCCGAAAAAGCTTTTTAAAATCCTTATTTTGGCAGTAATTTTTAATTTTCCTTTGCAGGGGAAATATGGGGAGTTAGGAAAAAACCATTCTTATAAAACATACTATAAATTAATACAAAGTCACTAAATAATAATCATAATCATCCATAACGAAACGGAAACAAAATAATTTAGCTTCTTATAGTTAAGTCTTTAGAAAACCGTAATTTTGCAGCTTAAACCTAGGCTATGTTTGACAATAAAGACAGTAAAACCAACTTATCAGAATTAGGCGAATTTGGCCTGATAGACCATCTTACCCGTTTTGTAGAAATAAACCAACCCAGCACCAAAACCGGGATTGGAGACGATGCCGCCGTCTTACATTTTGAAGATGAAGAAGTAGTGCTTACTACAGATATGTTGGTAGAAGGCGTGCATTTTGACTTGGCGTATATGCCGCTAAAACATTTAGGCTATAAAGCGGTAATGGTAAACCTTTCTGATGTGTATGCTATGAATGCCGAAGCCACGCAAATTACGGTATCTATTGCGGCTTCTAACCGTTTTCCGGTAGAAGCTTTGGAAGAATTGTATAGCGGAATTTTACTGGCTGCAAAAAATTATAAAGTAGATTTGGTTGGAGGCGACACCACTTCTTCTACCGCCGGTCTAATTATTAGCATAAGCGCGGTTGGGAAAGCCAAAAAAGAAACTATTGTAAAACGTAGCGGCGCAAAAGCAAACGATTTACTGGTTGTAACCGGCGATGTGGGCGCAGCTTATATGGGCTTGCAGGTTTTAGAACGCGAAAAGCAGGTTTTTAAAGTAAACCCAAATGCGCAACCAGATTTAGAACCTTACTCGTATATTGTAGAACGCCAACTAAAACCCGAAGCAAGAAAAGACATTCCGGATTTGTTAAAAGCCTTGGAAGTGCAACCAACCAGTATGATAGATATAAGCGACGGACTTTCGTCGGAAATTATTCATCTGTGCAAAAGCTCTAAAACCGGCGCCAATTTGTTTGAAGAGAAAATACCTTTAGACCCGGCAGTTATTTCGGTATGTGAAGAGTTTAATATAGACAGCACAATGGTTGCCTTAAGTGGCGGCGAAGATTATGAACTTTTGTTTACCCTAGACCAAAAAGACTTCGATAAAATAAAAGGTAATCCTAACCTAACGGTAATTGGCCATATGACCGAAGAAAACGAAGGTATGCATCTTATTACCCGCGCCAATCAAAAAATACCAATTAAAGCAAGAGGTTGGAATAGCTTTGAAGATGAAGCGGAGTAGGTTTTAGAAACTATTCCTCATTAAACTCTAAAATATCTTTAGAGTTAAAGCCTATATAAATAAAATCGGCAATATTAGAATCTTGCGTTATCACGCTAAGTTGCTCGCCCGATTCTAATTTTAACAAAAGCTGAATCGAGTCTCCAAGCACCACTTTTTTAATCACTTCTGCTTTGGTAATATAGTCGCATTCATCAATACTTTTAGGGTCTGCGCCTTCTTGGGTTGGAAAAACTTTAAATTTTTCGTTGCGAATGGCGTGACAACAATTTTCGTTTAACGGACATTTAAAAGCCGATTGTAGATTTTTATTGATTTGTACGGTATTTCCAAATAAGGAAGCCACGTATAAAGTGTTGGGTTTAACATACAAATTTGCTGCCGCATCTTTTTGGATGACTTTTCCGTTTTGAAGAATCATAATTTCATCTGCAACCGAAAGTGCATCTTGCGTATCATGCGTGACAAATAAAACGGTAACGCCGGTTTTTTTGATTATGTCAAAAACCTCATTTCGCAATTGCATACGTAACATAGCGTCAAGGTTACTGAAAGGTTCATCAAGAATTAACAACGAAGGTTTGGGCGCTAAAGCTCTCGCCAAGGCAACGCGTTGTTGTTGCCCGCCAGAAAGTTGATGCGGATAGCGTTTACCTAAATCGCTTAAACCAACCAAATCGAGCATTTCTTGCGCTCTTTTTTTCTTGTTTTTCAGCTTTGAAATTCCGTAAAGAATATTTTCTGAAATAGTAAGATGCGGAAAAAGAGCGTATTCTTGAAACACCAATCCGATTTTTCTTTTCTCCGGTTGCACAAATTTTTTAACCGAAGCAATTACTTTTCCGTTAAGGCTAATACTACCTTCATCCGGTCTTTCTAAACCGGCAATTAAACGCACCAAAGTTGTTTTTCCACTACCGCTTTCGCCAACAATAGCACAAACGTCGCCTGCTTTTAGATGGATTGTAACATTGTCTAAAGCATTATTTTTGCCTTTGTCGTAACTCTTTGAAAGTGCCTCTATTGTTAGCATTCTATTTATTAATCAGTAATTTGTTAAGAAAAATGACCGGAATCATTGCCGTAAATATAATGAAAAGTGATGGTATTGAAGCCTCCATTACCATTTCATCACTTGCGTACTCAAAAGCTTTAACCGCCAAAGTGTCTACGTGATAAGGTTTGAGAATTAAGGTAAGCGGTAATTCTTTTAAAACATCTATAAAAACCAAAATCACAGCACTAAATACGCCGGTCTTAATTAACGGAAATTCAATTTTTCTAAATGTTTTGAGATGGCCAACGCCTAAAACCTTTGAAGAATCCGGAATGGTTTCGCTCACTTTTAAAGCAGTTGAATCTATAGGATTGTAAGCTACAGCCAAAAATCGTACAGCATACGCATAAAAAAGTGCGATTAAAGTTCCGTTGATTAGTAAGCCGGAATCTATGCCAAATTCGGCAAGCGTTTTGATGAGCCATTTATCAAATGCAAGGGTTGGCAACATAATACCAATGGCAATAACAGCGCCGGGAATTGCGTAACCCAAAACGCCAACCCTGGCGGTATTTTTAATAAAATGCAGAGCACTCCATTTGGAAAAATAAATCAGTAAAAGGGCAAATAAAACGGTAATTACTGCCGCCGAAATTGCAATACCAAAACTTTGAAGGGATAACAAGATAAAATCGAGGTCAAAAACCGTTGAGGCTGTAAGTGTTGCCCAGTATAAAAGTTGCGCAACAGGTAAAACAAATCCGAGAAAAACAGGTAGCAAAACCAACAAAAATATAAGCCATTTCTTACCGCCGAAAGTTTGCCTGCGCTCTAATTGCGTGTTGTTTGTTTTTGCCGAATTAAACTTCATTTTACGGACTTGCCATTTTTCAAATAAAATTAAAGCGAAAATTAGGACAACCAATATTGCAGATAGGTAAACTGCCGTTTGCGGTTCTTCTAATGAAAACCACGACCTGAAAATACCGGTTGTAAACGTATTTACACCATAATATTTGGCAGCGCCATAATCGTTAAGAACTTCCATCAACACCAAAACCAAACCGGCAACAATGGCAGGTCTTGACAACGGAAGCATGAGTTTAAAAAAGCTTTTGGTTTCGCCAACGCCAAGCATTTTAGAAGCTTCCAAAAGGTTATTGGCTTGATTAAGGAAAAAAGCCCTTGCACTTACATAAACGTAAGGAAATAAGGATATGCTTAACACAAAAGCAAGTCCGGCTTTGTTCATCACATCAATACGGATAAAATCAAGGTTTAATTCTCTTAATAGTAAAGCTAAACTGCCGCCATAGTCAAAAATGCCGGCATAAGCATAGCCCACAATATAAGATGGTATTGCTAATGGTAAGATGAGAAGCCACTCCATTTGTTTCCGTAAAGGAAAATTAAACCTTGAAACAAACCAAGCGGTTGAAACTCCAAAAATTAAAACAAGTATGCTACAAAAGAGAATAAGGTAGAGGGAATTTGCGATATATTCTGGAAGTAAATATGTAAGAATATGATCCCAAGATTCGCCGGGACCTGCAAATAGCTCCACGCCAATAAAGAAAATAGGCAATGCTAAGAAAAGAACAATGGCCAGTGTAAAGACCGACCATTTGTTTGTATCTCTTATAAACCTATTCAGCCTTGTAGATAAGGAGAACTTTTTTTTATTTCCAGCCTGCTTCATCAAAAAGTAAAACGGCTTTTTTATTGTTTTCTCCCAGTTTTGTCAAGGCTAACGTATCTTCTTTAAAATCTCCCCAAGCCTTGATGTCTTGAACAGGTTCAACTGTTTCTACAACCGGATATTCATAATTAGCATTTGTAAATTCTTTTTGCGCTTCATCACTCACTAAAAACTCAATAAACCGAATTGCGTTTTCTTTGTTTGGCGCATATTTAGTAACTCCGGCACCGCTTACATTAACGTGCGTTCCCCTTCCATCTTGATTAGGAAAAAACAAATCGATTTTTTTTGCGGTTTCTACTTCTTCGCTGTCGGGAGAGTTTAGCATTTTACCGATATAATAAGAATTTACAATCGCCAAATCGCCTTCGCCGGCAACAACGGCTTTCACCTGATCTCTATCGGAGCCTTTTGGCGCTCTTGCCATATTGTTTACAATACCTTTTACCCATTCTTTTGCTTCTTCTTCACCGTTATTGGCAATTATGGAAGCCATAAGCGATTGGTTGTAAATATTGGAAGAAGATCGTACTAAAATCTTATTGTTCCACTTTTCGGAAGTCAAATCTTCGTAAGTAGATAAATCTTCTGGAGAAACCCTGTCTTTGGCATAAGCGATAATTCTTGCTCTTTTAGTGATGCCAAACCATTGGTTATCGGTATCCTGTAAATGAGAAGGAATTCTGCTTTCAAGCTTATCAGATTCAATACTTTGCAATAAACCTTGCTCTTTTGCACGGTGTAAACGGCCGGCATCTACTGTGATAAGAACATCTGCAGGAGATTGCTTTCCTTCCATTTTCATTTTCTGGATTAACTCATCTGCACTCGCGTTGGTCACCTTTACCTTTATACCGGTTTCCTTTTCAAACATCTCTATAATGTTTTGATCGGGTTTGTAATGACGGTGCGTGTAAAGGTTAACAACCTGTTCTTTCTGTGCTTTATCTTCCGTAGAAGTTTCTTTGTTTTTCTCATCGTTTTTACAAGCAGTAAAGAGTGCAAAAGCAACTACAATTAAAAATACTTTTTTCATGGTGATTTTTTAGAACAGCAAATGTATTAATTTAGAATCGATTTAAATAAAAATAAGCTATTTGTAAGCTAATTTTAACATTTATTAAGAAATAGCTTTACGGAAATTAATTGAAAAAGAAGGATATAAAAAGATCGCTTCACACCATCGAAATACTTTTGGCGATACTTTTTCAATTCTATGATTAAAGGATACTCCATAGTTACCCCATAGATAAGCCATAGATAGTTCATTAAACCCTCATAAAAACTAAAAAGAACTTTTGGCGTTATTTTATAATTTGAATTTGATATTGTTAAACACTATTGTCCGGTTAAAGATGCAAGACCTATTCGCTATATAAAATTGTAATATCTGTTTTTTATAAAAACAAACGCTAACTATGGCTATAATCTCAATATTTTCTGCATCTGTCGTTATAGCACTACTATAACCTTTACATAACCTTTGCATAAGCTTTGCATAAGCTTTTGATACAGATTAAACCCATTTTGTTTAAACACAACAATGGCTCTTGATCCCCGCTTACCGCATAAAGCTTACAGCATATTGCTTATGATTAACAAAAAAAGCCTCTCCTTCTTACGGGAAAAGCTCTTCATTGGTTACATACCAATTTAACAATATAATGTCATCTTCAAACTTGTTCATTTTCCGTTCTATTTCCTTATTCTTAATTTCCATAGCTAAGGCTATGCAAATCATTCATAGCGTCATAGAACAAAAAAGCAACTACGTTTTCTGTATAACATTATAAAATTAAATTGGCATACTACTTAAACCTTAAATATCAAAGCTTTACGCTTGATATTCACAACACAACTTCGTCAAAAAAAGCCTCAATTAAAAATTGAAGCTTTTTATTTTGTCCCCAAGTCTACTGGGGAAGACTCGAACTCGTCCCCAAGTGCACTTGGGGATGACAGGCAGATATTCTATTTTAATTCGTTTTTTGGAGACTCTATCAATTGAATAATTTGAGATTTACTGTATTTTTTAATCTTTTTTCCCGAATCAAAGCTTCTCGTTTAGTTACATAAGATTGTACAAAAACTAACACCCAAGGCCTTTTATTTTTAGTATAGCGACTTTCTCCCTCGTTATGTTGTTTTAAACGTTTTTCAGGTTGTGTAGAATAACCTCGATAATAACTATCGCAGGAACTAGAATAAATTATATAAACAAAATACTTCTCCATAAAAAAACAAAAAAAGCCTCTCCTTCTTACAGGAAAAGCTCTTCATTGGTTTAACTACTTAAACCTTAAATATCAAAGCTTTAAGCTCGATATTCACAACACAACTTCGTCAAAAAAAGCCTCAATAGAAATTGAAGCTTTTTATTTTGCGGTCTGGACGAGACTCGAACTCGCGACCCCCTGCGTGACAGGCAGGTATTCTAACCAACTGAACTACCAGACCGTTGCTGTATTTTAAAGACTTAAAGCTTGTCTATTTACAACCAACGCGTTGCGTAATTGCGAGGGCAAATATACATGCATTTATAGTTTCTGCAAAAATAAATATAAATTTTTTTTAAGTTATTTTTTACTTCTATACAAATTTTTGACGTTCAATAAGATAGGTGGTCAAGATTTTATTGAATTTTTCTTCTACGGCAACCGGCACGTACTTAATTTTATACTGAATGCAGCGTAAACGTAGCTTTTCGAAATAACTTTTTATCGCCTTTTGATAATTTTCTTGAATATTTTCTGCATATAAGTTTATGCTTTCGCCGCTTTCTACGTCTAAAAACTTTTTGGGAGCATTGTCAAAATCAAAATCCAACTCGGTTTTTTTGTGGTAGGTATGAAATAAAACTACTTCGTGCTTGTTGTATTTTAAATGGCTTAGGGCATCAAACAGCTTGTCTTCTTCCACATCAGACTGCAGCATATCTGTGAATAAAAATACCAATGAGCGGCGCTTGAGTTTTTGTGTTATTTGATGCAAATACGTATAGGTTTTTGTTTCTTTATTATTGGGGGTAGATAAAATACTTTTTTCAAGTGTATCTAACAGTAAATGATGGTGTCTGTCTCCTGCTTTTTCAGGGGCGTAAAACTCATAATCTTCGCTATACATACTTAAACCAACCGCATCGCGTTGTTTTTTTAATAATTGCATTAGCGCAGCACAGGCTAAAGCCGAAAAACCTATTTTGTTGAGTTTGTCTATGTTTTGTTGCTTTAATTTTGGATAGTGCATAGAAGAAGAATTATCTACAATAAGATGGCAACGTAAATTGGTTTCTTCTTCGTAGCGTTTAGTGTAGAGCTTGTCTGTTTTTGCATATAATTTCCAATCTATATGTTTGGTGCTCTCGCCGGGATTATAAATTTTATGTTCGGCAAATTCTGCTGAAAACCCGTGAAACGGACTTTTATGCATGCCGGAAATAAAGCCTTCTACTACTTGTTTTGCCAACAAGTCTATATGTGCAAAGCCACCGGTTTTAGAAAGTTGGTCTTTTAATTGCATGGTTTTTGTTTTTCTGCCAGGGATTGAGTGGCCTGTTGGAGCTCTTATTTTGCCTTTGTTGGCAAAATAAAGCGACTAACGAAAGCCCGGCCACGCTTTTTTGCGTGGGGCAGCATAAAGGTAAAAATAAAAAAGGTTTGACGCTATGCCAAACCTTTTAAAATATATGTTTTTCTTAGTTTACAAAAGCTCGTCTATTGCTTTTGTATACGTATCTTTTGGCGAAACGCCTACTTGACGACCTACCAACTCGCCATTGTTAAATACCAATACGGTTGGGATGTTTCTTACGCCATATTTTGCAGCAAATTCTTGGTTAGCATCTACATCTACCTTACCTACTACGGCTTTACCTTCGTACTCGTTGCTAATTTCGTCTATAACCGGTCCTACCATTTTACAAGGTCCGCACCAAGCTGCCCAGAAATCTACCATTACCGGCTTATCACTTTTTAAAACTTTTTCTTCAAACGTTGCGTCTGTTATCTCTAATGCCATAATTTTTATTTTTTTTTGTTACACAAATATACAATTTTTAAACCATTATTTTGTGCTTTTAGATTAGATTAGGTTATGCGCTTATTGGTTTAATTTATTTTATAATGCAGGTTTTGCTCTTCTAAACCTTGTAACAATTCTTGCGATATTTTTACCTTTTGCCGTTTGCTGGGCATATGTAATTTTATACGGTCTTGTACTTTATATACCACAAAATTTAAAAGATGATCGCCGGGATGCGACCTAAATAAATCTTTTAAATCTGCTATTTGATTTTTTTGCAAATTGTCTATATCTAATTGTATAGTAAGTTTACCGGCATAGGTATTCATAACATCTTGCAATTGTTTAAACGAGCGAAACTGAATTCTTGGGTCGCCACTTTTGCCGGTCTCTCTATTGCGCCAACCTTCTTTTACAAATGCTTTGATGTGTACAAAATTATTGGCCATTAAAAAATGACGGTATTTAAGGTATTCTTCGCCAAAAATCCTAAACTCATAAGACTCGTTATAATCTTCTACCGTAAAACGCGCCCAGCCTTTTCCTGCTTTACTTACCAAATGCTGTACGTCGTTTACCACGCCGGCAAAAGAAATCTCGCGGTTTACGTTTTTTTCTAAGGCTCTAAAATCTTCTAGTGTTCCGTTACAAAAATATTTTATCTCACTCTTAAAATCGTCTAACGGGTGTCCGGAAATATAGATACCTACTACTTCGCGTTCTTTTCGCAACTTTTCCATAGTTGGCCATTCTTCGCAAGGTGGTACTATTGGTTCGGGTATTTGTACTTCGCTGGCTTCGCCAAAGAGACTTACTTGCGACGAGTTTTGGTTTTCTTGGTATTTGGCGGCATATTTTATTACTTTTTCCAAAAAGGTAACCTCATCGCCTTCTGTATGAAAGTATTGTGCTCTATGTGTTGGGGTGAAACCATCAAAACCACCGGCCAAAGCCAAGTTTTCAAAAGCTTTTTTGTTGGCAGCACGCAAGTCTATACGTTTGGCCATATCAAAAATAGAACGGTAAGAGCCCTCTTTACGGTTTTCTACAACGGTTTTTACCGCGCCGCTTCCTACGCCTTTTACCGCGCCCATTCCAAAACGAATTGCGTTATTTTTGTTTACCGAAAATTTAAAGTAAGACTCGTTTACATCTGGCCCTAAAACTTCTAACTTCATGCGTTTGCACTCTTCCATAAAGAAAGTTACATCTTTGATGTTATTCATATTATTAGAAAGAACCGCTGCCATATATTCTGCCGGATAATGTGCTTTAAGATAAGCCGTTTGGTAGGCAATCCACGCATAACAAGTAGAGTGCGATTTGTTAAATGCATAACTGGCAAAAGCCTCCCAATCTTTCCAGATTTTTTCTAAAGTTTCTCGCGGATGCCCCTTTTCTTCGCCACCGTTTAAAAATTTTGGTTTTAGGGTTTCCAGCAAAGCAAAAATCTTTTTCCCCATTGCTTTACGGAGTAAATCTGCTTCACCTTTAGAAAAACCGGCCAGTTTTTGCGAAAGTAACATTACCTGCTCTTGGTATACGGTAATACCATAGGTTTCTTGCAGGTATTCTTCCATATCTTCCAGATCGTAGGCAATTTCTTCTTCGCCATGTTTTCTGGCAATAAAACTCGGGATGTATTCCATTGGTCCCGGTCTGTATAAAGCATTCATAGCAATAAGATCTTCAAAAACCGTAGGTTTCAGATTTTTCATATGCTTTTGCATGCCGGGAGATTCGTATTGAAATATACCAACCGTTTCGCCACGTTGAAAGAGCTCGTAAGTTTTTTCATCGTCAAGCGGAAAACTCTCCGGATCTAAATCTATACCGTGCCTTCCTTTTACAATTTTTACGGTATCTTTTATTAAAGTAAGGGTTTTTAAGCCCAAAAAGTCCATTTTAAGCAAGCCGGCATCTTCTACAACCGAGTTGTCAAATTGCGTAACATACAAATCGGAATCTTTGGCTACCGAAACCGGCACGTAATCTGTAATATCTCCTGGCGTTATAATTACGCCGCAAGCGTGAATACCGGTATTTCTTACCGAGCCTTCTAATACGCGCGCTTGGTTAACAGTTTCTGCTTCTAAATCTGTGCCTTCTGAAAGGTTTAAAAGCTCGTTTACTTTTTCTGCATCTTCTGCTTTGAATTTAGACCGGATTCCCTTTTCGTCTAAAGCAAATATCTTGTAGAGTTTAGACATATCTGGTACCAGCTTTGCAATTCTATCTGCATCGCTAAGCGGTAAATCTAAAACCCTGGCGGTATCGCGAATACTCGATTTTGCCGCCATGGTTCCGTAAGTAATAATTTGCGCAACTTGATTGGCGCCGTATTTTTTTATTACATAATCCATTACCCTACTTCTGCCTTCGTCGTCAAAATCTATATCAATATCAGGCATGCTTACCCTATCCGGATTTAGAAAACGCTCAAAAAGCAAATCGTATTTAATTGGATCTATATTGGTAATCTTTAAACAAAATGCTACCGCACTTCCTGCCGCAGAACCTCTTCCCGGTCCAACAGAAACATCCATATTTCTGGCTTCCCGAATAAAATCTTCTACAATAAGAAAATAGCCGGGATAACCCGTATTTTCTATTACCGAAAGCTCAAAATCTAAGCGCTTTTCTATTTCCGGGGTTATTTCGCCATAGCGTTCTTTGGCGCCTTCGAAAGTGAGATAACGCAAATAGGCATTTTCTCCGCGTTTACCATTATCTTCTTTATCACGTTCGTCTAAAAAGCGCTCGGGAATTGTAAATGCGGGTAATAAAACATCGCGCGATAATTTATAAACTTCTATTTTATTTACTACTTCTTGCGTATTGGTAATCGCTTCGGGCAAATCTTTAAAAATCTCCTTCATTTCTTCAGAAGATTTAAAATAATACTCTTGGTTTGGCAACCCATAACGATACCCGCGACCTCGACCAATTGGGGTGGCTTGTTTTTCGCCATCTTTAATACACAATAAGATATCGTGGGCGTTGGCTTCTTCTTTTTCGGTATAATAACAGTTGTTGGAAGCGATGAGTTTTACGCCGTGCTTTTTGGCCATAGGAATAAGCATCTGGTTTACCCTATCTTCGTCTTCTTGACCGTGGCGCATTACTTCTACATAAAAATCGTCTTGAAACGTTTCTTTCCACCACAGTAAAGCTTCTTCGGCTTGTTTTTCGCCTACATTTAATATTTTACTAGGCACTTCGCCATATAAATTACCGCTTAATACAATAACGTCTTCTTTGTATTTTTCTATAATTTCTTTGTCTATTCTTGGCACATAGTAAAAACCATCTGTGTAAGCAATAGAAGACATTTTGGCCAAATTATGGTAGCCATTTTTATTTTTGGCCAAAAGCACGATTTGATAACCATTGTCTTTTCTGCTTTTATCTAAATGATTTTCGCACACAAAAAACTCGCAACCTACAATGGGTTTTAATTCTTTTTTACTGAAATTTTCCTTGTTTTCTTCTGCCGTTGCTTTTTCTTCTGCCAGTTTTTCGTTGTACTTTTCTACAGCTGTCACAAAATGAAAAGCGCCCATCATATTGGCGTGATCTGTAATTGCCACAGCCGGCATATTAAAGTCTCCGGCAGTTTTTACCAAGCCTTTTACATCTATGGTAGATTGTAAAATAGAAAATTGCGTGTGCGTATGTAAGTGCGAAAAATTCTCATCTTCTAAAAGCGCTATATTTTCTTCTACTTCTTCTTCAGAAATAAAATCTTCTTTTTTCTCTGCCAATTGCTCCCGAATAACGGCAGAAGCTTTTTGCAGATTAATATGTTTTAGACCAATAAGCGCAATAGGCTGCGGATTTTCTTCTGAAAAACGCTCAAAATAATCCGGTTGCACATCTAACTCTTCGGCGGTAAAAACGCGTTTTCTTATAAGTTCTAGAAAACAACGTGTAGTAGCTTCTACATCTGCCGTAGCGTTGTGCGCTTCTGCAAAAGGTTGGTTAAATAAATATTCGTGCAGCTCTGTTAAGGTTGGTAATTTAAACTTGCCTCCTCTACCACCAGGAATTTGACATAGCTGTGCGGTTTTTTCTGTACACGTATCTAAAACCGGTAGTTGCGCCAAATTGTTATCTACAGCTTCGCGGTAAAACTCGGCTGCCATAATATTAACATCAAAACCTACATTTTGACCAACCACAAAAGTAGTTTTGTTTAAAGCTTTTTTAAACCGCTGCAAACCTTCTTTAAGCGGTATGCCGTTTTCTTGTGCCAACTCTGTAGAAATACCGTGAATTCTTTCTGCATCGTACGGAATGTTAAAACCTTCTGGCTTAATCAAGAAATCTTCGCGCTCTATAAGTTGCCCCATATCATCGTGCAACTGCCAAGCTATTTGTATAGCTCTTGGCCAGTTGTCTGAATCTGTTATAGGAGCATCCCACCTTTTGGGTAAGCCGGTAGTTTCTGTATCAAAAATTAGGTACATAATTTATTTTTCTGAAGGTTTTGGGCAATAAATGTAACCAATCTCTTGGCTTCAAAAAAGTTAATTTATCCATAATGAGAGAAAAGCAAATTCCAAAAAAAATGCGGTTTTTTGGGTCTGTCACTATAATTTTCACTTACCGTGATTGGTAATCTTAATAATTTGTCAACTTCCGTAAAGCTATTTTAGAAGTTCTATTTACATTGCTATTTTTGGCGCAAAGATAAATTTTAAATATTTTTATGCGCTAAAGATTTTTAAATACAGACATATCTTAACCTAGAAGCTTTTAAAATGAGTAAGTTAAACAAAGAGGCCGTATTATTATTAATCTTATCTGTTCTTTACTTATTAATAGTAAAAGAGGAACTTTCTATAATTACCTTCACCATTATTGCAATAATAATCGCCGTATATTTTGTTTATTTGATTACTAGCAATATAGAATCACAATCTCACAAAGCTACTCCAATTTATAGCTTGCAACAAATTGTGGCGTTAATCGTAATACTTTTGGCTACATCAATTAGCTATTTCGAAATCTATGATTCACTAATTAAAACAACAATTGGAGTTTTTGGTATTTTAAATTTTGGAGTTATGATTTACGCTTATTTGTCCGTAAGCAAGAGTAGACAAGCCGTAATTGGCTTAGGTTTTGCGTTGTTAATTTTTTGCAGTATAACAACTATAATAACATAAACGCAATAAATGCAGTGCTTAATCAAGCGTTTTGGGAGAATAAATAAAAAGGGTGGTTACCGTGAAATAACTACCCTTTTTTATTAATTCAATTTTATTATTTAAACGCCGGGATACCGGTAATATCTGCTCCGGTAATTAGCAAATGAATATCGTGCGTACCTTCGTAGGTAATTACACTTTCTAAATTCATCATATGACGCATAATGCTGTATTCGCCGGTAATTCCCATTCCGCCGAGAATTTGTCTGGCTTCACGGGCTATATTTATCGCCATATCTACGTTGTTGCGTTTTGCCATAGATATTTGTGCGGTTGTAGCTTTTCCTTCGTTTTTAAGCTGTCCTAAACGCAAGGCCATTAATTGGGCTTTGGTAATTTCGGTAATCATCTCTGCCAACTTTTTTTGTTGTAATTGGTAAGCCGCAATAGGTTTATCAAACTGGATGCGTTCTTTTGCATAACGCAGGGCGGTATCATAACAATCCATCGCTGCACCAATTGCTCCCCAGGAAATTCCGTAACGCGCAGAATCTAAGCAACCCAGTGGGGCGCCCAAGCCGTTTTTATTTGGTAATAAATTTTCTTTTGGCACTTTTACATCTTGAAAAATAAGTTCGCCGGTGGCAGAAGCTCGCAACGACCATTTATTATGGGTTTCGGGAGCAGAAAAACCTTCCATACCTTTTTCTACAATAAGACCGTGTATTCTTCCTTCTTCATTTTTTGCCCAAACTACGGCAATATCTGCAAAAGGAGAATTGGAAATCCACATCTTGGCGCCATTCAATAAATAATGATCGCCTTTATCTTTAAAATTGGTGGTCATTCCGCTTGGGTTAGAACCGTGGTCGGGTTCGGTCAAACCAAAACAACCCATATATTCTCCGGTAGCCAATTTTGGTAAGTATTTTTTACGCTGCTCTTCGTTCCCGTATTTCCAGATAGGAAACATTACCAAAGAAGATTGCACAGAAGCGGTAGAGCGCACTCCGCTGTCGCCACGTTCTATTTCTTGCATAATCAATCCATAAGAAATCTGGTCTAAACCTGCGCCGCCATATTCTTGTGGAATATAGGGACCAAAAGCGCCAATTTCTGCCAAACCTTTGATTATAGATTTAGGAAATTCTGCATTTTGCGCAGCTTCTTCTATAATTGGAGAAATATCTTTTTTAACCCAATCACGCGCTGCAGTGCGTACCATTTTATGCTCGTCTGATAGTAAATCGTCTATATTATAATAATCCGGAGCTTGAAATAAGTCGGTTTTCATTTATATAATTTGCTTTTAAGTTAAATCCTAGCCGTAAAGTTAGCGAAAGCAATTAAGATTACCAGTTAATCTCTTACATTTTTAGATAAAAGGCTTTTACCAAATCTTTATATTCCTGCGTGTATTGGTGGCGCTCTTTTTCTATAACCAATTGGGTTTTTTCAAGAGCAACTTCCGTAAAGCTAAACTGCAACAAATTGCGTTTTACAGGAGTGTCTGCATTGCCTTGCACCAAGGTTATTTTTTGAAGGTATAAACCTGCCTCTTTGGCTAATTGCAAAACTTCTTCTTGATTTTTATGCGGAATAATCAAAGAGAAATTTCCCTTTTCGGAAAGTAATTTAGCAACGTTTTTTATAAGCTCACTAAAGGGTAAAGCTTCCGTAAAACGGGCAGTGTTTCTTGTAGCTTCCACGGAAGTAAAATCTTCGTCATAAAACGGCGGATTGCTAACAATCAAATCGTAGCTCTCGTCTATTTCTTCTGTAAACTCTTCTAAACTGGCGTGGTAACAAAACAACCTATCGTTCCACGGGCTGTTTTCAAAATTTTCTACGCATTGTTCGTAAGCGTTTTCTTCTATTTCTATGGCATCTATAAGTTCTGCTTGACTGCGTTGTGCCATTTGCAAAGCAATTACGCCCGTGCCGGCGCCAATATCTAGAATAGAAAATGTGTTTTTAGGAATTGTAGTCCAAGCTCCCAACAAAACACCATCGGTGCCAATTTGCATTGCACATTTGTCTTGCTCTACGCTAAATTCTTTAAATCTAAAAGGTTTGGACATGGCAGTTGATAAATTGGATGACTAGAGAATGGTTATTGGATAATGAATTTACTACATTAAAATAATTCCACTCACCACTAAAAAACTCACCTCTAATTACTAAAGATACATTTCTATAAGACCTTCTGGGGTGTTTACATAGATTTTACGATTTGGTTTATCTACCTTTTCAATAAAATCGTCGTTAACGGGAATCAAGATTTCTTTACCGTCTTTTTCTATTTCAAACAGGGCTTGTGGAGTAGAATCGTTTACGCTTTTTATCGTTCCAACATTTCCAAAGTTTTTGTCAGTGACTTCAAAACCGGTTATTTCGTGAAAATAAAACTGGTCTTCTTTTAATTTTGGAAGTTGGGAGAGGGGTAAATATACATCGCACCTCAAAATATCTTCGGCATCTGCTTCATCTTCTACATCTTCAAATTTTACCCGAAGTAACTCGCTGCGTTGTAGCGAACTTTTTTCAATAAAAAATGGAACCAGATTTTTGTTATAGTCAACAAAAACCGATTCCATTTCTAAGTAAGATTCAGGGTCGTCTGTGTCTAATTTAACCAGTACTTCCCCTTTAAAACTAAATTTACTAACTATTTTGCCAAGATAGAAACAATCTTTCTTTTGCATTGATTAGCAAATTATTTTTCTTCTTTCTTCTTTTCTTCCGCTTTGGCTTCTTCTGCTGTTTCTGCCTCTACTTCTTTTTCTACATCTGCTTCCGGCTCACCTTCTTCGGTTTTTGCGGCAGCTTCTGCTTCTTCGCGAGCAGCTTTATATTCTGCTTCGCGTTTTTCGTTAACTTCTTTTTCGGCAGCTAAAGCTTTTGCTTTTGCATCTTCGTCTGCTTTAGAAACCGACTCTTTTTTGTTGCTTATTTTGCTTTCTTTTTCCTCTAACCAAGCTTTAAATTTCTCTTCTGCTTGCTCTTCTGTTAAAGCTCCTTTTCTTACGCCACCGGCTAGGTGATGTTTTAACAAAGCTCCTTTATAAGAAAGAATGTTACGTGCCGTATCTGTTGGTTGGGCACCGTGTTGCAACCATTGTACCGCCTTGTCTACATTCAATTCTATTGTTGCAGGGTTGGTGGTAGGATTGTAAATACCTAGTTTTTCTAAGTGCTTACCATCTCTTTTAGCACGCGAATCTGCAGCAACAATCCAGTAAAATGGACTTCCTTTTTTCCCGTGTCTTTGTAATCTTATTTTTACAGACATAATTAAATTAAATTTTAGGGTGCTCGACCCCGATTATTAATAAGGCTGCAAATGTACTATATATTTTTTTATTCAATATAAAAACTTGTTGTTTTTTTCTGTTACATTTGTAACAGAATCAATTGTTTAAAATATCCCAATAATTATGCAGAAATATTTAATTTTATTGCTAATTGCTTGCTTAAGCTTTAGCTGTAGTGACGAAATAGAATCTAACTCTCCGGCAATACAAGGCGAGGTAGATGGTGTCTTTTTTAGAGCAAACAGCTCTTTTGTGGTAAAAAATGAAGACAACACCTATACTATAAAAGGAGAAACCGGTTTTGAAGAAATAGCTCTAACAGTAGATACAATAAAATTGGGTAGTTATACTTTGGGACAAAACAATTTAAATAAAGCTACTTTTACCAATAGCGACCAAGAAGTTTTTACTACCGGTACTAATGGGTATGGGGAAATAGAAATAACAAAATTAGAAGGCAATACAGTCTCCGGGCAATTTTATTTTGACGCTTATAGCGCTACCGGAGACACCTTAAATTTTAACAAAGGTTATTTCTTTTTTGTACCACGACAAAACCCTACTCCCGGCGGGGAAGAAACTACTTGCCCAGAAGCTACAGAAACACGCGAGGCCGCAGCTTTGATTTATCAGGAAGCTAATCCTGAAAACGCTGAAGAATTTATCTTAGCTTGTAATGCTTATAAAGATGCTTTGTTACAAGAAATAGAAATTTGTGGCGATGAAAATGGCGAACTGCAAGCAATGATAGACACTTTGGGTGATTGTGAAGATGAAGGTGGTAACAACGATATTGGAAATATTAGTCTTACAGCAGGCAGTCAGGAAATTACTTTTGATATGGTAGATGTAAACCTTGTAGAAGGCCTTTTACAAGTAAGTGGCGAAACCTCTGCAGAAAACAACTATACTATTTATTTTGAAGTTCCCGAAGCAACAGAAGGCCAAGATATAATACAGAATTTTGAGCTTATGCTTACTTCTACATTTTATCCTGCAGATATGCCAGAGACAAATCCTTTTACCAGTACGATAAGCCTTAATACTACCGGAAATCTAAACGGTACTTTTTCTGGTTTACTAGAAAATAATGATAACGGTCAAATAGAAATAACCAATGGTACTTTTGAGTTAGCATACTAATAGCTAATCTTTTTGCTTTAAAAATTTAGCAGCTGTTTTCAAATAATTAGAATAATCTTTATTTGAAAACAGCTGCTTTTATTTCCGTAAAGAAAACATTCTACTTTTAAGACTAAAATGAATTAAGCAATTATATGACACTTGTCATATTTTACAGAGAAGTTGTTTTTTAAGTTTACCGCTTTTAAATTTAAAAACCAACTTTATGCAAACCCCTAGTCCGCATAGTTTTCACATCCCGGTAATGGGCATTGCTTACACCATAGACTCTCCTGTTAAAGTAGCGCATTTCGGAATTAATTCTGCAGTTTCTGTTATAGAAGATAACTTAGTAGAGTTAATGCGGAAATATTATTATCAAAAAGAAGGGCAAACTTATACGCCAATTGGGCCAAAAGAAAAAGAATTTCGTTCGCGCCGGGTTACAGATTACTTAAACTTAATGCAAGATTTGGTACAGTCTAATTTAGAGAAACTCAAGCGCTCTACTTTTGAGACCGGCTCAGATTTACGCAAATATTTTGAGATGCTTCCCGAAGAATCTAAGCTTTATCAAAAATTTAAAGATTGGCGGGCAGAAGCAGGTGTTGCTTTAGAAAATAGCTTTACGGAAGAATTACGCGATGCGGTTGTGCCAGGCGCTATCGAGGTAAATATAATGACCAAAGTAGATAAAGATAATTTTGATAAAAAAGGAGAAATTATAGAAAATGGTTCCGATGCTTTAACTGCTCTAAAGGGGTATGCAGAGAGCAATTTGCAAAATTCTTCTTTGGTGCTTTCTGCGGGGATGAACCCGCGTTTGTTTAATTATATGGAAGGCTTTTCTGCCTTTGATGCGCAAAGCTGGGGGAATTTTCGTAAACGTGTGGTTATAAAAGTAAGCGATTACCGTTCTGCACTTATACAAGGAAAATATCTGGCCAAAAAAGGAATTTGGGTAAGCGAGTTTCGTATAGAATCTGGTCTTAATTGTGGCGGCCACGTTTTTGCTACGCAAGGCTTGCTAATGGGACCAATTTTAGAAGAATTTAAAGAGAATAAAGAAAACCTGAAAACAAGCTTATTCGAGCTTTACAATCCGGCCTTAATTGCCAAAGGAAAAACCGGTTTTTCTAAGCCGCACCCTATTAAAATTACTGTGCAAGGCGGTATTGGCACACACGAAGAAGATAAATTATTACGAAAATATTACCAAGTAGATGGCACCGGCTGGGGAACGCCATTTTTATTGTGTCCGGAAGCTACCAATGTAGATAAAACGACCTTAAACCAGTTGCAAGAAGCCAAAGAAAAGGATGTATTTTGCAGTAAAGCCTCTCCCTTAGGCGTAGGTTTTAATTATTTAAAAAACACGAGCGCAGAAAAAGAACGTTTAGAGCGTATAGAAAACGGAAAACCCGGAAGTCCGTGTACCGAAAAATTATTGGTTTCTAACACAGAGTTTACAGACAAACCCATTTGCACGGCTTCGCACAAATACCAAAAATTAAAATTACAACAACTGGAAGAAGCCAACTTGCCGGAAAAAGAATTAAAACAACAAAAAGTAGATGTTTTGGCAAAAGAATGTCTTTGTGTCGGTTTAAGTAATTCGGCGGCGTTAAATTACCAAGTTCCCTTTCTCAAAAAGCAAAAGGCGGTAACCATTTGCCCGGGACCAAATATTGCCAATTTTTCAAAACTTAGCAGTTTACAAGAAATGACAGACCATATTTATGGTCGTAGAGCTTTGGCAGTAAAACCTGACCGACCATCTATGTTTATAACCGAACTGCGTTTGTATATAGATTTTCTTACCAAAGAAATTAAAACAGTGGCGCAACCTACGCGTAGAGAGTTTAAAAAGTGGGAAAAGTTTATAAATAATTTATTGGAGGGGGTAAAACATTATGAAACCCTTAATTCTGGAAATAAAATTACAGAGAAGCTCCAATTTAAAGAAGATTTGTTAGCGTGTAAAACTTCGATAGTAAGTTTAAAAGCACATTTGCTTCCGCAAGCGAGTTAAGCTGGTGGCTTTAAAATAAAATTCAATAGAGAGATTAACTTAAGAAATCTAAATAGCATTAAGTTAATCTCTCTTTTTTTTACGGAATTAAAAATCATTCCGTAAAGAATTATTCCCTCGCTTCTTTTAAAATCCTTTCGCATTCTAATAGGACTTTTTCCTCGTTACAATCCAGTATAAATTGTATGATTTCCAATTTCTTTGCGCTCATTTCGGCTTCTGTCATTGTTTGTTTTTTTAGAGGTAATTCCTAAATTTAAAAAAGAAATATAAAGATCAATATTTAATTATCTGTATACTAGCTTAATTACCAATTTAACAAGAAGTAATTCAAAGTCTTTAAAAAAATTTTGGTTTGAACGCAGTCCAATATTCTTTATACTTATAAAGTGAACTAAAATTGGGCTTAGTCTGAAACACACAACAAATTTTTACTTAGATTAGCAACCTATTGATTTTTATTAGGTTTTTGATTTGCCCTAGTGAAGACCATTTCAAACTCTCTATACAGCACTTGCAAAATTTTTAATTATAAAAAAGCCCACTACCAGATAGTGGGCTTTTCTTTTATACAGATTCATCAATTTAAAAATTATTTTTCTTAAAATTCTTAATTCCCACATAAGCCCCAGCAATTAATGCTAATCCTATTAAACCGTCTATTGGTGCTTCTGGCACATCTGGAACATTGGGATCTCCTCCCGGAAATGGAATTTGCGCTTGGACGGGCAGTGTAATTGTGATAAAAAACAGCACACTGAAGAATAGCCTAAAAAATGTAGTGGTTTCATGTCTCTTCATGCTATTATTTTTTATTTGATTATAAATCGTTTTATAACACGCTTATCGTCTTGTATAAGTTCTACAAAATAAGTTCCGTTGCTCAACTTACCAGGGTTTACGTGTAGTTTGCCATTAGAAAAACTTTTTTGAGAGCTATAGATCAATCTTCCAAATAAATCCCAAACATCAATTTTCACTTCTTGATCTTTCCATAAAGAAGAGGTCAGGTAAAAGCCTTTTTCAGAACTGGTAGGGTTTGGAAAGAGTTCCAAATTATTTGCTATAAAACTACCATCTGTAGATAAAGTTTCGTCTTCAAAACGTAAATAAAATCTATCTACGGCTATACTTGCATTATTATCAAGCTGTACGTCAAAACCAATGGTGTTTTCTCCTGCGTTTAAAAGTGTTTCTTCTTCCGTAAAGGAATCTACGAGATAGGCTGTAGTATTCTCGCCCAAATTAGCTGTCGTAACCACTAACATATAAGCTTGGTGCTCGTAATTATTGGTAAACAAAGCAATCTGCTCTCCATCTAACGGAGCTTCCCTGCGCTCTACACTATATACAGAGTCTGCACTACCAATACCTATATTTTCTGAAAAATTAAATGGCTTTACCGCATCATGGTTATTCAAAGCATTATCGTATCCCGGCGCAAACAAGATGGCAAAACTATCGTGCAACTTTCCGCCAGAATTATAATTTTCTGCTGTAAAAAGCTGTCCTGTAATGTGAGCATTGTTTTCTACCAGGTTTTCCGGTCTAAATGTACTGGTATGCTGTCCGGCGGTTTTATCTGTTTCGGAAAACAAAACAGACGTAGCTCCATTTGCAGCTGTTGCAACTTGTACCGCTTGTCCCGGTTGTATAAACTGATTCGCATCTGAGCCGGAACTATTTCCACCGGTGCTTAAATCTACTGTTACATAAGAACCATAAGTACCTAAAGTTGGATCGTACACATACACATAATTTGCATTTAAGTTTTGCGAATTTGCAAGTACACTGGTAACATCTACAGCACTTTGATACGGGTTCGCCAACAAGTTAAACTCGCCAGCTACATTACTTAAGTTGAAAGTTTGTAGCTTATCTCCAATAAATAAATCTCCCGTAGTTCGTAAAACCGTGGTATCTGCAATTGCTGCATTATTGGTTAAATCTACCGCACGACTACCGCGAACAAATAATAAATAGCCTTCTCCCGCGGTAATGTTTGTATTATCTGTATTAGGAACAGCTACAAATTGCTGATCTATCGCATCTAAAGTAAACATAGACGGATTTCCTGTTAACGTTGCATCAAACCCATTGGTTTGGTCTGTAGTGGTTCCGGTAATATGGGTTCCGTAATGCGGATTAGGATTATCTGTATTACTGGTTGCCCCTTCTTGCCAATTGGCGTGAATAGGCTGTGAGCTGGTTACTGCACTACTTACAAAACGATAAGAACGGTTTGCGCTCATATATCTTTCTATTGTAAACTCTCCTGTAATAACTGATGTAGAAGGAACTGCAGCCAACTCTCCGTTTTTATTTTCGGAACTTTTAAATATAAAGTTTCCGTTGTTGGTAATATTGCCGTTTATAGTTAATACCTGTTCTACGTTTAAAGTTGCACCACTGTTTACGATAATATCGTTTACTTCTATATTGGTGGTAAGGCTGGCGGTGCCTTCCATTATTGTAATATTATCGGCGGGTGTAAAGTTGAGATCTATGTTAGGATTGCCCGGCGTCCAACCATCGGTATCATTTAGGTAAACATAACCATCTTGTCCGCAGGCATCTAATACAGCCCCGGTAGGAATGGTTAAATTACAGCTGTTTTCTTCCGTAAAGGAAACCGTATAATTTACCGGTCCGGCTGTAAAATCTATATCAAAACTTTGCGGACTTCCGGTGATTGGGTAATCTGTTCCGTTTACGGTAATTGAACCTTGTGTGGGTTCGTTTTCGTAAGCTACTACCAAATTTGTAGAGTAAACTCCAGTATTGAGACCACATTCTGATCCAATTTCAAAACTTACTGCCGACAAACTACAAGATGGTGGCGTACAAGCGCTATCTTCTTCTATTATTCCTGTGGCAAAGGCTTGCTTTCCGGCGGCATCTACCACAGTTACACTATAAGTTCCGGCTGGCGCATCTAAGACTTCTCCCGTCGTGCCATTACTCCAATTATACGTATAAGGTGCGGTTCCGTTACTTGCGCTGGCAGTTAAACTGCCCAAATATTGTTCTTCACAGGCAGGTGTTGCTGCCACAGAAACTGTAAAACTATTTAATTGAGCAGTGGCAAAATTATCATTATAATCAAATTCTAATTCAGACGTGTTAATAATTTCTGCTACTATAATTGTTGGACTTTGCTGAACATTCCACGGAAGTGAAACCGCTTGATTAGCACCACTGGCCAAACTAACCGGTTTAGTGGCAATTGCCAAGGTGTCTCCGGCAGTAGAAACATAGGAAAACAATACATCTGCATTTACATCAATCTCGCCATTGTTTTCAATAAGCGCTTCAATGTTAATGGTTTCGCCTACATTGGGAATTTCGTTAGAAACATAAAAATCATCGAAAAACAAGTTTGCTGCTTCCCCAACAATAAATGATCGGGTGGCCTCATTGTTACTTCTGTTAGCATCATTAACTTCCAGATTAGAATCTATTATAGCACGAATAACATGCAGGCCTATTTCTTCTGAAGAATAGGAAACCGGCACCGCAATCGTATTGGTCGTATTTTTAATAAGACCCGAAACATTTTGCACAACCGCATGCTCTTGGTTGTCTATTAATATAGTAAGATCCATCTCATCGTTAATATTGGAATAGCCGATGTTTTCGTAAGAAATATCTAAGAATATAGATTCGCCGGGATCAGGATTAAGCAAAGTAGGATTGATATATTCTGACAAGATTCGCATGTCTGGCTTGTTGGCAACAGTCACTTCTTTGATTAATACATTATTGCTTTCATTACATTCTGTATATTCGTTATCAGGATCTGATGTCATTCTAAACGTATAGACACCAGTTTGGTTGAAAACAAATTGCGTAGGAAGTGCAGCACTATACGGACAGCCGTGACAGTTTTTTATATTTTGAACTGCCGCGTCTCCCAATAATGCCCATCCTGAAATGCCGGGACCGCTTACTTCAAAACGTACCTTTACCTCAGAAGCTTGGTATAAATGTTCCGCTTTTATTCCAAGGGCCAATTGCACCGATTCGTTTTCATGATAAGTTCCGTTCCAGAAATCATAACCACAGCGTTCTACAGGGCTGAATTCCCAACATAGAGTTTCTGATTTGCTATTATTGGCGCGGCTTGCATCTTCTAAAAGCTCGTTGGGATCTACGCTGGCTGTAAGCTGCACGCCTCCGGAATTTAATGCAGGAACGGGATGTGTTATAAAAGTAACTGTTTCGCCCGGTAAAATATCTTGGTTATGAACAAGGTTATAAATCTCTCCATTACTCAACGTAAACTGTAATTCTACGGGAGCGGTTGCCGTGGCATTCCCTTTGTTCCGCACATCTACAGAATAGGTAACGTTGCCCGGAACTTGCAAATCTATTGGGTTTACAAGTAGATCGCAACTGGATGCGATATACAAGTCTGCTTGACATTCAATAATATCAATAGCATAACTTTTTTGATTATTGTTTTCCAAAATTTCGGTTACCACGCCATCCGGTAAAGGCACATCGCATTTTAGCACGAAGCTGTAGTTTCCTGTTTGTTGATATGCATACGGAATAGAAACCGAAGTACTCTGACCAGGTTCTATGTTTTGAACTGTTCTTGTAAAGGTGTCTTCTAAAGAACCATTGTAATAGACTTCAATAGTATTATCAAATTCTCCCGTAGCAACATACCCAATATTTTTTATACCGAAACTTTGTGTAGTACTGGCATTACATAGATATGTTGTCCCTAACGAAGCACTTCCTACAGGAGTTATATCTGGAATAGCAGGATTTACAATAATGGTGCTGTTTGCAAAATTGTTGTTTTCGGAAGATTCTTGTACTACAGAACCGGTATCTGTCATTGCCGTAATATAATAGGTTCCTTCCGTATTGAATTGAGCGGTAAAAGGATAGGTGAAAGATTCTCCCGGATCGAGTGACGGAACGGTTACATCGTTTATAAGCGGTAAACCTCCGGTCTGATCTATCTCTAACAAGGTTTCTACCGCAACAGCCTGGCAACCATTATTAGATACTACCACTTCTCCAGAAATGGATTCTCCAACAAGAATGTGATTATCAAAAAGATTTATTTTTGCTCGTAAATCTTTTAGACAAGGCCCTTGAACAAGTTCCCAAGTAATGGGCGATTCTGCGGTTAGGGTAAAATCGGTCACCTCTACCGGAGCAGTATAAACGCCCGGCTGGGAACCTCTGTGGGTTTTAAAATAAAAATAACCATTTGAGTTGGTGTGCGTTTGTACTTGAATTCCTGTGATTGGATTTACAAATGTTACTGTAGCTCCCGCCACAGTAGAATCTTGTAATACTACTGCCGTATCTGTATAATAGGCGTGACCAGAAATAGTCACTTTATCATTGCCAGAAGGTAATTGTACAAGACTTGGGCTAACAGAAGCCTCTATATTGATTGCCCCCGGAAGATTATAGTCGCCATTTATAAATGGACGCATTGCTCTGTTATTCAGCTCATTTGATTCTTCTATTACATCTGTATGGTCTATAAACACTTCCATAGGATTCCACGATGGATCTGCCGGGGTAGTTATATTCCAAACCACGTTTGTACTTTCTTGCGGACCAAGATAATCTACATTTATATCTGGATAAACCGCAGTGGGATTGTATTGATTTTCTAGATGTGCGACAAAATTTTCTGCCGGCAAATCAGAATTATTATGAATGGTAGCGGTAATTTGCAAGGCCGACGAAACATCTGGATTGGGATTATCGAAAACAATATCGTTTGCAAAAATCTCCAAGTCTGGAGCGATTAAAACATTTGGCGCATCAAAAGGACCAATTTGTGTTTCGCAAGCATCTGCTTGCACTTGCACATAAGCTTGCCAATTGGTACCAGAAGGTAATTGACTGATAGAACCCACGTAAACTTTTCCATCTGCCGTATTATTATCTGTTGGGTCTGCAGGAGATAGAATAACCGATCTATCGTTTGTGTTGCTGAAACTGCCATTACCTTCATAATCTAACACTACTCGGGGAAAACCGTATGGTGGCATTATTCCGTCTTCATTAGTATAAACCACAGCAAACTCATAGGTTGTTTCTGGCGTGCCTTGAGTAGGACTAACAATACCATTTTGGAATTCGCCAGTTCCTAAAAAGGAAAGATTTGGAGAGCCTAGGCAGTCTGTGGTAAATGCTAATGGCCCGACAAAATTACTTTCGTCTCCCCCACCACAATTAGCTTTTACATATAATTGATAATTGGTGTTTGCACTTAGACCATTTAACTGAAAGTCTGGTGAACCGTTTACAGTTTCTGAACTACCTTCCGTTACGGGATCGAAACCTGGAGTCTCGCTATACTTAACTATCCATTCCGTTTCCGAACCATTGTTTGTCCAAGAAATATCGGCCGTAGTGTCTGTTGTTGCGTCTAAAGATAAGTCGGAAGGCGCTATACAACCGGCGTCTGAGATTTCAATTCCGAACGTACCTGTTTGGGTATTTTTTCCATCTACTTGCACATAATAAATACTACCGGGATTAAGACCTGTAACTAGTGTTTCTGCTTTTGCGCCTGCATTGGTATCTTCACTACAGGCAAGTTCATTACCCAAAGAAGACAAGTCGTTGCAATCTCCTGCACTTTCATAAATAGCAATTTGTGTATCGTTTAACGTACCTCCTATAATATTGGTGTTTACGATTACATTACCGCTACCGGGAGCCTCAAAACTAAACCAAACGGTTTGCAAATCGAGTGTTCCTCCCCAGCACGTCCCGCCAGATTCAAGGTTTTGTGCAGATGCGGCTATGTTAGAATAAGCATCGCCATTGGAGGTCGCACCTATTGCTAATAAAGTAGCATTACAAAGATCATCATTAGTTGGTGCAGCTATATCTATTACGGTTACTAAGGCGGTAGCAGAGTTTTCATTACCGCTGCCATCTGTAACGGTTAAGGTTACAGTATTGTCGCCCAAATCACTGCTATCAAATGCGGTGATATCTGTATCGAAACTTAATGAGTCACAAGCATCTGTGGAACCATCATCAACAGCATCTTCTGTAATGGTTGCGGTGCCATTTGGTTGCAGTTGAACAGTAATATCTTTGGTATTTACCGTAGGTACAGTTTCATCTACTACGGTTACTATACTTACACAAGAGTTTGTATTTCCATCAGAATCTGTAATGGTAAACGTAACGTTATTTGGACCCAAATTAGAACAATCAAACGTATCTATATCAATTGCTGCTGTAACAGTACCGCAGTCTCCCGTTGGTATTGTCCCAACGTCTTCGGGTGTTATAGTGGCACTTCCATTTTCATCTAAAACCACTGGAATATCATTACAATTTGCACTAGGTGCTGTTATATCTCCTATAAAACCTTGTAAGGGGGTCATATTAAAAATAGGATCGGTTTTCGTGCCGTTATATTCGTAAATATTAACGTAGTAATTGGTTGAGGCTTGTAATAAATTAGGCGGAACCAAATTTCCGGCACCATTATAAACAACAAAACCATTACCAATAGCATCTCCTAAGCCATACCCAAAATTTGCATCATAGTTGGTCGCATTTGTTGGGGTAGTGTTTAGGGGAGATTCGCTTAAAATAACGATTCGTCCCTGTCCGTTTCCGGACGTCCAGTTTAAAATAAGATCGCTATCACAAGGTCTTGTATAGCTAAAATTACTGGGAATTACAGTTGGTGGAGCTGGTGTTGCTCGCGAAGCTGTTTCTCCCGGTATGAGATATAGTTCGTTATTTTGATTGATGGCATATTCAAAAAAAGCAAAATGATAGTTGCTGGTCTCTTCTAAGTTGGAAAGTATAAATTCTTCATCTGTACCGTTATAGACTACAAAGTTGTTAGCGCCTATTTCTTGTCCTGCACCAAAATTAGTATCTGCCAAATAGGTAGTATTATCGGATGGTTGTACATCCACGGGGGCTCCTTTTTTTGCAATTACTAGACGAGAGGAGCCATTTCCGCGGGTAAAATTAACCTGCATTGAAGTTGCGCCAATTTCCGCAAAATTGACATTGGAAACCTGCGTGGTTGGTGTTGCCCCAAAAGTTTCGGCTTCAAAAGTATAGCCTGGCCTTAAATAGACTTTTCCTGAACTTCCATTATATTCAAAAAGAGCAAAATGATAATTAGTGCCGGGCTGTAAATTAGTTACATTATCTGAAGTTCCGCTTCCATCATAAAGTACATAATTTCCAATACCAATTTCATAATATCCATTACCAAAACCACCACTTGAACTGGAATAACTTGTTAAGTCTTGTGGTTCGGCATTTACGGGTTCGTTTTCTCTAGCGACCAAAATACGTCTTGCCCCATTGCCGTTCGTCCAATTTATGTTGAAGGAAGTTGTGGTTTTACTATTCACAAAAACATTCCCGGTTTGTACGGTGGGATAAGTAGCAGTTGCTTGATTAGCTTCTAAAACGGGATTGCCATTGGTATCTGTTGTTGTTAAATAAATGGTCTCGGTTCCACTACTATTAAATTCAAATACTTTAAAATAATAAGTGGTATGCGGTTGTAAGTCATAAAGATAATGTGTGCCAGTAGAACTCCCGCTATACAACACAAACTCGTCGGGAGCTATCTCATCTCCATTTCCAAAATAATTATCGCCTGTATATTCAATTCCATCTGTGGGAACTGCCGTAACGGGACTTCCCGCTTTGGCTATAACCAATCTTTTTTCACCATTTCCAATGTCACCACTATACATCCTATAGCGCAGCCTATTACCATCAATAGAACTAAAGGTCATATTGTTAGCATTAACTGTGGGAGCAGTATAGGCGTCCGTAATTTGACTTGCCGTAGCGCCGGGAGTAGGATTGAAGGTTGAAGTTGAAGTTAAGTAAACTTTGCCACTATCACCATTATATTCAAATAAGGCAAAATGATAGGTGGTATTGGATTCTAGACTATTGATATCTGTTCCGCTTGCACTACCCCTATAAATTATATAATTTCCTGAACCAATTTCATAACCGGAAACACCAAAATCATTATAATAAGGGTCATTGTAATTCACCAAATCTTGGGGCTCTACATCTACAGGACTATTTGCACGTGCAATCAATATACGCCCAGCGCCATTACCATTAGTCCAATTAACATTCATACTAGTAACCATTATATCACTAAAAGTGATATTACTGGCTTGGGTGGTGGGATAAGTAATGGTTGCTTGATTGGCCTCGAAAACAGGATCACCATTGGTATCTGTTGTTGTTAAATAAATGGTCTCGGTTCCACTACTATTAAATTCAAATACTTTAAAATAATAAGTGGTATGTGGTTGTAAGCCTGAAAGATATTGTGTGCCAGTAGAGGTGCCGCTATACAACACAAACTCGTCGGGAGCTATTTCGTCTCCGTCTCCAAAAGTATTATCACCTGTATATTCATTGCCATCTACAGGAACTGCGGTTACCGGACTTCCCGCTTTGGCAATAATTAGCCTACTTTCGCCATTTCCAACAGAACTATTATTTACCCTATAACGGAGTCTATCTCCATCAATAGAACTAAAGGTCATATTATTAGCATTAACTGTGGGGGCAGTATAGGCGTCTGTACTTTGGTTTGCCGTAGCGCCGGGAGTAGGATTGAAGGTTGAAGTTGAAGTTAAGTAAACTTTGCCACTATCACCATTATATTCAAATAAGGCAAAATGATAGGTGGTATTGGATTCTAGACTATTGATATCTGTTCCGCTTGCACTACCCCTATAAATTATATAATTTCCTGAACCAATTTCATAACCGGAAACACCAAAATCATTATAATAAGGGTCATTGTAATTCACCAAATCTTGGGGCTCTACATCTACAGGACTATTTGCACGTGCAATCAATATACGCCCAGCGCCATTACCATTAGTCCAATTAACATTCATACTGGTAACCATTATATCACTAAAAGTGATATTACTGGCTTGCGTGGAGGGATAAGTAATAGTTGCTTGATTAGCTTCTAAAACAGGATCACCATTGGTATCACTGGTTTTTAGATAGAAGGTATTGGCCACGCTACCATTATATTCATATACTTTAAAATAATAGGTAGTATGGGGTTGTAGGCCAGAAAGATATTGTGTGCTAGTAGAGCTTCCGCTATAAACCACAAATTCACCCGGAGCTATTTCGTCTCCGTCTCCAAAAGTATTATCACCTGTATATTCATTGCCATCTACAGGAACTGCAGTTACCGGACTTCCCGCTTTGGCAATAATTAGCCTACTTTCGCCATTTCCAATAGAACTATTATCTACTCTATATCTAAATCTATCCCCGTCGATAGAACTAAATACCATATTACTACTATTAATTGTAGGGTAAGCAACTGTATTTTGATTACCTATAGCACCCGGAGCGGGATTTAAAGCAGAAGTAGAAGTTAGATATACCTTGCCATAATCGCCATTATATTCAAATAATGCGAAATGATAAGTAGTATTGGGATCAAGATCTATAACATCTGTGCTACTTCCACTTCCTTCATAAATAATATAATTTCCAGTTCCGATTTCGTAATTAGAATTACCAAAATTATTGTAATATGGACTGTTATAATCTACTAAATTCTGTGGCTCTACATCTACAGGACTGTCTGCCCGTGCTATCAATATACGTCCAGTGCCATCACCATTAGTCCAATTAACAGTCATCTCACTTCCTACCACATTGCTAAATGTAATATTGCTCGCTTGGATTTCGGGATGGGTCAAAGTTGCTTGGCTGCCTTCCAAGAAACTGGACGTCAGGTATTCTGTAGAAAAACTACTGCCGTTAAATTCGTAAATTCTCAAATGATAGGTGGTAGAATGGTCCAAACCTACTATAGTAGGCTTGTTATAAGAGCCTTTATACACTACAAACTCACCCGGTGCAATTTCATTACCCTCTCCAAAATCATCTGCCAGATAATCAGTCCCATCTACCGGAACAGCTGTAACAGGAGAATTCGCTTTTGCAATAATAATTCTCTCTGCCCCATCTCCTTCTGTAAAATTTAATCGGAAACGATTACCATCAATACTAGAAAAAGTCAGATTGCTTGATGGAGTGGTTGGCGCCTGTGCATTTATGTGCATAGGTAACATACCAAACAACAATATTACACAACTTGCAATGCCCGTTAGAAAGTTAAAATTTTTCATAATATAGCGTATTTGTGAACCAACAAAAAATAGTTTTTTGTGTATTTCTAAAAAACACGCTTCATCTCGATACGAGCAATGCACTTTAGTAACCTTAAAGAATTAGAAGAAATTAAAAAAGTATTTTAACCACACCTCTATTTATGAAACTTTTCAAAAAATACACTATTTGTTATTAATTTGATAAAACAAAATGGTTTTATACACAAATATCATAAAAATAGAGCCAAGTTTTAAGTATACTGTATACTCTGCATAAAATACTTTGTAAATGGTAAGTTTTTAAGGATAATCGGTAAATATCTTTACGGAAGGTTTAGTTGCATAATGAACCGAGGGAATTAATTATTTGTAGATTTATGGTCTTGGTCTTCCTTTTTACTTTTGAGTAATAATTCGTCTTCTATTTCGCCGCTGGTAAGCTCGTGGGAGTGTTCTTTGTATTTTCCTTTAAGGTCATCTATTAACGATTTATACCATAAACGCGCTCCTAAGAAATAAGAAGCCCGGCCAATTAAATGCGCTCCAACTGGGGCGGTTAATACGATAAAGAGAAAGATAGCCAAAACCCGAGAAGTCACCGAAAGGTCTTGAAAATAGACCGCAGCACTAATTAAAATTAAACCAACACCCAAAGTAGCGGCTTTTGTAGTTACCGAAATACGCAAATAGGTATCGGGCATACGCACAAAACCCACAGCAGCCAACAAAATAAAGATAGCGCCCGAAGTTGCCAGTATAACTATAAAAATATCTGTCATTTTTCTTTATTTTTTTGCTCGTCTAGCTTTTTTTCCCGTTTTGTTTTGGTTCTTCTCTCTAAATAATAAGAAAAAGCAACCGTACTCAAAAAAGCAATAAGACCAAGAATCATGGCAATATCCAAAAAGGTAGATTGCCCATACACAATACTATAAACGGCTATTAAAGTAATACCAATGGTTATTAATAAATCTAGAGCTACTACCCTATCTACAATGCTAGGACCAATAATAAAGCGGTAAAAAACCAACAAAACGGAGACGGCTAGCACCGGCAAAATAATATAATATAAATATTCTTCTATTGTCATTTTATCTCAGAATTTCGAGTAATCGTCTTTCAAACCCGTTTTTAATGCCTTTTATAAATTCTTCGCGATCGTTGATGTACATTGCGTGCACGTACAAAACTTTCCTATCGTCAGAGACATCTAAACTTAAAGTTCCCGGTGTTAAAGTTATCAAATTTGCCAACAGCGTGATTTCTAAATTGGTTTCGGCATCTAAAGGTACTTTTACAATTCCCGGAGTCATATAGAACTTTGGAGTTATCACATCAAAAGCCACTTGCAAGTTTGCTTTTATTAATTCATAAAGGAAAAAAAATATAAAAAATATTAATTTAGGAATTACCTTAAAATATTTAGCATCTCCTCTGGTAATGATAAACAGTATGGCAAAGCTTAACAGAAAACCAAATACATAGTTGGAAAACTGAAAATCTCCCGTGATGGAAACCCAGATGAAGGTAAGTAATATGTTAGATAAAAACCTATTTTTCATTACTGATTTAAATTTGGCAATACTGCGTTAATATATTGCTCTTTGTTTAATAATTCATCTGCTACCCGTAAAGATAATTGCTGGATATGCTCTGCACCAAACCCAATGTATAAAGTAACTAATGTTAAAAAAACCACCGGTCCGATAAACTGAATTTTTCGCAGCTTTGTCATGTCTTTAAAATACAAAAAATGTTCTCTAATTGGAAGTTCTTCTCCTTTTTTCCAGAAAACTTCAGACCATATTTTTGAAATTATAAGTAAGGTAAGCAAACTGGCAAAAATTATTGCACCAATTGCTACGTAATCTAAATCTTGGTAAGCCCCAATAATTAAGGAAATCTTGGGCCAAAACCCAGAAAATGGCGGAATACCAATTACCGAAAAGAATGGAATAATTATTAATAAACTCAGCAACGGGTGACTTTCGTACAAACCACCGAGTTTTTTTATATTGATTGTTCCTTTAATTCTATAAATAACCCCGGCAATCATAAACAAATTAGTCTTTATTACAATATCATGAATTAAGTAAAAAACTGCTCCGGCTATAGCAACTTCAGTAAACATACCAAGACCCATTATCATAAACCCTATATGACAAATTATAAGATAGGAAAATACTTTACGAAGGTTGCGCTGTACCAAAGCTCCCACGGCTCCGCTAAATAATGTAAGTACAGCAATTATACTCAGCATGTCTGCGATAAATGGATCGTCTAAGAAAAGTAGACCAAAAATTCGTATTATGGCATACACCCCAACTTTGGTTAATAAACCACCAAAAATAGCCGATACCGCAGAAGGTGGCGTATGATACGATGCCGGCAACCAAAAATAAAGTGGAAAAACCGAAGATTTAATACCAAATCCAACCAAAAACAACAAAGCGGCAACTCGTAGTAAACCCTGATTTTCTATTTTGGGTACTAACACTGCTAAATCTGCCATATTAAGAGAACCTACCAAACCGTACATTACGGCAATAGCGGTTAAAAATATTATAGAGGCTAAAAAATTAAGTGTAAAATATTTTACGGCTCCTTCTATCTGCGCTTTTTCCCCTCCAAGGGTTATTAATACAAAAGAACTTATTATGATAATTTCGAACCAAACATACAGGTTAAAAATATCGCCGGTGAGAAAAGCACCTATCAATCCTAAAATTAAAAAATGAAAAATAGCAAAATAACCAAATCGTAATCGTGCCGGTATTACCGAAGCAGACGAAAAGCTGGAAACCGCAAAACCGGCAATAGAAGTTAACAACACTAAAGTAGAAGAAAGTACATCTGCGACAAAACTAATTCCAAATGGTGCAGACCAAGAACCGGCTTGCATAAGCTGCGTTCCTTCTGTCCAAACTTGATAAAGTAGCATACCGGAAAGTAAAACTCCAACGGCGCTACCAATTATACTTACTACTCGTTGCGCATTGATGTGTCGCCACATAAACATAAGAATAATGCTTAGGAGTAGCTGAAGCAGTAAAGGATATATAAGTAACTGTTGCATCATGATTCTTCGTCTGTTGCATTCATTTTATCTAAATCGTCTGTTTTTACCACTTGATAGGCGCGTTTAACCAAAATTATTGCGAAAGATTGCAAACCAAAACTAATTACAATAGCCGTAAGAATTAAAGCTTGCGGTAAGGGATCTGCGTAAATTTCGGCAAAAACTTTGGCGTCTTCGGGTATAATTGGAGGTTGACCTTTGGTTATTCTTCCTAAAAGGAAAATTAACAAGTTTGCTCCGTTTCCAATTATAATTAAGCCAATTATCAATTTTACCAAACTTCTGCGCAGCATCATATACAAGCCTGCACCATAAAGTACTCCCACCATTAATGCTAACAATAACTCCATATCAAGCAGATTCTGAGATTGTAAATATTATTGTTAAAGCTACGCCCAACACCACCAAATACACGCCAATATCAAAAAACAAAGCGGTACCAACAGCACCTATTACCGGGATGGGTTGCTCTAACCATAAACCGGTCATAAACGCTTGCGAGTTGATTAATAACGGCAACAATCCGCTAAGGAAAGAAACCGCTAAACCTAACGGCATTAAAAATCCCGGATGAAATTTTAAAAGACGTTTGGTGTTATTTAAACCGTTGGCAAAAGCGTGCAATACAAATGCAATTGCAGCAATTAGTCCGCCTACAAAACCACCGCCCGGCTCGTAATGACCGCGCAGCAATATAAATACTGAAAACAACAGTAAAATAGGCAACAAATAATTGGAGGCTGTATTTAATATAATTGTTCTCATCTTATTTTTGTTTACGTTCTGTAGATTTTAGACGCAGCTTAAGCAACCCAAAAACGCCAATTGCTGCAATAGTTAGCACAGATATTTCTATCATTGTATCTGTACCTCTAAAATCTACTAAAATTACATTTACCACGTTTTTTCCGTGGGCTTCTAAATAGGCGTTTTTTGCATAATAATTTGCAATATCTTTATTGGCTGGTTGCGCCAAAACCTCTAAAGCTAAAATACTTATTAAACCGCCAAACATTATAGAAATTATCCCATCTCTAACACGCATTTTATAGTCTGAAAGTCTCAGGTATTTTGGCAATCTATATAAAACCAGTACAAAAAGTATAACCGTTAAGGTATCTATGGCAAATTGTGTCATAGCCAAATCTGGTGCGCTATAAAACACAAAGAGCAAACAAATAGCATAACCAATTACACCAGAAGATGCAACTGCTGCTAACCTAGATTTAGTAAATACGGTATAAAAAATTGCGCCTAACAAAATAGCTACGACAATTACTTCGTAAATAGTTAACCGGGAAAGTGCATTATAATCTATTTGATAGGTGGTGTTTCGCAATAGGCTGTAAGAAACAATTCCTACCAAAAACATGATAATTACGGCTATATAATTCCGTAAATAGCCATTTTGAAAAGTGTTTGTCCATAAACTAGAGAATTTATCAAACCAATCTACCAAGTTTTCGGTAATACTTTTGGGAGAGATAAATTCAAATCTCTCAATAAAATCTTCTAGTTTTTCTGAAGGTTTTAAAATAAAGTATAAACTAAGTCCGGAAACTATGGTTATAGAACTTAAGGCCAAAATAGTAGTAAAGCCATGCCAAATTTTAAGATGTATATCTCCCGCATCATGGTTTAGAGCTGTTACAATTGGTTTTACCAAAGCTTGTTCTAGTAAAAACGGCATCAAACCAAAAAGCAGACCTAAAGCGGCAAGCAATACAGGCGGAAACCAAATTAAAAATCCTGGACGTTTTACATCTTCAAAACGTTCTGGCAATTTCCCTATAAAAGGTTTCACCCCTGCAACGTAGCCTGCATACGAGATAAATACATTTGTAAGTAATGCCAATGCTGTTAATAAAGCTGCGTTGTGTTTAAAATTTAACGTGCCTTCGTAAATCAAATCTTTTCCTATAAACCCAATAGAAGATGGAATACCGGCGTTAGAAATTGCGGCCAAAATTCCGGCAATGGCTACCGGCAGCATAATTTTCCGTAAACCGCTTAGTTGCGTTACATCGCGCGTTCCGGTATACAAATCTATTGCTCCCGTCATTAAAAACAATGTAGCTTTATAAAGTGCGTGCACAATAATAAAAACACCGGCGGCCAAAAGTGCTTCTTTGGTTCCTAAACCAATTAAGAAAACCAAAATACCTAACGCGGCAATAGTAGAATAGGCCAAAATACCTTTTAAATCTCTTCTAAAAATAGTGTGTACAGCAGAGTATAACATTGTTATTGCACCAATAATTATCAAACTGGTATTCCATAAATTTTCCTCGCCCAAAACCGGAGTTAAACGCAACAGCAAATAAATACCGGCCTTTACCATAGTAGCCGAATGCAAGTAAGTAGAAACGGGAGTTGGTGCTTTCATAGCACCGGGCAACCAAAAATGAAAAGGAAATTGAGCTGATTTGGTAAAAGCTGCTACAAAAATAAAAAGTACTGCAACGGGATATAAAGCGTGAGCGGTTATAAGATCTTTTTGCGCAAGCATTTCAGAAATTTCATAAGTGCCGGTCATATAACCCAATACAAGCGATCCCGGCAGCAAAAATAATCCGCCGAGCCCGGTAATACCCAAAGCGGTTAAGGCAGATTTTCTGGAGGCAGAGCTGGTATTGTTAAACCCAATGAGAAAAAAGGAGCTAATACTGGTCAACTCCCAAAAGACAAACAAAGAAATCATGTTGTCTGAAAGCACCAAACCAAGCATAGCAGCCATAAATACGCTTAAATAGCCATAAAACCTATCTAAATATTTATGATTCCGGAGGTATGCAGAAGTATACATAAATACCAAAAAGCCAATTCCGGTTATCATTAAAGAGAACAGCAAAGAAAGACCGTCTAACCTAAATGTTAGATTAACTCCAAAAGAAGGGATCCATTGGTAGGTTCTTTCAATCACTTCTCCTTGCGATACTTGCCCTATAAAACGGGAAAAGTAAACAAAAAGGGAAAGCGGAATAAGACTGGAAACAAGCGAAAATTTACCTTTAATAAATTTCCCTCCAAAAATTAGAAAGATAGAAAAGATAAAACCTAAGACTATTGCTGTGAGCATACTTGTAAAATCTGAACTGCAAATATAAAAGTAATATTTTAAGATACCTTAAAGAAAGTGCATCCATAAACAGGTTTAACAGCTTACTAACACTCGATTACGTACTGTTATTTTTAATAATAGCGAAATTATTATTGTTTATCAATAATTTTAGTATATTTATTATCGATAAACAATAACAATCAATTATGAAAGCACTTACAACTTTACGGAAATTAATCAACCTGATTTACATTTTAAGTTTTATTCTTTTTATTGCATTTTTTATAGGCCTGCTAGCTGTACTGTTTTTTGATATAAGCAGTGCAGACATTATAAACAATGAAAAGCTATTAACTTTTAGTAAAATAGAACTTGGCATTTGGGGTTTCATGATTTTACTTTTATACGGCGGCTATCTATTTACGCTGTATATTTTTAAAAATTTGGTGTATAACTTAAAGCCTAAAAATCTCTTTACGGAATTGCAAATTGCTTATCTATTGCGCATAGGAAGATTAATAATTGGTTTAACCTTGGCAGAAATTGCTTTCAAATTTCTTTTCGAATTACTTTACGAACAGGAAATAAATATTAGTTTTCAAACCGAAAGTTTGTTTCAAAGCACTTTATTTACCCTTAGTATTGGATTTTTCTTTATCTTTTTATCCGGCTTATTTAAAGTAGCAAGAAACCTAAAACAAGAAAATCAGTTAACTATTTAGCATGTCAATTTATATTAACTTAGAAGAATTGCTAAACGAGCGCCAAATTACCTCCAAAGATTTGGCAGAAGAGATTGGTATTACCACCGCCAATTTATCTATTTTAAAAACCGGAAAAGCAAAAGCAGTTCGTTTTTCTACTTTAGAGGCAATTTGTAAAGCTTTAGATTGCCAACCGGGCGATATTTTAAAATACAAAGAAGAATAAGCCTAACGCAAGATTTTAAAAAGACCTATAGACATTTAATCAAAAGTTTGGTTAAAATTAAAAAGGTCATTTATATTTTGGTTACTTTTAAAAATAAAGATCAGTTTTAAAAATGGACTTATCTCAATTTACTATTCGTTTGGTTTGTGCCTTTGCTGCCGGTGCTTTTATAGGAATAGAACGGGAGTATAAAAACAAACACGCAGGTTTAAAAACCAATATTCTGGTGACCTTAGGCTCTGCGGTATTTGTTATGATTTCTTTAGAATATGCAGATCAGGCGTATACAGATATTACGCGTGTTTTAAGTCAGGTGGCTATTGGGGTTGGTTTTTTAGGTGCGGGAGCCATTATGAAACGCGATTCTAAAATTAGCGGTTTAACAACTGCCGCTACTATTTGGTGTAGTGCCGGCGCCGGCTGTTTAGCCGCCGCAGGAATGCTTTGGGAGCTGCTTATTTTAACTGCTTTTGTTATTATAATCAACTACGTTTTCGGAAAAATAGACGATAAAATAAAAAGAAACGATTAAGAATTTTCCGTAAAGAAAATTTAGGGAAACAACTTTAAATTCCGCGTAAGCGAAAACAAAAAAGTTATGCATAAAAAAAGCTTTCTAAATAATTAAACTTAGAAAGCTTTTCTTTTTATTTAAAATTGGCAAAATTTAATCTGCCAAGATAATTGCTTTATTGTTTTTTAGCTCTAACACGCCACCTTTTATTGATAATTGATAGGTGTTATTTTTGGTAGTTTCAAAAGCTTCTTTTACTTCGTCTTCTAACGTAAAATCCCCCTCAATTTTTACCAAGCCTTTTTCTAATATAGAAACGATGGCCGCGTGATTATCGAGCATTTGAAATTCGCCGTTAACACCGGGAACCGTAACTGAGGTTACTTCTGTGCTCAACAAAACTTTTTCTGGGGTAACTATTTCTAAAAACATATTGGTTTATTTAAAAGCGAGCCTTATTAAGCTTCTGCGTTCATTTTTTCTCCGGCTTCAATAGCTTCTTCTATAGTTCCTTTAAGGTTAAAAGCTGCTTCTGGTAAGTGGTCTAACTCGCCATCCATAATCATATTAAAACCTTTTATAGTTTCTTTAATATCTACCAACACACCTTTTAAACCGGTAAATTGTTCTGCAACGTGGAAAGGTTGTGACAAGAAACGTTGTACACGTCTGGCGCGCGAAACGGCTAGTTTATCTTCTTCAGACAATTCTTCCATACCTAAAATTGCAATAATATCCTGCAATTCTTTATAACGTTGCAACAACTCTTTTACGCGTTGTGCACAGTTGTAGTGATCGTCTCCTAAAATATCTGCAGTAAGAATTCTTGAAGTAGACTCTAACGGGTCTACCGCCGGATAAATACCAAGTTCTGCAATTTTACGAGACAATACGGTTGTTGCATCTAAGTGGGCAAAAGTAGTTGCCGGAGCAGGGTCTGTCAAGTCATCTGCAGGTACATAAACCGCCTGTACAGATGTAATAGAACCTTTTTTGGTAGAGGTAATACGTTCTTGCATTGCACCCATTTCTGTAGCTAAAGTTGGCTGATAACCAACGGCAGATGGCATACGACCTAAAAGTGCAGAAACCTCTGAACCTGCTTGTGTAAATCTAAAGATGTTATCTACGAAGAAAAGTACGTCTTTTCCTTGACCGTCTCCGGCGCCATCTCTAAAATACTCTGCAATGGTTAAACCAGAAAGTGCAACTCGTGCACGTGCTCCGGGAGGTTCGTTCATTTGACCAAAAACGAAGGTTGCTTTAGATTCTTTCATCGCAGCTTTATCTACGGTTTTCAAATCCCATCCGCCATTTTCCATAGAGTGGATAAAATCGTCGCCGTATTTAATAATGCCAGATTCTAACATCTCCCGCAACAAGTCATTTCCTTCACGGGTTCTTTCTCCAACACCTGCAAATACAGAAAGACCACCGTGGCCTTTTGCAATATTGTTAATCAATTCTTGAATTAAAACGGTTTTACCAACACCGGCACCACCAAACAGACCAATTTTACCACCTTTTGCATAGGGCTCAATTAAATCTATTACTTTAATTCCTGTAAATAAAACTTCGGTAGATACAGATAGGTCTTCAAATTTTGGAGCTTCACGGTGAATAGACATACCATCTTTTCCTTTTTTAGGAAGATCTCCTAAACCGTCAATAGCGTCTCCGGTAACGTTAAATAAACGTCCGTAAACATCTTCTCCTATTGGCATTTGTATTGGATTTCCGGTAGCCACAACCGCGGTTCCGCGAGACAGGCCGTCGGCAGAATCCATCGCAATGGTTCTAACGGTGTTTTCGCCAATATGAGATTGAACTTCCAGTACCAAGATGGAACCATCTTCCCTATTTATTTCTAAGGAATCGTAAATCTTCGGTAACTCTATGTTTTCATTTTCTGTGTCGAACTCCACATCCACAACAGGACCGATAATTTGTGCAACTTTACCTGTAACTTTAGACATTATCTACTAGTTTAATTTATAGTTTCTTAATGCAATTCTACCTGCATTGTTTTTCGGCTGCAAAGATAAATTATTTGTATGAATTATCACAGCTCAATTTTTGAAATTATTATAACATTTTTTTCTTTATTCTACCGTAACAGATTTTGCCAAATTTCTTGGCTGATCTACATTTTTTCCCAACATTACAGCCACGTGATAGGACAATAATTGTAATGGGATGGTAGTTAACAAAGGTGTTAGCGCTTCTATGGTATCTGGCACTTCTATAACATAATCTGCCATTTCGCGCACGTGGGTATCGCCTTTGGTTACGATAGCGATAATTTTACCATTTCTAGATTTTATTTCTTGTATATTGCTTACTACTTTTTCGTAATGCCCGTTTTTAGTGGCAATTACCACTACCGGCATCATTTCATCTATTAGTGCAATTGGACCGTGTTTCATTTCTGCAGCCGGATAGCCTTCTGCGTGTATATAAGAAATCTCCTTTAATTTTAAAGCGCCTTCTAAAGCCACGGGAAAATTAAAGCCTCTTCCTAAATACAAGAAATTCGCGGCATCTTTATATTTTTCTGCAACTTTTTCTATATGGTCGTTAGACTTTAAAGCTTCTTCTATCTTTTGCGGAATTAAATCTAATTCTTGCAAATGGTAATGAAAATCTGCATTAGAGATAGAACCTTTTGCCTTGGCCAATTTTAAAGCAATTAAGCTTAAAACCGTAATTTGCGTAGTAAATGCTTTGGTAGAAGCAACGCCAATTTCGGGACCGGCGTGCGTGTAAGCTCCGGCGTGGGTTTCTCTAGAAATAGAAGAACCAACAACATTACAAACGCCAAAAACAAAAGCACCTTTTTCTTTTGCTAGCTTTATCGCTGCCATTGTATCTGCAGTTTCGCCGGATTGTGAAATTGCAATTACTACATCGTCACTATTAATAATAGGATTACGATATCTAAATTCTGAGGCATATTCTACTTCTACCGGAATACGCGCCAAATCCTCAAAGATATATTCTGCTACCAAACCTGCATGCCAAGAAGTACCACATGCAACCACGATAATACGTTTTGCATTTAGCAGTCTATCTAAATTATCATCTATTCCGGCCATTCTAATCAAACCTTGATCTACCAGCATTCTACCACGGTAGGTATCTGTAATAGCATCTGGTTGCTCATATATTTCTTTAAGCATAAAATGCTCGTAGCCACCTTTCTCTATTTGTTCTAGATTGAGTTGTAGTTTTTGAATATAAGGCGCCACCAACTCGTCGTCCTTAATTTTTCTTATCTTAACGCCTTTACTTTTTCTTACCACTGCCATTTCGCCATCTTCCAGATAAATGGCGTCTTTGGTATATTCTATAAATGGCGATGCATCGGAAGCGATAAAGTATTCATCTTCGCCCATTCCTATAGCTAAAGGACTTCCCAATCTAGCTACTACAATCTCATCTGGTTTATTTCTGTCAAAAACCGCAATAGCATAAGCGCCCACCGTTTGGTTTAGCGCAATTTGTACGGCTTTCCCTAGTTTTACGTTTTCTTGTTTTTTTACTTCTTCAATAAGGTTTACTAAAACTTCCGTATCGGTATCTGATTCAAAGGTGTAACCGCGTTTTATCAACTCTTTTTTCAGGGTGTCGTAATTTTCTATAATCCCGTTATGAATTATAATAATATCACCAGAATTAGATTGGTGCGGATGCGAGTTTACATCATTTGGCACTCCGTGAGTAGCCCATCGTGTATGGCCAATACCAATATTACCCTCGGTAGAAATCTCTTTCTCCAACTTTTCTTTTAAATCTTTTACTTTCCCTTGGGTTTTACAGACGTTAAGCTCTTTGCCGTCGTAAAGCATTATTCCTGCACTATCATAACCCCTATATTCTAACCGTTGTAGTCCTTTTAAAACTACGGGATAGGCATCGCGATGCCCAATGTATCCTACTATTCCACACATAATTACTTAGCTTCTGTATAAAAGATATTCAACTTTAATTTCTTTGGTTCAAGCGCAGCATCCGGACCATATAATACCGTGCCTTCCGGAGAGATAGCGTGCGTAGAAGGTATTTTTTCTACGTCTATATCTTGGTCTTCAAAATCTGCTTTTGCCAATGAAGAAATATTTACGTTTTGTGAAACACTTACTCCTATACGCGTATTGGTTGAATCTTTATTAATAATATTATTTACAAGATTGGTTATACGAATTTTATAAAACCTATTACCATCTTCGTCTTTAGAGAGACTGCCCAAATGAACCGTTCTAGACGTTAACGGATTATTTTCGTTTGCACTTGCATCAAAAATATAGTCTCCTAAAACCTTTTCGTTTTTAATGTCATAAACAAAAATACGTTCAGGCTGTTTTTGGTTATCTGGCACTTGCGTTTCGTCTACATAAAAAACCAAATTAGCTTCATTGATCAACCAGTTTTTTTCCCGCAAGGAATCTAATTGATTTTGATCTTTAAATAAGTCTATTTCTCCTATAGAGCCTTCGCCCCCTTTTAAGTATAATTTTTCATCTTGCGGAGCAGTTTGATATTCGTTTTCGAAAAGATTTACTTTAGAGGGGCCAAAATTTAAACGGTATTCTCTACTTACCGCCGAATCTTGTTCTGTATAATCTTCTTCTAAATATGTTTTAAAATAGAGGGTAATATTGGCTGCCGCCTTACCGTCTAATGCTGCATTAAAATTAAAGTAGGTTAAATTACCTTCAGCATCAGCACTTTCTGCTTTAAAATAAAGACCTCTAAGATAATTTCTAAAGTTGGCGTTACTCAATAACACCTCACTATCTTGCTGGTTTAATATTTTCTCCTGAAAAAATGCAGTTGGTAAATTTACTCTTAATGCGGGAGCGGTATAAACTGTATCTATTTCCTGCTCTTCTCCTTCTTCAAAATAAACAACTCGATTGTTGGTTGGCTTAAAATCTGGTATTTCAAGCAGTGGAGTTGGAGCTAAGTGCTGTTCAAACAAATCGGTTTGATTAGAATAATATACCTGTGGCTCATAATTGTTTTCAGGATCTATATCGCGCAGAAAATAAGTAGATTCATAAATAGAAAGTTTTATGGGATTGTCACCATATACAGAATCTAATTTGTATAAATATTGCTCGTCTTCTACTCCTACCACCGTACTAAAATATGGCAAATTTAGCACCACACTATCTAAAACAGGATCTGTAAAAAATTCTGGATTAGGGTTACTTAAACTTAGCTGGGTTACAAAATTGGCTGTTTTCTTTCCGTAAACATCATCGTTATATACGCCAAAGGAATAACCACTAAGGTTATTGGTTTGCACCCGTTTTAACTTAAGGGTTTTAGCTTCTATCTCTGCTGAGTCAAACAAAAGAGCCTCAAAATTAGGATTATCTACAATATTGCTTCCTACTTCACTAAAATCATCATCACAGGAGGTAAAACAAAAAGTTCCTACAATTACTAAAAGTGTAATTTTTGAAATAGAGGACAGTCTTACTTTAGGATTCGGTTTCTTCATTTAATACTTTTTCTAGGTAAAATTCTTGGTAAGCAGACGAAAACTCTTCTAAAGATTTAAAATCTAATACAGGTTTGTCTAAATTTTCTATATACTTGTTAAGGCTTTCAGGAATTTCCGAACTACCTTTTATTACAGCATCGGAATTATCGATGGCAGTTTTCATTAAATTATCATAATTTGGTGTACTTAAATGAGCAACTTTCTCATCTTCTAGACCATCAAACAATATTTTTTTATCCATATCTTCTGCCAAAGTACCTTCAAAGCCTTGTTTGTATACAGAAGTAACTATTTTAGATTCTGAAAACAATGGTTCGTTACCGTAATAATTCCGCAAATATAATGGCAATAATGAAGCCAACCAGCCATTTACGTGAATTATATCTGGCGACCAGTTTAATTTTTTAACCGTTTCAATAACTCCTTTTGCAAAAAAGATAGCGCGCTCGTCATTATCATCAAACAAGTTACCGTCTTCATCTGTAAAAGTTGCTTTCCGCTTAAAATAATCTTCGTTATCAATAAAATAAACCTGCATCCTTTCTTTAGGAATAGATGCTACTTTTATAATTAGTGGCATATCCAGGTCGTTTATAACCAAATTCATCCCCGAAAGTCGTATAACCTCGTGTAATTGGTGACGCCTTTCGTTAATATTACCAAAACGTGGCATAAAAATACGTATCTGCCCTCCTTGGCTGTTTACCATTCTGGGCGCCTCAAAAGACATAGATGATATTTCTGTTTCCGGGAGGTATGGTATAACCTCAGAAGACACGTACAAAATTCGCTTATCCTTCATAAATAATCTGCAATTGGTTTTAGTATTAACGTCAAAAAACAGGCAAAATTACAAAATTTTATGCAGTCTGCCAGTAATATATTAATTTTGCACGACTTAAAACAAAATATGGTACAAGTATTTCATACCAAAGAAGCGTTAAATAGGCAACTTTTACCGCATAGAAATAAGCACGAAAATATTGGTTTAGTCCCTACAATGGGAGCTTTACACACAGGGCACATATCACTGATTAACGCAGCTTTACAAGTTTGTGACGTGGTAGTGGTTAGCATTTTTGTAAACCCTACACAGTTTAATAACAGCTCAGATTTAGATGCCTATCCGCGTAGTTTGGAAACCGATATAAAATTGTTGGAAAAAGATTGTTCTTCCTGTATTGTTTTTGCACCCGAAACCTCAGAAATTTATCCAAACGGTCTAAAAACAAAACATTTTGAATTTGGCGAACTCGCCGCTCAAATGGAAGGAAAATACAGAAATGGCCATTTTGATGGTGTGGGCACTGTTTTAGAAAATTTGTTTACCATTGTACAACCCGATAAAGCTTTTTTTGGCGAAAAAGATTACCAGCAATTATTAATTGTTAAAAAGCTCGTGCAACTTACCAAGCAATCTGTAGAAATTATAGGTTGTCCAATAAACCGTGAAAAGAACGGCCTTGCCAAAAGTTCGCGTAACAAACGTTTAACCGCGAAAGAGCAGGAAGAAGCCAGTTTTATTTATACCAGCTTGCAACAGGTAAAACATGATTTTGGCATAAAAAATGCAGAAGATATTGGCAAATGGGTAGAACAAGCTTTTAAAAAGCACCCGTTTTTAGACTTAGAATATTTTGAAATTGCCAACGCAGAAAGCTTATTGCCTATTGGCAAAAACGGTAAAAACTCAGACAAAAAATACCGTGCATTTATTGCTGCTTACGCAAACCAAGTAAGGTTAATAGATAATATAGCACTAAACTAATATAAACTTGAATAAAATTCTTATGCAAATTCACGTAGTAAAATCTAAAATACATCGGGTAAAAGTAACCGGAGCAGATTTAAATTATATTGGCAGTATTACGATAGATGAAGATTTGATGGATGCTGCAAATATTATAGAAGGCGAAAAAGTGCAAATTGTAAACAACAATAATGGCGAGCGCTTAGAAACTTATGCTATTCCCGGTCCGCGTAATAGTGGCGAAATTACACTTAATGGTGCTGCTGCTAGAAAAGTAGCCAAAGACGATATTCTTATTTTAATTACCTACGCAATGATGTCTGCAAACGAGGCAAAAGAATTTAAACCTGCCTTGGTTTTTCCTAACGAAAATAACCTATTAAAATAAAACCGACTTGACGCGTAAAAAAATAATTAAAATATTAAAAATTACACTCCCACTCGTTTTGGGAGTTTTTTTAATTATTTACTCTATTGGCAGCGCAACCGAACAAGAACGCCAAATTTTATGGCAAAACATTCGTAATGCCAATTTATTTTGGTTGATTTTATCTGCTATTTGCGGTTTACTTTCGCACGCTTCTCGCGCTTACCGGTGGAAATACCTTATACAACCTTTAGGTTACAAAGTGGGTTTTGCCAATAGCTTTATGGCCGTAATGGCAGCTTATCTTGCCAATTTAGGTATTCCTAGATCTGGCGAGGTTTTACGCGGTGCCAGCCTTGCAACCTATGAAAAAATACCCTTTCAAAAAGTTTTTGGAACCATAATTTCAGAGCGAGTAGCAGATTTGCTTATGCTGTTACTTATTGTAGCCGGTACGCTTCTTTTTCATACCACTACCTTAGTAACTTTTTTTAACGAAAAAAACATCAATCCGTTTTTTAGCTTATTGGTTTTATTTGCATTGGTTATGTTTGGTTTGCTTTTTCTTCGGTTAATTAAAAAATCGAAAAATAAATTTCTAAAACGTTTAAAAAACTTTGCAATTGGCATCTTAGACGGAATGAAAAGTATTTTAAAAATGCGCAAAACTTTTGCATTTCTATGCCATACCGTATTTATTTGGGCAATGTATATCTGCATGTTTTTCCTTATTAAATACGCCATCCCAGAAACGCAAAATCTTGGCTTTGGCGCCATTATGGTAGCTTTTGTAGTAGGTTCTTTTGCAATTTCTATAACCAATGGTGGTATTGGAGTTTACCCTATTGCTGTAGGCGCTGTTTTGTTGCTTTTTGGCATAAGTAAAGAAGCAGGCGAAGCTTTTGGGTGGATAGTCTGGGGAACGCAAACTTTATTAAATTTAGTTATTGGCGGACTCTCCATGCTTTTTTTGCCTATTTTTAACAGGAGTAATTAAATATTTTAATTACTTTTCGCTTCAAACCAATTTATAATGAAAAATATTATAATACTGGTTTTCTTGTTCTCTTTTTTAACAGGAAAATCACAAGTGGAGTATAAGATGATTAGCTCTACCATTCTGGAAGCAGAAAGGGAAGTTAAAATTCAACTGCCACGTAATTATAAAAAAAATACCCATAAATCTTATCCTGTTTTTGTGGTTTTAGATGGCGATTATCTTTTTGAGCCGGTCGCAGGAAATGTTGATTATTACAGTTATTGGGGAGAAATGCCCGAAGCAATTGTAGTTGGTGTAAACCAAATATCTACCCGAAAAGCAGATACAAAATTAGATAAAGAGAATTTTTTTCCATCTAAATCTGGTGCAGATTTTTTTGAGTTTTTGGGTATGGAATTATTACCGCTAATAGACCAAACATACAGAACCGTTCCTTTTTCTATTATTGTAGGGCATAACATTACCGCCAATCTAATGAATTACTATTTACTCAAACCAAAACCCTTATTTAAAGCCTATATAAATCTTAGTCCAGACTATGCCCCCGGTATGCAAGACCAAGTTTACAACGCTCTAGCAGATACCGAACAGAAAACTTGGTATTATTTGGCAACGGCAGCGGGAGATATTGAAACCTTACGCGAACAAAACCAAGCTATGAATGCTAAATTAGAGAAAATTAGCAACCCGTTATTACATTATTATTTTAATGATTTTGAAGAAGGCACGCATTATTCTCTAGTAGGCGAAGCTATTCCGTTGGCACTTAAAAACTTTTTCTCCATCTACAAACCCATAGGCGAAAAAGAGTACAAAAAACTTATTGATAAGGAAGAAGATTATATAGATTTCCTTACGGAAAAATACGAAAGTATTGAAGAGCTTTACGAGCTAGATATTAATATTAGAACAGAAGATTTTATGACCATTGCCAAGGCTATAGAAGAAAAGGAAAAGTTTGAGCAATACAACGATTTGGCAAAATTGGCAGAAGAACATCACCCAAAAACCATGTTAGCCAACTATTTTTATGGCAGATTCTACGAAGAAATAGGAAGACTAAGACGCGCTATAAAAGAGTATGAAAAAGCCTATGCAAAAGAAAGTGTTTCGTATATTACAGTCGATTTGGTTTTAGACAAATCAGAAGAATTAAAAATAAAAAGAGACCAATAATATGGCCAAAACCAAAACCACATTTTTTTGTCAAAATTGTGGCGCACAACACGCAAAATGGCAAGGCCAATGTACTTCTTGCCGCCAATGGAACACCTTAGTAGAAGAAGTTGTTCAAAAAAAAGAGAATAAAGACTGGAAAACAAATCAAGCATCTCCCAAACGCATAGCAAAACCAACCTTGGTAAACGCAATTACCTATGAGCGTGAAGAAAGATTAAACACCAATAACCAAGAATTAAACCGCGTTTTAGGTGGCGGTTTGGTTCCCGGCTCGCTAACTTTGTTAGGCGGTGAACCCGGAATAGGAAAAAGTACTTTGCTTTTACAAATTTCCTTAAATTTAAATTACAAAACCTTATATGTTTCTGGAGAAGAAAGTCAGCAGCAAATAAAAATGCGTGCCGAGCGTGTAAATGCCAATCCGGCCAATTGCTACATTCTAACCGAAACCAAAACCCAAAATATTTTTAAACAAATAGAAGCTTTAGAGCCGGAAGTTTTAATTGTAGACTCTATTCAAACTTTGCACAGCGATTTTATAGAAAGCTCTCCCGGTAGCATTTCGCAAATACGCGAATGTACCTCAGAACTTATAAAATTTGCAAAAGAAACCCATACGCCGGTTTTACTCATTGGCCATATTAATAAAGAAGGCAGTATTGCCGGACCAAAAGTTTTAGAACATATGGTAGACACGGTTTTGCAATTTGAAGGAGACCGTAACCACGTCTATAGAATTTTACGTGCCCACAAAAACCGTTTTGGCTCTACGCACGAGTTGGGTATTTATGAAATGCAAGGCGAAGGCTTGCGCGAAGTTAGCAATCCGTCTGAAATTTTAATCTCTAAAAACGGAACAAGCTTAAGCGGAACTGCCATTGCTTCTACTTTAGAGGGAATGCGGCCGTTAATGATAGAAATTCAAGCCTTGGTTAGCTCTGCCGTTTACGGAACCCCACAACGCTCTACCACAGGTTATAATGTAAAACGCCTCAATATGTTATTAGCCGTTTTAGAAAAAAGAGCCGGGTTTAGATTAGGAGCAAAAGATGTTTTTCTAAATATTACCGGCGGCATTCAAGTAGACGACCCGGCGATAGATTTGGCAGTAATAGCCGCTATTTTATCTTCTAATGAAGATATTGCCATAGAACACGATATATGTTTTGCTGCCGAAATTGGATTGGCAGGAGAAATACGACCCGTACCAAAAATAGAACAACGCATAAGCGAAGCAGAAAAATTAGGCTTTGCGAGAATTATGGTTTCCAAACAAAGCAAATTGCCCTCTACACAATTTAGCATACAGATTGTTAAAGTGAGCAAAGTAGAAGAAGTAGTAGAACACTTATTCGGGTAAAACTTTACGGAAAAAATAGATGCCCGAAACTTGAAAGCTAAATTATTTTTTAGTGAATCTATTATCTAAATTCGTAACATTGACGCGCTGGCGATCGTCTCCGACGAGTGCTCAACCTACAAATTTTTTATCATCTTTCACTAACTTTCGCTCTTGTAATAATTTTTGCGCTAGGGATCGCAGCGGCATCCTTTTTTTGATTTTACTCAAAAAAAGATATAGCGGAGAGCCCGCCTCCCGATTTTTTTATCGGGAGGAGCGCCCAAATTAAACTTTTAAATACCTTTTAAAAGCTGGGAAACTTCTTCTAATTTTGGCGTAAGAATGACTTCTATACGCCTGTTTTTTGCCTTGCCTTGCGCGGATTTATTGCTCGCAATTGGCGCATATTCTCCGCGACCGGCAGCCGTAAGACGCTGCGGATTTATATTGGCGTTGGCTTGCAACAAATGCACGATGGCCGTGGCACGTTTGGTAGACAAATCCCAATTATCTTTTAAAACCCCGCTTCCGCCATAGGGAACATTATCTGTATGGCCTTCTATAAGTACATTTATATCGGGGTTTTCTGCCAAAACGCTGCCCAACTGGTTTACCACGCGCCGGCCTTCTGTACCAACCGCCCAACTACCAGAACTAAATAAAAGTTTATTTTCCATAGAAACATACACTTTTCCGTTGCGTTGCTCTACCGTCAAACCTTTGCCTTCAAAATCTGTTAAGGCGCGCGAAATGCTGGTTTTTAATTTGCGCATTTTAGCATCTTTGGCGGCAATTAATTTTTCTAATTCTGCCACGCGTTGCGAACGGGCTTGCAAGTCTTTTTCCAGTCTATTTAAACGGGTTTCTTTGCTGCTGAGTGCATTTTGTTTTTCTTCTAAATCTGCCAATAATTCTCTATTGCGTTTAGAATTTTCGGTTAGGGCAGAAGAGCTGTTTTTCTCTAAAGCGTTGTAAGCATTTTGGAGGTTTTCAAAGTTATCGCTCAAACGATTTAATTCTTCTTGCAGACTTTCCTTTTTTTCTTGGGTTTTGGCAAATTCTTCTTTTAAAATAGCATAAGCGCTATTGGTTTTGTTTTGCTCTTCTTGGCAATCTGCCAAATTTTGTTCCAATTCGTTGCTTTTCTGGCGCAAGTTTTCGTGTTCTTGCTCTAACTCGTTAAACTGTTTTGCCGGCACACAAGCAACTGCTAAAGCGGCAAAAATTAGGGGATAAAATATTTTCTTTTTCATAATTTATGCTATTTCCAATAATATAGGACAATGGTCGCTATGGTAAGCTTCTGATAGGATAACCGCCCTATCTATTTTTTCTTGTAATTCTTCTGAAACTAAATGATAATCTAATCGCCAGCCTTTATTTCTAGCACGCGCATTTGCACGATAACTCCACCAGGAATATTGTTCCACATCTTCGTTTAAATGCCTGAACGAGTCTGTAAAACCACTTTCTAAAAATTGCGTTAACCACTCCCGCTCTACCGGCAAAAAGCCCGAAACATTTTTTAAACGAACGGGATCGTGAATGTCTATAGGTTCGTGGCAAATATTATAATCTCCGGAAATAACCAAATTGGGTTTTTCTAGCGTAAGCTGATTAATATATTTTTGAAAATCTGCCATATATCCCAATTTAAATTCCAAACGCTTTATATTGGTGCCGGAGGGCAAATAAAGACTCATTACAGAAATATCGCCAAAATCTGCGCGTAGGTTGCGGCCTTCTGCATCCATATAATCTATACCAGTTCCGTAAACCACATTATCCGGTTTTTGTTTACTCAATATTGCTACGCCACTATAACCTTTTTTCTGCGCCGGATACCAGTAGCAATGTTCGTAACCCAATTCGTGAAAAACTTTTTCGTCAAATTGCTCGGGGTTGGCTTTTATCTCTTGCAGACAGAGAACATCGGGGTTGGCTTGTTTTAACCAGACTAAAAAATCTTTTCGCAAAGCGGCACGAATTCCGTTTACGTTATAAGAAATGATTCGCATATTGTAGTTTTGCTACAAAAATAGAATTTTTAGCGCAAGAAACCAGTCATTCGGTAATTTGCCTAAGCAAAGAAAATGTATTTTAGTTAAAATATTTTGCCGCTTCTATAGTTTTAATTTTAATGCAAGCACGTAGTCTTTTTCTTATATTTTTATGTTTTCCTTTTGCGCTACTCGCGCAAGAAAAAACTTCTGGCATAATTTCTAAAACTTTGCCCGTACAAGACACGCTAAGTATAGATACGTTAAGTATACAAACTGCAGATTTTAAAGTGTTTTCTAACAACAAAGAAATTACTGCTAAAAACTATACAATAGATTTTGCCGGCGGAAAACTTTTTTTAAATGCGCCTACTCTTAAAAAAACAGATTCTGTTACCGTTTTTTACCGAAGGTATCCGGAGTTTTTAACCAAAAAGTATTTTCAATACGACCCGTCCAGTATTACTTCACAAAATCGTACACGTAGAATTTTTGATTTGGAAGAAAAGAAAAATACAGAGAATTTTACTCCTTTTGATGGCCTAAACACCAGCGGAAGTATTTCTCGCGGTGTTACTGCCGGCACCAACCAAAACACGGTTTTAGATTCTGAATTAGACCTGCAAATTTCCGGAAAAATTTCGCCCAACGTCAGTTTGCGCGCTTCTATACAAGATGCAAACGTGCCCATTCAAGAAAGTGGTTATTCGCAAAATTTAGATGAGTTTGACCAAGTGTTTATAGAGCTTTACGGAAAAAATTGGAACATTAGGGCCGGCGATGTAGATTTGACCCAAACCGATTCTTATTTTGGCAATTTCACCAAAAAAGTGCAAGGTCTATCGGTTGGAGCAATTTTAAATGCAGAAGCCAATCCCACCGAAATTTTTGGCGCGGCAGCTTTGGTGCGCGGCGTTTTTACGCGCAATAAATTTCAAGGCCAAGAAGGCAACCAAGGTCCGTATAAATTAAGTGGCCCCAATGGCGAATTGTATACTTTAATAGTTTCGGGTAGCGAAAGTGTTTTTGTTAACGGCATTCGTTTAGAACGCGGCGAAAACCAAGATTATATTATAGATTATAATGCCGGGGAGATTATTTTTAATCCAACATTTCCCATTACTTCAGAAATGCGTATAACGGTAGAGTTTCAATATTCCGACAGAAATTATTCGCGTTTGGTAGCAAGCGGCGGCGGGAAACATTCTGGCAATAATTTTGAAATTGGCGCTTTTGTATATTCCGAAAACGATTTGAAAAATCAGCCGTTGCAACAAAATCTCAGCAATGAGCAAAAAGAAGTTTTGGCCCAAGCCGGAGACGATTCTTCCCAAATGTTGGCGCCCAGCGCCGTGCCGGATAGTTTTGACGAAAACAAAGTTTTATATAAAAAAGAGTTTATAAATGGCGAAGAGGTTTTTGTTTATTCCAGCAATCCGGAAGACGATTTATTTAGGGTAAAATTTAGTTTTGTTGGTGCAAACCAAGGCAATTATATTTTGGCAGATGCCAATTTGCTTGCCAAAGTATTTGAATATGCGCCACCACAAAACGGCATTCCGCAAGGTAATTATGCTCCGGTTACCCAGCTTTTTGCTCCCGAAAAATTACAGGTTGCCGTGGTAAACGGAAAATATGCACCCGATAAAAAAACAAAGCTTGCTTTTGAGTTAAGCGGCAGTAAAAACGATTTAAATTTATTTTCAGATTTAGACGATGAAGACAACAACGGCTATGCGGCACATATAAAAGCAGATCGCGAAATTTTTAGCAATACAAATGGAGAAAATTTACAAGCTTTCGCCGAATTTGACCACGTGGGAGAAAATTACCAAAGCATAGAACCTTTATATAACATAGAGTTTGATAGAGATTGGAATTTAACAATGCCGCGTGGCGACCAGAATTTATTAACCACCGGTTTACGCTATACAAGTTTAAATTTGGGCAGCACTACTTATCGTTTTGAAAAATTAGATTATTCTAAAAATTATTCCGGCGCGCGGCATCGTTTGAACGCTAATTTGAATTTTCAGAATTTGCGTTTAGATGTAAACGCTAGTTATTTACAAAGTGAAGGAGAAATTTTTGACTCCGAGTTTCTTCGGTTTAACCTAAACAGCGTTTACGATTTTAAAACTGCTTGGGCAGGAACGCGAATTGCTTTAGAAGATAACCAACAGAAAGAAAATGCCACCAGAAATTTGACCGGAATCAGTCAGCGATTTAAAAGTTATGAGGTGTTTACGGGCATTGGTGACAGCACCAAAGTTTATGCAGAAATAGGTTACCGTCATCGCATAAACGACAGTTTGCAGAGCAATACTTTACAAGAAGTTAGCAGCTCTAATAACTATTATTTGCGCTCGCAATTGGTACAGACGCAAACTACAAAACTTTCGGTTTTTGCCAATTACCGTACGTTAACAAACAAAGATGCTGCAAAAGAAAAAGAACACTCGCTTAACTCCCGAATTTTGTACAATCATTTTTTTTGGGATAGGTTGCTTAATTTGAATACGGTTTACGAGACCAATAGTGGTACTTTGCCGCAGCAAGAGTTCACTTACGTGGAAGTAAACGCCGGCGAAGGCCAATACGCTTGGAACGATTATAACAATAACGGAATACAAGAACTGGACGAGTTTGAAATTTCTCCTTTTCCCGATGAGGCCAAATACATTCGGGTGCTTTTACCCAACCAAATTTATGTAAAAACGAACCAAAATAAATTTAGTCAGATAGTTACACTTAATTTCTTACAGTGGAGCGATACTGATGGAATTAAAAAATTCTTATCGCAATTTTACAACCAAACTTCCTATTTAATAGACAGGAAAATAGAACGCGAAGGCGATAATTTTAATTTGAATCCTTTTTCGGATAAGGGAAAAGAATTGGCGGTAAACCTCAACTTTAGAAACACGCTTTACTTTAATCGCGGAAAGCAAAATTATACCAGTTCATATACCTATATTTCTAATCGCACTAAAAATTTATTGGCTACCGGATTGCAAGAAAACAAATTGCAAAGTCACCAACTTAACTTTAACCATAAATTGCAAGAAAGCTGGTTGTTTACCTTAGAAAGTGCGTTAACCGATAATAAAAGCACTTCAGAAAATTTTGATTCGCGCAATTATACAATAGATAGTTATTTAATAAATCCGGAGATTTCTTATCTATTTTCCGATCAAACCCGATGGGGAATTTTTTACCGTTTACAAGAAAAAGAAAATACCATAGGTCAAAAAGAGCAATTAAGTCAGAATAAGTTTGGCACTTCTTTTACGTTTAACAATGCTCAAAAATATTCTATAAACGGGGAGTTTAATTATATCTATAACAAATTTGAAGGCGACCCATTTTCGCCGGTTGCCTACCAAATGTTAGAGGGTTTACAACCCGATAAAAATTTTACGTGGAGTCTTTTGGCACAAAAAAAACTAACCGATTATTTAGACCTCAACCTTTCTTATTACGGTAGAAAAGGAGAAGACACGCGAGCAATTCACACGGGAAGCGTACAATTGCGAGCTTATTTTTAAACGCTGCCACTTTTACAAATAGAAAAACGGGGAGATTAATATTTAATCTCCCCGTTTCTTTTACAATTTATTTATACCGATAATAGTTTCTTAAAGCCAAAATAAAAGTTTAACAAATCCGTCTCGACTCCGCTCGACGTGACATCAGGATTATTAGATTATACTATTAACAAAGTGCCTGCGCCAAAACAAAACATCCTAGTTTAAATAATTATGCTAAACTTTACGCCTTTTGCATCCAGGTTTTAAAATCTATTTCTTTCTTTATTATAGCTTTTAACTCGGTAATTGCTACGCGTTTTTGTTCCATTGTATCGCGATGGCGAATGGTTACTTTCTTGTCTTCTTTGGTGTCGTGATCTACGGTAATGCAAAACGGCGTTCCCGCTGCGTCTTGTCTTCTGTAACGTCTTCCTACAGCATCTTTTTCGTCGTAAATAACGTTAAAATCCCATTGTAATTCTTCTACGATTTCCTGAGCAATTTCGGGTAAACCGTCTTTTTTCAACAAAGGAAAAACCGCCGCTTTGTAGGGCGCTAAAATTGCGGGTAATTTTAAAACCGTTCTGGTATTGCCGTCTTCTAAAGTTTCTTCTTGCAAAGAGCTGGAGAAAACCGCCAAAAACATGCGGTCTAAACCTATAGAAGTTTCGATTACGTAAGGCGTGTAATTTTTGTTCATTTCCGGATCAAAAAATTGTAAACGTTTACCGGAATGCTCTTCGTGTGCCTTTAAATCGAAATCTGTTCTGGAGTGAATGCCTTCCAACTCTTTAAACCCAAACGGAAAATCAAACTCGATATCTGTAGCGGCATTGGCATAATGCGCCATTTTTTCGTGGTCATGAAAGCGGTATTTATCTTCTCCTAAACCTAAAGAAGCGTGCCATTTTTGTCGGGTTTCTTTCCAGTGGTCAAACCATTTGAACTCTTCTCCCGGACGTACAAAAAATTGCATTTCCATCTGTTCAAATTCCCGTTGACGGAAGATAAACTGTCGCGCTACAATTTCGTTTCTAAAAGCTTTTCCTATTTGTGCAATTCCAAAAGGTATTTTCATCCTTCCGGTTTTTTGCACGTTAGCAAAATTTACAAAAATACCTTGCGCGGTTTCGGGACGTAAAAATAAATCTGTAGCACTGTCTGAAGAGGCGCCCAATTTGGTACCAAACATCAAGTTGAATTGTTTTACGTCTGTCCAATTTTTAGAACCGCTGGCAGGGCAAGCAATTTCCAGTTCTTCTATTAAAGCTTTTACGTCTTGTAAATCTTCGTTGGTTAAAGATTTTGCCAAGCGTTCTAAAATTTCTTTTTCTTCTTTTTTATACCGTAACACCCGCGGATTGGTGCTTACAAATTCTTCTTCGTCAAATTTATCGCCAAAGCGTTTGCGGGCTTTTTTTATTTCTTTTTGCGCTTTTTGGTTTATTTTTTCGGCGTGGTCTTCTACCAAAACATCTGCGCGGTAGCGTTTTTTAGAATCTTTATTATCTATAAGCGGATCGTTAAAGGCATCTAAATGCCCGGAAGCTGCCCAAGTTGTTGGGTGCATCAAAATTGCAGCATCTAAGCCTACAATATTTTGGTGCATTTGCACCATGCTTTTCCACCAATAATCTTTAATGTTTTTTTTCAATTCGGCACCGTTGGGGCCATAATCGTACACGGCACTCAGGCCGTCATAAATCTCGCTCGATGAGAAAATATATCCATATTCCTTTGCATGCGAAATTACTTGCTTAAAAGTATCTTGTTGTTTTGCCATAGCGCAAAATTATAAAATTGGGTTTGTATTTAGTATATTCTATTGTTCAAATTATTATAAATAAGCTTACTGCAACTTAAAACTTGTGCTGGCAAGCCGTCGCGGACCATCAAAAATGTTTACAATGTATCTGCCTTCTAAAAGATTTTTTGGTTGCGCTTGCATAAGTATACAAACATCTACTTCTTCATTATTGTATTGCAAGTTAGTAGACTCACTATAATATAATATTTGTTTTTTATAATTTTTAGACATTTTTTTGCCCATTAAATTGTTTTTAGGATTAATTACCTGAATAAAGAAGGTTTTTTCTCCCGCATCTACGATTAAATTTTTATTTACCGTAAAGCATACTCGTATTTTTTCTGCCTTGTTAGCTTTTTTGGTAGCGTAAATATTCCTGTTTTTTTTGAGATAAACCGCCTCTGTGTGTAAACCGCTTAGTTGCAGAACAGATGCTTTTTCAATTTTTTCATTAAGTTTAGCATTAGCTTCTAAAATAGAATCTGCTACAAAGCGTTGGTTTTCTATTTGGCTTTTGGTACTGTCTATGGTAGAAAGCAAAGCACGATTTTTTTGGGTGAGACTGTCTACGGTTTTAAGCAAACGTTTTTTTTCCATTTTTAATAAATCTGCTTGCACTCTATATTTTCTGTAGCGTTCAAAATCCAGTTCCATTGCATTTAACGAGTCTAACAAAATAATAATACGTTCTTGTTCGGTTTTTAGATTGGTACGCAAGTTACTATTAGATTCTATTAGCTTTTGGTAATCGTCTTGCATTTCTTGCAAATCTGATTTTAGCAGGTCGTTTTGTCTTTTTAATTGGCTTGCACTGTTTACAGAATTAGTGTAGAAATTATAGGTATAAAAAGAAAGTCCTATCAAAGAAATGCCCAAAACTATAATTAAAAGTTGCAAAACTTTCACATTCTTTTTCTCGCTCATAACCAACTTGTTATATTTTTTATTACTTTTAAAACATTGTTTTGCCCCTTTAACTTTATTCTTACAAAAATGTTTAGGGATATTTACAATTTCGTTTTCACGGAAACTTGCGCCGGTTGTCAAAAAATATTGGTCAAAAAAGAAAAACTGTTATGCTTATTTTGCAAGCACCAACTTCCTTTGACCAATTTTCATAAACATAACGAAAATACGTTAAAAAATATATTTTCGGGCAGGATTCCGGTTAATTACGCCACGGCTCTTTTTTATTTCCATAAAAAGGGCATTACCCAACAAATTTTACACAATTTAAAATACAAAGACACTCCAAAACTGAGTAATTATTTTGGTCTTTGGTATGCAGAAGAACTACAGCAAACGCAATGGATTAGAGAAATAGATGTCATAATTCCCGTACCCTTGCATGCCAAACGTTTACGCGAAAGAGGCTATAACCAGACAGAAGGTTTTGCTAAAGAACTGAGTAAAAAATTGGCAAAACCCTGTTATTTAGATGTTTTACAAAAAACTTCGGCAGCCAGAACACAGGTTTTTAAAAGCAAAATTGCGCGCTCAAAAATAGATTTGCACTTCTTTAACCTTAAAAATCCGCAAAAAATAAAAGACAAGCATGTTTTGTTGGTAGACGACGTTATTACCACCGGATCTACAATGCAAACCTGCGTAAAAACCCTATTACAGGCTTCTTCCGTAAAGGTAAGTCTTGCCAGCATGGCGTTTACGGCTTAAGAAAAAAATTCGTTTCTTTGTTGCAAATTTACTTTAAAAATGGCGAAGCGTTTTTTCTATATACTTGGCAGTGTTCTCTTTCTTGCGCATTTTACACATTGCGCTAAACGCGGAATGCCTACCGGCGGACCAAAAGACACCATTCCGCCTTCTGTAATACGCACTTTTCCAGAAAATTACAGTACCAATTTTGACAAAGAGGAAATTACCATTACTTTTAACGAGTATATTAAATTACAAAATCCGCGGCAGCAAATTATTTTCTCGCCTCCTATGGATCCTAAACCAAGTTTACGCCCAATGGGAGGAGCCAGCAAATCTTTAGAAATTCTTATTTTAGACACGCTTGCCAAAAACACCACCTACAGTATAAATTTTGGAAAAAGCATTGCAGACAACAATGAGGAAAATCCATTTCCTTTTTACAAATATGTATTTTCTACCGGCAGTTATATAGATTCTTTGCAAGTTACAGGAAAAGTAAGCAACGTCTTACAAAAAGAAACAGATGCTTTTATTTCTGTAATGTTATATAAAGTAGACTCTACCTATACAGACTCTGTTATCTACGAAAAAGCACCTACTTATATCGCCTACACAAAAGACAGTACAAACGTTTTTTCTTTAGAAAATTTGAAAGAAGGAAAATATAAAATGTTGGCTGTAGCCGATAAAAACGAGAATTATAAATTTGATCCAAAAACAGAAAAAATTGGGTTTGTAGAAGGTTTTGTAAACTTACCTACAGATAGCACTTTTAGCATTTCTGTTTTTCAAGAAAACTTAGATTTAAAACTAATTAGACCAAAACAAGTATCTAAAAATCATCTTATTTTTGGTTACGAAGGTCTGGCAGACAGCGTAAAAATAAATTTACTTAATGCCCAAACAAGCAGTTATGACTATCAAATTATAAAAGATAATAAAACCGATACTTTGCATTATTGGTTTAAACCATTTTTTGAAACCGACAGTCTTGTTTTTGAAGTTTCGGGAAAAAATTATAAAGACACTTTGGTAACGCGCATTAAAGATATGTTACCGGACAGCTTAGATATAAAAGCTTCTGCTCGCGGAAGCATTAATATAGACGAAGATTTTGGGTTGAGCGCTAATATTCCTTTACGGAAAGTAGACACCTCTAAAATACAATTATTTGATAAAGACTCTGTTTTGGTAGATTTTAAAACGCGTTATGAAGCTTTATACAACAATTATTTTATAGATTTTGAAAAAGAACCAGAACAAAAATATCGTCTCAATTTACTACCCGGTGCCTTAACAGATTTTTTCGAAAACCAAAACGACAGCTTGCAATATAGGTTGCAAACCCCAAATTTGGCAGATTTGGGTATTTTGAATTTTACGGTAAGCAACTTGAATAATTATCCGGTTTTACTACAACTAACCAACGAAAAAGACGAAGTAGTAAAAGAAAAATACCACACCCAAGAAGATGGCAATAGTTTTGAGTTATCTTATATAAAACCCGGCACCTATTATGTACGTTTAATTTTTGATGAAAACAGCAATAAAAAATGGGATCCCGGTAATTTCCTAAAAAACCAACAACCCGAAAAAGTAATTCATTACCCAAAAGCCTTAGAAATACGACCAAATTGGGATGTGGTAGAAACCTTTATTTTAAGGTAAAAGCATCTTGGTCTTGCAAAAAAGCAAAATCTTTTCTGGTTTGCTGCAATTTTTCTGCATCTAGTTCTACCTGAATAATTTCGTCTGTTTCCAGATTTTCTGGTGAGAGCGGTTGGCCCAAAGCATCTAAAACAATAGAATGTCCATTGTACGCATTGTTATTTTCGTCATTGCCAATCCTGTTTACGCCGGCCACATAACTCATATTTTCTATAGCTCGCGCTTTTAAAAGATGATCCCAGGCATAAACTCTTTTTTGCGGCCAGTTGGCATTATAAAATAAAAAATCATAGTCTTCTGTATTTCTAGCCCAAACCGGAAAACGTAAATCGTAGCAAATAAGCGGACAAATTTTCCAGCCTTTATAATTTACCAATAAACGCTTTTCTCCCGCACTATATTTATGGTGTTCGCCGGCAAAAGTAAATCTATGGCGTTTATCGTAAGTCTGGTAATGCGCATCCGGAAAAACAAAAAACATACGGTTATAGTAGTTTTCGCCTTCTTTAATAATTATGCTACCGGCCAGCGCCGTGTTTTTTTCCTGCGCGGTTTGTTGCATCCACGCTAAGGTTTTTCCGCTTTCGGTTTCTGCCAAAGGCTCCGGGTGCATAGAAAAACCGGTGCTAAACATTTCGGGCAAAATAATTAAATCTGTATTTTGAATAGAAGCAATTTTTTTACTGAAATGTTCTCTGTTGCGTTCTGCATCTTCCCAAAATAATTCGGTTTGAATTAAGGCGACTTTTAAATTTTCCATAAAGGAAATATACTGAAATTGTAAACAGAAACAAAAAACGATTATCTAATTACAAACGTTTACAAACAATTGCAAACAGATATAAATGTAAACAACTGTTTAAGAACCAACTAAATTTTACCAAGGCTCGCATATTTGTCCTGTTGAATTGACCAAACGATATTCAATTAATTAAATCTTTTATTATGAACGCACTTAGAAACAAAGTACAGTTAATTGGCAGATTAGGACAAGAACCTGAAATTGTAAATTTTAAAGACGGCAACAAAATTGCCAAATTCTCTATGGCTACAGACGATAGTTATAAAGACAAAAACGGCCAAAAAGTAGAACGCGCCTACTGGCATAATGTAATAGTTCGCGGTGGTTTGGTAAATGTGGTAGAAAACTACGTTAACAAAGGCCAAGAAATTGCTATAGAAGGCAAATTAACCAACCGTAGTTGGGAAGATAAAGCCGGTAATAAAAAATATATTACCGAGGTTTTGTGCAATGAATTATTGCTTTTAAGTAAGGCATAAATAAGACTTTTCTTAATGTGCTTTTAACTACGGACGAAGTAAATGCAATAGCCAGTATTTTTATTGTTTCTTAAACGATAAATAACTGCTAATTTTATATAAAAGCATTCTTTACGGAATGCTTTTTTTATGTTTATAATTATAAATTTCTTATATTTAGAAAGTTACATTATAAATTTAACATTATGGGCATTAAAAACTTTCAAGGAAATCATATTGGTAAAGAACCGGTTGCTGCAGAGAAAATAACCGTACGCGATTTTATGACCGAAGATATTACCACTTTTAAAAAAGGCGAATCTATCTTAGACGTGATGGAAACTTTGGTGAAATTAGGAATATCTGGCGGACCGGTGGTAGACTCCCACAACGAACTTATAGGAATAATTTCTGAAGGAGATTGTATAAAACAAATTGCAGAGTCCCGCTATTATAATCAACCTATGGAAGCTACAAACGTAGAAGACTATATGATAAAAGATGTAGAAACCGTAAGTCCGGATATGCATTTATTTGATTTAGCCAACAAATTTCTAACGCTAAAAATAAGACGTTTCCCCGTTTGTCACGAAAACAAATTAATAGGATTGGTTAGTCAAAAAAGCGTGTTGAAAACCGCTTTAGCCCTTCACGGCCATAGTTGGTAAACTTAAAAATAAATATCTTGCACCAATCGGTAAGTATTGGCGTGGGCTTCTACAATATATTTTATTTCATTAGAGTAGCCGCCGCCCATACTTATTTCTACCGGCAAATTTTGTTCTTCTAAGCTTTGCAAAACAAATTTATCTCGCTCTTTGCAACCGGCAAGACTTAAACTAAGTTTCCCTAGTTTATCGGTTTCTAAAACATCTACTCCAGCTAAATAGAAAACAAAATCTGGCTTTACTTTTTCTAAAAGACCTGGCAATGTTTCCTTAAACTTTTTAAGATATTCTGCATCTTGAGTCTCATCAGGCAAACCAATATCTAAATCTGATTTTTCTTTTTTAAACGGATAGTTTTTTTCGCCGTGCATAGAAAAAGTAAAAACCCGGGGTTCTTCCTCAAAAATTTTTGCAGTCCCGTTGCCTTGATGCACATCTAAATCTATAATTAAAATCTGCTTTGCCAAACCTTGATCTAACAAATATTGGGCTGCTACCGCTTGATCGTTGAGCATACAAAAACCTTCTGCACTATCGCTATAAGCGTGGTGTGTACCGCCGGCAATATTCATTCCTACGCCATTTTCTAATGCAAATTGGGCTGCTTGCACCGTACCGCCAGTAATTAAACGTTCGCGTTCTACCATAATCCGCGAAAGCGGAAAACCACTTCGTCTAATTTGTTTTTGAGTCCATTTTAAGTTTAAAAAATCATAATAATATTCGGCATCGTGAACAGCCAAAATAGATTTATCGTTTAAAATTTCCGGCTCAAAAAAATTATCTTTATTACACGTGCCTTCCAGTAATAATTGTTGCGGCAATAGTTCATATTTTTCCATAGGAAAACGATGCCTAGGCGGCAAAGACAAAACATAACTAGGATGAAAACCTATTTTTAGCACTTCCTAAAATCCGTTTTTTAGCTTATAATTTTTCCGCTGTTCACGGCTTTTTCATCCGGATTTACAAAAACCAATTTTCCGTCTGCATTTTCTGTCATTAAAATCATGCCCTCGCTTTTGGTACCGCGCAGTTTTATAGGTTTTAAATTGGCAACAACGCTCACTTTTTTACCAACAATTTCTTCGGCGGTAAAGTGCTCTGCAATTCCCGAAACAATAGTGCGTTTATCTATACCGGTATCAACAGTTAACACCATTAATTTTTTGGTTTTTGGCATTTTTTTGGCTTCCAAGATGGTTCCTACGCGTAGATCTAATTTGGTAAAATCGTCAAACTCTATCAATTCTTTTTGCGGGATCACCTCTTCTTCTTCCGTGGCATTTACTTTTTTGGTAGCTTCCAATTTATCTAACTGGGTTTGAATTTCGTTGTCTTCTACTTTGCTAAACAACAATTCGGTTTTGCCTATTTGGTGTCCGGCTTCTAGTAAAGCTTCCGCGGAAGCGATTGCCCTCCACTCCGAATTATTTTCGCTCTTATTAGAAGTGATGTTTAGCATTTTACTAAGCTTGGCAGCGGTAAACGGCAAAAATGGTTTGCTCAAAGTAGCCAAGGCAGCCGCTATTTGAAGTGCCACATACATTACAGTTTTTGTACGCTCTTCATCTGTTTTAATGGTTTTCCAAGGCTCTTCGTCTGCTAAATATTTATTTCCCAATCGTGCCAAATTCATCATTTCTGCCTGAGCTTCCCTAAAGCGATATTTTTCTATAGAGCTTGCAATTACGGCAGGATAGGCTTTTAACTCTTCTATGGTTTTTTTATCTATTTCTTTTAATTCCGCGAAAGCGGGAACTTTTCCGTCATAGTATTTATGCGTCAAAACTGCCACGCGGTTTATAAAATTACCAAAAATACCCACCAATTCGCTATTGTTGCGCTGCTGAAAATCTTTCCACGTAAAGTCGTTGTCTTTGGTTTCTGGTGCGTTTGCGGTTAAAACATAGCGCAAAACATCTTCTTTGCCGGGAAAATCTTCGAGATATTCATGCAACCAAACCGCCCAATTTCTGGAAGTAGAAAGTTTGTTACCTTCTAAATTTAAAAATTCGTTGGCCGGCACGTTATCCGGCAAAATATAGTCGCCGTGGGCTTTTAACATACACGGAAAAATAATACAGTGAAAAACAATATTGTCTTTTCCTATAAAATGTACCAATTTGGTATCATCGTTTTTCCAATAAGGTTCCCAATCTTTATTTTGACGTTCTGCCCATTCTTTGGTGGCAGAAATATAGCCAATTGGCGCATCAAACCAAACGTAAAGAACCTTACCGTCGCCGCCTTCTACGGGAACGGGAATTCCCCAATCGAGATCGCGGGTTACGGCGCGCGGGCGCAAACCATCGTCTATCCAGGATTTACATTGGCCGTAAACGTTAGATTTCCAATCTTTTTTATGTTGGTCTAAAATCCACTCTTTTAGCCAAGGTTCGTATTGGTCTAAAGGTAAAAACCAGTGTCGGGTTTCTTTTAAAGTTGGCACGTTGCCGGTTATGGCAGATTTTGGATTAATTAAATCTGTTGCGTTGTGCGATGTTCCGCATTTTTCACATTGATCGCCATAACTTTCTTCAAAACCACATTTTGGGCAAGTACCAACCACAAATCTATCTGCCAGAAATTGTTTTGCTTCCTCGTCGTAGAGTTGCTGAGTTACTTCTTCAATAAATTTACCTTCTTCGTATAATTTTTTAAAAAAAGCAGAAGCGGTTTCGTGGTGTGTTTTTCCGGAAGTTCTGGAATAATTATCAAATTCAATTCCGAAATCTTGAAAAGATTTACGGATAATAGCATCGTATTTATCTACCACATCTTGCGGACTAACCCCTTCTTTTTTCGCTTTAAGCGTAATTGGCACACCGTGCTCGTCACTACCGCAAACAAATAAAACATCTTCGCCACGCATTTTTTGGTAGCGCGCATAAATATCTGCAGGAACGTAAACGCCCGCCAAATGACCAATATGAATAGGACCATTGGTATATGGCAAAGCGGCGGTAATGGTATATCTTTTTGGTGTGCTCATTGTTTTTAATTTTATTAAGCTGCAAAGGTACGGAAAGCAGACAATTTATAAATTTTTGCAATGTGAAATTATTTCTATATTCACATCCTAAATAACTAAACTTAAAATGATGAAAAAAACAAATCAAATTTTGCTCTTTTTTATCTTGAGCCTGAGCTTGATTGCCTGTAGTAGCAATGATGACAGCACGCCTACGCCAACTCCTGAACCGTCGAGTGACAATTATCTTAAAATTGGAGAAAACACCTATGATTTAAAATTTGGAAGACTAGAATATTTTGAAGAATATAATGGTGTTCACAGCTTTGATTTGGAATTACTAAATGAGGGAATTAGCTCAGAAAATGGCGAGCCAACAACAGAGAACCTTCACGGCATTATTTTTGAAATTAACACCAGCACTCCCGCTGATATTAATACCGGCACCTATACAGCCAGTACAGATTATATAGATTATTCTTTCAACGGCGCGACAACAGTAGAGAATTATAATATAGATACCGAAGAAGGACATTATAGAGGAATTAACTCCGGAGAACTGGAAGTTTTACAAAATGGTAATGTTTATGAATTTTCTTTTGAAGGAAGCACTACAAACGACATACCGGTATCGCTTTATTATAAAGGCGGTTTGATTTGTCCAGATTTGGAGAAAACCAGTAATTCTTCCATAAAGTTTCACAAAAAATAACACATAGTTAAACTTTAATACAATCAATCCCTCCTTTTTTTAAATTGGAGGGATTTTTTTATCTTCCCATATTACTAAAAAGCCTTTATGAACATTCCTAAAAAACTTCAAAAAAACGACAAAGTAGCAATAATTGCCACTGCAAGAAAAGTAAAAAAAGAAGACTTACAACCCGCAATTAACCTATTAGAATCTTGGAACCTGGTTACTGTAATTGGTTCTAGTATTGGTTTGGAAAACAATCAATTTGCCGGCAGTGATAAAGAGCGCGCAGCAGATTTGCAACAACAACTAGACAACCCTGAAATTAAAGCCATTTGGTGTGCCAAAGGCGGTTATGGCACGGTGCGTATTTTAGATTTACTCGATTTTTCTAAATTTAAAAAATATCCAAAATGGTTAATTGGCTATAGCGATGTTACCGCTTTACATAGTCATTTAAACACTTTAAGAATTGCCACTTTACACGGCCCAATTGCTTTAGATATAGAAAAAAAACCACAAAAAACAAGAGATATTCTTCGAAAAGCACTTTTTCAAGAAGACTTAAATTACCAATTTAAAAGCGATAGTTTAAACCGAAACGGAACCGCTAAAGGAGAGCTCGTAGGCGGAAATCTTTCGGTTTTATATTCGCTTATGGGAAGTAAAACAGATCTTGACCTTAACGGAAAAATCTTATTCTTAGAAGATTTAGACGAATACCTTTACCATATTGATAGAATGCTGCAAAACCTAAAACGCAACGGCTGGTTTAAACAACTTAACGGTCTTATAATTGGCGGAATGAGCAATATGAACGATAACAACATACCCTTTGGTAAAACCGCCAAAGAAATAATTGCAGAAACCGTAGCAGAATATGATTTTCCCGTAGCGTTTAATTTCCCCGCCGGACATATAGACGACAACTGCACCCTCCTATTGGGACAAAAAGTAAACTTACAGGTAGAAGCAAAAGGAAGTGCTTTAAAATATTCTGGTTTTTAAACCAATTCTAAATTAGATTTTTACTGAATTTACTTCCAGAAAACCCGTATTTTAGACGTCAATTTAAAATTACGCGCTTGTGTGGTTTATCAAAAATGCAATTACCCGCAAAAACTTAATGGCCTTAACCGGTCTTTTTCTCTGTTTTTTCCTAATTATACATTTGTTGGGAAATTTACAATTATTGCTACCGCAGGAAAAAGCACAGCTGCAATACAATGCGTATAGCGCATTCTTATCTGGTAACATTCTTATTAAAATGGTTTCCTATGTTTTGTATGCTACAATAATCTTGCATAGTATAGATGCTGTTTACCTTAGCATAAAAGCCAAAAAAGCTGCCGGAAAATCGTATGCAAAAGATAGGCGAAATCGTGCAAGCACTTGGTACTCGCGCCAAATGATGCTCTTAGGACTTATTGTTTTTGCTTTTTTGGTAATTCATTTTAAAGACTTTTGGTTTCCGTATAAGTTCACAAAAATGCCAACCGATCTTCAAGGAAACAAAGATTTATACACGTTGGTTGTTCTTGCTTTTCAAGAATTATGGTATGTAATTTTGTATACTGTTGCTATTTTGGCTTTGGGTTTTCATTTATTACACGGTTTTTTTAGCGCCCACAGAAGTTTGGGTTTGTACCACCCGTATTACAATAAAATAATAAAATTTATAGGAGTTGTTTTTGCAGTTGTTATGACTTTTGGCTACCTCATCATTCCGTTTTACCTCTATTTAAATCTATAAATTATGGCACAAAATATTTACGCCAATATTCCCGAAGGCGATTTAAAAGATAAATGGAGTACTTATAAAAACAAGGCAAAACTGGTAAGTCCCAACAATCGTAAAAAGCTAGAAATAATTGTTGTAGGAACCGGCTTGGCGGGAGCTTCGGCCGCAGCTTCTCTTGCCGAAATGGGTTACAACATAAAAAGTTTCTGTTTTCAAGATTCGCCAAGACGCGCACATTCTGTTGCCGCGCAAGGTGGCGTTAATGCCATGAAAAACTATAAAAACGATGGCGACAGCGTTTACCGCATGTTTTATGACACCTTAAAAGGAGGCGATTTTAGAGCTAGAGAAGCAAATACCTATAGATTGGCAGAATGTTCTGCCAGTTTAATAGATCAAGCAGTGGCGCAAGGCGTTCCTTTTGGTAGAGAATACAGCGGTTATTTACGCAACCGTTCTTTTGGCGGCGTGCAGGTTTCCAGAACATTTTATGCGCGCGGACAAACGGGACAACAATTACTTTTGGGTTCTTACCAAGCTTTAATGCGGCAAAAAGAAGCCGGCAAAGTACAGTTATTTGCCCGCCACGAAATGCTGGAATTAATTACCATAGATGGCAAAGCAAAAGGAATAATTGCCCGTAATTTAGACACGGGAAAATTAGAACCTCACAGCGCACACGCCGTAGTTTTGGCTACCGGCGGTTTTGGAAAAATCTATTATCTTTCTACGCTGGCAATGGGTTGTAACGCTTCGGCAATTTGGCGCGCCCATAAAAAAGGAGCTTGGATGGCCAATCCCAGCTGGACGCAAATTCACCCAACAAGTTTGCCACAAAGCGGCACTTACCAATCTAAACTAACCTTAATGTCTGAATCTTTACGGAATGATGGCAGGATCTGGGTACCAAAAGATAAAAACGAAACCAGAAAACCAAACGAAATCCCGGAAGAAGAACGCGATTACTATTTGGAGCGTAAATATCCAGCTTTCGGAAATTTGGCACCTAGAGATATTGCTTCGCGTTCTGCCAAAGAACAAATTGATGCCGGAAAAGGCGTTGGCCCCTTAAAAAATGCCGTTTATTTAGATTTTAAACACGCGTTAAAAGAATATGGTAAAGAAATTATTAGCGAGCGTTATGGTAACTTATTTAAAATGTACGAAAAAATTACAGGTGTAAATGCCTACAAAGAACCTATGAAAATTTCTCCCGCGGCTCATTTTTCTATGGGCGGACTTTGGGTAGATTATGATTTACAAACCAACATTCCCGGTCTTTTTGCCATTGGCGAAGCAAATTTTTCAGATCATGGCGCCAATCGGTTGGGTGCAAATTCTTTATTGCAGGCTTGTGTAGATGGGTACTACATTTTGCCTTATACTCTGCAAAATTATTTGGCAGACCAAATTCAAGTAGAAAAACCAGCTATTAATCATCCAGCCTTTACCACTTCCGTAAAGGAAATAAAAGCGCAGCTACAAGAATTTATTCAGAATAAAGGCAACAAAACCGCCGAAGAATACCACCGCGAATTAGGGAAAATACTCTACGACAAATGTGGTTTATCGCGCTCCAAAAAAGGATTGGAAGAGGCAATTGCTTCTATAAAAACTTTACGGAAAGATTTTTCGGAAAATTTATTAGTTCCCGGCAAAGAAGAAGAAATTAACAGCGAATTGGAAAAAGCAGGTCGGGTAAAAGATTATTTAGAACTGGCAGAACTTATGTGCTTAGACGCGTTAAACCGAGACGAGTCTTGCGGCGCACATTTTAGGGAAGAATACCAAAGTGATGAAGGCGAGGCAGAACGCAACGATCAAGATTTCTGTTATTCTGCCGCTTGGGAATGGCACAAAACCGCCTCAACACCCGTTTTACATAAAGAACCGCTGGTATTTGAATTTGTGAAACCTACCAAAAGGAACTATAAATAGCAAGGTTATGGAGATACATCTTAAAATATGGCGACAAAAAAACCAAGAAAGTAAGGGGGCGTTAAAAAATTATACCTTGACGGAAGTAAATCCTGCAATGTCTTTTTTGGAAATGCTGGATATGCTTAATTTAAAACTAGCCAAAAAAGGCGAGCAGCCCGTAGAATTTGGTCACGATTGTAGAGAAGGTATTTGCGGGCAATGCGGGATGATGATAAATGGTATTGCACACGGACCGTTAAAAAATACCACCACTTGCCAATTACATATGCGCACATTTAAAGATGGCGATACGATTTATATTGAACCTTTTAGGGCAAAAGCTTTTCCTGTAATTAGAGATTTAAAAGTAGATAGAACTGGTTTGGATGCTATTATTGCTGCCGGCGGCTATATTGCTGTTAACACCGGCCAGGCGCCAGAAGCCAATAGTATTCCGGTAACGCATTATGAAGCAGAAAATGCTTTTGATGCCGCAGCGTGTATTGGTTGCGGGGCTTGTGTGGCATCGTGCAAAAACGCCAGCGCAGCACTTTTTACAGCATCTAAAATTTCTCATTTTGCCAATTTACCCCAAGGTAAAAAAGAAAGTGCCCAGCGGACTGTAAAAATGGTAAACCGAATGGAAGAACTGGAATTTGGTCATTGCACCAACACAGAAGCCTGCCAAGTAGAATGTCCACAAGATATTTCTGTATTGCATATTGGCCGTATGAATTATGAATATAACAAGGCTAAATTAAAGAAAAAAAAGAAGTTGTAAAATATACACTATTTAATACATATTATACATTTCTAGAATCAGATCATACATTTTAAGAACTTAATTCAAATTTTATTCATAAATTAGTAGTTGTTTAACACTAAAACTATAAAATTATGAAGAATAATTTACCGAAATTAGGATTATTATTATTGATTGGTGTATTTGGCGCTTGCAGCAGTGACGACAGTAACAGCGAGCAACAAATAGATGCCACCGTTAATGATTTATTTCAGGTGCAAAATGCTAATCTTCAGCACAAAGAATTTCCTACCGCTACCTCAGATGCTACATTAGAGATAGTAAGTATAAACACCAATGTAATTCCCGGCGGAACTTCGTATGCTACCATTCAAACCAGTACTCCTGCACAAAAAATTTATGTAGGTGCTGTTGAAGAAGCTGGTTATTATGAAATACAACCGGAAAACAGTGCAGAATTAGATCAAAACTTTATTTTAAAAATCAACCAGTTAAACGAGGAAGAAAGTTTTACGGTTAGATTGGCCTATTTAGATGAAAACAATCAAGTGAGCCAGACCGTATATGCAGATCTTTTAGTAACCAACGTAGGCACGGGAACTTTGCAGGTAAGTCTTTCTTTTGATAACGACAAAGACGTAGATTTACACCTAATAGAGCCAGATGGCGAACATATTTTTTACGCTAGTATGAGCAGTAGTAACGGAGGAGAATTAGATTTAGATTCTAACCCAGGCTGTTCTATTGACGGTATTAATAACGAAAACATTTTTTACCCGGAAGATGCAGAATTAGATGCCGGAACCTATTCTGTATACGTAGATATGTATTCCAATTGCGACGAAACTATTGCTACTAATTTTGTAGTTTCGGTTTATCTAGATGGGGTAGAAATTACTACTTCAGGAAACAATCCTTACAGCGGTAATTTTCCGGTAGGTTTCCCAAGTAATCATGGCGGCTCAGGTATAGAAAATGACATAGCTCCTGTTCTAACTTTTGATATTACAGAAGATCCGGCTAGAGCAGTTTCGGCAGCCAAAAAAGTGTTTGAGCCAAAACCTTTAACGCAAAGTGCTAAAGATAAATTAGAAATTTCTAATCAACGATAATTGCTTAACCAAAGCTAAGTTGTTAAGGCAGGCGCAATTTATTTTGTACCTGCCTTATTTTTTTATAAGCCATTTAAGGATTTCTTGTAAAAATAATGCGATGTATCGGAATATGTACAAATGCACCAAATGTTGTATCTTAGTAAGCATAATTTGTAAACAAATGGCAGCACACAACGATTTAGGCCAAATTGGCGAAGCAATGGCAGCCGAACACCTGCTTAAAAACGGCTATAAAATTTTAGAACGCAATTACCGTTACCTAAAAGCCGAAGTAGATATAATTGCCCAAATGGGCAACACGCTTTGCGCGGTAGAGGTAAAAACCAGAAGTACGCCAGATTTTGGCAATCCGCAAGATTTTGTAAAACCGAAGCAAATTCAGCTTTTGGTAAAAGCCATAGACCATTACGTTAGCAGCAAAGATTTAGATGTAGAAGTGCGTTTTGATATTGTAGCCATAATTAAAAACAAAAGTGGCACGCGCTTAGAGCATTTAAAAAATGCTTTTTATCATTTTTAAGCAGTCAAAATCTTAAAAAAATTAACATTTTTAAAGTTTTTTATAGAGTAAGTCGTTATATTGCGGTTAAACCTTTCTAACCATGCAAAAACTTTACTTACTTCTAGTTTTCTCTTTCTTCTTTTCTTTTTCTAATGCTCAGGATGCGCCATTTATTACTACTTGGGAGGTAGAGGCGAATGATTTGGAAATAACTATTCCTACTACAGGAAGCGGATATGATTATACAATTGACTTTGGCGATGGAACTGTCGAGAATAACGTATCTGGGAATATTTCTCATACTTATGATTCTCCGGGAACATATACCGTAAGTATTACTGGTGATTTTCCTAGGATATATTTTCTTGCATCTCCATATCGTCATAGGATACAAAGTGTTGAGCAATGGGGGGACATAGAATGGGCATCAATGCAAGGAGCATTTTTATTTTGCAAAAATCTTATCCTTAATGCCAATGATACTCCAGATTTAAGTCAAGTTACTGATATGAGTAAAATGTTTTATAATGCTGAGTCGTTGAATCAATCTCTAAATAATTGGGATGTTTCTAATGTTACTAATATGAATGGAATGTTTTACGGAACAACTACTTTCAATCAATCCCTAAATAATTGGGATGTTTCTAATGTCACTAATATGGGCGGGATGTTCAGTTATACGGATGCTTTTAACCAACCATTAAATGAATGGGATGTTTCAAGTGTTAATGATATGAGTAAAATGTTTTATAAAGCAGAGTCCTTTGATCAACCTCTTAATAATTGGAATGTTTCGAGTGTTACTGATATGAAGGAAATGTTTTTCCACGCAACTTCTTTTAATCAATCCTTAAGTGATTGGGACGTTTCTAATGTTATAAATATGAATTCTTTGTTTAGCGGGGCTGTAAAATTCAATAAACCTTTAAATAATTGGGATGTATCTAATGTTTCAGATATGGGTCGTATGTTCAGTTATACACGTAAATTTAATCAATCAATTAATAATTGGAATATTCTTAGCGTAACCGACATGAACAGTATGTTTAAAAATGCAAGTTCTTTCAACCAACCATTAAATAGTTGGGATGTTTCTAATGTGAGCTTTATGGCTAAAATGTTTTCTAACGCTATATTATTTAATCAGCCTTTAAGTAATTGGGATGTTTCCAATATTACTAATCTAGAAAGTATGTTCTTAGATGCTTGGAATTTTAATCAAGACTTATCGAATTGGAATTTTAATGGAAATGTTGATTTATCTAATTTTTTAAATAACTCTGGTTTAGATATAGCAAACTACGATTTACTTCTTTCAAGATTTCAAGATCTAAACCTTCAAAACGTAAATTTATCTGCTTGGAATTTGATTTATTGTGATGCTACTACACACAACTATCTTACCGAAGATTTAGGTTGGTCTATAGATGGAGACGCTTTATTGGTAAATTGCAATACGTCAATACCTGAAGATGCCTTCGTAACACGATGGGAAGTATCAAATGCAGATTTAAGTATCACTATTCCTGCTAATTTTTCGCAAAATTATAATTACTCTATTGATTTTGGTGACGGTACCTTATTTAATAATCAAACCGGAAGTATTACCCACACTTATGGTGCGCCAGGAATATATGTTATAAGTATAACTGGACAATTCCCACATATTATTTTAGGTGCAGAGCAAGGCTATAAACTTAGAAGTATTGAGCAATGGGGAAATATTGAATGGGAATCTATGAGAAAGACGTTTGAATCTTGCATTAGAATGGTTATTAATGCAACTGATACACCAGATTTAAGTCAAGTAACAAACCTAAGTTTTATGTTTCACAATGCACGAATTTTTAATAGATCAATAAATAATTGGGATGTATCTAATATTACTAATATGAACGCTATGTTTAGTGGAGCTACTAGATTCAATAAGCCTTTAAATGAATGGAATGTTTCAAATGTTACCAATATGAAAGGAATGTTTGAGGAAGCTGAGTTTTTTGATCAGCCCTTAAATAATTGGGATGTTTCTAGTGTTACAGATATGAGTTTAATGTTTTACGGGGGGACATTTAATCCTAAATCATCATTTAATCAACCTATAGGCAATTGGAATGTTTCAAATGTAACAAATATGGCACAAATGTTTCACAATTCACCCTACTTCAATCAGCCATTAAACAACTGGGATGTTTCAAATGTTACAAACATGGAACGGATGTTTCAATTTTATGATTCAGATAATACTTCGGGAACAAATTCCTTCAATCAGCCACTTAATAATTGGAACACTAGTAATGTTACAGATATGGATTGGATGTTTCTTAACAATAAACTATTTAATCAACCATTAAATAATTGGCTTGTAGACAATGTAACGAATATGAGAGGTATGTTTAGTAATACTACAAATTTCAACCAGAACCTATCCAATTGGAGTTTTAACAATGAGGTGACTCTTAATAGTATCGATGATTATGGCTTTATAGAAAACAGCGGTTTAGATCCTTTCAACTATGATGCTTTACTGGCACGTTTTGAAGAATTGGGTATAGAAAATAAAACCCTAATCGCAGACAATCTAGAATATTGCAATGCGGGGGTTAGAAACGAATTGATAGACAATCTTGGTTGGACAATAAGCGGCGATAGCGTTTCGGAAGATTGTGCTTTCAATTATGTATCTGGAAATCTTCATTATGATGATAATAACGACGGTTGCGACAATAACGATATACCTGCAGAAGGTTTTCTTATAAATGCCAATGACGGCACCTACGATTTTGGTACTTTTAGTTTGGCAGACGGAACTTACAATTTGAATTTACTTGAAGGTAATTATACCATTACATTAAACAACCTGCCTCAATATTATACTGTAAACCCAGAAACCACAACATTTAATTTCACAGGTGCCGGCGAGCAGGAACAACTAGATTTCTGCCTTACCGCCAATCAAACAGTAGAAGATCTAAACATAACACTATTACCAACATCAGAAGCCCGGCCCGGTTTTGAAGCAGATTACCAATTGGTAGTAGAAAATATAGGAACGCAGAGTCTTGCTACGGCCAACATCAGCTTGATATTCGACGACACCAAACAAAGTTTTGTAAGCGCAACTCCGGCAGAAACTTCCAGTACAAACAATCAATTAAATTTTGAAGTAAATAATTTACCGCCTTTTGGGCAGCAGGTAATAGATTTTACCATGCAAACCTTTCAGCCGCCAACAGTAAACGGAGACGACATTTTAAATTTTACCGCTACTATTAGTCCAAATGCTAACGATTATACACCGGAAGATAATACATTTATTTACGAACAAACCGTGGTAAACTCTTTTGACCCTAACGACAAGCAGGTTTTACAAGGCGAACAAGTGCATATAGACAAAGCCGACCAATATTTAGATTATCTTATCCGTTTTCAAAATACCGGAACAGCAAGCGCCATCAACGTGCGTATTTTAGATACTTTACATCCAGATTTAGATTACAGCACCATAAAACTCATAAGTGCCAGCGCAGATTATCGCGTAGAAATAACCAATGGCAACGAAGTCGAGTTTATTTTTGATGATATTTATTTACCGCACGCGGACGAAAACGAACCCGAAAGTCACGGTTTTGTAGCTTATAAAATCAAACCAAAAGCAGGCGTTGCAATTGGCGATGTAATAACCGGCGATGCCAGTATTTTCTTCGATTTTAACGCGCCTATTATTACCAATACCGTTTCCACGGAATTTGTTGACGATCTCAACACAGATAGTTACAGCTTAGAAAACCTGGTACGCATTTACCCAAATCCGGTAACTGACTTGCTTAATATAGAAACCGCAGAGAATATCCAGTTAAAAAGTTTAAAATTATATAATCTGCAAGGACAAGAATTGCTTCAATTTCCGCAAAGCACAAAAAGAATTAATTTATCGCAACTAAGCGCAGGAATGTATATTTTAAAAGTGCAAACAAACCAAGGTTCTATTAATCAACAGATTCTTAAACAATAAATTTTATAATTGAATATCGCCTCAAATAAAGAGGCGATATTTGGTTGTAGTTTGTTATTTTTCATTTTTCTCTAGAAAGAATAAATCAAGAATTTTCCGCTACAGCTTTACCTTTTTCTTGTTTTTCCACCTTTAATGGCTGCAATACTTCTAGCGCTCTATCTACCGTGGTAATTTTTCCAAACGTGAGCAATAAGCGTAAACCGTTGCGGGTTTTCTTTTCTTTCATAACGCATTGGTGCGGATGCGTTTGTACAAATTGCAATACTTTGGTAAAGGTTTTGGTCTGGTAAAAAGCAGATTGCTGGTCGGCTATAAAATAACCTATCATCTTGCCTTGCTTTAATATTATTTTTTCAATTCCTATTTGTGCGGCAATCCATTTTATACGTACGCTATTGAGCAAATCTACCGCTTCTGCCGGCAACTCGCCAAACCGGTCTTCTAATTCGGTTTCAAATTTTTGTAATTCTGCTTCGGTGCTTAGCTCGTTTAGTTTGGTATATAAATTTAAGCGTTCTGTAATATTATTGATATAATCGTCTGGAAAGAGAATTTCAAAATCGGTATCAATCTGGGTTTCTTTTACAAAAATCTTGTCTTCTGCTTTTTCCTGATTGGCATATAAATCTTTAAACTCGTTTTCTTTAAGCTCTTCAATAGCTTCGTTTAAGATTTTTTGGTAGGTATCAAAACCAATTTCGTTAATAAAGCCGCTTTGTTCCCCACCTAACAAATCGCCGGCCCCGCGAATTTCTAAATCTTTCATCGCAATATTAAATCCGCTGCCAAGCGCAGAAAACTGCTCTAAAGCGCTTATTCTTTTTCTGGCATCTTCTGTCATTACAGAATGTGGTGGCGTGATAAAATAAGCAAAAGCTTTTTTATTGCTTCGGCCAACCCTACCACGCATTTGGTGCAAATCTGACAACCCGAAATTGTTGGCGTTATTAATAAATATCGTATTGGCGTTGCTTACATCCAGACCACTTTCTACAATGGTGGTAGAAACCAGCACGTCAAATTCGCCATTGATAAAGCTTAGCATTAACTTTTCTAATTTTTTGCCTTCCATCTGGCCGTGCCCTATGCCAATTTTTGCATCGGGTACTAAACGCTGCAACATTCCGGCAACTTCTTTAATGTTTTCTATGCGGTTATGAATAAAAAACACTTGTCCGCCACGTTGTATTTCATACAAAATTGCGTCGCGTATACTCTCTTCCGAAAACCTAATTACGTGACTTTCTATAGGATATCTATTGGGCGGCGGCGTGGTAATAGTGCTCAAGTCGCGTGCGGCCATCAAACTAAACTGCAAGGTACGCGGTATTGGTGTTGCCGTTAAGGTAAGCGTATCTACGTTTTCTTTAATGGTTTTTAGTTTATCTTTTACCGAAACGCCAAATTTTTGCTCTTCATCAACTATTAATAAGCCCAAATCTTTAAATTTCACACTTTTATTGACTAATTGATGCGTGCCAATTACAATGTCTATCCTACCGTTTTCCAACTCTTCTAAAACCTGCCGTTTCTCTTTTGCCGTTCTAAAACGATTTAAATAATCTACCGTTACGGGCAAATCTTTTAGTCGTTCTGTAAAGGTTTGCTGGTGCTGAAAAGCCAAAATGGTGGTTGGCACTAAAACTGCTACTTGTTTGCCATTATCTACCGCTTTAAACGCGGCACGAATAGCAACTTCGGTTTTACCAAAACCAACATCACCACAAACCAGTCTATCCATTGGTCTCTGGTTCTCCATATCTTCTTTTACCGCCTGTGTGGCCGTGCTTTGGTCTGGTGTGTCTTCATAAATAAAAGAGGCTTCCAACTCGTGTTGCAAATGGCTGTCGGGCCCAAAAGCAAAACCTTTTTCTAAGCGCCTTTTGGCATATAATTCTATCAAATTATAGGCAATGTGTTTTACACGGGCTTTGGTTTTTGTTTTTAGCTTTTTCCAAGCTTTGCTGCCTAACTTATAAATTTTAGGTGCTTTCCCTTCCTTACCGTTATACCGCGAAATTTTATGTAAGGAATGAATACTTACGTATAAAATATCTCTTTCGCCATAAAAAAGCTTAATGGCTTCTTGTTTTTTTCCCTCAACATCTATCTTTTGCAAGCCGCCAAATTTTCCAATCCCGTGGTCTATATGCGTTACATAATCGCCTACATCCAAATTGGTCAACTCCTTTAAAGTTATTGCTTGTTTTTTGGCATAACCATTTTTTAAGTGGAATTTATGATAACGTTCAAAAATTTGATGATCTGTATAGCAAACCGTTTTTGCATCTTCTTCAATAAAACCTTGAAACATAGGAAAAACCACGGTTTTATAATGCACTTCTTCTTCCTTATCCTTAAAAATATCCCGAAAACGCTTGGCTTGTTGCTCGCTACCACAAAAAATATAATTGGTAAAACCAGCCGCATGGTTTTTGTGAAGGTTTTCTATAAGTAAATCAAAATTCTTATTAAAAGAAGGTTGTGGTTTGGTGTGAAATTCTATACGCTGCTGCGGATTTAAAAACGCCTGACTACCAACTTCTACCGCCGAAAAACTTACAAGTTGCTTCTTGAATTCTGTTGCATTGCAAAATAATTCTTGCGGACTTTGGTGCCGAATATCTTCTGATAATTTCTTGAAAGCTTCTTCTGCTTTTTCAAACAATTTATCGAGTTGTGCGCCTAATAAATCAAGATTTTTTACAAAAACTACCGTTTTACCGGCTACGTATTCTAAAAAACCAGCCCTTACTTCTTCCAAACGTTTATTTTCTACATTTGGCATCACCGAAATTTTCTTCACTTTGTCTGTAGAAAGTTGCGTTTCTACATCAAAACTACGAATGCTATCTACCTCATCGCCAAAAAACTCTATACGGTAAGGTTCGTCGTTGCTAAAAGAAAACACATCAATAATGCCCCCCCGCACCGAAAAATCTCCAGGTTCTGTTACAAAATCTACTCGCTTAAATTTGTATTCAAACAAGACTTCGTTTACAAAATCTATAGAAAGTTCATCGCCCAGATTGATTTTTAAGGTACTGCGATCCAGCTCTTTTCTGGTAACCACTTTTTCAAACAAAGCATCCGGATAGGTCACAATAAGCGCAGGTTTTTTTCGCGAGTTGATGCGATTAAGCACTTCCGCACGAAGCAGAACATTAGCATTATCTGTTTCTTCTAATTGATACGGCCGCCGGTAACTACCGGGGTAAAACAACACGTTTTTCTCACCGACCAATTGCTCTAAATCATTAAGATGATAGGCAGCTTCTTCTTTGTCGTTAAACACCAACAAAAATGGTTTTTCTGTTGTTTTAAAAGCTTGGGCTATTGCAAAAGAAAGGGCAGAACCTACCAGTCCTTTGGCGTGTATTTTGGCGGTAAGTTCTTTGGGTTGGGCAATAGCTTTTTCCAGTTCCTGCTGTTGCGGGAGCTGTGAAAATTTTTCGGTAATTTTAGATAAACTCATTCTTGCAAAGATAATTGCTTCCGGTTTGGTTCGCAATAGGCAGAATTATTTTAACGCTTTATAAGTATTTTTTTAATTGAAATAGAATTATTTAGAGGTAGTAATCTGCAAAATTATTTACCGCAATGGTAACGGCAATTTGGTTATAGCAAGATTATTTTAAGCATTTACCAGACTCTAATTCTTTAATCGATTTTAATAAAACATCTCTGTTTTTACCCGTTAATAAGTAATTGGTTTCTTTTAAAGAATTGTATTTATCCATAGATATAAGAACGAGGTTTTTGCCGCCTTACGTTTAATGATAGCTTCGCTCATATCGTCTATAACTACATCAAACCAATGTTTTAGCTTGGAGCGAAAATTGGTCTAATTTACTGTCTCCATAAAATTAAGGTAATAAATAATGTACTTTTTTATACTAACCTATCTGTCTTTATATTTTACCATTTTACTAACAGCCTAAATTTACAAATACCTGTATCTTTTTAGCCTAAAAAGGAAATTATGAGTATTGAAGCGTATGATGTTTTTGTAATAGGAACCGGAACTGCAGGAAAAACCGTAGCCAAAGCTTGCGCGGAAGCTGGTAAAAAAGTAGCTATTACAGACAACAGAGAGTTTGGCGGTACTTGCCCCAATAGAGGTTGTGACCCTAAAAAAGTCTTGGTTGGTCTTTCTGAAATTATCGATCGTTCCCAAAAAATGAAGGGAAAAGGAATTACCAAAATGCCTGAATTTAGTTGGGAAGAATTACAGGACTACAAAAAGCAATTTGTAGATGCCGTTCCCGCTGCAACCGAAAAAGATTTAAAGAAGCTAGGTATTAAAATGTACCACCAATCGCCCAAGTTTTTAGATGAAAATTCCCTTTCGGTGGAAGGAAAAACCGTACGTGCCAAAAAAATCGTGATTGCTACCGGTAATAAACCCTTAGAATTAAAAATTCCCGGAAGGGATCTCGCATTAGTGAGCGACGACTTTTTAGACTTGTCCAAACTCCCGGAGAGTATGCTCTTTATCGGTGCGGGTTATATTGGAATGGAGTTTGCTCACCTAGCTGCCAGTCTTGGCGTAAAAGTAACTATGATGGATATGGCCGAAAGACCACTTACCAATTTTGAAAAAGCCATTGTAAACCCTTTAGTAGAATCTTTTGAAGAATTGGGTGTCGATTTTATATTTAACGCCGGAGTAAATAAGATTGAAAAACTGCAAAAATATTTCCGCGTAAGTGCAAAACAGGGCGATAAAATAATAGAAGCTAAAGCCGAAATGGTTTTTAATACTGCCGGCCGAGTACCTTCTATAGACGAATTAAATTTGGAAAAAGGTAACGTAAGTTTTACCAAAAAAGGAATAAGCGTTAATAAATACCTACAAAACCCTGGCAATAAAAGTGTTTATGCCTGTGGCGATGTTTCGGATAGTGATGGTTTGCCGCTAACGCCCTTATCGTCGCAAGAAGCTAAAGTGGTTGTTTCGCAACTGGTTGGCAATAGCGTTAAAGAGAAAGCTACCTACCCGCCGCAACCATCTGTGGTGTTTACCAATCCGCAATTGGCTTCTGTAGGTTTGACGGAAGAAGAAGCCAAAGCAAAAGGTTATGATGTAGTTGTAGAAGAGAAGCAAAATTTAGATTGGTACAATGCAAAACGCATTAACGAAAAGCATTATGGCTATAAAACCATTGTAGATAAAAAGACCAAAAAGATTTTGGGCGCTCATATTATAAGTCCGCAAGCTGCCGAAATGATTAATCTTTTTACCGTAGCTATGTGCGGACAATTAACCTGCGAAGATTTAAAAGCGATGATTTTTGCCTATCCAACCTGGGGCAATGATATTAAGGGAATGGTTTGATAGATTTTAGTGGTTAGTATTGAGTAGTTAGAGATGAGTGAAGGTGAAATCGAAATTGAAGATAAAGCAGTAGCGAGGTTTTAAAAACTAGACAAAAGCTTGTATTTCTAGTCACCTAAGGTTTCCAGCGACCTGTCATCCTGAATTTATTTCAGGATCTCTTGCTCGAGTTGTTTCAAATTCTATTTCTAAAATAATGAAACAGGTTTATGATGTCAGAAAAATCTCAATGCTCAAGACTAAATACTAACTACTCACCACTATTCATCATCCTAAACATCGGGTTGGTTTTTCTATTTTTAAAACCGTGGTAAGCGGCGTACAATCCAATGATAATTGCTCCAATCAAAGCAGTGTAAGCCACGCTTTGTACATTTTCTTGTTGTTTTACATAAATGGCGATGAATGCCCAAATACCAACGGCGGAAAATTCGCGCATATTTCTAAAATAAATCACTGCCAGGTTAACCAGTGTAGCAATAACTACCATTATAATTGTCCATTGTATTTCTGTAAACAAAAAAGGTTGCCAGTCAATTTTTACCAAATAAGCAGATATATTAGCAATAGTTGCAACGGCAATCCACCCAGAATACAAACAAATTGGCCACCAATTAAAAGCGATGGTCTTTAAGGGCGCCTCCCAACGTTCCATATTTGTATTCAGAATAATTTTGAGTAGAGAAACCAAAGCCAATAGCATAAATAGCACAGATAAGCCAGTATATTCATACAACCAAGCAATTACCCAAGCCGAGGTTGCCAAATTGGCCACCACCAACCAAAATCCAGTTTGTTGTAAAAAAGTTTTTACTTCTTTTTTCTTAAATACTTGGTATAAGTGATAAAAACTAAATGCCAATAAAGCCAAATAAATAATGCCCCAAATGGCAAAAGCATAACCCGCCGGCGTAAATAAATTGGCATATTCTGGTTGTTTGCTTAAACTGCCAATAGTGTTTCCGTTAAGCTGAAATGCTTGCGTAACGTAACTGGTGGCAATTGCGATAAGCACCGAAATAAAATTAAGGACAGCGAGTATTTTTGGTTTCATAGTTTTGGCGGTATAGGTATTACTTCGGTTTCTGTGCAAACGTAAATTTGGTCACTTTCTGATTGTTGCATCAAATATTTCCCTGTAAAGGTACCAAAAGCGGGAAGAATTAATTGTTGTTTGCTTTTAAAAAAACACGGCAATTTTTCGTGCTGCTTTCCCATTCCGCGTAAGCGAAACCCAGGATGTATATGACCGCAAATAGTAAAAAAACCTTCGCGTATTTCCGGGTGATGGGTAAGGAGAAAATTTTCGAGATAAATTTCTTTTTCGACTTTAATTCCTAAATTTTCAAAATGTGTTGGCGCAATAATATCGTGGTTCCCCACTATTAACGTTAAATCTGCTTGCTGCTTTTGCACCCAAGTTTTAAAATAAGTAAACTCGGTATTAAAAGCGCTATGAAATAAATCTCCCAAAAAGTAGATTTTCTCCGGTTTAAACGTGTTTACCACTTTTTTAAGCTGCTGAAAATTCTTTAAAATCGCTTTTTGAGGAATCGCACTGCCGTGTTTTCTAAAATGCGCAATTTTTCCTAAATGTACATCTGCGATAAGCAATGTTTGCAAACGTTTGCAGTATAAAGCGCCACTAGGATGAAAAATAAAAGCTTCTTCTTGCAAATTTACCTCTAGCATCAATTTAATTTTATAAAACGTACCTTTTTGTTAGTTTTCGGGGTTTTCGCTACAAAAAATGGTTGTGTCATTACGGTAGTGGCAATTCCGTCGGGAGATTTTTCGCGGTAAACAATTTCGATTTGTTTTTGGGTTTCTTCAATTTTTTCAATTATAATGCTGTGTCCGCCGCTACTTTTCAAATCACTTATCAAAACCAACACCATCTCGTGTTGAAAATTTACCGGTAGATTTTTAAAGTTTTTGGTAGTGGGATTTACGGCATCTAATTTCCTCTTCATTTTTTGCCATTCTTCGGCAGAATCAATCATTTTTTGCTGTGCCCGAAGTTTTTCATCGCCCACGCCGTGTAAATTTCCTTGGCCTATTTTCACCAAAGATTCTTTGGTAATTTCCTGCTGCTGCAGGGTGCTGCAAGCCGTAAAAACCAAAATTAGTAAGAAGCTTATAGACGTCTTCATTTTATTCAAACTTTGTTACAAGATAAAATCTTCTGAAGGCTTAACAGATAGGATTAACAGAATTTTTAAACTTCTTTTTTCGCTTCCGCGAATTTTTAAAAAGAAGTTACCCAAGCCGGTTTTCTTGCAAATCACAATTTTTATATTTCCGCATTTTCGTAAGAAAAACGAATTAGAGTTTTTTAATCATCCTTCTAATACGATCTTCCAATTTTTCTGAAGATAGTTTTTCGCGCAACCTATCAGTAATAATAGGAAACGAAAAAGGTGTGGGTTTTTCACATTTTTTCCAAACTATCTTTTGCTGCTCAATACGTTCTAAAGCCAATCGTAACCTACCTTCTTCTAATTGATGCTCAAAAGTTTCCGTAAAGGCTTGTTGGAATAATAAATTTTCGGGTTCGTAATCCCGAAACACATCAAACAATAATTGCGAGCTGGACTGTAAGTGTTTGCTTTTAATGAGCTTATTGGGATAACCGGTAAAAACCAAACCGGCAATTACGGCAATATCCCTAAATTTTCTACGCGCCATTTCGGTTGCATTTAGACTTTTGTATAAATCGTCCATCACAAATTTGTTAGAAAATAGGTTGTTATCCAATACTTGTTGCATATTTAATTCTTGGTCAGAAAGCAATTCAAAACCATAATCGTTAAAGGCAATACTAAACGAAATGGGACTCAATAAACTAATTCTATACGCCAGTAAACTTCCCAAAGCTTCATGCACAAATCTGCCTTCAAACGGATAAAACACCGCGTGGTAACCTTCGCGGGTTTTAAAGGTTTCTATTAAAAATTCATTTTGTGTAGGAATAATAGATTCTAACAATTGTCGCTCAAAAATAGGTTGTAAAGCTTTTAACTCTTTAGATGCTTTAAGCTTTTTATCTTTTGCTGTTTGCAAACCTACACTGGCCGCAGCCGCGTACATTTCTTCGCGAAGCAAGGCACTCATTTGCGCAGAAAAGCTCATCCTGCCTCCTGCCCAACTAGGTACTTTAGCAGTTTTTTGTTTTGATTTTCTTACTTGCACTTGCATACCTTTTATGCGTACAAATTCTAAATTCCTTCCGGCAAACATAAATACGTCTCCCGGTTTAAGTTTAGAAACAAAAAACTCTTCAATACTGCCAATAAAACCTCCTTTTATATATTTTACACTTAAAACGGCATCGCTAACAATAGTGCCAATTTGCAAACGGTGCCGCATAGCAACGCCGCGATTATTTACCTTAAACTTGCCATCTTCTTCTATAGCAACTTTTTGGTATTCGTCGTAGGTATGCAGACTTTTGCCGCCGGTGCTAATAAAACTTAAACACCACTCCCATTGTTCTGCGGTTAATGCTTGGTAGCAAAAGCTAGAACGCACTTCCGGATAAATTTCTTTCGGATAAAATCCATCGGAAACCGCCAAAGTAGTTAGATATTGCAACAACACATCAAAACTTTGTACATACGGAACGCGATCTTCTACAGCTTGTTTTTTTACCGCTTTTTGTAAGGCAGAAGCTTCAATAAGCTCCATAGCGTGGGTGGGTAAAAAATGAATAACGCTGGTTTTTTTAGGTTGGTGGCCGCTTCTTCCTGCCCGTTGAAGAAACCTAGCCACGCCTTTTGGACTTCCTATTTGCACAATAGTTTCTACCGGGGCAAAATCTACTCCCAAATCTAAGCTGGAAGTACACACTACAGCTTTTAAGGTTTCATTTCTAATAGCTTGTTCTACCCACAACCGGGTTTCTTTATTTATGCTGCCGTGATGCATGGCTATTTCTCCGGCAAATTCAGGATATTTTTCTAGTAGTTTTTGAAACCACAATTCGCATTGCGAGCGCGTATTGGTAAATAGTAAAGTGGTTTTAGAATTTTTAATAATTGGTACCACCTCATCGAGCAGATGCAAGCCCAGATGTCCCCGCCAGGGAAATTTTTCCATTTTTTTAGGAATGACCGACTGTACCTTTATTTTCTTAGCAAGCTTGGCTTTTATTAAAACCGAATTTTCAAACTGTGGCGTTTGCGGTCCCAGCAAAACTTCTCGGGCTTGTTGCAAATTGCCAATAGTTGCAGAAATGCCCCAAATTTTTAGATTATTTGCAACAGATTTTAATCGGCTTAAAGCCAGTTCCATTTGTACGCCACGTTTACTGCCCAACAATTCGTGCCACTCATCTACCACCACGGCATTTAGATTTTTAAAGGTTTTATCATATTTTTTGGAAGAAAGTAAAAGTTGCAAACTTTCTGGTGTGGTAATAAGTAAATCTGGCATTTTGCGCTTTTGCGCAGCACGTACTTTTTGTGGCGTATCTCCTGTACGAATGCCAATTTTAATTTCGGGGTCTATGTCTTGTGCAAAATTATTGGCTGCTTGTTCAATTTCTACCGAAAGGGCTCGTAGCGGTGTAATCCAAATCGCTTTTAAACCTTTACCCGTCTTTTTCTTTTTACTTTTTTGATGCAAAATTTCTAAAACAATAGGCACCCAAAGGGCGTAAGTTTTTCCGCTTCCTGTAGGAGCGTTTAATAAACCGTTTTTTCCTTTTAAGTAAGCCTCCCAAGTGTCTTTTTGAAACTTGAAAGCTTTCCAATTTTGCTGTTTAAACCAGGTATTGGCAGTATTTAAAAGTTGTTTTTTATGCATTAATGGTGTTTCGTATTTTTTTACGTTTCCGTCATCGGCAAACTGATGTAATACTTTGTTTTCACAGGTGAAAACGGTGTGGTTATATCACGGAATCAGCGCTTTTAAATCTTCTAATGTATTTGCTTCCTCAATTTTTTTATCTTTTCTCCAGCGTAAAATTCTTGGAAACCTGGTAGCAACTCCACTTTTATGTCTTTTCGACTCGGCTATGCCCTCAAAAGCAATTTCAAAAACATGGTGTGGCGTTACGCTTCTTACCGGACCAAAACGTTCTAAAGTGTTTTTTTTAATCCACGCATCTACCTTTCTAAACTCTGCATCGGTTAGACCGGAATAAGCTTTGGCAAAAGTTACTAACTCCTTTTTTTCTTTATCCCACAAACCAAAAGTATAATCTGTAAATAAGTTACTACGTCTGCCGTGACCGCGCATTGCGTAGGTTAATACTGCATCTATAGTAAGCGGATCTACCTTCCATTTCCACCAATCGCCTTTTTTTCTACCTATTAAATAAGGAGAATCCCAGCGTTTAAGCATTAAGCCTTCAGATTTTACTTTTCTACTACGATCGCGTTCTTGCGCTGCCGCTTCCCAACTGGAAAAAGATATAGTTTTAGAAAGATGAAGCGGAATATTTAGATTTTTTACTTGGTGGTATAAATTTTCTAAAATCTGTATTCTTTCTTTAAAAGAACGCTGCCGGATATCTTCCCCTTTCCATTCTAAAATATCGTAAACCTTCAAAATACAAGGTATTTTCTCAAGTAATTTTTTACTGATGTTTTTTCGGCCAATACGTGTTTGTAAATCTTTAAAAGTACCTATCTCTCCGTTAGGAAAGGGTAGAATTTCGCCATCTAAAACCGTCCCGTCCGGAATTACTTCCGTAAAGGCATCAAACTCAGGATATTTATCGGTTACCAACTCTTCTCCTCTACTCCAAACAAACAATTCGCTTTCGCGGATGATTACCTGCGAGCGGATACCATCCCACTTGTGCTCTGCTGCCCATTCTTGCACAGGACCTAAATCTTCCGGAGCATTTTCTATAGCATAAGCCAAATAAAAAGGATAAGGTTTGGAGAGATAATCCGATTTATTTTCTTCTAAAACCAAACGTTTAAAACTGGTTTTGGCCGGATTCCAATTACCCATCAGTTTATAGGCTAAAATATCTTCGTCTATTTGAGTAGCTTTGGCCAAAGCACGCGTCATTAATTTTTGACTAACGCCAATACGAAAACTGCCGGTTATGAGTTTAGTAAACACAAAACGTTCGTAATAATTCAGGCTAAGCCAATTCTCGAACAAATATTCTTTTTTCTCTTGGTCCGATCTTATTTTAAGACGAATAATCTCATCTAAAAATTGATGCAAACTCTTTTCGGAAGATTCTTCGGAAGGCGGGATTATCAAGGCAATGGTTTCTGCCAAATCGCCTACAATATGGTAAGATTCTTCAAACAACCAAAGTGGTATTTTTGCCAATTCTGACGCCCACTCTCGCATAAGCCTTGTATTTACAGGTCGTGGCGGTCTTCTATGCGATAAGATTGCAATTGTCCAGACCTTATCTTTTGGCTGTGCTTGCTCAAAATACTTACTTAGGGCATTTACTTTTAGCGTAGTTTTATTGGTGCTGTCTAATTTTTTTATGAGGCTTGCAAATTGTTTCATGCGTTTTCTTTTTTAGATAAAGTTGTTTTTGCCTGCTCTGCGCTTTCTTCTTCAAATTGCGTTTGCTCTGTGCGCGCGTCATAACCTTGCTCGCATAAAAAGCGTGAAAAAATATCGGTATAACCGTGGGTACAAATTATTTTTTCTGCGCCGGTTGCTTTTATAGAAGAAAGCAAAGCTTGCCAGTCGCAATGGTCTGAAAGTACAAAACCTCTATCTACAGCCCTGCGCCTACGCGCGCCACGAAACGTCATCCAACCACTTGCCGATGCCGTAACAAATGGCACCATTTTTCTTATCCACGGAGAACCGTGTGCACTTGGTGGTGCCAAAACCATATTACCTTTTACCTCTTCTTTTTTGGTATCTTTAGTAATTCTAATGGTTTCCGGCAAAGTAACGATTTCTCTCACTACCTCGTTCATATTTTCTATAGCGCCGTGCGTATATATTTTGCCAATAGAAGTATCTAAGTGTTTAAGCAAGCGTTGCGCCTTTCCTAAAGAATAGCCAAACAAAACAGAGGTATTGCCGTCTTGTTTATTTTGCTGCCACCAGTTATTTATCTCGCTAAAAACTTCTTGTTGAGGTTGCCATTTAAAAGCCGGTAAACCAAAAGTACATTCGGTTATAAAGCTGTGGCATTTTACCACTTCGTACGGCTTGGCCAGACCATCATCTTCGGTTTTATAATCTCCTGTAAAAACCCAGATTTCTCCTTTATATTCTACTCTAATTTGTGCCGAGCCAATTATATGACCGGCAGGATGTAACGAAAACTTCACGCCGTTTATACTAAATGTTTCTCCCCATTCTACTCCCGAAACATTAATATCTCCTAAACGATGTTTAATAATTGGCACGTTGGTACGGTGCGTAATATATTGCTGATGCCCCCAGCGCGAATGGTCTGCGTGCCCGTGCGAAATGATTGCTTTTTTTACCGGTTTCCACGGGTCTAAATAAACATCGGCTTGTTGGCAATAGATGCCTTTTTGGTTAAAATGAAGTAAGGGTGTTTTCATAACCAACAATTTAAAGAAAAATATGTTTAGGCTTTTTGCTTTACGGAAATCTTAGCGGAAATTTAAGAGATGGTAGATGGAGAATGGTGAAATGGTGAAATGGGGATTGGAAAATAGAAATTTTGCAAAATTTAACCTGCAGGGTTTCTAAAACCCTGTAGGTTTTCTTAGCGTGAAGAATAAAAAAATATTCTTTTCTTGAAGGCAGCACTTTTGAAGATACCTACAAGGTTGCAAAAAACTTGCAGGATAATTGGAAGTGCAGAAAAAACCTTGCAGGATAATAAATTTCCTTTTTGCTATAAGTTGTAGAAATTAAACCTTAGGTGTTAGGTGAGAAATAAATTGGTAAACTATCCAATTTTTTTCGCGTGAGGGATTGAATGGCGTGTTTGAGCTCTTGCAACGGCGGTAGCCGGTGAAAAGCGAGTAATGAAAGCCCGACCCCGATTTTATGAGGGGGCACGCCCATATTAAAATAACTGGTGTAAAACTTCTATAGATTTTGGTTTTTTAAAACCCTGTAAATGCAATTGGTAGTATAAAATAAGCATTTCTAAAAAGTCTTTTCTTTTGGTTTGATTGAGTTTTATGTGGTGTAATTGCTCAAAATTGGTTTGCAAAAATTGTTTGAGCAATTCTGAATTTGGGTTGCTAATGCAATATTTGTTAATTTCTTCGTACTGAAAGTTGCCGTCAAGTAAATTAAAATAAGGCAAATCTATTTTTGTATAGTTGGGATAAAAACCCAAATATTGGGTTAGTTGGACTAAGAATAACAAATGAAAATTGGCAAATTTTTCTGCTTGGTCTAACCAATTTAAATTCTCTTCTAAATACTTAAATAAGGCTTGATTTTCCTCTTCTTCCTGAATGGAATTGCGCAAAATTTCTGCTAGAAAAAGCAAGATTGAGGCTTTGTACATATTGGTTTGCAAAGAGGCATAAGGTCGGGCCACTTTTGCATCTTTTAGGTAATCTAAGCCTTCTTTGTCTTTATGATTGGCTTCTATTTCTAATTGGGTTAAGGGCTGAAACATTGCAGCGCGAAATTTACCCTTTTTTGATTTTAAAATGCCGCGTAGAAGGTAAGATTTTATGCCGCTTTTTTGGGTATAACAACGAACAATCAAATCGTTGTCGCGGTATTTTATGGCTTGTAAGACAATGGCTTTTGTTTTTACCAACATTAGCGAACAATCATTATTTTGGTGATTTTGGTTTCGGTTTGGTCTTGAGAGGTTATTAAAACCATATATACGCCAGAGGCTACTTTATGCTTTCCGAAGGCGCGTGTATCCCATTGTATGCTGCCACCTTGAGCGGTAGTTTCGTACACCAAGTTACCTTCTATATCTGTTATTTTTATGTTGGCGCCGGTTTGCAAACCGTCTATAGTTACTGCGCCGTGATACTGCGGTCGCACCGGATTGGGATAGGCTCTTACTTTGCTAAAATCTTCTGCAGAAGCGGTGGCTTTGCCTCTAAATTTTAATAAGCCATTTATTGTTCCTATATAAACCTCTCCCGAAGCTTGGTCTATGGCAATATCTGTAATTATATTAGAAGGCAAAGGGGAGTTTTCTTTAGTAAAACGATAAATAGTTTCTTGTCCGTTAGCAGATAAATAAAAGGCGCCGGCCTCTGTACCCACCCATTTGTTGTTGTTGCCATCTACCCGAATTACAGCAATATTGGTATTAGCCAATAGTTCTTGCGCCACGCCATCGTCGTCTAAAATAATAATTTGATCGGTTTGTAAATTGGGCTCTTCAAACATGGCGGCGGGGTTGTATAATACGCGTATACCGCGGTTAGTGCCTATCCAGAGTTGGTTGTTGTTATCTAACGCCAAGGTGTTAACTTGGTTAGATGGTAAGTTTCCTGCGCCTTCGTCGCCGCTTACTTTGGCAAAGCTTTCTGTCTGGATGTTAAAACCAATGATGCCATCTAAGTAACTTCCTAAAAATAAATTATTTCGATTATCACTAATAATATCGGGGAAACCGGCATTTCGGTTAGGCGGATCTTGAATGACTTCTGAAACATCAAACATTTCGAAGTTAGTAGATTCGGGTGCTTTTTTTAGCAAACCTTTGGTATATAAAGCTTCGGTAAACCAAAGATTGCCGGCGTTATCAAAAACACTACTTCCTATTCTAAGATCGTCAGGACTTGCTTCTGCATTGTCTATAGGTTCTAAATTAGAATTATTCTCATCATACAAAAATACTTGCTCGTCGTTTACTATTTCTAACAACCCGTCAAAATAAGAGCTAAAGAACACTTGTTCTGTTCGGTTAGGATTTATAGTAACATCTACAATAGAACGTGCTTGTGGCAAATCTTGGTAACGAAAATTTATCCACTGCTCATTTTTTAAATGGCTTAAGCCACGTTTATTTAACGGAAAAGGATTTAAGTAAAGAGAATATTCGCCAAAGGTAAGCCAAAGCTCGTTTGGAATAGCTTCCATGGCAAAAATTCTATTCATTAAAGGTCCCGGCGGACTCAAATATTCATAATTTCCAGCCACAGCGGTATTGGCTTTTAGCAAACCTTCGTTTTGGTCGCCAATAAAAATACGCTCTCCTGCCAAAAGTGCTGTATTAAAATTGGCAGTAAAATCTTGTGTGCCGCCAAAACTCGCCAATTGCGACATAGAAGCATCTAATACTAACACTTCATTTTGTAAACTGACTACCAATTTATCGTCAAAACTTCTAAAATCGCGTACATCTGAATTGTATTGGTTTGCAAAAACAAACGCATTATTTACAATTTGAAACTGCCTGTTATCTAAAGTAAGTACGTATAATTTGTCTTGCAGACGGGTAATTTCTTTTAAATAATTAGACCCAATACTTTGCCAAACCTGATAATCTATAAGGTTAGGGTTATCTATATTGGCGTATCTAAGGCCGCCTCCTTGTGTTGCAGCATAAATTTTATTTTGAAAAATTTCTATACCTGCTACTGCCAATTGGCTGCCGTTATTACCAATATAAAAAGTATCGCCAAACTCTAAGTTGGCAAGATTTAGCACAGAAATGCCATAATTTGTAGCAATGTAAATTTTGTTTTGTCCTTCTTTAAATTGATTAATACGCTTGTTATCTGGCGCTATGGTTTGTTTTTCTAAGATGTCAATAAATGAATACACTTTTCCGGTTTGTGTATTAAAGGTTTCTATAAGACCATTTTCGTATCCAAGCACTATATAAGGTAAATTTTCTGCATAATGAATAGTAGAAATTTTCTCGCCAGAAAGACCTTTTACAGAAGATATTTTTTCTATTTCGCCAGAAGATAAATTGTATGCTATTACCGCATTTTGAGCAGCCGCATAGATTTTATTATTACCTGCCGTAATATCTTTTACTTGATAATAAGAATATAAATCTGACCAAGAGTCTGAAAAATCTTGTTGTTCTTGGGCAAAAAGAAATCCGGAAAAAAGAAAGAAAATTACTGTAAAAAATTTCATTTGGTAGATATATGGCTTATAACTAAAAATACCGCGCAATATTATTTTTTTGCAAAGGTATGCTTTTCTTAAAAAGCGCTTTAAATAGATTAATAAAAAGAGCTTTACGGAATTAATTACGCCTATCTATACAGCTCCTTGCGCCAACATAGCATCTGCTACCTTTTTAAATCCGGCAATATTTGCACCTTTTATATAGTCTATTTCACCATTTTCTAATGTACCATATTCTACGCAGGCTTGGTGAATTTCTTTCATGATCTTTTTAAGTTCCTCGTTTACTTTTTCGGCAGACCAACGAACGCCCATTGCATTTTGTGACATTTCTAATCCGGAAACCGCTACTCCGCCGGCGTTAGCTGCCTTTCCTATTCCGTAAAGTATTTTTGCTTCTTGCAGAATATCTACAGCATCTTTGGTACACGGCATATTTGCACCTTCGCCAATAGCTAAACAGCCATTTTTAACCAATGTTTTCGCGGCTGTGGCGTTGAGCTCATTTTCTGTAGCACAAGGCAAAGCAACTTCACATTTTTCTTCCCAAGGTGCTTTATTAGCGTGATAGACAGCGTGCGGATATTCTTCTACATAAGATTTAATCCTGCCACGTTTGCCATTTTTAAGCTCTTTTACATAATCGAGTTTTTCTTGGTCTATACCCTCTTTATCGTGAATATAGCCGGAAGAATCAGAAAGTGTAATAACTTTCGCTCCATATTCTATCGCTTTTTCTGCTGCGTATTGCGCCACGTTGCCAGAGCCGGAAATGCATACTTGCTTGCCTTTTATACTTTTGTTTTGGCCTTGCAACATATGTTCTACAAAATAAACCGTGCCGTAGCCGGTAGCTTCCGGCCGAATTAAGGAGCCGCCATAAGCAATCTCTTTTCCGGTAAGTACACCCGTAAAATTGTTTTGTAGTTTTTTATATTGCCCAAATAAATAACCAATTTCCCGATTGCCAACGCCAATATCGCCAGCCGGAATATCTGTTTGCGCCCCAATGTGTTTGGCCAATTCTGTCATAAAATTTTGACAAAAACGCATCACTTCGGCATCAGATTTACCTTTCGGATTAAAATCTGAACCTCCTTTTGCGCCGCCTAAAGCTAAGGTTGTTAGGCTGTTTTTTAAAACTTGCTCAAAAGCTAGAAATTTTAAAATATTAAGATTTACCGTTGGGTGAAAACGCAAACCGCCTTTGTATGGCCCGATAGCCGAATTCATTTGCACCCGATAACCGCGGTTTACCCGAATGGCACCAGAATCGTCTGTCCAGGCTACTCTAAAAATTATAATACGCTCTGCCTCTACCATGCGCTCTAAAATTGCTTGGTTTTGGTATTTTTTATTTTCTTCTATGAAAGGAAAGATATTTTCGGCAGCTTCTGAAACAGCTTGTAGAAATTCTGGTTGATTTGGGTTTTTATTTTCTACTTCTTTCAGAAAATCTTGTAAAGTTTGACGCATATTTTATAAAGTTAGGTTTAAATTTTCAATAAACTATTTCCCCAAAGATATCTTTTATTGTTTTTTAATGCTTTTATTATCAAAATTTTAATATAATTTAATATTTTTTATGAAGTAAGAAATCATTTTTCCAAGCTTTGCTCCATATTTATTTCGTTGTACGCTCTATTTTTATATATTTGCTTTACCAGAAAAAACAACCATTCTATGAAAATTAAAAACCTTATTTTGGTTTTCCTTTTTGCAATAGCCGGTCACCAAAGTGTGAAAGCTCAGGCTTTTTCGCAAGAATTGGGTTTAGTAGCCGGACCGCTCCAATTTAAATCTGATTATGGTTTGCGCGGTAACAGCGAAACCAATTTTGGGAATGTTGGATTAGGAATCGCTCTTGCTCATTTTATCAACTTCTCTTATCGAGATGACTGTGAGTGCTTTGCAAAAGACACCTATTTTAACGATCATTTTAAAGTAAGAACAGAGCTTAGTTACCACGTAACCGCTTTAGATCATTACGGGAAAGAAGCAGAATCTAACAGTTTAGCCGGCAAACAACTACGTGCCATGCACGGAAAAGCAAGGGTTTTTGAATTAGGCTCGCATTTAGAATGGTACCCAAGAAGTATTATAGATTTTGACGGCGGTTCTTTTAACTTTGCGCCCTTTTTAGGTATTGGTATTCATTATGTAAACTTTAATCCTTCGGCCGAAACAGACTTGTCCGGTAGACTTGGGTATGATGAGGAGGTTACTTTTTACGATTTTTTAGCTCCTCCGGGAGAAGCTCCGTACATTGATACTTCTGGCGGTTCTACGTTTGCACTTGCTTTAGGCGCAGGAACAAGATACCGTTTAAACGCTACAGGTGATTTAATTTTAGAACTTAGAGCACATTATTATGGTTCTGATTTTGTAGACGGTTTAAACCACGATAAACCACAAAATAAGCACAACGATTGGATTGCTTGGATTAATTTTGGTTACGTTTATTATTTTTAAATGAACAACAATATTTATAAATATAAAAGCCTCGATTTTTCGAGGCTTCTTTTATGCGCGAGTTTAATTTAGAATTTCAACCAATAGCTTGTTTTAAATCTTCTATCAAATCTTCTTTATCTTCTACGCCAACACTCAACCGGATTAACGAGTCTACAATTCCTAACTTTTCCCGCTCTTCTTTAGGAACAGAAGCGTGTGTCATACTTGCCGGATGCCCTGCCAAAGACTCTACACCACCTAAAGATTCCGCTAAGGTAAAAATCTTTAAATTTTCTAGTATTTTCATAGCATCTGCTTTTTTATTACTGCGGGTAGAGAAAGAAACCATTCCGCCAAAATCTTTCATCTGTTCTTTGGCTATTTCATGATTTGGATGTTTTTTTAATCCCGGCCAATATACATTTTCTACCTTAGGGTGATTTGCTAAAAACTCTGCTACCTCTTTAGCATTTTCGCAATGGCGTTGCACACGCAAATGCAGTGTTTTAATGCCGCGCAATACCAAAAAACAGTCTTGCGGACCGGCAATAGGGCCACTTGCTTTTTGTATAAAATACAGTTTCTCTGCCAAGTCTTTTTCTTTTACTGCCAGAAGGCCCAAAACCACATCGCTATGACCACCCAGATATTTTGTAGCGCTGTGCATCACAATATCTGCTCCCAAATCTAAAGGTGTTTGCAAATAAGGGGTTGCAAAAGTGTTATCTACTCCTAAAAGTAGATTATGCTTTTTAGCAATTTTCGCCACTGCCTTAATATCTATAATATTCATCATAGGATTGGTAGGTGTTTCTACCCAAAGCAATTTGGTAGCGCTACTTATATGTTGTTCAATTTCTTGCGCTTTTTCCATTCCCACGAATTTGAATTTGATTCCGAAATCTTTATAAATTTCGGTAAATAAACGATAAGAACCGCCGTACAAATCGTTGGTAGAAATTACTTCATCTCCGGGTTTTAGTAGTTTTAAAATAGCATCTATAGCGGCAATACCAGAACCAAATGCCAAACCGTAATTGGCATTTTCTAAACTGACAATAGCTTTTTCTAAAGCAGAACGAGTAGGATTACCACTTCGCGAATAGGCAAAACCTTTGTGTTGGCCAGGCGTCTTTTGCCCAAAGGTAGAAGTTTGGTAAATTGGCGGCATAACAGATGCGTATGCCGGATCTATATTTTCTTGGCCACCGTGAATTGTTTTGGTATTAAATTTCATAATAAAGAGAATCCTATTTTAAACAAAAGTAGCATTCCCGTTGTGCATATACAAAATGTCGCTTATCTTTAAACGATGTTTAACACGCCCGCCTTATGATTAAAAAGACCTGCTTCTTACTTTTATTTTTTAGCATTTTTTGGAGTTGTAAAGAAGACCCAAAATCACAGCCGGAACCGCAACCACACACCGAAGAAAAAGAGAGTTTTAGTTTGATTCCTAAAAATTTATCGGTGCAGGATTTTGCAGCTTGTAAAGACAAAGCTTGTCCTGAAATTAGGATTACGTATGCAGAAGTAAAAGGCAATTATACCCACGCCGCAGAGCTGAACCAAGCTTTAAAAAGACATTTAGTTGGTATTGTAGATGCCAACTTACAGATGGATTTAAACAATGCTGACCTCAAAAAAGCTGTAAATTATTTTATTGAAGATTATTTTAAGTTTAAAACTGAATTTGACGCCACCAATATTGGTTACGAATTAGAAATGGAACAAAGCCTTTTGGCAGAAACGCCCCAGCTTCTTTCTTTTAAAACTAAGTTTTATATTTTTACCGGCGGCGCACACGGATACGGAGCTACAAATTATTTGAATTTTGACCGGGAAAGCGGTAAAATTCTTACCAAAAAAGATTTGTTTACAGATATAGATGCTTTTCAAGAGTATGCTGAGGAAAAATTCCGTGAAAAATACCATATTGCAAAGGGAGAATCTATTAACGCAACCGGGTTTCTATTTGAAGAAAATGAGTTTAAATTACCCCAAAATATTGGCTTTACGGAAGATGAAGTATTGCTGCTATATCATCCTTACGAAGCCGCCAGTTATGCCGAAGGTAGTTTGAAGTTGCGTTTCCGTAAAGATAAAATACAGCAATGGTTAGCCTATTAAAAACCCTTTAAAAAAATATGAAAAAAGCTTATTACCTTTCTACTTGCGATACCTGCAAAAAAATATTTAAAACAATAAATCTGCCGGAAAGTTTCCCTAAACAAGATTTGAAAAAAGAAAATATCAGCGCAAAAGAACTCGAGCAGTTAAAAGAACTTTGCGGAAGTTATGAAGCTTTGTTTAATAAGCGCGCCAGACTTTACAGAGAACGTAACCTAAAAGCACAAAATTTACAAGAAGAAGATTATAAAGCACTTATTTTAGAACACTATACTTTTTTAAAACGACCGGTAATTGTAAACGGCGAAAAGATTTTTGTTGGCAACAGTAAAAAAACTGTTGCGCAATTGCAAGCACAACAGTTTTAGTATATTTTATTCTATTTTTAAAGAAGGTTGGTCTTTTGGCATTCTGCCGTATTTACGGGTATCTTCTTTTGTTAAAACTCTAAAATCGTCTGTTTTTTCGAGATTATTTAAGCTTTGCAACATACTTTCAGGAAGCGCGGTTACTTTTCTTTTTTTCAAGTCTATCCAAGCGCCCATCATTTCGCATTGGGCAGAATGCTTGCCGTTTTTATCGTAAATATCGTGTATAAATTCAAAATATTTACCGTCTTCTGAGAGACCTTTTAGCTGTAAAGTAACTGTAACGGGTTCGTTAGAAAAAACTTCTTTAAAATAATAGATGTGCTCGTAAAAAACCACCGGCCCAATATTATGCTTTGCCAAATCGTTTTGTCCTAAACCGTTTTCTACCAAATAGCTCATTCTGGTATGGCTCATAAAATTCATATAGGCAGAATTTGCCAGATGCCGGTTAGCATCTATATCGCTCCATCTAATTTCAAATTGCTTTGTATACATTTTTTATTTTTTGGTTAAAACTACTAAAATTATAATATGCACGCATAATAAATAAGGCAATTTTAACGCAGAACAGCCAAAGACTTCGGCTGCAAACATTGTTTTTATTACCTTTGCACAACTTTTAATTTAGGCCTATGATCAAGTCAATGACCGGTTTTGGAAAAAGCACTTTAGAGCTTTCCGGCAAAAAGATAACAATAGAAATAAAATCTTTAAACAGTAAAAATTTAGATGTAAACGCGCGGATGCCTTCGCAATACAGAGAAAAAGAATTAATTTTTAGAAACCGTATTGCTAAAAGTTTAGAACGCGGGAAAGTAGATTTTTCTTTAAATACCGAATTGATTGGAGAAAACACGTCTACCGTAGTTAACAAACCTGTGGTTACAAATTATATAGAGCAATTTAGAGATTTAAATTTAAGCGGAATAGGTTCTTCTTCTTCTGACGCCCAGTTGTTAGAAATTGCCATGAAATTACCGGATGCGCTAAAAACGCAAAAAGAAACCATAGGCCAAGACGAGTTTTTGCATATAGAAAATGCTTTACAAGAAGCTTTGGTGGCTATAAACCAATACCGTTTAGACGAAGGCGAAGCTTTAGAAAAAGATTTCCTTTTGCGTATAAAAAACTTGCAAGAACTTCTAAAAAAAGTTAGCGCAATAGATGCTAACCGCATAGATGCCGTAAAAGAACGCCTAACAAAAGCCATAAGCGATTTGATCGAAAAAGTAGACGAAAACCGCTTTGAGCAAGAATTGGTATATTATATTGAAAAGTATGACATTACCGAAGAAAAAACCAGATTAGACAACCACCTTAATTATTTTTTAGAAACCTTATCCTCTCCCGATAGTAATGGTAAAAAGTTAGGTTTTATTGGTCAGGAAATTGGCAGAGAAATAAATACCATTGGCAGCAAATCTAACCACGCACCAATGCAAAAATTGGTGGTACAAATGAAAGACGAATTAGAAAAAATTAAAGAGCAACTCCTAAACGTACTCTAATGATAGAAGGCAAATTAATTGTATTTTCGGCACCTTCGGGGTCTGGAAAAACCACCATCGTACAGCATTTATTAAAGCAAGAAGAGCTTAATTTAGACTTTTCTATTTCTGCAACTTCCCGAGAGCCGCGTGAAGGCGAAGAGCACGGTAAAGATTATTATTTTATGTCGTTAAGTGAGTTTAAACAACACATAAAAAACGATGATTTTTTAGAATGGGAAGAAGTTTACCGCGATAATTTTTACGGCACTTTAAAACGCGAAGTAGAGCGCATCTGGGCCAATGGCAAACACGTAGTTTTTGATATTGATGTAGTTGGTGGTTTAGACATAAAACATATTTATCCTGAAAGAACTTTGGCTGTTTTTGTAGAACCACCCAGCATAGAAGAGCTAAAAATAAGGCTAAAAAAACGAAAAACAGAAACAGAAGACCGCATAAACATGCGAGTAGCCAAAGCCTCTATAGAAATGGCAACCGCCCCACAATTTGATTTTATAATTGTAAACAATAATTTGCAGGAAGCCCTGGACGAATCGTATAAACTGGTAAAAGAATTTACACAAAACCAATTGTAGTGAAAAAGAAAATAGGTCTCTATTTTGGCACCTTTAACCCCATACATATTGGGCATTTGGTTATTGCCAACCATATGGTAGAATTTAGCGAGTTAGACGAAGTTTGGCTTGTAGTAACGCCACACAATCCGTTTAAAAAAAAGAAATCTTTGTTAGAAGATTACCATCGTTTGGAAATGGTTTTTCGCGCTACAGAAAATTATTTTAACCTCAAGCCAAGTAATATAGAGTTTAATCTTCCGCAGCCTAATTATACTGTAAATACCTTAGCTCATTTGGAAGAAAAATATCCCGAAAAAGATTTTGCTTTACTTATTGGGGAAGACAACCTAAAAACTTTCCATAAATGGAAAAATCACGAGGTTATTTTAGAACGGCATCCAATTTACGTTTATCCCAGAATAACCAACAAAAGTCCTAAAACCGAACTTTACGAACACGAAAAAATTAAGAAAATAGATGCCCCAATAATGGAAATTTCTTCTAGTTTTATTCGTAAAGCCATAAAAGAAGGCAAAAATATAGAGCCTTTACTTTCTGAAAAAGTTTGGCAGTATATAGACGAGATGAATTTTTATAAATAAAAAAGCCGCTCGCACCTTTGCAGAATAACGAACGACTTTTCTTAAATAACCAACCAAAAATTATACTATAATAACGCACACAAGCGTCCTAAATTGTATTTATAAGCAACTATGCTGTGTTAAAAGTTTCTTAGTGTGGTAAAGAGTCATGCTTGAAATTTTATGTAATTTTGAAAGGAAAATGATTTTGTATGGAAAAAGAGCCAAAATTTGCAGTAATTGGAGGCGGTAGTTGGGCTACGGCCATTGTAAAAATGCTAACCGAAAACCTGTCGGAACTTGCTTGGTATATGCGCAACCAAAATGCGGTAGAGCATATACAGCAAGAAGATCATAACCCCAATTATCTGAGCTCGGTATCTTTTGACACCAAGCAATTAAAGCTAACCAGCAATATTAACGAAGCGGTAGCCTATGCAGATTATATAATTTTTGCTATACCTTCTGCTTTTTTAAAAAGCGAGCTCGATAAATTAGAATTACCACTAAAAGATAAAATAATTTTTAGTGCCATTAAGGGAATTGTACCGGAGAGTGGACTAATAGTAGGCGATCATTTTAATAAATTTTACGACATTCCGTTTGAAAATATTGGTGTTATAACCGGACCTTGCCACGCCGAGGAAGTAGCTTTAGAACGACTCTCGTATATTACCATTGCTTGCGCCAAAGAAGAAAACGCTAATTTTTTGGTAAAATACCTGAGCAGCTCTTATATAAATTGCAAAACCAGCGAAGATGTAATTGGTACAGAATATGCCGCAATGCTTAAAAATATTTATGCTATTGCAGCCGGAATAGCACACGGATTGGGTTATGGCGATAACTTTCAAAGTGTTTTGATGAGCAATGCTATTAGAGAAATGAAGCGTTTTATTAAAAAGACCTATAAAATGAAGCGTAACATTAACGATTCTGCTTATCTGGGAGATTTGCTGGTTACCGGTTATTCGGTTTTTAGTCGCAACCGGATGTTTGGTAATATGATTGGTAAAGGCTATACCGTAAAAAGCGCCCAGATGGAAATGAGCATGGTTGCAGAAGGTTATTATGCCACCAAAAGTGCTTATAAGATTAATAAGAATCGAGAAAAGAAAGCTAAAATGCCAATAATTAATGCTGTTTATGCTATTTTATATGAACATAAAAATCCTAAAAAAGTATTTCTAAAATTGGTGGAAAAATTAGACTAAGTTTACATAATTTCTCCGCTTAAATATGCATCTTGCAGCTTCGTAAAACATCTCTTAATTTTGAAAAATTCTGCTTTAAAAGGAGGCATCCTAGTAGCTTTTGGTGCGTCTAGTTATGGTGTGCTTACCACTTTTGTAAAAATGTCTTATGAAGAAGGGTTTACCATTTTTGAAGTAACCTTTGCTCAAGTACTTTTAGGTTTTTTAGGCTTGGTACTGCTTGATTTTTTTAGAAAGAAAAAACCGGTAAACCAACAAAAAACAGCTACTAAGAAAAATATTCTTCATTTGGCCTTGGCGGGTACTTCTTTAGGTCTTACCAGTACGTTTTATTATTTGGCCGTGCAATATATTAGCGTTTCTATTGGTATAGTTTTATTAATGCAAAGCGTTTGGATGGGCGTAGTAGCAGATTCTATTCTTAATAAACAACGCCCGGGTAAATTAAAAATATTAGCGGTTTTTATTGTAATAATAGGTACACTATTGGCTACTAACGTACTTTTTGAAAATATAACCGTAGATTTACGCGGTATTGGTTTTGGGCTACTTGCTGCAACTTCGTACACAGTAACTATTTATACTTCTAATAGTGTTGCGTTGCATTTACCCTCTATTAAACGCAGCAAATGGATGCTTTTAGGAGCATTAACTATAGTAAGTATTCTTGCCCTACCAACTCTTATAGAAGGCATAGATTTTAGTGTTTTTTATAAATGGGGAATTATCTTAGCCCTTTTCGGAACTATTTTACCGCCTTTATTTTTAACCACAGGAATGCCAAAAGTAAATGTGGGATTGGGTGCTATTATTACTTCTATAGAGTTGCCGGTTGCCGTTAGTATGGCCTATTTTCTTTTGGGAGAGCGCGTTAATATTTACCAATGGTTAGGTATAATTTTAATTTTAACGGCAATTGTGGTAATGAATTTAAAGAAGCTAAAGCGGAAAAAACAAACAGCTTAATCTGCCAATATACCTTTCTCCTTTATTAGTGGCAATGTTTTTACCGCGCTTTCTGCAATTGTATTTTTCTTAAATACGAAATCTTTATGCAGCATACCCTCTTCCGTAAAGAAAGAAACAGAAAATCGGTTGTTCAATTTTAAAACGTCCGGTTGTAGCAATTCTATTTTAGCAAAAGATTTTGCCGGCAAAACTTTTAATTTATGCCGCATAACAGAAGTGGTATCTTTTTTATCGTAACCTTTAGATACTATTAGAACGGTTTCTAACGCGTAATTATTTTCATTTATAAGATAAACATGCCAATCGTGCGTTCTAAAGTCTTGGTTGTAACTACGCACAGCGGCCATATAAACTTTTTTTACCGGAGGTATGTTAATGTCTTTTTTCAAAACTTAATCGTGTGTTTTTTTCTTCCAAGTAATCCAAAGGGCAATAATTGCAATTGCCATAATGCCCAAAAAGACACTACCAATAGCAATTTTTAGCATTGCAATTACAAAAGTTAGATATATAACCACCGCTATACCAATAAGAAGCAGAACCAAAAAAACGTATTTTTTCATAGAGTAATCTTTTAATTTTAAGTTATTTCATGCTTCCTAAACTTGCACTAACTTGGTTACAAAACCGTTTTAAATTGCTTTAAAAAGCGCAAATCGTTTTCATAAAACATACGAATATCGCCAATTTGGTAAAGCAACATTGCTATACGCTCTATGCCCATACCAAAAGCAAAGCCGGAGTATTCTTCCGGATCTATATTGCAATTTCTTAGTACGTTGGGATCTACCATACCGCAACCCATAATTTCTAACCAGCCGGTTCCTTTTGTAATACGATAATCGGTTTCGGTTTCTAAACCCCAGTAAATATCTACTTCTGCGCTAGGTTCCGTAAAGGGAAAATAAGAAGGTCGTAAACGAATTTCTGATTTCCCGAAAAGCTGTTTGGTAAAATACAGCAAAGTTTGTTTTAAATCTGCAAAGCTTACATTCTTGTCTATATACAAACCTTCTACCTGATGAAAAATACAATGCGAACGCGAAGAAATTGCTTCGTTTCTAAAAACACGCCCGGGAGAAATTGTTCTAATGGGCGGTTGGTTGTTTTCCATATACCGCACTTGCACGCTAGAAGTGTGCGTTCTCAACAAAATTTCTTCGGGGTTGGTTTGTATAAAAAACGTGTCTTGCATATCTCTGGCAGGATGATATTCTGGCAAATTTAATGCGGTAAAGTTATGCCAGTCGTCTTCCATTTCCGGGCCTTCAGAAACATCAAAACCAATGTTAGAAAACACTTGGGTAATTTGGTTTTTTACGATAGAAATAGGATGTCTTGCGCCAATTTCTACAGGTTCTGCAGGTCTTGTCAAATCGCCATAAACGCCTTTTTCTTCGCGCTGATTCTCTAAAGCTTCTTGCAGTTCTTTAACTTTGTTCTGCGCAGCGGTTTTAAGCCGATTTATCTTTTGTCCGTATTCTTTTTTTTCTTCGTTAGGAACGTTTTTAAATTCTGCAAAAAAATCGTTTAAAATACCTTTTTTGCCTAAATATTTTATTCGGAATTCTTCTATTTCCTTTTCCTTATCAGTAAAAAAATCTTCTACTTCTACAATATAACTCGTAAGCTTATCTATCATAATTATTAGCTTGTTTGCAACGGCAAAGTTAGTAATTTTTAAAACGTAACTTTACTAGTTTGCTTGGTTCTTTTTGTGCAAAAAAATATAATTCATTAAAAAAAACACGGCCGTTGCACCAAATAAATGCCATAACCAATGCGTACCCATAGAAAATATATGTAGGTTTTTATCTAAAATTCTAAACCCGATGGCGGCACTAAAACTTAACACAGCCCATAAAATATTGTAAGCATAGTTAGCTTTAAAATACCAAATATGTAAAGTTAGCGGTAACAATATTGCAATTGCAGATGCGATATAACCTAATGAAATACTTAAACTTTTTGGAAGCTCTATTAAACGAACAATAATTTGAAAAAGTAATAATCCTACAATAAAAATCCATTTAAAAAGAATTTTTATAGGTAGCGAAAAGCAAAAATAAACCGCTGTGGCAAAACACAACAAAACAATAGGCACCCAATCTAAAAGCAACCAAATTTCTGCACTTCGGGTGGCGTGGTATATCGTGCCGCCCACAAAACCCAAAGTTAAAATAGGTAGACAAAAAGCCAAAAAAAGATGTTGCCGATAGTTAGGATATATCTTTCTGCCAAAATAGAGAATAACCACCAAAAATAGCAAATTGCTAAAGGTATTAAACGGTTCTACAGGAAATCTCCCGGCAAGGGTTTCTTGATAAATTGGACCGCTATCGTGCGGAAAATTTTGTAAATCACTAAACATCGCGGTTTAGGAAATGTATTCTTTTTCCAAAAAGTAATTTACAATAGCTTCTTTCATCATTATGCTTTGCTCGCCAGCTTTTAAATGTGGTAACTGGTCTAAGGTTTTATAATGCGGCCAACCTTCTTCATCATAATAATCAAATTCATAATAGCCGTAAGGCTCTAATAGCCTACAAATAGCTATATGAATCAAATCTATTTTTTGATCTTTTTTAAATTTTCTGTGCAATTGTCCTAACTCTTGCACACCAACCAGATAAATAATAGCATCCAGCTCTAAAGTATCGCCATCTGCAAACTGTGCTGACAGTTTTTGCGATAGCATTTCCCAACGTTGTTTTAATTCTTCATCTCTTGCCATGCTGCAAAGATAATAGTTTGATTTTTGAAATTGACGTATATTTGAAATATGAATGTAATAGATATCATCTTAATCGTGCTTCTAACTTTTGGTCTAATACGCGGCTTTATAAAAGGTTTTATAATAGAAGTAGCTTCGCTCATTGCTATAATAGCAGGCATTTATGGCGCAATTTATTTTTCGCACCTAATGGTAGGTTGGCTTGCCGGCAATTTAGATTGGCAAACAGATAATATACGATTATTGGCCTACGCGCTAACCTTTCTTCTTATAGTAATAGGTATTTTAATTTTAGGAAAACTCTTGACCAAGTTTGCTAATGTTTTAGCTCTAGGAATTGTAAATCGTATTTTAGGCGGAATTTTTGGCGTGGTAAAAGTTGCTCTAGTGTGCAGTACATTAATATGGTTTACTAATAATTGGCTAGAAGACGATAATTTCTTTACGGAAGAAAAACAGCAGCAATCTGTTTTATATATTCCTATAAAACAAATTGCTCCTATAGTTTTACCGGGAATTATAGAGGAAGTAAACCAAACCACCGATAAATTGTTTAGCGCTAAGTGATTTTAAAAGTCTAACTTAGAAACATCTTCTAAATCTTCGTTACTGCTTAAGCTTACGTTCAAATCGTTTACCAAACCGGTACCTACGCCATAAGCCCAACCGTGCACGGTAAGTTTTTGGTTGTTGTTCCAGGCATTTTGTACGATACTGGTTTCGGCCAAATCAAAGGCTTGTTCTTGCACATTTAGCTCTACATAACGATCCCAGCGTTTGTTGAAATCTTCTATTGCGTTTAGCTCACTTTTGTGCATTTTATAAACTTCTTTTATATGCCTAACCCAATTATCTATCAAACCAATAGATTTATTTTCCATTGCTGCTTTTATACCACCGCAACCATAATGACCGCAAACAATAACGTGCTCTATCTTTAACGCATTTACGGCAAAGTCTAAAACGCTTAGCATATTCATATCTGTATGAATTACCATATTGGCAATGTTTCTATGTACAAAAACTTCGCCTGGTTGGGCGTTTATAATCTGGTTTGCCGGCACGCGACTATCTGCGCAACCAATCCAAAGTAATGGTGGTTTTTGACCGTTTTCCAGACGTTTAAAAAACTCTGGATCATTTTCCAATTTTTCGGAAACCCATTTTTTGTTGTTTTCTAAAATTTGCTTATAAAATTCTTGTCCCATCCTGTTTTACTTTTTTCTTCTGAATGTAAAAGTGCATTTTTTTTAGAAGACACTTTTTAAATTTGCTGTTTTTTTTTCAAAAAAAAGTTTGGTTCTTTTTCTTCTTTTTTGAGCGTAAATAGCAACACACCAGGTTGAAAAGAAGAATATATTCCGTAAAGGAAAATTTTTACTACAACTTTTTTAAAGCCTTCTCGGGCATCCAGCCTTGCTTTTTGTCTGCCAATTCTATTTTTGTATAGTTATTAAAGTTGTCTAGAACTTTTACTTTGGTGCCTTCGTGCAAGGTAAAAACTTCTTCTGCTTTACTGTTAGGCTCTGCTTTTACAGCTATTTCTTCCGTAAAGATAATGGCAAACTCTTTAGATTCCTGCCAGCCAAATTGTAAATAAGCAAAGCTAACACTCACAATTAAAAAAATTATGCTCAGCAAACCAGTAACAAAAAACAAGCGTTTTTTTACGGTAGAAGTGGCAAAATAATACAGCAAAGCAGATGCAGCAAACAACACCGAAAACACAATGCTTAGCCACGCCCAACTGTCATAATCAAAAAAAGAAATTACATTTTTAAAGCTTTTGGATATTCCTGTTTGCGGCGCTTTTTCTATGGCGTCTAAGGTCATATTTTGCGCAAAAGACAAGTTGTTTTTTACATCTTCGTCGTTTGGCGAAAGCTGCAAAGCTTTTTCGTAGTTATAAATACTGGGCGCAATATGGTTCAATTTATAGTGCGCGTTGGCCAAATTATAATAAACCGCCGTAGATACTTGGTCGTTTTCTATAATTTGCTCGTACTTTTTTATGGCTTGCTCAAATTTACCGTCGGCGTATAATTGGGTGGCTTCTTCAAACAGTTTTTCGCCGTTTTGCGCGGTAACCGGCAAACTTGCAATCAGCAATAAAAGCAGGAAATAAAATATCTTTTTCATCTTTAAAGTTGTTTATCTAATTCTGCCAATACGTTTACTGCTTTATCATAATCTTGTTGCATAGCGGTAGAAGATGCGGCGGCATATCTTGCCAGCTCGCAACTTTGCAGCAAGCTTATAAATTGTTCTATATTCTCTTGGGCCACATTTTTTTCTTTTAATATAGTAGCAATGCGGTCTTTGCTCATTTCTGCGGTTTGCAAATGCAATTTGGCGCGTAAATAATTATGCAAGGCTTTTTCTAAAGCTACATAAAAAGCATTTTTATCGCCCAAAGCATTTTTGGCTTTAGACAAGTATTTTTTAGCCAATTTATTGGCTCTTTTTATCCGTTTGCCTTCTACATCGCCGGCTTTTTCCCGTTGTTTGTTTCCCTTAAAAACAACTATAGGAATTAACAAGAGCGGTAGCGTTAAACCCGTCCAATATAAGGTGCTTTTAAAGAATTTATGTTTGCCCGCGGGTTTTAAATTAGGTTCTAATTTAATATATCTAAACTGCTCTGCCTTTGCCACAACGGGTTGTTTGGCAGAAGAAGTTGTTGTAATTACCTGATTGCCGGCAGAACCGGGCGCAGCTTCTACTTCTAGTAAAATTTCTTGCGAAGAAAGGGTTTTATAGGTTTTGGCATTCGGGTCAAAATAGGAAAAACTTAAACCGCTAATTGGATATTTTCCTTTGCTTTGCGGAATAATAGTATACGTATCTAAAGTACTGCCCCGCATACCACCCAAATTGGTAGAAACTTTTTCTATATGCTCCGGCTCATAAACCTCTAAAGAAGCCGGGGTTTCTAATTTTGGCAAACTAAAGAGTTTTAAATTTCCGTTTCCAGAAACTTTCACCTCGGCTTGTAAAGATTCTGATGCTTTTAAATTAGTTTTATTTACGTTTACTTCAAAATTAAAATCGCCTACCGCGCCGGTAAAATTGGCCGGTTTTCCTTGGGTAGGTAATTCTTTTACGTTTATCGTGCGATTATTGGCCGCGATGGTTTTATCTACGGTTTCGTATAATCTTCTACCAAAAATATCGCGTCTGTCCGTTGGCACATCTACGGCCACAGAAAGCGTTAAAGGTTCTACGGTTAACTCGCCGGTTTTTTGTGGATAAAGCACCGTTTTCCGTAAAGTTACATACCGGTAAGGTTCTCCTTTATACGTACCGTTTTTTACATTGAGTTGTTGAATATCTATATTCTGACTCCAAAAATTGGTGAATTTAGGATTATCAATTGGTCGCCAGTTGGTGACATTTATACGCGGACTAACATACAGCTTATATTGCACGGTTATACCCTCGTTTAAATACGGATTGGTGTTAGAAACCTCTGCCACCAAATGTATATTTTCTGCAGCGGTTAATGCCGCATTGTTGCCGTCTGTTGGTTTATCTACGGCGGCTACAACCTCAACTTTTAGCGGTGTGGTTTTATATACTTCGCCGTCTACGGTAATTTCTGCTTGTCCAATTTGAAATGTTCCCCTGCTGTAAGGTTTTAAAAAATAAGAATATTTTTTCTGATAGGTTTTCTGGCCGTTCATGTAGCTATAGCTAATTGATTGATTTGGACCACCAACTACCTGAAAATTTTTAAACTGGGGGGGTTTAAAATTATCGCCATCTTCATTCATTGTAAAATCGATGCGTAAACGCTCGTTTATACCTAACTTTTTACGGCTTGCTTCTGCTTCAAATTTTACTTGCGAAAAGCCTAAAGCCCCAATCAAAAAAAACATGCATGTTATTAATAACTTTCGTTTCATCTACCAATCTTTTTCTACGTTAGATCTTTGACCTTTTGCCTTTTTAGCATTTATTTTATCTTGAATTTTTTTCTCTTGATTTTCCATCGCTTCCAACAAATTTTTTATTTGTTGTTTAGATAACTCGCCTTTTCTGGGTTGTGGTTGCTGGTCTGCTTTGTTTTTACCATCTTTTTCCTGTTCTGGCTGTTGTTCTTTTTCATCTTTTTTATCGCCTTGCTTGTCTTTATCTTTTTTGTCTTTTTGATTTTCTTTATCGCTAGGCTTTTCGTTTTTATCTTTATTCTCGCCGTCGCCAGATTTGTCTTTTTTATCTTGCTCTCCGTCTTTGTTTTGTTTGTTTTTATCTTGCTTGTCCTGCTGGTCTTTTTTATCTTTTTTGTCTTTGTCTTTTTGCTTCTGCTTCTCTTTTTCCAATTTTTCTTTAGCAACTGCCAAATTATAACGGGTTTGATCGTCTGAGGGTCTATTCCGTAAAGCATTTTTATAAGCTTCTACCGCTTTTTGATAATTTTTTTGCGCCATAAAAGCATTACCTTGATTATGAAAAGCTTTGTGTTTTAAAGCTTTTTCTTTTGCTACCGTAGCCGATTCTTGCAAACGCTCTGAAGATTCTTCTGCTATATTATTTTTATAGTAAAGATTCCCCAAATTATAATTTGCATCTGCCAAATTTGGATCTTTGGCAATTGCCTCGCGGTATTTTGCTTCGGCCAGGGCAAAATTATCATTAGCCAGAGCTTCTTCGGCCTCAGCCATAAAAAGCTTAGCTTCTTTGGTAGCTTTTTTCTCTTTTTCTTGCGCAGAAAGTGTTCCGAAAAAACTTAGAAAAAACAAGCCCAAAAATGCTATTTTAAAATATGTATTTTTATTTACTCTCATTTTTACTCCTTTCGTTGAATAAATTTAAACGTTTTACCCAAGCTGTTTTTCTCTCTAATACAAACATATTTACTACTAGAAAAAGTATGCCAAACCCAACAAACCATTGAAATTGATCTTTATAATCTGCAAATTTCTTGGTTTCGAATTCTGTTTTCTCAATATTCTCTAAAACTTCTTGTACTTGGTTTACTACTTCTTGTGTATTTACGCCGTGAATGTACTTGCCATCGCTTTCTTCTGCTATAGTTTTTAACGTGGTAGGATCTAATTTTGTTATTACCGTTTCGTTATTTCTGTCTTTTTTATAACGTACGGTTCGACCGTTTTGTTTTATAGGAATTGGTCCGCCTTTTTGCGTTCCTACTCCAATACCAATAATCTTAATTCCTTCTTTGGCGGCTTCTTTTGTAATATCTTCCAACCTTCCACCGTGATCTTCGCCATCGCTAATAATTACCAAAACCCTATTGGTTTCTGCATTCTTATCGTAGAAAGTCTTGGCTAATTCTATGGCTTCATAAATTGCCGTACCTTGACTAGAAACCATATCTGTATTCATAGCTTGCAAAAATACTTTTGCAGAACCATAATCTGTAGTGATTGGTAATTGCGGAAAAGCGCTACCGGCATAGGCAATAATTCCAATTCTGTCTGATGCTAAATTATTGATAATTTGGTTAACCAATTGCTTAGATTTTTCCAATCGGTTGGGCGCAATATCTTCTGCCAACATAGATTTAGAAACATCTATAGCAAAGACAATATCTACGCCTTCGCGTTTTACGGTTTCTAATTTAGAACCCACCATGGGGTTTACCAAAGCAACAATTAAACAACTTAAAGCCAAAAACAAAAGCACTAGTTTGACCCACGGTTTAAAACGTGATTTATTAGGACTTAGTTGTTGCAATAATTTTTGAGAGGCAAATTTTTTCTGAGCACTTTTTCGCCACCAAAGCATTGCTAGAAATACCAGTAAAATAAATGGTAAAACCAGGAACAGCCAAAAATATATTTTTTCTTCTAAAATCATTATTTATACAAAACTTCTAAATATAGTATAGCGTAAAACCACTTGAATTATAAGTAACAAACCGGCTAATAAAACCAAAGGCCTGTATTTTTCGTCGTAATTATAATATTTAAATTCTTCTATATCGCTTTTTTCGAGTTTATCTATTTCGTCGTAAATGGCTTGCAATTTATCTGTATCTGTGGCTCTAAAATATTGTGCGTTTGTCTTTTCTGAAATTTCTCTCAATAAAGCTTCGTCTATTTCTACTTGCACATTTCTATAACGAATGCGTCCGTTAGGCGCAATTGCCACCGGACTCAAAGCCATACCATTTGTACCAATACCAATAGTATAGGTTTTTATGCCATATTCTATAGCCAAATCCATCGCAGTTTGCGGGTCTATAACGCCGGCATTATTTACACCATCTGTAAGCAGAATTATCACCTTACTTTCTGCCTTGCTATCTTTTATTCGGTTTACCGAAGTTGCCAAACCCATTCCTATTGCGGTACCGCTTTCCATAATCTCACTAATCTCTTCGTAATTTATGTCGCGTAAACCATTTTTTACAATAGACTTATCGCTGGTTATGGGTATTTTGGTAAAGCTTTCGCCGGCAAAAAGCACCAATCCAAACCTGTCGTTAGGCCTACCGTCTATAAAATCTGCCGCTACTTCTTTCAAAGCTTCCAAACGGTTTGGCTCTAAATCTTTGGCCAACATACTTGCCGAAACATCTATGGCCATCATAATATCTATACCTTGCGTCGTGCTGGTTTGGGTAGTTACATCTACCGTTCTGGGTCGCGTCATTGCCAAAATTAACAAGCTTAAAGCCAGAAGTTGTAAAACCCATAAAACCGGTCGTAATTTGGGCAATAAACCTTGTTTTACTTTAAAACCTTTAATGCTCGAAATTTCAACTTCGGGGGTTTGCTTATGGCGCTTTACAATAAACCAAACCAATAAAACCGGCAGCAACAAAAACAACCAAAACCACTGCGGATGCTCGAACGTTATGTTGTTGAAATCTAGCATTAATCTTCGGTTTTAAATTTTACTGAATTGGCAATTCTTCCTACCATTTCTTCCGCGTAAGCGTCTTTTTGATTATAAATCAAGATAATTTGTTCCATCCCGCCTTTTTCGCTAAAGTTTAAAATAGCATATTCTTTACGGATGGCGCCTTTGGTAATTGGATTTTCTAAACTAAAGCTACCAAAAGCTTTTATGCCCTCGGCGCCTTCTGGGGTTATAAATTCTTCGTTTTTCACTAAGATATTTGTGGCACCTTTATCTTCTAAAAATTCGTAAATCTTATCTATTGTTTTGTTTAAATCTACTTCTGTAGTGTTTTTAAAGCTTACGGTGTTTAATTGTATATGAAAATCTCCCAATAAAGGTCCAAAAGCAAAACTGGTTACTTTGGCGTCTTTTTGTTGCAACTGCGGAATTTGAATTATAGAATCTAATTCTTGTCTAACCAAGACTTTGGGAGTGGTAATTTTTACACTTGGCGTACCGTACGAGCTCGTAATCCAATCGCCGTGCAATAATTCTTTGGACGGATGCCCAAAAATTAAATCTTTGGTATAGCTAAAACCTTTTTCGCCAATAAAGATTCCGACTGCGACCAAAATAATAACAACACCGGAAACGCCGGTAATAATCCATTGTTTTTTGCGTCTTTTTTGGCGTTTTTCTTCCAAATAAGCAGCATCTTTTTCTGTGTCTTTTTCGGTTGGTTCCGGTATTGCTTGTTGCAAAGAATCTAAATGCTCTTCTATTGTTTTGCGATCTTCTTTGGCTGTTAACCGGTCTGGTTTTATACCGGCAAATTTTGCCAAATCTGCCCGATTTAAAATCGCCGTAAGGCTACCAATCAAACTGTCTTTTACGTAAAGTTTATTTTCGTTTTTCGCATTTTTAAGGTAGGCAATCAACTCGTTTGTGGTGCTTTCTAAGGCGCGACCGTCTACTTTTTTGTCTAAATATCTTCGTATCGCTTCGGTTAAAACCGAATAATATTTTTTCACCTCGCCTTGCTCTAAAGTTTGGCTTTTATCTAATTCTTCTAATGTCTTTTTAGCCTGTTCGTAAGGTGGCAATTGGCGTTGGGCTTCTTTTCTTTTTTTACGGGTTTTTAGCAACCAATACGTTAGTAACCCAAGAATTAACAAAGCTGCCAAAGTATACCAAAGCCAAGTTGGCACCCGAAATGGTTTTTCTACTTCTACAGATGGTTTTATGGGAAATAATTGTTGTTTGGTAGTATCTACCGCTACATTTCTTACTTCTACTTGCAAAGAATCTGCATAAAAAGTTTGGTTGTTTATTAAAATACGCTGCCGCGGAATGGTATACGAACCAGAGTCAAATTGGGTTAAAGCATAACGCCGCATAAAGCTATAATCTGCAGCATTTTTAACCGTATCTGTGGGCGAAACTTCAAATGCTTCTAAAGGAAGAAAATCTTTTTTCTCCGGGAATTTTATAACCGCAGAAGCCTCTGCAGATACTTTTATAGTATAATTTATTTGTTCCCCAATTTTTATGGTTGTGGTGTCTACTTCTGTTTTTACCTGTTGCCCGAAAACCGTTTGCCCCAATAAAAAAAGACAAAACGTTGGCAACCAAAACCAATATTTGGCAAAATCTGTAGTATGTTTACATTTTGCCTTCATCATGCCCTGTTTTTAAAATATCCTAATAACTTTTTTACGTAGCTTTCACCTACTTCGGTATGTAAACGTCCGGCACCGCTTAAATTGAAAGTGGTGTCAAAATACCTAACTTGGTCTTGGTAGTTTTTTGCATAATTATTTCGTACGCTCTTAGAACTTGTATTTACAATAATAGCTTGATTGGTTTCCGCGTCAAGCATATTTACCATTCCTACATTGGGCATTTCTTTTTCGCGCTCATCATAAACCCTGATACCGGTAAGGTCGTGTTTGTTGGCTAAAATTTTTAAAGGTTTTTCATAATCTTCTGTCATAAAATCTGACAAAATAAAAACTATGGCTTTCTTTTTAAGCATATTCTGCAAAAATTTAAGTGCTGTGTCCAAATTGGTGTTTTTGCTTTTGGGTTTAAACTCCAATAACTCCCGAATAATACGTAAAACGTGCGATCTGCCTTTCTTTGGCGGAATAAAAAGTTCTACCTGATCTGAAAAAAGTAATAACCCAATTTTATCGTTATTCTGGGTAGCCGAAAAAGCCAAAGTAGCGGCAATTTCTGTAACAATATCTTTTTTAAAAGCTTGGGAAGTACCAAAAAATTCGGAGCCGGAAATATCTACCGCCAACATCATGGTGAGTTCGCGTTCTTCTTCAAAAACCTTAACAAAAGGTTCGTTGTAGCGCGCGGTAACATTCCAATCTATGCTTCTAACATCGTCGCCGAATTGGTATTTTCTTACCTCGCTAAAAGTCATTCCCCTTCCTTTAAAAGTAGAATGGTATTCCCCGCCAAAAACGTTATTGCTTAAGCGCCGGGTTTTAATTTCTATTTTCCGAACTTTTTTAAGTAAGTCTTTTGTATCCATTTATTTGCAACATATTAAGAAAGATTGGTAGTTGTTTTTTTAAACACCTTCTTGCAAATTTCTAGGGTACTTCTATCTCGTTTATAATTTTCCCAACAATATCTTCTGAAGTAATATTTTCTGCTTCTGCCTCGTAGGTTAAACCAACCCTGTGCCGCAAAACATCTAAAACCACCGCCCGAACGTCTTCTGGTATTACATACCCGCGACGTTTGATAAAAGCGTAACACTTAGAAGCAACACCTAAGTTTATACTTGCCCGTGGCGAAGCGCCAAAAGATATAAGCGGTTTTAAACTTTCCAGATTATATTTTTCCGGATAACGGGTAGCAAAAACAATGTCTAAGATATATTTTTCTATCTTCTCATCCATATAGACTTGGCGGGCTGTTTCTTGCGCTCGTAGTATTTGCTCTAAGCTTACCACTTGGTTTACGCTCTCAAAACCACCTTTTAAGTTTGCCCGCATTATTAATTGTTCTTCATCAAGTTTGGGATAGTCTATTACTGTTTTAAGCATAAACCGGTCTACTTGTGCTTCCGGCAACGGATAAGTACCTTCTTGCTCTACCGGGTTTTGCGTGGCCATTACCAAAAAGGGTTTATCTAAAATAAAAGTTTCTTCGCCAATGGTAACTTGTTTTTCTTGCATGGCTTCCAGCAAAGCAGATTGTACTTTTGCCGGCGCCCGGTTAATCTCATCTGCCAAAACAAAATTGGCAAAAATGGGACCTTTTTTTATGCTAAAATCGTTGAGTTTCATATTATAGATCATCGTACCAACCACGTCTGCCGGCAGCAAGTCCGGCGTAAATTGTATACGGCTAAAACTCCCGTGAACCGCTTTAGAAAGTGTATTAATGGCCAAGGTTTTTGCCAACCCGGGAACACCTTCCAATAAAATATGACCTTGTCCCAAAAGACCTATCAAAAGACGTTCTACCATATATTTTTGCCCCACAATTACTTTGTTCATCTCTGTGGTAAGCAAATCTACAAATGCGCTTTCCTTTTCTATTTTTTCGTTTAAATCGGCAATATTGCTTGCCGTATTTGCATTTTCCATAGGTTAAAAAATTTACCTGTTCTCTTATTTTCGCAACGTTGCAAAGTGTAAAATTATTAACGCATTAGCTGTTAACAATTGGTTAAAAATATTATATTGTAACAAGCTTAAGTTTTCCTTTGCTTTACCTTATAGACCAAGGCTTTGTAGCGATGTTGCAGCAAAAAGCTCAGATTAACGTATTTTTAACCAAAAACTAAATTGTTTTAACAATTCAAAAAAGAAATTATATGCCTTCAACAGTATTAATAACCGGCGCTACCAGCGGAATAGGAAAAGCCGTTGCCGAAAGGTTAGCCCAAGAAAACTTTCAACTTGTTCTTTGCGGAAGACGTCTAGAGCGTTTAGAGAAATTGGAAAAGGAACTCAGTCAACAAACCGCTGTTTTATGTTTAAATTTTGATGTTCGCGATAAAGAAGAATTACAACAAAAAGTAGAAAGTTTGCCGGAGAAATTTCAGCAAATAGATATTTTAATCAATAATGCCGCCAACGCTCACGGAAAAGATTTGATACAAGACGGCAATACGACAGATTGGGATGCCATGATAGACATAAATATAAAAGGTTTACTGTATATGACCAAAGCCATTTTGCCCGGAATGCTAGAGCGCAAAAAAGGCCATATTTTACATATTGGCTCTACTGCCGGAAAAGAAGTTTACCCGACCGGCAATGTATATTCTGCCACCAAACACGCGGTAGATGCCATAAATAAAAGTATGCGTTTAGACTTAAACGGCACCGGTGTAAAAGTTGGAGCAATAAATCCCGGTTTGGTAGAAACCGAGTTTAGCGAAATTCGTTTTAAAGGCGATAAAGAAAAAGCCAAAAAGGTTTACGAGGGTTACACGCCTTTACAACCTAAAGACGTTGCAGAGATTATTCATTTTATGCTAACGCGGCCGGCACACGTAAATATTGCAGATTTGATGGTGATGTGTACAGACCAAGCTTCGTCTACTATTATAGATAAAAAATAAATTGTCATGTTAAACAAGCGGCTTCTTATAAAAAACCTATTAGCTCACAACGATGAGAATAGTTTTTATGATAAGAAACGCAAAATAAACATCAACGAAACCGAGGGAAAAGGCAAATTTTTAAAACATATTTGTGCGCTGGCAAACAGCAACCCCAACAACAATTCTTATTTGGTTATTGGTGTAGAAGATAAAGATAACCGCGTGGTTGGAGTAGATTTTTTTGACGATAGTAAAATTCAAAACCTCATAAATGCTTACTTAGAAAATCCGCCTTTAGTTACTTATGAGAATATTTTATTTCCACATTTGCCCAACGATAAAGTAGTAGGACTGGTAAGTATTCGGGCACAAAAAAACAAAATATGTGCGCTTAGAAAAAACATCTGGAAATATTATGGCGGGATGGTTTTCTTTAGGGAAGGTAGCATAAGTTTACCCAAAGCTTTTGATGTAGAATTAAAAGATATAAATTCTAAAATAGTTGCTGCAATAGAAAAACACTCGCAAAACACTATAGCAGACACCTTAGACGGCGTCTTTGAGTTTATGCGTAAAAATGAAGATTACCATCCTACTTATAAAGTTTTTAAAGAATATTTTGTGGTTTGCTGGGCGGCAAAACAGAAAAAGATTGAAGACACCATTTACCACTCCCGCGTAAATATCGAGTTGATAAACGAGCAGGTAAAACTCTTTTATTCAGATCTAGACGAGATAAGTATTGCTTATAACAAAGACAGTTTTAAAATTGTAGAATATGTACATTTAGGTTTGTACGAAAGCTATAAATATTACCCTTTAGAGGAAGTTACTTTTCATTTTAAAAACAATATGAGTTACGAAATTGAAAGTAAAATGGTATTTGTACCGCCAAAATTCCCTAAAAAGACCTTATACCACATTTTTAACAGCAACAATGCATTGCTTCAAAAGTTGGAAAAAACACAAAAGCTTACCGCTCAAGAAGAAAAAGACTTACTAAAATTACCGGCAACTTACCTACTTTGCCATTTTAATAATTTTGAACAAGCTTTACCAAAATTAGAAAACGCAAAAAGCCTTTTAAAAACCCGGTCTGTTGCAGCTTACGAACGCTATAAAGAAAGCATGCGTATTTTGCGGAAACTGCGCTATAATTAAAGTTTCGCCAAAATTTCCCGCTATTAATTTAACATTCCTTATTTTTACCACATTCAGAAATTACTATGAGAACATTTGCTATTGGAGACATTCACGGCGGTTTAAAAGCCTTAAAACAAGTTTTAGAACGCGCTGAAGTCACAAAAAACGATCGACTCATTTTTTTGGGCGATTATGTAGACGGTTGGAGCGATTCTGCCAATGTTATAGGTTACCTAATAAATTTATCGCAAGACCACGATTGTATTTTTATAAAAGGCAATCATGACGATTTAGTAGCCTATTGGTTGCGAACCAGAAAAAAATACGACCAATGGTTAGAACACGGCGGTCGGTCTACCTTAAATGCTTACGAAGACTTTACGGAAACAGAAATTAAAGAACATCTACATTTTTTAGAAAACACCAAAAACTACTATATAAACGAAGAAAACCGTTTGTTTCTACATGCAGGTTTCGCCAATATTCACGGTCCGGCGCAGGAATATGAAGATTATGTTTTTTATTGGGACCGCACTTTGTGGGAAATGGCTTTGGCACTTGATAAAAACCTAGAAGAAGACGATATATTTTATCCTAAACGTTTAAAACTCTTTAAGGAAATTTTTATCGGGCACACCCCAACAACAAGAATTAACAAAGAAAGTCCGGTAAACGCTGCCAATGTATGGAATGTAGATACCGGCGCCGCTTTTAAAGGCAAACTTTCTATGATAAATGTAGAAAGCAAAAAAGTGTACCAAAGCGAACCGGTTTATCAACTCTATCCTGATGAAAAGGGAAGAAATTAATCAAAAAAACAATTTTATCATGAAAAAAATAGCTCTTTTAAGTTCGTTATTTTTTCTGGGTTACACAATGCAAGCCCAAGAAAACGACTTTCCGCAAAATGAAGTAAAATTAAACATTGCCAACACCATAGCCATTGCTTCGGTAGAGGTTGGTTACGAACGTTTTATTGGTTTTAACCAGTCTATTGGCGCAGAAATTCTATTTAACGACCGTATAAATTATCATTCGGAGTCCGGCTCCAGAAAATTTAACACCAACAGTTTTAAGCTTGGGTACAATTATTATTTTGGCGAAGAAACTCCCGGCTCTGGTATTTATGCTAATCCATTTTTAAAATACCGTTTTGGGGATTTTGAACAGGATAAACAAATACCTACCGGCCCGGAAACTACAGAAATAAAAACTGTAGAAACAGATATGAATACTTTTATGGTAGGAATTGGCGCCGGTTATAAATGGAATTTCAACAACAAATTTGTAATTGGACCTTATGTCAATATTGCCCGTAATTTTAGCGAAGAGGTAAAAGATCGTTTTTCTGCAATTGAGTTTAATGCCGGTTTAACGGTTGGGTATAGATTTTAATTGTACAGAAAACAGGTTTCATCCTAAAAAAACGGATGTTCGTTTTATTTAAAATTTTTCTTTCAAAATGCTTTATAGTTTTAGTTTTCAACCTATAAAGCATTTTTTTATGAAATTTATTCTAATTCCCTTTTTGATTTGTTGCAGTCTTTCGCAAGCTATTGCACAAACAACTTTTAAAGATCCCGATGTGTTTTTACGGAAAGGAGAACAAGTGCCGCAAGTACTTTTGGTTGGCAGTTTTCATTTTAATTATCCGGGCTTAGACGCTCATAAAACCACAGAAGAAGATAAAATTAATATCTACTCAAAAAAACGACAACTAGAACTGCAAGAATTGCTGGATTACATCAGTAAATTTAATCCAACAAAAATTATGGTCGAAGCCGGGAAAAATACTGGTTATCTCTTTGCCAATTACAAAGCTTATAAAAACGGGACAGAAAAATTACGCGCCAGCGAAACCAGCCAAATAGGAATGCGATTGGTAAATCGTTTTAATTTGGATACAATTTATGGCGTAGATGCTCCCTCTTTGCTGTATGAATTGCAGCTGAAGAAAGATACATCAAGCCCAGAAACTTATATAGACACTATAACTAAAAGGCATTATTTTGGCGGAGAAGATAAAATTTCCAAACGCTACTACAAATACTACCGCTATAAAGATCAAGTAGAAGTTAATACTACTTTATTGCAAAGTTTTAAATATATGAATTCTGAAAAAGCATTGAATCGCGGTTTTGGCGCCTATATTGCCGGCGGCCAATTTACTTCTGATGCAAACGAGGGACCCGACGCACTTTCTATGCTTTGGTTAAACCGAAATCTTAGGATTTTTAGAAATATTCAAAAAATTGAAAATACTAAAAACGACCGCATTTTGGTTTTATTTGGTGCCGGACACGTGCCTATTTTAAAATGGTTATTTGAATGTACTCCAGAATATGAGCTCGTAGAATTCAATAACCTTTAAAAATGAAAAATTTAATTCTCATTTTTTTTGTTATTTATATTGGTCCGGCTTCTTTAGCGCAAAAGAAAGAAGTTTTGTTAATTGGAACTATGCATACGGTTCCAAAAATTGTAAAAAACAGTTATAAAACCCTTTTAAAAAAAGTTTTAGATTACAAGCCAGAAGCTATTTATGTTGAAAGTCCGCGTGCGCAAGATTCCATAAGTTGGCAATATTTAAAAGACGGCTGGTCTAAAGCCTATAAAGAATTTTATTTTTTGTCAGATTCGCTTCGGCATAACTTTTCCTTCCGTAAAGAGAAATTAAACCGGCTTTTGAAAAAAAGTTTTAAGAATTTAACGGCAAGCCAATTAGATACTCTAATTTACTCTTTTGGTTATCTAAGAGATTACGCCAATTATAAATTTTACCGTTATATTAAAAAACACGGTTCAAAAGGTACTAAAAAACCAAGCCGACACGAAGATGGAGATTTAACCGCAAAACTCGCTTTGCAATTAAATATCAAACGTTTACAATCTATGGACGACCAGCAGACCAATAAAAAATACCATTTGGCTTGGAAAAAATGTGCTCAAGAAGGAAAAGAAAATGGCGATAATAAAATAAACCAAAAAATCAATAAAAAGCAGTATAATCGTGGAATAATTCCGGCACTTTTTGGCAGATTGGGCTGGTATGTGAATAAGAGAAAATCTCTAACAAGATTGCATAAGCTTGCTGCATTTACCTATGTGAAAAACAAAACAAAAAGTTGTACGTTGGGCGAAAAGTATTGGAATAAAAGAAACCAACGAATGGCAAAAAATATAGGAAGTCAAATAAAAGCCAATAGGGCGAAAAAAAATATCGTGATCGTTGGTGCAACGCATATCATAGGTTTGGAGAAATCTTTAAAAAAGGACTTTCCGGAGATTAAAGTAACACTATTAGAAGATTAATTTAACAAATGAATAAAAAACAAGAAATACGATACCATCTTATTTTTTGGATACTTTTTATTATCATGGAAGTATTCTCTGATATTGTCTTAAAAGATAATTTAAACTCTTTTAACCTCTATTTACTGCATAATATTGAGTTCTTGCTTTTGCAAATAGGTGTTTTCTATATCGTTTATTCTTGGCTTGCGCCGAAGTGCGTTCCGCAAAAAAAATGGGGAAATTTGTTTTTGGGTTTATTAGGCATTCTCTTACTATTTGCAGCTTTACGCTATATTTTTGAAGAAGTAATACTGTATGCTATCACTGGTTATCACAATTATTACCCCGACTCATTACGGCCGCTTTATTATATTTTTGACAATTCTTATTACGCTTTTCGGATTTTTTTACTGGCCTTGGTGTTTTATTTTGTCAAGCATTTGCTTAACACCAAACAAGAAATCAATGCGTTAAAATTAAAGAAAAAGCAAGCCGAATTGCGCGCATTAAAATCGCAATTGAGTCCGCATTTTCTTTTTAATACACTCAATAGTTTTTATGCAGAGGCTTTGGATGTAAACAGCAAATTGAGCGACGATATCTTAAAACTTTCAGAAATGCTTCGTTACATCACCTACGAACAAGAAAAAGAGTTTGTATTCTTAAAAGAGGAATTGCGCTTTCTAGAAAATTATATCAGTTTGTTTCAAAGAAGGTTTGACGATAATTTGTTTATTGAAAAATCTTTTCCTAAAAACACCAAAAACTATAAAATACCTGCTTTGCTTTTGCTTCATTTTATAGAAAATACTTTTAAGCATGGGGTTTTAGATAATCGTGAAGAGCCTGTTTTTCTAAAGCTTACCATTATGGACGAATATTTAGAATTTAGTTTAAACAACGCAATTAAAACCGACCAACACTTAGATGTTGGCGGTATAGGTTATAAAAATATAGAACAACGTTTGCACTTATTGTTCAAAAAAACCTATGAACTAAAGCATTTTCAAAAAGAAAATAGGTATTTTGTTTTCTTAAAAATTCCGCTAAAAAACTAATATGTCCAGTCAATTTACATGTTTAATTATAGATGATGAGCCACCGGCTATTCGTGTTTTAGAAAAATTTGTAAAAATGGTAAAAGAGCTAGAACTGCTTGCGAGCTCTACCAAACCTATAGAAGCTTTAGAATTAATTAGACAACGCCAACCCGATATTATTTTCTTAGATATCCAGATGCCTACCATAACCGGGTTAGAATTATCTAAATTGATAAAATATGATGCTAAAATTATTTTTACTACCGCCTACCCACAATTTGCGGTAGAGGGTTTTGAGCTTAATGCGGTAGATTATCTTTTGAAACCAATTGCGTTTCCACGCTTTTTAGAAGCTATCGAAAAAGCAAAAAAGAGTTCTACTAAAAACAAGAATGAGCAAACTAAACAAGAAGATTATTTTTTTATTAAAACAGACGGCAAGAACAATTTTAGCAAAGTGCAACTTGCGCAGATCCTCTACTTAGAAAGCATTAAAAATTATGTAATAATTCACACCAAAAATGAACAGTTGGTTACTTACAATACCTTAAAAAACCTACAAGAAAATTTACCAAAAAACAATTTTATTAAAATTCACAAATCCTTTATTGTGGCAATTAATAAGATTGAAAAAACACAGAGTTATTCGGTTTTTATAAATAATAAAGAGCTTCCTTTAGGGGAAACTTATAAAACCGCTTTTTTTGAAAAAATAAACGCCATAAAGCTATAAAGTAAGTTTTAGCTTCTATTTTACAATCGTAATTTTGCTTAATTTTTTTCAATATAAAACCCCTATTATAGTTTAGTCTTTTCTCCTAGCGTTTCTTAACGTTTTTAAAATCTAAACCCAAAAAGAAATAAAAAACCCTCTTGCTGCAAAAACAAGAGGGTTTTGAAATTTAAGTTAAACGTGTTCTATTGTTAAGGTCTCGACTCCGCTCGACCTGACATCTTTCGACATCGCGCAATCTGACACTTACTTATTATTATTTAAACTTAAAAATGATTTCTATAAATCAAATTTAATTCCTTGTGCCAATGGCAACTCGGTTGTATAATTTATCGTGTTGGTTTGTCTTCTCATATAAATTTTCCAAGCGTCAGAACCAGATTCGCGTCCGCCGCCGGTTTCTTTTTCACCGCCAAAAGCGCCGCCAATTTCTGCTCCGGATGTACCAATGTTTACGTTTGCAATTCCGCAATCAGATCCTTCTACAGATAAGAAACGTTCTGCTTCGCGCAAGTTATTGGTCATAATAGCAGAAGATAGACCTTGCCTAACACCATTTTGCAATTCTAAAGCATTAGCAACATCGCCTTTATACTTCATAATATATAAAACAGGACCAAAAGTCTCGTGTTGTACAATATCATAATGGTTTTCTGCTTCGGCAATGGCAGGTTTTACGTAGCAACCGCTTTCGTAACCTTCGCCTTCCAAAACGCCACCTTCAACCAAAATGTTTCCGCCTTCTTCTACAACTTTATCTAAAGCAGTTTGGTAATTTTTAACCGCATCTTTGTCAATTAACGGACCAACGTGGTTGTTTTCATCTAAAGGATTCCCAATTCTAATTTGCTTATACGCATCTACAATCGCGTCTTTAACCTTATCATACACATCTTCGTGCACAATTAATCTTCTAGTAGAAGTACAACGCTGTCCGCAAGTACCAACCGCACCAAATACAGCACCAATTACGGTGTTTTTAATGTTGGCATCTGGTGTTACAATAATAGCGTTGTTTCCGCCAAGCTCTAATAAAGATTTTCCTAAACGTTTTGCTACGGCTTGTGCTACAATTTTACCCATTCTAATAGATCCGGTTGCAGAGATTAACGGCACGCGCTCATCGTTGGTCATCATTTCGCCAACTTTATAATCTCCGGTAATTAAACAAGAAATCCCTTCTGGCAAACCATTTTCAGAAAACACACGTGCTGCAATATTTTGACAAGCAACAGAAGTTAAAGGCGTTTTCTCCGATCCTTTCCAGATACAAGCATCACCACAAACCCAAGCTAAAGCTGTGTTCCAAGACCAAACTGCTACGGGAAAGTTAAATGCAGAAATAATACCTACCACGCCAAGCGGATGATATTGCTCGTACATTCTGTGTCCGGGACGCTCCGAGTGCATGGTCAAACCGTGCAATTGGCGCGAAAGTCCTACGGCAAAATCGCAGATATCTATCATTTCTTGTACCTCGCCCAAACCTTCTTGGTACGATTTTCCCATTTCGTAAGAAACCAATTTACCCAATGGTTCTTTAAGGCGACGCAACTCGTCATTAAATTGTCGTATAACCTCACCGCGTTGTGGTGCCGGCATTGTGCGCCACTCTTTAAAAGCTTTTTCTGCGGTAGTAATTACTTTTTCATAATCTTCTTTGGTGGTAGCTTTTACTTTTCCTATCAAAGCCCCATCAACAGGAGAATAGGATTCTATAACCTCTCCGTTACTAAAAAAATCCATTCCGGTAGAAGTACCTTTGTTTATATCTTGATTTAAACCTAAATCTTTCAAGGCTTTGTCAATTCCAAAGTTTTTCGCAATCTCACTCATCAAATTTTTATTTTTTTCGAATTAATAATCAACTAATTGCGAAAATAACAAAAATAGACGGTTATTCCTCATCTGCTACAAAACGTTTGTCAACCGGCATCACTTCGCCGCAATTATCGCAGGTTCGCAAGTCTTTGCTTGTGTAAAAATGCTTAAAATGCTTTAAAAAATCTTTTTCTATATTATCTAACGGAAAGTAAACCTCATATAGTTTATGGTTGCAATTATCGCAAAACCACAACAAACCGTCTTTGCCCGGCAAATCTTTACGCTTCCGCTCTACCACCAAACCAATAGAATTTTCTCCACGCGCCGGAGAATGCGGCACTTTTGCGGGATGCAAATACATATCTCCCGGTCCTAATTGCATGGTTTTCTTTTTGCCATCTTCTTGAATGTGTACTTCTATATTGCCCTCCAATTGGTAAAACAATTCCTCGGTCTCGTTGTAGTGGTAATCTTTACGCGCGTTTGGTCCGGCCACAATCATTACAATATAATCGTCAGATTCTTTGTATAAATTTTTGTTACCTACCGGCGGTTTTAAATGTTTACGATTTTCTTCTAACCACTTATCTAAATTAAAAGGTTTTGCAATAGCCATAATAAAGTTTTTTTGATTGCTTAAATTTACTAAAAGCATTTTAATAGCTCTAATTTCTATTTGTAATTTGGGCAGCTTTTGGCCAAAAAAGACCAAAACCGCGCTATCCGTTACAATTCCGTTTGTGTTGTTGCTGTTTTTCAATGTTTTCCGTAAAGATAAAAGCAGTCTACCTTTTGCTGTGGCTAATTGAAACCAAAAAAAGCACAAGCCGGGATTTTCACTACTATCGCTGCCGCAAAAAAATGACAGACTTTCCACCTTCCGTAAAGAAAAAATAAAAAACTTCTTATAGCGTTTAAAAATGTTTATTTTTAGTAAAAAAAGTATGCGTAACCTTTTTTATCTATTCGTATTTTGCCTAAGCTTTATCGCTTGTCAAAACCAAAAAGAACAACCAAAAACCGGTAGGCTGGTAACGGTAAAAGACACTTTGTTTACCAAAGAAAAACCGCCTTTTGCAATTGCCATTCACGGCGGAGCGGGTTATATTGTTAAAGAAAATCTAAGCGATAGTCTTGAAAATGCTTACCGCAATAAACTAAAGGAAGCGATTTCTAAAGGCAACGAAATTCTAAAAAACGGCGGAAAAGCAGTAGATGCCGTAAGCCAAACCATACAAATTTTAGAAGCTTCGCCATTGTTTAATGCCGGAGTTGGCGCGGTGCTCACCAACCAAGCAGAAGCCGAGTTAGATGCATCTATAATGACTGGAAAAACCTTAAATGCCGGCGCAGTAGCTGGTGTAAAAAATGTAAAAAGCCCCATAGCTTTGGCGCAAGAAGTTATGCTTAGCTCAAAACACGTTTTGCTGGCACGCGAAGGCGCAGAAGCCTTTGCAAAACAACAAGGTTTAGCTATGGTAGATTCGGGATATTTTGTAACGCCAAAGCAGTTAAAAACCCTACAACGTTTAAAGAAAGAAGATTCTCTAAAACAGGCTTCCAACTACAATCCTTTTCTTAAAAATTCTAAGTTTGGTACCGTAGGTTGTGTTGCTTTAGATAAAGAAGGCAACTTGGCAGCAGGAACTTCTACCGGCGGAATGGCCAATAAAAAATGGGGCCGCATTGGCGACTCGCCCATAATTGGTGCGGGAACCTATGCCAATAACAAAACCTGCGCGATTTCTTCTACCGGTTGGGGAGAGTTTTATATTCGTGGCGTTTTGGCATACGATGTTTCGGCTTTGATGGAATATAAAGGCTTTTCGTTAGAAAAAGCTACCCGAGAGGTAATCTATAAAAAACTACCAAAAATGGGCGGTAATGGCGGTATGATTGCGTTAGATAAAAATGGCAACATTAGCATGCCATTTAATACCAAAGGAATGTTTCGCGCCAGCTACGTGAACGGAGAGTTGAGAATTAACATGTTTAAAGAAGAATGAAGCCTTTTGTAAAAGTTAGTTTTTTCACACCAACATTCTGCTTACCTTTAAGTTTCCTCTTTTAATAAAAGTTTTATGCGTTTTTATTATTTTACCTTATTGTTTATCATAAGTCTTATTTTTACTACCTGTAAAGATGATGACACTCAAAAAACCGACAATCTCTATGAGTATAAAGATTATATAAGTTACCACACCAACGGGAGACATTCTGTTGCGGCACCCATTAAAATTAAACTCAACAAGCAAGTTGCGCAATACGAGCTTTCGCAGGAAATACCCTCTAACTTAATAGCCATTTCTCCTGAAATTAACGGGAAATTGTACATAGAAAACGGCAATACTTTGTTGTTTCAACCAAAAGAGAACTTAAAACCCGACACCAAATACATTCTAAGTATAAACCTTAAAGAGGTTTACGGAAACCTACCAAAAGGTTTAGAAAAGTATACTTTTAGTTTTAAAACTATTGCCCCCAATTTTAAAATAGAAACAGGTAATCTGCAATCATACTCTAAAGAAAAACAATACTTATTTGGAGAAATAGAAACCGCAGATGTAATTAATTTAATACAAGCAAAACAATTGCTTATTGCCAAACAAGACGGTAAAACCTTGCCTATATCTTGGGGGAATAATGCCGCCACGTCTACTATTTTTCACTTTAAAATAGATAGCATAAGTCGAAAAAAACAAAAAGATCAAATTTCACTTTCGTGGAATGGGAAACCTATTGGCGCAGAACATAAAGGTAAACGTAACTTTAAAATAGCCGGGCAAGACAACTTTAAAATTGTAGATATACACAGCAGATTAGACGAGGAAGTTTCTTTGGCTATCAATTTTTCAGATCCTATAAATCCGCAGCAAGATTTCCAGGGTTTGGTAAATATAGAAAACCAAAAAAATCTACGTTTTGAAGTAGACAATAACGTTCTGCACGTTTATCCTAAAAAGCGCGTAACCGGCAAACTAAAAGTAGAAGTTTTTAGCGGTTTGCAAAACCTGCAAGGCGCTACGCTGCAGCAAAACTTCAGTGAACTTATTGGTTTTCAAGAATTAAAACCGGCCGTTAGAATGCTATCTAAAGGCGTTATTTTACCGGCATCTACCAACACGCCCATACATTTTGAAACCGTAAACTTACGCGCTGTAGATGTGCGCATTATCAAAATTTACCAAGATAATATTTTGTCTTTGCTGCAAACTTCCAATTTATACAACACCTATAATATAAGAAGAGTTGGAAGAAAAATTGCGCAAAAAACCATTCGTTTAAAAAACACTAACTCGTTTAATACTAGCAACTGGCAAGCTCACGCTATAAATTTATCTAATTTTATAAAAGCAGATCCAGGTGCTGTTTATCAAGTAGAAATAAGTTTTAGAAAAAACTACAGCACCTACAAATGCGGTAACCAAGACAAAAACGAGCAAAAACCAGTAGTACAAACAGAAAAAGCTTACCCAAACGAGCAATATCGCGAAGAGCAATATTGGAATAACGAGCTGTACAACTGGCGCCAAACACCCTACAATTGGCAAGAAAAAGACAATCCGTGTCACGCATCTTATTACCAAGAAGACCGCTTTGCCAGAACCAATATTTTAGGGTCAGACCTTGGTTTATTGGTAAAAGAAAGCAACAAAAACACCTATAACGTAGTAACTACAAATTTGCTAAAAGGAAATCGGGAAATTGGTGTAAAAATTTCTTTGTACGATTTTCAAAAACAGCTCATTAAAAAAGCTACCACCAAACAAGAAGGCATTGCAAAAGTTACCACCAACCGGAAAGCAGCTTTTATTATTGCCAAAAAAGGAAATAATTACGCTTACGCGGATTTAGACGGCGGCAACGCCCTTTCGTTAAGCAAGTTTGATGTTTCGGGACAAGAATTACGACGCGGTTTAAAAGGCTTTTTATATACAGAACGTGGTGTTCATAGACCCGGAGACAGCATTCATCTAACATTTGTATTAAACGATAAAGAAAATCCCATTCCGCAAGAACATCCCATACAACTTTCTGTTACAGACGCGCGCGGCAGGTTGGTTTTAGAAGAAAATTTACGGGAAACAAAAACCTCAAGAAAAGCTAAAAACGGTTTTTATTATTTTCCCATCGCAACCCAGAAAAACGATCCTACCGGCAATTGGGAGGCCAAAATAAGTGTTGGTGGCGCAAATTTTACCAAAACCCTAAAAGTAGCAACGGTAAAACCCAACCGTTTAAAAATTAATATAGATTTTGATCAAGAAATCTTAAAAGCAGAAGAAACGATAGAAGGCAGTTTGTCTGCAAAATGGTTGCACGGCGCACCGGCCAGAAATTTAAAAGCAGCTATAAATGTAGAGCTAAGTCCGGCGCCCAGTGCTTTCCCAAATTACCAGAATTATATTTTTACAGATCCGGTGCGCAGTTTTGAAAGTATAGAAAACAAATTTCTAGAAACCCAACTTTCGGAAAGCGGTAAAGTGAATTTTCAAAAAAACATTCCGCTTAACACCAAAGCTCCGGGAATGCTACAAGCCAATTTCCTAACCAAAGTTTTTGAAGGCGGCGGCGATTTCTCGATGGATGTTATTTCAAAAAAATTAGCGCCTTACCCCTATTTTGTTGGTTTGCAAACCCCAAAAACTGAAAAATACGATTCCTACAACACAGAAGAAGATATTAATTTTAAAGTACTTAGTCTTAACGACGAAGCCAAACCCGCCGCCAATCGGGAATTGAAAGTTTATGCTTATAAAATAGAATGGCGTTGGTGGTGGAACCGTGGAAAAGACAATCTTTCCCGCTACGAAAATGCCGAAGTACACAGAGCAATTAAAAAAACAGAAATAACCACCAACGCTAATGGTAAAGCAACATTTAGCTTGAATATTCCCGAGCGCGAAGCCGGCAGATACTTAATTAGAATTGTAGACGAAGCCTCTGGTCACGCCACCGGAAAACTAACTTATTTTTATGAAGATTGGCACAAAAACCCATCTGATGCGCAATCTGAATCGGCTAAGATGTTGGTTTTTTCGGCAGATAAAAAAGCTTATAAAGTAGGCGAAGAAGCAGTTATTACTTTTCCATCGGGAGAAGGTGGTAATGCTTTAATTAGTATTGAAAATGGCAGCAAAGTCTTATCGCAACAATGGGTAGAAACCAAAAAAGGAGAGACGCAAGTAAAAATTCCGTTAAGTAAAGAAATGGCGCCCAACATTTATGTAAATATCACGTTATTGCAAGCACACGAACAAACCAAAAACGATTTACCAATCAGACTTTATGGGGTTATTCCAATTTTAGTAGAAAACCCAAACACCAAGCTAGAACCAGAATTACAACTCCCTAAAAGCATAAAGCCAGAACAGAATTATTCCGTAAAGGTATCTGAAAAAAACAACCGTGCAATGACCTACACGTTGGCCGTGGTAGACGAAGGTTTGTTAGATCTTACACGTTTTAAAACGCCCGACATTCACCAAGCTTTTTATGCCCGCGAGGCATTGGGCGTAAAAACCTTTGACATTTATGATGATGTGATAGGGGCTTTTACCGGAAGTGTAGACAATATTTACGAAATTGGTGGGGGAGATTTGGCTGCCGGCGCAAAAAACAGAAAAGCAGATCGTTTTAAACCAGTTGTAAGTTATTTAGGCCCTTTTTATTTAGAAGCCGGAAAAACCGCAACACACAAATTATACATGCCAAATTATATAGGCTCTGTACGCGCAATGGTAGTTGCTGGCAATGAGGAAGATACAGCTTACGGAAATGCAGAAAAAACGATTTCTGTAAAAAAACCATTGATGGTATTAACCTCGCTTCCGCGGAAATTATCGCCGGGAGAAAAAGTAACGCTGCCGGTAACCGTCTTTGCGATGGAAAAAAAGATAAAAAATGTGCAGGTAAAGGTAAAAACAGATGCTGCTTTAAAACCTCTAAAAGAAACCAAGCAAAATATACGTTTTAACGAAGTAGGCGAACAAATTGTAAACTTTGAATTTGAAGTAAATTCTGCCAGTAAGCCACAAAACATACAAGTTTTTGCCTCAAGCGCCGGCGAAAAAGCAAAGTCTTTTGTAGAGATAGATGTAATTAACCCAAATCCGGTAACCCATAAAGTGCAAACTAAAGCCTTAAAAAACGAGCAAGAGGCTAGCTTTACATTTTCACCTTTTGGCGTTTCTGGAAGTAATAGCGCCAATCTTGTAGTTTCTACTTTACCACCAATTAATTTGGAGAAGCGTTTAGATTTTTTAATCAATTATCCGCACGGATGTTTAGAACAGATTATTTCTGGTGCTTTTCCACAATTATACCTCAACGATTTGGCAGAAATTACCTATGATAAAAAACAAGAAATTAAAGAAAACATAGAAAGTACTTTACAAAAATTAAACGATTATCAATTAGCTTCGGGCGCATTTGCGTATTGGCCAGGAGGTAATTCTCCAGACGATTGGTCTACTACTTATGCGGGACATTTTATGCTGGAAGCCAAACAGAAAGGTTATGTTTTGCCGGTAAGTTTGCTTTCTAATTGGTTGTCTCACCAAAAACGTAAAGCCCAACATTGGCGTAATTCGTATACATCGTATAACAGTAGTCTAAATCAGGCTTACCGTTTATATACTCTAGCTTTGGCAGGACAACCGGCATTGGCCGCAATGAACCGTTTGCGCGAATCTAATGAGATGAACACAGCTGCAAAATGGCGTCTGGCTGCTGCCTATGCTCAAAATGGTAAAAAAGATATTGCCAACGATTTACGTTCTACAACCAATATTAATTTTGACGAAAGTAAAAACAATAAGTTTACCTACGGTTCTGCATTTAGAAACAAAGCAATGGCATTAGAAACTTTGGTTTTATTAGAAGACAAAAATCAGCTAGAATTGGCACAATCTTTAGCCAAAGGCTTGTCTTCGCAAAAATGGTACAGCACGCAAGAAACGGCCTATGCCTTGTTGGCGTTATCTAAAATGGCAGTAAAACAAGATGAAAAAGCTATAAATGTGGGCTATATCCTAAATGGAAAAGAATTTAATGCTAAATCTGATAAAAGTTTGGTTAGTAAAAAGCTCCACTTGAAAGCAGACGAAAATAAATTAAACCTGACAAATCATAATAATCAGATGGTTTTTGTAACCTTGACCCAAAGCGGGAAGTTACCGGTTGGAAAAGAATTACAAGAACAACGCAATTTGCAAGTAAAAACACAGTTTGTAGATGCAGAAGGCAGCAAACTAAACATTAAAAATTTACGCCAAGGCACAGAAATTACGTCAAAAATAACAATTACCAATACCGGATTAGACGCTATTAAAGACGTAGCATTAACACAACTTTTTCCAAGTGGATGGGAAATTGTAAATACCGGATTTACCAATTTTGGAAACGAGCAAAACACCAATTATACGTATAAAGACATTCGGGATGATAGGGTGAGTTTTTATTTCGATTTGGATAAAAAACAAACAAAAACCTTCCGCGTAAAGCTAAACGCTTCCTATTTGGGCAACTATTATTTGCCGGGAACGCAAGCAGAAGCCATGTACGATAATAACTATTTTGCCCGTAATAATGGAGTTTGGGTAAAGGTAATAGAGTAAAACCTTAAGAAGTTTTAAAAATCTTCTACTAATTTTGCAAGCACAAAAAAAACAATTATTTAAATTTCTTAAAAAATACCGGTTTGTACTACTTGGTATTTTACTTGCTTTTGGCGTTTGGTGGTTTTGTCTTCCGCAGCAGCTTTTTACCGCGCCAACCTCTACCGTTGTAAAAAGCAAAGAAGGCTTATTTTTAGGTGGACGCATTGCCAGAGACGGTCAATGGCGATTTCCCGAAACAAGCCACGTGCCAAAAAGATTTGCCAAGTGTTTACTTTATTTTGAAGACGAATATTTTTACCAACATCCTGGCTTTAATCCCGTGGCAATAGCAAAAGCTTTTTGGCAGAATATCACTACAAATAAACGTCGTGGCGGAAGTACAATAACGCAGCAGGTAATTAGGCTTTCGCGGAAAAACCAAAATCGTACTTATCTTGAAAAAGGTATAGAACTGGTGCAAGCAACCCGGCTAGAGGTAGCTTTTTCTAAAAAAGAAATTCTTAATCTATATGCTTCTTATGCACCTTTCGGCGGAAATGTGGTTGGTTTGGAAACCGCAGCTTGGCGTTATTTTGGCATTCCGGCAAAAGATTTAAGTTGGGGACAAGCAGCAGCTTTAGCCGTTTTACCTAACGCGCCGGCCTTAATTTTTCCGGGAAAAAACGAAGCAATTCTGCGAAAAAAAAGAAACCGATTATTACATAAATTACACGCAAATCAAGTTATAGATAAAATAAGTTTAGAATTAGCTTTGCAAGAGCCTTTGCCACAAAAACCTTTAGCTCTACCCGACCTGGCTCCGCATTTAACAGAAAAAATCCGTAAAGAACATAGAGGTAAACAGATTACTACCTCTTTATCGTACAATTTGCAAAAAGAATTGCAACAATTAGCAAAGAAGCACTATTTACAATTAAAACAAAACAAAATTCACAACCTGGCCGTTGTGGTACTAGATATAAAAACAAGAAAAGTTGTTGGTTATATTGGTAATGCCCCAAATACGCAAAAAGATCCTTTTGTAGATATAATTCAGCAACCGCGAAGTACCGGCAGTATATTAAAACCTTTTTTATATGCTGCCGCTTTAGATGCCGGACAGTTTTTGCCGCATAGTTTGATAGAAGATGTACCCACTAACATTAACGGTTATGCTCCATTAAATTATGATAAGAAATATCGAGGAGCCACGCCGGCAGGAGAAGCTTTAGCAATGTCTCTTAATGTGCCATTTGTTAGGATTTTACAAGATTATGGTGTTGCAAAATTTTATAATCTGTTACAGAAATTAAAATTAAAAGATATTAACCGCAGTGCAAATTCGTATGGTTTATCGTTAATTTTAGGCGGTGCAGAAAGTTCTTTGTGGGATATTACCAATGCTTTTGCCACTATGGCAGGGAGTTTAAATTTTTATGTAGAAAACTCCAGCCAATACCGCTCTAATGAATTTTTAAAAGCCCATTATATAAAAAATACTACTACAAATTTTGGTAAAAAAATCGCATTGCCATCAGTGTTTTCTGCAGGAAGTATTTATCACACCTTAAAAAGCCTACAAAATGTAAACCGACCCGAAGAAGAACGTAATTGGGAGTTTTTTAGCAGCAATCAAGCTATTGCTTGGAAAACGGGCACCAGTTATGGTTTTAAAGATGCTTGGGCAGTTGGCGTTACTCCAAAATATGCGGTTGGTGTTTGGGCAGGAAATGCAGATGGTGAGGGAAGACCCGGACTTACTGGCGTACAAGCTGCGGCACCTTTACTTTTTGATGTCTTTAAGAAATTGCCTTTCGGCGGAAATTTTCAAGTACCGCACGATGATTTAGAACAAGCAACTATTTGCAACAAAAGTGGTGATTTAGCCGGAATTTATTGTGAAAACACCACAAAAGAATTAATTCCTATTCGTGGCAAACAGACGCAGACCTGTGGGTATCATCAACAAATTATTTTAGATACTGAAGAAAATTTTAGAGTAAATGCTTCTTGCTATTCTTTAGAAAACATGCGTTTTAAAAACTGGTTTGTCTTGCCGCCCATAATGGCTCACTATTATGCCGAAGAACATCCCGGTTATAAAGAAATTCCGTCGTTTAAAGATGGTTGTTCTAGAGAAGATAGCGCGGTTATGCAATTTATCTACCCCAAAAAAAACACCAGCATAATTTTACCTAAAAATTTCAAAGAAGAAAGTAATCCGCTTGTTTTAAAACTGATACATCGTTCTCCGCAAACTCGTGTTTATTGGTATTTGGATAACACCTACCTGGGCAGCACCCAAAACTTTCATGAAAAGTACCTTTCTCCTGCTTCGGGCTTGCGTCGTTTAACGGTTATAGACGAGGCAGGAAATAAGATACAACAACGCATACGAATAGAAAGAGAAAAATAAAGCTTCTAAATTGCTGATTGCTTGCGCTTAGCAGATAAAAATTCCCCATAAGGAAACTTCCTGATATTTGTTGATAAACCTTTAACACTTTTTTATGTTTAGTTTGTTCGGTTATATACGAACTAAGTGTACTTTTGCACTCGATTTGAAGAAAAAGTGAAAATGACTAATTGTACAGAGAAAAAAAGAAAACTTATAGAGCGCATAGGTATTCATTTTGAAAAGGAAATGGATTTATCGCCGCTAGCAGCACGTATTTTAGGATTGTTGATTTTATCGCCTTCAGAAGATTTAAGTTTTGAAGACATAACCAACATTACTTGTGCCAGCAAAAGTTCTATATCTACCAATATTAATCTTTTGTTGCAGCTTAAAATTATAGATTACTTCACAAAGCCGGGCGATAGACGTCGGTATTTTAGAGCAAGCAGAAACCATTTAAAGTTGGCTTTAAATGACAATCTTTCTAAAGTAGAGAAAGAATTAGAGGTTTTGGAGTTGATAGACGAATTTAACCAAGGTGATGAAAAAGAGTCTAACCACAAATTTCAAGTACGGCTTTTATACCGTGAGTTTTTAAAAAATCAGCAAAAAAATTTACAGAATACCCTTAAGAAAATTTCAGAAATACAAGATACACAATAGAAACAACCATGAAAAAGAGAAATATTATCCTAAGCATTATAGTAATTTTTGCTTTATCCTTAAGTTCCTGCGGCGATCAAGCACAAGGAAGACAGCAAACCCAAGGGCCAAAACCGTTTCCGGTAACAGAGACGGTAACCAGAACTGTTACCGGATATGAGAGTTATCCTGCCAGTGTAGAAGGTGTTATAAATAGCCAAATACGTCCTAAAGTACAAGGTTACATCACAGATGTTTTGGTAGACGAAGGCCAAAAAGTAACAAAAGGGCAAATGCTTTTTAAACTAGAAACAGAAAGTTTAAGTCAAGATGCAGAAGCTGCAAAAGCCAATGTAAATGCGGCACAAGTTGAGGTAAACAAGTTAAAACCACTCGTAGAAAAAGAAATTATAAGTCAAGTGCAATTAGAAACTGCCAAAGCAAAGCTTGCACAAGCAAAAGCCAGTTATAATAGTGTAGCCGCTAATATAGACTATGCAAACATAAAAAGTTCTGTAGACGGTTATATTGGGTCTATAAACCATAGAAATGGTGCGTTGGTAAGCCCTAATGATGTGTTAACCACCGTTTCACAAACCGATAAGGTTTATGCTTTCTTTAGCATGAATGAGAAAGAATACCTTAACTTTTTGAGCGAAGCAGAAGGAAAAGATATTGAAGAAAAATTAGCCAATTTTCCGCTGGTTAAATTACGTTTGGCCAACGAAGAAATCTATAAGGAGAAGGGAAAAATAGAAACTGTATCTGGCCAAGTTAACCCTAAAACAGGAACTGTAAGCTTTCGGGCACAATTTCCTAATCCAAATAGGATTTTAAGCAACGGAAACAGTGGTAGTGTTTTAATTCCTGAAACGTATGAAAATGCTTTAATTATTCCAGAAATTTCCAGTTTTGAGCGACAAGGTCGTGTATATGTTTACGGAATACAAGGCGATACGCTTGCAGTGAACAAACCTATAGAGATTACAACCCGGGTAGATAATTTTCTTGTAGTGAAATCTGGTATTAAAAAAGGAGAAAAGTTTGTTGCAAAAGGTGTAGGACAGTTGCGTAACAATGCGCCCATAAAACCGCAGCCTGTACCATTTGATAGTGTTGCGCAACCTATTAAGCCTGTTTTTAAATAAAAATATATAATTCTCATGTTAAAGAAATTTATAGAACGACCTGTTTTATCGACGGTTGTTTCAATTATCATAGTAATTTTAGGTATACTTGGTATTACCAGTTTACCGGTTTCGCAATATCCAGATATTGCCCCGCCAACTGTACAAGTTACAGCAAATTATCCGGGTGCTAACGCAGAAACGGTTCTAGAGAGTGTAATTATTCCTATAGAAGAACAAATTAATGGGGTAGAAGGAATGGATTATATTACTTCTACTGCCAGTAATAGCGGTCGGGCGCAAATTCAGGTTTTCTTTAAACAAGGTTATGATCCCGATATTGCAGCGGTAAACGTGCAAAACCGTGTAGCCAGGGCAAATCCTTTATTACCGCGAGAAGTAACCCAATCTGGGGTAATTACCCAAAAGCAGCAAACCAGTGCTTTGATGTTCTTGGCGGTGCTTTCTAAAAACGAAGAATACAACTCGACTTACTTACAAAACTACCTGAACATTAATTTGTTACCGGAGTTAAAACGTATTAACGGGGTTGGAGATGTATCTGTTTTTGGTAGTAAAACCTATGCCATGCGAATTTGGTTAAAACCGGAAAAATTAAAAGCTTATGGCTTAATACCATCTGATGTTACCAAAGCTATTAACGAGCAAAGTTTGGAAGCAGCTGCAGGATCTATTGGTCAAAACAACGCAGAAGCTTTTGAATATGTAGTAAAATACAGCGGTCGTTTTAAAACCGAAGATCAGTACAGAAGTATTGTTATAAAAGCTTTAGACCAAGGAGAGTATTTGCGTTTATCTGATGTTGCCGATGTAGAATTAGATGCTGAAGGTTATAGTACGCACGCAACTACCAACGGTTATCCTGCAATTAATATGGCGGTTTACCAAACTCCAGGATCTAACGCGCAAGAGATTATTCAGCAAATACACGAAAAGCTGGATGCCGCAGAAAAAGATTTCCCGGAAGGCTTAGAAGTTTATATCAACTTAGATTCCAATGAGTTTTTGGAGGCTTCTATCAGTAAAGTAATTACTACTTTAATAGAAGCATTTATTTTGGTATTTATTGTAGTATTTATCTTTTTACAAGATGTTAGGTCTACTTTAATTCCGGCTATTGCCGTACCGGTTTCTATTATTGGTACGTTCTTTTTCCTTAACCTATTTGGTTATTCTATCAACCTATTAACCTTGTTCGCTTTAGTATTGGCTATCGGTATTGTGGTAGATGATGCCATTGTCGTCGTCGAGGCCGTACACGCTAAGTTAGAAGAAGGTGCAGACTCGGCACTTTCTGCCACGCGAACCGCAATGGATGAAATTACCGGAGCTATTATTTCTATTACTTTGGTAATGGCCGCGGTATTTATTCCGGTTACTTTTATAACCGGTCCTACAGGGGTTTTTTATGAGCAATTTGGGATTACCCTAATTGTGGCTATTGCAATTTCGGCAGTAAATGCTTTGACTTTGAGTCCTGCGCTTTGTGCTCTATTTTTAAAACCTCAGCACGAGAAAGAAAAAGACAAAAACAAGAGTTGGTTACAGAAATTTTATAGCAGGTTTAACACTGCTTTCGAGACAACCACCAATCGCTACGTAAGCAGTTTATCGTTTTTATACAAACATAAATGGATTACTCCGGTAGTAATTTTATTAACCGTGGGCGGAATTTACTATGGGGTAGAAAAAACACCAACCGGTTTTGTTCCTAACGAAGATCGTGGAGTGCTTTTTGCCAATATAGAATTGCCGGCCGGAGCTACATTAGACCGTACAGTTGCTATTACTAACAATTTAAAAACAAGGGTAAACCAACTAGACGGCGTTACCGGTGTTACCGTAGTAAATGGTTTTAGTTTAATTAGCGGACAAGGAAGTAACTTTGCTATTGCCTTTATACGTTTGGCGCCTTGGGAAGAAAGAGAAGGCGATGAGGTTTCGGCGGAAGCCATTACCGGAAAATTGTTTGGTATTGGTGCACAAATACCCGGTGCAGAAATGATTTTCTTTGCTCCGCCAAGTATACCCGGTTTTGGAGTTTCGGCAGGATTTGAATTTCAATTGTTAGACCGCAGTGGTGGTAGTTTTAAAGAACTCGATAGAAAATCACAAGAATTTTTGGCCACTTTATCCGGTAGACCCGAAATTCTTTACGCACAAAGTTCGTTTAACACCAACTACCCGCAATACCAATTAGATATTAATATTCCTAAAGCCAAAGAAGCCGGTGTATCTGTTAGCGATATTTTTGGTACCCTACAAGGTTATATAGGTAGTATTTATGCAGCAGATTTTTCTAGATATGGTAAACAATATCGCGTTTACATACAAGCTTTACCGGAAGACCGGGCAAAAAAAGCAGATTTAAATGCTATGTACGTAAGAAACATTAGTGGCGAAATGTCTCCTATTACAGAATTTATAGAATTAAACCGCGTATACGGTCCGCAGCAGGTTACTAGATTTAACCTTTTTAACTCTGCCAGTATTAGTGGTGCTTCGGCGCCGGGTTATTCTTCTGGAGATGCAATTGCAGCGCTTCAACAAGAGGCAGCAAAATTACCTAGTGATTTTGGGATAGATTATTCCGGTTTAACACGAGAAGAAGTAAATGCCGGCTCGCAAGCTTTATTTATATTTTTGCTAAGTATTGTCTTTGTTTATTTTATTCTATCTGCACAATACGAGAGTTATTTTATTCCTTTTGCAGTACTTTTCTCTTTACCTGTTGGGGTAATGGGAGCATATCTGGTTACCAATTTAATGGGATTACAAGCAAATATTTATTTCCAAATTGCATTAATTATGTTGGTTGGTCTACTCGCAAAAAACGCTATTCTTATTGTTGAATTTGCTATGCAAAGAAGAAGGGAAGGCATGAGTATTGTAGATGCTGCCTTAGATGGTGCAAAAGTTAGATTACGCCCTATTTTAATGACCTCACTAGCATTTATTATTGGTCTATTACCATTGGTTTTTGCAAGCGGAATTGGAGCCGAAGGTAACCGCTCTATTGGCACCGGTGCTGTAGGAGGTTTACTAATTGGTACTATTCTGGGAGTCTTTATAATTCCTATACTTTATATTTTCTTTGAATACTTGCAAGAAAAAGTTTCCGGTAAACCGGAAGCAGTAGAAAAAAAGGAGACAAATCAAATATCAGAAACTAACAAGTAATGAAAAATAACAGAATATATACCATTTTATTTACGGGCGCGTTACCTTTTTTGTTGGTCTCATGTTTTGCCGCAAAAGAGTACGAAAAACCTCAAGTGGTAGAAGAAGCAAATTATAGAACAGACGAAATTCCTACAGATAGTCTTACGATGGCAACTATCTCTTGGCGGGAAATTTTTGAAGATGATGTTTTGCAAGGTCACGTAGAGACGGCCTTGCAAAACAATATAGATATTCGGGTGGCTATACAGCAAATTATGGCTGCAGAAGCCTATTTAAAACAAGGCAAAGCCGGTTATTTTCCGACTCTAGGCGTGAATGCGCAGTGGACACACCAAGAAAACTCAGAAAACAGCCAGCTAGGTTCTTTCTTAAGTAATTCTTCAGACCAATACCAATTGGCTGCCAACTTATCTTGGGAAGCTGATATTTGGGGAAAAATAAGAAGTCAAAAACGAGCATTTGGAGCCAACTATTTACAAAGTGTAGCAGCACACAAAGCTGTAAAAACCCGTTTAATTGCCAATGTAGCCTCTATATATTACCAATTATTAGCTATAGACGAACAGATAAAAGTTACCGAAGAAACCATTAGTAACCGCCAAAACAGTTTAGAAACTACAAAAGCCTTAAAAGAGGCAGGTAACGTGACAGAAGTTGGTGTGCAACAAACAGAAGCTCAACTCTATACCGCCCAAGCAATTTTGGTAGATTTACAAAAGCAAACCAGGTTACTAGAAAACAGCTTATCTATTTTATTAGGAGAAGCACCTATGTTTATTCCGCGTACAGAGTTGGAAGAGCAAAAAATCATGTTAGATTTAAATACCGGTGTACCGGCACAATTGCTTAGTAACAGACCAGATGTAATGGCTGCCGAATATGCCTATAGAAATGCTTTTGAAATGACCAACGTGGTACGAAGTAACTTTTACCCATCGTTAACTATTTCTGCAAGTGGTGGTTTTCAAAGTTTAGAATTAGATAATTTGCTAAATGCAAATTCGCTTTTTGCCAACATTGTATCGGGCATTGCGCAACCAATTTTTAATAAAAGACAAATACGCACCCAGTTTGAAGTAGCGCAAGCACAACAAGAACAAGCAAGGCTGCGTTTTAGAGAATCTATTTTGCAAGCCAGCAAAGAAGTTTCTGACGCTATGTATTCTTACAAAGCAGCTTCGCAAAAGATAGATTTAAAAGAAAAAGAATACCAAGCATATAAAAATGCCACAGACTATTCTGAAGAGCTACTAAACAACGGCTTAGCCAATTATTTAGAAGTATTAACAGCAAGAGAAAATGCTTTAAATTCTCAATTGGGTGTAATAGATGCCAAGTATAACCGACTAAATTCTATGGTAGATTTATACCGCGCGCTAGGTGGTGGTTGGCAATAGAAGATGATTTTTTGATTGATTTTTTTTGGTTAGTGTTAAAAGAGCTTTCTTACAAGAAATTGTAGAAAGCTCTTTTTTTATAACCTTTTAATCTACCAATTTTTATAAGGGTTTTTCGCTATAGCGGAATTATAATATTCCGGTTTTCCGGTAACTTCTTTACCAAGCCAATCGGGAACATTTATGCTTTCGTCTGCAGAGTTGAGTTCTATTTCTGCTAGGGTTAGCCCTTTATTATTTCCGTAAAATTCGTCTACCTCTATGGTATGATTTCCATTTTTTACCAAAAACCTGGTTTTTTCTATTTTTCCTTTTTCGCAAAGTTTTAAAAGCTCTTTTGCTTCACTAAGTTCAATTTCTTTTTCCCACTCAAATCTAGAAGCACCATCTGCAGAAGATTTTCCTTTTACCGTTATAAAAGCTTGCTCTCCTTTTGTACGAATACGGGTAGTACGCTCTGGATGAGAATTTAAATAGGCTTGTATAATTGAAAAAGAAGTGTGTGCAAGCTCTTTATATACATTAGATTTTACCAAATATTTACGTTCAATTTCCTGCATAATTATTTAAATTTCTTGTTCGGGTGAGGGTTCTAGTGGTATTAATTTTCTATAATGTTCATAGCGCAAAAATATTTCTTTTACATACAAAAAGGGTTCTCTCCCACGCACAAAACCGTATCTTACTTCTGGTCGTGAATAATATTCTCTAGAATTTAACTTTAGCATAAAATCTTCTACGTGGTCATCCCATTGCAGCGGATTTTCTCCTGCAGCTTTGGTTAGTCGTTGGGCGTCGCGTACGTGACCCAAGCCGGCATTATATGCCGCCATCGTAAATTTTATTTTTTGAACACTATCTGTAACTTTTTCAAATTTACTTTGCATTTGCTTAAGATAAAGACTGCCGGCACGCAGATTTTCGGTAGGGTTGTTTACATTGGCCACTCCCAAATCTTTGGCGGTAGCAGGCATAATTTGCATTAAGCCACCTGCGCCGGCCCAAGATTTTTCTGTTGGTTTAAATCTAGATTCTTGATATACTAAAGAACTAAGCAATCGCCAATCCCAACCTAACTTTTGGGCATTGGCTTTTATGGCAGCATCATAAACGCTTATCTTACCTTCGTTTTTGCTATAAAATTCACTTTTTATACGACGTCGGTATGATTTCTTATTTTTAAAATATTTGTTGTAAACCACATAATAAAAGTCTTTTTTCTTGATGTTTTTGATCCATTGATTAATTTTTTTGGTTAAAACCGGCGACTTTTTCCTTACGCCCCAAGCTACTCTTTGCGAAAAGCTTATCTCTGTTTCAATATCTAAAATAGGATAATAAGTTTGGTTAATAGACGCCACGTTATAATCTGCAATGGTGTATTCTATACTATCATCTACCACCAATTTTATAATTTCATCTGTAGTTTTCTTCCCCGGAAGGGTTTTTATGTTAATGCTACCACCAATTTCTTCTTCAAGGTTATTTAGTCGCTCAAAATAAGATGAATTTCTACGCACATAAACGGTTTCGCCAATTAAATCTACAGGATCTCCAATAAGTTGCCGCTCTACTTTATAGCGTGGTAAACGCCGCCAGTTGGCAGGCTTTTTTTGTACCAAAACTTGATGTGTGAGATATAATGGTTGCGTAAATTGTATAGTTTTTTTTCTTGCCTCTGTGATAGATAAACCATACGCAATCAAGTCTCCCTCGCCTCTATTTAACATATTAAAAAGCTGATCTATGTCTTTGGCTACTTTAATTTCTAACTCCAAACCTAAATCTTCTGCCAATTGCTCTACCAATTCATATTCAAAACCCATTGGTTTACCACGATAAATAAAATAGCCCGTAGAGTTATAAATGGTAATTACCTTTAGTTTGCCATCGCTTTTAATTGTCTCAAAATCTCTTTCTACAGACGGTATTCCGGCCATATTTTCTTCTACAGATTTTTCTGTTGCGGGATTATTTTTGCAAGCGCTTAAAAAGCCCAAAAATAAAAGAGTAATAAAATAATATAGGAGTTTAGAAAAGGAAAAATGATGCATAGGCAAGCTGTTGAAAGTTATGAGAAAAGGTACGAAAAAAAATAATAAGTTATAAAAAGCGTAGATTTAACACTTGTAGCGGGTAGCAAAGCAAGTTCTTGCGCATCAAATCTTAAAACTTATTTTACCTTTGCAGGGAAATGGATTCCCGTAAAATAATTCACGTAGATATGGATGCTTTCTACGCTTCTGTAGAACAGCTGGACAACCCGGATTTGCGCGGAAAAGCAATTGCCGTTGGCGGCGGAAGCAAGCGCGGTGTTGTGGCAGCAGCAAGTTATGAAGCGCGTAAATTTGGTGTAAAAAGTGCAATGAGCGGGGCATTGGCTGCCAAACTTTGTCCGCATTTAATTTTTGTAAAAACCCGTTTTGACCGTTACCGGGAAATTTCTAAAAGCATACGTTCTATATTTTTTGAATATACAGATTTGGTTGAACCATTATCTTTAGACGAAGCATATTTAGACGTTACCCATAATAAAAAAGACCTTGGCAGTGCTACGCTTATCGCGGAAGAAATCCGTAAAGAAATAAAAGAAAAAACAGGACTTAATGCCTCTGCAGGAATTTCTATAAATAAATTTGTTGCTAAAATTGCCAGCGATTTTAATAAACCAAACGGACAAAAAACCGTGCATCCGGAAGAGGTAGCAGCATTTTTAGAGAAACTGGAAATTAGAAAATTTCACGGCGTAGGAAAAGTTACCGCACAAAAAATGTATAGTCTGGGAATTTTTACCGGGGCAGATTTAAAGAAAAAAGAGTTAGATTTCTTAGAAAAGCAATTTGGCAAAAGCGGTAAGCATTATTATAATGTAGTACGCGGTATACATTTGAGTGAAGTAAAACCGCACCGCATTAGAAAATCTTTGGGTGCAGAACGCACCTTTACGGAAAATATATCTTCTGAAATTTATATCTTAGAAAAATTAGAACATATTGCAACGGAAGTAGAAAACCGTCTTAAAAAACAGCAATTGGCAGGGAAAACCATTACTTTAAAACTAAAATATAGCGATTTTAGTATACAGACCAGAAGTAAAACCGTAGAACATTTTGTTGCCTCTAAAGAGGCTTTTTTAGAAATTGCAAAGGAACTTTTATACCAAGAAAAATTAAAAAATTCTGTCCGATTATTGGGTTTGTCTTTATCTAATTTAAATACCAATCTCCAAGATAAAAACGAGAGAAAAGATACTTACCAACAATTAAAGTTTAACTTCTAAATTTTAGAACGCAAGATTTTTAAAATTTTTTCTTTGTGGTTGGTTATAAATAAAATGTTTTTTCTTGTATCTAAACTTAAATAAAAAGTGTGCTCTTCACTATTTAACAAGTTTCTGTTATCTACCAATTTCACTTTATTATAAGGGTAGACTTGTTCTTCTCTGCCTTGTAAAAATAGTAAATGTTTGTTGGTAAGCTTCAAGTAGGTTTTCTGCACAGACATATAGGCTGGTATTGCAACCTCTGCTTGCAATAGTAACTTTTCTCCTTCTTGCAAAGTATAATTTTTTTGCTTGCGTAACTTTCCGAAAAGTTTTAAAACCAGCGGAAAAACAAAAAGTAAAACCAACGAAAACAAGACAGCAGTAATCAAACTTTCTATAAAATTGTGGCCTTTATTGAAAAAATAGTAATCTACCACAAAATAGATTACCACCATTAAAGCTCCTTGTAGAGCCAAGAATTTATAAATTACTTTTTTCATACTTTGAGAAATCTTCGCTTCTTTATTTATTACAATGGCTTATCGCTCTAGAGTTATTTGGCATCTACAAAATATATGCGTTTTATGTTTTCCGTAAAGGGAAATTATTAATGCAATTACTCTATTTCTGTAACCCGTAAGGTATTTACCATTCCTTTATTTGCGATGGGCATGGCTGCCAAATTAATAATATAATCGCCTTTAGTCACAAAATTTTTATCGCACGCAATTTGGTTTACGTCTTCTACCGTTTCGTCTGTACTAACATATTTATCGTAATAATAAGCATTAACGCCCCATAACAGACTTAGCTGGGTTAAAATTCGGCGGTTAGAAGAAAATGCTAAAATATGTGCTTTTGGTCGCCAAGCGCTAATTTGAAACGCCGTATAGCCAGAGTTAGTAAGCGTACAAATTGCTTTGGCATCTATCTCGTTGGCCATTAATGAGGCGTGGTAACATACAGATTTCGTTAAGTAGCGTTTGGTAATAATATTGGGCGGGTCGTGTGGTACGTTTATTAAATTAGAGTTTTCTACGCTTTTTAAAATTTGCGTCATTTTCTGAATTACTTCTACAGGATATTTCCCAACCGAAGTTTCTCCGCTAAGCATTACCGCATCGGCTCCATCCATAACAGAGTTGGCTACATCGTTTACTTCTGCCCTAGTTGGAGTTAGACTGGTAATCATAGTTTCCATCATTTGTGTAGCTATAATAACGGGTATTCTAGATTTTTTAGCTTTTAACACCAATTCCTTTTGAATTAACGGTACTTCATTAGCCGGAACTTCTACGCCTAAATCTCCGCGCGCTACCATAATTCCGTCACAGAACGCTATAATTTCATCTATATTTTTTACGCCTTCGGGTTTTTCTATTTTTGCTATAATAGGAATTTTATGCGTACCGTGCTTTTCTATAATTTTTTGAAGCACCTTCAAATCGTCTGATCGTCTTACAAAACTCAATGCCAGCCAATCTACTTCTTGCTGGATAGCAAAAATGGCATCTTCTACATCTTTTTCTGTTAAAGCTGGTAAAGTAATATTAGTATTGGGTAAGTTTACACCTTTTCTAGAGCGCAGTGGACCGCCTTGAATTACTTTAGCTTCTACTTCATTCTTTCGATTAGTACTTATTACTTCAAAAATGAGCTTTCCATCATCTAGTAAAATGTGTTCTTTAGGATTTACATCGTTAGGAAAAGCATCATAATTCATATACACTTTTTGCGCGTTGCCTTCAAATTCTTCTCCGGTTAAGAAACGTATACGGTCTCCTTTAGAAACCACCACTTCTTCTTTCATCATTCCTACTCGCAATTTTGGCCCCTGTAAATCTGCTAATATTCCAGCATTAAAATTATACTTTTCGTTAAGCTCTCGTATAATTTTAATTTTTTGTTGTACGTCTTTATAATTGGCGTGCGAAAAATTTATTCTAAAGATATTTACGCCTTCTTGCAACATTGCTTTTAAAACCTCTTTTTTGCTGGTAGAAGGTCCTAAAGTAGCTACTATCTTTGTTTTTTTTTGCGTTTGCATTAGTATTAGTTAAAGATTAAATTTTGTTTAGATTTTAAAGTAGAGGTAACTACTTCATAAGCAGTTACAACTTGCTTAATGGTATTAATTTTTTCTACAAGAGATGGCACATTTACCAATTTGGAAAAGTCGTCTATTTTGAAAAAAAAGTCTGCCCATTTATATTCCGGCACTAGATAGGTAAGTTGAGCACTTCCAGATTTTGGAAATAAACTACCATTGCTTTGTAAATTGGTAGCATTAGCTCTACATTTATTAGCTACCAAATTAAAATCGCATCCGGTAGCTGTGCAATAATGGTAATAAAGCGGATAAAAGCCAATAGAGTGTTCGTGGGTAAAATCTACATCTACTTCTTCACGCTTAAGTTGTATTTCTAGATACTGATTAATAAAAAAAGCCAATTTATAAGCTTCTAAAGAGGAATGGATTGCTATAAGCTTATAGTCATCGTTATATACATCTGTTAAGAAAAGTTTATTTACTGCCATATTACCTCATATTCTTGCCAATAAAGATACATTTATCTACGAACAAAAACCGGCACAATGTTGTTAAGTTATAGTAAAATTTACAATTTAATGACTGGTATTTATATGGGTTTGCAGCGCATAATAACTTCTTTTAGATGCCTTTTCTTCCGCTTTCTTCTTGGAAGTTGCTCTGGCTTTGGCCACAACTTTACCATCAATCCATAATTTTACGGCAAAATGTTTATTTTCTGCCTTGCCAGTATCTTCGTAAATTTCGTAATTAAAATCTTTTTTTTCTTTTTGGCACCATTCTATCAATAAACTCTTATAGCTTATAATTTTCCCTTCTAGCTGCTCAATATCTACATAAGGCTTGATTACTCGAGAATAAATAAATTTTTCGCAATATTTATAACCACGATCTAGATAAATAGCACCTACCAAAGCCTCAAAAAGATTACCATGAATATTCTCGCCAAAATGCTCTTTTGGTAAATTGGTTTTTACAAATTTTAGTAAATTTAGGTCTTTCCCCAGTTCATTAAGGTGCTTTCTACTCACCACTTTAGAGCGCATTTTAGTAAGATAACCTTCATTACCTTCTGGCACTTCATCAAACAAATATGCTGCAATGATAGAGCTAAGCATCGCATCTCCCAAAAATTCTAAACGTTCATAATTTAATGCGTTCCCGTGCTCGTCTTTTTTATTTAAAGAACGATGAATAAAAGCGCGTTCATAAGGTTTTATGGTTTTGGGTTTAAAACCAATAATATCTTGAATAGCCGAAAAAAAATTCCCGTCCTTTTTAGAACGGGAACTTAATATATTACTTATAAGGCTCATAAAAAGCGGGTTTACTCGCCCAATTTTTTAAATAAAACACAAGCATTATGCCCTCCAAAACCAAAAGTATTGCTCATAGCAATATTCACCTCGCGGTTTTGCGCTTTATTTAGGGTCAAATTCAATTCCGGATCAATATTCTCGTCTGCTACCTCGTGATTAATAGTAGGTGGCACAATATTATCGCGCATAGCCAAAATAGAAGCAATTGCCTCTATAGCTCCTGCAGCACCTAATAAGTGACCTGTCATAGATTTGGTAGAGTTGATATTTATAGATTTTGCGTGTTCGCCAAAAACTTTTTTAATCGCTTTTAGTTCTGCAACATCCCCTAGAGGCGTAGAAGTACCGTGGGTATTAATGGCATCTACATCTTCGGGTTTTAGACCGGCATTTTGCAGACAGTTTTCCATAACTGCAACAACACCTGTTCCTTCCGGATGTGGCGCTGTCATATGGTAAGCGTCAGAAGACATTCCGCCGCCAACTATTTCTGCATAAATTTTTGCTCCTCTTGCCTTAGCGTGCTCATATTCTTCTAGAATAAGAGCTCCGGCACCTTCTCCCAAAACAAAACCATCTCTAGTGGCATCAAAAGGTCTGGAAGCTTTTTCCATATCTTCGTTTCTGGTAGATAGAGCGTGCATGGCATTAAAACCACCCATACCGGCTTGTGTGACGGCAGCCTCGCTCCCTCCGCTTACAATTACATCGCTATATCCCAATCTTATATAATTGAGAGCGTCTATCATTGCATTAGCAGAAGATGCGCACGCAGAAACCGTTGTGTAATTGGGCCCCATAAAGCCGTGTTTGATAGAAATATTACCAGGAGCAATATCTGCTATCATTTTGGGAATAAAGAAAGGGTTAAAACGAGGAGTTCCGTCTCCATTTGCGAAATTCTTCACTTCTTCTTGAAATGTTTCCAAGCCACCAATTCCGGCGCCCCAAATTACCCCAACACGATGCTTATTTACTGTCTCTAAATCTATTTTAGAGTCGGCTATAGCCTCATCAGAAGCTATTAAAGCATATTGAGCAAATTTGTCTAACCTTCTAATTTCTTTGCGGTCAAAATACGATTTGAAGTCAAAGTTTTTAATTTCACAAGCGAACTTCGTTTTAAATTTTTCGGTATCGAAATAGGTTATGGGAGCGCTCCCACTCTTACCATTTACCAACCCGTCCCAATATTCTTCAACATTGTTACCAATTGGGGTTAATGCACCTAAACCTGTAACTACTACTCGCTTTAACTCCATAGTTATAGCTTGTTATTTTTTTGCTTCTTCAATGTACGAAATAGCTTGACCTACCGTAGCGATGTTTTCTGCTTGGTCATCTGGGATTTGAATATCAAATTCTTTTTCAAACTCCATAATTAATTCTACGGTGTCTAAAGAATCGGCACCTAAATCGTTTGTGAAGCTTGCTTCGTTTACAACTTCATTCTCGTCAACTCCTAATTTATCAACGATAATTGCTTTTACTCTTGATGCAATGTCTGACATAATCTTTTAATTTTTAAATTTGATTAAGTGGCAAAAATAAAAAACTTTAGTTTAAAACAAGTTTTAATACCAAAAATGTGGCGTCAATTTACATAATTTTAAATAGAGTAACTATTTTTACGTTTTAATAATTGTTAATTTCAGTCGTTTTGGATACAAATATAACCTATTCTCCCAAAAGAATTGTAATTTTTGCTTCGGGAGCAGGAAGCAATGCAAAAAATATTATAGAATACTTTCAAGCAACAGATGCTGTAGAGGTAGTGCACGTATTATCTAACAACATTAGAGCAAAAGTTTTACAAACCGCACACGATCTAGAAGTAAATGCTTTGCATTTTGATCGCGCTGCACTTTATGAAACCAACGAAGTTTTAAATGTACTTAAAGATGCAAATCCGCATTTAATAGTGCTAGCAGGATTTTTATGGAAAATGCCAGAAAAGATAATCGAGGTTTTTCCTAATAAAATTATTAATGTGCATCCGGCGCTTTTGCCAAAATATGGAGGTAAAGGCATGTATGGTGAGCGTGTGCACAAAGCTATTTTAGAAAATAAAGAAACAGAAACAGGAATAAGTTTTCATTATGTCAATGAGAAATATGACGAAGGCGAAATAATAAAACAATTTAAAGTAAAAATCACTCCAGACGACACATTAACTTCGCTTACGCGGAAAATAAAAAAACTGGAACACAAACATTTCCCTAAAGTAATCGAAAAACTTTTAGACCGATAAGCAAGTATGGCCAAAACCAAAAAATACTACGTGGTCTGGAAAGGCAAGCAACCTGGCATTTATCAATCTTGGAAAGCGTGCAAAGAACAAATAGATAATTTTAAAGGCGCGCAATACAAAGCTTTCCCCGATTTGAAATTAGCAAAAAAAGCCTTTGACGGGAAGTTTGAAGACTACAAAAGCAAACCAAAAGCTACAACTGCACAACAAACACACAAAAAATTAAAGGAAGTAAACTTTAAATCTATTGCCGTAGATGCCGCTTCAAGCGGAAATCCGGGAAAAATGGAATATCGCGGCGTGGTTACCAAAACAGGCAAAGAACTATTTAAACAAGGACCGTTTGCCCAAGGCACCAATAATATTGGCGAATTTTTGGCTATTGTACACGGGCTCGCTTTTTTGCAAAAAAACGACAGCAATTATATTATTTATACAGATTCTAAAACCGCCATGGCTTGGGTACGCAAAAGAAAATGCAATACTAAATTAACACCAAATGCCAAAAATGCAGCTCTATTTGATTTGATAAAAAGAGCCGAAACCTGGTTGCAAAAAAACAACTATCAAAACCGCATTATAAAGTGGAACACCAAGACCTGGGGAGAAATTCCAGCAGATTTTGGCAGAAAATAGCGAAGTTTAAATTGCTTTACGGAAAAGCTAAACCTAATAAATTTTAGAATTTTTTCTTCCGTAAAGTTTAAATAATCAAGCCTTCTACTTGAAGGCTCTTTGGTAATTTTTAAGCTATTGTACTAAAAAACATCTTCCTATTAATTATTCCTTGAAAAACACCTTATATTTGCAAAAAACAACAAACATGAGCAAGCTTTTAATTGTGGGCACCGTAGCCTTTGACGCGATAGAAACCCCTTTTGGAAAAACCGATAAAATATTAGGCGGCGCCGGCACATATATTGCCTTAGCAGCCGAAAAATTTGGGGTAGACAGCGCAATTGTTTCGGTGGTTGGAGATGATTTTCCACAAGATTATATGCAACTTTTAAAAGACAGAAATGTAAACTTAGAAGGTCTGGAAGTTGTAAAAGGAGGTAAAACATTTTTCTGGAGCGGGCGTTACCATAACGATATGAACACACGCGATACTTTAGACACACAATTAAATGTTTTGGCAGATTTTCAGCCCAAAGTACCAGAAAATTACAAAGATGCAGAAGTTGTAATGTTGGGTAATCTGCACCCATTGGTGCAATTAAGCGTTTTGGAACAAGTAAAAAATCCGAAACTGGTAGCTTTAGACACTATGAATTTCTGGATGGACAATGCACTGGAAGATTTACTGAAAGTTATTGCAAAAGTAGACGTATTAACCATTAACGACGAAGAAGCCAGACAGCTTTCGGGAGAATACTCGTTGGTAAAAGCTGCCCGGAAAATAGAGAAAATGGGTCCAAAATTTGTGGTTATTAAAAAAGGAGAACACGGCGCATTGCTTTTTCATGACAATCAAATGTTTTTTGCTCCTGCTTTGCCTTTAGAAGAAGTTTTTGATCCAACCGGAGCTGGCGATACATTTGCAGGAGGTTTTGCCGGTTATTTGGCAAAAACCAATAACACCTCTTTTAAAAACATGAAAAACGCAATTATTTACGGTTCTAACTTAGCGTCGTTTTGCGTAGAAAAATTTGGCACAGAACGAATGCTAAATCTCTCTGATGAAGAAATTGACGAGCGTCTAAAGGTTTTTAAATCCTTAACGCAATTTAAGATAGACTTAAACTAAAATTACACGCCCTGAAATTTCAGGGCGTTTTTATTAGTAAAGACATAACAACACAACAATTATGAGCGACGCTATAAAACATGAATGCGGTATTGCATTACTTAGACTTTTAAAACCTTTGGAGTATTATAAAGAAAAATACGGCACAGGTTTTTATGGTCTAAATAAAATGTATTTGATGATGGAAAAGCAGCACAATCGCGGACAAGATGGTGCCGGATTGGCCAGCATTAAATTAAACATGGAGCCCGGTAGACGATACATTAGCAGAATACGCTCTAACGATGCGCAACCCATACAAGATATTTTTGCTAGAATTAACGAGCGAATAAACCAAGAACTAGAATTACACCCGGAGTACGCGGATAATACGGGGTTACAAAAAAACAATATTCCTTATTTAGGAGAAGTTTTTTTAGGCCACGTACGCTACGGCACTTTTGGGAAAAACAGCATAGAAAATGTGCATCCGTTTTTACGCCAAAACAATTGGATGCATCGAAATCTTATTGTTGCAGGAAACTTTAATATGACCAATGTTTTTCAGCTATTTAATAAATTAGTAGAGCTAGGACAACATCCTAAAGAAAAAGCAGATACGGTCACGGTAATGGAAAAAATAGGTCATTTTTTAGATGCCGAAGTAAACAAATTATACAAAAAACTTAAAAAGAAAGGTTACAGTAAACGAGAGGCTTCGCCCCATATAGTAGAAAAGCTAAACTTGGCCAAAATATTAAGAAAGTCCTCTAAAGACTGGGACGGCGGTTATGCTATAGCGGGAATGTTGGGCCACGGAGATTCTTTTGTGCTGCGCGACCCATCTGGCATACGTCCTGTATATTATTATAAAGACGATGAGATTGTGGTAACGGCCTCAGAACGACCGGTAATTCAAACTACTTTTAATGTCAAATTTAAAGATGTAAAAGAGTTAGAACCCGGCCACGCATTAATTACCGAAAAAAATGGGAACACTACAATAAAAAAAATAATAGAACCTCTAGAACGCAAAGCGTGTTCTTTTGAGCGTATTTATTTTTCCCGCGGAAGCGATGCAGAAATCTATGAAGAGCGCAAAAATTTGGGGAAATTTATTATGCCAGATGTTTTAGAGGCTATAAATCATGATACGGTAAACTCTGTATTTTCTTTTATTCCTAATACGGCAGAAACTTCTTTTTACGGAATGGTAGAAGCGGCGCAAGACGAATTAAACCGACAAAAAAATGAAGCTATTCTAGAAGAAAAAGAAAATTTAACTAATGACCGTTTAAGCGAAATTTTATCGCGCCGTTTACGTACAGAAAAAATTGCGGTAAAAGATGCAAAATTACGAACCTTTATTACAGAAGATAGTAGTAGAGACGACTTGGTTGCCCACGTTTATGATGTGACGTACGGTGTGGTAAAGCCACAAGACAATCTGGTAATTATAGACGATAGTATTGTGCGAGGCACTACTTTGCAAAAAAGTATTCTAACAATGATGGATAGATTAGAACCCAAGAAAATTATTGTAGTTTCTTCTGCCCCACAAATACGTTATCCCGATTGTTATGGGATAGATATGGCGCGTTTAGAAGATTTTGTTGCTTTTAAAGCTGCCCTGGCTTTGCTAAAAGAGCGTGACCAATATCACGTTGTAGAAAACGTTTATACAAAATGCAAAGAGCAAGTAGACTTAGACGACAACCAAGTACAAAATTTTGTAAAAGAAATTTATGCACCTTTTAGTCCACAAGAAATATCTGCCAAAATAGCCGAAATTTTAAGTGATAATAAATTAAATGCGGCTTTAGAGGTTATTTACCAAAGTATAGAAAAACTTCATCAAGCCTGTCCAAAAAATCTAGGAGACTGGTATTTTACAGGTAATTACCCTACCCCTGGCGGAAACCGAGTAGTAAACCAAGCCTTTATTAACTTTTATGAAGGCAATAAAAAAAGAGCCTATTAAGTAACTATAACCGTGTTTTTAAAACACTTTATCTTAAATAACGATATTGTTTTTCTTAATTTGATATAAAATTTATATATTTATCATCCATAATTTAAGTAGGTTAAGTTTATGGTAAAATTTGGGGCAAAAAAGGTGGTTTCTATAATCACCTTTTTTATTTAATTCGTTTTTAAAGTTTACCTTCGCTACATAGATTAAAAAAATGGCTTTAAAAATACAAGTTGTTAGACTTACGGCAATCTTTTGCTTTCTATTATTTCAATTCGAATTAGCAGCGCAAGGCAATTTCTCTTCTGCATTAGACAGCATTTTAACAGATAGGCCGCAGACGTATAAAAATATAAACGACCGGCTTAAATTTTTTCAACGAGATTCTGTAAAAGTATTAGAAGCGCTTAAGCGTTTTGATCAAGAAACTTACTACACCGGCGCAAGTTATGAAGCAATCAAATTGGGTAACATATATAGAAAATTTGCCAAACACCAACCAGCTTTAAAAATGCATTTTAAAGCGCTAGATTTTTCGAAAAAAGCCAATAATCAAGAATTCGAGATTTTTAGTTTGAATATGATTGGGGTAGATTATCGCAAAATGAATGCCTACGAATCTTCTATAGATTACCATACAAAAGCGCTTACTATTGCAGAAAAAATAGAAAACCCTTCTAAAGGAATTTTACGAAGTACAGAGGTATCTTACAACTCTATTGGTAATATTTATATTTTGCTGGAGCAATATGATTTGGCATTAGAAAGTTTTCAAAAAGCTCTGGGCATAGCAGAGCAATCTGGTAATAAATGGTCTGTTTCTATAAACAACGAGAACATTGGTAAAACCTACGAGAAATTAGGAAACTACGATGACGCGATTTTTCACGTTAATAAAGCTTTGAAGATAGACACAGAATTAGGCAACCATTTTGGAAGAATGATTTGTTATAATAGGTTGGCAAGTATTTACCTCAAAAAAAAAGATTCTGTTAAAGCTAAAGAGTTTATAGAAAAAGCAAGGCCTATAGCAAAAAGCGTTAATAGTGATTACTATCTTTTGTTAGTAAATATAAACGCTGGCAAATTGGCATTTGCAACAAAAGATTATGACTTGGCAGAAGAAATATTCTTGTCTAGCCTAACTGAAACTAGAGAAAAGGGCCTACAAGATTTAGAGGTTTCTTTACACCAACATCTTACTCTGCTTTATGAAGCAGTAAAACAACCACAAGATGCTCTAAAACATTTTAAACAATACCAGAAGTTAGAGAATGAGCTTACCGGATTAAAAAAAGCAAAATACATTAACGACTTGATTATTAAATATGAGTCGGTTAAAAAAACAGAGAAAATAAAAACTCTTTCTGCGCAAAATAAAATAAACCAATTGCAACATGAGCGCAAAGAAAATATCTGGATTGTAATTGCGGTTTTGACTGGTTTAGGATTAATAAGTTTTTACTTATTTTACCGTCAGCGGCAATTAAAATCAGAGAAAAATATCTTAGAATTAGAGCAGCGATTAATGCGTTTTCAAATGAATCCGCATTTTATTTTTAATGCGCTTAACGCTATTAAATTGCACGTAATTCAAAACGACAAAAAGAACGCGGTATATTACCTCAACAAATTCTCTAAACTAATGCGAAAGATTTTAGAGTCTTCTCTATCTAAGCAAGTTTCACTAAAAGAAGAACTGGAAACCGCCACGCTTTATTTACAAATTGAAAATATTAGGTTTGACCAACAGATTATTTTTAAAACCGCTATTGAAACCAATTATGATTTGGAAGATATTTTTGTGCCGTCGTTGTTTTTACAACCTTTTATAGAAAATTCTTTGTGGCACGGTCTATTGGCTAAAAAAGAAGGGGAAAAAAACTTAGACATTCGTGTTTTAGAAGATGCCAGGCATTTACTTATAGAAGTTAAAGACAATGGTGTTGGCAGAAAACAAGCGGCTTCTACAAATGCCAAAAAGAAATCTACCAAAAAATCTGTAGGTATTAAAATTACCAAAGAGTTACTTACCAATTTTTACAAGAATCACCGGTATAATTTTTCGGTAACTTATAAAGATTTAGATGTTGATAAAGATGGAACATATGGCACGTTGGTGCGCATTGCAATTCCTAAGAAATAAAAAAACCACCTAAAGAGTAGTTTTGTAAAACTTCCGCGTAAAGCGAAAAGTGACAAATTATACTTTTTAGGCAGTTTCTAAAAATGGACTAAAATTTACTTAGCCTCGTTATATTTCTCTGCAACTTTATCCCAATTTATCACGTTAAAAAACGCATCTATATAATCTGGACGTTTGTTTTGGTATTTTAAATAATAGGCATGTTCCCAAACATCTAAACCTAAGATTGGATAACCACCGCAACCGGTATCTGGCATTAATGGGTTATCTTGATTTGGTGTAGAGCAAACTTCTACTTTGCCACCTTTGTGTACGCAAAGCCAAGCCCAACCAGAACCAAATTGTCCTGCTGCAGCATTAGAAAATTCTTCTTTAAATTTATCAAAAGAACCGTAAGCATCATCTATTGCTTTAGCTAAATCTCCGCTTGGGTTACCGCCACCGTTAGGAGACATTACTTCCCAAAATAAATTGTGGTTATAGTAACCGCCGCCGTTATTTCTAACCGCTTTTTTAGACATATCTAAACCTTTAAGAATCTCTTCTATAGATTTGTTTTCAAGGTCGCTTCCTTCTATTGCATTATTTAATTTTTTGGTATAACCTGCGTGATGTTTCCCATAATGAATTTTCATGGTTTCGGCATCTATATTAGGTTCTAATGCATCGTATGCGTAAGGCAGTTTTGGTTGTTCAAAAGCCATAATTTAATTTTTTTTAATTGTTAAACTTTAGTTTCTCTCAAAATTAACTATTATCTGCTACACTAAAGGTTTTAAAATGTTATAAATTACCTAAAAATAAGGGATAGGCAGCGTCTTTTTAAAATTTAATTACAATTTAAGCACCAACCCGAATAAAATTTTTGATTACCGTTTGCAGTTCTTATTTTTAGACAAAAATTCATCTTGCAGCAAAACTCTCCTTTTAAAATTTACGATGCCTCGGCCGGCTCCGGAAAAACCTTCACGCTCGTTAGTCGCTACTTGAGTATTTTACTCTCAGAAAAACGTTTGGATGCCTACCAAAATATATTGGCTATTACGTTTATGAATAAGGCTGTGGCCGAAATGAAAAGCAGAATTATAGATAGTTTGCGCGCTTTCGCGGAAACAAATTCTGCCGAAAAAACATCGCCGTTATTTAAGCAAGTACAAAGCCAAACCAATTTAAGCGCAGAGGAAATTCAGCAAAAATCAAAAAAAATATTAGAGCAAATATTGCACAATTATGCAGGCTTTGAAGTTTCTACAATAGATGGTTTTACCCACCGGCTGTTACGCACGTTTGCCAAAGATTTAGACATACCCACCAATTTTGAAGTAGAGATGGACCAAGAAACCATCTTAACAGAAGCGGTAGATCGCATAATTGCAAAAGCTGGAAAAAACAAGATAATAACCCGGGCGCTAATTAATTTTGTTATAGAAAAAACAGACGACGACAAAAGTTGGGATGTAAGCAAAGATTTATTTAGTATTTCTAAGCTACTTATTAACGAAAACAATTTACCAGCCTTATTAAAATTGAGCGGTAAAAGCTTAACAGACTTTGAAAATTTTAAGAAAGAGCTAAATACAAAATTGGCAGAAAACGAAAAAGCTTTAAGTCATTTGGCTGAAGGTTTTTTTGCTCTGTTGAATCAAAAAGGTTTAGAAAACAGCAATTTTAACAGAAGCTCAATTCCTAACTATTTTTCTAAAATTTTGGCAAAAGAATTGCCCGCTCTTAGCAAAAACAAACCAAAATGGCAAGAAAATATTGCTACCCACCCACATTACAAAGGCGCAGAAAAAGAAGTAATAAAAGCAACTATGGATGCCATACAAGCAGAAATAGTTTCACTTTTTGAAAAAACCGAAAGCTTGGTAATAGAAAACAGTTTTTTACGAGATATTGCCAAAGACACAAGCTCGTTATCACTTTTAGCGGCAATTCAAGAAGAATTAGAAGTTTTGAAAAAAGAATACAACGCAGTTCTTATTTCAGAATTTAACCAAACAATCAGCAAAAACATACAAGGCCAACCCACACCGTTTATTTATGAACGTCTGGGCGAACGGTACAAACATTTTTTTATAGACGAGTTTCAAGATACTTCTATTTTGCAATGGCAAAATTTGATTCCGTTAGTTGGACACCAATTAGAAATGTTGGAAGGAAGCTTAATGTTGGTAGGAGATGTAAAACAATCTATTTACCGGTGGCGCGGCGGGAGAGCAGAACAATTTTTACGACTAAGCAACCAAACCGATAAAAATTTTTCTGTACTACAAGAAAAAATCTCTCTACAATACAATTTTAGGAGTGCGCCGCAAATAATAGAATTTAACAATGCTTTTTTTACCCACGCAGCACAATTTTTAAGCAAGCAAGAATACCAAGAGCTTTTTAAAAATGCTACCCAAGAAATAGGTAAAACCAACCAAGCAGAACAAGGTTATGTAAATCTACGTTTTTTAGAGGCCAATAATGTCGAAGAAAAAAACGAAGTTTTTCCGCAGGAAGTTTATCAAATTATACAAGACTTAGAAGAAAAAAACTTTGCAAAAAAAGATATCTGCATTTTGGTGCGAAACAAAAAAGAAGGCATTGCCATAGCCAATTACCTTAGCCAAAAAGACGTTCCAATAATATCTTCTGAAACTTTGTTGTTAAATAATGCGCCCGAAGTACGATTTATAGACACATTGTTGCAGCTAAGTTTACAACCAGACGATAAAAATCTTCGCTTTGAAGTTTTAGACTTTTTATTTTCGCAACAAACAGATAAAGGGTTAAACCATTTTCAATTTCAAAACAATAAACTAAACCTGCCTTTACCAGATTTTTTCAAAAGCCTTGAATCTATAGGAATTAACTTTGCGATAGAAAATTTTTATAATTTACCACTTTATGATGCAGTAGAGTATAGTTTGCGCAGTTTTGGTTTAGCCAACACGAGCAACGCTTATTTACAATTTTTCTTAGACACCATTTACACGTATACGCAAAAACACAAAGACGGTATACAAGGATTTGTAAATTTTTGGGGAAATAAGAAAGACAGCTTAAGCATTAGCGCTCCCGAAACTATTGATGCTGTACAAATATTAACCATTCATAAATCTAAAGGTTTAGAGTTTCCTATAGTAATTTACCCATATGCAGATGAAAAAATAAACGACACTAGTAAAGAGAAAATATGGATAGATTTACCGCAAAATTTTAGTATTCCTACAGCACAAATAAGAGCTTCTCAAAAATTGCAGCACTACAAACCTGTCGTATCAGAAGCTTATCAAGAAGTACTAGAACAAACCGAATTGGATAATCTTAATTTACTATATGTAACTTTAACCCGCGCCAAACAGCAATTGTATGTTTTATCTACCTTAGATTTAAGCAAAAACAAAATAGAAAAAACAGAAAAGTTCTCGGGTATCTTTATAAATTTCTTAAAAAAACAGAATGCTTGGCAAGAAGATAAAAGCAATTATGAATTTGGCAAAATACCTGGGGCAAATCTACAAAAGCAAAAGATTCAAACTCTTTCGGAAGATAATTTATTAAACTCTAGTTCTCCCTCAGCACATAATTTGGAAATAGTAACCAAATCTGGGGCTTTATGGGAAAGTCATGCAGAGAAAGCTATTGCAGAAGGTAATTTAATTCATGAATTATTAAAAACTGTATCTTACCAAGAAGATGTAGAAAAAGCAGTAAAAAATGCTATACAAACCGGACTTCTTCTAAAAACAGAAGCCGAGCAGTATTTAGATTTGCTTCAAAAAGTAAGTTTGCATCCACAACTAAAACAGTATTTTAAAAAAGATTATCAAGTCTTTACGGAAAAAGAAATTTTAAATCAAAAAAAGTTTAAACGTCTAGACCGTTTGTGTATTAAAGCAAAATTAGCTACCATTATAGACTATAAAACCGGCAGTTATTCCGGTACACATACCAAACAAGTAAATCAATATGCAAAAGCAATAGAAGAAATGGGTTATATTGTAGAGAAAAAACTATTGGTTTACATAAATGAGGATGTAACCGTAAAGAATGTGTAAATTTGTAAAGCAACACACGTAAATAAAGAGATATGTATAGTAGTAAGATTAAAAAACACCTACAAGAAGAATTAAAGTCTATTAAAGAAGAAGGCCTTTATAAAGAAGAGCGCATTATCACATCACCCCAAGATGCTGTAATTCAAATTAGTTCAGGGCAAGAAGTAATTAATTTTTGTGCTAATAACTATTTAGGTCTATCGTCCCACCCAGATGTAGTAGAAGCAGCCAAAAAAACTTTAGACGAACGTGGTTTCGGCATGAGTAGTGTTCGTTTTATTTGCGGCACGCAAGACATCCATAAAGAACTAGAAGGCAAAATAGCAGACTTTTATAAAACAGACGACACTATTTTGTACGCAGCCGCTTTTGACGCCAATGGTGGTATTTTTGAGCCACTTCTTACAAAAGAAGATGCTATTATTTCAGACTCTTTAAACCACGCTTCTATTATAGACGGCGTACGTTTATGTAAAGCTGCCCGTTATCGTTATCAAAATGGCGATATGGAAGATTTGGAAGAGCAATTAAAAGAAGCAAATAAAAATGGCGCCCGTTTTAAAATTATAGTAACAGATGGCGTTTTCTCTATGGATGGTCTTTTGGCTCCGTTAGATGAAATTTGCGATTTGGCAGAACAATACGACGCATTGGTAATGATAGATGAGTGTCACGCCACCGGATTTATTGGCGATAATGGTATTGGCACCTTAGAAGAAAAAAATGTTTTAGACCGTATAGATATTATAACCGGTACTTTAGGTAAAGCTTTAGGAGGCGCAATGGGTGGTTACACTACAGGAAAGCAGGAAATCATAGATTTACTGCGCCAACGCTCTAGACCTTATTTATTTTCCAACTCTTTAGCTCCCGCTATAGTGGGCGCTTCTATCAAAGTTTTCGAAATGCTTTCTGAAACTAACGAACTAAGAGACAAATTGCACGAAAATACTAAATATTTTAAAAAGAAAATAAAAGATGCTGGCTTTGAAATTATAGACGGAGACTCTGCAATTGTTCCCGTAATGCTACACGATGCCAAGCTCTCACAGCAAATGGCAGATATGCTTTTAGAAGAGGGAATATATGTTATTGGTTTTTTCTTCCCCGTAGTTCCTAAAGGTAAAGCTAGAATTCGCGTGCAACTATCTGCCGCACACACCAGAGAACACTTAGATAAAGCCATTGCGGCATTTACTAAAGTAGGGAAACAATTAGACATTATTTAAACGCAAATCTAAAGCAATAGCAGGGGTGTTAAGAAAATTTTATTATATTAAACTTTGTTAATTCTTTACAACCGATTACTTTTGCTTAAGTTAACACTTAAAATTAAACTTTTTGAATATGAAACATCTTAGCAGATTATTACTAGCTTCATTGTTCATGTTGAGCTTTACATTTATGCAAGCGCAAGACGAGAACAATCCTTGGGTTATCGGTATTGGAGTTAATGCCGTAGACCTTTACCCTGTAGGGGAAGATTTCCCTAGAGGAGATTTCTTAGACGAACCTTTTAACCTAGACGACCACTGGAATATTTTACCTTCTGTTTCTAAACTTACAATTGGTAAATATATTGCAACTGGTTTTTCTGCAGAAGTTGCAGGTAGTGTAAACCGAATTGATAAGTTTGGTGATGCTTCCGCAAACGATTTAACTTATTATGCCGTAGATGGTGGCGTAAATTACAGCTTTAAGGATCTAATCAACGAAGAAGGTTGGTTTGACCCTTATTTAGGTGTAGGTGGTGGTTATACTTGGGTTGACGAGATTGGTGCTGGTACCTTAAATGGTAACCTAGGTATCAACTTTTGGTTAACAGACAACATCGCTTTTAATGCAGAGATGAAGTATAAACATGCTTTCGAAGATTATGGTTATAAGCATTGGCAACATTCTGCCGGCTTTAAAGTAGCCTTTGGCGGAACTGATACAGATGGCGATGGTATTTATGATGACGAAGATGAGTGCCCAGATACTCCAGGTCTAGCTGAATTTAACGGTTGCCCGGATTCTGATGGTGATGGGATTCCAGATAAAGATGACGAATGTCCTAACGAACCAGGTTTAGCTGAATTTAACGGATGTCCAGATTCTGATGGTGATGGTATTCCAGATCATAAAGATGACTGTCCAACTGTTGCTGGAGATAAAATGTTAAACGGTTGCCCAGATTCTGACGGCGATGGTATCGCAGACGAAAAGGATGACTGTCCTAACGAAGCTGGACCAAAAGAAAACAACGGTTGTCCTTACGAAGATCGTGATGGTGACGGTGTTTTAGACAAAGACGATCAATGTCCTGATGTTGCCGGTACTGCCGCTAACAACGGATGTCCTGAAGTAACTGTTGAAGTTATTAACGAATTAAACGAGTATTCTAAAACTATCTTATTCGACCTTAACAAGTCTAGCATAAGAAAAGATTCTTATGATGCATTAGAATCTATCGCAGAAATAATGAATGAATATCCTAACACTGTATTCCATATTGAAGGTCATACAGATAGTCAAGGTAGAGATTCTTACAATATGAAGCTTTCTAAAGAAAGAGCTGCTTCTGTTAGAGATTACTTAGTAAAAGAACAAAACATCGATGCTAACAGAGTAACTTCTGAAGGTTATGGTGAAGAAAGACCTATTGCTACAAACAAAACAGCAGCTGGTAGACAACAAAACCGTCGTGTTGAAGTTTCTTTAGAGAAAAACAGAGACGACAAATAATAAAAAATAGATAAAGCTATTTTTCAGAAAACGTCCCGTTAATTCGGGGCGTTTTTTTTATTTTAGGTGTTATGAAAGCATTTTTAGAAGAAGTACTCGACTACTTGATTACAGAGCAAAAAATAGACCTTGCACAAACTAGTTTTATCTTACCTAGTAAAAGAGCAGGAAATGCTTTAAAAGATCATTTAAAGCAAAAAGTTTCGGGTACTATCTTTAGTCCAGAGGTATGGAGTATAGAAGAGTTTTTAAATGAAGTGACGCAACTTTCTGAGTTAGACAACACACAAAGTATTTTTAGTTTTTATGAAGTATACACAAAATTAACCCCGCCTAAAGAAACCGAAGATTTTGAAACTTTTTATGGTTGGGCGCAAACTTTAATACACGATTTTAACGAGATAGACCGGCATCTTATAGAAGTAGACAATTTCTTTTCTTACCTCTCAGATATACAGGAAATAAACCACTGGTCTACCCAAGATAACCAAACAGATTTAATAAAAAACTATTTGCGTTTCTGGCGTCAATTACCAATTTATTATAAGCACTTTACCCAACAAATACTCAAAGCTGGTACCGCTTATCAAGGTTTGCAATATCGTAAAGCGGCAGAAACAATTTCTAAATTTTTAAACACTACAGATAAAAACTATATCTTTTTGGGCTTTAATGCTCTAAACAAAGCCGAGCAAGAAATAATTCAAAATGTTTTAGCAGCAAAAAAGGGTGATGTTTTTTGGGACATAGATAAAAGTTTTTTTGAAAATCAAAATCATCAAGCTGGCCTTTTTATAAGAGACTATAAAAAGAATTGGCCTTACTACGCACAAGAAAAGCAAAGTTTAAAGCAACTCTCTAATAACTACTCGCAACCTAAAAATATAAAAACTTATGCCGTTTCTCAGAATATAGGACAAGCAAAAAAAATTGGTGATATCCTTTCTAAGTTTTCTTTAGAGGAGCTAACAAAGACAGCTGTTGTTTTAAATGACGAAGCTTTGCTATTGCCTATCTTAAATTCGTTACCTAAAAACGTAGAAAAGGTAAATATTACTATGGGCTTGCCTTTAAAAGATACGCCTTTAGCTTCTTTTTTTGAAGTGCTTTTTAACATACAACGTGAACAGCAAAAGAAAATTTATTACAAACACGTTTTAGAAGTTATAAACCATCCGTTTTTTATGCAGAAAATTGGCGACACCGGTTGGCAAACCCGCGCACGTATAATGCAAGAGAATTTGGTTTTTATTAGCTTAGAAGAGCTTCTAGAATTAACCGAAGACAAAACCAGTCATTTACTAAAACTATGTTTCTCAAAATACGATAAAAACCCTATTATTTTTCTGCGTGCTTTAAAAGAAATATCTCTCGCCCTTCGGGTAGATGATGTAGAAAACTTTAGGTTAGAAACAGAGTATCTTTTCCATTTCCACAAACTATTCAGTAAATTAATTAACCTACTTCAAGACAAGAATAGCTTAACAAACATTAATGCTTTACATCGCGTTTATAATGATTTACTTACTAGCGAAAACCTAGACTTTAGCGGCTCTCCCTTTAGTGGCTTACAACTTATGGGAATGCTAGAAAGCCGCGTTTTAGATTTTGAAAATGTCATCATCAGCTCGGTTAACGAAGGTATTTTACCAGCCGGAAAAAGCACCAATTCTTTTATACCGTACGATTTAAAAAAAGCGTATAAACTTCCTACTTATAAAGAGAAAGACGCAGTTTACACCTATCATTTTTACCATTTGTTGCAACGTGCCAAAAATGTGTTTTTATTATATAATTCAGATCATAACAGTACAAACGGCGGTGAGAAAAGTAGATTTATAACCCAGTTAGAAATAGAACGAGAGGTAAAAAACATAAGTGTTAGTCCGCAAGTGCCCGCCATAAAACAATTATTAAAAGAAATAGAAAAAACGCCGGAAGTTCTCGAAAAAATAAAATCTATTACCAAATCCGGTTTTTCTCCTTCGGCTTTAACCGCCTACATCCGTAATCCTTTAGATTTTTATAAACAATATATTTTAGAAATAAAAGACAGTCCGGAAGTAGAAGAAACTGTAGCTTATAATACTTTAGGCAGCATTGTTCACGATAGTTTGGAAAAATTATTCAAACCTTTTGAAAATAAAAAACTCACTGTTGCACACCTAAAACAAATGTTGCAAACTTATAAAGAGCGTGTACAAACAGAATTTGCTGCCAACTATAAACAAGCGCCGATAAACAGCGGTAAAAACTTACTTATTTACGAAGTTGCCAATCGTTACGTTAAAAATTTTCTTAGCAATCAACTGCATGATTTAGAAAATAATAACGATATAGAAATTTTAATTATTGAAGAAACTCACAAAAAAAATCTTCCTATAGAAAAGCTAAATTTTCCGGTAAATTTAAAAGGAAAAGTAGACCGCGTAGATCGTTTAAATGGCATGCTTAGGGTAGTAGATTATAAAACCGGAATGGTAACTGCAAAAAACCTAAAAGTTACCAATTGGGAAAATTTAATTACAGATTACGATAATAGTAAAGCTTTTCAGGTACTAACTTATGCCTTTTTAATACAAGATAAACTACCAGATAACAAGTTTGAAGCCGGTATTATTTCTTTACGGAAAATGAAGGAAGGGTTTTTCCATTTTAAGAACAACAATATTACTATTATTAATGCAGAAACCTTAACTTTATATGAAAATGCAGTAAAAGAATTAATAACTGAAATTGCGAATCCGCAAATTCCGTTTATAGAAAAAGAAGTTTGATTATGTTTAGAGAGAAAAATTTTAAAATACCAGGAAAACACCAACGTCCAATAGTTACAGACGTTTTTTATAACCCGGATAGAAAACCAAAACCCATTGCCATTTTTTGCCACGGCTACAAAGGTTTTAAAGATTGGGGGGCTTGGAATTTGGTAGCCGAAGAGTTTGCACGTAACAATTTCTTTTTTATAAAATTTAATTTTTCGCATAACGGTGGTACCGCACAAAACCCAATAGATTTTCCAGATTTAGAAGCTTTTGGCAACGATAATTACACCAAACAATTAGACGATTTAGACACTATTATTAATTGGATTACTACTACAAAAGAATTTTCATCAGACGCAGATGTCACCAAGTTAAGCCTAATTGGGCATAGTCGCGGTGGCGGTATTGTTTTGTTAAAAGCTGCCAATAACAACCTCGTAAAAAAAGTGGTTACTTGGGCAGGAGTGTGCAATTTTGAGTCGCGTTTCCCTTCTGGGGAAAAATTAGAGACCTGGAAAAACGAAGGGGTTTATTATATAGAAAATGGGCGTACCAAGCAGAAAATGCCACATTACTATCAATTTTACGAAGATTTTCAGAAAAATAAAGAAGCTTTAAGTATAAAAAGAGCTGTAAAAAAACTCAACATTCCGCAATTAATTGTACACGCCAAAAATGATTTTTCTGTAATGGTAGAGGAAGCACATCAACTAGAAGAATGGCATCCGCATAGTGAGCTCTTTTTATTAGAAAACAGCAACCATGTTTTTAATACCAAACATCCTTGGCCAGAAAAAGTACTCTCTCAAGATCTTGAAATAGTAACACATAAAACCCTTGAATTCTTAAAATAAAGATGGTGAAAGCAGTAATTCTAAAAAATACCGGAGGCTCTGATCAACTTAATATAGAAGAAGTAGCAAAGCCGGAAATAAACGCACGACAAATTTTGATAAAAGTAAAAGCTTTTGGCATTAACCCAATAGAAGTAAAAACCCGTAATGGCAATAAATTTAGCGAAAAACTTTTAACAGACAAACCAAGTATTTTAGGTTGGGACGTTAGCGGAATTGTAGAAGAAGTTGGTAACGAAGTAAAAAACTTTGAAGTCGGAGATCGCGTTTGTGGTATGTTAAACTTTCCAGACTTTGGTAAAACCTACGCACAATACACCGTTGCTAGTCCGCAAGATTTAGCGAAATTCACAGAGCATACCAGTTTCGAGGAAGCTGCTGGATTACCTTTGGCAGGACTTACCGCCTATCAAGCTTTAAAACACGCCGGACAATTACAACCAGGACAAAAAGTTTTAATACACGCCGGCGGTGGCGGCGTTGGCCATTTAGGTATTCAATTTGCCAAAAATCTTGGTGCCCACGTTAGCGTAACCGCTTCTGGAGAAAAAGAAGAATTAGTGCGGCATTTAGGTGCAGACAACTACATTAATTATAAAGAGCAAAAGTTTGAAGAAACACTAAAAGACATTGATTTAGTTTTTGATTTGGTTGGTGGCACTTATATAGATCGCTCCTTAAAAACTCTAAAAAAGGGCGGCATAATAATCTCTATACCTTCTTCTGCCAATCAAGAAGTAGTAGAAAAAGCAAATCAAGCCGGTTGTTTAGGTATTCGTTTTGTAGTAAAACCAACTCAATTAGATCTTAGAGATATTGTAGGTATGCTAGACAGCAAAAACCTGCAAATAGAAGTCTCTAAAACTTTTAAAATGGAAGAAATTCGTCAAGCCCATGACAGTTTAGAAAAAGGTGGTACACAAGGCAAAATAGTAGTGCAGGTAGATTAAAAGATTAGTATAAAGAAGCTATAGTAACATAAAAGATAAAGATTTTCACAAAAGGTTTTAAACCGTATTGCAGGCGTTAAAAAATACAGATAAATTTTTCAGATTAGAAAATATATGTATTTTAGCGTTCTCGAATTTTAGGGGGATTAGCTCAGTTGGCTAGAGCGTTTGGCTGGCAGCCAAAAGGTCATCGGTTCGAATCCGATATTCTCCACAAAATCCCGCTTTTAGCGGGATTTTTTCTTTATAATTTTATAGTGTTTTCCGTAAAGTTTACTGTATTTTTTTTGAAATAAAGAAATTTTCTATTGTCTCTGTATAATGAACATTTTACGCCAAACGTAAACGTTAAAGCATCTTTATTTTGATTGGCTTCAAATAAAAGGTCGTAATTTTGCAGCAAATTTTGGTCTAAAATGCTAAGCTTTTTTGCTAAATTCAAGTACGTCGCAATAGTTTTATTGGTTCTATCTATAATTATTGTTACAGCTATTTACTCGTTGTTAAAACCAGCACCTTCTTTACCCGTTTACCAACCAGATATGGTAAATGCAGAATTGGTAGACTCTACCGTACAATATGTACGTAAATACCATAAAATTGCAGATTTTAAACTCATAAATCAAAATGGCGACACGATTACTGAAAAAGATTATGACGATAAAATTTATGTAGCGGATTTTTTCTTTACCACCTGCCAAACTATTTGCCCCATTATGACAGACCATATGGCAAAAATTCAGGAAAAATTAAAAAATGATAACGAGATTTTACTACTTTCTCATACGGTTACCCCGGAAATAGATACGGTAGCGCAACTAAAACGCTATGCAGAGAAAAAAGGAGTTATAGACGACAAATGGAATTTGGTTACCGGAGATAAAAAACAAATTTACGACCTGGCTAGAAAGTCTTATCTAGTAAGTAAAACACAAGGTGACGGCGGCAAGTATGATATGATTCATACAGAGAACTTTGTGTTGGTAGACAAAGACAAACAAATACGCGGTTTTTACGATGGCACGGATCCTGAAGCTATTGAAGAATTATTAACAGACATTCAAAAATTAAAAAAAATCGAAGCCAAACAATAGGCTTTTTATTACTTAGGTTTTCCTATCCCACTTTTTTCAGTTACTTTTGTGTAGTTTAAATTTAATCTAAATAAGCTTTGAAACGTACAATTGCAGATTTGAAAAATGGCGAGCACGCAATTATCAAAAAATTTTCTACAGAAGAAATTCCTTTAAAGTTATTAGAGATGGGTTGTTTGCCAGGCAATGAGGTAGAACTCGTTTTGGTGGCGCCTTTTCGTGACCCGTTATATCTAAATATTAATAACGGTAGCCATTTAGCCATCCGTAAAGAAACTGCACTGCAAATTGAAATAGAAGATATTTATTAGCTATGCCCAAACAAATTAATGTCGCTTTAATTGGGAATCCCAATACCGGAAAAACCTCTGTTTTTAATCAACTTACCGGCTTAAATCAACAAGTTGGTAATTATCCTGGTATTACAGTAGAGAAAAAAGAAGGTATTTGCAAATTGCCTCGTGGGCTTAAAGCGCATATCATAGATTTACCAGGCACTTACAGCCTTAATGTTTCTTCCTTAGATGAGAATTTGGTGATAGAACTATTGCTTAACAAGAACGATAAAGATTATCCGGATGTAGCAATAGTGGTTAGCGATGTAGAAAATCTTAAACGTAATTTGCTCTTATTTACCCAAATTAAAGATTTGGGCATACCAACTATTCTCTGCATCAATATGGCCGATCGTATGAAACGAAAAGGCATTAGCTTAGATGTAGAACATATGGAGCAAATGCTTAACACCAAAATTGTATTGGTAAGCGCACGTAAAAAAACCGGAATAGCAGAGCTTAAAGAACTTATAACACAATATGGAAGTATTTCTACAGAACCTTGTTTAAACGCTTCTTCTATAGATCCTGAGTATTTTGAACGACTGCACAAAGCTTATCCCAATCAGTCTTTATACAAGCTTTGGTTGGTAATTACCCAAGATGTGAATTTTGGTAATTTAGACCGACAAATAATAAGACAAAAAGAAGATTTTAACCCAAAACCTAAACCCGAATTAAAAAGGCTTCAACAAAAAGAAACTATTTTTCGGTATCAATTTATAAACAATGTTTTAAAAGAAACGTTTACCAGAGATGTTAATGCAGCAACAGACCTTCGCGCACGTTTAGACCGTGTTTTAACACATAAAATTTGGGGTTATGTGATCTTTTTTAGCATAATGTTGCTAATTTTTCAAGCAATTTATGATTGGTCCAGTTACCCAATGGACTTTATAGACGCCAGTTTTGTCTTATTGAGCGAGTGGGTTGAAGCCACTTTCCCGGCCGGTATGTTTACCAGTTTAATTTCCGAAGGTATTATTCCCGGTATTGGTGGTGTGGTTATATTTATTCCGCAAATTGCTTTCTTGTTCTTGTTTATTTCTTTATTGGAAGAAAGCGGTTATATGAGTCGTGTTGTCTTTTTGATGGACAAAGTTATGAAACGCTTTGGCTTAAGCGGAAAAAGCGTGGTGCCTTTAGTTTCGGGAACGGCTTGTGCCATCCCCGCAGTTATGGCAACCAGAAATATAGAAGATTGGAAAGAACGGCTTATTACCATTTTGGTAGTACCATTTACTACGTGTTCTGCTCGTTTACCGGTCTATCTTATTATTATTGCTTTGGTAATTCCAGACGAGCATGTTTTGGGCATTTTTAACCTACAAGGTATAACGCTTATGCTCTTATATCTTTTTGGATTTGGTATGTCTGTATTTTCGGCTTGGGTGCTTAATAAAATATTAAAAATTAAAAGTAAAAGTTATTTTGTTATAGAAATGCCAGATTACAAGCTGCCGCTTTTTAAGAATATAGCTTTAAATGTAGTAGAAAAAACAAAATCTTTTGTAGTTGGTGCCGGTAAAATAATCTTAGCTATTTCTATTATTCTTTGGGTTTTGGCAAGTTACGGCCCAACAGAAACATTTGATAATGCCGAAGAAATTGTTAGCGAGCAGTACGATGGCGAAAACCTTTCTAAAGACGAGTTTAACACCAAAGTGGCCTCGCTTAAATTAGAAAATTCGTATATTGGGTATATGGGTCACGCCATAGAGCCGGCGGTCGCTCCGTTAGGATACGATTGGAAAATAGGCATTGCGATAATTAGTTCTTTTGCAGCACGCGAAGTTTTTGTAGGAACTTTAGCCACCATTTACAGCGTTGGTAGCGAGAATGAGCAAACCATAAAAAGCAGGATGGCAGCAGAAAAAAACCCAATTTTAGGCGGTCCGCTATTTACCTTTGCCAGTGGCATTAGTTTGTTGCTGTTTTATGCGCTAGCAATGCAATGCATGAGTACATTGGCAATTGTAAAACAAGAAACCAATTCTTGGAAATGGCCAACTTTACAATTTATTGGTATGACAATTATAGCCTATGTTGCAGCATTAGTGGCTTTTCAACTTTTAAAATAAATTAAAAATGATACAGGAAATTTTAGTTTTAATAACCTTTTTATTGGCAGTAGGTTTTCTGCTTAAAAAATTCTTTTGGAAAAGTAAAAAGAAAGCCGCCACCACAAAATCTTGCGGGGTTTCCGGCTGTGGTTGCGATTAAAACTTATTACCCTTACCGGGGAATTTCAAAACCCTAATTTTTTTCAAGCTTTCTAAAAGCTAACAGCACAAGTTTATACCTGACAATATTTTTTAAATGATGCTATTCTTTACGGAAAGTCTAGGCGTAAAAAGATAAACTTTATACTATTATAAAGAAACCGTTACTCCTTCCGTAAAGAAATTAAAAATGTTTGTGTTTATTACCAAAAAACATACGACTAATAACTTCCAAAAAAATAAAAAAACGAGTAGTTTAGCTTTCTTAACTTCAACTTCAAAAAAAAGTATTTAAATGGAATACCTTTATATAAAATCTCTCCATTTAATTTTTGTGATCACTTGGTTTGCAGGTCTGTTTTACATTCCGCGCTTGTTTATTTATCATATAGAAGCCCAAGAAAAACCCCAACCCGACAAAGACATTTTAAGCAAGCAATTAAAAATAATGACACGGCGTTTGTGGTATATAATAACTTGGCCGTCTGCTGTGCTGGCAACTATTTTTGCCATTTGGCTTTTAATTTTAAATCCGGCTTGGTTATCTGATGCTTGGATGCATGTAAAGTTGGTTTTTGTATTACTACTATTTATCTACCACGGCAAAACACATCAAATTTTTAAGCAGCAACAGCAAGGTATATTTAAATGGAGCTCTAACCAAATGCGTATTTTTAACGAAGGCGCAACACTAATTCTGTTTTCGGTGGTATTTTTAGTAATTTTAAAAAATGCCTTTAATTGGATTTTTGGCGTTGTTGGTATTTTTGTCTTGGCGTTATTATTGATGTTGGGTATCAAGTTGTACAAGCGCATTCGGCAAAAAAAATAAAAAACCTTATAGCGCCTACGGCTTCCAAAATTTAAAAACAACGTATGAATTTTCTCAAACGCTCTTTGCGCACCCGCATATTTTTGAGTATGATATTTTTGGTAATCGGGGCTTCTGTTTTAATAGCCGGCGTTACCATTTATCAATATCGCGAAGAAGCGCGTGTGTACCAAAAAGACAAATTAAAACGTAAAGAAGCTTCTATACGAGCCAGTATTAATTACGAAATAAAAACCACTACTTACCCGGTAGATACAGAGCATATTCCGCTTATTTTTAAAGAGAAAATTTACGAATTAAAAAATATTCACGACACAGAAATTAATATTTATGACCTTGACGGAAAATTATTAAAATCTTCTAAAGCCAACTTTTTTAGAGACACCGCTTCTACCAAAATGCCGACTTATGCTTTAAAAGGATTAGAAAATGCCTCTAATAAACGCTTTATAAAATACCATTTAGACAACGAAAACGATTATATTTCTTCGTACACTTATATAACCGATAAGTATTTTAAACCGCTTGCTATTCTCAATTTACCACATATTGAAGACGACGGTTTTATAGACAGGCAACTGCGCAATTTTTTAGTCATCTTGGCACAAGTTTATTTGGTTACACTTATCGCGGCTATTTTGTTGGCTTACTTTTTATCTAAATACATAACCAAATCTTTAAAAACCGTTAGTCAAAAAATACACAGCACAAGATTAGACCGCAAAAACAAAAAAATAGTTATTCAAGACGCTTCACAAGAAATAAAATTCTTGGTAGAAGCCTATAACTCTATGATAGACGAGCTGGAAGAAAGCGCGGTAAAATTAGCTACCAATGAGCGGGAGCACGCTTGGCGCGAAATGGCAAAACAGGTCGCACACGAGATTAAAAATCCCTTAACGCCAATGCGACTTAGCGTACAAAGTTTTGAAAGGCGTTTTGATAAAAACGATCCGGAAATTGAAGAAAAATTAAAAGAATTTAGCACTTCTTTAATTCAGCAAATAGACACGATGAGCTCTATAGCATCGGCTTTTTCTAATTTTGCCAAAATGCCCGCCCAACAAAACGAAACGCTAAACGTGCCTAAAATCGTAAAATTGGCGGTAGATATTTTTAACGAAAGCTATGTAGAATTCCGTACAGAAAAAGAAGAGGTTTTTGCCAAATTTGATCGTACCCAACTTATACGCGTGGTAACCAACTTGGTAAAAAATGCCATTCAGGCCACCAAAAGTCAAGAAAACCCAAAAGTTACCGTAAAGGTGGCAGAAGACCAAAACCAAGTTTGTATCTTTATATTAGATAATGGGATGGGAATATCAGAAAAAAACAAATCGCGTATCTTTGAACCTAAATTTACGACTAAATCTAGCGGAATGGGCCTAGGTTTGGGGATAATTAAAACCATTATAGAAGCTTACGACGGAAGCATAGATTTTACTTCTCAAGAAAATGTGGGCACAACTTTTATCGTTAAATTTCCTAAAAAATAAAAGAAAATGAACTATAACAACATTAGCATTAGCAACCAAAACGGCATTTCTTATTTAATCATAGACAGACCAAAAAAGTTAAATGCCTTAAACCGCGAAACCCTGGCAGAAATACACCAAGCTTTTGAAGATTTTAAAACAGACGAAGCTACCAAAATAATTATCTTAACCGGAAGCGGAGAAAAAGCCTTTGTTGCCGGAGCAGATATTTCAGAATTTGCTAATTACAGCGTTTCAGAAGGTAAAGACCTTTCTGCAAAAGGCCACGAAGAAGTTTTTGATAAAATTGCCAATTTCCATAAACCCGTAATTGCCGCCATAAATGGTTTTGCCCTTGGCGGCGGACTAGAATTGGCTATGGCAGCACACTTAAGAGTAGCATCTGATAACGCAAAAATGGGCTTGCCAGAAACTTCTCTTGGCGTAATACCCGGCTATGGCGGTACGCAACGTTTACCACAGTTGGTAGGAAAAGGTCGCGCTATGGAAATGATTTTCACCGCAAAAATGATAGACGCTAAGCAAGCGCTACAATATGGTTTAGTAAACCATGTAACCACCCAAGAAGAATTAAAAGACTTTACGGAAAATTTAGCCAACAAAATCACCAAAAATTCGATGGTAGCCGTTGCGCAAGCAATAGAAGCTATAAACGCCAATTATAAAGATGGCGTGAATGGTTTTGAAAAAGAAATAGAGAATTTCGGGAAGAGTTTTGGTACCGAAGATTTTAAGGAAGGTACACAAGCTTTTTTAAACAAAAAGAAGCCAGAATTCCCAAATAAGTAAAATATTCTACGATCAACAACAAAAAACCGAATATAAAATACATATTCGGTTTTTTGTTTTGTTAAAATGTGTTAAATTGCCGGCAAACCAATTTAACCAACTTATTATGAAAAAAACCTTTTTAGGTCTTAGCTTCCTTATGCTTTTTTTTAGCTATAGCCTACAAGCCCAAATCTATACTAACTATTCTATAGAAAAAAGCAAAACTTTTAAAGACAAGAAAAAACATTCTGAATTAGTTTTTACCGCTAACGACGATAATGGCGGTACGGTAATAGTACGTATGTATTATGCCGGTTTAATAACAAAATCCCCTAAAGGTTATTTGATAGAATATTACGATTCTGACTTAAATCTAGTAAACGACGCAGAATATGAAATAGATGACAGCAGTATAAAAAACATTTTTATCAAAGACCAAAAGCTGCATTTAATTTCTTATGAACGAGACCGTAAAAGCAACACAAATGTTTATAGTGTTTTAAGTGCGCCCTTAAGCACTATGAAGTTTACAGAAAAAGAGCTTTTTAGTCTAAGCAGAAAAGAAGTTAAAAAACCTTTCTATTTTGCTATTGGTGCCATTCCTATAACCAACCAAGGTAAAATAGACCACGACCCTACGGGAGAAGTATGGCTTTCAGATAATAAAAAATTCTTCGTTTTCAATTTCGATTTAAAAGACGATGATAACCAAACCAACCGTGTTTTGGTATATAACGATAACTTAGAAAAAGTTTTTGAGCACGAATTTAAAAGCGACTTACGCGACCGTTTGTTCTCATACAACGATATTGTGGTAAACGACAAAGACGGCACGGTATACTTTTTGGGAAAAGCCTATGAAAACGATTCCAAGCGGAAAAAGAAAGACGGCGAAGCGAATTATCACTTTAAATTATACAAATTAAATAAAGATGGTATGCAAGAAGCCAACTTCGATACTGCCGAAAATTTTGTGGTTTCTATGAAACTTGTTCATAAAAAAGACCAACTGGTTTGCGTAGGTTTTTATTCAGACAAGCACGATAATAGAGCAAAAGTTGGCACGGTTTACTACCGTTTAAACCCAGAGAATTTAGCCGTAGAGAAACAAAAATTTAATCGTTTTACAGAACAGTTTTTAATTGATAAATATGGCGAAAAGCGAGGAAAACGCAAAAAGAGAAAAGGCAAAGAAAAAGCAGAGTTTACCTATCGTGGTATTTACATAAACGATGTTGGTGATGTTATTTTTAGTGCAGAAGAATATTACGTAATTACCAGCACGGTTTATGGCGGAATGGGAGCTTCTACTACCCAAACAACCTATCATTTTGATGATATTTTTAGTTGCCGGATGAACCCTTCCGGGGAAATGATTTGGGCTAGAAACATTAATAAAAAACAAGAAGCCGGCACCAAATCGCCGTATTTATCGTTTACGGCAATGCCATTTAATAATAAAACATTAATCTTTTTAAACGCTGCAGACAAGGTTAAAAAAATGCGCGACGATCGTATAAGATTTAAAGATAAACGCGCTAAGAAAATGAATATGTATTTGGTAGAAATAGATATGGATGGCAATTTTGATTATAAAAAAATCATAGATAATTCAGAATCTAAAGTAACTTATAAAGTAATGCACGGTATTTCTAATAAAACCGGCGATAAATTAATTTTTGAAGGCTCTAAAGGCCGAAAGAAAAAGATGGTAGAAATTTCTTTAAATTAGGTAATAATCCATTAATTTGGAATAAATCCTATTTATAACTAACTTTGGCTTAGCAATAAGTCAAAGTTTTTTTATGCAAAAAATTAAAGGAAGAGGTGCGCAGAAAAATACGGGAAATAGTTTTTTTGAACTCAACCACACACCAGACAACGAGTTTTTAGAACATTGCCACAAAGAAGGCGAAGAACCGGAAAGTAAGCAAACCAAATTCCAAACAATTTTTCCTAAAACAATTGTAAACAAAATAAAAAGCCCGGATGTTGGTATGGAATATTCTGTAAATCCGTACCAAGGTTGCGAGCACGGTTGTATTTATTGCTACGCCAGAAACACGCACGAGTTTTGGGGGTATTCTGCAGGCTTAGATTTTGAAAAGAAAATTTTGGTAAAAAAGAACGCCCCGCAATTGCTCGAAAAGAAAATAAATTCTAAAAATTGGTTAGTAAACACCATTGTATTTTCAGGTAACACAGATTGTTACCAACCCATTGAAAAAAAGTTAAAAATTACGCGAGAATGTTTACAGCTAATGCTTCGGTATCGTCATCCTACTGCAATTATTACCAAGAATTCTTTAGTGTTGCGTGATCTAGACATTTTAAGAGAACTGGCAAAAGACAATCTTATACGGGTAAATATTTCCATAACCTCCCTTTCCGAAAATACAAGAAGGTTGCTAGAACCCAGAACCGCCAGTATAAAAAAGCGTTTGCAAACCGTAGAAACCTTAGCCGCCAATAATATTCCGGTAAACGTTATGATGGCACCAATTATACCCGGAATAAACAATCACGAGATTTTAGGTTTAGTAAAAGAAGTAGCTAATCGCGGCGCAGAAAGTGTTGGGTATACAATTGTTCGTTTAAATGGAGCTATTGCAGAAATTTTTGAAGATTGGATTAGAAAAACCTTGCCAGATAGAGCAGATAAAGTGCTTAACCAAATTGCGGCTTGCCACGGCGGCAAGTTAAACGATAGCAGGTTTAAAACGCGTATGAAGGGTGAGGGAGAATTTTCCAAACAAGTTGCACAGCAATTTAAAATTGCAAAACAAAAATACTTACCAAATAGTGAACGTAAACCATTAGATAAAACACACTTCTTACGTTTAAAAAACAAACAATACGAATTATTCTAAGCCTTACCTTCCCATTCTTTAAAAAATTGGTCTAAATAATTTTCCATAAAACGGTGACGCTTTTCGGCCAACTTTTTGCCAGTTTTGGTTTGCATTTTGTCTTTGAGCAATAAGAGTTTTTCGTAAAAATGGTTTATGGTTGGCGCCGTAGATTTTTTATAGGTTTCTTTGCTCATTTCTAAATCTGGCGCAATAGCAGGATCGTATAATTTTCGGTTTTTAAAGCCGCCGTAATTAAACGCCCTGGCAATACCAATAGCACCCATCGCATCTAAATAATCTGCATCTTGCACAATGGCAAGTTCTGTGCTTTCAAAATCCGGTTGTTGGTTACCGCCTTTAAAGCCAATGTTTTTTACAATAGCAATTACTTTTTCTACAACGACATCTTGTACCTTGATAGAAGTAAGGAATTCTTCCGCTTTTTGGGGACCAATTTCTTCGTTGCCATTGTTAAATTTATAATCTGCAATATCGTGTAACAAAGCTGCTAGAGAAACAACTTCCAAATTTGCCGCTTCGTTTTTGGCAATAGTCATTGCGTTTTCATACACACGTTCTATATGAAACCAATCGTGGCCACCTTCTGCGTTAAGCAATTCTTTTTTTACATAATTTTTGGTTGCTATAACAACCGCAGATTCTGCTTCCATAAAGTTTATTTGGTCATTGCCGGGTTTACCCAATTAAAATGGGTAACCTCATCAGATATTTTTATGCGCTGGTTAATGCGGTCCATACGGTCCGGTAATTTCATTACAAAGTCCCTGGCTTTTTGTGCTTCGTCTGTCAAGCCGGAGATTTCGCCAATATTCCATCGTTTAATCAGACGGCGCATAATATCTACATAATCGTGTCCGGTATAAACGCCAATTCTCTGTGCGGCATTACTAAACTCATCAAAAGAAGAAGCTTTTTCTTGTCCGGTTTCGCGTAAAAACATGGCGGGCATAACAATTTTATGCTTCATCATATCTTTAAAAGCAATCATCATATTGCTTGGATCTATCTGGAAGATTTCGTTTACAAAAGTGCTATAGGCATTGTAGTGGCGCATCTCGTCCCCGCTAATAATCTTACACATTTTTGCCAAAGATTTGTTGCCGTATTGGCGTGCTAATTTTGCCACACGATTGTGCGAAACATACGTTGCCAATTCTTGAAAACTGGTGTAAACAAAGTTTTTGTACGGGTCGCGGTCTGTACCAATATCAAAACCATCGTTTATAAGATATTGCGTTGTTCTTTCTACTTCGCGCATATTTACACGTCCGGATAAATAAAGGTATTTGTTAAGCACATCGCCGTGACGGTTTTCTTCGCCGGTCCAGTATCTAACCCATTTAGACCAAGCGGTACCGCCGTCTTGTTGGTTTATGCCTTCTACATCCATCAACCAAGATTCGTAGGTTGGTAAAGCCTCTTCTGTTACAGTATCTCCTACCAAAACCACCCAAAAATCGTAGGGTAATTCTTTGGCAAGTTCGCGTATTTCGGTCACCTGATCGTAAAAATCGTTGGCTTGCGAATCTGGTAAAAAATCTGTTGGCTGCCATATCTTATCTACAGGAATCAAATACTGGTCTATAAAACCTTGCACTTTTGGTTCCAGTTGCTCCATCACTTCTAATCGTACATTTTTTTCAGCCATAATCGTATCTTTATTCGTGTATAATATCTTTTATAATTTTTTGCTCCACTTTCAAAATCAAAGTTTCGATGTCATAGTCTTTAACAAAAATAGGTTTTTGCACTCTAAATTTCACCTTAATACCAATATTTAAAGGAAATGAACCATGTTTTACCAATTTCCATGAGTTATTTATGCTTACCGGTATAATTACTGCATCGGGACAAAATTTAAAAAGCATTTTAAGTCCGTTGGGCGAAAAGCGTTTTGGCATGCCGTCCCTACTTCTAGTTCCTTCCGGAAAAATAACCGCACTTCTATTTGTTTTGTTCAAATACTGTGCAAACTTTTTTATTTCGGGTAAAGCTTGACGCGGATTTTTTCTATCTATCAAAATAGAGCCGCCATGTCGCAAATTGTAGGACACGCTAGGTATGCCTTTACCTAATTCTTTTTTACTGATAAATTTTGGATGAATTTTTCGTAAATACCACGTAATTGGCGGAATGTCGTAAGGACTTTGATGATTGGCCACAATTATATGCGGTACGTTTTTTGGCAGGTTATGCTCATTTTCAAATTCTATACGTGTGCCTAAAACGTTAAGGCAACGTAAAATAGTAAGGTTCAAATAATCTACAATTTTTTTATGGGCTTGGTAACCAAACAAGTTAAAAGTAAGCCATTGCAAAGCATGAAAAACAAGTAAAGTTAGTCCAAAAAAGAAATAAAACAGAACCGAAAGAAGATATGCTAAAGCCTTTTTCATAATGTTAAAAACGCCAAAAATAAGTTTAAAAGTCGAATTCTATTCGCTATAAGCGGAAAAACAAATATGCACGCATAATAAAACTGTTTCAAAAAACAGTTTTATGCCAGACACCGAATAATTTTTAAAAAATTGGAAAACGGTTATCTCCTGTGTTTTTGAAACAGTTTAACATGTCTAATGCAATTAGTTTTTAACAATACTCATTATAAGCATCTTTCAAGTTTTCTGCAATCATTTCTGCCGGTCTGCCTTCTATATGGTGGCGTTCTAGCATATGCACCAACTCGCCGTCTTTAAATAAAGCCATTGCCGGAGAACTTGGCGGAAAAGGTACCATATGCGCGCGCGCCTTATCTGTTGCTTCTTTGTCTACCCCGGCAAAAACAGTTACTAACTGGTCCGGTTTTTTAGTGTTATCTAAAGACATACGTGCTCCCGGTCTTGCATTTGCCGCTGCACAACCACAAACAGAGTTTACCACTACCAAAGTAGTACCGGCTTTATTAATAGCCATATCTACCTCATCTGCGGTGTGTGTTTCTTTAAAGCCAATGCCCGTTAATTCTTCCCGCATTGGTTTGATTAAATCTGGTGGATACATATTTATTGTTTTTTAGTGTATTTGTAAATAATTTTTGTAGTGCAAAGATACCAAATATGTTGCAGCTTTCATTACGTAAATAAAAGCTTAATCAAGAAGCTTTACGGAAGGCTTTTTTTACGCAAGAAAAGAAAACTTTAGAAAATTTTACGTTGTAAAAACCTAAAAGCATCTATTTTATTTAAGTTTAACCACAAACATAATAGCGTCAAAACTATAAAAAGCAGGTTTAAGGTTTTATATTTGCGTTTTCAAATAATTATTATGATTAAATGGATTGCTGCCGTACTCGGTTTTTTTTATATGCGATTTCCCGGCGCTATCATTGGCTTTTTAATAGGTAGTGCTTTAGAAGTTTTAATAAAAAATTCTGGGTTTACCTATTCTGCCAACACCAGTACTTTTCAGAAAAAAACCCGCGTTTCTCCCGGAGATTTTGAGCTTAATCTACTATCGCTATGCTCTATAGTAATTAAATCTGATGGTAATATAAGTCAAACAGAATTAGATTATGTGCGTAGTTATTTTGTGAGGGCTTATGGTAAAGAACGCGCCAATGCTACCTTTAAAACCTTTAACGAGGTCATAAAACATCGTGAAATAGACGCAAAACGCATTTGTGCCTATTTACGGATGCGAACTGCCTACGAAGTACGCTTACAAATCTTACATTTTCTTTTTGGTATAGCCGAAGCAGATGGGAATGTAGACAAAGAAGAGTTGCGACAATTGCAAAACATTGCTAGTTACCTGCATTTAAATCAGCGTGATTTTGATAGTATTAAAGCCATGTTCTTTAAATCTGCCGATACCGCCTACAAAATTCTGGAGATAGAAAAATCTGCCACCGATGATGAAGTGAAAAAAGCTTACCGTACAATGGTTAAAAAATACCATCCCGACAAATTAACCCATATGGATGAAGCTTATCAAAAAGGCGCTCGCGAAAAATTTAATAAAGTACAAGAAGCCTACGAGCAAATTCAAAAGGAACGCGGAATGTAGAAATGTTTTTTTACTGAAATTTTAATCAGACTAAAATTTGCTTAAAAAAATTAGCCCTTGCTTTTTTACGGCAAAGGCTAATGGCAACCAAAGTTTAAAATTAAACAACTCAAATTATTCTTCAAACATTTAGGTAAACCTAAAAAATAATTCAACCTAATAAAATATAAAGATTTAAGTCTTTCTTAAATCTCTTTACAGCAACTCCATTAATTCTTTGGAATTGTAATATTCAAATACGCGTTTTTGTACTCTAAAATTTTTATCTAAAAATAAACTGGCAGGTAAAGAAAAAGGCTGATTTTTTCTAGACGCCAACAAAAGCGGGAGTTCATGCACGCCTCTGCGCTGCGTTTTTGCTTGTTTGTTGATAAAGATCATGCCGTCAAAATAAATACTGTCTTTCGTTTCTACATCCATTTTTAAAGCGTAATAATTGTTGTTTATTTCTTTAATTACTTCCGGTTTTGTAAAAACCACTCGTTCTATTTTTTTACAATACGCGCACCATTCGGCTTCAAAAAACAGGAATACCGGTTTTGGATTTTCTGCTAAGGCTATTTCCAATTCTTCCCAATTTTTCCAATCGATGCCGTCTCTCTTTTGGGCAAGCGCGGTTGAAATCCACGTAAGTGAAATAAATAAAAAAAATAATATTGATTTTTTCATTACTTAGTGCTTTTAAAAATCGCCAAATCGTAAACCAACAAAGAAGGTTCTTGGCAAATTAGGACCATAGATATAATCGCTGTCTCGTGTTGCACCACGATCAAAATCATCTTGGTAACTGTCAAAAATATTTTGAACGCCTCCGCTAAGCTCTACGTGAAAATCTTCTTGCAAATCAAAATGGTAGGTAAGTTTTGCGGTAAGATCAAAAAAGTCTGGTGTGTCTTTCAATTCCATAAAGCCACTATCGCTAATAACGTGCGGCGCAATCATAGCGCCGGTATAGGTTCCGGTTAAATCTAAACGAACCGCATCTATAAATTGCCAATTGGCATTTAAAAAACCATAAGCGTTGGGCGATCGGACAAATTTGTCTACAACTACATCCTGTTCTGTTGCATTGCTTGCTTCTGCTTCAAACAAAACCTGGTCTTCTTTATAAACCGATTTTTGTATGGTACCGCCGGCCTGGAAATACAATCTTGAATTGGGAGAAATCGTAAACTCAAAATTAGCGCCGGCCACATAAGCGCCAGCACCATTTCTGGTTTCTTCTAAAACCGAACCTATTGGCAAAGAAGTGCCCGTGCTCACAATCGTAAACGGATTTTCTAAGGTGGTGTAAAAACCTTCTAACAAAAAGTTGGTTTGGGTTTTATTAAAGTCTTTGGTAAAGTTTAAAGAAGCAGTATAGGCATTAGAATATTCGCTTTCCAGATTGTCTGACAGAATAACAAAACGCTGCTCTCCGCCAACAGAAGAAACGTGTAAATCTTCATTAAAGGCTTGTGGCGCCCGAAAGCCACGGGCATAACCTCCTCTAAATTGCAAATTTTTGGTAATATCGTATAAAAGGGTAATACGCGGACTTATTTCGGTTTGATCTACATCAGAAGTTCTAGCAATATCTTGAATGGTATAAAAACCATCAACATTTATACGATCTAAACGCGCACCGACCAAAGCGGTAAAAACATCTAAGGGTTTCCATTCGTATTGCGCATAAAATCCGTAACTATTTACTTTTTGATCTATAAGACGGTCGTAGCCCGGCATTACATCTTCTGTATCGTTGAGTTGGTATTCGGCTCCAGCTGTAATTACGTCTTTATTTTTAAAATTATGACTGAATTTTGCTCCGGCCACCACGGCTAAATCTGTTGTAGTACCAAAAGCATTATTGGCAATAATAGAGTCTGTTGCGGTGCGGCCGCCACCCAAACCACCGTAATAACTGTCTCTATCTGTATGTTGTGCAGAAATATAAGTAGTAAAAGAATTGGTCTTGGCATCGTTATACCATTCATAATCTAGACCGGTAAAAATTGTGTTATGGTCCAATTCTTCGGTAACATCTGTAAATTGCGGTGCCAAATCTATATTGTCTCCTCCACGTCTGTATTCGCGAATAGCGGTAAAATCTACGCCAATTTTACTGTTATCGTTTGGTTTAATAAAGGCTTTTGCGCCCATAGAATTGTTGGTAAGTTTGGTGATTTCGCTAAAACCATCGTCGTTGGCATCGTAGGTGTTTCTGTCCCTAAACATTCCGTATACGGTAATTCCGCTCATCAAATCTTCGCTAACAATAGAACCGTTTACATTTACGCTACGATCTGCGGTTTTACCTTTTATGGCGGCAAAGTTGGTGTTAACTTCCCAAGTGTTATTAATTGGTTCTTTGGTAATAACATTTACCGTACCGGCAATAGCATTAGAACCAAAAAGTGCCGAACCGCCGCTACGCACAACTTCTACCCGATCTATAATACTTACCGGAATTTGCTCTAAGCCGTAAACACCGTTTAAAGCACTAAAAATTGGTTTGCTGTTTACTAATACTTGGGTGTATTGACCGTCTAAACCGTTTAGCCGCACTTGGGTAAAACCACAATTTTGACAATTAGTTTCTACTCTAACCCCGGGTTGGTAATTTAAACCATCTGCCAACGATATAGATTGGGTAGCTTTTAATAATTTGGAATTTAAGACATTTACGATAACCGGAGCTTCTTTTCTGCTAATTTGATTACGGGTAGCGCTTACCACAACCTCATCTAATCCCATTAAATCTTCGTCTAAAGCTATATTTAAAGAATTTTTTTCATAGTTAGCGGTGTTTATTTCTTTGGTTTTGGTTTTAAAACCTATCGCCTGCACTTTTATAGTGTATTCTCCCGCCGGAAGTTCTAATTGATACTTGCCATCAATATCTGCTGCTGTGCCATAATTTGTGCCAACTGCGCTTACATTGGCAAATGGTACAACGTGCTGGTTGTTGGTTACTGTTCCTTCTATAAGTGTGTTTTCTTGCGCAAAATTTAATAAAGGCATAGCAAGAATTAGATAAAGCAGTTTTTTCATAATTTAAACATTTTATAAAAAATTTTTAGGCAAAGCTAAAAATAAGTTTCAGTACACAAAAGCATATCTCTATTTTTTTATATTATTGAATTTTAATTTAGGGTATGCTAAAACTTATTTTAATAAAATAAAATGTACCTTTGCTGAATAATTAAAATTTATGTTTACCCAATCTGAAGAAAATTATTTAAAAGCTATTTTTCACTTACAACAGGAAGTAAAGAAAGGCGTATCTACCAGCAGCTTGTCTGAATTATTGGTAACCAAAGCAGCATCTGTAACAGAAATGCTTAAGCGCTTAGCCGAAAAAAACTTAGTAGATTATCAAAAATATTACGGTGTACACCTTACTGCAAAAGGCGAAAAACAAGCTTTGGCAATTATACGTAAACACCGTTTATGGGAATCTTTTCTGGTAGAACGCCTTAATTTTAACTGGGACGAAGTGCACGAAGTGGCAGAACAGTTAGAGCATATAAAATCTCCTAAATTGGTAGAAGAATTGGACAAATTTTTAGCCCGACCGGATTATGATCCGCACGGCGACCCAATACCAGATGCCAACGGTAACATGCCAAAGGCACCAAAAAAACGATTATCGCAAATTAACGAGGGAGAAAAAGCAATTTGCAAAGGCTTTAACGATAACTCATCATCTTTTTTACAGTTTTTAGCCAAGCACAATATTGGTTTAAATACCAAATTAAAAGTTTTACAAATAGAGAGTTTTGACGAAAGTATGAATGTACTGGTAAACCAAAAGGAAATATTACTATCTAAAACCGCTACCGATAATATTTACGTAGAAGACTAAAAACCAAAATAAAAAAGTATAAAAAACACCTATGAAAAAAACCTTGATACTTCTTTTTAGCATTAGCATTTTAATGAGTTGTCAAAATCCTAAAAAAGAAAATAATGGCAAGCTAAACATTGTGACAACTACCACTATGATTACAGATTTGGTAAAAAATATTGGAGGAGATGCCGTGCAAGTAGAAGGTTTGATGGGCACTGGCGTAGATCCGCATTTGTACAAAGCCAGCGAAGGAGACGTAAGCAAACTTACCCGTGCAGACGTGGTTTTTTATAACGGTCTTCATTTGGAAGGAAAACTGGTAGATGTTTTTGAAAAAATGAATCGTACAACCAATACTGTAGCCCTCGCAGAAGCTTTAGATAAAAAAACCTTGATAGGTTCTGAGTATTTTGGCGGAAACTACGATCCGCATATTTGGTTTAACATTCAATATTGGAAAGAAATCACCACTTATTTAACCAAAGAACTAAGCAAATTAAACCCTGAAAATACCGCACTTTTCGAAAAAAACAAAAAGGAATATTTGCAAAAGTTAGACAAACTAGAAAATGAAATACGCCAAACTATTTCTACGCTTCCGCAGGAAAAACGCATTTTGGTAACCGCGCACGATGCCTTTAATTATTTTGGCAAAGAATACGGGTTTGAAGTAGTTGGTTTGCAAGGCCTCTCTACCGCGACAGAGGCAGGCGTACAAGATGTGCAAAACCTGACTCAATTAATTATAGACAGAGAAGTAAAAGCCATTTTTATAGAAAGCAGCGTTCCTAAAAGAACCATCGAAGCTTTGCAACAAGCCGTAAAAGCCAGAGGTTTTGATGTTGCCATTGGCGGCACGCTATATTCTGATGCTCTTGGCAACCCGGGCACTAAAGAAGGTACTTATATTGGTATGTTTAGCTATAACATAAATACAATTGTAAACGCCTTAAAATAATAGCGTTTTTTCTTTACGGAAAAAGACGTAAATAAAGAAAATATGAACAAACAAAACTATGCCATACAAGTAGACGACCTTACCGTAGCTTACGACTACAAGCCGGTTTTGTGGGATATAGATTTAAAAATACCCGAAGGCGTACTTATGGCAATTGTTGGTCCCAACGGGGCCGGAAAATCTACCTTAATAAAAGCCATTCTAGGAATTATAAAACCCATTGCGGGCAGCGTAAAAGTTTTTGGAAAACCTTACAAAAAACAAGTAGACAAAGTAGCTTACGTGCCACAAAAAGGTAGCGTAGATTGGGATTTCCCTACCACGGCATTAGATGTTGTAATGATGGGAACGTATGGCAGTTTAGGCTGGATTAAAAGACCGGGACAAAAAGAAAAAAAAGCCGCTTTAGAAGCTTTAGAAAAAGTAGGAATGCTTTCTTTTCAAGACCGACAAATAAGTCAGTTGAGCGGTGGGCAACAGCAACGTATTTTCTTGGCCAGAGCTTTGGTGCAAAATGCAGCTATTTATTTGATGGACGAACCTTTTCAAGGCGTAGATGCCACCACAGAAAAAGCTATTATTAATATTCTTAAAGAATTAAAAAGCGCAGGAAAAACACTAATTGTTGTACACCACGATTTGCAAACCGTTCCAGAGTATTTTGACTGGGTAACTTTCCTTAACGTAAAAGGAATTGCCTCCGGCCCGGTAAAAGATATTTTTAACGACGATAATTTAACCAAAACCTACGGAATTAATTATAAAGTGGCAGTAAACCAATAAAAAATAGCGGATTTTTTCCGTAAAGAAATTTTTCCAATTAAGCTGTTTTAAAAAAATAACTATGTCTATTACAGAATATTTCCGACTGCTATTTACTGATTATACCTTGGGTGTAATTAGTTTGGGAACTGCCGTTTTGGGAGCCATCTGTGGCATGTTGGGCAGCTTTGCAGTTTTACGGAAACAAAGTCTGCTGGGCGATGCCATTTCGCACGCTTCCTTGCCGGGAATTGCACTCGCTTTTTTATTTACCGGTACAAAAGACCCTAACTTTTTGCTCATTGGAGCTTTAATAAGCGGTTTGGTGGGTACTTTTTGGATTAAAAGTATTATAAAACGCACCCGCCTAAAAACCGATACAGCTCTAGGTCTTATTTTATCTTTGTTTTTCGGCTTCGGGATGTTATTGCTCACGTTTATTCAAAAAATGCCAAATGCCAACCAAGCAGGTTTAGATAAATATTTATTTGGTCAAGCAGCAACTTTAGTGGCTTCAGATGTTTGGGTAATGGCAGCAATTACCGGGGTAAGTTTGCTGGTGTTGCTTTTATTCTGGAAAGAACTAAAACTCTTGTTATTTGATGCAGATTACACCAAAACCTTAGGTTTTAACACTCGTTTTTTAGATATTCTTATTACCAGTTTTATCGTTTTGGCTATTGTTTTAGGCCTACAAACGGTTGGCGTGGTTTTAATGAGCGCTATGTTATTGGCGCCGGCAGCTGCGGCAAGACAATGGACGAACAGTTTAAGCACAATGATTTTCTTGGCTTCTATTTTCGGAGCGTTTTCCGGAGTATTTGGTACGGCAATTAGCGCCAGTCAAAACAATCTTTCTACCGGTCCGGTTATTGTTTTGGTAGCAGCCGTGGTAGTGTTGATATCTTTTATTTTTTCGCCAAAAAGAGGGTTGTTGTTTAGAGAAATTCGGTTTTACCGAAATCGTAAAGAACTGAACTTAAAAAAAACGCTAACTTTTATGTACCGCATTGCCCAAAATCATAAAAATATATCGCATCCGCACGCTATTAAAATCTTAAATAATTTTCACGGCTTTACGCGGAAGTCTTTAAACAAATTAGAAGAAGAACAACTCATAGAAATACAAGGAAATCAATGGTCACTAACGCCAAAAGGCTATAAAGAAGCCGCCCTTATAAACGACAAAATGGGGAAAAAACATGAGTAATGCTCAACTAGAAATACAATTAATTGCAGCTTTGGTGGCTGTGGCTTGCGCTATACCGGGCGTCTTTTTAGTATTACGCAAAATGGCCATGATAAGTGATGCCATTAGCCATTCTATTTTACCGGGTTTGGTACTTGGTTTTTTTATTACCCAAGACCTCAACTCGCCTTTACTTATTTTATTGGCGGCAGTAACCGGCGTACTTACCGTTATTTTTGTAGAATTTATACAAAAAACAGGCTTGGTAAAAGAAGACACAGCTATTGGACTTGTTTTCCCAGCGTTGTTTAGTATTGGCGTTATTTTAATTGCCAAAAATGCCAATGATGTACATTTAGATATAGACGCGGTTTTGTTGGGAGAATTGGCTTTTGCTCCATTTGACCGACTTATGTTTGGCGAGACCGATTTAGGACCAAAATCTGTTTGGGTAATCGGCACTATTTTAATAATAAGTTTAAGCTTGTTGCTGTTGTTTTTTAAAGAATTAAAACTAAGCACTTTTGATAAAGGTTTGGCGGCAACCTTAGGATTTTCGCCAATAGTATTGCATTATGGCTTGATGACGGTTTCTTCTATAACCGTAGTTGGCGCTTTTGATGCTGTTGGAGCAGTTTTGGTGGTTGCACTTATAATTGCGCCGCCGGCAACAGCCTATTTGCTTACCAACAACCTAAAAAAAATGTTGGTTTTAAGCTGCTTCTTTGGAATGTTTTCTGCTATTGCCGGGTATTGGCTGGCCAATTACCTAGACGCTTCTATTGCAGGTTCTATGACATCTGTTTTGGGAGTATTGTTTTTATTGGTTTATTTATTTGCACCAAAACAAGGTATATTTTCTGTTTACTTTAAAGAAAAACAGCAGCGTAAAGAAGTTTCTTTGTTGGTGTTTTTATTACACTTACAAAACCATCAAGAACCTAAAGAACGTCACGTAAATCATTTACAAGAACATATAAACTGGCAAAAAGTACAAGCAAAAACCGTCTTAGACTTGGCTACAAAAAACAATTTGATACAAATTGATGATAATAAGTTGGTTTCCCTTACGGAAAAAGGAAAGGAATTTACAGACGAAGCTTTAAAATATATTACTACCAATAAAGAAACCGCTATAGAGGATTTAAAAAAACGCTTCTTTTTGTTTAGAGGATAAACTATTGAAAAACGCCTTTACGGAAACAATTTAACTGTATTTACGGCGGGTTTTTATTTTTTGAAGTTGACGTTCTATAACCAAATTAGCCAAAATTTCTCCCGGGCTTTCGTTTTTTTTCTTTACGGAAAGTGCCCTTCTAGCTTTTTCTTCCGAAACATCTATTCTGTACAAAATAGCGATTAATTTATTGAAATCTTCCGTAATTAAACGGTTGAGGTAATTGCCTAAAACTTGTTTTAATTTTTCGTGATTGGTAGATTCTACATCTTCTAAACCAACTAATGTAGACGACCAGCGCACAGCTTTTTTATAATCGTTTTTTTGCGGAAATTTCTCCATAACACGATTCAGGAATAGGGTTCAATATTTCTATTTTTTATTTAGTATAGCTAAACTTTTTCCGTAAAGTAAAAGAAGTTTTTTTGCTTTAAAAATACAAAAAACTTAATTCTATAATTTTTAGTACCTTTCGTTTATGAAAAGAATTATTCTCTTATTTACAATCTTTGCCTTTGGGCATTTAGCGTTGGCGCAAAACCAAACTCCTGTAATTGTAGCAAAATTACCTCTGGGTGAAAGTGTTTTTTTGCAAAACCAGTATTCTATAAAATTTGAAAAAGTAATACAAGATTCGCGTTGCCCTACCAATGTAGATTGCGTCTGGCCGGGCGAAGCCAAAATTTTGCTCCACCTAAAAAAAGATGGTCTTCTACAAGAGAAAAAAGAAATTAAGCTGGCTGGCAATAATAAAATGCATAGTTTTTCTTACGGAAATAAAGAAATAAAAATTTATAATCTTGCTCCTTATCCGGCTTCGGCGGCAGAAAAAGAAAAATTAGCTTATTATTTACAGATAGATTTTTGACAAGTATATAAAAAAAGGCTGCAATTTTTGCAGCCTTTTTTCTGTAAAGCGATTATGATATTAATCTACGCCTATAAAGTTAGCGTTTAAATCAAAAATTAAATCGGTTTCGTTGCTTAGCTCTACTTTTTGCTGATTGGCTTCTAACTCCCAACCAACAATAGTTTGATTGGGATAATTTGCCGCTACATAGTCTACAATATTTTGTGGAAGTACAGAATTTGGTAAAGCGGTAAGCGAATCTATTTCTACAACTTCCAAAGCCTGGTTAAACTCCAATTGTACATTCCCCGAAAGGTAAATCTCGTATGTTATTTGATTGTCTTCGGTTTCTTTTATGGCTTTAATTAATGTAGAAGAAGCAAAATGCGTGTTGATAAAATCTAAAATTTCAGAAGGTATTTCGTTTTCTTCTAAAACTTCTTCATTCTCGTCTTCGCTCTCGTCTTCATCTTCATCTACACCTATAAAATTACCGTTTAAATCGAATTCTAATTCTAAACCGTTGGCCAATTCTATTTCTTGGTAATTAGCTTCTAACTCCCAGCCAATAATAGCTTGATCAGGATAGTTTGCAGCCACATAATCTAAAATGCTTTGTGGAAGTACAGAATTTGGTAAAGCGGTAAGCGCGTCTATCTGCGTAATTTCTAAAGCTTGGTTAAATTCCAATTGTACATTCCCCGAAAGGTAAATCTCATAAGTAATTTGATTGTCTTCGGTTTCTTTTACGGCTTTAATTATTGTAGAAGAAGCAAAATGCGTGTTGATAAAATCTAAAATTTCTGAAGGTATTTCGGCGTCTGCCAAAACTTCTTCATTCTCGTCTTCCATATCATCTTGGTCTTGATCTATGCCAAGAAAATTACCGTCTAAATCAAACTCTAACTCCAAGCCATTATCTAATTCTACTTCTTGATGCGTTGCCTCTAACTCCCAATCTGTAATTACTTGGTTAGGATAATTTGCCGCCACATAATCTAAAATACTTTGCGGAATTACAGCATTTGGCAAAGCAGATTGCGCGTCTATTTGCGTGATTTCTAAAGCTTCGTTAAACTCTAATTGCACATTTTGGCTTAAAAACACCGCATATTCTATTTGATTGGCGTTGCTTTCTTTAAAAACTTGCTCTATGCTATGCGTGGCAAAATTGGTCTCTACATAGGTAGTAATAGCCCCGGGAATTTGCTCTTGGCTAAGCTCTACAGAATTTTCTGTCGCGTTTTGGTCGTCGTCACTGCAAGCCGTAAAGGCTATAAACAGTAGGCTTAATACAAAAATTTTGGTTTTCATAGTGTTTAGGGTTTAAGGTGATTGTTATTTTTTAATTTTTCCTTTTTCGTCAAAAAGTAAATGTTGCTCGTTTGGGCCGTCTTCAATTTCTATCTTAAAATGGGTGGTATTGCCTTCTACAATTTTTTCGGCATCGTCTATATGGTAAGATGCGTGGTTTGTTTTTACATACTCTTTTACAATTTTTGGTAAGTCGCTTTTAGAAAGCTCTTCGGTATACTTTATCATTTTTCCGTTGGCATCAAACCAAGCTTCGTACTCTGTAAAATAGCCTATTTCAAATTCTACTTCATACACGTCGTTGGTGGTTAATTCCCATTCTACGTCACTTGCTTTTGGAAATTCTTTTTTAAAGGTGTTTACTACTACAGATGGCACTTCTTTGGGATTTAAATCTTGCGCTGTTCCGTAAAGTGTTCCTACAAAAAATACTAATAAAAAGCTTATTCCTAATCGTTTCATAACTTTTGTTTTTTAAATTACACTCCAAAGCTACGGGCAGAATCAGGAAAGAATTGGGAATTTTCGCTTTCGCGGAAAAAAAAGTTGAAAAATCTATAAATCGCAAATCAAAGCTACTTACACTTGTGCTCGAGAAATTTCAAAACAATGCCAATTTTTTTCGGGTAGATATGTATAGGTTAATTGCAACGTATAATAATCGCAAATGGCTTTTGCCACTGCCAGACCAATTCCGGTACTTTTTGGTTGATTGGCTCCTTTGGTAAAACGATTAAAAATTACAGATGCATCTAAAGCTTTGGCGCTGCCAGTGTTGCAAATAGAAAGTTTGTCTTGCTTGCTTTGTATGCAAATTTCTGCATTTTCTGAGCTATGAAACAAGGCATTCTTAATTAAATTACTACACAATACATAGGCCAAATGTTTGTCTAAATGCCAAGTAATATCTTGCTCATAGTCACGTTTTACCGCCAAGTTTTTATAGCTTATAAAATCTTCAAAATCGTTTAAAACCTTATCTATTACTTTGTTAATAGTTATAGCTTCTTCTTGGTTATATTGCTTATTTTCTATTTTGGCCAAAAGCAATAAAGCCTTATTTAAATGATTAAGCCTATTTAAAGTTTGCAAAATTTCTGCTATCTGTTTGCTTTGTGCGGCGTTTAGATTTTCAGACTCTAGCAAAAGTTCTAATTTATTGGCCATAATTGCCAAAGGGGTTTGCAGCTCGTGGGCAGCATTTTCTGTAAATTCTTTTTGCGCCCGGTAGGTTTCTTTAGAATGTAACAAGAGTTTATTGGCCGCTTTTTGTAAAGCCAAAAACTCTTTGGTATTGGTTTTACTTTTTATAGCGTGGGCATCTTTATCTAATTTGTACCTACTTATTTGCCCTAATAAATCGTAAAACGGATTCCATAAACGTTTTAAGACAAAATTGTTGATAATAAAGGTACTTAGCACCAATACAATAAAAAGCAACAAAATATTATAAAAAGCATCTTCTATCAAATCGTCTTCTTCTACCAACGAAGAAATAATTTTAAGGTGATAGTACTTTCCTTGATGACCAAAACTAGTATGCAAAATACGCACCGGTTCTAAATCGTCTTCATTAAGACGGTACATCATCGTGTCTTTTAACACATCTTTCTGCGCCAACGCGTTTTTACGCGAAATTTGCTTTACGGAAAAATTATTGCCGCCAAAATCTTCTTGTTGCAACAGGCTGCTGTCTTTCTCTATTTGCTGCAACAATAGCAATCTGTTATTATCTAAACCATCGTCTATACTATCTCTAATCTCGTCTTTTAAATCTATATAAAATACAAAAGACCATACCCCAATAATTACAAAAAAGGCAAAGGTTAAGTAGATAAGAGACTGGTTGTGTAGTTTCATTCTGGTAAGAGTTTATAACCAACCCCATAGTGGGCTTCTATAGAAATTTGAGCCTTGGCTTTAGATAATTTTTTCCGCAAATTTTTTATTTGATAATAAATAAAATCAAAATTGTCTGCTTGGTCAATATGGTCGCCCCAAACGTGTTCTGCCAGCGTACTTTTTGTCACTAAACGTTTTTGATTGGCCATAAAATAACTCAAAATATCAAACTCCTTTCGGTTAAGGTGTATTTCTTTTTCGTTTACCAACAAAATTCTGTCGTCTATATTTAAGCTTGTATTATTTAGGTTAATGGTATTTTTTCCATCAAAAGTATTGCGGCGTAAAACCGCTTTAACCCGGGCGTTGAGTTCTGCAATATGAAATGGCTTGGTCAAATAATCGTCTGCGCCCAAAGACAAACCTTCCAGTTTATCTTCTAAAGAATTTTTTGCCGATATAACAATTACATTATCTGATTTTCCCAAACTTTTAAGGTATTTTAAAAGTTCTAAACCGCTGCCACCCGGCAACATAATATCTAACAAAATGCAATCGTAATCGTAAACCCCAATTTTTTCGTGGGCTTGCTCGTAGGTATCGGCAACTTCTATTACAAATTTTTCTTTACGGAAATGTTCCGCCAAGGTATTTTGTAAATCTTTTTCGTCTTCAATTATTAAAATTTTCATAAGCTAAAAATACGCCTAAACTTTAGAAAGAAATGGGAATTTTATAAGAAAAAAAGGTAGACATACATAATAACCAACAAAAAATTTACTTTACGGAATATACTCGTTAACAGGAATTTGTAAGATAGGTATAAACTACTTTATGCTAGACTGGTTCTGGTTTAAGGTGTAGTCGTATTTCGCGATTTAAGAAAAACCCGGTAACAATGGTAGAAATTATATCTGCCAACGGAAAAGAAATCCATACACCCAATTCGCCAAAATAGTTGGGTAAAATCAAAATTAGCGGAATAAAAAAGAAACCTTGCCGCGTTAAAGTAAGCAGCAAAGCCGGAATAGCTTTGCCTATAGCTTGAAAATAAGCAGAGCCAATTAACTGTAAAGCAATAACGGGTAAAGCTGCAAAAACCCAACGCATAGAAGATGGTGTTTCTGCCAAGATTTGTGCGTCTGTTGTAAAAATTGCGGCTATATTTTCGGCAAAAATCATTATAATGCCAAAAACTAATAATGCTAAAACGCTGGCACTTCCTATAGCCAAATTAATACTCTTACGCACCCGTTGCGCATTATTTGCGCCGTAATTAAATCCTGCTATGGGTAAAAAACCTTGGGTAATTCCTAAAATAGGAAAAAGCGCAAACATTAGCATCCGGGCAATTATGGCATAAACCGTTACCGAGTTTGCTCCGCCCAAATCAAATAAAATATTGTTCATTAACAAGTAAGTTACGCTCACTATTGCTTGTCTTGCCAGGGTTACAAAACCTAAAGCGCCAATCTCTTTTAAAATAGGCAAATCAAACCCAAAATGTTTCAAATTAATCTTTAACTCGGAATGTTTAGAGGTAAAAAACCAAAAAATATAAAGAAAACTAACTACATAAGAGCCGGTTGTTGCCCAAGCGGCGCCGGCCATTCCCATATCTAAAAGATTGATTAGCACACAATCTGCCAAAAGATTTCCTACAGATGGTATAAGCATGGCAACCATAGAAAATTTTGGTTTACCTTCTGCACGTATAACGCTGTTGCCCATCATGGTAAGTGCCAAAATAGGCACACCATAAAGTACAATGCGGTAATAGATTTTTGCCGGTGCAAAGATTTCTCCTTGTCCGCCAAACGCAGGAATAATACTATTGGTAAAACTTAAGCCCACGGCTACCAAAACGCAACACAATAAAAGCGTAAGCGTAATTTGATTGCCAAAAGTTTTTAGCGCTTTTTCGTGATTATTAGCACCCAAAGCGCGCGAAATAATAGAAGAACCGCCAATACCAATTGCCAGTCCCAAAGCCGCAATAAAAAACGAAACCGGCAAAACCACGTTTATAGCTGCAATGGCCGTGGGGCCAATCCAGTTACCTACAAAAATGGTATCTACCAGAATGTTGAGCGACATGACTAAAATGCCAATTGCCGCGGGTACAGATTGTTTTACCAGTAAATTTGCAATAGGCCGATTTCCTAAATCTTCGGCATTTACCTTAGGCATTTTCTTTTTTGGTTTCCAGCTTGTTTGCCCATTCGTCTATCCATCTGCTCAAGGTTTTTACCCAATCTTCGCGGTCGTTAAGACACGGAATTACAGTAAATTCTTCGCCTCCAACTTCTTCAAAAATCTCTTTTCCTTCCATCGCAATTTCTTCCAAAGTCTCTAAACAATCCGAAACGAAAGCTGGTGTAACTATTGCCATTTTTTTCATTCCGTTAAGGCCAAATTTTTCTATGGTTCTGTCTGTATAAGGTTTTAACCACGGGTCAAATCCTAAACGCGACTGAAAGGAAACACTGTATTTTTCTTCAGGCAATTCTAACATTTCTGCTACCAAGCGCGTGGTTTCAAAACATTGGTGACGATAACAAAATTGATGCGCTGGAGATGGCGTTTGGCAACAACTGCCGTCTATTTTACAATGCGAGTTGGTAATATCGCTTTTTTTAATGTGTCTTTCCGGCACGCCGTGGTAGCTAAACAAAAGGTGTTCAAAATCTAAATCGTCTATTGTTTCTGCAATACTTCGCGCCAAAACAGTAAGATAATCGGGATGATTGTAAAACGGCGGAACGGTAGTTAGTTTTATTTGCGGAAAAAACTCTTTTTGCAGTTGTTCTGCCAAAACCAAAATGGTTTCTGTAGTTGCCATTGCAAATTGTGGGTAAAGCGGTAACAGCAAAACATCGTCTACGCCTTTATCTGCCAATTCTTGCAAGCCAGATTTCATAGATGGTTTACCATAACGCATAGCTAAAGCAATAGGCACCCCGGTATGAGAGTCTATTTTTTCTTGCAAACGCTCAGACAGCACAATTAAAGGCGAGCCCTCGTCCCACCAAATTTTTTCGTAAGCTGCAGCAGATTTTTTAGGTCTGGTGTTCAAGACAATTCCTTTAACGATAAATGCTCGCAATAAATAAGGAACATCTATCACACGCTCATCCATTAAAAATTGATCTAAGTACTTTTTTACATCTTTAGGATTAGTACTATCTGGCGAACCCAAATTTACAAGAAGCACACCTTTACTCATACAAACTTTTTTTTCAAAAATACAACTATTCTATACGATTGCTATAAATAATGAGCAAATTTAATCTTCCAAAAAATGAAGGTTGTAATGAATAACTAAATTTAACATCTGTTTACCGAAATTATATTTTAAACCCAACTTTTACATTTTTTTATAGTTAATTAAAGCTTGGCTCAAATTGAAAATAACGTTTTACAAAATTTTAATAAGCCTTATAAAAATCTTTATTTATAGCGTTAGCTTTTATTATCATTCTCAATTATTTGAAGTAGAAAGAGACATAACATATTTCTTTGGCGTAGTCCCAAATTTCTTTCTAAAAGCAGCAATAAAATGACTCGCCGTACTGTAACCTACTTTTAAGCCTACTTCGTTTACATTATAATCACCGGTCTCCAGCAATTTTCTGGCATAGTCTAGTTTATAATCCAGTAAAAATCCAAAAACCGTATCGCCATAAATTTCTTTAAAACCTTCTTTTAACTTTTTTAAACTCAAGCCAATTTCTTTTGCAAGCTCTGTTAAAGTTGGCGGTTCTGCCATTCGGTTAATAATAATTTCTTTTGCTTGCCTAATGCGTTTTACGTTATTTTCGTCTTCCAAAAACGGACATTGTTCTGTATCTACTTCTTCCGGTCTGTTAAAATAAAGTGCTACTAGTTCATATAATTTCCCTTTTAAGTAAATTTTCTTTACGGAAGGATGCAGGTTAAAATTTAAAATCTGACTTAGCACAACTGCTAACGACGGACTAATATCTAACTCCTGATAGTATTTTTTTCCGCGATTATCTTCCGTAAGGAAATCTATATAATTAGCTTCTTCCGAAAATAAAGAGTGAAATTTTTCTATGGAAATTAATGCCGTTACCAACCAAGATTTTGGCGCTATTTCTACATCAAAAGGCAGCTTTTGCGTTGGATTGTATAAAAGTAATGCTTTTTCTTCTCCTAAATCTAAGCCGTAACGACCCTGGTTAAAATTAAGTTTAACTTTTCCTTTTACACAAAACTGAAACTGAATGAAATTGCGGTGTACATCGCGCACATTCTTTTGCACTTCTGCTGTTTCATTTTGGTAGGTAAAAAATTTAAAACCTTCTTCAATCTCAATAACTTGAAAAGAACTTCGGGCGTTATTTTTTTGATTTATCATAGCTAAAAATCTTGATCTTTTATTTAGAACGGTTCTAAAGTACGAACAGCAAAAGACCTGTTAAGCTTACAAAAGTAAGGTAAATACCCGAAAAATCGGTTTATTAAAGCCAAAATAACTTACAACGACAATAAAAGAACTTTTGTCGTTACTTTTATAAAAATATAGCTATTACTTTTGTGCAGAATATTTATGACGATAACCGCTTCTATGAAGAGTTACAATATATCCAAACATCCTTCTTTTTATGCAATTGGTTTAAACTACCATAAAGCAGATGCCGAAACAAGAGGCCATTTTAGTTTAGATGAAGAACAAAAAAAGGCGTTAATAGTAGAAGCTAAGGCAGATGGCATAGAAGGTATTTTAGTTACTTCTACTTGCAACCGTACAGAAATTTACGGGTTTGCCCAACACCCTTTTCAGCTTATAAAATTACTTTGTCAGCACACACGCGGCACGGTAGAAGAATTTGAAAAAGTGGCTTATGTTTTTAAAAATCAACAAGCCATTAACCATGTTTTTAAAGTAGGAACAGGTTTGGACAGTCAGATTTTAGGTGATTTCGAAATTATAAGTCAGTTAAAATATGCTTTTACTTTATCAAAAAACTTAAAAGCCACCAATCCATTTTTAGAACGCTTAATTAACGCGGTTATACAAGCTAGTAAACGCATTAAAAACGAGACAGAAATATCTTCTGGGGTTACATCGGTTTCGTTTGCATCTGTACATTATATTTTAAACGAGATAGATAATATTTCTGACAAACGTATCTTGTTATTTGGTACGGGAAAAATAGGGCGTAACACTTGCGAAAATTTGGTAAAACACACCCAGAATAAAAGAATTACACTTATAAATAGAACAAAAGACAAGGCAGAAAAAGTTGCTGGTAAGTTTGATTTGGTGGTAAAAGATTACGCTGAGTTGCAAGCAGAAATTAGAAATACAGATATTTTAATTGTAGCAACCGGAGCCAAAAACCCAACAATTTCTAAAGAGTTGCTTTATCCTAAAAAAGACTTATTAATTTTAGACCTTTCCATTCCTAAAAATGTATCTGCAGAAGTAGCCGAATTGGATAATGTAAATTTAATACACTTAGATCATTTGTCTAAAATGACCGACAAAACTTTAGAAAAACGCAAAGCTTTCATTCCGCAAGCAGAAGAAATAATAGCAGAAGTAAAAGGCGATTTTAATGCGTGGTTAGAGACCAGAAAATTTGCACCAACCATCAAAGCCTTAAAAAGCAAATTACGCACTATGAAAGATGCTGAAATAGATTTTCAGCGTAAAAAAATAAGCAATTTTAATAACGATCAAGCAGAAATTGTTACCAACCGCATTATTCAAAAAATAATGAACCAGTTTGCTAATCACCTACGCGAAGACGCAGACACTACAGATGAGAGTTTGGCGCTTATTCAAAAGGTTTTTCAATTAGAAGATATCTCCAATTAAATGAGTAAAACAATTCGTATAGGCACACGCGACAGCGAACTAGCTTTATGGCAAGCAAATAATGTTAAAGATAAACTAGAAGCCTTAGGGTACAAAACAGAATTAAAGCCGGTAAAATCTACCGGCGATTTAAATTTAGACCAACCCCTTTACGAAATGGGCATTACCGGCATTTTTACCAAAACCTTAGATGTTGCAATGGTAAAAGATAAGGTAGATATTGCCGTACATTCTATGAAAGATGTGCCAACCGCATTGCCCAAAGGAATTGTTCAAGGAGCTGTTTTACCAAGAGCAAACCACACCGATATTCTGGTGCATAAAGGTTTAGATTTCGAAACCAAAAATGGCATTATTGCTACCGGAAGCTTACGCAGAAAAGCCCAATGGCTGCACGAATATCCGTATCACGAAGTAGTAAACTTACGCGGTAACGTAAATACGCGTTTACAAAAACTGCAAGACAACAACTGGCACGGAGCAATATTTGCAGCTGCCGGTTTAGAAAGAATTCACATAAAACCAGAGTCTTATATTACTCTAGACTGGATGGTTCCTGCTCCGGCTCAAGGTGCTATGTTAGTTGTTGTTAACGAGCATAACGAGCACGCAAAAAAAGCAGTAGCCAAACTAAACGATAAAAAAACTGCTACCTGTGTACAAATAGAACGTGATTTTCTGCGCACGTTAGAAGGCGGGTGTACAGCGCCAATTGGAGCATTGGCAAAATATAAAAACAGCTACGAAATAGAGTTTCACGGAGCGCTTTTCAGTTTAGACGGAAAGAAAAAATTAGAAGAAAAAGCTACTATACAACCCAACGAAGTTTCTTTTGCAGGCAGTTATTTGGCCAAAGAAATCTTAAAAAAGGGCGGAAATAAAATAATGGCAAGCATCAAAGCAGAACTAGACAGTTAATTTCTCGATGTATGCCGCACCCCAGCATTCTTAGCACCAAAAAACTACAGCCGTCGCAAGAATCTTTACTCTTGCAAGCAGGTGTTGGTTTGGTAAGCTATTCGGCTATTAAAATACAACCCAAGCTGGCTCCAAATCTTCCTCAAAATATAGAGAATGCTATTATTACCAGTCAGAATACCTTTAGAGCCATTCGCAACAAAACAACAATAGAAAACGCTTTTGTAGTTGGCGAAAAAACCGCTTCACTTTTAAAAAAAAATAATATAAAAGTAGAAACCTATACCAATTATGCGGCAGATTTGGTTCAAGAAATAAAAGAAAAATATGCCCATAAACATTTTGTGTTTCCTTGTAGCAGCAAACGCAGAGAGACTATTCCAAGTGGTTTAAATAAAAATAAAATTACCTTTACGGAAGTAGAAGCTTACAAAACCAGCTTAAACCCAAAGAAATTTAAGCAAGTTTTTGAAGGCATCTTGTTTTTTAGTCCGAGTGGTGTAGAGAGTTTTTACCAAGAAAATTCACCCAAGCCGGAAACTGTTCTTTTTTGTATAGGCACAACAACTGCTTCGGCGGCAAAAAAATATAGTGATAACTTGATAATTGCCGGCAAACCAACTATAGAAAGTGTTATTGTAAGTGTGGTAAAACATTTTTTTCCGGAAAGGTGGAAAGAAAAAGAACTGTAAAAATAATATATATCTACCCCCTTCAACCTGCAGGGTTTCTAAACCCTGTAGGTTTATTATTCAGAGCTGAAAAAAATATAATTTTCCAAAAAACCAAATGTTTTCAAAATACCTACGAGGTTGGAAAAACCTTGCAGGATAAGCGTGTTTTTTAAACTGAAATCTTATCGCTTCTATTAGTCTAAACGACTATTAAATCTTATAGAAACCGCTAGAAACCTGTTAACTTTCCGTATCTTTGTAGATAACATTAGACGCAAATTATTGGAAATATAATGATAAAAAACGATTTATTTTTAAGAGCTTTAAAAGGAGAAGCCGTAGAACGTCCGCCGGTTTGGATGATGCGACAAGCAGGAAGGTATCTACCTGATTTTATGAAACTAAAAGAGAAATACGATTTCTTTACCCGTTGTCGTACGCCGGAGTTAGCCACAGAAATTACCGTAATGCCCATAGAGCAAGTTGGTACAGATGCCGCCATCTTGTTTAGCGATATTTTGGTAGTACCGCAAGCTATGCAAATTAAAGTAGAAATGAAACCCGGGGTTGGCCCTTGGCTTCCAAATCCTATAAGAAGTGCAAAAGCGGTAGAAAATGTAGTAGTTCCTGATGTAAAAGAAGAATTGGGTTATGTGATGGACGCTATTAAAATGACCAAAAAAGCCTTAAATAATGAAGTTCCATTAATTGGTTTTGCCGGTTCGCCGTGGACAATTATGTGCTATGCCGTACAAGGTCAAGGTTCTAAAAATTTTGACAAAGCAAAACAATTCTGCTTTCAAGAGCCGGAAGCCGCACACGCTTTGTTGCAAAAAATAACAGATACCACAATTGTCTACCTTAAAGAAAAAGTAAATGCCGGCGTAGATGCCGTACAAGTTTTTGACTCCTGGGGCGGAATGCTTTCTCCCGTAGATTATCAAGAATTTTCTTGGCAGTATATTCAACAAATTATAGATGCGCTCAAAGACCAAATTCCTGTTATTGCTTTTGGCAAAGGTTGTTGGTTTGCTTTAGACACAATGGGTAAATCTGGCGCTGCTGCTTTGGGGGTAGACTGGACGTGTTCTCCTCAAAATGCGCGCAAATTAAGTGGCGGCAACATCACCTTGCAAGGTAATTTTGATCCGTCGCGTTTGTTTTCCCCTCCAAGGGAAATTAAAAAAATGGTTAACGAAATGATTAACGGCTTCGGGAAAGATAAATATATTGCCAATTTAGGTCACGGTATTTTACCCAATATTCCGGTAGAAAATGCGCAAGCTTTTGTAGATGCTGTAAAAGAATGGCAACCGGAGTAAATGCCATTACTCGGAAAAATAAGAAAGCTAAATGCACGGCAACTTTTTATGCTGACCAAAATTTTTCTGGGTAAACCGCAATACCTTTTCCCAACTTATAAAGCAACCCGCAAAACCATACAAATTGCTAACCGTTTGTATGGTAAAGCACATCATAAAGACAATGTAACCAATGCGTTTAGACATGCTTTATGGAATTTTTTAATCGCTAAAAAATGTTTTGCGCAAAATAATTCTGTAGAAAAATCGGTAGCTTGGGCAGAAACTATTACCAATTTGCACGAAAAATTAATGCCCAATAAACCGCTGCCAAAAACAATGGATTTGCACAACAACTTTGTTGGTAGAAAAGTTTTTAAAAAGCATTATATGTTAGAGACAGATGAGGAAATTATTAAATGCTTTACGGAATTAATACGGCAAGCACAAAAAGTAGAAAATGTAAAAGACATTACTAAAGATTCTTTACAACTCGTATATATTGAAGATTATGAAAATGAAAGATAAGTTTTACCAGTACATAAAAGATTTACAAGACACGATTACAACAGAGTTAGCGAGTATTGACGGAAAAGCAACTTTTAAAGAAGATCCTTGGGAAAGAGAAGGCGGCGGAGGCGGTAAAACACGCGTTATAGAAAACGGCGACGTTTTTGAAAAAGGCGGCGTAAATGTTTCTGCCGTTCACGGCGATTTGGATCCGGCTATGCAAAAATATTTTAATGTTGGCGATGTACAATTTTTTGCCTGCGGATTAAGTCTGGTTATTCACCCTAAAAACCCTATGGTTCCTACAGTTCATGCCAATTGGCGCTATTTTGAAATGTATGACCAGAAAGGCGAAGTTATAGATCAATGGTTTGGCGGCGGACAAGATTTAACGCCTTATTATTTGTTTGAAGAAGATGCCAAGCACTTTCACCAAGTTTGCAAACGAGCTTGCGATGCGCACGGCAAAGATTTATACCCGCAATACAAAAAACAATGCGACGAATACTTTTGGAACGCCCATCGGGACGAAGCTCGTGGAGTAGGCGGTTTATTTTTTGATCATTTAAAAGCTTCGCCAGAAAGAACGATGGAAGAATGGTATGCCTTTGTAACCCAAATTGGCGATAGCTTTTTAGAAGCCTATACACCAATTGTAGAAAAGCGTAAAAATTTAGATTACACCAAAGAACAACGTGACTGGCAAGAAATAAGACGTGGCCGCTATGTAGAGTTTAATTTAATTCACGATAAAGGAACTCTGTTTGGGTTAAAAACAAAAGGTCGTATAGAAAGTATCTTTATGAGTTTACCACCCCACGTGCAATTTCATTACGACCACCGGCCGCCAAAAAATTCCGCGGAAGCGAAACTTCTTAAAGTATTAAAAAAACCCATAAATTGGGTAGAGTAACTTTAAATTTTACTTTTAATAAGCTATTAAAATAAAAAAATTATGTTCCCATTAAACAGAAACAGACGTTTACGAAGCACGCAAAGCATTAGAAGTTTGGTGCAGGAAACCAGTGTAACCCCAAAAGATTTTCAGGCGCCACTTTTTGTGGTAGAAGGAGAAAATAAAAAAGAGGAAATTGCTTCTATGCCCGGCTATTTTAGGTATAGTTTAGACTTGCTTAGCAAAGAAGTAAAAGAAATCTGGCAACTTGGTATAGGATCGGTTTTATTGTTTGTAAAGGTTGAAGAAAACCTAAAAGACAATGCAGGAAAAGAAGCTGTTAATCCCGATGGCTTGATGCAACGCGCTATAAAAACAGTAAAAAACGCGGTTCCGGAAATGTTGGTGATGACAGATGTGGCTTTAGACCCTTACTCAAAATACGGGCACGACGGCATTGTAGAAAATGGCAGAATTGTAAACGACGCTTCTGTAGAGGCTTTGGCCAAAATGGCAGTTTCTCACGCGCAAGCCGGCGCCAATTTTGTTGCACCAAGCGATATGATGGATGGCAGAATACTTATAATGCGACAAGCTTTAGAGCAAGAAGGTTTTGAAAACACCGGTATTATGAGTTATAGCGCCAAGTATGCTTCGGCGTTTTATGGGCCGTTTCGCGATGCTTTAGATTCTGCTCCGGTAGATGCCAAAGATATCCCGAAAGACAAAAAAACCTATCAGATGGATCCGGCAAACCGCTCAGAAGCTATTAGAGAAGCGCAGATGGATATTGAAGAAGGCGCAGATATTGTTATGGTTAAACCCGGTTTGTGTTATTTAGACATTGTGCGCGATTTAAAAAATGCGGTAAATGCGCCCATTTCGGTTTACCAAGTAAGTGGCGAATATGCTATGATTAAAGCTGCCGGGGAAAAAGGTTGGTTGGACGAAAATGCCGTGATGTTAGAACAAATTACTGCCATAAAAAGAGCGGGGGCAGATTTTATGGCAACTTATTTTGCCAAAGATGCTGCCAAACTTCTACAATAGAACAATTTGGCATAAATTTGGTTAATTGCATAAACCTATGAAGTCTTTTTTACATACCGGCAAATTAATTGGCTTAGTGCTTGTATTCCTGCTCAACGCTCCTTGGAGTGCGGTGCAAGCGTACAATTATACAGGTTTAAAAAAACACGCTAAGCAAGAAAGTCTTAACAAAGCAGGTATTTTTGCTGCAGGACTTTTATCGGAAGAGTATTTTGCCGGTGCAGAAGACGAAAATTTACCTGATTTTAAGACAGGTTCCGGAAAGTTCTCCTTTACGGAAGTTACACACGCTTCCACCACTTTGCCGCAGCTTAACTTAGCGAGAAAAACCTTTGATTTTAGGTATAATTTAAAGATCAACTTATTTCCTTTCCATACTTTTTTATAAGCTGAATTTTTTTATTAAAAAACACCTGTGGTTTATTTAAAGCCACAGGCGTGGATTTCTATATCCAAATTCTTTTAAAAATTTCAGTAAAACTATAAAAAAAGACTCCGCTTATAGGAGCATAAAAACCATGGAAACATCAGCAGTAATAATGGGATTTATTTTCTTGCTTTTATTTATAACCCCAATATTTTACACCATAATTTTGCGTAAAAAAAGAAAATCTACCTGGGAAACCCGTATTCAGGAAAAAGCAAAAGCTATAAATTTTAACTTAGATGAATTAGAAATAAACACCAAGCTTTTTATGGCTTTAGACCGCGGTAAAAAACAACTTTTATTTGGTTACCTAAATCCGGAAAACTTTGAAGTGGAACAGCTTTCTTTAGAAAATGCACAAGTAAACCTGCGCGAGTTAAGAACAAAAGAGCAAGGCATCAAGAATGTAGAATTGATTTTAAACAACGGAAAACAAACCAACGTTTTAGACTTTTTCTCTACAGAAGACGATTATCGTTTAGAAGGAGTTAAGCAGTTGGCTATGGCTCAAAAATGGGAGAAAAAGCTGTGTTAAGAATAAGAAAATTGGCTAGAATTGATAGTGATAACTTTAAATTTATGATAAATTAGTTCAAGCATCGCTAATTAATTTATATTTTGTCATAAATTTTCAAAAAGCTTATGACCTTATTAATTGTTTATGCGTTAATATCAATTTTAGCCTCTTTTTTGTGTTCTATACTAGAAGCTGCTTTACTGAGTTTTACGCCCACTTTTATAAAGATAAAACAAAACGAGGGCAAAGCATACGCTAATACTTTAACAGAATTTAAAAAAGATATAGACGTCCCGCTTACGGCTATACTTACCTTAAATACCGTTGCGCATACCGTAGGCGCCATTTTGGTAGGTAATCAAGCAGGAATATTGGCGGCAGAAAGTGGCTATGACTATAGTATATTAGGAATTAATTTTGTTGGAATTGTATCGGCAATTATGACGATTTTAATTTTAATTCTTTCCGAAATAATTCCGAAAACTATTGGCGCCAGTTATTGGAAGCATTTAGGAAATTTTACCGCAAAAGCATTACGCGTTATTATCTTTCCTTTAAAATATACCGGTATTATGTGGTTGTTGCTTTTAACCACTAGAGTTATTGGTAGTTCTGCCCACGCCAATACAATGAGCAGAGAAGAATTTATGGCCATTACAGACGAAGCGGAAAAAGAAGGCGTTTTTAAAGAAAACGAAACCACTTTTATAAAAAACCTGTTGGTCTTTAAATCTGTTTTGGCAAAAGATGTTATGACGCCATTTTCTGTGGCAATGATAGCAGACGAACAAGAAAGCATAAAAGAATTTGTAGACAATCACCAAAACCTTAAATTTTCCAGAATTCCTATTTATAAAACAAAACCAAATAATATTACCGGTTTTGTTTTAAAAGATGAAGTTTTAGAAAATATGATTCAAGAAAAAGGCGACTCGCTTTTATCCAGTTTAAGACGCGAAGTGCTCATCACTTACAGCCATACACCAATACCCAAATTATTTGAGTTTTTTGTAGAAAAAAGAGCGCATTTGGCTGTTGTATCTGATGAGTTTGGAAATACGGTTGGCATTATAACCATGGAAGATATTATTGAAACCCTTCTAGGCCTGGAAATTATGGACGAAAGTGACAGTATTGAAGACATGCAACACTTAGCACGCAAAAACTGGGAACAACGCGCAAAACGCATTGGTATTATTTCTGAAGAAGAAAAACAAGAAACCAAAGAAGATACACCACGAGAAGACAGCTCTAAAAAATAAACCAGCTTTTTTAATACTATTTTAATTTTAAGATAATTGTTGTATTTTTCTAGAACCAATCTTTATCTTATGCTCAAAAAAATTCCTTTAGAAAATATTCTTTTCTTAGATATAGAAACCGTTCCGCTTTACGCGGATTTTAACGAACTCAGCCCAGAAATGCAAGCGTTGTACGAACAAAAAACCGCGTATATGCGCAAAGAAGACCAAGAAGTGTCTACTTTTTACGACCGTGCAGGAATTTGGGCAGAATTTGGTAAAATTGTCTGTATATCTGTAGGATATTTTAGTTACCAGAATAATGTTAGAAGCTTTAGACTTAAAACTTTTTCGGGTAAAGAAACTGCACTTTTAAACGATTTTAAAAATCTAGTTGATACCCATTTTTATCAAAACAAGCATTTTTTGTGCGCGCATAACGGCAAAGAATTTGATTTTCCTTTTATAGCTAGGCGCATGTTAATAAACGGTATTTCCTTACCCAAAAAATTAGATTTATTTGGTAAAAAACCTTGGGAGGTTGCGCATTTAGACACTTTAGAATTATGGAAGTTTGGCGATTATAAACATTATACTTCCTTAAAGTTATTAACTGCGGTTCTCAACATTCCTTCGCCAAAAGACGATATAGTCGGCTCGCAAGTAAAAGATGTTTTTTATAAAGAAAAAGATACCCAACGCATCATTACCTATTGCGAAAAAGATGTTGTTGCCATTGCTCAGGTTATCTTACGGTTACGACAAGAAGAACTTTTAACCGCAAAAGAAATATTTACGATAAAAGAGTAAATATTTTAAAACTAGAATACACGGAATAAACTAATTTCTAATAACCAACAAGGTTTTTATTAATCAAGCAAGTTAGAAGTATTTGCTTGCGATAGTAATTGCGTGTTTTGCATTACGGCTGGTTTAACATAAGCCTCGCCTACTCCAACCGCGTTCCAAGCGTTTGTTACTGCAATTTCTTCTGGGCTATTTTTTCCATAAAGGTCTCTTGCTGCTTGTATAGCGCCACTTCTTGCATCGTGGTAAGTAGCATTGGCTGTAAGGTAAACGCTTAGGTTTCTGTAAGCAATTTTGGCAGCTTTATCTATTCCTATTCCGTTTATTTCGTAGCTATTGCCATAATCGTTTGTACCATTGCCACCTTCTGTTAATAAGTAAAACCAAAAGTTTTGTACACCGGAGTTATAATGCACGCCGCCGTTATCTGTTGTATTTGCATACCAATTTGCACCTTTATAAGTATCTGCTTGACCGTACAAATTAGGATCGCGCATAGAACGCAAAGCAGTGGTGTTGGCACCAATACTTATTTGATCGCCAATTAACCAGTTGTTATTTCCGGTAGCAAATTGCTCTATAGCTTCTCCAAAAATATCTGAAAAAGACTCATTTAAAGCGCCGGCTTCATAGCTGTATATCAATCCTGCTGTATGCTCTGTTATACCGTGCGAAATTTCGTGTGCTACAATATCTAAAGCCACTAACGGCCCGTAAGATTTACCATCGCCATCGCCGTAGGTCATTCTACTACCATCCCAAAATGCATTTACAAAATTATGTTTGTAGCTAACATAAGATTTTATAATCCCGCCTTTATTATCATAAGAATCTCTGCTGTGTTCTTGGTAAAAATAATTATAGGCTTGTTCTGCTCCCCAATGCGCTTGTACAGCAATTGGATTGTTTACAAAAATAGGTGAGTTGCTTATTACCTCAACCGCATTGCTGTAATTAGAACAGTTTTCCATATCAAAAGTCTGAATTCCGTTACCGTTAAACATTTGCGAAAGTTGGTAACCACCGTGGTGGTTGGTTGCTTTTATGTTAACATCGCCGTTGTATAAACTGTTGCCGTGCACCATAGCTTCATTTGCATGATGAATACGCACATTTTCTAAAATCACTTCGCCGGTAACGGCATCTACATAAATATCTGCGCGGTAAAGCGGCTTACTGGCATAAATATCAAATTTATAAGCAATGTGGTCGCGTTCAGAAAGGTTTTCTATCTTAGGAAAAACTACGAGCTCTCCTTCTGGTTTTACGTAATTGCCAGCTAGTGCTTCTTTTTCGTTTTCCCATAAATATTCTTCTGCTTTTACAAAATTTATAGCGCTTTCTAACGCATCTTCTTTAGAAAGACCTAAATCTGTTTTTAGATTATTAATAGGAAATACATTGTTAGAAATAGATGCTAACCTGCCATTTTTAGAATGCAAAACGCTACTACCAAATTCTACTTTTATACCATTATAATATTGCTGGTATTTTTCGTGTATATAACCTAAATGATCGGTTTGTTTTACAATTTTCTCAAAACTATTGGCAGAAGATAAATTTAAATAATCTTTTAAAAAGGCTTCTCCGTCGTTAATCCAAAATTCTTCTTGCTCGAATACCTGTAATTTAGTTGGTTCTTGCGGACCGCTTTGCGCTTGGTTAATTATAGGAATTAAAAAGAAGACACAAGTAATACTAATTAGAATGGAATGATTTTTCATAATGCTAGTTTGTTAAGGTTAGTATGACCTTTTTATTAAATACCACACACGGCTAAGACATTGCAGTATTTATAAGCTTTACGGAAGGTTTACCTGTTAATTTCTTTAAAATTATTTTTATTAATTTAACTTAAAAATAAACGTGTTTTTTATCCGTTAATCGGGTTGTTTTTTAACGTACTTCCCTAAGCGACTACTAAATAACAAATTATATCGGTTAAAAACAAAATATTTTCGATGAAATGCACTATTTGTTAAAAACTTTAACGTTTAGCAAGTAATTAAAAAATGCTATCTTGAACTTTATATGAAAGAAAAAACTGCCTTACTACAAGTAGAAAATTTACAAATAAGCTTTGCAACAGAGCAAAAGCTTGTTACGGCTTTACATAATGTATCATTTAAAATTTTCCCCAACGAAATTTTAGGCATCGTGGGCGAGTCTGGCTCCGGAAAATCTTTAAGCAGCTTGGCTGTTTTGGGTTTGCTACCCACGACTGCAATTATAGATAACGGAAAAGTTGTTTATAACGGGCAGGACTTACTTAAAAAAAACAATGCTGCTTTACGGAAAATTAGAGGAAACGAAATTTCCATGATTTTTCAAGAACCCATGAGTTCGCTTAACCCATCTATGACTTGCGGCAAACAAGTGCAAGAAATCTTATTGCAACACCGCATGAAAAGCACCAAAAAAGCAAAAGAAGAATGCCTTGCTTTATTTGAAAAAGTGCGTTTACCACAGCCGGAAGCTATTTTTAATGCATATCCGCATCAAATAAGTGGCGGACAAAAACAGCGGGTAATGATTGCGATGGCAATTGCCTGCAAACCAAAAATTCTTATTGCAGACGAGCCCACAACCGCTTTGGATGTTACCGTACAAAAAGAAATTTTAATCTTGCTTAAAAAATTACAAGAAGAAACCAAGATGAGTGTTTTATTTATCTCACACGATTTGGCGTTGGTATCTGAAATAGCAGACCGCGTAGCAGTAATGTACCAAGGCAAGATAATTGAAGAAAATAGTGCAAAAGAATTATTTACCAATCCGCAAGAAATCTATACCAAAGCTTTATTAGCCTCCAAACCTACCACCAATAAACGCTTAAAGAAATTACCCACCGTAAAAGATTTTCTTGAAAAAAGCACTCAATTTACTACAGAAACAGATCTAGAGCGTAAAAAACGTCTCGAGCATTTGTATGAAAATTCACCAATTTTAGAAGTAAATAATTTAGAAAAACAATTTATTACCAAAAGTGGCTGGTTTAGAAAAGACCGCATTGTAAAAGCGGTAAATAACGTAAGTTTTAAAATTTATGAAGGCGAAACTTTGGGTTTGGTAGGCGAGTCTGGTTGCGGAAAATCTACTTTATGCAATGTAATTTTACAATTAGATTCTGCCACAGCCGGACAAGTTTTTTATCGTGGCAAGGATATAACCAAATTAGACGCTAAAAATTTACGCGCTTTACGGAAAGAGATTCAGTTGATATTTCAAGATCCGTTTTCTTCTTTAAATCCGCGTATTCCTGTTGGGCAAGCCATAATGGAACCTATGCAAGTACATAAATTATACAAAAACAATAAAGAACGCAAAGAAAAAACCATCGCTTTATTAGAGCGCGTAGATTTAGAACCCGAACATTTTAATCGATATCCGCATGAATTTAGTGGTGGCCAACGCCAGCGTATTGGTATTGCCAGAACCATTGCCGTGCAACCAAAATTAATTGTTTGTGACGAGTCTGTTTCTGCTTTAGATATTTCTGTACAAGCGCAAGTTTTAAACTTGTTAAATGAGTTAAAAAAAGATTTTGGCTTTACTTATATATTTATCTCCCACGATTTGGCGGTCGTAAAATATATGGCAGACAACCTTTTGGTAATGAAAGATGGAGTAATTGTAGAGCAAGGCGACGCCGATAGAGTTTATGCAGCACCAGAAAAAATATATACACAAGAATTAATTAATGCAATACCAAAAGGATTATAGTTTATGAAAGAAAAAATAACACTTGATCATGTAATGTCTAATGCGCCAGATTTGATTTTTTACGCCGCACCAGTTTTAATTGGTTTAGCCTTACTCGAATGTTATTTCAGTTGGAAACAAAAAAAACAATTGTACGAGAAAAAAGACTTTTTTGCCTCGTTGACTATTGGTTTAGTATCCGTAGTGCAAAATTTATTTATCAAAACCCTCTTATTTGGTTCGGTAATATGGCTATATAACCTTGTGCCGTGGAGTATTCCTGTAAATTGGGCAACTTCCATTCTTTGTTTTGTTGTGTTGGATTTTTTTAGGTATTGGGCGCATCGCTTTGGGCACGAAACCAGTATTTTTTGGGCAACGCACGTAACCCACCATAATTCTGAAAAATATAATTTATCTACCTCTTTTCGTCTTTCGTGGACCCAACAAATTAAAGTAGTTTTCTTTTTGCCTATTAGCTTTTTGGGCTTTCATCCTGTTATCTTTTTTATTTGTCATCAAATTGCAGTTTTATATCAGTTCTGGATTCATACCGAATATATTAGAAAGCTTCCTGAGTGGATAAGCTTCATCTTTACCACTCCTTCTCACCATAGAGTTCACCACGGAAAAAACGAGCATTACTTAGATAAAAATTATGGTTCTACTTTTATTATTTGGGATAGGATGTTTGGTACTTTTCAACCTGAAGATGAACAAGCCGTTTACGGAATTTTAGAACAACCCAAACATTACAATCCTGTAAAGTTGGTATTTCATGTATGGGTAGATATTTATAAAAATATGAGAATGGCCGGCAGTTTAAAGAAAGCTGCACTTATTTTAATTCAGTCGCCCAGCAACTTAAAAAAGTATGAGTGACTGTTTAGCTTTTTCGATATTCCATTTCGTATAAATCAAAGCCTTTTGCCCAATAATCTTTTTTTACGAAAAATGTTTTAAAGCCATTCTTCTCGTAAAACTTAAATGTGTGTTGCGAGGTACGAACAAAAATTTTAGAAATTTGCTTATCTTGTAATAAATGTTGTATTCTATATTCAACTAATTGCGAACCCAAACCCTGACGCTGGTAATCTGGATGAAAAAAAGCCCAACTTAAAATACTTTTATCATTCTCTTTATTTATCCCGCCGCAGCCAACAATTTTTTTATTTATCTCTACCACAAAATAAGCTTCGCGCTCTTGATCTAAATAATAGGTAAAATCTTTTTCTTCTTCTTTAGAAAAGTATTTTGGAGTATTAAGTTGTAGTAAAACAAGCAATTTTGGTTTATCTTGAGGAGAATAGGCTCTAATATTTAGGCTTTGTTGCACCATAACAAATTGACAATTTTAACTTCTTACTTTTTATAATGCTGCCCAATTTTTGCGTAAGCGATAGTAGTGGTATCCTTTTTTGCGCCTTTACAGGGAATTGTTTTTGCGCAAAAAAGATATAACGGATAGCGCGGTCCCAATTTTTTTTTCAAAAATTGGGATACGCCCAAATCATTTACAGTTGCATCTCAGGGATGTCTCCTTCTACGATTAATTTACCTTCGGTGGCTTCTTTTATTTCTTCTACACTTACGCCCGGCGCGCGTTCTAAAAGTTTAAAACCCTCGTCTGTTACTTCTATAACAGCTAAATTGGTAACAACTGTGGTGACGCAACCTACGCCGGTTAGCGGCAAGGAACATTTTTTTAATAATTTTGATTTTCCGGCTTTGTTGGTATGCATCATCGCTACGATAATATTTTCTGCAGATGCAACCAAATCCATTGCGCCGCCCATTCCTTTTACCATTTTTCCGGGAATTTTCCAGTTGGCAATATCGCCGTTCTGAGCTACTTCCATAGCGCCAAGTATGGTAAGATCTACGTGTTGGCCACGAATCATTCCGAAACTCATAGCAGAGTCAAAGAAACTTGCACCCGGCAAAGCGGTAATGGTTTGTTTTCCTGCATTAATAAGGTCTGCATCTTCTTGGCCTTCTACCGGAAAAGGTCCCATTCCCAGAATTCCGTTTTCACTTTGAAATTCTACATCTATATCGTCGCGCACAAAGTTGGCCACAAGGGTAGGAATGCCTATCCCGAGGTTTACATAATAGCCGTCTTTTACTTCTTTGGCTATACGTTGTGCAATTCCTTTTTTATCTAACATAATTTATTGATCTTGTTTTTTATTGTATTGAATAATACTTTGCTCTGAAATGCCGTAAGATGTTTGGTTAAATAAATTGCAAACTTTCTTTTTTGAAACCAATTGACTAACCCGATTTATCTTACTTTTTCTAGCTTATTTTTCTCTCACCGTTCTTTGCTCTATGCGCTTCTCGTAGTTTTTACCTTCAAAAATGCGCTGTACAAAAATGCCGGGAATATGTATTTGGTTTGGATCTAATTCTCCTGCCGGCACTAATTCTTCTACTTCTACCACAGTAATTTTTGCCGCACCACACATATTAGGATTAAAATTTCTGGCCGTTCCTTTAAAAATAAGGTTTCCGGCTTCGTCGCCTTTCCAGGCTTTTATAAAGGCGAAATCTGCTTTATAGGCTTCTTCCAAAACATACATTTTACCGTCAAACATTCTGGTTTCTTTATTTAACGCTACTTCTGTACCATATCCTGCAGGGGTAAACATTGCCGGATAGCCTTGTTGTGCTGCTTGACATTTTGCAGCCAGCGTACCTTGTGGGGTAAGTTCTACTTCTAATTCTTCGGAGAGCATTTGGCGTTCAAACTCGGCATTTTCTCCTACATAAGAAGAAATCATTTTATTTATTTGCTTTTTCTTTAACAATAAGCCCAGACCAAAATCATCTACTCCGGCATTGTTAGAAATACAGGTTATGCCTTGAATATTACGGTTTACCAGTTCCGCGATGCTGTTTTCCGGAATTCCGCAAAGCCCAAAGCCTCCCAACATAAAAGTCATGCCGTCTTCTACCCCATCTAAGGCTTCTTGTACGTTATTGACTGTTTTTTTTATCATCTCTTTAAATTTTACCGAAAAATACAAAATTTTTAAGAGTACAGCAATTAAAAAACCTCTCGCAGTAAGCTAGTTGCTTACCAAAACGAGAGGTTATTTTCTAAAATATTTTTAGATTTAAAAATCTAATTCTTCTAAGGCTTTGTTATTTTCTTCTTCTAATGGATCTTGTTCGCCCTCTTCTACATCATTGCAATCTATGGGAATGCTTAAATCTTCGGGTTTTTCAAATTCTCCTTTAGAAACTTTTAAACTGTCGTCTGCGTAGAGCTTTTTCATATAAGTTCCCCAAATGGGCAAGGCCATTGTAGCTCCTTGTCCGTAACGAATTCCCGGAAAATGCACAGAACGTTCTTCGCCCCCAACCCAAACGCCGGTGGTTAAATTTGGTACAATGCCCATAAACCAACCATCGCTTTGATTTTGTGTAGTTCCTGTTTTTCCGGCTATTGGATTTTGAAATTTATACGGATGCCCGGTTACTACATCTTTGTAGTATTCTGGAGACCAAGTTGTTCTTAAACGCATACCAGAACCACCTTGTGTAACTCCTTGCATAAGATTGATGGTTACATAAGCCGCCTCTTCGCTCATTACATCTCTACTTTCTGGGGTGTGTTGGTATAAAATAGTACCGTTTTTATCTTCTATCCTATTAACAATAACGGGTTTTACATAAACTCCTTTATTGGCAAAAGTACTGTATGCCGAAACCATTTCAAATACGCTTATATCTACAGAACCCAAAGCTATTGCCGCCACCGGATCTATATTTTTGGTATCTATACCCAATTTGTCTAATAAATCTATAACCGGTTCTGGTCCGGTTTTATCTATAAGTCTTGCGCTAATGGTATTTAAGGAATTGGCCAAGGCTTCTTTTAGCGTTACCATGCCACCATATTTATTGTTGCTGTTTTTTGGTGACCAATCTTTTGTAACACCATGTTTACCTGCCGGAATAGTATGTATGCTATTGGGCAATTTATAACAAGGCGATAAATGTAATTGATCTATAGCTGTAGCATAAACAAAAGGTTTAAACGTAGAACCCACTTGCCTTCTGGCTTGTTTAACGTGCTCGTATTTAAAATGACGTAAATTAATACCCCCAACCCAAGCTTTTACATTTCCAGTTTGTGGCTCCATAGACATCATTCCGGTATTGAGAAAAGACTTATAGTATAAAATAGAGTCGCGGGGCGTCATAAGCGTATCTATTTCTGTTTCCCTTTCCCAAGTAAATAGACTCATTCGCGTTTTTTTATCGAAAGATGCGCGTATTTTTTCTTCCGGAATATCTTGCGCTTTCATTTCTTTCCAACGGCGGCTATTTTTCATAGCCCGCTCCATAATCTTGTCTATTTCCTCTTGTGTTATCCCCCGAAAGGGAGCTGTTTTATTATTCTCGTTTTGCTCGTCAAACTTACGTTGCAAATTAGTCATATGCGCTTTTACAGCTTCTTCAGCATATTTTTGCATTTTAGAGTCTATACTGGTGTAAACTTTTAAGCCGTCTCTATAAATATTGTAAACCTCGCCGTCTGGCTTTGGGTTTTCTTCTGCCCATTCTTTAAGAAAGCCGCGTAGGTACATTCTGAAATAGGTGGCAATACCAGATTGGTGACTCTCCGGATGATAGTCTATTTCTAATGGTAAAGCCTGTAAACTGTCTTTTTGTTGCTCTGTAATATATCCTGCTACGGCCATTTGGTGTAAAACAACATTACGACGATTGGTTACCCCAACAGGATTGCGACGCGGATTGTATAAAGAAGAGTTTTTAAACATACCGGCCAATACTGCAGATTCTTCTATTTTTAAATTTTTGGGTTCTTTGCCAAAATAAATACGAGAAGCAGAGCGCACGCCGTCTGCATTGTTATTAAAATCGTAAATATTAAAATACATGGCCAAAATTTCGTGCTTAGTATAATTACGCTCCAAACGCACAGCTATAACCCATTCTTTTATTTTCTGAACTACGCGATAAAAGATATTTCTAGAACCTTCGCCGTGAAATAATTGTTTTGCCAATTGTTGCGATAAGGTACTTGCGCCACCTCTAGAACCCAGATAAACCATAGCTCGTATGGTGCCGCGAGCGTCAATACCGGAGTGTTCGTAATACCGAATGTCTTCTGTGGCAATAAGCGCTTGCACAAGGTTATCTGGCAAATCTTCAAATTTTACCGGGGTACGATTTTCGTTATAATATTTACCAAGGGTTTGGCCGTCTGCAGAAAAGACTTCGGTTGCCAGGTTGGTTTCTGGATTTTCTAGTTGTTCAAAGGTTGGCATTTTGCCAAATACCCCCCAACTGGCCAGTAAAAAAACTATTACTACAAAAAGTAATCCCGATAGGAAGATAGCCCAAAAAGTTAGTATGTACTTTCTAAACGATTGTTTTTTACTTTTTTTCTGATTTTTTTTGGTTGCACTCACTTATTTTGAAACTTGTTTGGTGTTTTCTATTCTAAAGCCAACATCGGTAATGCCTGTTAGTTCTTCTATACCATCTACTTTACCGTTTTTACGCATAGCTTGTTTTATTTTAAAGGTATATTCTCCTTTTTCGGCAAAAATTACGCCTTTTTTGTACCACAGCTTGCTTTCTTTAATATCTGTAAAGCCTTCCCCCATAAAACTACCGTCTGGATAAGCCATTTCATACTCTAATGTGTCTTTAATTACTTTTCCGTTAGGGAAATTCATGCTGGTAATTAAAAAAATGTTATTGTACTGATATTCACTATTATTACGTAAATTTATAAACAGATTATAGGGTTGTAGCGTGTCTTTTGTGCGCACCTTGAAACTTACAATACTATCTTTATGCCAAGAAGCATCTGGAATGGTTTTATATTCATCAAAAACCCTATCCGAGTCGCACGCAAAAATAAAACCTACGCAAAAAAAGAGAAGAAGCAACCTGATATTAAGCATTTTTGCGGGATTTTTTTCCTTTTTTATTTCTTCGTTTCTTTTTCTTTTTAAACGACTTCTTCGGTTTGTCAAAACGGGTTAAACTGTCTTGGCCCACCACATTTTCGAAATTGCTTTTTTGATCTTTTTCCAGCTCTGCAGAAAATTCTTCTAAGCTAGCCACCGGTTTATTTTTTTCGGCTGCCTTTATAATTTCTTTGGCTTGTGCAGTGGTAAGCATATGCCAGTTCATCCATTCACCTTCATAAGCGTACCATAAAACACCTTTAAAAATATCTATTTTTTGACAAACCGCTGTGCCCTTTTGGGTTTTGAGTTTTATGTCTTGTTTAGGAAAATCTTTAAGTGCATCTAGATAAGCATCTAACTCATAATTGAGGCAGCATTTTAATTTACCACATTGTCCGGCTAATTTTTGCGGGTTTAAAGATAATTGTTGATAACGCGCAGCAGAAGTGGTAACACTTCTAAAATCTGTTAACCAAGTAGAGCAACACAGTTCGCGACCACAAGAGCCAATACCACCTAAACGGGCGGCTTCTTGTCTAAAACCAATTTGCCGCATTTCTATTCGGGTCTTAAACTCGCGCGCAAATTCTTTGATGAGTTGTCTAAAATCTACACGCTCTTCTGCCGTGTAGTAAAATGTGGCTTTAGAGCCGTCTCCTTGAAATTCTACATCGCTAATCTTCATTCGTAAATTTAGCTTGATGGCAATTTCTCGTGCTCTTTTTTTAATTGGCTCTTCGCGCTCTCTAACGCCTTGCCAAACATCTATATCTTTTTGCGTAGCTTTTCTGTATACTTTTTGCACTTCGTCACTATCTACGTCTACCTTCTTTTTGCGCATTTGCACTTTTACCAATTCGCCGGTAAGGCTAACCACGCCAACATCGTGTCCCGGAGAAGTTTCGGTAGCTACAACATCTCCCATACTTAAAGAGAGATTTTCTGTGTTTTTATAAAAATGTTTTCGGCCGTTTTTAAAACGTACTTCTACACAATTAAAAGGTTCTATACCACCGGGAAGTGACATATTGGACAGCCAATCAAATACCGTTAAGTTATTACAACCATCGGTGCCGCAGGTTCCGTTATTTTTACATCCTTTTGGCTTCCCGTCTTTACCGGTAGCACAACTTCCACACCCCATACATTCTATTTATATTGAAATTCTTTTAAACCCTGTTAGTCTTAGCTTTATCTCTTCCGTAAAGAAAAAAGGAAAGGGGTTTCTAAGAATTGAAAATTAATACTTAGTTTTTTAACGGCGTAAATATACCAATATTTTATGAGGTGAAGGAAAATACTTGCTGTAGCCGCAGGTGTAAAAAAATATAAGTTCTTTTTATTGCTTTACGGAATTGTTTTGGGCAAGCTGTTTTTTAAGTGAAAAGCTAGGCAGGTAAGTCTAGATAAAGAAGGCTGTCATAAAAATAAAAACCGTTTAAGTTAAAGCAAATTGGCGGCAACTTAAACGGTTTTCAAATATAAATGGAAGGATTAATGAATAGCTGTATTCGGGTCTTTTTTAAATTTTAATACCGGCGACCTGCCTTTTTTAAAAATCTTATTACTGTTGTGCTTGCCTTTGCGCAAGGCTTTTTGTTCTTCGTATGGTAAAGCGTTTATTTCTTTACATTCTGAAGAGCAACAATTATCCATTTTTTTTGCACACTCTTCACATTGTATAAAGAGTAAATGGCAAGCTTCATTAGCGCAATTTATATGGGTGTCGCAAGCTTTGCCGCATTGGTGACATTGTGCAATAACCTCATCAGTAATTTTTTCTGCACGACGATGGTCAAAAACAAAGTTCTTTCCTATAAATTTATTTTCAAGGTTTTGTTTATTTACTTGTCTGGTATATTCTATAATACCGCCTTCTAATTGATAAACGTTTTTAAAACCACGGTGTTTGTAATAAGCGCTGGCTTTTTCGCAACGTATACCGCCGGTACAATACATAACCAGGTTTTTGTCTTCTTTAAACTCTTTTAATTCTTCTTCTATGATAGGAAGTGAGTCTCTAAAAGTGTCTACATCTGGCGTTACCGCGCCTTGAAAATGACCAATTTCACTTTCGTAATGGTTGCGCATATCTACCAAAACAGTATTGGGGTCGCTAATTAAAGTATTAAACTTTTCGGCGTTTACGTGTTTTCCCTTTTTGGTAACATCAAAAGTGGCATCGTCTAAACCGTCTGCCAAAATTTTATCGCGTACTTTTATTTTAAGCTTTAAAAAAGATTTCAGATCTTGTTCTATGGCAATATTCAGCCGGATATTTTTTAGAAAATAAATAGCGTCTAAAAAAGCCTTAAATTCTCCAAAACGTTTTGCGGGAACAGATAGTTGCGCATTTATGCCTTCTTGTGCTACATAAATTCTACCCAGAACTTCCATTTGGTCCCAGTTTACAAACAGGTGATCTCTAAATAATTCTGGATTGCCAATTTTGGCATATTGGTAGAAAGAGATTGTTAGTCGGTCTTCACCGGCTTCTTCTAACATGGCTTCTCTTTCTTTTGCACTTAGTTTATTGTACAGTTGCATGCTATACTAATTTTATAAGTTAAAAAAAGATTTTTGCAAAGGTAATTAAAATAAAAAATGCCCGGTTTATTTCCGGGCATTTTTTGGGCTAATTCGTTATTTACTAATTTATAACTGTTCAAATAAAAAGTAAATAACGCTAGCCTCCGTCAATCCTACAGCTGCAAATCAACATCACGATAGCCGCTGCCTGATTGCAATTTAAAAGAATATTTCTTTTGAGAAATTTCATTTTTGTTCCTTATTGCTTTCTTAGTAGATGTAAAAATTTAAAAAGGTTGCGTAAGCTATTGTAATGCAAAAAAACTTATAGTAAATTAGCAACCCTTACTAAAAGTAAAAGGATTAAGACACAGATTTATATGAGCAAAGAGAAAGACAAGGAAAAAGAGGCAAAATTAAAAGCTTTAAAATTGACCTTAGATAAATTAGACAAGACATACGGTAAAGGCACGGTAATGAAAATGAGTGACCAGGCCGTACAGGATGTAGAAGCTATCTCGTCTGGTAGTCTAGGTTTAGATTTAGCATTAGGCGTTGGCGGTTACCCAAGAGGAAGAGTTATAGAAATTTACGGACCGGAATCTTCTGGTAAAACTACCTTAACTTTACATGCAATTGCCGAAGCACAAAAAGCCGGCGGTATTGCGGCATTTATAGATGCAGAACACGCATTTGACAGGTTTTATGCGCAGAAATTAGGAATAGATATAGACTCTTTAATTATATCACAACCCGACCACGGCGAGCAAGCTTTAGAGATTACAGAAAATCTTATACGTTCTGGTGCTATAGATATTATTGTGGTAGACTCGGTTGCAGCTTTAACGCCAAAAAGTGAGATAGAAGGCGAGATGGGAGATTCTAAAATGGGATTGCACGCCAGATTAATGTCACAAGCTTTACGGAAGTTGACCTCCACAATTAGTAAAACCAATTGTACAGTAATCTTTATTAATCAACTGCGGGAAAAAATCGGGGTAATGTTTGGTAACCCAGAAACTACAACCGGAGGTAACGCCCTAAAATTCTATGCTTCTGTACGTTTAGACATCAGACGTTCTACACAAATTAAAGATAGCAATAGCGAAGTAAAAGGAAACAAAACCCGTGTTAAGGTGGTAAAAAATAAAGTTGCTCCACCGTTTAAAACAGCAGAGTTTGACATAATGTACGGCGAAGGTATTTCTAAAGTAGGCGAAATTATTGATGTTGGTGTAGATTATGAAATTGTAAAAAAGAGCGGTTCTTGGTTTAGTTATGAAGACACAAAACTAGGACAAGGGCGCGATGCAGTAAAAAGTCTTTTAAAAGATAATCCTGAATTGATGGAAGAACTAGAAACTAAAATTACCGAAGCCATAAAACTGGCAAAAGAATAATACTTTTTGGTTTTAAAAGAATAAAAAATCCTGCCCAACCGCAGGATTTTTTTTGTTTAAAACGCAACCAAATTAAAAATACAACATCTACAGTAAAACCCCTTTATTAAAAATAACCTACTTAATGAAAAAATTAATAGTCATCTTATTAGGAATCTTCACTTTATACAGTTGTGATTTAGACGATACCGAGAATGTCTTAATAACTTATGAAACAATGCCAATAGAGACTATCTCTATGCCAGACACTTTACAAGTTAATCAAGAATATAATTTTGATATCAATTATATTCGTCCAACTACTTGCCACAGTTTTGAAGGTTATGACTACAAAAAACAAGGCAACGAAAGAAGAATTGCGGTTATCAATAAAATAGTTAATGAAGCAAGTAATTGCGAAGATATTGACCAAATGATTACCGAAATGTTTACATTTAAAGCTCAAGACACCGGTACTTATACCTTTAAGTTTTGGCGGGGACGGGACGCAGACGGAGAAGCAATTTACATCGTTAAAGAAGTTCCTGTAGTAGACGAATTATAAACAGATGGAACAGTTTGGGTATTGAGCAACTTATTAAAAAATGTAAAAAGCAAGATTTAAAATCGCAAGAACAGCTATACCGGTTATTTTCAAAAAAATTATTTGGCGTTTGCCTTAAATATTCAAGAAATTACCAAGAAGCAGAAGACAACTTGCAAGACGCTTTTATTGTCATTTTTAACAAGATTGGTCAATATAAAAACAAAGGTTCTTTTGAAGGCTGGATGAAGCGAATTGTGATTAATACCGCTTTGCAACGCTATAGAAAACAACAAGTTTTCTCTATAGTAAACGAAGATCAAATTGAAAATCACGAGGTAGAAATAGAAGAAAACCAATTTGAGTTAAATTACCTCTTAAAAATAATTCAAGAATTACCAGACCGGTATAGAATGGTATTCAATTTGTATGTATTAGATGGTTTTTCACACAAAGAAATAGCAGACTTTATGGAAATTTCTGTAGGAACTTCCAAATCTAACTTAGCCCGGGCCAGAGACATTTTAAAGAGAAAGATAGAACAGCAAAAAGACGATAATGCCAAAACAAGCTGATGAGCGATAAAAAAAACATAGACCGAGTTTATCAAGAGCAATTCAAAGATTTTGAAAGCGCTCCTAGAGAACAAGTTTGGAAAAACATAGAGCACAAACTCAAAAACAAACAAAAACGCAAAGTAATTCTTATACCATTATGGTACAAAATTGCCGGAGTAGCAGCTTTAGTAGCCATTGCGTTTTTTATAGGAAAAAACTTTTTTTACACCTCACCCAATACCCAAAATAGCGTAAGTAACTCTCCAACAAAACCAATTGAGGCAGAAGACAATAAAGAACTGCAAAAAGAAGATTTTAAAGAAGTTTCCATTCAAAATAAAAATAGCCTTAGCGCGCAATCAGATCAACAAAAAATAAATAAAAAGCAAGATAACAACAAGCTTAAGGCGCAAACAAAACAGCAAAAATCATATAAAAATCAAGATAATAGTAGACTGGTAAATGCTTCAAATAATTCCGGTAAAGCTATAAATCCTACTTCAAGCATTGCTGTTAGTGAGCAAAAAGAAAATTCTAATTCGGTCAACAAAAACGCACAAGAAAAACAAAACAACCCAACAAATATTAATACCCTTGCGGGGAATGTTTTAAAAGACAACAAAACGCAAGAGAAACCTAACTATTTTGCCGGGCAAAACAGAAATCAAAATTTTGAGCAAGACAAGAAAGCAATTATCAGTTTAAACAAAAACAATCTTTTCCAATCTGCTTTAGCCAAAAAAAGCGATAGCCTTTCTACAGCTAAAAATACTTTAGTTGCCGAAACAGAAACCCCAACAAAAGGAAAATCTTTGGTAGAAGCGGCAAAAGAAATCCAAGACGAAACCAAAGAAAATTCCGAGAGAAGCGAAGAAACAGAAACTGCCGTAGCAACTTCTAAGTGGCAAATTAAACCTAGCGTTGCTCCGGTTTATTATGGTGGTTTAGATGGCGGAAACGCCATAGACCACAGTTTTTCTCAAAACAGCTCAGAAGGAGAAATATCTACTGCCTACGGTATTAATCTAGCCTATACTTTCGCCAAACGTTGGAAAATTCGTTCTGGTATTGGAAAGGTAAATTTGAGCTATAACGTAAACAATATTGCCTACAATAGCACCGTAAATGCCAGAAATGTAGGAGCTTTACAAAACCACAGTAAAAACATAACAGTACTATCTAAGAAACCAATGGTAGAATCTGCTATGACGGAAGTTCAGAGTAAAATAGCAGAATTTAAAATGGGTACGCTTAATCAAAAAATAGGTTATATTACTTTACCTGTAGAAGTAGAATACGCCTTGGTAGATAAACGTTTTGCAATAAATTTAATTGGCGGGGCAAGCACAATGTTTTTAGACGATAACCAAATTAATATCAACTCTGCAGAAGGAACTATCAAATTAGGAGAATCTGCTAATTTGAACAACTTAAGTTTTAGCACCAATTTAGGACTTGGTTTAGGCTACGAGCTCAACAAGAAATTTGATCTTAATTTAGAACCTACTTTCAACTATCAAATAAATACATTTAGCGATAACGCCAACGGCTTTAAACCCTATTATTTTGGTGTTTATACCGGATTTAGTTTTAAGTTTTAAAAAATCTAAGCTTATTAGTATTTTTTAAAATCATCTTTTTGTAGACTTTCTAAAATCAGGCTGCGTGTTTTTTCGCGTAAAGCGCGTTTATCAGCTTGCTTTAAATCTCCGGTATTTATAAAATTTAAAATTTTTACCCGCATTTTTCCCGGACTGCAATTAAAAAAAGAATACGAAAAGCGCTTTTTGTTATCATAAAAAACCATTGGCACCACAGGAATTTTATGCTCAATGGCCAATCTAAAAGCGCCATCTTTAAAACTGTCTAAAACAAGACTCAAATCGTCCGGCACGCCGCCTTCCGGAAAAATACAAATGCTGTTACCTTGTTTTAACCTTCTCTGCGCGCGGTAAAAAACATCCTGCCTGCTTTTGGTATTTTTTCTGTCTACCAAAATACACGTGCGTTTATAGAAAAAACCAAAAACAGGAAATTTTGCCAACTCTTTTTTTCCTACAAAAACAAAGGGTTTTTTAACTATAGCCAACATAAGCATAATATCTGCCATAGAAGTGTGGTTGGCAACCAGCATATAACTTTTTTGAGGTTGCAAACGCTGTAATCGTTTTACAATAGGGTAAAAACCCATTCCGTAAAGTATAATTTTAGCCCATAAACGCGCTAACTTAAAGAAAAACGGATAAAATTTTTCGCGTAAGGTGCTTACCAACAATAACGGAAACAATACTATAATTGGCACCGCAACTAAAATATAGAACCACATTCTATAAAGAAGTATAAAAAAAGCTTTAATCCATTTCATATAACACCAAAAGTAACAAATTGTATTTATCAAATTCTATAAAACAATTACCTTTACAAAAAATTTTTACAGATGTCTAGAATACTTACCGGCGTACAAAGCACGGGCACCCCACATTTAGGAAATTTATTGGGCGCTATTATTCCTGCTATAGAAATGGCTAACGATGCCAGCAACGAGTCGTTTTTATTTATTGCCAACCTACATACTTTAACCCAGATAAAAGACGCAGCTGTTTTGCAAGAAAACACCTATTCGGTGGCCGCTACGTGGCTGGCATTTGGTTTAGACACCAAAAAATCCGTTTTTTACAGACAAAGTGACGTTCCGCAAACTACCGAATTGACTTGGTATTTAAGCTGCTTTTTTCCGTATCAACGTCTTACTTTGGCACATTCTTTTAAAGACAAAGCAGATAGGTTAGACGATGTAAATGCCGGATTGTTTTCTTACCCAATGCTAATGGCTGCAGATATTTTGTTGTACGATGCAGAATTGGTGCCGGTAGGTAAAGACCAAATGCAACATATAGAAATGACGCGAGATGTAGCGTCTAGATTTCATGCGCAAATGGGCGAAACTTTTGTGATGCCCGAAGGTAAAATTCAAGAAGAAACCAAATACATTCCGGGTACAGACGGACAAAAAATGAGCAAGTCGCGCAGTAATTTTATCAACCTCTTTGAAACCGATAAAAAGCTTAAAAAACAAGTAATGGGCATCCAAACCGATAGCACGCCGTTAGAAGAGCCCAAAAATCCTGACACTTGCAATGTTTACAACCTTTATAAATTGGTAGCAAATAAAGAACAAACCCAAGAAATGCGCGCCAATTATGAAGCCGGCGGTTATGGTTACGGCCACGCCAAAAAAGCTTTGTATGACTTGTTGGTAGAAAAATACGCCCCGCAACGAGAAAAGTTCAATTATTTTATGAACAACAAACAAGAGCTGGATGCTATTTTATTGGAAGGCGCAAAAAAAGCCGGAAAAGTTGCCGATGCAGTTTTAGAACGAGTTCGCGAGAAATTAGGCTATTAATAATTTGGGCGTTGCGGGTTGCAAAAAAGCAACCCGCCGGGCTTTCACTACTCACTTTTTAAAATTTTACCAAATTTTAAAAGAGTTTAAACAAGCCGTTCAATCCCTAACGCAAACTACAAATCGAAACCTAAATTTAATTCTATCATAATAGGAAACCAATTGCCGTTTCCTTTTCCGTCAAAATAATAAAAAGTACCTACATCAAAAAGTAAGTGAAAGTTGCCGTAGTTGCGTTGTATTCCGCAAATACAAAATAATGCATAAGAATAAAACGTGTTTTTTCATGCTTTGCTTTCCGTTGCTCATTTTTTGGAATTACAATATAGCAGCAAATTCTCATTTTTGTTGATAAAAAATCAAATCACTTCAAAGAGTTTCCCCGGCAAAGGCCTTAGTACGCCTTTTAATTCTAGGTTAAGTAGAATAGGATTTAATTTAAAAGTAGGCATTTCACAAGCTAAAGCCAACTGGTCTATTTCAGCTTTGCCCAAATCTTTTAGCTTATCGTAAATTATTTGTTCTTCTTCGGTAAACGCTACAAATAAAGTGGGTTGTGGTTTTGGTTTGTCTTCTATATCCCAATTTAGTTGGTAAACCAAGTCTTCAATTCCGCTAAGTAAACGCGCTTGGTGTGTTTTTATAAGATGGTTACAACCTTTGCTCATCTGGTCGGTTAATCTTCCGGGAACGGCAAAAACTTCTCTATTATAACTGTTGGCAATATCTGCGGTAACCAAAGAGCCGCCTTTTGCAGCGCTTTCTACAACTATTGTAGCCTCGCTAATGCCGGCAACTATACGGTTTCTACGTAAAAAATTATTGCGGTCAAAGGTGGCATTACTCCAAAAATCTGTCATAAAACCACCGTTATCTTCTACTTGTCGCACGTATTTATTATGCACTTTAGGATAAATCTGGTTTAGTCCGTGCGCCATACAGGCTATGGTTTGCAATTGATTTTCGGTAGCGGCTTTGTGGGCGGCAATATCTATTCCGTAAGCAAAACCAGAAACAATTACCGGGTTTAAAAAAGCCAGTTCCTTTATTAATTCCTGACAAAAAGCAATACCTTGATTGGTGGCTTTTCTTGTGCCCACAATACTAATTATCCGCTTGTTTTCTAAATTTATATTGCCACGTTTAAACAGCAATAAAGGTGCATCTATACAATTTTTTAAATGCTGCGGATAATCGGTATCTTCAAAATAAGAAACCGCTATATCGTTTTCTTGTATAAACTGCAGCTCTTCTTCGGCCAATTTTATTAAATGTGAATTTTGCAAATCTTTTACACGTGATTTGCCAATACCTTCTATAGCCGAAAGTTTTGCGGGACTTGCTTTTAAAACAGCTCCGGCACTACCAAAAGAGCGTATTAATTTTTTGGCGGTAATATCGCCAATATTGGGTGCTCGTTGCAAAGCCAGCGTATAAATTAAATCTTGGTTGGTCATTAGTTGATAAATAGAACGTTAAATGTACTTAAAATTATTTGTTAATAAAATAGGCCGCGAAATTTAGCTTTCAACCTAAAAATAATTTAACTTTGTGTTTAATGAAGGTAGAACAATACATACAAGACCTGCTATATCGCTACGATTGTGTAGTGATTCCTGAATTTGGCGCATTTTTAACGCATAGAAAATCGGCACGTATTTTAGAAGACGGTAAAGCTTTTTATCCGCCTAGAAAAGTGGTTTCTTTTAACCACCAACTTACCGAAAATGATGGAATCTTAATAAACTATATTGCCAGTGTAGAAAAGATTACCTACCAAGAAGCAATGCTAAAGCTCAGGCAGTTTACCAAACAATTATTCCACTCTTTGCACCAAGATAAAAAAGTGGTTTTCGAAAATATTGGTAGCTTTTCTTTAGAAGAAGACAAGGTGTTGTTTCAACCAAAAGAAAACCAAAATTACCTTCCAGAAAGTTTTGGGTTAAGCAATTTTACAGCTCAACCGCAAACCGCTCAAACAACAGCCAAAGTTATTTCCGTAAAGGAAAAAGAAACTGCTATTGCGCAAGAAACCAATACCAAAACAAGACCGCTTTATTGGCGTTATGCAGCAATTGGTGCGGTTGCCATTGGTATTGCCGGTTTTTTATCTGCCAACTGGTATAGCAACGAAGTTAAAAACCATAACTTGGTAGAGCAGCAAAAAGCAGCACAAGAAGTAGAGCAAAAAATACAGCACGCCACTTTTAGTATAACCAATCCGTTACCGGAAATTACTTTTAAAGCGCCAAGTCCGGCTGTAGGAAAATACCATATTGTAGCCGGCGCATTTCGTCAAAAAGAAAATGCCGATAAAAAACTACAGCAATTACAAGCAGAAGGTTTTAAGGCAAAAGCTATTGGCACTAATAAATACGGTTTGCACCAAATTATTTACAGTAGTTATACCGGCCGTTTAGAAGCTTTGCAAGCTTTACGGAAAATTAAAAACACACAAAACGCCCAAGCCTGGTTATTGGTAAAAGAATTATAATACTAATAACATTTCTATTGGGAACAAATTTTATCTTTGCCAAAAAAATTTGATGGAAGCAAAACACCCACAAGACTCTAGAACTGTGATGACAGATTTGGTTTTACCAAGTGAGACCAATCCTTTAAAAAACCTTTTTGGCGGCGAGTTATTGGCTAGAATGGATCGCGCGGCAAGTATTGCAGCAAGACGACACAGTAGGAGAATTGTGGTAACGGTTTCTGTAAACCATGTAGCTTTTAAAAAGACCGTGCCATTGGGTAGCGTTGTTACTGTAGAAGCCAGTATTTCTAGGGCTTTTAACAGCTCTATGGAAGTAGTAATTGATGTTTGGATAGAAGATCGAGAAAGCGGAATACGCTCTAGAGCAAACGATGCTATTTATACCTTTGTAGCCGTAGACGAAAGCGGCTCTCCCGTGCCGGTACCACCAATAGAACCGCAAACAGATTTAGAAAAAGAGCGGTTTGATGCAGCTTTGCGCCGCAAGCAACTCAGCTTGGTTTTAGCAGGAAAAATGAAACCGCAGGAAGCTACAGAATTAAAAGCTCTTTTTATGGAGTAGGCTTCTAAAAGTCCTTTATCTTTAACTACAAAAAAGGAGAGGTTTTAGACTAATCCGCTCTTAACAAAACACATAAGCTTTTCTTAAATAAAAGTCAAACTATCTTATTTCTTGTTTAAAGCAAGCTTTTCTTTCTAAATTTAACAAAAGAGCTTTAGAGTAGAGCATTAATTTTTAATGTTCTACAGCTTCTATAGTTGAATTTAAAATTTTGCTTGCAATGCTTCATATTTCAGACTTTTCGGAAAAATCTATTCAAAAAATCCTGACTACGCTTCGAGAAGAAAACGCTGTTAATTGTGAACTTCCAGGCGATGGTTGGATGCACGTAGAAAATAATTTACCCTACCTTATTATTTACCGACAAATAGACGAAGAAACCGGCATAAAAAAAATGATAAACAGTGGCGGCTCTTATCTTATTATAGGTAAAGATAAATTTGAAGGCTACCAAGAATTTCTTAAACAGCTTTCGCACCAGCGAGCTACAAGGTTCGGTTCGTATATGCTTTTTGAAATGTACCTGGGCAAAAAAGATAGCAGGAAATTTGTTATTAAAGGTCCGGCAGACAGAATTACAAGCACCTTACAATTATTAGACGAAGAATTAAAAAAATCTACCAACCTATCAGAAGATTTAAAGTTAACCGCAGATATACAAGATACCAAACATAGACAAGCGCCAAATACAAAAGCCTTAATGAGCATAGACGAAGCTAAAAAAACAGGAGCTTTGTTGGTAGGTTTAGAAATTCCCCCGGTTTTTAAAGACGAGGAATACGGTATTTTCCCGTTGTTTTTTAGAAAATTCAGAGATTTTTTAATTCCGGCTGTACAACGCGCGGTGTATGATTTCATTCGGGTACAAACCAAAGATCCCGTAAAAAGTTACTATGCTCTGGGACGTCAAAGTTTAAAACAATTGGTTTTTGATATCGATAAAGAATTGTCTGCCATTGGCCAATCTTTTCAGTTTTTATGGTTGGTGGCGCCGGTAAATATTCAAAATATCAAAAAGACATTTTTTGACAGCAATTACCAAAAAGTGGTAGATTACCATTATCGGTTGCTTCCTATAGATCCTTCTTTGCTAAAACGCCGTTTATATAATTTACGCATAGACGAAATTAACGATCCGGCAATGAATTATATTTTTAACGAAAAACGCGAAGAGCTGGATAAACAAATAACTATGTTGAACGAGCGCGGCAGTAAAAACTTTTTTTACAACAGTATTCGTCTTTTCAAAGGTGTAGATAATGAACTTTGCGTTCAAGCTCAGGATATTTTAGATAAAGTGCCGCCGGAAGAAGTAACCAACAAAGAAGATATGTGCGATGCGCACTATTTTCACGATTTAGCGCATAAAGAGTTTAATTACTTTAAAGAACAAGATAGCAATTTTGATTGTAAAGTGCATTTGCGCGACGACGTTAATATTATGATGGTTTCTAACGGCGAGTTATATATCCCGAACAATTATACAATGAGCGCCAAAGAAGCCAAAGCCTTAGTACAACACGAGGTGGGCACACACGTTCTTACTTATTACAATGGTAGAAGCCAGCCGTTGCAGCAGCTAAGTGTTGGACTTGCAGATTATGAATTCCTACAAGAAGGAATGGCAGTAATGGCCGAATATTTAATTGGCGGTCTTACCGCAAACAGATTGCGCACCTTAGCCGGACGTGTAATTGCCGGACAAGCTTTGATAGATGGTGGCGGTTTTCAAGAAATTTTTAGGCTACTCCATCAAGAAAAAGATTTCTCTGCAGATATGGCGTTTAATATTACCTCCAGAATTATGCAAGGCGGCGGTTTTATAAAAGATATTATTTACTTAAAAGGCTTGATAGAATTACGCCATTATCTAGAAGATGACGGAGAATACGAACCGCTGGTAACCGGCAAATTTGCCTTAAAACACCTAAATGTTATTCAAGAACTTACACAAAGAAATGTATTAAAAACCCCGCGATTAAAGCCTAGTTATTTAACCAATCCGGATGCCAAAAAAAGATTACAACTAATCCGAGACGGCTTGCCCATCTCACAAATGATAACCCCATGAAAATTTGTTTTGTATTAAACGACGTAGAAAAAGAATGCTACAATTCTTCTGTAGTGTTAATGCATAACGCGCATCAACGTGGCCATACCGTTTTAATGATGGATGTTGGCGGGTTTAACTTTAACCATGATAAACCCCTAAGCGTAAAAGCGGTACAAGTACCTAAATCTATAAAAACAAAATCTGCCAAAAAATTTATAAATGAGCTAAATAAAGCCAATCTAAAAAAGAAAAAAGTGAGTTCTAAAGAATTAGATGTGCTTTTTTTACGGAACAATCCTACCGAAGAAATAGAAAGACAATGGGCAGAACATGCGGGTATCGCTTTCGGGAAAATGATGCAGCAAGAAGGCGTATTGGTTTTAAACGATGCCTACGCGCTATCTCATGCATTTATAGATAAATTATATTTTGAAGAATTGCCTTCTTCCATAAAGCCAAACTCTATTATTACCAGAAAAAAAGAGGAAATTTTGAACTTTTGGGAAGAACAAAACAAAAATATGGTCTTAAAACCTTTAGAAGGCTCTGGTGGTAAAGACGTTTATCTTATAGATAAAAACGAAAAAAACCTTAATCAAATTATAGAAACGATCTTAGACCAAGGTTATGTTATTGCGCAAGAATATTTGCCGGAAGCCAAAGAAGGAGATGTAAGAATTTTATTGATGAATGGAAAACTGATAGAAAGAGACGGCAAATACTCTATGGTTAGACGTAAAATGGGAAAAGGCGAGTTTAGAAGCAATTTTAATCAAGGCGCGACGGCAGAAGCGGTAGAGCTTACAAAAGAATTTCAAAAGATTATAGAAGTTACCGCGCCACAATTAATTCAGGATGGGTTGTTTTTTGTAGGGTTAGATGTGGTAAAAGACAAATTGATTGAAATTAACGTGCTGAGTCCGGGTGGCTTAGACCATTTTCACGAAATAGATTACCCAGATTTCGCAGACGAAATAATAGATGCCATAGAAAGAAAATTAAATTACAAAGAAATGTACGGCTACCGCTTGTCTAACAAAGTGTTGGCTACAATGCATTAAAAATTTAAACAGTTGATTTATGAAAGATGAAGTTTCCAGAATAATAGGTAAATACACTTCCGGTAAAGCCGGACCTTTACTACTTATAAGCGGTGGTATACACGGTAATGAACCAAGTGGGGTTATTGCTTTGCAAAAGGTTTTTAAAGAATTAGAAAAAACCAAACCTACCATAAATGGTATTTTACTTGGCATAGCGGGTAACAAAAAAGCATTAAACAAAGAGCAACGCTATATAGACGAAGATCTAAACCGGGTGTGGACAAAAGAAAAGATGCAAAACAACAAAGCAAACACCCACGAAGAAAAAGAGCGGGAAGAAATTTTACAACTTCTTAAAGATTATCCGGCGCAAGATTATAACAAGCGTTATTTTATGGATTGTCACACTACCTCATCAGATAGTTTGCCGTATCTTTCTGTACAAGATGTAAACGATAACGATTCTTGGTCCAAAAACTTCCCAACCTATATTGTACGCGGATTCAGCGATATAATTACCGGAGATTTTGACCATTATTTAAGCAGGTCCGGCTTTACCGGTTTTGTTTTTGAAGCCGGCGAACACGAAAGCAAAACTGCTGTAGAAAATCAAGAAGGTATGATTTGGCTTTGTTTAAAAGAAGCTTGTAATTTAGATTTATCGCAACTATCCTGTTACCCGGAATGTGTAGAAAATTTTAAAGATAAAAACGCTCCACCACAAAAGGTTTTTGATATTGCCTACCGCCACGGACTCGAAAACAAAGACGAGTTTAAGATGGAGCCCGGATTTCAAAATTTCCAAGAAATTGAAAAAGGACAGCTCCTGGCAATTCAAAACGGAGAGGAAATAAGAAGTAAATGGAATGCCCGCATATTTATGCCTTTATACCAAGCGCAGGGCAATGATGGTTTTTTTGTGATTAAAGAGGTAAAAGCTTAGAAAGTTAAAAATGCTTTCCGAAATTTGCGGTTTAAAACCTTTTTAAGATTTGGCCAAAACCTCAAAAGTTTCTTTTAAAGAAATCAATAAAATAGCTATTCCCGCTATAATTGCAGGAATTGCAGAACCGCTTATTTCCTTGACTGATATTGCTGTTATTGGAAATGTGCAAGAAAACTCGGTAGAAGCTTTGGCAGCTGCGGGAATTGTTGGCTCTTTTCTTTCGGCTATTATTTGGATTGTCGCGCAAACTAAAACTGCCATTTCAGCTATTATTTCACAGCACTTGGGCGCCGGCCGTTTGCACGCTGTAAAAACGCTTGTTCCGCAAGCAATTTTTTTTAACTTTCTACTTAGTCTGGCCATTTACGGTACGACAGCTTTTTTTGCAGAAAGTATTTTTAGTGCTTATAACGCCGAAGGTTTAATCTTAAATTACACACAAGAATATTATACGATTCGCGCAATTGGTTATCCGCTAACCTTGATAACCTTTGCTATATTCGGGGTTTTTCGCGGACTCCAAAATACGCTTTGGGCAATGAAATGCAGCTTAGCAGGTGCGTTTGTAAATGTGGGTTTAGATTTTTTATTGGTTTATGGCGTAGAAGGTTTTATACCGCCAATGCATTTGGCCGGCGCCGCGTATGCCAGTGTTGCCGCACAAGCCACAATGCTTATAATGGCGCTTTATTTTTTCTTTAAAAAAACACCATTTCATTTAAAACTGAGTTTTAGTATAAATCCGCAACTCAAGCCTTTATTGCTAATGGCTGCTAATTTATTTGTGCGCACGGCCGCTTTAAATTTTGCTATTTATCTGGCCAATGCGTATGCTACAGATTATGGTAAAAATTATATTGCCGCACAAAGTATTTTAATGAATATTTGGTTGTTCTTTTCCTTTTTTATAGATGGTTATGCCAACGCCGGCAATGCCATTGGCGGACGTTTATTGGGCGCTAAAGATTATAACAGATTATGGCTTTTAAGTAAAGATATTAGCAAATATGCTGTTTTTATCGCGTTAATTTTAATAGCTCTTTGCGGAATTTTTTATGACGAAATTGGCTTGTTGTTTAATAAAGATGTAGGGGTTCTTGCTTTATTCAGTACGGTTTTTTGGGTGGTTTTATTAATGCAACCCATCAATGCGATTGCTTTTATGTTTGACGGAATTTTTAAAGGCTTGGGAGAAGCTAAATACCTAAGGAATGTATTACTGGCCGCCACTTTTCTTGGTTTCACACCAACTTTATTAATAGCCGATTATTTTGGGCTAAAACTCTATGCCATTTGGCTCGGCTTTTTTGTCTGGATGCTAATCCGAAGCAGCACTCTGGTTATTCGGTTTAGACAAAAGTACTTAAACAAAACTATGTAAAACCTTCACAACGCTTTAACAGCTGTCTTGTTTTATTTGCTGCGAATTTCCTGTATTTTTAAACAGAAAATAGCAGTAACGATTATGGAGAATAGAAAAGGCTTTTTATTTAAAACTTTTGAGCCGGAACATACCACGCCTTTCGAAAAACTTTTTGAAATTTTTAAAGAGTTAATCACCCATACTTCGGGAGATTTTGACGAAGCTATTGATTGGATGCGGGAATTGGACAAAGAGTACAAACTCACTACAGAAGATTATACCATAGACGATTTTATTGAAGATTTAATTAAAAAAGGTTACATCCAGCAACGCATAGAACCAGACGGTAAAGGTGGCGGAATGAAAATTACCTCGAAAACAGAACAAGCTTTACGCCAGCGTGCCTTGAACCAGATATTTGGTAAAATGCGTAAAAGTGCCAGCGGAAACCATAAAACCAAACACACCGGAAAATCAGATGACGCTACCGGAGAAATGCGCGATTACCAATATGGCGATGCTTTGGATAAAATTTCGATGACTGAAAGTTTAAAAAATGCACAAATTAATAGCGGTTTAGATAATTTTAATTTAACCGAAAAAGATTTGGTGGTAGAAGACAGCACGCACAAAGCTCAAATGAGTACGGTCTTGATGATAGATATTAGCCATAGTATGGTTTTATACGGTGAAGACCGCATCACTCCGGCAAAAAAAGTTGCCATGGCTTTAGCCGAATTGATTATTACCAGATACCCGAAAGACAGCTTAGATGTTATTGTTTTTGGTAACGATGCCTGGCCAATAAAAATTAAAGATTTGCCGTATTTACAAGTTGGTCCTTTTCATACCAATACCGTGGCCGGTTTGCAATTGGCTATGGATATTTTGCGCCGTAAACGCAACGCCAACAAACAAATTTTTATGATTACAGATGGTAAACCCAGTTGTTTACGTTTAAAAGATGGTTCGTATTACAAAAACTCGATGGGTTTAGATCCGCATATCACGCAAAAATGTTACAATATGGCGGCACAAGCAAGAAAGTTGAATATTCCCATAACCACCTTTATGATAGCCAGCGACCCGTATTTGCAACAATTTGTAGAACAATTTTCAGAATCTAACCAAGGCAAAGCGTTTTACACTGGTTTAGATAATTTGGGAGAAATGATTTTTGAAGATTATGAAACCAATAGAAAAAAGAGAATACGCTAAGAAAAGCTGCTATTATTATTGTGAAGATAAATAAAGAAAATTATTTCGGTCTCGATGGGATAAAAATTCAGAAATTATCTCGATTGGAGCCGAAAGTGATAAAAAATAAATAACGCGCAAGGGATTGAGCGATTTGTTGAAGCTCTCCCGATGCGATAGCAATCGGGAAGCGACTCGCGAAAGCCCGACCCTCTGGGTTGCGCCCAAGAAATATAACAAACATGAAAACAACAGACATAAAAACTTTTGGAGCTCTTAAAAAAAACGGCTATCAACCTAAAAGTATTAAAGAAGAGCTGCGCCAAAACCTTATTGAAAAAATAAAAAACAAAGAGACGGTTTTTGAAGGTATTCACGGCTACGAACATACGGTGATTCCAGAGCTGGAACGCGCTATTCTTTCTAAGCACAATATTAATTTATTGGGCTTACGCGGACAAGCGAAAACCCGATTGGCGCGTTTGATGGTGCAATTATTAGATGAATATATTCCGGTGGTGGAAGGTTCTGAAATTAACGACGACCCTTTTAAGCCAATATCACGTTATGCCAGAGAATTACTTAATGACAAAGGCGACGAGACGCCAATTACCTGGTTGCACCGCGAAGAGCGTTTTGCCGAAAAATTAGCAACGCCAGATGTGAGCGTAGCAGATTTAATTGGCGATGTAGACCCTATAAAAGCCGCCAACCTTAAACTGAGTTATGCCGACGATCGTGTAATTCACTTTGGTATGATTCCGCGTGCCAATCGTTGCATTTTTGTGATTAACGAGTTGCCGGATTTGCAAGCCAGAATTCAAGTTGCGTTGTTTAATATTTTGCAGGAAGGCGATATTCAAATACGCGGTTTTAAACTACGAATGCCATTAGATTTACAGTTTGTTTTTACCGCCAACCCAGAAGATTATACCAACCGCGGTAGTATTGTTACACCGTTAAAAGATAGAATTGGTTCGCAAATTTTAACGCATTATCCTAAAAACATCGAAACCGCCAAAAAAATTACCGCCCAGGAAAGTAATTTGGAAGAAGCGCAGAAAAATCATATTCAGGTGCCAGATCTGGCCAAAGAACTTTTAGAGCAAATTGGTTTTGAAGCGCGCGAAAGTGAATATATAGATAGTAAAAGTGGTATTAGCGCACGAATGAGTATTACTGCTTTTCAAAATTTGATAAGCGCCGCAGAGCGCCGGAGCTTAAAAATTGGCGAAGAGGAAAGTTTAGTGCGTTTTTCTGATTTTATGGGAATTATTCCTGCTATTACGGGAAAAGTAGAATTGCTTTACGAAGGCGAGCAAGAAGGTGCTCATTTTGTAGCTAATCATCTTATAGAAAATGCGGTAAAAACCGTGTTTCCTACTTTGTTTCCTGAAATTAAAAAGTTGCAAAAGAAAGAAGATGCCACTCCTTACGATGCTTTAATTACCTGGTTTTTTGAAAACGACGGCATAGACCTAGACGATGATTTAAGCAGCGAAGAATACCAAGAAAAATTAGATAAGGTAGAACCGCTTAAAGCTTTGGTGCAAAAATACCATCCGGATCTTGCCCCGAAAGAACGTTATTTTATGATGGAATTTGTGTTATGGGGCTTGGTTGCCTATCAACAACTAAGCAAACACAGGTATAACGAAGGCTTGCAGTTTCAAGATATGTATGGTAGTTTTTTAAAGAACTTGTAAAAAAAAGAAAATTCAAAAACAGAAACTTAGCTTTTAGGTTTCTGTTTTTTTAACAATTATAAATTTACTATCTTAAACCTATAATTTAGAAACTATGTATTTTCTTTTTTTCCAAACTGAAATTCCGAGACCGGAAGACACAAAACCCGGCCAGGAATACGGCTTATTTACTTTTCAAGAGTTTATAATTGCCAATTGGGGTTATATTAGCATTGTGCTTATTGTTGCGCTTATAGTTTTATTGTACACCCGAAGCAAAAAACGCCCAAAACGCGACCAGTAATTTTTTGGGAAGTTTTAAAATGGAGAAAACTACTGCAACCCCTATTTATTTTATTGTAGGCGCCGGACGTTCCGGTAGCACGCTATTGCAATTAATGCTAGACGCGCATCCCAATACCGTTGCGCCAGTAGAGTCTAGGTTTATTATTTTTTTGTACGAAAAATATGCATCGGTGAAAAATTGGACGCAAGAAAAGTTAACACAATTCTACACCGATTTATTCTACGATGAAAAAATTTACTATTTATGGGAATTAGATAAAAAACAACTTCAAAAAGATATACTCTCCCAACCGGAAAACACCAACTTTGGCAACTTATGCAAAATTGTTTTTAAAAATTATATTTCCTTTTTTAAAAAGAAAAAAGCCAAAGTTATTGTAGATAAAAACCCGATTAATTCTCTTTTTATTCCGTGGCTTTTAAAGGTTTTTCCTAACGCAAAATTTATTCATTTAATTCGCGATCCGCGTGCCAGTTGTTATTCGCATATAAAAGCCGGGATGCAACCCAATCCCTTGGCAGCAGCTTTAATGTGGCGCGATTATAACAAAGCTATAGAAAAAAGCAAACAGAAGCATCCCGAACGTTTTAAAACCGTATTTTATGAAGATTTGGTTAAAAATCCTAATTTAGTTTTAACAGAATTAACTACTTTTTTAAATATTGATTTTAAGGAAGAGTTGTTACAGTTTAACCAGCATTTTAAAAGCGATTTTATCAATAAATTAAAAACCGCTAAACAATCGGAGAAAAGCTTAAAACAACAATTGTTTCATAAATACCACAACAACCTTCAAAAACCTATTAGCGATAAATATATAAACAGTTGGCAAACAAAATTGACCGCAAAAAACATTCAGGTTATAGAAGAAATATGCAACTCTTTAATGCAGCATTATAACTATTCTTTTTCTACAAAAAATTCGCAAAAAAATTATAGCTCACAATTACCAATGCACTACTTTAAAAAATTTCTTATAAAATTTTATTATGCTGCCCCACTTTCTTTACGGCTCTTTTATACACACAAAATAAACAGTAATTTAAAACCAAAATTGTTCTTTTCTATCAGAGATCAGCAAGAAAAATAAACCTTAACGCGTTTTCAACCACCCGGTAATACTCAAACGTTTATTATTTAATACCGGTTTTACCTCATGTTCTAAAAGCTGACTTTCAAAAATTACTATTTTTCCCGGTAACGGATCTATAATTTCCTCCTTGTCATCTTTTGTATAAATTACCAATTCGCCACCATTGCTGTCTTGCCACAAAGCATCGTTTAGATAGCAAACCACAGAGAGTTTACGGCGCTCATCGTTTTGAAAAGTATCTAAATGCCGCTTATAAAAAGTATCTTTCGGGTAAACCGCATAATGAAACTCTTTTTGCAAAATACCCATAAAACAGGTTTTATTAAGGTAATCTACCAAAGTATTTATCTTATTAAAATACAAACTTTCGGCAGTATTGGCGCGTTGTTCGTCTATCCATAAAATAAAATCGCCACGAATAGATTTTATTACCTCTTCGTTGACTTTATTGCCTATGGCAGATTTTTTAAACGCATTTTCTTGATAATGCTCTAATAAACTTCCGCGCAAAGCGACAACTTCGTTTGGGTTAAAAAAATCTTCTACAATGCTGTAGTGCTTTTCTCCCAAATCTGCAATTATGCGTTCGTACAGCTCGTTTACCTGGTAATGTAGCTGCTCAAAAATTTCAAGATCTTTCAATTTCTAAAAAAAGTGCGGCAAATTTACAACAAAATCTAAAATCACATCCTAGTAAGAACTATAATTTAAACACAATTTTAATCCGTAACTTTGCAACGACTAAAAACCAATAGTGTGGATATTTTACAATTTTTAAGCGGCAACGGCATTTTTGTCTTATTGGCAGTAGTCTTAATTGCCGTGGTATTTTACAACAACTTTAAAAATAGATGAGCAAGATTCGTATAACCAAGCAATTTAATTTTGAAACCGGCCACGCTCTTTACGGCTACGACGGCAAATGCCAAAACGTACACGGCCACAGCTACAAATTGAGCGTTTGCGTTATTGGTCAACCCATAGAAGACCCCAATAATGTAAAATACGGAATGGTAATAGATTTTGGCGATTTAAAAAAAATTGTCAAAACAGAAATTGTAGATAAATTTGACCACGCCACTGTTTTTAACAAAAACACCCCGCACTTAGAATTGGCCAACGAGCTAAAAAAGCGCAACCACAAGGTTATTCTAGTAGATTACCAGCCAACCTCTGAGCAGATGGTTATAGATTTTGCCCAAAAAATACAAGCCCGTTTGCCAGAACGCATAAAACTTTTTTCTATAAAATTACAAGAAACCGAAACCAGTTTTGCAGAGTGGTACGCTACAGATAATTAGGGCGTTACCCTACGGGTCGGGCTTTCACTACTCGCTTCCCAAGTGCTATCGCCTTGGGAGAGCTCAAACAAACCGTTCAATCCCTAACGCAAAAAATTGTCTCTAAAAAATAAATACCTTTACAGATCACAACTAAGATTATGAATATTGCTTCCGGTAAAAAAGTTTATTTCTCTAGCGATAACCATTTGGGTGCCCCAACCCCCGAAGAAAGCAAACCGCGCGAAGAAAAGTTTGTAGAGTGGTTAAGCAGCATAGAAAAAGATGCCGCAGCCATTTTTCTCTTAGGAGATCTATTTGATTTTTGGTTTGAATACAAACACGTTGTTCCCAAAGGTTTTGTGCGTGTTTTAGGCAAATTGGCGCAATTACGCGACAGCGGTATACCCATTTATTTCTTTGTTGGCAACCACGATTTATGGATGGACGATTATTTTGAAAAAGAACTCAACATTCCCGTTTACCACCAACCCCAAGAGTTTACCTTTAACAACAAGCAATTTTTAATAGGCCACGGAGATGGTTTAGGCCCCGGAGATAAAGGCTATAAACGCATGAAAAAAGTGTTTACCAATCCGTTTTCAAAATGGTTGTACCGTTGGTTGCATCCAGATATTGGTGTGCCACTTGCCAAGCATCTTTCAGTAAAAAATAAATTGATTTCGGGCGATGAAGACGCCAAATTTCTAGGCGAAGAAAACGAATGGCTTGCGCAATACGCCAAACGTAAATTAGAACAAAAACACTACGATTATTTTGTATTTGGCCACCGGCATTTACCCATGAAAATTAAAGTAGGAGAAAATTCTACCTATTTTAACCTAGGCGATTGGATTACACATTACACCTACGGAATTTTTGATGGTGAAGAATTTAGACTGGAAGCGTTTTAGTTAAAGGAATATTTTTCAAAAACTATTTTTTCTACTTCTCCTTATTTTTACCACCAATATACCTTCCTAAAAAGTACGCTACCAAAAGTGGTATCATTACAAAGGCGGTATAATCTTGCCACCAATTTTGATTATAAGCCAAAATGGCAAATGCGGCCATACTTGCTATCGCTAAAAAATCTGGAAAAGGTTCTTTCATAATTTAGTTGTATAGAGAAATATAATAATTCTTCAAATATACAAAACACAGATTTTTAAAGTTTCTAATTATATACTGAAATTAGAGTTTTATAAACTTCACAGTTATAGTTCAATACCTACGAGGTTTTAGAAACCTCGCAGGAGAAATGGTTTTTCGCTTATCTGTAAGATTTTTCCCAAGCTTGTAGATTTTCTTGAGTAAAACTGTATAAGGCAAAGTAAGCATTTACAATTTTATCTGAAATAAGGTTTTAACGTAAATCTTTTAATTTTAATTGCAGAGACACATTCCCATTCCAATGGTTTTCGTCTATATTATAAAGTGCATCAAAAGTGGGTTGTTCTTTTATTCTGTCTAATCTGTCTCCCAAACCAAAACCTATGGCGTTAATAAACTGCTGATTCTGTTCTTGTTTTACCGTGCATTTTAAATGTTGCGCATCTGTCCCAACTGGTTTGGCATAACCGGTATCTTTTAAATTTCTACTCAAAAATAATGGCGCCATATTACCCGGACCAAAAGGCGCAAATTGCTTTAAAATACGATAAAATTTTGGCGTTATTTCGTTTAAATCTATTTCTAAGTCGGCTGTAATTTCTGGCGTCAAAAGACGTTTATCTATACTTTCTGCTACTACTTGCTCAAACTTTTCTTTAAAAGATTCGTAGTTTTTTTGTTCTAATGTTAAACCGGCTGCATATTTATGACCGCCAAATTGCTCGATGTGTTCGGTACAAGCTTCTAAAGCATTATACACATCAAAGCCTTTTACAGAACGTGCAGAAGCCGCCAACTTTTCGCCGCTTTTGGTAAATACCAAGGTTGGTCGGTAATAGGTTTCGGTAAGTCGCGAAGCTACTATTCCAATTACGCCTTTGTGCCAATTTTCTTGGTAAACTACGGTGGTAAAACGTTCTTGTTCTTTGGTTTCCTTTATTATTTGCAAGGCTTCTTCGGTAATACTTTTATCGGTATCGCGCCTATCGGTGTTAAATTGTTCTATTTCTTGCGCATAAATTAGCGCTTGTTCCAAATTTTCTTCGGTGAGTAATTGTACGGCGTGCAAACCGTGTTTCATACGGCCGGCGGCGTTTATGCGTGGGGCGATAATAAAAACCACATCGGTAATGGTTAAACTTTCTTTTTTGGTTTGGGCTATAATGGCTTTAAATCCATTCCGCGGAAGCGTATTTATAACGTGTAAACCGTGGTAAGCTAAAATTCTGTTTTCTCCGGTAATGGGTACGATGTCTGCGCCAATGGCTGTGGCCACCAAATCTAAATACGGCAACAAGGTTTCTACCGTATTTCCTCTTTTTTCTTCAATAGCTTGTATTAATTTAAAACCAACGCCACAACCGCACAACTCTTTATAAGGATAATTGCAGTCTTCTTGTTTTGGATCTAAAACCGCAACCGCTTCCGGAATTTTTTCTCCTGGCCGGTGGTGGTCACAAATAATAAAATCGATGTTTTTTTCTGCGGCATAAGCCACTTTATCTACCGCTTTTATTCCGCAATCTAAAGCAATAATTAAACTAATATCGTTATCGGCGGCAAAATCTATTCCTTGGTAAGAAACGCCGTAACCTTCTGCATATCTGTCCGGTATATACGAAGCTATTTGCGGGGTTCTGGTTTTGAGGTAAGAAGACATCAAGGCAACGCTGGTGGTGCCATCTACATCATAATCTCCGTAAACCATAATATTTTCTTCTTCGTGAATAGCAGTTTCTATGCGGTTTACGGCTTGCTGCATTCCTTTCATCAAAAAAGGGTTGTGCAAGTGATTGATGTCCGGTCTAAAAAAGTTTTTGGCTGCTTCAAAAGTTTTGATGCCACGCTGTACGAGCAAACTGGCAATGGGTTTTTCTACGCCCAAAACTTCTTGTAGGTGTTTTACTTTGTCAGATTCCGGTAAAGCTTTTAGGTTCCAGCGCATTTGTAATAAAATAAATAGCTAAGGTTAAGTAAATTTTCTGAAATGAAATTTATCAAATATACTGGAACTAAGCGTAATTTTGGGAATAAAATTAAACATGAAGTTGAAATTGAAAATTCAGTAAAAAACTTTTTTACAATTTCGCGTGGCTTATTTTTCTACAAAATCCTATCTTCGAATTATGGCAAAAGAACTCAGCATACGCTACAAAAACACCTTACGGCATTTACTGTTTTTGTTACTAGGTTTTATAGGATTAATCATTGGCTTGGTTACGTATTATATTACCGCCAATTTTCTTTATTTCTATCTGGTGATTTTTGCCAATCTTTTAATTGTTTATGTACTTTTTAAATCGCAAACCCGCAAAAACAAAGTGGTTTACGATGCGGTTTTTGTAAAATACCGTATAAATGAACAACCTACAGAGCGAATAAAAATAGGCCAAATTAATAATTTAAAACGTATAGATAAAGGAATAAAAGTGCAAATAGCTTCAGATTGGAAAGAAATAAATCTGCGCGATTACTCTAAAGAATCTGTAGATAAGTTTTATGCTTTACTGGCCAGCTTTTTAAAATAAATTACTTTTTACCGGCCACCACCACTACCAATTCACCTTTTGGGGCTTTTTGGGTAAAATGATTTTCTACTTCTTTTAAGCTTCCGCGGATTGTTTCTTCGTGCATTTTAGAAATTTCGCGAGAAACCGAAACTTGCCGATCTTCGCCAAAGTATTTTGAAAAGTGCCCCAAGGTTTTTAATAATTTGTGCGGCGACTCGTAAAATAACATCGTTCTGGTTTCTTCTGCCAAAAATAATAAACGGGTTTGCCTGCCTTTTTTTACCGGTAAAAAGCCTTCAAACACAAATTTATCATTTGGTAAGCCGCTGTTTACCAAAGCCGGCACAAATGCTGTTGCGCCCGGCAAACAATCTACTTCCAAGTTGTTTTCTACACAAGCGCGCGTAAGCAAAAAACCGGGATCGGAAATTGCCGGCGTTCCGGCATCGCTAATCAAAGCGGCGGTTTCACCATTTTTAATCCGATTTATAATCAAGTCTAGCGTTTTATGCTCGTTATGCATATGGTGGCTGTGCATTGGCGTTTCAATTTCATAATGTTTTAGCAGTTTTCCGCTGGTACGTGTATCTTCTGCCAAGATAAAATCTACTTTTTTCAAAACGCGTACGGCCCTAAAGGTCATATCTTCCAAATTACCAATTGGCGTTGGCACGATAAATAATTTTGCCATACTTAAAACTTGTTTTCAATAGTACTCATAAACCGATTTTCGTAAACTTCTTTGCCTTCCCAATTATTATAATCCGGTTTTACCTGCTGTTCAATAAAAGTGTAAGCTTCCTCAAACGTATCTTTTGTATTTAGTTGCGAAAGCACTCTATTATAATCGTCTACATTACCGTCAAACAAATGTTTTATATAAGCCAACCTATCGTTTAAGCCAATGTTTATTCCGTTTTTGAGTCGGTCGTTTAACGATCTTTTAGTTTCGTTCAGGCTGTTTTTGGTAGCCGATTTTTTTGGTTCAAATTCGGGCAACTCACTACCAAATAAATTTTCTTGTTTTGGTTTTTCGGTTTCGTCTGGTGTCGGTTTTGGGGATTCTCGAGAGCTTTCTTGTTTTACTTCTTCCAGTTTATCTTCTGCAACTTCTTCCGAAACATCGTTATTTTTGTTTTCTGTTGCTTGCTCTACTTCTTCTTCCTTTACGGAATTGTCTCTCGCTGTTTCTTGTTTTTTATCTACGCGCTCAAAACTTGGCAACTCATCATAATGCACGCCCAAATCGCGCAAATCGTCTTTTACTTTTTCCTCTTTTTCGGGTAAAATATCTTCTAAAGTTTCTTCTTTTGTATTTTCTTCCACAGGCATTTCTTCCACAATATCTTTTATTTTTTCGGTATTGGGCTCTATAATTGGCTCGGTATTATGTTGCGTGCCGTCTGGCCTGGGGTTTGGTATATCATTTTCTCCAGAAGTTTTAGGTTTATTCTCTTCTGCACTTTCGGTTTTCTCAATTTTTTGTTCTTGCTGATCTTCTAAAGCGTTTTCAATTTGCTTTTTACCAATAGTTGGTTGCAGACCGGCAAAATGTTTTTCGGTAAAAGAAAGCACCGAAAGTTTTTCGTACAAAACGCCCGTAACCGCTTTTAATTCGTGAATATCTGCTTTGTTGCGCAGCTGTAAAATCCTGTGCGCAATGCTCATCAACTCATTTTCCAACGACTTTTTCATAACTTTCTGCTTTAGTTTTTTTGTGGGGTTGTATTTTTAGTAAATTTATCACACTTTTAATATAGCAGGAATTTTCCTGTTTTAGTGCTGAAAATTACAAAATGTTTCTCGAAAATACAGTAAATCACGAAGAGCAATTTGGCTGGATAGAGGTTATTTGTGGCAGTATGTTTTCCGGTAAAACCGAAGAACTCATACGCCGCCTCAAACGTGCGCAATTTGCAAAACAAAAAGTAGAAATTTTTAAACCTGCTTTAGACCGTCGTTACGACGAAGAAATGGTGGTCTCACACGATGCTAACGAAATTAGGTCTACGCCGGTTCCCGCCGCCGCCAACATAAGGTTGCTGGCAGACGATTGCGATGTGGTAGGCATTGACGAAGCCCAATTTTTTGATGATGAGATTGTAAGCGTTTGTAACGATTTGGCCAATAAAGGCATTCGCGTGGTGGTTGCCGGTCTGGATATGGATTTTAAAGGCAACCCATTTGGCCCTATGCCCAACCTTATGGCAACCGCAGAATATGTTACCAAAGTTCACGCCGTTTGTACACGCACCGGAAATTTGGCACAATATAGTTTTAGAAAAGCCCCGGGACGTGATTTGGTGCTTTTGGGAGAAGTAGAAGAATACGAACCTTTAAGCCGAGCGGCTTATTATAAAGCTATGCTCAACGAAAAAGTAAAAAAAATAGAAGTAAACGCGCTAAAAGAACTTAACCCACAAAACAAACCGGAAAATGAGTAAAGCAACCGAAACTGTTTTGGAAATTGACTTAAAAGCGCTAGAACACAACTACCGTTATTTACGCAGCAAGCTAAGTCCAAAAACCAAAATGATGGGCGTGGTAAAAGCTTTTGCTTACGGTAGCGATGCCGCAGCAATAGCCAAGAAATTAGAAAATTTAGGAATAGATTTTTTTGCGGTTGCTTACACCAAAGAAGGCGTAGATTTGCGAAAAAATGGCGTTACAAAACCCATATTGGTTTTGCATCCGCAATCCGGTAATTTCAATTTAATTGTAGAACATTGCCTAACGCCCGCCATTTACAGCAAATATGTTTTAGAACATTTTATAGCTTTCGCGGAAGAAAAACAACAACAAAATTATCCTATTCACCTTAAACTAAACACCGGTTTTAATCGGTTGGGTTTTGCTTATGACGATATAAATTATGTAAATGAGGCGCTTAAAAAAACCAAAAGCATAAAAGTAGAAGGTATTTATTCGCATTTTGCTGCCAGCGAAGATTTGAATGAGCGTTCTTTTAGTATGGGACAATTAGAGCAATATCTCAACCTTAGCGCCGAAATTTTAAAAGAACTGCCATACAAACCTTTACAACATTTGTGCAATACTTCGGGAATTTTGAATTATCCTGAAGCACATTTTGATATGGTACGCACCGGTATTGGTCTATACGGTTTTGGCAACGCGCCAGAGCAAGACGAAAAATTACAACCCGTTGCCACTTTAAAAAGCATTATTTCGCAAATTCACGCTATTAAAAAAGGAGAAAGCGTTGGTTATAACCGGCAATTTATTGCAGAAAAAGCTACCAAAAGCGCCACTTTGCCATTAGGCCACGCCGATGGGATAAACCGAATTTACGGCAAAGAAAAAACCAATGTGTTGGTAAACGGAAAGTTAGCGCCCATAATTGGCAATGTTTGTATGGATATGTTGATGATAGATGTAACTAACATAGATTGCCAAGAAGGCGATGAAGTTATTCTTTTTGGAAAAGAAAAAAGCGCCGAAGACTTTGCCAACAAAGCCGGTACCATTTCGTACGAATTGATTACTTCTATCTCGCAACGTGTAAAGCGGAAAATTATAGAATAGTAGTAACCGCTACACTATTCATTTTTTAACCAAACCCCCGGAATTTTTTTCGGGGGTCTTTTTTATTTAATTGGATAATTATTGCTTGGTTAGAATTATATCATTTGGTAAACCAATACCCTCTTCTGGTAATGCAGGTTTCCCATTAACACTTATAAATTCTTTCTCCCTTAATTTCCAGTGAGCTTCTGTCGCAGTAAAATTACCATTAGGTAGGGTTAAAGGATTGATTAACTCAAAACTACCACCTAAGCTTTTATGTTTTACCACATCGCCCACTTGCATTCTAAGAGTTTTAAAGTTATTATAAGGACTTGTAATGATTTTGGCGTAATTAGCAAATGTAGAAATATCATTTACATCGAAACTAGTGGTAAAATTTAAGTTATTGGCAACTTCAATTCCGTTTTCAATATATCGATAACCACCTAGAATAAAATCCTCGTAATAACTACTGGCACCGTTACCATTATCCATAAGTTTTTTAACAAAAACAACGGTAAATTCGTCACTTCCATTTGTCCATTGCCAAGTCCCTACAAAAGCATTCAGCTTTCCATCGGTATCTTTTACGTAAGCGCCATCAGGAATATTTAATCTATTTACATTACTAAGGGAAATCGTTTGGGCTTTACAATTAAAAGCTATAAGCGTTAATAAAAATACTAATGTTATTATATTTTTCATCTCTTTAAAAGTACAAAAACCCGCAACATAAAGCGGGTTTTGTTTTAGGATTAAAATTATTGTTTGGTTAATATAAATGTTGTATCCAATGGTAAGCTATACTTGTCAAAAGTGGGGTTAGGGTCATTTATATTATAAGAAGGGTTTCCTCTTAAAGTTGCTTCTGCCTCAAGCTTTTCTACCCCGTTTTCAATATAGTGTTTGAAATATATAGTAGTATAGGCACCTGATATATCTACATTGGGTTCTCGTAGAATCAATCTTACTTGAACATCGCCAGGATTACAGCCTATACAGATCCCGCTTACATTAGGATTATATTTTTGAATACCATTTCCAGCAAGATAATGCTCAAACGGGTTGTTATAAGTATTGGATAAAAAATTTAGCGTGTTTACTTTTTCTATTCCATTCTCTACATATTTATACTCCCCAATTAGTAAATCTTCATAATAGTGATGAGTGCTTATGGGACTTTCGTAATGATACATTTCTTTTTTTTGTAATACCACTTTAAATGCAGTATTTCCATTAGTATATTGCCACGTACCTTCAAACCGATTTAGATCGTTGAAGGTGTCTTTATAATACGTACCCTCTGTATTGCCATAATCTACATTACTATAAAGTGGTGAAACTGGTGTCTGTGCTTTGCAGGCTATGCATAAAATTGTGAAAAATAATAGTGTTGTTATTGTTTTCATCTCTTTAAAAGTACAAAAACCCGCAACATAAAGCGGGTTTTTTGGGTTTGTAGGTTATATTATTGTTTGGTTAGAATTATATCAGTAGGGATATTAAACTCTGTTGGTTGATCTGTACCATACATACCTTGAGGTAAAGTTACGTTCCACTCCATCTTTTTTGGTGAGGTGTTTGGTATAATAGTTAGTTTCAAATTTCCTCTAACCCCTGTTATATAATTAGGGTCATAAGGCACACTATTATCATATATATATCCTTCGAAATTAATACCATTGTGACTTTCTCCACTAATAACTGGGAACCAGTCTGATGTAGACTGCCCTATTTTTTTCTGAGAGGTATAGATAGTACTTTCTTGGCTCAAGTTATCTAACTCTACCAATTCAAAATGCCCCTTTATTTTGTCCCAATAAAATGAGGTACGGTTACCATTTTCATTTTCAACTTGTTCTTCTTTCCAGAGAGTAATTCTAAATATTTTATTTTCATTTTGCCACTCCCAAATTCCTATAAATGGCAGAAAATTATTGTTTAAATCTTTAAAATACTTTCCTGCATTGTCACCATCGTTAAAAGTTGAGACATCTACAATTTCTTGCGCTTTACAAGAAGTTAGGATACTGAATAAAACTATTATAGTTGTTATTATATTTTTCATTTTGTTACTTTTTTATTGATTACATTCTGTTGGGGTTATTGTAGTGTTATCCGATTCTAATGTGAGTTTTTGAAAATTATTAAATGTAACATCTACATTGAAAATCTCGACTCCGGCATCGTTATCTTTCAACATCTGTAAAAAAGCTTTTTGAACAGCCTCATTATTATTGTTATTTTTTTTAATTACTGCGTTTTTTGCTTCATAATATTTTTCATATATAGCATTAGTTTTTAGCATTTTAGACACATCCACCTGGGCACCCACACTGCTACTTGGTTGATATAGAAAGTCAGTTAATTTTGAGACATCTTCAATGGTCAATGCGTACCGCGTACCTTTAGCCGTAATAAGAAAAGCTACAAACTTATTAGTTTCTATTTTACCATTTTCAGCGGCTCGAGCTATCAAGGCTAAATCATCCCAAGAGAATACAGAATATGTACCGCTAGCATCATGAGTATGAGCAAAAGATATATAAGCATATTCGGGATTGTTGCTAAAAATAATTTTACCACTTTCGCCTTGTGGCATATCTTGTACATGATTAGAAGATTCATCTATAAATATACCATTCTCCACCTGTTCTGAAGTTTTAGCCGCAAGAGAAATTAATTCACTTTTATAGCTAGGGAAATCCTCAAATAAATCTGTAATTTTATCACACGGGTCTTTAAGAGTATCCCAATTCTCCAACTCCGGTGGGCAGTCCACTTGTGTTTTATAGCATAAAAGCGGGTTGGTAATGGTTGTGTTACCATTGTTATTCGGCCCGCCACCCCCTGGATTATAAGGATAACTTGGCCCGGAGTTGTTACCTTGTGTAGGGGAATCGTTCGGAAAACTTGGTCCATCACCACTATTGCCAGCACAATTCCCTCCAATAATATAAGAGGTAAGATAGAGTGGATTATTGCATAATTCCGTTTTCAAGTGAGGAGTGTCGCTACCGTCTCCCCAAGATTCATAGCATATAGTAACTGTAATTGGGGTACACCCACCAGCATCTATCTTACTGCCCTCATTATATTTTATAGGTATAAAATTAAAATCATACCCAAATGCATATGAGTCGTGTTCTGGGACAGGTTTAATAGAGCTAGTAGGAAAATACTGTACCACATAAGCCTTGGTGGCAGCCGTATCGGTAACTTCAATAACCAAATTTTCAAAATAATGTGTTGGATGCTCTGCCCGGCTAATATACATGGTATAAGAAGTGTATTTATCTGTTTTGGCCACTTCAACCACAGAAGAGTCTATGCTAAAGCCATATTGATCTTCCAAATAACTGCCCCTGGCTTGCAAACTGGTAGCTGCAGCATCAAAATGTTGGCGCAAAGCCGTAAAAGTAGACGTAAATGCAGTGTTGTTTTCTAATTCTTGATAAGTTTTGGTAGAATATTTTACAGGATAACTGCCGGTTTGTAGTTCTTTCTCTAAAAAATCATCTCTTTCGCAACTTGCCAAAGTGTAAAATAAAAGTAAGACAACGGGTAAATATCCCGCCCTTGTTAAGTACTTAGGCTTAAGTTTTGTAGGGGGGGGGATTTTCGATTAATAATTTTCATCATAATAATAAATTAGTTGGTTAATAATGTGTTAAATATAATCTGTTTTATTAGACAAAACAACATTATTTTATAAATAATCGAATATTTTTACATTTAATAGAGTTTTACTGTGATTTTCACTTAGCAGTTTTCAGTCTTAAGACGTTATGTTACTCCTGATAAAAAGTAGACCTATCGAAGCCTGGTAATTAATTTAACTTTCTACCTTTGCAACCAATAAACCTAGAATAAATAAAAATGAAAGTAGCAGTTGTTGGAGTAACCGGAATGGTAGGACAGGTAATGTTGCAGGTATTGGCAGAACGCGATTTTCCTGTAACGCAGTTAATTCCGGTAGCTTCCGAAAAATCGGTGGGGAAAGAAGTTAACTTGAAAAACGAAACCTATAAAGTGGTTAATTTAGAAACTGCTTTGTCTTTACAACCCGATATTGCTTTATTTTCTGCCGGCGGGAGCATTTCTTTAGAATGGGCACCAAAATTTGCAAAAGCTGGTACGGTGGTAATCGATAATTCTTCGGCTTGGCGAATGGATCCTACCAAAAAATTAATCATACCCGAAGTAAACGCCAGTTCACTTTCTGCAAACGATAAAATTATAGCCAACCCCAATTGTAGCACCATTCAATTGGTAATGACTTTAAAACCGCTGCACGATAAGTATAACATTAAACGAGTGGTGGTTTCTACTTACCAATCTATCACAGGAACCGGTGTTAAAGCGGTTTCGCAATTAGAAAACGAGACTGCCGGCAAAAAAGGTCCAATGGCGTATCCTTATCCAATTCATAAAAACGCTTTACCGCATTGCGATGCTTTTTTAGATAACGATTATACGCGCGAGGAGATGAAACTTACGCACGAAACCAAAAAAATACTCAACGATCAAAAAGTATTGGTTTCTGCTACAGCGGTAAGAATTCCGGTGGTTGGCGGCCACAGCGAATCGGTTAACATAGAGTTTGAAAAAGATTTTGAAATGCTAGAACTCAAAAAAACGCTTAAAAATTTTCCCGGCATTTTTCTTCAAGACAACCCCACGGTAAACAATTATCCCATGCCAATTTTCGCTGCCGGGAAAGATGATGTTTTTGTAGGAAGAATCCGTAAAGACGTTTCGCACCCAAAAGCAATAAATTTATGGATTGTAACCGATAACCTCCGTAAAGGCGCAGCAACCAATACGGTGCAAATCGCAGAATATGTAAAGGCAAATTTCTTGCAATAGCTTTAACTGAATTTGTTAAATATTTTATATTGCATAATTATTAGAAACTAATTTGCTTAGTTTTGCAATATGTTGTCAAAAAAAGTAAAACATAGCATTAGCTTTATTTTTCTATTTGCATTCTTGCTGGTAGAGGTGGCAGATTTGCATGTTTTGGCGCACGACGACGACGATAATAGCACGCCTGAAAAATGCGTTTGGTGTCAAATTTCGCATACCCAAGCAGATTTAACGGCAGTTTTGCCATCTGCTTCCGCGGAAATAAGTAGTCCAATTTTTTTCGAACAAGTCTATTTGCAACCGGTTTATAGCTACGCACTTTCTAACAAATTACCGGTTTGCTCTTTATATAACAAGCCTCCCCCCACAAGTGTATAAGTTTAAACTTTCTAATTTTCAAAGGCTTATTTTACGGTTTTCCCGAAGGTTTCTCTGTATGCAAAAAAAGCACAGAACTTCAGGTTACTTAACAAACTAAAATTTGCCGTAAATTATTATTTAACCTATTACACTTTATCTAAAGATGAAATTTATAGTATCTGTCATTATTCTTTTAATGGCAAATTATCCCGCATTCGCACAAGAATGTAATTATACCCTTTCGGGGAAATTAACAGATTTCCATAACGGCGATCCGCTTATTTATGCCGAAATTATTTTGCAACCAACCGGAAAGACGACCTATTCTAATTTTGATGGCGAATTTTCCATAGAAAATCTTTGTGCCGGCCAGTATGAGATTACGGTAAAACATCCGCAATGCGATACCAAAAGCCTTGATTTTTCCTTAACGGAAGACAAACATATTTCCGTAAAGTTAGAACATCATTTAGAAGAACTGGGCGAAGTTCTTTTACAAGGAAAAAAACAATTAGCACTTGCTAAAACCGGACAGGAAGCCAGTCTAAAAACGGCGGTTTTAGAAAAATATTCTAACGCTAATCTTGGCGATGCGCTTAAAGAAATAAGCGGAGTAAGCACTTTATCTACCGGTAATTCTATAGTAAAACCGGTAATTCATGGTTTGCACAGCAGCCGGGTTTTAACCTTTAACAACGGCGTAAAAATGGAAGACCAAGAATGGGGCGTAGAACACGCGCCAAACATAGATTTAAATACTGCCGGTTCTGTAAGCGTGATAAAAGGAGCGTCTGCTTTGGCCTACGGCGGCGATGCAGTTGGCGGCGTGGTGCTTACCAAGCCCAATAAGATTCCGGTAATAGATAGCCTTTACGGAAAAACTATTTTAAGCGCCTCTACCAATGGTCGCGGTGGTACAGTAACCACAGAGTTGATAAAGGCTTTTGCCAATGGCTGGTATGCAAAAGCTCAAGGAAGCTTTAAGAAATATGGCGATTTTGAAGCGCCAAATTATGTGTTATCCAACACCGGCAATCAAGAACAAAACTTTGCCTTAAACTTTGGTTTAAACAAATTTACCAGTGGTTTTGATGCGTATTACAGCTTTTTTTCTACGGAAACCGGTATTCTACGCTCAGCGCATATTGGCAATGTAAACGATTTGATAAAAGCCATTAATCAAGAGCAGCCTTTTGTGGTAGACGATTTTACCTATTCTATAGATGCGCCAAAACAAGAAGTAAAACACCATTTATTAAAACTAAATTATTTTAAACGTTTTGCAGAATTGGGCAAATTAGAACTGCAATACAGCTACCAAAAAAACGACAGACAAGAATATGATATTCGGCGTGATGCAGAAGATAAAACTGCGGCGGTAGATTTGGAATTGGAAAGCCATAAAGCTTCGGCTACTTTTAAGTTTGATGCCGAAAATGATTTTAACCTAAATACCGGACTGGAAGTCGCGGCGCAAAATAATTTTTCCAATCCTTCTACCGGCGTACGACGCCTAATTCCGGATTATGACAAGCAAGAAATTGGTGTTTTTGCGGTTGCAGATTATAAATTTAAAGAAAATTGGTTGCTGGAAGGCGGTTTACGTTATGATTTTACCCATTTAGATGCCAAAAAATTTTATTTAAAATCGCGTTGGGAAGAACGCAATTACGATACAGATTATGCCAATATTATTATTGGCGATTATGGTACGCAATACTTAACCAACCCGATCTTTGATTACCATAGTTTCTCTTATTCTGCCGGAATTAAATACGAAGTAAACCAGTATAACTTTGCTGTAAATTATGCAAAAGCAAATCGCGCGCCCAATCCGGCCGAGTTATTCTCAGATGGTTTACATCATTCTGCAGCCATTATAGAACTGGGCGATTTGCGTTTCGATAAAGAAAATGCGCATAAAATAAGTTTAAGCTTAGAAAGAAAAACAGATGCCTTTTCACTTTCGGTAGAGCCTTATTATAATTTTCTCAATAACTTTATCGTTTTACAACCTATTGGTTTAGAAACCACCATTCGCGGGGCTTTTCCGGTTTGGGAATACCAGCAAACCAAAGCAGAAATGTATGGCGTAGACGTTTCGGCAAACTATAGCATTTCTTCCAACTTTTTATACCAAACGCGTTTTGCTTCCGTGCACGGAAAAAATAAAAACACCAACACTTATCTAGTAGATATGCCGCCAAGCAACTGGTCTAATACCATAAATTTCACAAAGCCGGAATGGTATAATTTAGACCTTAGTTTAACGGGAGATTGGGTTTTTAAAAAGCAAAATTACCCCGATAATAATTTTTATTACGATGTGTTAGAAGATGGCAATTACACGAGTACGTTCGTAGATATAAGCACACCGCCAAACGCGTATTTTTTATTGCATTTTAATGCTTTTACATCTTTTAAGGCCTTTAAAACCGGCCAGATGCAAGTTAGTTTACTGGTAAATAATTTACTGAATACCAGCTACCGCGATTACCTAAACCGCTTGCGTTATTATGCCGATAATACCGGTAGGAATTTTACCCTACAACTTAAATTGAATTATTAAACTTTTAAATATACACCTTATGAAAACGATCAAAATTTTAAGCATTTTATTTATTAGCGTTTTAAGTTTTAGCGCTTGTTCTAGCGATGACGATTTACCGCAAGTAATCAATGAAGAAGAAGTGATTACAGATGTTAGCTTAGAAATTACCAATGCTATGGGAGAGACAACGACTTACACTTTTACAGATCCGCAATATCGGGATGAAACCTATGTTTCGCCAGTAATTTTATTAGAGGAAAACGCTACTTATGTGGTAGAAGCCCGTTTCTATAACAAGTCTAACCCTAATAACCCCGAAGATATTACTGTCGAAATTAAGGAAGAAAGGAATGCACATTTTGTAACCTATGCTTTTGCCAATGCTACGGTAGATTTAGAAAGAACAGATGGCGCAGATGCTACAGATAGCGATGGTATTCCTATTGGTATATCTACCAAATGGACAACCAATAGCGCGACAAGTGGCGATGTAGTAGTGCGTTTAATTCACGAAGCAGAAGTAAAAGACATTACTAACCCTAACGGCTCTGTAGTTGGCGGAGAAACAGATGTAGAAGCCATTTTTGACCTAGAAATTGAATAATATCAATTTGGTTGCTTATTTTTGAAAGCTTATTAAAACAGCTCAACTATGAAAAAAGTAATTTTGCCTCTTATCGCTTTGGCTTTTGTAGCTTGCGATTCGACAAAAAAAACACAAAAAGAAGAAGGCTTGACCTATCCTGAAACAAAAAAAGTAGATAGTACCGATACCTATTTTGGTACCGAAGTAAAAGACCCATACCGCTGGTTGGAAGACGACCGCAGTGAAGAAACCGAAGATTGGGTAAAACGCGAAAACGAAGTTACCCAAGAATACCTGGCGCAAATTCCGTACAGAGATTCTTTGAAAAACCGACTTTCTACTTTATGGAATTACGAGAAAGTTGGCGCCCCAAGAAAAGAAGGCGACTATACTTACTACAGTAAAAACGATGGTTTGCAAGACCAGTATGTGATTTACCGTTATAAAACCGGCGAAGATCCTTCAACTGCAGAAGTATTTTTAAACCCGAATAAATTTAGCGAAGACGGCACCACATCTTTAGGAGGAATGAGTTTCTCGGAAGATGGTTCTAAGTTGGCCTATGCAATTTCAGAAGGCGGAAGCGATTGGCGTAAGGTATTAATCATGAATACCGAAAACAAAGAAATTGTAGAAGACACCTTGGTAGACATTAAGTTTACCGGACTTTCCTGGAAAGAAAATGACGGTTTTTTCTATTCTAGTTACGACAAACCTAAAGGCAGCGAACTTTCGGCAAAAACAGATCAGCATAAATTGTATTATCATAAATTGGGAACTTCGCAAAAAGAAGACAGACTTATTTTTGGTGGTACAGAAGAGCAGAAACACCGTTACGTTGGCGGAATTGTTACAGAAGACAACAACTACTTGCTTATCCGCGCAAGCGTAAGTACTTCTGGTAACAAACTTTTCTTAAAAGATTTAACCAAAGAAAATGCACCCCTACAAACCGTAATTGGCAATACAGATACAGACACCAATATTTTGGATAGCGAGGGCAGCAAACTATTTTTGGTAACCAATTTAGATGCACCCAACAAAAAGATTGTAACAGTAGATGCATCTAATCCTTCCCCGGAAAATTGGGAAGATTTTATTCCGGAAACAGAGCATGTTTTAACCGCATCTACCGGAGGCGGCTATTTCTTTACGGAATATATGAAAGACGCGGTTTCTATGGTAAAACAATACGACCGTGAAGGCAATCTGGTACGCGAGGTAGAATTACCGGGCGTTGGTAGCGTTGGTGGTTTTGGTGCTAAAAAAGAAGAGAAAGAATTGTATTACTCGTTTACCAATTATATCACGCCGGGAAGTATTTATAAATACGATATAGAAAGTGGCGAGTCAGAACTTTACCGCAAGCCGGAAATAGACTTTAACAGCGAAGATTACGAAAGCAAACAAGTGTTTTATACATCTAAAGACGGCACCAAAATACCAATGATTATCACCCATAAAAAAGGTATAAAATTAGACGGTAAAAACCCAACCATTCTTTACGGTTATGGCGGTTTTAATATTAGCCTAACGCCGTCGTTTAGCATTACCAACGCGGTTTGGATGGAGCAAGGCGGTATTTATGCCGTTGCAAACCTACGCGGTGGTGGCGAGTATGGAAAAGACTGGCACAAAGCCGGAACAAAATTAAAAAAGCAAAATGTTTTTGACGATTTTATCGCTGCCGCGGAATATTTAAAACAAGAAAATTATACTTCTACAGATTATTTGGCGATACGTGGTGGCTCTAACGGTGGCTTATTGGTTGGTGCAACCTTAACCCAACGTCCAGACTTGGTAAAAGTAGCTTTGCCGGCTGTTGGCGTTCTAGATATGCTGCGTTACCATACATTTACTTCTGGCGCGGGTTGGGCGTACGATTACGGAACTTCTGAAGATAATAAAGAAATGTTTGAGTATTTGTACAACTACTCCCCAGTACATAATGTAGAAAAGGGCACAGAATATCCTGCAACGCTTATTACTACCGGAGATCACGACGATCGTGTGGTGCCGGCGCATAGTTTTAAATTTGCAGCAGAATTGCAAGAAAAACAAGCAGGTGAGAATCCGGTTTTAATTAGAATTGAAACTAATGCCGGTCACGGCGCGGGAACTCCAGTGAGCAAAACCATAGAACAATATGCAGATATTTACGGTTTTACTTTATGGAATATGGGCGTAAAAGAACTCTAGATTTTTAGTTTAAAAGTTTAAAACCCAAATCTTAAAAATCCCGAGACTCTACTTTTTTAGTAGTTTCTCGGGATTTTTTTTTGAAGATAAATTAAGAAATTACTTTTTTAATCGAAATTGTCCCGCAAAGTCTTTTAAACTTTATAAGTATTTAAAAAAGAACTGTTCTTGAAAATATTAAGAAGCTTTTTTATAATATTTCCTTTTTTCGATATGGTAAGAAAAACCTACAGGGTTTTGAAAACCCTGTAGGTTGGACAATTTTTAATTTCCCAATCTTAAAACTGTTCTAAAAGATACTTTATCAAATCTGTGGTAGTTACAATACCTACCAACTTATCGTTTTCTACTACCGGTAAGGCGTGAAATTCTTTTTCTGCCAAGATTTCGGCTACTTCTTTTATGGTATTATCCGGTTTTACAGAGATTACATTGCTTACCATTACCTGCTCAATACTAAACATATCGTACACTGTGGTTTCTATAGTATCTTCGTCTTCATCTACCGCATCGGCAAAGCTAATTCGCAGTAAATCGGTGTAACTTAACATGCCTTTTATGGCATCGTTTTCTACCACGGGAATGTGTCTTATTTTATTCTTTTTAAATATACCTTCAGCCGTAGCTAAATTATCGGTAGTGTTTAGCGTTAGGACTTTTTCTGTCATAATTGTAGAGACTGGCGTGCGCTTTTTCATGGCTATTGGTTTTTAAATTAAGTACTTAAAGATAAGGAATATTCAGCTTTTTAAAGCTGATATTAATCAGTCCAAAGCTTATTCCGTAAAGTCAATAGAAAAATTATTAATCTTGCGCAATAAATTCTAAATTTTGCTCTGTATTAGCCAATTGCACCACAACTTGGTAGATATAATTGCTCAGCATTTGTAAACCATTATAATTTAATAGAGACTTTGAGTCGGTTGGTAAATGGTATTGCTCGTGCGCGCCGGTATGCAAGCCCAAAACAGAAATTTCTTTCTTGTAAAAACTCACGTGGTCAGAGCCGCCAACAGAACCTAAATGAATAACCGGCTTTACATCATAATTTTTTGCCAGTTTACGTAGCATTTTGTTCCCTTTACGGAAAGTTCCCGCGCCATTTATATAAAGGTGTTTTTCTTGGTTTAACCTGCCCAGCATATCCATATTGAGCATAACTTGTATGGTATTTAAAGGAACTAACGGATTGTTTACAAAGAAATCACTTCCTTTTAAGCCTTGTTCTTCGGCACCAAATGCTATAAAAAGTATGCTGCGTTTTAAATTTAGATCTTCTTGTTTTAGACGTTTTGCAATTTCTAACAAAACCGAAACTCCACTAGCATTATCGTCTGCCCCGGGGTGAATTTTTCCGTTTTTGATTCCCAAATGATCGTAATGTGCTCCAAGAATAATAACTTGTTTTTTTAAAACCGGATGCTTACCCGCAAGTATTCCCAAGATATTGGCGGTAGAAATTTTAGCCAAATCGTTTTTGGTTTTAAAACGGAAAGTTTGCAAAATTGGTTGGTAGCCGGCAGTTTTTAACTGGCCCACAATATAATTTTGTACAATACTATCTTGTGGCGTTCCCGGAAACCTGCCTTGCAAAGAATCTGCCGTTAAAAATGCAATATGTTGTTTTAAAGCTGCTTTACGGATTTTATCTTGAGCATTTCCATAAAGACCAAGGCAAATTAAACAGCAAATAAAAAATAAACGACGCATATTTTTATACTTTTCAAAACCAAATATAGCATATTTACATAACGATAAAGAGAAAAGCCTATTTTATGCAATTTGCGCATTTCTACGTCAACTATATCCACAGCAAAAATGTTACAAAATTGCGGTTTAATTGTCTACCTAGTAAATAAAATCTTTTAAAAACAGCCTATGCGTTACCTATTTAGCTTTCTATTAATAATTTCTACCAGTTTGATTTTCGGACAAAATTTGGTGAAACAACCAGTCAAAATTCCGTTTGAACTCACCAATAATGGTCATATAATTATAAAAGCCAAAGTAAACGGCGTAGAAGGAAAATTTGTTTTTGATACCGGTGCGGGCATAAACCTGCTTACCAAAGATTTTGCAGATAAAGTTAAAGATTTAAAAAAAACACATCATTTTCATACCGGCCATCGAGCTACCGGCGAAGAAATAACCACTGACTTATGGCGTTCAAAATTGTTGAGCATAAACAATTTTAAAATTAAAAAAGAACTCTTTGCGGTGTACGATTTTAAATTTCCGTTAGACGGTTTGATTTCACTAACGCCATTTAAGAACCAGCCTATTACCATAGATTTTAAAAATAAAATTCTACAATTAGAATCTTCTAAATCTTTAGAAAAGCGGATAAAAAACAAAGATTTTGAAATACCAATTGTGTTAGATAGCGACAAAGAAATTACTTTAGGAATTGCTACCTATGTAAACTTAGAAGACCAACTACCACTTTTGGTGAGCTTAGACAGCGGCGCCGGTTTTGGTGTTTATAGGTTTAACGCCAGATATATGCAGGATTTGGGCATGGACGCTACCAAATTAAAAAAAGAGTACAGAAAAAGTAGTTTTAAACCAAAACAAGGCAATACTTTTTACTTTACAACCTTGGCCAAAATGACCGACATAAACAAAAATGCAGAAGTTAAAAATTTTAAAGCTTCTTTTATAGAAGACCTAATTTACGAAGGTATTATGGGTATAGATTGGCTTGGCGAGAAAATTACCATAGATATTCCCAACAAAAGATTGATAGTACAAAAACAATAAATTATCTTTCAGAAAAAACTACTATTGCTCTCCCAACAATCCAGTTTTCTATGCTAAAAGTAAAGAATCTAAATTTCGCTTACGCGGAAAAAAATATCTTGCAAAATATAAGCTTCGCAGTTAAAAAAGGAGAACATCTTAGCATAATTGGCGAAAGCGGTTGCGGAAAAAGCACGCTTCTAAAAGCTATTTATGGTTTGCTGGATTTAGACCAAGGCGAAATACTTTTTAACGATAAAAAAGTCTTGGGTCCGGCTTATAATTTGGTGCCGGGAGAACCAGAAATGAAATATCTGGCACAAGAGGAGCAATTAATGCCTTTTACCAGCGTAGCAGAAAATATTACCGAGCATTTAAGCAGGCAGTTTCCCAAAGAAAATGAAGAACGTTTAGCAATTTTATTGGAAGTGGTAGATATGAAAGCTTATGCCAATACCAAGGTAAAGCTTTTAAGCGGCGGACAAAAACAGCGCGTGGCGTTGGCGCAGGTTTTGGCCAAAAAACCAGAACTTTTATTGTTGGACGAAGCTTTTAATTTTATAGACAATTTTAGAAAAAACAAATTACGCAGAAGGCTTTTTAGCTATTTACAAAAAGAAAACATTTCGTGTATTTTTGCTACGCATGATAGCACAGATTTGTTTGGTTTTGCAGATAAGACAATCGTTTTAAGAGAGGGTAAAATACTAACTAAAAATGCACCCAAAAACCTGCTAAAAAATCCACCTGATTTTTACACTGCTTCTTTGCTTTCTGAAGTAAACCGGATTTCTTCCGTAAATTTGAAATCTTCTCAAAACGGCTATTATCTAATCTATCCGCAAGAATTACACCTACGTAAAGATGGTTTTTTATCGGTAAAAGTGGAAAAAAGCTATTACAACGGTTTTAGTTATTTTGTGGAAGCTATTTTAAAAAACATCCAAGAAAAACTCTATTTTTATTCAGAGAATACTTTAAAGAAAGGCGAAACTTGCAATCTTGCTGTTGCAAAAGCCCTTTTGGATAAGCGTTTTAGGAAAGAATAGTTTTAAGGAAATATTACAAGACCTCTAAAATCTTATAAGAATTTCCCTTAAAAGTAAAGCTCTCTTTTTCGGTTTTACCGAGCAGGCTTTGTGCGATGGGAGATTGTAAACCAATTGTATAGAACGTTTGCCCTTCAATTTCTATTTTCCCTGCAGGAATAGCTATAAAGTAGTTAAACTGATTGGTTTTTACTAAGCTGCCCAAGCCAATTTTTTGAGAAGGAGGTCTGTTTTCTATTTGTTGTAAAAGACTTTGAAACTTTCTATAATGTTCTAATTGATTACCGAGTTTGTTGATTTCTGCCGTAAGCATTTCACGCGAAGTTTCGTATTTATCGCCGGCAGAGCTTTTGGTTTCCGTTTGTAAAGACTTTTCTAAAGCTTCTATTTCGTTTTGAAGAAAGGCGGTTTTAGATAATGTAAATTTTTTACAATTAGTTAATAGATGCGAGCGATAGTTCATAGATAGGACGTAGTAATAGTTTCAGTAATAAAAAAATCGGTCAATTTTGTGAATTTATCACAAAACTAACCGATTTTCTAGATCTCAAACCTTAGAAATTAATCGGGGTTTTGGTCTTTATACTTTTCATCCATCACAAAACCTTCCATAAATTTAGTGGTATAATTACCTTCTAAATAATCTGGATTATCCATTAATTGACGATGAAACGGAATAGTGGTTTGTACACCTTCTATAACAAACTCATCTAATGCGCGTTTCATTTTATTAATAGCCTCTTCGCGGGTTTGCGCAGTGGTAATTAATTTGGCAATCATAGAGTCGTAATTTGGCGGAATCATATAACCGCTGTAAACGTGCGTATCTATACGAACGCCGTGCCCACCGGGTGCGTGCAAATTGCTTATTATTCCCGGAGAAGGTCTAAAGTTATTGTAAGGATCTTCTGCGTTGATTCTGCATTCTATAGCGTGCAATTTCGGGAAATAATTTTTTCCTGAAATTGGCACTCCGGCTGCTACCAAAATTTGCTCGCGTATTAAATCGTAGTCTATCACTTGTTCTGTAATAGGATGCTCTACTTGTATACGCGTATTCATTTCCATAAAGTAAAAATTACGGTGCTTATCTACCAAAAACTCTATGGTTCCCGCTCCTTCATACTTTATATATTCTGCCGCTTTTACAGCCGCTTCACCCATTTTTTCGCGTAAATCGTCTGTCATAAACGGCGAAGGGGTTTCTTCTGTAAGTTTTTGGTGACGACGTTGAATAGAACAATCTCTTTCTGATAAATGACAAGCATTGCCATTGCTATCGCCTACAATTTGAATCTCGATATGTCTTGGTTCTTCGATAAGTTTTTCCATATACATGGCATCATTACCAAAGGCTGCTCCGGCTTCTTGCCGAGCAGACTCCCAAGCGGGTTCTAAATCTTCTTCTTTCCAAACGGCACGCATACCTTTACCACCACCTCCGGCAGTAGCTTTTAGCATAATGGGATAACCAAATTTTTTAGCCGTTTTTTTACACTCTTTAAAATCTTTAAGAACGCCATCTGATCCTGGAATACAAGGTACTCCGGCTGCTTGCATAGTTTCTCTGGCCGAAGCTTTATCGCCCATTTTTGCAATCATTTCTGGAGAAGCTCCTATAAATTTGATATCGTGTTCTGCACAGATTTTAGAAAACTTAGCATTTTCTGATAAAAATCCGTAACCGGGATGAATTGCATCTGCGTTGGTAATTTCTGCAGCAGAAATAATATTGGGCATCTTTAAGTAAGACTCGTTGCTTGGTGCCGGACCAATACAGACTGCTTCATCTGCAAAGCGTACGTGCAAACTTTCTGCATCTGCTTTGGAGTAAACGGCAACGGTTTTTATACCCATTTCTTTACAGGTTCTAATAACCCGAAGCGCAATTTCTCCTCTATTGGCAATTAATATCTTTTTAAACATTTTGTTTCTTTTGAGCGTTATTACTTGCTGTTAAAACTACAAAAAATTAGGATGGGTCTACCACAAATAAAGGCTGGTCAAATTCTACCGGAGAAGAATCGTCTACCAAAACTTTTACAATTTTTCCGGAAACTTCGCTTTCTATTTCGTTAAATAGTTTCATAGCTTCAATAATACAAACTACGTCTCCTTCTTTAATAGTATCTCCTACTTCTGCAAAAGCCGGTTTATCTGGCGATGGCTTTCTGTAGAAAGTACCAATAATAGGCGACTTTACAGTAAGGTATTTTGAGTCGTCTGTATCTGCTTCTTTTTTGTCTGCATCTGGTTTTGTTTCTTGAGCAGGCGCTTGTTGTTGTGGCTGTGCAGGTGCTTGCTGCATGCTTTGTTGTGGCATTTGCTGTTGCATACCACCCATTGGTACTTGTTGTACAATGGTAGTTTCTTTGTCTTCTGAAGTGGTTTTAATGGTGATTTTAACATCGTCCATTTCTAGTTTCACTTCGCTTGCGCCAGATTTGGCTACAAATTTTATTAAATTTTGAATTTCCTTTAATTCCATAATTTTAAGGTGTTTTTTTGTGTTTTTTTAGGAGTTATAAGCCCATTTTAAATAAATGGAACCCCAGGTAAATCCGCCTCCAAAGGAAGCAAAAATCAGGTTATCTCCTTTTTTTAATTGTTTTTCAAAATCGCTCAATAATAAAGGCAGCGTTGCAGAGGTGGTGTTTCCGTAGCGCTGTATATTCATTAAAACCTTTTTACTGTCTAAGTTCATTCTCTTGGCCGTGGCATCTATTATACGCTTGTTGGCTTGATGCGGCACTAACCAATTTACATCTTCTGCACTGAGGTTGTTGCGTTGCATTATTTTTTCACTTACCTCTGCCATATTAGAAACTGCAAATTTAAAAACCGTTTTGCCGTCTTGCTGTACATAATGCTGATTATTTTCTACGGTTTCTTTGCTTGCCGGCAATAAAGAGCCACCGGCTTCTATTTTTAAAAAATCGCGGCCCATACCATCGCTTCGTAAAAATTCGTCTTGCAGTCCTAAATTTTCTGTATTGGGTTCAAAAAGAACAGCTCCTGCCCCATCGCCAAAAATAATACAGGTGGCGCGGTCTCTATAATTTATAATTGATGACATTTTGTCTGCGCCAATAAGGAGTATTTTTTTATATCTGCCACTTTCTATATAGCTGGCGGCGGTAGACATTCCGTAAAGAAAACTGGAACACGCCGCTTGCAAATCATAAGCAAATGCATTTTTGGCGCCTATTTGTGATGCGGTATAAACTCCTGTGGCAGCCACCGGCATATCTGGACTTGTGGTGGCAAAAATAACCATATCTATCTCTAAGGGATCGATATTGTTTTTTTCGATTAAATCTTTAGCAGCTTGAATGCCTAAAAAAGAAGTACCTTTATCAGGGTCGTTCAGTATTCTTCTTTCTTTAATGCCGGTTCTGGTGGTAATCCATTCATCATTGGTTTCTACCATCTCTTCCAGCATTTGGTTGGTGAGAACATCTTCCGGCACGTAGGATCCTACAGCGGTAATAGCTGCTGTTATTTTGTTCATAGAAAAGAATTTATTCGACAAAAGTAGTTGCTTTAGCCATAAAATGGTAAAGAAATCTACTAAAATTCTTATTTAATAAGGTGCAAAGTAAAATCTTTTTAGGAGTTAATCAACCTAAAATGCTATTGATTTTGAATTGTTTTGCCAAAAACTTATTAAAAAAACAAAAACCCCCACTAATAGTGGGAGTTTAATTTTGCTAAAAATCAAAAGCTGTTTTTAAGCTTCTACTTCTTCTGAGTTGTCTATTAAAACTTGCCCTCTGTAATATAATTTACCTTCGTGCCAGTGTGCACGGTGGTATAAATGCGCTTCTCCAGTTGTTGGATCTGTGCCAATTTGAGGTGCTTTTGCTTTATAATGCGTTCTCCTTTTATCTCTTCTTGTTTTGGAGGTCTTTCTTTTAGGATGTGCCATAACTACTTAATTAATTATCTTTTAATAGTTTTTTTAATTCATTCCACCGAGGGTCTATTTCCTCGTTATTTTCTATTTCTTCTTTTTGCTTTGGTGCCAATTCTTCTAACTTATCTAGTATTTTAGAATCTAATGTACCGTTTTCTACACCGGGATGTACTCTTTTATAAGGTACCCCCAAAATAATGGCTTCATAAATGTACTGCTCTACTTGTAATTTATATTCGCCATGCGGCAAGATGAGTAATTCTTCGTTTTCGTCGTTATACTCTTCGCCAAACTTTACAACCAAATGTAGTTTTCCGCTAACAGGCTGGTTATACGCCTCTGTACTAACATCGCAGTTTACATTAACGTTTCCTTCAATAAAAAAATCCAATTCTAACATATTGGTTTTTTTTTCTACTTGAAGATCTACCGCAACATCTACGGCATTAAATTCTTGGTAACCAAATAACTCAAAGAACTCGTTATCAATTTGATAATTGTACTGGTGCCTACCAATTTTTAAACCAACAAATTGAATTTCATAGGCTTTAAACTTCTTCATCACATCGGCATTTTCAGGCGTGCAAATATATAAAATATAATGAATTACCTATAGTTATTAACAAAAAAATGTTTATAATTTTTTAGACTGCTTTTTTAGCGGGTTTTTGGTAAGTTCTTTGTATTCTACTCGATTGTTATATATTTCTATTGCCGCAAAAACCGCTTCTTTAAACGAGTTGTAATCTGCTTGGTTTTTACCGGCTATCTCGTAGGCGGTACCGTGGTCTGGCGAAGTGCGTATCTTACTTAAACCGGCGGTATAATTTACGCCTTTACCAAAAGATAAGGTTTTAAAAGGTATTAAACCTTGGTCGTGATATGCTGCTATAACGGCATCAAAATTTTTGTAGTTTTTGGTACCAAAAAAACTGTCTGCGGCATAAGGACCAAAAACCAAATTTCCGGCATCGTTAATTTCTTGTATGCAAGGTCTTAAAACCTCGTCGTCTTCTTTGCCTATTACACCTTTATCGCCACTATGCGGATTTATACCCAACAGCGCAATTTTTGGTTTACGCACCTGAAAATCTTTCCGTAAAGTTTCTGTTATAATTCGTACTTTTTGCTTGATAAGCTCTGCTGTTATGTGCTCTGCAACATCTTTTACAGGAACGTGATCTGTAAGCAAACCTACCTTTAGCTGTTCTGAAATCATAAACATTAAACTCTTTCCGTTTAATTCTTGCGCTAAATAATTGGTATGCCCGGGAAAATTAAATTTGTCTGACTGTATTACATTTTTATTAATTGGCGCGGTAACCAACACGTCTACTTTATCTTCTTTTAAAGCTTGGGTGGCCGCCTCTAAAGATTTTAAGGTGAATTCACCTAAAAACTTATCTTCTGCACCAAAATTTATTTTCAAATTGTCTTTCCATACGTTTACTACGTTTATCTTTCCGTCTATAATAGTATCTACAGATTCGGTGCCTTGAAAGGAAAGACTTAAATTAAAGTGCTTTTTATAAAAGGACAGTAATTTTGTGTTGGCAAAAATTACCGGAGTACAAAAATCGAGCATTCTGGCATCTTCAAACGTTTTTAGAATTATCTCGCTGCCAATTCCGTTTAAATCGCCAATACTAATACCAACTTTTAATTTTTCTTCTTTTTTCAAATCTGCTGTTATTTTTATTAAGGCTTCTTTTTAAAACCAAAGAAGCTCTGAATTACCTATTTTTGCATGACAAATGTACTAAATAATACGCGCAAATATGTTTACAGGGATTGTAGAAGAATTAGGAAAAGTAAAAAAAATTGAAGCAGAGAAAGATAATTTGCATTTTTTTATTGAAGCAGAAATGGCTAGCGAACTAAAAATAGACCAAAGCGTTGCGCATAATGGCGTTTGTTTAACCGTTGTAAACTTAAGCGAAAAAGAATACCAGGTTACTGCCATTGCCGAAACTTTGCAGAAAACAAATTTAAATTCCGTAAAGCAAGGAGATATAATTAATTTGGAGCGCGGCATGCAATTGGGCGCGCGTTTAGACGGCCATATTGTCCAAGGCCATGTTGACCAAACGGGAATATGTACGAAAATTACAAAACAGGAAGGAAGCCATCTTTTTACCTTTAGTTATGACGATACCCATAATAATGTAACCATAGAAAAAGGCTCAATAACCATAAACGGGGTTAGTCTTACGGTGGTAAACAGCAAGAAAAATGAATTTAGCGTAGCGATTATTCCCTACACGTTTAAACACACAACTTTTGCGCATCTAAAAGAAGGCGATACGGTAAATTTAGAATTTGATGTAATAGGAAAATACGTAAAACGCCTTACGGAAGTATAAAAGACATTTACTTTATTCTTTACGGAAATAAAAAATGCGTAGTTAACTAATTGTTTTGAAAATAGTGAAATCAGGAAATAAGCTAAATACCAACTTGTTATTTAGCGATAGAAGTTAAGCTTCTTTTCGAGTAGTTTTTAAGATATATACACCAAAAACTCCCGCTATTAATAGAAAACCGGGAACCCAATTATTTATTGGCAAACCAGGAGGCGGAGCATCTGCTGCTTGAGGAGTTGGCGGATTTGAATTCGGATTCGAATTTCCTGATGTAAAAGTAGGATTATTATCTTCTTCTTGCGGTTCTTGAGTAGTAAAACCTATATTATCGTCATTATTTTGCGGCACTGTCCACTCGTTATTTTGCGCTTGTACCACAACAGTAGTGGCAACCAACAATGTGGCTGTTAGAAAAATATTTCGAAAATTTGTTCGTCTACTCATATCGGCTAAAATAAGGATTAATTCTAAAGCGCCAAAAAATATAACCCTTCATTATATTAATAAATACTTAAAAAATATTATCGGTTTCTTAAACCCAGTTGTTTATTTTCTGTATTTATAAAAAAGTGGACCCAGATGGGCTCGAACCATCGACCCCCTGATTATGAGTCAGGTGCTCTAACCAGCTGAGCTATGGGTCCTAAAACAGAGGGCAAAAATAGATATTTGTAGTATACGCACCAAATATTTACTCATTTTTTTCTTGACAAAGTTCTACCAAGACACCATTTGCAGATTTGGGATGCAAAAAAGCAATGATTTTATTATCTGCGCCGGGCTTTGGGTTTTTGCTAATTAGCTGAAAACCTTCGGCTTCTAAGCGCTTAATTTCTTTTTCTATATTATCTACCGCAAAAGCAAGGTGATGTATGCCTTCTCCCTTTTTTTCTAGAAATTTATTAATGGGACTGTCGGGTTTGGTAGCTGCCAGTAATTCTATTTTAGATTCGCCTACTTTAAAAAAGGAAGTTATTACACCTTCAGACGTTACTTCTTCCTGTTTATAGGCTTCCGCGTCAAGCAACATTTTATAGGTTTGGTTGGCTTCTTCCAGATTTTTTACAGCAATACCAATGTGTTCTATTTTTTTCATCGTTAATTTTATTAAATTTAATACTACAAAAATACGATTCCTTATTAAAACACTATTTTTGCACTATGGAAGAAACAAACAGACAAAAGAAAATAGGAAAAGTCCTGCAAAAAGAGTTGGCAGAAGTGCTGCAGGAAGAATTACGAAAGTCAGGCAATACCGGTATTATTCTATCGGTATCTAAAGTAAAAGTAGCGCCAGATTTAAGTTTGGCAAAGGCTTATTTAAGTATATTTCCTAACAAAAGTGCAAAGCCACTTTTAACCGAATTACAAAATATAAAATCGCAACTCAAGCATAAAGTAGCTTTAAGCGTAAAAAACCAGTTGCGCAAAATGCCGGATCTTGTATTGTATTTAGACGATTCTTTAGAATATATTGAAAATATTGAGGAAGCGGTAAAAGGAAAAGAAGACCCAATAGAAAATCCGGATTTATTAGACAAGCGAAAAAAATCGTAACTTGAAGTTTTCCTATTACATTGCCAAACGCTATTTGTTTACCAAGAGCAAAAACAACGCTATAAACATTATTACAATAATAGCGGCCATTGGTGTTTTTGCCGGGGCTTTGGCTTTGTTTATAGTTTTATCTGGCTTCTCAGGTCTTAAAGAATTTAGCCTTTCTTTTTCTAATGAATTTGACCCGGACCTTAAAATACTTCCTAAAACAGGAAAACTTATTAGCGTAGATAAGTCTAAACTAACTCAGTTAGAAAATATGGAAGGAATAGCGGCCTTTTCAAAAACAATTGAAGAGCGCGTGTTGCTTAATTTCAACAACAAAAACACACCTGCTTCTATAAAAGGTGTAGATGAAAATTATCTAAAAGTAAACCAAATTGATAGCGCACTTATTGCCGGTACTTGGGTGCATCAAAACGAAAATCAAGTGGTTATTGGCAATGGCATTTCGCGTAAGCTAACCTTGGGAGCGCAAGGTTATGGCGATGTTTTGCAACTCTTGGTGCCACGCCCGGGCAAAGGACAAATTAACGATCCGTCGAAGGCTTTTAATAAGGTAAACACTATGGTAACGGGAATTTTTAGCGTAAACGAAGAACTAAACAACCGTTATTTATTTTCTTCTTTTAAAGTAGCCAAAAAACTTCTGGAAATAGAAAACAATAAAGTTTCTGCCATCGAGATTAAATTGTTGCCTGGTGCAAAAGAAGAAGATGTAAAAGAAGAAATCTTTTCTATTTTTAAGGATAAGGTAATTGTAAAAAACCGCATTCAGTTAAACGATAAATTGTATAAAATGCTAAATACCGAAAATTTGGCAGTTTATCTGATTTTTACTTTGGTTTTGATTATTGCTCTTTTTAATGTAGGCGGCGCAATTGTTATGGCAATTTTAGATAAAAGACAAAATATCAAAACGCTTTATAATTTGGGCGCAACTACCAATACTATAAAACAAATTTTCTTTTTACAAGGCACTTTACTTACCTTTTTTGGCGGTATAATTGGTTTGTTAATAGGTTTGCTAATTATTTTCTTACAACTCAATTATGAGCTGGTAATGATAACCGCAACCCTGCCCTATCCTGTTTTGCTTAAAGCGGAAAATATTATAGTTGTATTTTTTACAATTATGATTTTAGGAATAACCGCTTCTTATATTGGGGCAACACGCGTTGGGAAGGTGATTGGGAATTAGTGGGTAGTATTTAGTACTGAGTAGTTAGTATTGAGTCGTGAGTATTGTACGTCCCTGATATAGGTTGACCATTTAAAACGTGGAAAGCTACGAAAGCAAACTTTACGAAGTATCCGCAAGCAGATAATGTTTATTATCTGCAGAAAATGAGAGATTGCTAGGAACTAACTCGGTATCGACAGAAATAGACTACAACAACAGCGAACGAACCCTTAAAAGTTTATAAACCGAATTTCTTCCGTAAACGCCAAAGAAAGAAAATCTTTTACCATATTTTGAAAAAGAAAATTATTTAAAAACGGTCAACTCTATTTAGGGAACATCATAATAGTATTGAGTCGTGAGTATTGAGTATGTTGTACATCACTAATCCCCAATCTCTAACCTCAAATCTCTAATTCCCTAACATTAAACAAACTGATAGTCGGCAAACTTTTCTTCTACCTCATCAAAGGCAGCAAAAACGTCTTTCGCTTCATCGCTGGTAACCATTTTCATGCGGTATTCTTTAAAATGTGGTATTCCTTTAAAATAATTGGTATAGTGCCTGCGGGTTTCAAAAACGCCTAATTTTGGACCTTTCCAGGCTATGGCCATTTCCAAATGTCTTCTGGCAGCATCTACACGTTCTTGCATAGTTGGCGGCGCCAAATGCTTTCCGGTTTTAAAATAATGTTTTACTTCTCTAAAAAACCAAGGATACCCAATACTTGCCCGTCCAATCATAGCGCCATCTAAACCGTATTTATCGCGCATTTCCATAGCGCGCTCGGGAGAATCTACATCGCCGTTGCCAAAAACCGGAATATGCATACGCTGGTTGTTTTTTACCTCGGCAATTGGTCGCCAGTCGGCATCGCCTTTATACATTTGTACGCGCGTGCGCCCGTGAATAGAAATTGCTTTACAGCCAACATCTTGCAAGCGCTCTGCTACTTCCAGAATTTTTATAGAATCTTTATCCCAGCCCAAACGTGTTTTTACGGTTACCGGCAAATTGGTGTGTTTTACCATAGCTTCGGTAAGTTGCACCATTTTATCTACATCTTTTAAAATACCGGCGCCGGCGCCTTTAGAAACCACTTTTTTTACCGGACAGCCAAAATTGATGTCGATAATATCTGGTTTGGATTTTTCTACAATTTCAACCGATTCTAACATTGCGTCTAAATTGGCGCCAAAAATTTGAATGCCAACCGGACGTTCTTTTTCGTAGATATCGAGTTTCATAACGCTTTTGGCAGCCTCGCGAATTAAACCTTCCGAAGAAATAAACTCGGTATACATCACATCTGCGCCTTGTTCTTTGCACAAAGCTCTAAAAGGCGGATCGCTTACATCTTCCATTGGTGCCAATAACAATGGAAATTCTCCTACATCTATGTTTCCTATTTTTGCCAAACTCGTATTATTTTGCTGCAAAATTAAGAAATCTAAGCGAATTTGGATTTATAACCTACATTCGACTTAAAATTTTTCAGTAATAAAGGTTTACAAAATCGTTGAATGTGTTTTTATTCGTATTGCTGAAGCTTTTCCAAAACAGCAATTAATTAGCATCTTATACTTTGAAGACTGTCGTTTGCATAAGGAATTATGAAAGTTGATTAGGCTTTATACAAACTTTACCACGTCATAACCACGCTATAACCACGCTATAACCACGTCATAACTATAAGACAGCTATCTAGTAGAAAGAGAGAAACCGTAGTAATACTGTATAAGTTTTTATACTCGGGATGGATGTTTTTTCGCTTTCGCCGAAAATATGGGATTGTGGAAAGTTGGGGTGGGAATATAGATTCCTGTCTTCGCAGGAAGTGAAAAACTTCCAAAAAAAATTCACAAATTCCCTTCCTTTCAAGGAAGGGCTAGCAAGGCATGTTTTTCGCTTTCGCTGGAATTTTTTTTGGGCCAAAAGTTGGGATGGAAAAAGCTTTGTGAAAATAAGATTCCTGCCTTCACAGGAATTTAGAGTTTGTACGATAACTTAAACAAAATAGTTCTGGGTTGGATAAAAATATTGGTGTCGCTTACCAAAAACTGGTTAAAGCTGTTTTCGTTTTTATAACGAACGTCAAAAATATTATCTACGTCAATTTCAAATCCCCACGCGCTGTCTTCTTTGTTGTAATACAACGAAAGGTTGCCAACATCAAAACGGTTTGTTTGCTTGGTGTTTAGGTTTTTGTAATAATTATAGGTATAATCTGCCGAAAAAATAAAGTCGTTTAAAAAATCCCAGTCCAAAATAGCATACGGACTTATTTGCGTAAATTTATTGGTAGAAATATCCGATTCAAAATTGCTAAAACGCTGTTCCCAGCCTATTTCTATGTTTGGCCAATCTTTAAACCGGGTTTCGGCTTTTAGGGTGTAACGGTAATTGTTGGATTGGTAGTCGTTTTTTTCTTGGTTTATAATCCGGGAATAATCTGCTAAACTTATGTTTCCGCTAAGGCTAAACTTATACTTTTTTATTTGTTTGGCAAAAGAGCCCATTAATGCATAGGTGTTTTCTGGCAAACCGGTATAAATTGAAGTATTTACCTGATCTATACCTTCTATTTGGGTGGTGTTTCGTATAGATTTTTCGCGCTTGGTATAACTCAGGTTGGCGTTTATAAAAATACCTTTAAACAAATTAAATTGGTGGTAACGCAAGTTGGCCGAATGGTAAACTTTGTTTTCTAAATTTTGGTTACCACGGTACAAACGGTTAAAACTAATTAAGCGCAAGCGGTTGGCATATTTTTCTGCGTTGGAAAAACCGGTTTTTAAGCGGTAGTCCAGTTTGATTTTTTCGGCGGAAGAAAGTTCGTATTCTATATTCAGTTCGGGTAACCAAAGGCTTTTTTGTTGGTTGGCCACTTCCGTGGAAAATTGGTTAAGCTTCCAAAAATAAGAATGATAGAATATACCGGGTTTAAAGATAAAATTGCCAGCTTTTGCTTTGTACTGAAACCCAATATAATTATCTACCAACCTAAAAGTGGTGGCATTATTAAAACCGCTATCTTCAAAACTATTTATGCTGCCGTCTTGGAGCAATTGCCGGTCTAAGGAAGAAAATTTTTCATGAAAAAAATTGACTCCAATTTTAGGATAAATATGGTTAAAATTATTGAGCACCCAATAATGCTTGAGATCCAAATTGGCTTGATGCCGCTTAGTTGCGGTGTTTTGTAATAAATTATAAAATTCGCCATCTTCCTGAAAAGGAATTAAATTATTAAGTACCGGCCGGTTAAACAGCCAATCGTTCTTGTTTTCTTGGTTGTTGTATTTATAAGCCGCAGTTAAGGTAGAAGTATGCTCATACGAAAATTGTTTGTTAAACCTGATTTCTTGGTTTATACTCAGATTTTTGGGTTTTTGTAAGATGTTGGTACGCAAGCTGTCTGCCGCAGTGATTGAATTCAAATTTTCTGTAGCATCGCCATTGGAGGTTTTTATAAAAGCATCGTAGGCCACATCTGTATCTTCGTTGGGTTGGTAGCGCAACTTTATCTTGTTTAAACTGAATAAAACCGTGTTGTTGTTGGTGGTTTCCCTAAACTCGTCTAAATTATCTTGGGTTACATAGGCAATTTCTTTGGTGGTGCGCGTACGGGTTTTGCCTTTATTTACGATACTAAAAGCTTCTAAGCGCAAATCTGGACTAATTTGCTGCGACAAGCTGCCGGCGCCAAAATCGTTTTTTTGGTAGATAAAATCTTCTTGGCCCAGAAAACTGGCAAAATCGCTGTTATAAATATCGCCAAAAGAAGTAGAACCATCCATCATAGCGGCATAACCGCCTTCAAAATCTATATAATCTTTTAGGGTAAACGATTTTTTGCCAATATTATTAAAATCGCCAATTACATTTATGGCTGTTTTGGGACTGTAATAAAACAAGGTGGGATGGAATAAAAAACGCTCTTTTATACCACCACCGGCTTCTATATCTCCAAAAACAAATTCTTTTTTGCCCTCTTTTAGCTTGATGTTAAGCGCCATTTGGTCACTATCACTCAAACCTTTTAAAAAACTAACTTCGTTATAATTGTCTAAAGCTTCTACTTCTTCTACGGCATCTGCAGGAATATTGTTAACGCCCAATTTAGTGTCTCCGGTAAAAAAGGTTTTGCCCTCTACCATTAATTTGGTTACTTTTTTGCCGTTTACTTTTACATTGCCTTCCCTATCTACTTCTACGCCGGGCAATTTTTTTAAAACTTCGCGCAGTTTGCGTTCTTCGCCGGTTTTAAACTGCTCTGTACGGTAGGTTATGGTATCTTCTTTTACAATTACCGCCATTTCTTGTTTTACAATTACCTCTTCTAGGCTTTGGGTACTTTCTTGCAGGCTGTAGTTTTTTACGCGGTCTTCTGTTAGGTTTAGCGTATCTGTAAATTTAGAAAAACCCATATGCGTAACTTCTATTTTGTAGGTAACGTCTTGGTTTAGCGTTAATTTATACCGGCCTTGGGTATCTGTGATGGCAAAAGTAATGTCTTGGTTTTTTGCCAACGGACTTGCAATAAGATTGGTATAAGGTATGCTGTTTTGCGTGCTGTCCAGGACTTTGCCTTCTAAACGCACATTTTGCGCTACTACCGAAGAAAATCCTGTTAGGAAGAACAGGATTGTTAGGGTTTTAATTTTATTAAATTTAGTTTGGATAGGGCTATTGTTTAGTTTCTTCTAATCCGGTCTAAAATTGCTGTTCATTTTCCTAAAGATTGCTTGTAATTCTTGATTGGTTATAATTTCGTATTTATCATTAGGAATTTTAATTCTTAGCCTATCTATTTCTTCAATAGAAGTTAGGTTAAAACTATAACGCAAACCTTTCTTGGTTTTTTCTTCCGCTTTAAGCTGCATAATCAAACCGGGGAGACCTCCAAACATTATCGGTCCATATCTAGCCGGAATTTTAGGACAGAACCAAGCTTCTACCTGAGTTTTTACACCATTTGCATTCGTAATAACGGCCGTGGCTCTAATAATTTCAAAGTTCTTATAGCTCTTTTTAGAATTGGTGATTTTCCAATTTATTGTTTTTAAAGGATAGTTAACCAAATATGTCTTTCCTCCAGCATTAACCTCTTTAAAATGATTTTCACAGGCTATATCGGTGTACAGTTTTGTTTCTGCGTCCAAAGATATCAAAAGTGCTTTTCCTACTTTATCGCTTATGGCATTATCTATTGTTAACCTTTCTATAGGCTTAAAGATTGCTCTTTCAGCATTAAAAACCAAAGAAAAATCTGTATTATTCGCACTAGATAACATACGTTTTAACATGCGGTTATAACGTTTATCATTCTGCGTTTTTTCTTGTTTAAAGTTGTCAGCAAATTTATTTTTATCTAACTGAAAATCATAAGTTGCTTCATACATTTTCTGGGCTTGTAAAATGTTAACCCATAGCAATAACAAGATAAGTAAAGGTGATTTTTGCATATTTTTTAAATTAAAAAAGTGTGAAGCAACTTAGGTTGGTTAATTCATACATTCATTATATGCAATATCCGTAAAAACCCAGTATTGATAATCAGAGCACCCTCCATCTCTATTACTGCACCAATTTGAAGCAGCGACCCAAGCGAAATCTGCACATTCTTGTTCTTTCTCTTTTGCAATTGCATCTGTACTGTTAAAACCAAACGCCAAAAATAGCGCGGTTACTGCTAGTAATTTTTTCATAAAAATATAATTTAATTGTTAATAAAAACCAAACTTTAAAAAAAACGGTTTTACACAAACAATTTTACACTTTAACAGTTTTTAGTTGTAGTTAATCGGTAAACTAAAAACTAAGTTCTTAATAAATTTTGGGTTTTGCAAGGCTTTACCTTCTAAACGCACATTTTGCGCCATTACGGAAGAAAATCCTGTTAGGAAGAACAGGATTGTTAGGGTTTTGATTTTATTAAATTTATTTTGGATAGGTCTTTATTTGTTTTTTTATTAAACGTCAAATGTTACTTAACGCATAGATTGCATCGCGGTGGAAAAAAGCTTATAGTAATTTTTTAAATTTATTGCTTTACCCTTAGGACGTGTAATTTCTATAGTATTCTCTTTTTTGTCTATCTCTTCCAGAGTAAATATTCGTTTATCTACCTTTAATTGCACAATTAAACCAGGCAAACCGGCATAAGCTAGCGGACCGTGATTGATGGGTACACTTTTGGTAAACCAAGCAATTACTTTCTGTGTTTTTAATTCGCCATCTTTATTATAATAGGTTTTTTCTGTGGTTGCTTTTTGACAAGCATAGGTTCCTATTGTTTTGGTTTCGTTACTTATCTGCCATTCTAACTCTGGTAAAAAGATTAAATAAGTCTTGCCAAAATCTTCTGTTTGTTGTAATCTTTCCGCGCAAGCCAAATCGTTATAAAAAATCCCTTGAATTGGCGCAATTGCTATTTTTAAAAATGGACTGTTATTATTTTTAGTCAAAATATTTTTTCTTTTAAAAATGGATTTATCATTTTTAAAAAGCAACTTATACTCCAGACTATTAGCAATCTCTCTAGCTTTTCTATCTATTTTTCTATATTTTTTGTATTGCTGAGGATTTGTCGTCTTCATTTTTGAATAATCTGTAAGTTCTATGTCTAAGGCATAGGTCAACTTACCAGAAGATTGCGAATAAAGTATCTGGCTAAATAGTACTACTGCCGTTATTACGAATTTTTTATATAGCATTAAAAATAAAAGAATTACTGCTTCTTACAAATATGGTCGTATCTCTCTTTAATTGATTTTCATAACACAAACTAAAATTTAAGTTCTTAATAAATTTTGGGTTTTGCAAGTTGGTGGTCGACTTTTCTACTCTTCAATAAATTTTTGGGTCAATCTCGAGATTAAATCTTCGTATTCCTTTTGGGTCATGGCTTCTTTATCCTCTATTTTTTCGACTTTGAAGTTTTCACTTTGCTCAATTTTCTTGGCCGTTACTACTGCTCCTTTTAAATGAACTTCTGCTATTAAGCCCGGCAAGCCCATAAAAATATCTGGCCCCGATTGTAAAGGTATGGATGGGATAAACCAAGCTTCTACCTCTAAGTTCTCATTAGTTACTGGATAATAGTAATTACCTGTTGCTTTTCTGGCAGTGAAACCCAAAATCTTTTTATGGTCTTCTTTTATAACCCAATTAAAATTATAATAATCTCTTTTTACTGTAAAATCTTGACTTACCAGGTTTTTAATAAAAGTGATTTTTTTGTCTTTATGATTGGCGTAAACTTCTGTATTAAAAGAAGTAAATTGTTTCACCGCTTTATAATAAAGCGATTCAATTCGTGAATCACTTTCTATCATTAAGGTCTTTTCTTCTTTAAAATACGAATTTTCTTTATTGCTAAAAAGTAAATAATTTACATCTTTTGAACGGTTAATAATTTTTTCAGTAAAATGTTTAGATCTTTCATTTAAACTATCTATAGGGCGACGTAATTTTATTTCAGAAATTCCGTAAATTATTTTAAAAGAAGTCTGTGCATTTAGGTTCTGGTTAAAACAACAAATAGATACACAGACCACTAAAATTTTAAAAAAAATTTTTAACATTAAATTTACCCTCGATATATTTGACATTCAAGTACGAAGTTATTAAAGAGATCAATATTATCTAAATTTATACCACCATAATGATCATGGAATATCTCGTGATAAGTAGCAAAACAACTTTGCTCCTGTTCTCTGGCATCTGCGCCTAAACTTGTAAAAGAAAATGCTGTAAATAATACAGCAACTGCTAGTAATTTCTTCATAATTTTAAAATTTAATTGTTAATAAAACCCAAACTTATATAAAAAAAAAACGGTTTTACATAAACAATTTTACACTTTAACAGTTTGTAGTAGTTAATCGGCAAACTAAGGTTCAAGTTCTTAATAATTTTTGGGTTTTGCAAGGCTTTGCCTTCTAAACGCACATTTTGCGCCATAACGGAAGAAAATCCTGTTAGGAAGAACAGGATTGTTAGGGTTTTGATTTTATTACATTTAGTTTGGATAGGGCTTTAGGTATTTTCTAATTTTGTTTAGCATTTTGCATTGCACCTTTTGCCATGGCGTTAAAGTCATCAAATGATATTTTTTGACCTTTTACTGGCTTTTCTATATTTAAATTTTTGGACTTCTTAATTCTCGTAGCGTAGTAACGTTCATTAACAGTAGAAATTTCTAAAATTAAACCAGGCAAACCATTAAAGCCTAAAGGCCCGAAATTTAAAGGTATTTCCGGAGCGTACCAAGCTTCTACTTTTAAGTAGCTTTTGTTATTATCGTTATTAACCGTCCAACTACCAACTGCTTTTTTACAAATGTATCCTAAAATTTCTTTTTTTTCTTCTTTCAGCTTCCAGCCTCTTTTACCGAAATCTACTAAAAAATCACGACCGAAAGCATCTACCTGCCAATAATTCTCCTCTGTATTAAGATTAGTATAATAATTACCTTTGAAGGGTCCAAAAGCGGCAATATTTCTGCCGTCTCTTTTTAAAATTTCCTCTACTTCAAATAAAGCACTTTGATTGGTAATAAGTAATTTGTACTTTAATCTTTTTGCTGCCTCTTTACGTTTTTTTTCAATGGCGTAATATTCTTCAAATAATTTAGGATTCTCTTTTTTTAAAGCTTTACCTTTTTTTCCATCTAATGAAGAAATTATTTTCTTTTTATAGGTGATTTTTAACCCTTCGTTTTGAGCATTACTCGCACAAGATACAAATAGCAACGAAAACAATAAATATATATAATTAAAACTCATTTTGATTTTTTAAAGCTACCCCAAGCTTAATAGAACCTAAGGCAGCTTGATTAATAATTTAGAGGCAATGATCATTATAATATTCATTCATATAATGCCATTCTAAATATTCCCATCCTTCACCCATTACAGTGCCATACCTCCAAGCTTTGTCAAAACATGTTTCTTCTTTCTCTTTTGCAATTGCATCTGTACTGTTAAAACCAAACGCCAAAAATAGCGCGGTTACTGCTAGTAATTTCTTCATAATTTAAAAATTTAATTGTTAATAAAAACCAAACTTATAAAAAAAAAAAAACGGTTTTACATAATTAAATCTGCACTTTAACAGTTTTTATTTGCACTTAATCGGGAAACTAAAAAACCAAGTTCTTAATAAATTTTGGGGTTTGCAAGGCTTTAGCTTCTAAACGAACATTTTGTGCTATTACGGAAGAAAATCCTGTTAGAAAGAACAGGATTGTCAGGGTTGCTTTGATATGCATTAAATTTCTGGTAATCAATTATTATTACTCATATTAAAAAATTTCGTATTAAGTTCCTTCATTATCTCCTTAAATTCCATTTCAGAAACTTCTCGCCCTTTTCGTGGTTTTTCTATTTTTGAGTGCTGTGGCGACAAATCTAAGTCTGTCACGTAAAACTTAGTGCCCGCAGCTACTTTTAATTCTATAATTAGACCAGGTAAACCAAAATAACCTTTAGGGCCAAAACTAACAGGTATTTCTGGCGTAAACCAAGCTACAATATCTTTAGTTTTATAAGCTTTTGATCTGGCATCGTAAATTTTCTTTTTACTAATTGCTTTTATGCATTTAAAACCTGAGATAGTTTTACTCTCTTTTGTTATTTCCCAATCTGCTTTTTTGCGATTTACCAAAAAGAAAGAGCCGCTAACATTTACCTGCTCTAAAGTCTTCTCCGTTTCCAAATTAGTATAATTAATGCCTTCCATATTTTTTAAACCAGCGTACATACTATTTTTAAGTAAGATTTCTTGTTGTTCAAAAATAGCTTCATGTTCCCAAAATAATAGTTCATAAGAGAATTTTTCTATGGTTTCTGCCATTTTTTTGGCTTCCCTTAAAAAGTGTTCGTTTTCCTCAGGATTATTTTGCTTTAGACTAGTGAACATTGTGTCTTGAATGTCCATTTTTTTTCTATATACAACTTTACCACTTTGTTGAGACCAAGCAGCTGTAAAACTAAAAACTAACAAAAAAATTAATACAATATTTCTATTTATCATTTATTCAAATAATTATGCCCATAAAACAAAAGTTTTACGGTCTATGAATTTACCTGCAATTTGCCATATAATATGCGTCTGTGTACCAATAAGGATTACCTCCATACATAGCCGACATTAACGTTCCAAAATCCCAAGCTGCCGCTACACAATCTTGTTATTTCTCTTTTGCAATTGCATCTGTACTGTTAAAACCAAACGCTAAAAATAGCGCGGTTACTGCTAGTAATTTTTTCATAATTTAAAAATTTAATTGTTAATAAAAACCAAACTTATAAAAAAAAAAACGGTTTTACATAAACAATTTTACACTTTAACAGTTTTTAGTTGTAGTTAATCGGGAAATTAAGGTTCAAGTTCTTAATAATTTTTGGGTTTTGCAAGGCTTTAGCTTCTAAGCGCAGGTTTTAAAGTGTTACCGAAAGAAATATGGTTAGGAAGAACAGGATTGTCAGGGTTTTGATTTTATTAAATTTAGGTTGGATAGGGCTATTATTCTTCTAATCCGGTCTAAAATTGCTGTTCATTTTTCTAAAGATTGCTTGTAATTCACTATCTGTTATAACTTCTAAATCTTTTAAAGGTATTTGCAGTGATAAATCATTTTTTAGCGTAATTTTTTCTGCTTTCATAGAATAATGTATCCCGGCTTGTAGCTCCGTAACGCTTATATCTGTTATCATTCCTGGCAAGTCATTAAATAAGCCTGGACCGAAATTAGGCGGTAAGTCTGGTGAGAACCAAGCAACCAACTTTGTTTTCCCGCCCTTATTATTATCTACCATAGCTTCTGCTTTAAATAATTCATAGTCGGACGTAATTCTGGTTTCCTTTTTTATATTCCAATCTATATCTTTAGGAGGTAAAGAAACTAATTTATGAATACCTGCACTATTGATTTCTTTATAAAAAATTTCGCAGTTTAGATCAAAATACATGGGGTCATAAAGGCCTAATCGTGGCAAAAGCCCTTTTTTTTAATGAATTATTTTCTTCCCCTCTCTTTAAACTAGCAATTGGCTGGAATAATGAAATACCATCTTCTATTTTTAAGGAGAATTTTGTATTATTAGAAGCATCTATCATTTTGGAAAAAACAGGTAAGTATTTTATTCTATCGTTCGAAACCTTTTTTTCAATTTCGTTCAACATTTCTTCTTTATTTATTTTAATGGAATAAATTACCTCATAGCTTTTATCTTGACCATAAATGGTAATGTTGCTTAAAATAATGAAAGTAAAAACAATTATATTTTTCATTGGAGAGTAAAAGTTATGAGGTTTTTAGTATTATTAATATCTTTTAAACAAGCTTCGTACAAGCCATTAGTAGTGTTCCAATATTCATAATCGGAGCATTCAAACACAGCGCACATAGTGCTGGCAATTTCCCAAGCTTGCATTGCACATTCTTGCTCTTTCTCTTTTGCAATTGCATCTGTACTGTTAAAACCAAACGCCAAAAATAGCGCGGTTACTGCTAGTAATTTTTTCATAAAATTAGTAATGCACCTAGGCTAAAAAAATAACGCTTTTACAAAAAGGAATATTCCATTTTTTAAACAAGAAAGCTGTTTTAAAACAATACTCCGAGAGATTTACTATTTTAAAACAGCTTTATTGAAATTTTAGAAAAAACAATTATATCCTAATTCTCATATACATTGTTTTCCCTTTCTACATCTGCCATAAGTTGCGATGGGTCTATTTCTATTTTAGAAATACTCTCTTTGCTTGTATCTAAAGAAAGCGTATAAGTTGGCATTGCCCAAGGCCAGTCTTTTTGGATATTTTCTGCGCCCGGTTTGGTAAAATACAACATCCGTAAAGGAATATAATAGTTTTTACTGCTACCATCTTTATAGCTTACTTTTACATCTAACGGCATTGGCATTAAACCTTTGCGTTTTAGTTGCACTTGTGTCTTGCCTTCCTTTTCTGTAACCTTTTCTATGGTATAATCTATTGTGTTGGTGGTTTGCGTCCAATCTGTCAAATACCAACTTAAATTAGCGCCAGACACTTTTTCTGCCACACGAATAAAATCGTTTGGGGTTGGGTGTTTAAACTTCCATTCGTCATAATAACGGTGTAAGGTTTTAGAAAGGTTTTCTTGCCCAATAATATAGCCCAATTGTCCTAAGAAAACGGCTCCTTTAGAATAAGCAGCCAAACCATAAGCTTGGTTTAAGTTATAACGGTCTGCGTGGGTGCTTTGCGGTTGTTCGTTACCGGAATTTGCCAAATATGTATAACCACGATAGCTTCCGGCCAACGGATTTTCTTTTTCTTCGTTCATCACCTCATTCATAGCTAAACTAGAAATGTAGGTGGTAAAACCTTCGTCCATCCATTCGTGTTTGGTTTCGTTGGTTGCCAATACAAATTGAAACCAGGTATGTGCTAATTCGTGCGCGGTTACGCCTACTAAACTTCCAAATTTCCGGTTTCCGGTAATTAAAGTAGACATAGCATATTCCATACCGCCATCACCACCTTGTATAACAGAATATTGCTTATATGGATAGGGCCCAATATGTTCCGTAAAGAAATCTAACAAAGCTTCTGTTTTAGGTTGTAATTTTTTCCAATTTTCCGTAAAGTTATTTTCTTTTTCGTACGAGGGATTGTCTTTATATAAGAAGTGCAAAGTTGTACCATCTTTTGCTTTGTGGATGTCGTGCACAAAATCTGGATCTGCTGCCCAAGTAAAATCGTGTACTTTTGGTGCTTTAAAATGCCAGGTTAATTTTTTGCCGCGATGTTTTACTCTGGTGCCTTTATCTTGGTAACCGTGACCAATTTTATTAGGGTTTTGCAAATAACCGGTTCCGCCAAGAACATAATCTTTATCGATGGTTATTTTTACATCAAAATCTCCCCAAACGCCGTGAAATTCTCTACCAATATAAGGCGTAGCGTGCCAGCCTTCAAAATCGTATTCTGCTAACTTCGGGTACCACTGCGTCATAGAAAGAGCAACACCTTCTGCGCTATTTCTTCCCGATCTTCTTATTTGTTTGGGAACTTGGCCGTTAAAATCCATTTTGAAAGTGGTTTTTTCTCCCGGCAAAATGGGTTTATCTAAACTTACTTGTAAAATGGTTCCTACGGTTTTATGATTTACCTGCTTGCCGTCTTGTTCTAATTTATCTATTTTTAGATAACCAACTTCGTTTGGTTTTAGGCCTGCAATTCTGCTTCCTACCCTAGAATCTGGATCTTGAATGGTTCTAGAACGTACATCCATTTCGCTACCGGGTTGAAAAGCATTAAAGTATAAATGATAAAAAACTTGTTGCAAAGTGTCTGGCGAGTTGTTGGTATATACCAGTTCTTGCTTACCGGTGTATTGATAGTTTTTTACATTCATATCTACTTCCATCGTATAATCTACGTGTTGTTGCCAGTAGGAAGTATTGTTTTGTGCAAAGGTCACGGAACAGATAAAAAATAAAAGTCCAACTTGACAAGTTTGCTTTAGGTGTTTACACATGAAAATTTAATTTTTGATTAATAAAAAAAGGTGCTCTAAAAATATAAAGTTAAGACTTAAAAAGCTACTTTAAAATAGAACACCTTGGGTTTTAATTTTTATAGTTTGGCTTACTTCATTTTATCTGCATAAATAAGTGCGTTGTATAAATTTACCATTTTGCCAGAAACAGATAGTTCTGAAAATGGTTTAATATCGTCTGCACTACCGCCAACCATTACGTCTGCTTGTGAGCTTAAACCGCTTTTCATAATAACTTCTTTAACTTGAGCGGCACTAAGTTTTGGATAATATGAACGTATTATTGCTGCTACGCCGGCAACTGCTGGAGAAGCCATAGAAGTACCTTGCAAATACTCGTATTGATCTAATGGCGTGGTAGACCAAATTTTGGTTCCCGGAGCAAATACATCTACATTAGTTTTTCCGTAGTTAGAAAAGCCTGCAACCAAACCAGAGCCATATTCATAATTTAAGGCACCAACGGTTAAGAAGTTATCGGCATATTCTTGCGGAGTTTTGGTAGATTGATCGTTAGGATAAATATCTGTTTCATCCATATTTAAAGCATCGTTTCCGGCGGCATTTACGATTAATACATCGTTGTCTGCCGCATATTTGATTGCGTCACGAACCCAATCTGGATGTGTTGAAAAATACTTACCAAAACTAGTGTTTATAACTTTTGCGCCATTATCTACCGCATAGCGTATAGCCAAAGCAATATCTTTGTCGTACTCATCTCCATCCGGTACTGCTCTAACAGCCATAATTTTTACATTATTGGCAACGCCGTTCATACCAACATCGTTATTGCGTTCTGCAGCAATAATTCCTGCTACGTGTGTACCGTGCTTGGCGTCTTCCTTTTTAGGATCTGGTCCGTCTACATCATTATTACCGTAATCTGTATCTGTAATATCGTCTACATCGTCTCCCACTACCGCACGACCATCTAAGTCTTTATTTAAATGCGAATCCAGGCGACTTTGAAAATAATCCATCCCGCCACTTAATTGTTTTTTAGCATCGTCTAAGTCGCCAATATTGTTCATTATATTCAACAAAAAGGCTTTAGATTGTTGCAATTTTTCTGTGTTGGCTTCCATATTTTCCAAGTCTTCTTGGGAAAAATCTTCACCAATTTCATCAGAAACCAATTGTATAGAAGTTTCCAACTGCTGTTGCAACTGTCCGTAATAATTTTTATTTCTAGTTACTTCGCTATACTCTTTGTCGTATTCTTTTTTGGCACGCTGGTATAAGGCAAATTCTTCTTTATCTGAAGCTTTTATGCTTGCTTCGCTTTTACCTTTATATTTTGGCTCCAATTTTTTAAGAATTCTAACAAACTCGAGATTTTCTTTAACGGCGTCTCCTAAAAAGTTCCAGCCGTGAATATCGTCTACATAACCGTTGTTATCATCGTCTATACCGTTATTTGGTATTTCGTCTTGATTTGTCCAGATAACGTTTTTTAGATCTTCGTGTTCAATATCTATCCCGCTGTCTATCACGCCAACTATTACGGTTTTACCTTCGTAGTCTTTTATAATTTCGTCATAAGCTTTTTGCACGCTCATTCCCGGTATGGTATCGTTTACCAAGTCTGCGCCGCCCCAACCTTTTAATTCATTATCTGTTAAATCTGAAGTTTTTAAAGGTTGCTGATCTATATTTTCTATAGGTGTTGAGGTAATGGTAGGGCCAGAAGTTCCACAGCCGGTAGCCAAAATTGCCGCAATAAAAGCAGCAATGACGGTAGGTTTAAAAAATGTTCTTTTCATCGGTTTATATTAGTAATTAAAAATTTCGTTAAAGGTATAACTTTGGTCGTAGCGTACGCCTTTTTCTGTGTTTTTTACAGTTATAATCTCGTTATGTGCATCATGCTCCATAAATAATAAGAAATTATCTTCTGCAGCTTTTTCTAAGAAAGCGCGCTTTTCTGCCAAAGTTAATAAAGGTCGTGTATCGTAACCCATAACGTAGGGTAAAGGCACGTGGCCGGCAGTTGGTAATAAATCTGCCATAAAAACCATGGTTTGACCTTTGTATTGTATATGCGGAATCATTTGTTTATCAGTATGACCGTCTACAAACAGAACGCCAAAGTTTAAATGTTCGTAATAATTGGAGCCATTTTCATTGCGATCCAAAAAATTGAGTTGGCCACTTTTCTGCATGGGAAGCAAGTTTTCTTTTAGAAAAGATGCTTTCTCACGAGCATTAGGATTTGTTGCCCAATCCCAATGTTCTTGGTTAGTCCAGAATTTTGCATTCTTAAAAGCTGGTTCGTAGGCGGTGTGGTTTTTATTCCATTGTATGCTTCCACCGCAGTGATCGAAATGCAGATGTGTTAGGAAAACATCTGTAATATCGTCTCTATGAAAACCTTTTTCTTTTAATGATTTATCTAAAGAATGCTCTCCCCAACGGTAGTAATGCTTAAAAAACTTTTCGCTTTGCTTATTTCCCAGGCCGTTATCTATAAGAATTAATTTATCGCCATCTTCAATCAACAAACATCTCGCGGCAATATCTATCATGTTATTTTCATCTGCGGGATTGGTTCTACTCCACAAAGATTTAGGCACTACTCCAAACATGGCGCCACCGTCTAATTTAAAGTTTCCGGCCTCAATTGGGTATAATTTCATTACAAAGAATTTAGGTTTTACGCTGCGCGCTGCAAATTATAAAATACAATAATTACTTGCACTCTTTTAATGCGGTTTTAACAGTACATTCCGTAAAAAACGAAAAAAATTCGAATTCTGTAAAAAAAATGTTTCTTTTTATTAAAAAGAAGTTATTTTGCGATAAAAATTACCGTATGTTAGAACTTGCCGGAATAATAATTTTAGGGATTTTGGCCCAATGGTCTGCTTGGAAATTTAAAATTCCAGCTATTTTACCACTTATTTTAATTGGCTTAGCAGTAGGACCTATTGCTACACTCTTTACGGAAGATGGCGGCAAACTAATAGAACCAATCTGGAATGGCGAATCTGGTTTATTTCCTGGGCAAAGCTTGTTTTATTTTGTGTCTTTAGCCATTAGTATCATTTTATTTGAAGGTGGTTTAACCTTACGACGCGGAGAAGTGCTAAATGTAGGGCCGGTTATTGTAAAGCTTATTACCGTTGCGGTTATCGTTACTTTTATAGGATCTGGTATTGCCGCACATTTTATTTTTGATTTATCGTGGGAAATTTCCTTTTTATTTGCTGCTTTGATTATTGTAACTGGGCCTACGGTTATTACGCCTATTTTACGAAATATTCCGCTTAAGAAAGATGTATCGGCTATTTTAAAATGGGAAGGTATTTTAATAGATCCTATAGGAGCTTTGGTTGCAGTTTTGGTATTTGAATTTATTAGCGCCGGCGCCGGCGAAGAATATACCGCCACTGCCTTGATAGAGTTTGGTAAAATCGTGCTTTTTGGCTTTACCTTTGGTTTTACATTTGCGCATGCATTGGCTTTCGCAATCAAGAAAAATGTGATTCCGCATTATCTATTAAATGTGTCTACCCTTGCTACCGTATTAGGCGTTTTTGTTTTGGCAGATTTATTTGCTCACGAAAGTGGCTTATTGGCAGTAGTTATTATGGGGATGGTTTTAGGAAATATAAACCTACCAAATTTAAAAGAGCTGTTATATTTTAAAGAATCGCTGAGCGTTTTATTAATTTCTATCTTATTTATTTTGTTGGCTGCCAACATTAATATAGAAGATTTGCTTTTAGTATATAATATGGAAGCGGTGCTGCTATTTGTTTTGGTTGTATTTGTAATACGACCGGCAGGTGTATTTTTGAGTAGTATAAATTCTTCTTTAAAATTGAACGAAAAACTCTTTATAAGCTGGGTTGGGCCACGTGGTATTGTGGCCGCCGGTATTGCTTCTTTATTTGGTCTTAATCTGGCCAACCAAGGCGTTCCCGGAGCAGAATATATAACGCCTTTGGTATTTATGATAGTTTTGGGTACCGTTTTACTGAATGCCACCACGGCAAGAATGTTTGCAAAATTGGTTGGTGTTTTTCTTAAAAATCCCGAAGGTATTTTAATAATTGGTGCTTCGTCTATTTCCAGGTTAATTGCTACTTATCTAAAGAAAAACAAACGCCATGTAGTTTTGTTAGATAGCAACCGTAACAATATTAGAAAGGCTAAAGAATTAGGTTTAGACGCCATTCAAGGCAGCGTTTACGAAGACGAACTTATGAACAATATAGAACTTAACGATATTGGTTATTTGATGGGATTAACCGGAAACAGCGATATTAATAAAACGGCAATTGATAAATTTCAAAAACATTTTGGCGAAAATGGCTCTTTTAGAATTCTCTCGCAAGAGGAAATGTCTGATCCCGAAAACAACCCAAAAGAAGGTTTATTTTCTCCAACAGACGATTATGTAAAACTTACTGATGTAGCCAGAAGACATCCTAAAATACAGGAAGTACGCATTAACTCGCAAGAGCATTATAGCGGGTTGATAGAAATTACAAAAACCGACTCTGAAATAATTCCGCTTTTTGTTAAAAATAATAATGGTGATTTAAGTATAATCCCATCACACAGTCAAGAGGTAGAGATAGAAGAAGGTTATATGTTGGTCTATTTAGGAAAAGAATTAAAAATAGAAAACAACGCCGATAAAACAGAATTAGACAACACTATTTCTGACGATGAAGAAGACGATGGTATAGATGAGGCTATAAAATCTGAAAAAAAAGAGGATAAAGAAGAAGACAAAAATTAGTCTTCTTCCAAAGCTTTTACAAGGGCATCTGTAATTTCCATATTATGGAAAACGTTTTGTACATCTTCGTCGTCTTCAAACTTATCTACCAAGTTCATAATTTCTTTGGCTTGGTCTAACGGCAATTCGTTGGTGTTTACGGGAATGCGTTGTAACTCAGAGTTTTTTACCTCTATGTTAAGTTTTTCGAGCGTTTCAGACATTTTTCCAAAATCTGTAAAATCCGTGTAAACGATAATAAAATCGCCTTCTTCTTCAATTTCTTCGGCGCCGCCTTCTATTATTTCGAGCTCAAATTCTTCGAGAGATGTTTCTATTTTTTCGCGCTCAATAGTAAAAACGCCTTTGCGGTTAAACAAAAATTCTAACGAACCGTTGGTGCCTAAACTTCCTTCGTTTTTAGTAAAGATAGAACGTACAGAAGCAACGGTTCTATTGGTGTTATCTGTAGTACATTCTATATAAAAAGCAATCCCGTGCGGACCGTAACCTTCAAAAGTTACATTTTCATAATTATCTGCATCTGCCCCGCTGGCTTTCTTTATAGCACGTTTAATGGTGTCTTTTGGCATATTTACACCTTTTGCATTAGCGATAGCGTTACGTAATGCAGAATTATACTCCGGGTCTGCCCCGCCGCCTTCCTTAATGGCTACCGTAATCTCTTTTATTGCGCGTGTAAACTGTTTTCCTCTCTTTTTGTCTTGGGCTCCTTTACGGTGTTTGATGTTGGCCCATTTACTGTGTCCTGCCATTTGTCTCCTTTTTTAAAGTATTAACGTATTAAAATATAAACTTTGTTAAAAATTTATTAACAAATTATTTTAATGTTAAAATAAAAGCTTTTATATTGCCTGCAAACTAATAAAATTTAAACCTATTATGAAAAAAATTATGTTAATGGCAGTAGCCATAGTTACGGTAACCCTTATGTCTTGTTCAAGTGATGACGATAGTACGCAAGCTGCTCCTAACAGTTCTGAATTAGCTGGTAGTTGGGAATTAACAGATTTTCACTACAATGGTGAAACCACTACTACAATGGCCGGTCAAAGTTTTACTACTACTTATGATGCGCAAGGACAGGATTTTGATAATGCCGTGGTAACTTTTAACGAAGATAATACCTACACCAGTTCTGGGAGTTACGATATAGAAATTACTATGAATACAATGGGGCAAGAAACTACCCAAACCTCTACGTTAAATGATGTTTACGGAAGCGGTACTTGGGAAGTAGATGGCAATACGCTTATAACCCAAGACTCTTCGATGGAGCAAGAATCTCAAGCTACTATGCAAATGCTTGATGCCAACACACTAAAACTAACCGTGCCTAATTATACGCAAGCTATGCCAGATTTACCTAACGGAGCGGAAATGGAAGTAGATATAGCTGCAGAAATGACTTTGGTAAGACAATAAAAACTATTTTGTTTCCCTTACGGGGAATAGAATTGGCTTTTAAAATTAAAATAGAACCTTTCCGGAAAATTACTTTTTGGAAAGGTTTTTAAGTTATTAATTTTGGCTAAAACGCAGTTAAAAATGAAAAAAATAATTTATTTTATAAGCCTATTAAGCTTTACTTTTTTATCTTGTAAAGCACAAACAGGTATAATGCCGTTAAACACTTCTAGCATAGGTAAACCTAAAAATATTTATTATAAAGACCTTAATAACGAGTTAGATAAATATGAAGGTACTTGGAAATACCAAAACGGTTCTACAAGTTTTATTATTACGCTAGAAAAAATAGAAAAACATTACAGCCCAGATTTTGAGATTTATTACGATTTAATGACAGGCGAATACCAGTATATAGAAAATGGTATAGAAATAATAAATACCTTACCTCAATTAACCCAAAACACAAGCAATGTACATAAAGGAAATATTGGTGGTAGTGCTATTATTGATAAGGATCAAATTCTTGTTTGTGAAGATTGCGCCCCCAACGAAAAAAGGGTAAAACTCTATTTTAACGACCCTGCCAGAGATTATCTTAATGATTCTATGGTATTACAAACCTTACAAGAAGACAATCCTGTAATAAACCAACAAGGTAAAATAAAAGTTACTATTTTAGGCGGGGAAATAATGATACCACCAAATGTGCCGCCTGCGCCCCGTATACCCTATGGTGAGTATATTATGCTAAAGCAATAGAGGTAAGTCTTAAAAACCTTTCCGGAAAATTACTTTTTAGAAAGGTTTTTTTATTTTTGCTATACGCTATACGCTTTTAGAACTGCTTGAAAAATCCATGCACGATTCGCTTTTTAACCAATTAACGAATTCACGATTACTCGAATACACAAATTATCTAATAAGAATACCTGAAAGCCCTAATCCCTACCACCTAAAACCTAATCTAGTCATTTAGTTTTAAAACGGCCATAAAAGCTTCTTGCGGTATTTCTACATTTCCTACAGAGCGCATACGTTTTTTACCTTTTTTCTGTTTTTCCAACAATTTACGTTTTCGCGAAATATCACCACCGTAACATTTTGCCGTAACATCTTTCCGTAAAGCTTTTACCGTTTCTCTGGCAATAATCTTGGCGCCAATAGCCGCTTGAATAGGAATATCAAACTGCTGTCGCGGAATTAATTCTTTTAACTTTTCGCACATTCTTTTACCAATATCGTAGGCGTTATCTACGTGCAAAAGGGCAGAAAGCGCATCTACCGTATTTCCGTTAAGCAAAACATCTACTTTTACCAATTTTGACGTGCGCATACCAATTGGCGAATAATCGAACGAGGCATAACCGCGCGAAACTGTTTTTAACCTATCGTAAAAGTCAAATACAATTTCTGCCAAGGGCATATTAAAGGTAAGTTCTACCCGCTCTGTGGTAAGATAAGTTTGGTTAGCAATTTCGCCGCGCTTTTCTATGCATAAAGACATTACTTGCCCAACATAATCTGCTTTGGTAATTATTGTTGCTTTAATATAAGGCTCTTCTACGTGGTCTAATTTGGAAGGTTCCGGCAAATCTGACGGATTGTTTACCAAAATAACTTCTTCTGGTTCTTTTATGGTATAAGCGTGATAAGAAACGTTGGGTACGGTAGTAATAACCGTCATATCAAACTCGCGCTCCAAACGTTCTTGAATAATTTCTAAATGCAACATTCCTAAAAATCCGCATCGGAAACCAAAACCTAAGGCAGCAGAACTTTCTGGAATAAAAACCAACGAAGCATCGTTAAGCTGTAATTTTTCCATAGAGTTGCGCAGCTCTTCATAATCGTCTGTTTCTACCGGATAAATACCGGCAAAAACCATTGGTTTTACATCTTCAAAACCTGCAATAGCTTCTGTAGTTGGATTTTTAGCATCTGTTATGGTATCTCCTACTTTTACTTCGCGGGCGTCTTTTATACCGGTAATTAGGTAGCCAACATCGCCTGTTTTAATTTCTTTTTGCGGAAATTGTTTTAGTTTTAAAGTCCCAACTTCATCGGCATAATAATCTTTATCGGTGTTGACAAACTTGATGTGTTGGCCTTTTTTAATACTGCCGTTTATAACTCTAAAAAAGGTTTCTACCCCACGAAACGGATTGTAAACCGAGTCGAAAATCAACGCTCTAAGCGGCGCATCTATTTTTCCGCTTGGCGCAGGAACGCGCTCTATAATAGCGTTTAAAATTTCTTCTATTCCTATTCCTGTTTTGGCACTTGCCGGGATTACTTCAGAGGCATCGCAACCCAAAAGATCTACAATATCGTCTGTTACCACTTCTGGATTGGCGCTGGGCAAATCTACTTTGTTAAGCACCGGAATTATTTCTAAATCGTTTTCTAAAGCCAAATACAAGTTAGAAATTGTTTGCGCTTGAATACTTTGAGCAGCATCTACCACCAATAATGCGCCTTCACAAGCTGCGATAGAACGCGAAACTTCGTAAGAGAAATCTACGTGGCCTGGTGTATCGATTAAATTTAGCGTATAAATTTCATCTTTATAAGGAAATTCCATTTGTATGGCGTGGCTTTTTATGGTAATACCGCGCTCGCGCTCCAAGTCCATACTATCTAAGAGTTGTTCTTGCTTTTCCCTATCGGTTACAGAACCGGTAAAATCTAAAAGCCTGTCTGCCAAGGTACTTTTTCCGTGGTCTATGTGTGCAATTATGCAAAAATTCCTGATGTGCTTCATAATGTGTGCCTTAACCAACTATATTTCTTTGTCTTACTAAGATTAGTAATATGGTAATATAGTGATTTTCTGCAAATATAGTTTTTTGAAAATGAAAAAAAAGCGCTTCTAATCAAGAAGAAAATATTATCTTGCCTATACCAATTAAAACTTAGCAAACTATACTCTTTTGAAAAAAATACTAATTCTAGTCATCGTGCTTTTTTGCTGGAGTTATAGCGGATTAGCACAATATAAAATTGACGGTAAAGTTGTTTCTCCCAATAAAAAGCCTATTGCATTTGCCAATGCTGTTTTGTACAAAATGGCAGATTCTACCCTTGTAAAGGGAACGGTAACAGACGAAAATGGTTTTTTTAACATAGAAACTCCCAAACAGGAAAACTATTATCTGACTTTTAGTTTTGTGGGTTATACAGCTAAGCGTGTTAACATAGAAAGCAACACCAATAAAAATCTAGGCACTATTACTCTAGAAGAAGACACCGACCACTTAGACGAAGTGCAACTTACTTTTAAAAACCCCGAAATAGTAAAATTAAGTGATAGACTTGTATTTAAAGTAAAAAATACCAGTTTATCTTCGGGCAGCAGTTGGGATGTTTTAAAGCAAACCCCGGGAGTAATAACCATTCAAAATTCTTTACGGATTAAAAACAGCCCGGCAACCGTTTACATCAATAACAGAAAAGTTTATTTAAGTGCAGATGAGCTGCAGCAGTTGTTAGAAAGTTATTCGGCAGAAAATATTCAATCTGTAGAAGTAATCACCAATCCGCCGGCGAGTTATGAAGCCGAAGGCGGACCGGTTTTAAACATTAGAACTTCCAAAACCTTGGTGCCCGGTTATAAAGGAAGCGTAAACGCCGCTTATACCCAAGCTATTTTCCCTAAATATAAAATTGGTACAAGTCATTATTATAAAACCGATAAACTAAACTTTTTTGCCAATTACAGTTTTAATCCTAAAAAAACCTTTAAGGAAGATGAAAGTTACATCAACTTTATAGAAAACCAGTCGGTTTTTGAAAAATGGCGAACTGATTTTGACAAGACAACGCATAGTTATGCGCACAATCTAAATAGTATTATAGATTATAACTTAGATGATAAAAACAGGCTTAGTTTAAATTTTACCGGACTTTTATCGCCCAATACCGATATAGATAATTTGGTAAAAACCACTATTTACGATGCGCAAAATACGGTAGATTCTACTTTTGTAACCAATAGTAATTTGGAAAACAAATTGCAAAACATTGCAACAGATTTAAGCTATACCCACACGTTTGAAAAACCGTCTACAGAACTTTCGGCAAATTTTCATTATACCTATTATGAACAGGACAAAAACCAAACGGTAAACACCAATTATTTCTTGCCAAATGGTAATTTGAGCAATACCAATAATTTTAATACTGTTGCAGAACAGGAAATTAATATTTATACCGGTCAAGTAGATTTTACAACCACTTTTGCAGAATATGGGTTTGAAAGCGGATTAAAAATTTCGCACATTAACTCTGACAGTGGAATAGATTTTTACGATATAAACTCGAATGCCAACAGTTTTGAAAACCAAAATTTGAGCGATGTTTTCTTGTATGACGAAGATATTTATGCCGGCTATTTAAGTTTTGCCAGGGACTGGGAAAAATTTAATGCAAAAGTTGGCTTGCGCTTAGAACACACCAGTAACCAAGGCGTTTCTGAAACAGAAAACACGACCAGAAATCGCGATTATACAGAGCTTTTTCCTAGTGTAAATTTAGGTTATACCATTTCAGACAAGCATAGTTTGGCTTTTACCTACGGAAGAAAAATAAGCAGGCCGCGCTATTCGAGTTTAAATCCGTTTCGGTATTATTTAAACGAAAATAATTTTCAGACCGGTAACCCGAACTTATATGCTTCTATAAGCAATAATTTTAATTTGAATTATACCTTTAAAAACAGCTATAGTTTTGATTTTTACTTTAGGGATAATGGCGAAAATCCCGGGCAATTAGTTTTTCAAGACAATAATTTATGCGTATTGCGCTCGGTTTATGCCAATATGGAAGAAAGTTATTCGTACGGAATTGACTTTTTTCACGGTCGTAGTCTAAACGATTGGTGGTATTCTCAGTTAATTTTATCGGTTTTTCACGAAGAAGAAGAATTTGTAGCTTTAGAAAGCAATAACCAATTGGTAACTAATGAAACAGACGGTCTTTACGCTTATTGGTACAATAATGTAACTTTGTCTAAAGACGGTACTTTTAGCGGCGATTTAAGTTTGCTTTATATCTCTAACTTGATTCAAGGTTCGTATCAAATAGAAGAAATGCTTACCTTGTCTTTTGGCCTTAGAAAAACTTTTTTGAAGGGAAAATTAGAAACAAGCCTTCGGATGGCAGATGTTTTAAACCAGCAAGCCACTTGGTTGCGCTCAGACTATTTAAACCAAGACAACGGTTTTTTTGCCCAACCCGAAAACCGCTATGTGCAATTTGGCGTAAAATATAAGTTTGGAAACAAGAATTTGCAAGACAACCAACGCAGTATAGAAAGCAAAGAGCGCGAGCGTTTATAAATTCCTGCGCAGGCAGAAAATTTTATGTTCGTTGCGCTTTGCAATTCGCTAAAAATCATTTAGCGCGTTTGTAAAATAAAATTCCAAGTCAAGCCCGGAAGGACAGCAATCGGTTGAATTTAAATTTTAGAGAATGAGATTTTTGGTATAAATCCGGAATGATGGAAACGGAGTAAATGCGGGATTTCTGAGCAGGGGTTTATACAATTCAATAAGATTAATTATATAACATTAAAATTTGTTAAAATATACTATTTAAGTTGCAAAATCGTTTTTTTTTAGGTTCGAAGTGAACTAATCTTAAAAACTTATTATTATGAAAAAATTAATTTTTTTAATGTTTTTTTCGTTAAGCTTAATTGCTTGTACTAGTGAAGAAATTAGCGAAGAAAATATTTCTCAAATTGAGAATCAGCAAACATTAAATCAAGACATAGAATCTACTAATAGACTTCCCATGTTTAGTGTAGAATCTGACTTGGTTAGTGTTGATGATGATTGTTTTATACTAAATGTTAGAATTTATCTACATAATGAAACCACAGGTAAATTGTTAATCGCTAATCAAAATGTAGAAACAGGTGATGTTTGTTCGGATAGCGAAAATATGGATAGGAACAATATTTATTGCGATGGAGGAACTTTATTAAACGGCGATAGAGCTTTGCCTTCAAAATTAAAATCTGAGCATTGCTTAACAGATTTTTTAAATAATCCTGAGCATGAAGGAGTTTATGGACAGTATCTAGAAAAAAAGAGCGAATTATTAAATAGCTTGTAAAGCCTATAGAGATTTCAAATTTGAAAGCCTCATTTTAAAAATGAGGCTTTTTTTAAGTCAAAATTATCAAAATTGAATCTCTTTATGGAATTAAATTCCTGCGCAGGCAGGAATCTTTATTTTCGTTATGCTATTCATTTCCGTCCAAAATTCCAGCGAAAGCGGGAATCATATCTCCATCTAAAATGTCAGAATTTCCTATTTCCCGGAAAAGTATAAAAACGAACATTTCAAAAAAATTGTTTTCTCACTAAATAATTCAAAAAATATATTGAGATAAAGTTTTAGTAAAACAATCTTTTTTGCAAGATATAAAAGAACTGCTTTATTTTAAGTACGGAAAAACCTCATTAAAATAGTGAAAAAGCATTCTTTTTCTATCTTTACCCGTATGAAAGAAAGTTTTGGCAAAGACGAAAAATTAAAAAGTAAGATTCTAATCAATAAACTTTTTACGGAAGGAAAATCTATCAAGAAATTTCCGCTTAAACTTATTTATATTCCACTAGAAACTTCCGAAAAGCAAACATTTAAAACCGGGGTTTCTGTACCTAAACGCAATTTTAAATTGGCCGTAAACCGCAATCGCATCAAACGGCTAATGCGCGAAGTTTTTAGAAAAAATAAGTATATTGTATATTCGTTGGGACAGCCTTATGCATTTATGTTTATTTATCTTGGTAGAAAAGAAGAAAACTATCAAAAATTAGAGCAAAAAATGCAAGCTTTATTAACCCAATTTGCTACCGATACAAAACAAGCAAGAAGATGAAGAAGAAACGTTTATTAATACCCATTTTGGCCATTGGTATTTTTATAACCACCACTAGTTATAAATCAGATTTTTTTGCCATTGCCAAACAAATAGAAATATTTACTTCGCTTTTTAAGGAGTTGAATATGAATTATGTAGACGAGACCAATCCGGCAGATTTGATGGATACCGCCATTACTGCTATGCTTAACGATCTGGACCCGTACACAAAATTCTGGAACGAGCAAGAAGTAGAAGCGGCGCGTATTCAAAACTCCGGAGAATATACCGGCATTGGCGCCTCTATTAAAACACGCGACCATAAGATTACCATTATTCAGGCATATAAAGATTATCCGGCAGACAAAGCCGGTTTAAAGGCCGGAGACGAGATTACAAAAATTGGCGATGTAGAAGTAGCAGATTTTGATGACGATGCGGGAGAGTTGCTAAAAGGCTCCCCGGGAACTGCTGTACAACTTACTTATTTACGACAAGGAGAAAAGAAAACTACCACTTTAAAACGAGAAGCGGTTAGTTTAAAGGCTGTGCCTTTTTATAAATTGATAAACGGCGATATTGGCTATATTGTTTTATCTAAATTTAATCGTAAAGCTTCCGCGGAAACGGCAAAAGCCTTACAAAAACTCAAAAAAGAAGGCGCAACCAAAATAATTTTAGATTTACGGAATAATCCCGGCGGTTTACTTTCTGAAGCGGTAAACGTGACCAATATATTTGTAAACAAAGACGAAACCATTGTTACCACCAAATCTGTTATAAAAAAATATAACCAAACCTACAAAACCAAAAAAGACGCGATAGATACGCAAATTCCGTTGGCGGTTTTAATCAACGGTAAAAGTGCTTCTGCGAGCGAAATTGTTTCGGGTAGTTTACAAGATTTAGACCGGGCAGTAATTATTGGCGCCCGCAGTTTTGGAAAAGGTTTGGTACAACGGCCTAAAAAACTTACTTACGGTACGCAGGCAAAAATTACTATTTCGCGTTACTATACGCCAAGTGGGCGTTGCATTCAAGCTTTAGATTACTGGCACCGCGATAAAAACGGAAAAGCCGTTAGGACAAAAGCAGAAGATTATAACGAGTTTTCTACGCGCAACGGCAGAAAAGTGTACGACGGCGGCGGTATTGCACCAGATATAAGCTTAAAAACCTCTGAATATAGCGGAATTACCAATGCACTTTTAGAGCAAGACGCCATTTTTGATTATGCCACGCAATATTATTATTCGCATTCGTTAGAGCAGCCAAACAATTTTAATTTTAGCGCTGCAGATTACAATGAGTTTAAAAAGTTTTTACAGAAAATTGATTTTGAGTATAAAACCCAAACCGAAAAAGAATTGCAAAACGCGCTAAGCAGCGCAAAAAAAGAAGGTTTTAACCAAGCCATTCAAAAACAATACAGCAATTTGCAAAAGGCCTTAAAAACGGCAAAAGAAGAAGCTTTAGACGAAAAACAAGAAGAAATAACGCATTTGATTACCAGCGAAATCATTCCGCGCTATTTTTACGAAAACGGTTTATATAACTATTATATAGAAAATAATCCGGAGCTTTTAGAAGCCCAGCGTATTTTAAACAATAGCAAAAAATACAAATCTATTTTAAACTAAAAGCTATCCAGAAGTTGTGGCAACAATACCAAGGTTTTATACAAACCCCTGAACTTTGGGAAAATAATTTGTTTGAGCTAAACCAATTTAAACTTCCGCAAATTAACAAGCCGGATCTAAGTCAGTTAGAAGACATAAATCCGCGTTTGGTTTTAGGAAAACGAGCCGAACATTTCTTTAGTTTAGCAATACAAAATTCTAAAGATTATGAATTATTGGCCAATAATCTCCAAATAATTTATAATAAAGAAACGTTGGGTGAATTCGATTTTTTTCTACGGAATATTAATCGCAAACAAAATTTACATGTAGAATTGGTCTATAAATTTTATGTGTACGATCCCAATTTCGAAGCGGAAATGGACAGATGGATTGGTCCTAACCGTAAAGACAGTTTGACCCGAAAAATAAAGCATCTTAAAACGCATCAATTACCTTTATTATACCAACCGGAAACTACAGAAATTTTAGAAAATGTGGCTATAGATGTACAAAATTTAGAACAAGAGGTATGTTTTAAAGCTAATTTATTTCTTCCTAAATACATGCAAAGCAAAAATATTGCGCCTTTAAATTCTGCTTGTATAGTTGGTTATTATTTAAAGAAAGAAGAATTTACCAAAAAAGATTATGGCAATTTTGAATATTTTTCTCCCAAAAAACCAGATTGGCCAATTTTGTCCGAGTCACAGCAAGAATGGTTTTCCTTTACGGAAATAAACCGGCAGTTAGAACAACTTTTTGCCAATAAAAAATCTGCTTTGTTATGGATAAAAAAATCGGCAACTACCTTTGAGCGTTGTATGGTAGTTTGGTGGTAAGTGCTTTATTTTTCTAGGTAAACAATGCTGTCGTTAATAATTTCTAAATTTTTGTAATCAAATTTCTGGCGTATATAAGCAAAGCTTTTTTTATGGTAAAAAAATACATGCGTAAGGTCGTTTTTATAATACCAATTTTCAAAATCTATCTTTTCGGAATAGATTGCTGTGCGGCAAAAGAGTTTTCCGTTTGGTTTTAATAAATCGCTTAAAAATGTAAATTCTTGTTGTGGTTTATGAAAATGCTCAATCACTTCGCAACTAAAAATAAAGTCATATTTCTTTTCTAGAATACCTTTATCATCTTTAAAAAATGGGTCGTACAATTGTATATCGTACCCGTTTTCACGTAACAATTTTGCCGCTACCGGACCAGTGCCACAGCCATAATCTAAACCTTTATCAGTTGGTTGGGTATATTTTAAAATTTGTTGTACCAAAGGTTCTACAAATTTTTGATAACCGACATTATTTACGTCATTTTCATGGGTTTGGTAACGCTCTTTTTCTTCTTGCGAAGACAAAAAGTAAACCGGTGGAACAAAAATTCCCTTACAATATAAACATTGATAAAAAGTGCGCTTCGAAGTTGTAAAAAATTTGGAAGCTTTAGAAAAACATAACGGACAAACTTGCATGGCGTAAAAGCTAGATTATTGCTTTAAAATACAAATTAACCGGAAGGTGACCTGAGTTTTTTCAATAAAAAATAGGCTCGTTTCCTTCTATTTTTACAAGGGATTTTTACCGAATTAGTCTTTTACAAGGGGTTTTAACCCCTTGTTGAAGAAATTATACGTCGTCTACCACCACTTTATAATGCGGATCTTCTATGATATTTACGTCTATAATCTTGTCTGCATTGTGCAAAAGTGTTCGACAATCTGGACTTAAATGTTTTAAATGAATTTTTTTACCTTGTTTTAAATAACGCGCGGTAAGTTTGTTTAAAGCTTCTATGGCAGACATATCTACCACCCGGCTTTCCGAAAAGTCTATAACCACTTCTTCGGGATCGTTTAAAACATCAAATTTACTGTTAAAGACAGTTGTAGAACCAAAAAATAAAGGTCCGTAAATTTCGTAATGCTTTACGCCATTTTCGTCAATATGCTTGCGGGCACGAATTCGTTTGGCGTTATCCCAGGCAAAAACCAAAGCAGAAATAATTACGCCAACCAATACGGCCAGAGCCAAATTATGTAAAAATATAGTTACCAAAGTTACCAACACCATTACCAAAATATCTGATTTTGGCATTTTGTTTATCGTGTTTAAACTTGCCCATTCAAAAGTACCAATAGCAACCATAATCATAACGCCGGTAAGCGCAGCCATTGGTAAAAGCGAAATTATACCAGAACCAAACATGATAAAAATCAACAACATTACAGCTGCTACAATTCCAGACAAACGCGCTCTTGCGCCGGAAGAAACGTTAATTAAACTTTGCCCTAACATTGCGCAACCACCCATACCAGAGAAAAAACCGGAAAGCATATTGGCAGAACCTTGCGCAATACATTCTTTGTTACCATTGCCACGAGTTTCGGTAATTTCGTCTATAATATTTAAGGTAAGTAAACTTTCTATCAAACCAACGCCGGCCATAATTGCCGCATACGGAAAAATAAGGCTTAAAGTTTCCCAATTAAATGGCACCATTGGAATGTGAAAAGGAGGGAAACCACCTTTTATAGAAGCAATATCTCCCACGGTTCTTGTATCTATATTAAAAACAACTACCAAACCAAAAACCACTAAAATTGCTGCTAAAGAAGAAGGAAATACTTTGGTTAGCTTTGGTAAACCCCAGATTATAAACATCGTAATACCAACCAAACCTAATAAAATATACAGTGGCGTGCCGGTTAGCCAATTGCCGCTAGCATCTTTAAATTGATCGAGTTGTGACATAAAAATAATTACCGCCAAACCGTTTACAAAACCAAAAATTACCGGATGCGGTACCAAACGCATAAGTTTACCCAAGCGTAAAACTCCCGCCAGAATTTGTAAAACTCCGGCCAAAATAACGGTTGCAAAAATATATTCTGCACCGTGCGAGATAGATAATGCTACAATAACAACGGCAACAGCTCCGGTTGCCCCGGAAATTTGCCCTGGACGTCCACCAAAAATAGCGGTTATTAAGCCCATAACAAAAGCAGCATATAAACCGGTTAATGGCGATAATTCTGCAATAAAAGCAAAAGCAATAGCTTCGGGAATTAAAGCCAAAGCTACGGTAAGTCCAGCTAAAATTTCTGTTTTGTAATTTACTTTCTGCTGAAAATCAAATAGATTGAATATTTTTTTCATGTACTTTTTGTCTATATATTTACTTTAGAATACAAGAAAAACCCTGTCTAAAATAGCGCGCAAAAGTAGTTATAATATTTTTTTTAGACAAGCCTGATAGATTGCCGTAAAATCTATACACTATGAAAGGTTATGTAATCGTTTTATCTTATACAAGAAACTTAAGTCTCTTGGGAAAAACAAATAACTTAAGCTTCTTAAAAAAATGCTGCTATAAATTACTTTTCCTTACGCATTGCAATATGCGGAATGCCGTCTTCTAAATAGCCTTTTCCTGTAATAACAAAACCATGTTTTTCGTAAAATTTAGTAAGGTATTGTTGGGCAGAGAGTTTTACGGTAGTAGTTTGATAAACTTCTTTTATAGCTTGTAAGGAAGCTTCCATAAGTTGATGGGCGAATTCTTGTTTACGTTCTTTTTCGCTAACCAAAACACGACCAATAGCTGCTTCTTGAAAGTAAAAACCAGGGGCAAAACATCGCGCATAAGCCACAATTTTATCATCTTTTTTTCCAATTATATGTAGCGCTTCCGCATCTTTACCGTCTATATCTTGGTAAACGCAATTTTGTTCTACCACAAATATTTCTGAACGCAATTGCAGGATTGCATATAATTCTGTTAAGCTTAATTCTTCAAATATTTTAGAGCTAAGTTTTAATTTCATTCGTGTTAATCTTGTACAATTATATCTTTACTATCGGGTTTATTGTATTCTGGCTGAATATTAACATGGTTGATGTTAAACTTGTCGTGGAGTAATTTTTCAATCTTAATTAAAATACGATCAAATTCAGAAAGGTTTATATTTTCAAAAAAATCTATATGCGCTTCTAAATGCACTTCGTCTTCATTCAATTGCCAAATATGTATATGGTGAATATTTTTTACTCCTTCTATTTTACAAGTTTCGGTTACAATGTCTTTGATAATAATTTCGTTGGGAGTAAAAAGCATTAAAACTTCAAACGAAGATTTTAATAAATCCCAACCCACAATTATTAAATAAACAGCAATAGCCGCCGTTAAAACGCTGTCTAACCAATAAATTTGATAATATTTCATTAACAAACCACCTATTAAAACCGCCACAGAAGCCAGCATATCTGTTAACAAATGTAAATAGGCAGAGCGCATATTCATATTGGCTTTGCTGTCTTTTTTCATTATCAAGACGCTAATGCCGTTACCTACAATTGCCAAAATTGCCAACCAAATTACCAAACCGCTATCTATTTCTTGCGGATTTATAAATCGGGTAATAGCTTCTTTTATAAGTAAAGTAGCAATTACCATTAAAGAAGCAGCATTGATAAACGCAGCGATTATTTCGGCGCGTTTATAGCCAAATGTTTTATTTAAAGAAGCATCTTTTTTGGCCATTTTATTAGCCAATAAACTTATAAGAAGACTTACTACATCTGTAAAATTATGAAGCGCATCAGAAAGCAACGACAAACTACCACTTATAAAACCACCAATAACTTGCGCTACGGTAATAATAACATTTAGCACAATAGAAATAACTAAATTTTTACTGCTTAACGCGGAAGAATGTTGGTGATCGTGGCTCATTATTATTTATTTACAAGCAATTTTTTCTACGCGACGTTCATGACGACCGGCTTCAAATTCTGTAGATAAGAATACTTTTAGCATTTCTAAAGCTTCATCTTCAGAAACATATCTGGCAGGAATGCTAAGTACATTTGCATTGTTGTGTTTTCTGGCCAGCTCGGCTATTTCTGCGTTCCAGCATAAAGCAGCACGCACATCTTGGTGTTTGTTGGCCGTCATAGCAGCGCCGTTTCCACTTCCGCAAATTATAATACCAAAATCTACTTTTTTATCTTCTACTTCTTTTGCCACCGGATGCACAAAATCTGGATAGTCTACACTATCTTCAGAATCTGTACCGTGATTATTGGTGGTAATATTTTGATGTTTAAGATAATTAACAAGCGCTTTTTTGTAAGCCGTACCGGCGTGATCGTTACCTATTGCAATTTTCATAAGTATAGTATTTATAGTGTTTTACAAAGGTAAAGAAAGCATTTTCTACCCACAATTTTTAGCTTGTTAATTAAAAAAGCTAATCTGTTAGTTTTCATAGGGCTAACCATTAACAGAAATTGTGCATAACTTGGGATTAGTTTTGATAAGCTATTTTTGTTTATTAGAAATATTTTTCAATAGGGACAAATTTTCGGTATATCAAAATAGATTTGTCAGAATTTCTTGAGAAGTTATCAAGAACCAAAACCTACTTATAAACATCTATTTTTAATTCAAAAAATAAACAATTTTCACACATACTAGCTGTAAACAAATGTTGATAAAGTTTATAAATGCCTTTGTTGTCAAGTATTTACTATTAACATTTTCATAACACTTTGTTTATGTTCTAGTATTATTGTAAATTCCTAATAGATATTAGTTTTAATATCCCGCTATTAACAAGCAATAATATACATCATTTTAGTTTTAAAAATTTATAAAAAAGAAAAGATGATTATATATAGTGTTAACAACAACTAAACTTTTTTTAAAGGAGATTGATTTTTAAAGTCGGTTAAAATTTGCGTAGCTTCGCCCACATCTTCCGGATGAACTTTTAGGGCAATTCCGCCCAAAGCGTTAGAATAAAAAGGAGCTATGTTTACCAAGGTTTCATTTTCAAAATAAAAACGTAGACCCTCGCGCTGCAATAAGAGTTTTAAAACAGCATACTCAAAGGTATAGGTAAACCTTGCCAAACAAATGTAATTATGCATACAAATTTTCTGCTAAAGGTACGCAAAAATAAAAAATTAAGAAGTATAACTTACAGAAGCCGAAGGAGTTTGACGTGTAACTTCTGTAGGAATGGTATTATCTAAAGAAAGATTAATAAATACCATTACCGTTACCAGTCCTACTAGGAAGATAATTATAAAATATAAAAGTAATTTTTTGGACTGTGACATAACGGTCATAAAATTATATAATTACAAATTTATAAAAAATTAGTTTAATTTTAACAAAATATTAAATTATTTTTAAGAGTAAATAACAAATAACTTTATAGATCCCGCGTCTTATTACTATTTGTACCGATTTGATAGTAATTTTTTAATAATAATACCATAATCTTTACTTATTTTTGCAGCATTGCTAAAAATAAAACCGTAATTTCTCAATTAGTAAATAGACTTTTTGCTATGCTTTACGGAAAAGTAATTAAAACCTTAACATTATTACCTTAGTTAGCCTAAAACCACTCTATACTTAACAAAACTTTAATGGCAAAGCCATTTCAAATCAAATTTAAACCGTACTTTTAAAAAGGAAATAGAATTTTATAAATGACAAGAAATAACAAGAACAAAAAGAAGAACAACAAAATAGCCAATCTGAGTAAAAAGATTTTAGATATACTCCGCAAAGAGAATAAAGCGCTAAACTACAAACAAATAGCTGCAAAATTAAAAGTAGATGATGCAAACAGCCGGAACCAAATTATTAGAAAATTGGCGCACTTAGCCGGTAAAAAGCAAATTTTAGAAACAGATAAAGGCAAATTTAAAACCAACCAAAAACGAGATTATGTAGAGGGGATTGTAGATCTAACTTCTAAAAAAGATGCATATATTGTTGTAGAAGGTTTAGAACAAGACATTTTTGTACCCAATAAAAACCTAAATAAAGCCTTTGATGGTGATTTGGTGCAAGTTTATATCTACAAAAGACGAGGAAACCGCAATAACGAAGGCGAAGTAACAAAAATTTTACAGCGTAATAAAACCAAATTTATAGGTATTTTACGTATGCAAAAAGATTTTGGGTTTGTAGAGGTAAAAGGCTCTAAAATGTATACCGATATTTTTATACCAAAAAAGAAAACCAAAGACGCGCCAGATAATACCGTTGTAGTTGCAGAAGTAGAAGATTGGCCAAAATCTGCCGACTCGCCATTTGGTAAAATTGTAGAAATTTTAGGAGAACCCGGCGTACACGAAACAGAAATGCAAGCCATCTTGGCAGAAAATCAGTTACCGCACGATTTTCCTAAAGAAGTAGAAGAGTATGCGGCCAAATTAGACACCTCTATTCAGCAAAAAGAGATTAAAAAGAGGCGAGATATGCGTAAAACTTTAACTTTCACCATAGATCCTAAAGATGCTAAAGATTTTGACGATGCCTTGAGTTTTGAAGTTTTAGAAAATGGCAATTACGAGATAGGAATTCACATTGCAGATGTTGCGCATTATCTTGAGCCGGGCAGCATTTTAGACCAAGAAGCTTACGATAGAGCAACTTCTATTTATTTGGTAGACAGAGTAATACCTATGTTGCCAGAAGTACTTTCTAATAATGCTTGCTCTTTGCGTCCCAACGAAGAAAAATATACTTTTTCTGCAGTATTCGAAATAGATAAAACCGCTAAGGTAAAAAACCAATGGTTTGGTAGAACGGTAACTTATAGCGACACTAGATTTGCCTACGAAGAAGCACAACATATTATAGAATATAACAACGGAGAAATTCCGTCAAAAATTGCTATAAACGGAAAAGCTTATACCGCAGATCCTAAAATTGTAGAAGCAGTTTCTACTTTAAACGGCTTAGCTAGAAAAATGCGGGCAAAACGTATGAGTAAAGGAGCTATTTCTTTTGATAAGGTAGAAGTTAAATTCAATTTAGACGAAAACAAAGAACCTATTGGCGTTTACTTTAAAACAGCAAAAGAAGCCAATAAATTAATAGAAGAATTTATGCTGTTGGCCAATAAAAAAGTATCTGAGTTTGTAGGAAAAATGAAACCAGAAAGAACTTTTGTTTACCGTTGTCACGATGAGCCGGACGACGAAAAATTAGCCGCTTTACAAAACTTGGTATCGCAATTTGGGCATAAACTCAATTTAAAATCCAAAAAGAATATTAGTAGTTCCATTAACGGTTTGCTAAAAGATGTAGAAGGTAAAAAAGAACAAAATTTGGTAGATACTTTGGCAATTAGAACAATGAGCAAAGCTTATTATAGTACCAAAAACATAGGGCATTACGGCCTTGCTTTTGATTATTATTCGCATTTTACTTCGCCCATACGTCGTTATCCAGATGTAATGGTGCATCGCTTACTGCAAGCTTATTTAGATGGTAAAGAATCTAGAGATGAAGAGAAATACGAAGAAAAATGCGCGCATTGTAGCGATATGGAAGTCTTTTCTACCAACGCAGAACGCGATTCTATAAAATATATGCAAGTAAAATTCATGAAAGATCATGAAAACGAGCAATTTTTAGGCGTAATTTCTGGGGTGACAGATTTTGGTATCTTTGTAGAAATAGAGCAAAACAAATGCGAAGGCATGATCAGATTGCGCGATATTAAAGAAGATCATTTTGATTTTGTTCAAGAAAAATATGCCATTGTAGGAAGAAAAACCTCCAAAACCTATCAGTTAGGGGACGAAGTTTATGTAACGGTAAAAAATGCAGATTTGGTAAGACGCCAATTAGATTTTAATTTAATAGGCAGTAGAGAAGAAGTAGAAGTGTAAAAAATAAGCAGTGTGAAGATAAAATTGGTTTTTTTGGTGCTTGGGATGGGTTTGCTCTTAAACTTGACTTCTTGCCAGGTAGGCAGGTTTATTGTCTATAATTTTGCAGATGTAAAAGACCATAAAAAATTTCCAAAAAGAACCATTAAAGCTCCACAAACTACTTTTCACTTTACGGAAACGACAAATGCAAAAGTTCCTAAAAAATATAAAAACGACTCTACAGGAGTAGAAATGTCTTTTGAAAAGTATCTAGAAGAGCAAAATACGCTAGCCTTTCTTATTATTAAAAACGATACAATTCACTACGAAAAATACTTTGACGGGTACAAACAAAATTCTGTTGTACCCTCTTTTTCAATGGCAAAATCTGTTATTTCTATGCTTATTGGTATTGCCATAGAAGAAAAGTATATTGGTAGTGTAAACGATTCTGTAGGAAAATACGTAGACGATTTAAAAGATAAGAAACTGCAAAACACCAGGCTAGAAGAATTACTACAAATGACTTCCGGTTTAGATTTCAGCGAAAGCTATTACAGTCCGTTTGCAGATGCTGCCGCTTTCTATTACGGTAGAAATTTAGATAAAAAATCTAAACGCTTAAAAATAAACCCCAAAGCAGAAAACACTTTTGAATATACCAGCGGTTCTACCCAATTACTAACTATGGTTTTAGATCGTGCTTTGGGCAAAACAACAGTTTCAGAATATTTACAAGAAAAAATATGGCAACCAATTGGTGCAAAATATAATACCAGTTGGAGTTTAGATAAGAAAAACGGCATAGAAAAAGGCTTTTGCTGTCTAAATGCAACAGCTATAGATTATGCCAAATTAGGAAGATTATACCTCAAAAAAGGAAAATTTCAAGAAAAACAAATAGTACCAAAAGATTGGGTAGAACGCTCAACCAAAATAGATACCAGCAATGGTAGTGCGGCTTATTACCAATATCAATTTTGGTTACCAACTGCTAATGGCGATTTTCTAATGGATGGTTTTTTAGGGCAATATGTCTATGTAAATCCAGAAAAAGAATTAATTATTGTACGTTTGGGTAAAAAAGAAGGCGATGTAGATTGGTGGAAGGTTTTTCCTTACTTAGCCAGTAAATATTAAATAATTAACAATGAAAAATATACTTGGTTTATTACTCCTTTTTAGTTGCACTTTTGCAGTAAATGCGCAAAACGTAGAGTTTTTTATAGATAAAGACTTTACGGAAATCAAACTCTACAGCAAAATAGAAGCTACGTTAATAAAGAGCGACCAAAACAAGGTTGTAGCACAAAATATAGCAAAAGAAGACTTAAGCGTAAAGGTAAAAGATGGTACTTTACGGATTAAATCCGGCTTATCTGAAATTTTTGAAGACGATATAATTCAAATTAAAATTTATTATACCGGCGCAAAGCTTTTAGATGTAAACGAAGGTTCTGTTATAGAAGTGCAAGATAAAATAGTACAACCAGAACTTACTTTATCTGCTCAAGAAGGTGCACAAATTATCACGCAATTAGAAGTAGAAAAATTAATTATTAAGGTGTATAGTGGCGGCCGTATATTAGCCAAAGGTACTGCCAAGCAACAAGAAGTAGCCGTAAAAGCCGGCGGTAGTTATGAAGCCAAAAAATTAGAAAGTATAACCACGCAAGTTAAAGTAAGTGCCGGCGGTAGTGCAGATGTTTTTGCCAGTAAATCTTGCGATGCTAAAGTAACCGCAGGCGGTACAATTTATATTTATGGCAATCCTTCTACTTTAAAACAAAAAACTACCTTTGGCGGAACGATTATCAGCAAAAATTAAAAACGCAATAACGTTTAGGTTTAAAAAGATATAATTTAATGTTTCAAGATATACTCTCGGCCATACCCTTGGGATTTTTCTTGGCTTTTTTATTAGGCCCGGTTTTTTTTGTATTGTTAGAAACCGCTGCCATAAAAGGTTTTAGAGCTGCTGTTTTTTTTGATGTTGGCGTTATCCTATCAGATGTGGTATTTTTATCTATTGCTTATTTTAGTACCAGTAAACTATTAAACAGTATTAAAGACGATCCGGCTTTGTTTGTCTTTGGCGGTTGTATTTTAGCCACTTACGGCATTATAACTTTTGTAAAAGAGAAAAAAATAGTTCCTAATCCAGAAGATACAGAACTTAGAAAACTCAAAAAAAGCGATTTTATAGGGCTTATAGTAAAAGGCTTTTTACTGAATTTTGTTAATATAGGTGTTTTGGGTTTTTGGCTGGGTTTAATTATAGTTTTTGGCCCCACGATGAATATGGATCCAGAGCGTCTTTTGGTATTTTTTATGACTGTGATAGGAACCTATTTTGTTCTAGATTTACTAAAAATACTCTTAGCAAAAAAGCTTAACCATAAATTAACCCCCATTCGTATTTACCGTATTAAAAGAGGTATAAGCATTGCGATTATGGTCTTTGGTGCAATTTTAATAAGCAGAGGCTTGTTTCCGTCAGAGCTAGAGCAAGTAGAAAACCAGGTAGAAACCATTCTACCAAACGGTAAGAAATAAAAAAATCTCTTAAAAATAAGAGATTTTTTTTGAGGTGCCGAGCGGATTCGAACCGCTGTAGATGGTGTTGCAGACCACTGCCTAGCCACTCGGCCACGGCACCTTTTGTAAGAGGAATGCAAATGTAATAAATTTTTGCAAATAGCAATAAAATTATCGTTCTTTAGATAGACATATTGTAACGCTTTCTACATCTCCTCCCAAGGGTGGATTTAATTTAGAGACTTCTACGTCTGCTTTTATAACCTCTTCTTCCTCTTCAAATATTCTATCTAAAATTCGCTGTGCCACATGTTCTAGCAATTTAGAGCGTTTGGCCATTTCTTTTTTTACTATTTTATTAAGAGAGACATAATCTATGGTATGCTCTAACTTATCGCTATAAGCAGATTTTTCTAAATAGCCGTATACGGTTAAATTTACCAAATAATCGCTACCAATTTTTTCTTCTTCTTTCAAGCAACCGTGGTAGGCATAAACCCTAATATTGTTTAAACGTATTTTTTCCATAACAAATACTTCTTTTAAGTACTAAGGTAACTTTTTCTACGCGTTTAACCAATTAATTTCTCGCCTACAATACCAATTAAAAATCCTAAATTGGCACCTAAGGCCGGCAACCAACTTTGTTCTAATTTGGCTTGTGGTGCAATATCTTCAAAAATTAAATATAAAATACCACCACTTGCAAAAAGCATTAAAGAAGAGGTTACTTCTGGTTGGTCTTGCAAAAAGAAATATCCAATTAACGAGCCCACAATACCACTAAAGCTCAAAGCAAACATAAGCCATAAAGTTTTTTGGTTACTAAAGTTGCTTTTACGTAAATCTTGGTAAGAGTTAAAGGCTTCGGGTAGGTTTTGTAAACCTATAAAAATAGCCAGCAAAATACCGGTTTTGGTATCTGTGGCAAAAATAGCTCCCAAGGCAATAGACTCGGGTATAAAATCCATTAACATAGCGAGAAGCTGTGCTATTTGACCGCCTTTTTTTTCTAAAAATCTATCGATAAGAAAAAAGGTTAACGAGCCCAGAACAAACCAAATTATAACCGGGGCTAAACTTAATTCTTCCATACCTTTAGGCACTAAAACCATGGCTAGGGCAGAAAGTATTATCCCACCACCAAAGGCGGTTATACTGTGGTTAAAAATGGTACGATGTTTACTTTGTTTAGATTTTTTGGTAAAATAGTGCGCTAAGAATCCGCCTATAATTACGGTTATACCAGAAAAACCAGCGTATAATAAAATCTCACCCAATTCACTCATAAACTATAATTTTAATGGTTCTACTTTTTAAAAAATTCCGCGAAAGCGAACTTGAACACTTATTTTTCTAACTTCTTTTATCTTTAAGTTGGGGTAGGGGTTTAAAATTAAAAATTTTATGCGCGGATGTATATTTATATAACGTTAAAAATTCTGGTAGTAATAGTCGCTGAAATCTTAAATGGAGTTGGAAAAAACATTTGAAGTATAATTTTACTGAAATAGGTTTTTTTTCCGTAAAGAAATCTTCCGTAAAGAAAATTTTACCTTCTTTATACTTTCCGATTATATTTTGAAAATACTTTAAACCTAGCGTTCTACAAGTTTTTTATTTTTGATAACTTTGTTGCTTATACCTTGTACTTATGACAGAGCAAAAAAAATCGCTTAATTTTATTGAGCAAATTATAGAAGAAGACCTAAAAAACGATTATAAAAAAGAAGATTTAAAGTTTAGATTTCCGCCGGAACCCAATGGCTATTTGCATATTGGGCACGCATCTTCGATAAATCTTAATTTTGGTTTAGGATTAAAATACAATGCGCCGGTAAATTTGCGTTTTGACGATACCAATCCTATAAAAGAAGAACAAGAATATGTAGATTCTATAAAACGCGATGTAGAGTGGTTGGGTTTTAAATGGGAAAAAGAATGTTATGCTTCAGATTATTTTCAGCAGTTGTACGATTGGGCGGTAAAGCTTATTAAAGATGGCAATGCGTATGTAGACAGCCAAACATCTGACGAGATTGCGCAACAAAAAGGAACGCCTACAGAACCGGGAAAAGAAAGTCCGTACAGAAATCGTAGCGTAGAAGAGAATTTAGAACTTTTTGAAGCCATGAAAAATGGCGAAACCAAAGAAAAAGCGCACGTTTTACGTGCGAAAATAGATATGGCTGCCGGCAATATGCTTATGCGCGATCCGGTTATGTACAGAACTTTGCACCAAACACACCATCGCACAAAAGATAATTGGAAAATTTACCCAATGTACGATTGGGCACACGGCGAAAGCGATTTTATAGAAAGTATTTCGCACTCGTTTTGTACTTTAGAATTTTTACCGCACCGCGAATTGTATAACTGGTTTTTAGAAAAAATTAAGCAACCCGGCGATTTTTTACCGAAGCAACGTGAGTTTGCAAGACGTAATTTAAGCCATACGGTGGTAAGCAAGCGCAAATTGGCACAATTGGTAGAAAAAAATGTGGTAGAAAGCTGGGACGATCCCAGAATGCCAACTATTTCTGGCTTACGCCGAAGAGGTTACACACCGCAATCTATAAGAAAATTTGCCGAATCTATTGGTGTTGGTAAGCGCGAAAATATGATAGACATGTCGCATTTAGAATTTTGCGCCAGAGAAGATCTGAATAAAACCGCGCCGCGGGTAATGGGTGTTTTAAATCCGCTTAAAGTGGTAATTACCAATTATGAGCAAGAAGAAGAGTGGTTAGAGGCAGAAAATAATCCCGAAGACGAAACTGCTGGAAGCCGTGAATTACCTTTTTCTAAAGAGATTTATATAGAGCAAGAAGACTTTAGGGAAGAGGCAAACCGCAAATTTTTCCGTTTGAAGTTAGGGAAAGAAGTGCGGTTAAAAAATGCTTACATTATAAAAGCTAACGATTGTGTAAAGGACGATGATGGTAATGTAATAGAAGTTCATTGTACATACGACCCAAAAAGCAAAAGCGGTAGCGATTTTGAAGAAGCAAAACGCAAAGTAAAAGGCACGTTGCATTGGGTATCTATAAAACACGCTTTACCGGTACAAGTTAACGAGTACGACCGTTTATTTACGGTAGAAGATCCAACTGCAGATAAAGAAAAAGAGTATTTAGAATTTGTAAACCCAAACTCGTTAAATGTTACTACCGGTTTTGTAGAACCGAGTTTAAAAAGTGCTAAAACCTTAGATCGTTTTCAGTTTCAACGTATTGGTTATTTTTGCGTAGATAAGAAGAGTAGTGCAGAAAAATTGGTTTTTAATAAAACAGTAAGCTTGCGCGATTCTTGGGCTAAGAAAAAATAATTAAGAATATTTTAGCATAGGTATTTAAGATATTAACCGGTTATTAACAGCAAGAATACGAATGTTTTGTACTTTTGAGACAAATATATGTTAACTTAACAAACAATAACCATGGCAAATTCAGGAAATACTTTCTTAGCATTGATAACCGGAGCAGCAATAGGCGCGGGAATAGGTATGCTATATGCACCAGATTCTGGTGTAAAAACACGTAAAAAACTTAATAAAGAAGCAAAAAAAGCAAAGGGTAGGTTTGATAAACAAATGAAGGAAACAACTTCACAACTAAGCGATACTGCTCAAAAGGCAAAGGTGAATTTTGAAACACGTTTAGAAGAAACCTTATCTTCTGCAAGTTATAAAGCAGACGATATTTTAAAGTCAATGGAGAGTAAATTGGAAGAGTTGCGTGAAAAAAATGCACGTTTACAAAAAGAAGTCCAAAAAGAAGAGGCTAAAACCAAAGGCAAAAAATTAGCATAAAACTTTATGGGTCTTTCCAATCTAACCAACCACATTAACGACCTTAATGAAAATATTCAAGCATACGTGCAAAGTATGCTTGAATATTATAAGTTGGATGCTTTTAAGAAAATTACAAAATTTTCTTCTGCTTTAATTAAGATTTTATTAATGGGTAGTCTTTTCTTTATGTTTCTGGCCTTTATATCTGTAGCCGGCGCATTTCTTATTGGTAACGCAATAGGAAGTTATACGTTAGGTTTTTTGATTATGGGAGGTATTTATTTCTTACTTTTCTTATTTATTTTACTTTTCGGAAGGCCTTTGATAGACAAAATTATACTCGAAAAAGTTTCGGCCTTATATTTTACATCAGATCAGCAAGAAGAAGTTTTAGATAAGACCTTAGAAAATCAGACCGTTAATAACCAAGAAAAACCGGACGATGAAAACTTATAAATCTTATCACGAAGTAAACCACGACCTTAAAATTTTACGTTTGCAAACGCAAATAGATAAGGAAAAAATTAAACTTAGCATCAATGATGTAAAAGAAGACTTATCGCCTATAAATATTGCAACCAACGTAGCGGTTTCTATTGCAAAAAAAGCTTTAATATTAAAAGCAGTAAATAAAATTTTAGGTATTCAGAAGGCTAAAATTGTAGGTAAAACCCGAAGCTAATTTTAGCTTTTTAAATTTTATTGGTCTTTATTTTCATCATACAAATTGTCATTATCTTCTTGCTCGTTTCTGTTATCTTTTAATTTTTTCTTGGCTTTATCTTTTCTATTTACAATGCCTTTAGCTTTGTTTTGTTCTTTCATTTTTTCGCCAATTTGGTTAGATGCGGTAAAAGAAGCAATCATATTATTTAGCATATCGCTTCCGGCTTGAGGCGAGTTTGGTAATAAAATCAAATTAGTATCGGTTTCTTCACCAATAGATTGTAGCGTATCGTAATGCTGGGTAACCACAATAAGCGCAGATGCTTCTTGCGAGTTTATACCTACGTTGTTTAAAACATCTACAGATTCTTCTAAACCACGCGCAATTTCACGACGCTGATCCGCAATTCCTTGCCCTTGAAGGCGTTTACTCTCTGCTTCGGCTCTAGCCTTTGCAACTATCTTAATTCGCTCTGCTTCGGCTTCGTATTCGGCTGCAACTTTTTCTCTTTCAGAAGCATTAATGCGGTTCATAGCAGCTTTTACCTGTACATCTGGGTCAATATCTGTTACCAGGGTTTTAATAATATCATAGCCGTAATCTATCATTGCATCGTTTAGTTCTGCTTTAACGGCATTGGCAATATCGTCTTTGCGCTCAAAAACACTGTCTAATTTCATTTTAGGTACTTCTGCTCTCACTACATCAAAAACGTAGGAAGTGATTTGGTCTTGCGGACTTTCTAATTTATAAAAAGCATCGTAAACGTTATCGCGTAATACTTGAAATTGCACCGAGATTTTTAAACGCACAAAAACATCGTCTTTGGTCTTGGTTTCTACCAAAACATCTAACTGCTGAATACGTAAATTTATACGGCCGGCAATTTTATCTACCAATGGTATCTTTAACTGTAAGCCAGACCTTCTAATGCTTAAAAATTTACCAAAGCGTTCTACAACGGCTGCGGTTTGTTGTCTTACAGTAAAAATTCCGCTAATTAAAATAATTAATCCCAGTAAGACGATAAAGCCTAATAAAAACATTCCCATAATAGTATAGTTTAAAAACGTGGTAAGATACTTAAATTTTTATTAGCGAAAGCGCAAATATTTTTGCTTTATAAAGTGTTTAAAGAGTTTTTAAAACCTTATTCGAGCAAGATTCCTTCCGTAAACAAATGCAATAAAAGAATTTTAAAAGCTCTTTTTTACGAACTTCCATTCCGCGTAAAGCAATAAAAAAACCGCTTTTATATAAAAACGGTTTTAAATTCTGTCAAATGAATAAATTTTTTCTAATCAAAATAATTAATAGCATAATCTATTCGCTTTAAGGTTTCTTCTTTTCCAATAGAAGCCATTATATGAAACAAGTCTGGGCCTTTCATCTCGCCAACAAGCGTTAGGCGTAAAGGTTGCATAACTTTTCCAAAACCAATACCTTGTTCTTTTATCCAAGGTTTTAAATTATTTGATAGGCTATCTTGTGAGAAATCTTCTATTTTTTGTAATTGCTCTTTAACTTGTACCATTATTGTGGTAGTATTTTCTTTCCAGGCTTTTTTGGCTGCCTTGGAATCAAAATCTTTTGGAGCTTCAAAATAAAAAGAGCTTAAACTCCAGAAATCGCTAACAAATTCGGCACGTTCTTTAATGGTTTTTACTACTTCGGTAACATAATCTATAGTAGTTTTTACACCTTTCTCTTCTAAAATTTGAAAATATTGGGTTGCCAATTTTTTATTGTCTTCTTGCTGTAAATAATAGTGTTGAAACCATTTTGTTTTCTCTGGATCAAATTTAGAACCAGATTTAGAAACGTGTGCTAAGCTAAAAGCTTCTACTAATTCCGGTAATGAATAAATTTCTTTTTCCGAACCTTCTCCTTCGTTCCAACCTAAAAACGCCAGCATATTTATTACCGCTTCTGGCAAATAACCTTCTTCGCGATAGCCACTGGCAACATCGCCGGTTTCCGGATTTTTCCATTCTAACGGAAATACCGGAAAGCCCATTTTATCGCCGTCTCTTTTGCTCAACTTTCCTTTTCCGGTTGGTTTTAAGATAAGCGGCAAATGCGCAAATTTTGGCGCTTCCCAACCAAAAGCTTTATAGAGTAAAACGTGTAAAGCCATAGAAGGTAACCATTCCTCTCCGCGAATTACATGCGAAATTTGCATTAAATGATCGTCTACAATATTGGCTAGATGGTAAGTGGGCATGCCATCGCTTTTAAAAAGTACTTTATCGTCTAAAGTACTGGTATCAATTTGTATTTCTCCACGAATTTCATCGGTCATATGCAAGGTTTCTTTTTCGGGAGTTTTAAACCTAATCACATACGGCTCGCCATTGCGCAATTTTTCGTGTACTTCTTGTTGCGATAATGCAATAGAGTTAGAAAGCTGTTTGCGGTTATGCCAATTATAAATAAAGGTTTTCTTTTCTGCTTCATAATTAACGCGTTGCAAATTTAATTCTTGGGCAGTATCAAAAGCATAATAAGCGTGGCCGCTTTCTAAAAGTTTATCGGCATATTTTGCATAGATTTCTTTCCGGTCACTTTGACGATATGGCCCGTATTTGCCTTCTTGCTCCGGGCCTTCATCATAGGGAATATTAGCCCAAGCTAAAGCGTTTTTAATATATTTTTCTGCTCCTTCTACATAACGACTGGCATCTGTATCTTCTATTCTTAAAATAAACTGGCCGTCGTGGTGTTTTGCAAATAAATAATTAAAAAGGGCGGTGCGTAAACCACCAATATGTAATGGCCCGGTTGGGCTAGGGGCAAAACGTACTCTAACTGCTTGCATAATTTCTAATTTTTAACAAATATACAATGAATGTTTGCGAATATTCTAGTGATGCAAAAAAGATATATTGAAGGTAAAGTATAATATTGTATTTTTGTATTACCAATGAGTTGATACCTTACTATGCTAATCGAGTTTCGGAATAAAGCAGCGTTTCCCGGTTGGGAACTAGCGCCCCAATTTTTAAGTACTTTAATTACTTCTTATCAAATCAAGAATGTATTGGAAATTGGTTCAGGAGCTAATCCTACACTCGATTCTGATACAGTATTGTCTTTGGGGATAAATTATACCACTAATGATTTATCTGCGGAAGAATTAAAAAAAGCGCCGAAGATATTTGCTACATGGGAGGCAGATTTATGTAATACTCAAGAGATTAAAAATCATTCAAAAAAATATGATTTAATATTTAGTCGAATGGTAAATGAGCATATAGGAAGTGGCAAACAATATTATGAAAATATTTTTGAACTACTTGAACCGGGAGGAGTAACTGCTCATTGTTTTTCTACTTTGTATGCTTTGCCATTTTTGGTTAACAGAATTTTCCCAGAAAAACTTTCCAATAAATTGCTAGATATATTTAATCCGCGCGATCGTCAACAACACGAGAAATTTCCTGCGCATTATAGTTGGAGTAGAGGGCCTTCTAAAAAATATATTCAAAAATTTCACTCACTTGGATATGAAGTCCTTGAGTTTGTTGGCTATTTTGGCCATGGTTATTATAGAAAAAAACTCCCTTTTTTACATCTTTTAGAAAAGCGTAAAACGAACTACTTAGTTAAAAACCCTATTTCCTTCCTAACAAGCTACGCTCACGTTATACTTAAAAAACCGGAGTAAATTTAGGGTAGTCGCTTGTCATATTTTTAAAAATGGATTAGTATAAATTATTCAAATCTCGAATATAAAACTGGGAGGATATTTGATTTACCTAGAAAGTTAAACCATTTTAGGTAAGCTTACTCTAAATTTTTTTATTGTACTTTTAAAGGTGAAAGAAAATTCAAGAGAATATGACTAATTACGGGCAAATTATTCAGAAATTAGAAGTTTTTATTAGACGTTTTTATGTAAACGAATTAATCAAAGGTGTAATTCTATTTTTTGCAATTGGCTTACTTTATTTTTTGTTTACCGTTTCTTTTGAGTATTTCTTTTGGCTACAAAGTAGTGCAAGAAGGGTTCTATTCTGGTTATTTGTAGGAGTGGAAATTGCACTTTTTGCACGTTTTATTTTATATCCGGTAACAAAATTATTTAAACTTGCTAAGGGAATTAATTATTTTGAAGCTTCCAAAATAATCGGAAAACACTTTCCTGAAGTTAATGATAAACTTCTTAATGTTTTACAGCTTAAAACCTCTGAAAAAACTAACCAATCAGAACTGTTATTGGCAAGCATAGAGCAAAAAGCAGAAGAGTTAAAACCAATCCCTTTCCAGAAATCAATTGATTTTCGCACCAACCTAAAATTTTTAAAATATGCCTCTATTCCGTTATTGGTAATTTTGGCAGTTTATATTTCAGGCAATCAAGCACTATTTTCGGACAGTTATACGCGTGTTGTTAATTATAAGCAAGCCTACCAACCTCCTGCGCCATTAAAGTTTTTTATTCTAAACGAAGATTTAAAGGTTAATCAAAATCAAAATTTTGAGCTAAAGGTGCAAACCTTAGGTAAAATACAACCGGAAGATGTAAAAATTGTTTTTAATCAAGATACTTACTATTTGCAAAAATTTAATAATCAATACTTTGCTTATAATTTTATTGGTTTAGAGGAAGATGTTTCCTTTTATTTGGAAGCCAACGGCGTTCGCTCTCCGCAATACAATTTGGAGGTAACCGAAATTCCGCGATTAATAGACTTTGAAATGTATTTAGATTACCCGGATTATTTAGGGAAATCTAACGAAACTTTAAAAGGAACCGGAAATGCAACCATTCCCGAAGGTACAAAGGTCAATTGGCAATTGCGCACGGCTGCAACCAATTTCGTAAAGTTATTTTATGCCGACACCATCTTACAATTTGAGCAAAACCAACCGGAATTTAAATTGGAAAAGCAAATATTGTCCAACTTTCCTTATGAAATTACGACATCTAATAAGGCTTTAGAAAATTACGAACGTCTCAACTATCAATTAAAAGTTGTCAAAGATCAATTTCCGGAAATTGAAGTAGAGATGAAACGGGATAGCTTAAACGCAGATAAATTATACTTTAAAGGCAAATTGAGCGATGATCACGGTTTGCAAAGTTTGCAGGTAATTTACTATCCCACAAAAGAAACTAATAATAGAAAAACTGCCAGTATTGCTATAAATAAAGCTACTATAGATCAATTTGTTTATGCTTTTCCCAATGCCTTGGAAGTAGACGCAGGCAAAGATTATCAATTGTTTTTTAGGTTGCTGGACAACGACCGTATTAATGGTTTTAAAGCTACCAATTCTACCGTTTTCAATTACCGAAAACTAACCGAAAATGAAAAGCGCGACGAGCAATTAAATCAGCAAGAAAAAATGATTAAAGGTATGGATAAATCCATGTCTAAAATGCGCGAGAGTAGAGAAGAGTTTAAAGACTTAGATAAGTTGCAAAAAGAAAAAAAACAACTTAGTTATAATGACAGGAAAAAGCTAGAATCTTTTCTGCAGCGACAAAAGCAACAAGAAAAAATGATGCAGGAATATGCCAAGCAAATGAAAAAGAATTTAAAGGAAGCGCGAAAAGAAAAACCCGATGCCTTTAACGAAGAACTTCAAGAACGTTTAGAACGAACCCAAAAAAAGCTAAAAGAGAAAGAGAAGTTGCTGGAAGAAATAGAAAAGTACCAAGAAAAGCTTAACAAAGAGCAGCTTAACCAAAAATTAGAGCAACTTTCTAAAAAAAATGAAAATCAACAAAAGAATCTAGAGCAGCTGTTAGAATTGACCAAGCGTTACTATGTAGAACAAAAAGCTGAGAAAATAGCCTCAGATTTAGAAGAATTGGCTAAAAAACAGTCGCAACAATCTAAGCAAGAAAAGCAGGAAAACACTGCGGAAAAGCAAAAGAATTTAAATAAAGAATTTGAGGAAATCCAAAAGGAATTAGACAGTTTACAAAAGGAAAATGAGGCATTAAAAAAACCAATGGATATATCGCGCGATAAGGACAAAGAAGAATCTGTAAAAGAAGATCAAGAAGAGGCTACAGAAAACTTAGAAAAAGCCGAACAAGAAGAGCAAGACGCGCAAGAAAAACAAAAAGAATCGCCATCTTCTCAAAAAGCCAAGCAAAAACAAAAAAACGCTGCAAAAAAGATGCAACAAATGAGTGCCAAAATGCAACAAATGATGATGCAGGGCGGTATGGAACAACAGGCCGAAGACGCCAAAATGTTACGACAGATTTTAAAAAATTTGCTTATTTTTTCTTTTGAACAAGAAGATTTAATGGAAGTTTTTAAGACCATTAATAACCGCAATCCAGACTTTGGTAAACAATTACGCAAGCAAAATCTTTTACGAGAAAATTTTGAATTTATAGACGATAGTTTATACGCTTTGGCTTTACGGAACCCAATAATCTCTGATAAGATTACCGAAAAAATTGTGGATGTTGAATTTAATATGGATAAAGCTTTAGACAGACTAGCCCAAAACGAAATAAGAAAAGGAGTTTCTAATCAGCAATACGCTTTAACCGGCGCGAACGAATTGGCTAATATGCTTAATGAATCTTTGGACCAAATGAATGCGCAAATGCAAGCGAACAGTCCCGGACAAGGAAATTCTAAACCCGGACAATCCGGTAATAGTCCGGGAAAAGGTTTTCAGTTACCGGATATAATCAAAAAACAAGGCGAATTAAGTGAGCAAATGAAGCAAGGTATGCAGGAAGGAAAGGGCGAAAAAGGAAAGAAAAAGGGCAAAGGCAAAGATTCTGGTGGACAAGAAGGCAAACAACAAGGAAGCCAACAGGGAAAACAGCAAGGTCAAGGTAAGGGGCAAGGTCAGCAAGGAGATAATGGTGAAGAGCAAAGTAAACGCTTGTATCAAATTTTCCAAGAACAACAAATGCTGCGTATGCAATTAGAAGATATGATACGCAAAGAAGGTTTAGGGAAAAATGCTAAACGTCTTGCTAGAAAAATGGATTTTATTGAGAATAAATTGTTAGAAGATGGTTTTAATTCTGAAACCCAAAAAAGAATGCAGAATTTAGAGCATCAATTACTAAAGTTAAAAGAAGCCAATATAGAACAGGGCAAAGAAAATAGAAGAAAAGCTGAAACCAATCAGAAACAGTATCAAAACACCTTAAACGAGCAGTTAAAAAAGGCTAAAGAATATTTTAATACTACTGAAATTTTAAATCGTCAAAGCTTACCTTTGCGCGAAAATTATAAAATAATTGTGCAAGACTATTTTAAAACAAATTAATGATTAATTTTTTTAGTGAAAATGCTTTTCGGTTGACGCACGCAGAAAAGTATCGCAATTGGTTAGAAGGGGTGGCAAAGTCAGAAGACTTTGTTACCGGCGAATTAAACTATATATTTTGTGACGATGCTTATTTACTTACCATCAACAAAAATTATTTAAACCACGATACCTATACAGATATTATTAGTTTTGATTATGTTGAGGGTAGTTTATTAAACGGCGATATTTTTATCAGTACAGAACGGATAAAAGAAAATGCACAAGATTTTGGTGTGACTTTTGATGAAGAGCTGCGTCGAGTAATGGCGCACGGCATTTTACACCTAATGGGTTACAAAGATAAAAGCGCTCCCGATAAAGAAATAATGCGCAATAAAGAAGACGAAAAAATTAAATTGTTCCACGTGGAACAATCCGAATAGAAAGTTTATGTTTGAAAAGGAATATGATGTAATTGTTGTAGGAGGCGGACACGCAGGAAGCGAGGCAGCCGCTGCCGCAGCTAATATGGGAAGCAAAACACTTCTAATAACTATGAATTTGCAAAATATCGCTCAAATGTCGTGTAATCCGGCTATGGGAGGTATTGCAAAAGGGCAAATTGTTCGCGAAATTGATGCGTTGGGCGGTTATAGCGGTATCGTTTCAGATACTAGTGCTATTCAGTTTAAAATGCTCAACAAATCAAAAGGTCCGGCAATGTGGAGTCCGCGGGTGCAAAGTGATAGAATGCGTTTTGCAGAAGATTGGCGCTTAATGTTAGAGAATACCGAAAATCTTGATTTCTATCAAGAAATGGTTGCCGGCATTTTGGTTGAAAATAATCAAATTAAAGGAGTAAAAACTTCATTAGGTTTAGAGATTAAAGCTAAAACGGTAATTCTAACAAATGGTACTTTCCTTAACGGATTAATTCATATTGGAGATAAAAATTTTGGCGGAGGAAGAAGTGGCGAGCGCGCCGCAACCGGAATCACTGCAGATTTGATAGATTTAGGCTTTGAGGCCGGAAGAATGAAAACCGGAACGCCGCCGCGGGTAGACGGAAGAAGTTTAGATTTTTCTAAAATGATAGAACAACCCGGCGACGATGTACCGGCTAAATTTTCTTATTTAGATATTACAAAACCGCTTACAGAACAGCGTTCTTGCCATATGAGTTACACTTCTCCGGAAGTACATGAAATTTTAAAAGATGGTTTTGATCGTTCTCCAATGTTTAATGGAAGAATTGAAAGTGTTGGTCCGCGATATTGCCCTAGTATAGAAGATAAAATTAATAGGTTTGCAGATAAAGATAGACATCAGTTATTTGTAGAACCGGAAGGTTGGAGTACAGTAGAATATTACGTTAACGGATTTTCTACTTCCTTACCGGAAGATATTCAGTTTGCAGCTTTAAAATCTGTAAAAGGTTTTGAAAACGTAAAATTTTTTAGACCTGGTTATGCGATAGAATATGATTATTTTCCGCCAACCCAGTTAACGCACACCTTAGAAACAAAACTGGTTAAAGGTTTGTTTTTTGCCGGACAAATAAATGGCACTACCGGATACGAAGAAGCAGCCTGTCAAGGGCTAATGGCGGGAATTAATGCAGCTCTGCAAGTTAAAAAAGAAGAAAGCTTTGTTTTGAGTAGAAATGAAGCATATATAGGCGTTTTAATAGACGATCTTATTACAAAAGGTACAGAAGAGCCGTATAGAATGTTTACGTCGCGAGCAGAGTATCGTACGCTTTTAAGACAGGATAATGCAGATTTCCGTTTAACGGAAAAATCCTATAAGATAGGATTGGCTTCCGAGAAGCGCTTGCGAAGAATGCAATACAAGAAAGAACAAGCCAATAAGTTCGTTGAGTTCTTTAAGGAAACCAGCGTTAGTCCAGAAGAAGCTAATCCGGTTTTAGAAGCAAATAAATCTGCTCCTGTAAAACAAAGCGGTAAAATGTTCAAAATTTTTGCACGACCGCAATTAGATTTATCTGACGTACGTAATTTCCGTAAAGTAGAGGAGTATATTCGTGAAAACGATTTGGATAATGAAATTTTGGAGCAGGCTGAAATTCAAGTGAAGTATTCGGGTTATATCGAAAAGGAGAAAAATAACGCCGACAAATTAAACAGACTGGAAAATTTGAAAATCCCGGTAAATTTTGATTATTTCAATATTCAGTCTATGTCTATGGAAGCCCGTGAGAAGTTAAATAAAATTCAACCTAAAACGGTTTCGCAAGCTTCACGTGTTAGCGGTGTTAGTCCTAGTGATATTTCTGTTTTATTGGTTTATATGGGACGTTAAAAGTAAATTGTTCCACGTGGAACAAATACTGTAAAAATGAAGAAAGTAGTTTTCTTAGTTGTTCTTTTGTGCTTGCAGTCCTGTTTTTATGTACATAGGGCTCCCGAGATACCTACCTATAAAATTGTAGAAAATCAGAAAAATCAAGATGCTTTAAATACGTATATTTTTGAATACAATGGCTCTTTTGCTCAAAAAACCAGACTAATCGAAGACTTTTTTGTTTTAACCGAAACACAAAATCCGTACTACTTTACAACCACCAGTTTGGTGGAAGGAAAAGAATTACGCGTAGATATAAGTCCGGTTTATGATTATGACAAGCATTTTAATTTGTTGGAAGGTATTTTAGATGCCAAAGAGAATCGCGATAGCAAAACCCATGAGCAAAAACGGAGGAAAGCAATTCAGGATGCAAAAGATGATGAACGGAAGGAAAGACAAAATAAACACCAGTATTTATACATTCGGGTTATGGGAGAAAATGGCGAAGATCTTCTAAAAGGGAAAAGTTTAGAAAAACGAATGGTTCTTCTGCGCCTGCATGAATTCCGAAAAATTTTCAGCTATTAATATGAAATTACTTCAACCTTCTACCATTGCTTTTACTTGTAAAGATTTTAGTGTATCGCAAGAAAATTTTGATCTTTATTATAATGATGATAAAAGTATTCTAATTACCCAACCGCAGCCTTCCGGAGAAAAACTAGCAGATTATTATAAGAGCGAAGCCTATATTTCGCACACCGATTCTTCTAAAAGTTTTACCGATAAAATTTATCAAATGGTAAAGCGATTTATGCTGAAGAAAAAGTTGCGTTTATTAACAAAACAAAATAAACGCGAAAAATCGCTACTAGATATTGGTGCAGGAACCGGTGATTTTTTAGCTTTGGCAAAAGAAAACAATTGGCAAATAAATGGAGTAGAGCCTAACCAAAAGGCACGGAGTTTAGCTAAAGAAAAAGGAGTGTTTTTAAATAATTCTTTGGAAGATGTAAAGAGCAAGTTTGCAGTAATTACTTTATGGCACGTTTTAGAGCATTTACCAAATTTGGAAGAGCAAATAGAAAATATAAAAAAACTGCTGCAAGACGACGGGAGTTTAATAGTTGCCGTTCCTAATTTTAAAAGTTACGATGCAGAATATTATAAGGAATTTTGGGCAGCTTACGATGTGCCTAGACATCTTTGGCATTTTTCGCCTGCAGGCATAAAAAACTTATTTTCTAAGTTTGATTTAGAATTGGTGCAAACAGAAGCTTTACCCTTTGATTCTTTTTATGTTAGTCTACTTTCCGAAAAGTATAAAAATAAGTCTAATAATTTTATAAAAGCTTTTCAAATTGGATTACAAAGTAATTTGAAGGCAAAAAAGTCCGGTAATTATTCATCTTTAATTTATATTTTAAAAAATAAGCCAAATTAGGTTATTTAAAGCATTATTGTAGCGTCTAGGTCTATTTATGCCTTAATTTTAAAGAAATTATCTATAATCGAAAAATACACCGTCATTTTTAATAATATTTAACTATAAATATAATTAAATTAATAGAAAATATTTATTCTATTTTAAAATAAGATTTTTGATTTAGGATGCTTATTTTTGCGTACAAATAAAAATCAATCATGAAAAAATTAATTTTAAGTATTGCGGCAGTTGCATTATTAGTTTCTTGTAATGAAACAGAAAAAACCGCCTATGTAGATAATACAGAGCTGATAAAAGAATATAAAGAAATGAAATCTACTGAAAGTAGGTTTAATAAAAAAATGGAAAAGCTCAAAACCGAATTAGATTCTGTAGCCAAGGTTTTTCAGCTAGAAGTGCAAGAATACCAACAACAAGCAGAAAGCATGTCTATGCAAGACAGACAGAAAAGAGAGCAAGAATTGATGCAAAAACAGCAAGTCTTGCAGCAGCAACAGCAAAGACAAAGTAATAGATTGCGTCAAGAAAGTGATGCGGTGATAGACTCGTTAATAGACACTGTAAAAGATTTTGTGGTAGACTACGGCAAAGAGCATAATTACACTTATATTTTTGGCTCTAACGAAACCGCCAATATTATGTATGCCAAAGAAGGCAAAGACATCACAGATGACGTTTTAAAAGCTTTAAATAAAGAAGATAATAAAACAGACAAAGCAGAAGATGTTAAAGAGTAATTTCTAGTCGTGCAGCTTAGCGTATTTTTCTTTACGGAAATATGCTAAGCTGTTTCTTTTCTATGCAATAAACGGGTTAGCTTTATAGACAAATCTGTAAGTACCATTTTAGAATTGGTATTGCGTTCTATATGATAAATGGCTTCTTCAAGCTGCGCTACTATCTCTATAATATTACCGCCATGCACAAAAGGTGCAAATTTCTCTAATTGAAATTTTTTCTCATTAGGTTCTAAATAAACCAATTTGCCTACCGTATAGTTTTGCAAAAGTGCTTGTCTAAAAAAGTCTAAGCAATAATATAAAAAACGTTTTTGCACTTCACGATTTTCTTTAGAAATTTCTTCGCTCCAATTTAGTAATGCGTTAATAGCGGTTTTATTTCCTTTTGCTCTAAAAGCAGTGCGTACCCAGTTTATAAACCATTTTTCAAATTGCGCATCCGTTTCGTCTTTTTCTAAAATATGCAAAGCATTTCTATAATTTCCTTGCGCCTGGTGTGCAATTTTTTTAGCTTCTTTTTGGTTTACTTGTTTAAAGTTGATAAGCGCTTCTTCTATTACTTTTTCGCCTAGAGGCGGAAAATGAATTACCTGACACCGCGAGCGGATGGTTTGTAAAATTTGCTGTTCATTATCGCTAATTAATAAAAAAACGGTTTTTGTAGGTGGTTCTTCTATAAGTTTAAGCAGTTTATTAGAGGCTTCCATATTTAGTTTGTCTGCTCCCCAAATAAGCATTACTTTATAACCGCCTTCATAAGCTTTTAACGACAAAGATTTTACAATATCTTGTGCTTCGTGTACGCTAATGTTACCTTGCTTTCTTTCTATACCAACCGCTTGGTACCAATCAAATAAATTTCCGTATGGATTTTCTTTTACAAAATTACGCCATTCTTCCAAAAAATAACTGGATACCGGTTTGGTTTGTATTTTTGCAGTAGAGGCCACCGGAAAGGCAAAATGCAAATCTGGATGCGCCAATTTTTTAAACTTTAGGTTACAAGCTTCTTTTCCGGTAGTATTTTCAGAGTTGGTATTACTGCATAAAATATATTGCGCATAAGCTATAGCCATGGGCAAAGTTCCGCTGCCAGACTTACCTACAAAAAGCTGCGCATGCGGTATACGACCCCTGTCGGCACTTCCGCAAAGGTGATTTTTAAGATGTTCTAAACCTAAAATTTCCGAAAACAACATATTCGGCTAAATTAGCCATTTTTAATTTATTTTGAAGCCCTAGAAAAGCAATAATTCTTTAAATTTGGAAAAATTCGAAACCAATGAAAACCTTAGACAATTATAATTTCAGTAATAAAAAAGCTTTAATTCGCGTAGACTTTAACGTCCCACTAAACGAAAATTTTGAAGTTACCGATACCACCAGAATAGAAGCTGCAAAACCTAGCATAACCAAGATTTTAGAAGATGGTGGCGCAGTTGTTTTAATGTCGCATCTGGGAAGACCGGTTGGTAAAGAAGAAAAATTTTCTTTAAAACATATTACTTCTAAAGTTTCTGAGATTTTGGGTGTGCAAGTTAAATTTGTCGACGATTGTGTGAGTGACGAAGCTTTTGCAGCATCAGAAAAATTGGAGAATGGCGAAATACTTTTATTAGAAAACCTGCGTTTTTATCAAGAAGAGAAAGAAGGTAACGAAGATTTTGCACAGCAATTGGCCAAACATGGCGATATTTATGTAAACGACGCTTTTGGTACCGCACATCGCGCTCACGCTTCTACTGCCGTTATTGCCAAATATTTCGAAAACAAGCGTGCCGGCAGGTTATTAGAAAAAGAAATTAATAATTTGGATAAGGTTTTAAATGCAAAAGAAAAACCGGTAACTGCAATTTTGGGTGGCGCAAAAGTTTCTTCTAAAATTACGGTGATAGAAAATATTTTAGAAAAAATAGACCATCTTATAATTGGTGGTGGTATGACTTTTACTTTTATAAAAGCGCAAGGCGGAGAGATTGGTGATTCTTTGGTAGAAGAAGATAAACTCAATTTGGCCTTAGATATTTTAAAACTAGCTAAAAAGCGAAATGTAGAAGTGCATTTACCCGTAGACAGCGTGGTAGCAGATAAGTTTGATAAAAATGCCAATACCAAAACAATGCCGGTAGATGCAATAGAAAATGGCTGGATGGGATTGGATATTGGCACAAAAAGTGTTGCAAACTTTACGGAAATAATAAAGGCTTCTCAAATTATATTGTGGAACGGCCCAATGGGTGTTTTTGAAATGGAAAAATTTGCAGAAGGCACGATAAAAATAGGCGAAGCTATTGCCGCGGCAACCAAAAACGGTACATTTTCTCTTGTTGGTGGCGGAGATAGCGTTGCAGCCGTAAAACAATTTGGTTTAGAAAATCGCGTTAGTTATGTTTCTACCGGCGGCGGCGCTATGTTAGAAATGTTAGAAGGCAAATCTTTACCCGGCATTGCAGCTCTAGAAAATTAGAAATACAAAAAACCCCTTTTATAAATTATGCGAAACGTACTTTTTATTCTTTTCTTTTTACCAATAGTTGTTTTTGGTCAGAAAGAACTAAAAGAACAACCTATTAAAGAAACCGCTGCGCAAACGGCAAATCCGGATAGTACAGATTTGTTAATACCAGATTATACTACTATTTCGCCAATTCCTGAGATTTTAAAAGACTCGGTTGTTTTTGCTTTAAAAGATTATAAAAAAACTGCCGTAATAGATTCTTTATGGATAAAAGAACTTATAAATTCTGATTTGTATCCCAAAATGCGCAAAGCTATCAGTAAAATAGCCAAGAGTGAAGAGCTGGAAACCGAAGATGAAATTATAAAGCACGTTCCTACAGATACCTTAAAAAAACGTTTGGCAATGTTAGATGCCAAAACCCCGTTTAATATTAGTTATAATACTTCTTTAGAAAGCGTTATTCATTATTACCTAAAACGCGATCGTGAATCTATGGAACGGTTAATGGCTTTAAGCGCCTACTACTTTCCTATGTTTGAGCAAAAATTAGACAAGTACCACATTCCGTTAGAAATGAAATATTTGGCAATTGTAGAGTCGGCCTTAAATCCGCGTGCAAAATCGCGTGTTGGCGCTACCGGTTTATGGCAATTTATGTTTGCTACCGGCAAAATGCACGATTTAAATGTGAGCAGTTATGTAGACGAGCGCATGGATCCGTTAAAATCTACAGAAGCAGCAGCACAATATTTAAAAAGACTTTACGGAATGTTTAACGACTGGGATTTGGCTTTAGCCTCTTATAACTCTGGTCCCGGAAACGTTTCTAAAGCCATAAGACGTAGTGGTGGCAATACAAACTATTGGGAAATGAGACGTTTTTTACCACGTGAAACTGCAGGTTATGTACCGGCATTTTTGGCAACAATGTACATTTTTGAATTTTCTAAAGAACACGGTTTTGAGCCCTACAAGCCAGAAGTTACTTATTACGAAACAGACACTATTAAGGTAAAACAATTATTAAAGTTTGAGCAAATTAGTAAAGTAACCGGTATAGATAAAGAATTGCTTTCGTTTTTAAACCCGAGTTATAAACTGGGTATTATTCCTTTTATAAAAGGAAAAGACTACGCCATACGTTTACCTTTAAAAGAAACCGGCGTTTTTGTGGCTAACGAAGATGTGATTTACAATTTTGTAGAAGAAAAACTAGAAGAAGAAAAAGAAAGTTTGCCGCGTTATGTAGAAGCAGATGCAAAAATTAGATATCGTGTTCGAAGTGGCGATTATTTAGGAAAAATAGCCGAGCGTTATGGTGTTGGCGTAAGTAAAATTCGCCGGTGGAATAATCTGCGCGGCAACAACATTAGAGTTGGGCAATATCTCACTATTTATCCGCGTAAGCCAGCTACAAATGTTGCTGTAACCGCTTCTAAAACAGAAAAGAAAAAGAAAACTGCTATAGACCAAAAAATATATACGGTAAAAAGCGGTGACTCCCTCTGGAGCATTTCTAAAAAATTTCCTGGTATTACGGTTCAAAATATTCAAAAATGGAATGATATTCGCGGGCATAAGCTAAAACCCGGAATGAAGCTAAAAGTATCTGACGGGTAATTATCTATTCTAAACCTGTTATTATGAAAAAAACACTGTTATTGTTGGGAGTGTTCTTAAGTCTATTTGCCTGTAAAAACGGCGAAAAAAATGAAATTGTTTTATCTACTAGCACCGGGCGTATTAACCATTTAACGGTAATAACCGATAATGATTTGTGGCAAGGTAAAGTAGGCGAAGCTTTACGCGATACCCTGGCCAGCCCCGTAGAAGGTTTACCCCAGCAAGAACCTTTGTTTACCATTAGCCATATACCGTCTAAAGCTTTTAAAGGTTTTGTAAAAACCAATAGAACTTTCCTTAAAATAGAAAAACGCAAGCAAGCTTCTTTTAGAATTACCAAAGATACCTTTGCCAAACCTCAAACAGGAATATATATTGCAGGTCCTACTTCAGATACGATTATCTCGCTTTTTAAAGACAACAACCAGAAAATAATTAAAGCCTTAAAGCAAACCGAAATTTACGAGCAACAAAGAAGAATTTCAAAATCTTTGGAGAGTGATGCTTATTTAGAAGAAAATTTAGGCGTTTCCTTACGTTTTCCTTCGGCTTACCGTTATGCAAAAAAACAAGAAGATTTTGTTTGGATACGAAAAGACATTCCTAACGGCAGTATGGAAATGTTGATTTACGAAATTCCTATGCAGGTTATAGATAAAGATACCAACGTTATTGCCAATATTATAAAAATGCGCGACTCTATTGGGCAGAAGTATATTCCCGGTCCCAACAAAGGCAGTTACTTAAAAACAGAAGATGCTTACGCCCCGTATTTGTTTGAGTCTAAAGTAGACGGACATTTTGCTTACGAAACCAAAGGCACTTGGGATGTAAAAGACGCATTTATGGCGGGACCATTTATAAATTATGCCATTAAGGACGAAAAAAACAATAGATATCTAGTTTTAGAAGGTTTTATCTTTAGACCTTCTGCCAGCAAACGTGATCATATGTTTGAACTGGAATCTATTTTAAAATCTGCACGATTAGAATAAAATAACTATTCGCTTTTCCTTTACGGAAGAAACTCGGATAGAAGAAATGTCTATATACTTTTTTACATCTTTTAATCTTTCCGTAAAGCCAAAAAAAATAACTAAAAAAAGCTGAATAATGATTTAATCACTATTCAGCTTTTTTTATTCCTTAACTAACAAATTATTAAGAATTACATTTTATTATATAAAAAAACTAATTTTTATTCTCTTTCACTTTTTGTTCTCCGTTGTTATCATCGTCTTTAGAAGCGTCTTTAAATTCTTTAATCCCGCTACCAAGACCTTTCATTAATTCGGGTATTTTTTTACCTCCAAACAAAAGTAAAATAACAACACCAATAATTACGTATTGCCACACCCCAACGACTAAAAATATTCCTAAAGTCATAATTTCTAAGTTTATTATAGCTACAAAATTACTAATTAAAATTTAATTTGTAGGTAATACCAAGCATAAATCGTTCACAATTATAGAATATCCTATATTTGTAGAGTAAAATTTAGCAATGCAGAAAAAAAAGCCCAAAAAGAAGTTAACCAAGAAATTACTGCATAAATACCGTTTGGTAATTTTAAATGAAGACACTTTTGAAGAGCGGTTTGCTTTTAAGTTAACCCGTTTAAATGTGTTTGTTAGTGTTGGGCTTTCGGTAATAATTTTAATTGCGCTTACTATTTTGCTAATTGCTTTTACCCCGTTGCGTGAATATATTCCCGGCTATTCTTCTGCGGCATTACGTGTAAAAGCTACCAATTTGGTTTACAAAACAGATTCTTTACAACAAGTTATTCATAAGCAAAACCAATACTATAACTCTATTAGAAAAGTATTAACGGGAGAAGTAAGTCCGGGAGAAATACCTTCTGAAGATTCTATAGAAGAATTAAGGAACCAAAGTTTGCCCAAGCATATAGATTTAAGCGCTTCTGCGGCAGATTCTATTTTGCGGCATCAAGTGGAGCAAGAAGACAAATACAACGTTTTTGAAGAAGCCGTAGCAAAAACAGAGTTTAAATTGTTTGCCCCGGTAAAAGGAAAAATATCGCAAGAATACAACGCTGCAGAAAAACATTATGCCGTAGATATAACCACCAAAATCAATACGCCCGTAAAAGCTACAGCAGATGGCACGGTAATTTTTTCTGAGTGGACCACCGAAACCGGTTATGTAATTATTTTAGAACACAGTTATGGTTTGATTTCGGTGTATAAACACAACGCTTCTTTAACAAAAGAACAAGGAGAGTTGGTAAAAGCAGGAGAAGTAATAGCAATGGTTGGTTCTACCGGAGAGTTTACCACCGGTCCGCATTTACATTTTGAGTTGTGGAGCGACGGGTATCCGGTAAATCCAACAGATTTTTTAGAATTTGAAAAATAAGTATGTCTGTAAAAACACTTGCCGCCAAAATATTTGCAAAAATAATTAAAGCCCAACAAAAAAAGTGGGCTTCTAATCCGGTAATTACCCAAGAAAAAGTTTTTAAACAATTGGTAAAAACCGCGCGTAGAACTGCTTTTGGCAAAGACCATAAATTTGATAAAATACACGAGCACCAAGATTTTGTAAACAATGTGCCCGTACGCGATTACGAAGCTTTAAAACCTTATATAAACAGAGTTGTAGCGGCAGAAGAAAATGTTTTATGGCCGGGCAAGCCTTTATATTTTGCCAAAACTGCTGGTACAACCAGCGGCTCTAAATTTATTCCGTTAACCAAAGCTTCTATGCCAACGCACATAAGCGGAGCCAGAAATGCTATTTTAAATTATATTGCAGAAACCGGAAAAACAGATTTTGTAAAAGGGAAAATGATTTTTTTACAAGGCAATCCGCAATTGCAAGAAAAAAACGGTATAAAAACAGGAAGGCTGTCCGGTATTGTAGCGCATTTTGTACCACCATATTTACAAAAAAACCGTTTGCCAAGTTGGGAGACCAATTGTATAGAAGACTGGGAAGAAAAAGTACAAGCCATTATAAAAGAAACCTTACCGCAAGATATGACGGTTATTAGCGGTATACCTTCTTGGGTGCAAATGTATTTTGAAGAAATAAAGAAAAAGACCGGAAAGAAGATAAAAGAGGTTTTTCCTAACTTTAATCTATTTATCTACGGCGGTGTAAATTTTGAACCTTACCGCGAAAAGTTTGAAAGCATAATAGGCAAAAAAATTCCAAGTATAGAACTTTTTCCGGCTTCCGAAGGCTTTTTTGCATTTCAGGACAAACAAGATCAAAAAGGCATGTTGTTGCGTTTAAATGCCGGGATTTTTTATGAGTTTATAAAAGCCGATGAATTTTATGACAAAAATCCCAAACGCTATACAATTGGCGAGGTAGAAACCAATGTAAATTATGTAATGATAATTTCTACCAATGCCGGCCTTTGGGCTTACAACCTTGGCGATACCGTGCAATTTACCAGCACAAAACCTTACCGGGTAATAGTTTCTGGGCGTATTAAACATTTTACCTCTGCTTTTGGAGAGCACGTTATTGCTAAAGAAGTAGAATTTGCCATGCAAGAAGCTTCCGCGGAATTAAAAGTAAAAATCAACGAGTTTAGCGTGGCACCACAAACCAATCCGGAAAAGGGTTTGCCCTACCACGAATGGTTTATAGAATTTGATACAGAACCCAATAATATAGATATATTTGCCCGGAAGTTAGATAAAGTTTTATGCGAACAGAATTCATATTACGCAGATTTGATTTCCGGTAAGATTTTAAAACCTTTGGTAATAACAAAAATAGAAGCCAATGGTTTTCAAAAATATATGAAATCTGTAGGAAAACTGGGCGGTCAAAATAAATTACCCCGCTTATCTAACGACAGAAAAATAGCCAACCAATTAAAAAATTGGAAAGTATAACAATTTTATAGTTTTTATGAGTAATATAAAACAACAAGGCAGAAACAGAGCGCAAGAAAGCTCTAATGCAATAGAAAGGCTGTACATAACTATGCGGCACTTATTTAACCGCGGTTTTTACAAACCTATGGGCGTTTCGGGAGAAACCCTGCGCGAAGCTTTATTAACCTTAAGACCAGAAATATATGGTTCTGTAGGCGAAGATAAAATGGAATTAAGCGGTTTGTTGTACGTAATAGACCGTTTACCAATTGGTATAGAAGAATGCAGGTTTATCAACCTTACCAGTGATGAAGGTTACGGCAACTCGCATTTTAAACCAATTATTCCTTCAAAGAGAAGACGCAATTGTTACCGTATAGACCAAGAGCAGATGAATATTGAGGTAACCCGCGGAAGATCTGAAATTTACGATATACTTACCCATTTTACGTTTTTGTTTATAGAATCGCATAAAATTATGCGTCGGGTAATGATTAATGAAAAAGGCAACGTTACCAGAGATTGGAAAAAGTTAGAAGCGGCCGTAAATCAAAAAGAATTAAGTCAAGCAGAACGAGAAGTTGCATTAACACATACCGCGAATATTTTGGGGCGTACTTTTGATCAAGTAACCGGTATCTATCCCTTATTTAGTGTACCCGGTAATAACGATAGGTTTTTAGAAATTATTTATAATTTGGGTAGGTTAGCTATAGATGAAGTGGTAAATAACAACAAACGCATTGTTACTTTTAGTCCGGTATTGCGCGAGCGTTTAGGGCATCACCTTCACGGCGAAATTTGGGCCAACCACATAAAAGAAAAACTGGCAGAAAACGGTCTTCTTAATAGAGAAATACATATTATTAGTGCCAATATGCACAGCGTTATGAACACGCTTTTTGCACCTTTAGCCTTAAAAGAAGAATTAAAAGAAAAACCGTTAAACAGTATTTACGAAGCCTTGAGCAATTCCGCCAACGGTAATTTGCGCAACAAGCTTACAAAAGCTGCTTTAGATAACGGCATGATTTATTTAGAAGATAAAAGTGGCACCAATATAAACGTACAAATTTTTGATACAGCCAAAACAAATTATCCGGAAAACCGTTTTCAAACCAAAGTAGAAAATGCGCCGGTAATTGTGGTGATGGATTACGCTTTTGGCGAGCAAGCTTACGAAACGATTGATGAGCTTTTAAAACCTTTTGAGACAGGAAATAAGAAAATTCATCTTGATGTTGGCTCAATTTCTATAATGGGAAAAGCTGGTATTTTAGAAGGAAAAAAAGGCGACATTATGATTCCTAACGCACATTTATTTGAAGGTACGGCAGATAATTATCCGTTTGAAAACGAATTAAAGAAAGAAGATTTAGACGGCCAAGGAATAGATATCTGCAGCGGTGCTATGATTACCGTTTTAGGAACTTCTTTGCAAAACAAAGATATTTTACGGTTCTTTCATGAATCTACGTGGAATGTTATAGGTTTGGAAATGGAAGGAGCGCATTATCAAAAAGCCATTCAGGCAGCTTCTAAATTGCGTGGCAATATTAAAAAAGACGTAAAAGTACGTTACGCATATTATGCTAGTGATAATCCTTTAGAAACCGGTAGTACTTTGGCCTCGGGAGGTTTGGGTACGGCAGGTGTAAAACCTACTTATTTGATAACCGAGAAAATATTAGAACAAATTTTTTTAGAAAGAAATGGAAAATAATAAGTCCACTCAAAAACAGGAAGAAGAAATAGATCTTGGAGATTTGTTTCGGTATTTAAGAAACGGTTTCAACAATCTTGGAAATACCTTGTTGCATTTTATTAATTTTTTACTGAAAAATGCACTACTGCTAATTATTCTAATTGTTATAGGAGCAGTTATTGGTTATTTTCTAGAAAAAAATACAAAAGAAATCTATAAAACCGAAGCAGTAGTGGCTACAGGTTTTGGTAGTGCAGAATATTTATACGGCGCGGTAAACGAAGTTAATTTTAAATTTAAAAAGCAAAATCAAGCTTTTTTAGATAAGCTACAAGTAGAAAATTTTGACGGATTTTCTTTAGAAGTAAAACCAGTTGTTTCTCTGGATAACACAACCAATGAGCAGCAAAATTTTTACGACCTTATTAGGGAAAGTGAACTGCTGGACCAAGAAAGCCAAAGAAAGGTAATTGCTACCAGTTTTGAAAAGCATAATCTAATTTTATACCATCCTACAGATGCGGCTTCTCAAAAAATATTAAAACATATTATAGAATATTTACGGGATAACGAGTACTATCAAGCTTTCCATAAAGATTATTTAGCCAATATTGAAAGCCGTATTACAGAGAATAAATTAATGATTCGTAGAATAGACAGTTTGGTTGGTGGCTATACCAAAAGCTTAAAAGAGACACCCGGAGCATACCAACAACTTCAATATTATAACGCTGACAATTCTTTAGATCTTGGAGAGGTTTTGGCCAATAGATTAACCCTACAGCGAGAAAACAGAAATTTGATACAAGACCGCTCTATGTATTCAAACTTTTTGAATATCATAAAAATAGGCTCTCCTAAAGAGTTAGAGAACAAAGGTATTTCTAGTAACTACATTGTAATTATTCCATTTGTATTAATACTGTTGTTCTTTGTTTTTATCTTATTACAAATAGTTTTCCGTAAAGCACGAGCATTAAAAAATTAATTTTATGAAAACAATTTTAGTTACCGGTGGGGCCGGATTTATAGGTTCTAATTATATAAATTATCTTTTGCAAACCAATAAACCGGTGCAAATTGTAAATTTAGACAAACTTACCTATGCCGGCGATAAAAACAATATAGAGAATCCTAAGCATCCCAATTATACCTTTGTAGAAGGAGATATTTGCGATATAGAACTGTTAAAAGAGCTTTTTGATAAATACCAATTTCAGGAAGTGGTACATTTTGCGGCAGAGTCGCACGTAGATAATTCTATCTTAGATCCCTCTGCTTTTATAAAAACCAATATAGACGGAACTTTTAATTTATTGCAAACCGCTTATAAATTATGGATGGAAGAACCTTTTCGGTTTACCAAAAGTTTTGAAAATGCACGTTTTTTACACGTTTCTACAGATGAGGTTTACGGTACGCTAGGAAAAAATGGTTTGTTTACAGAAAAAACACCTTACGCTCCCAACAGTCCGTACAGTGCTTCTAAAGCAGCTTCAGATATGTTGGTGCGCAGTTATTTTCATACCTATGGTTTGCCGGTTGTTACTACCAATTGTTCTAATAATTACGGCCCGCACCAACATGACGAAAAGTTGATACCGGTTATAATTAGAAAAGCTTTAAATGAAGAAGAAATTCCCATTTATGGCGATGGTAAAAACATTAGAGATTGGCTTTACGTAACAGATCATTGTAAAGGTATTTATAGAGTTTTGGAAAAAGGAAAACTTGGTGAAACCTATAATATTGGCGGCAAGAACGAAAGAGAAAATCTTTACATTGCCACTACAATTTGTGAAATTTTAGACGAGATAAATCCGCGAAAAAACAAGCAATCCCACAAAGACTTGATTAGTTTTGTAAAAGACCGTCCGGGACACGATTTTAGATATGCCATAGACGCTTCTAAGTTAGAAAAGGAGTTAGGTTGGAAAGCAGATGAAACGTTTGAAACCGGCATACGAAAAACCGTGGCTTGGTATTTAAATAAATATAAATAATATGAAAGGAATTATTTTAGCAGGAGGTTCAGGAACCCGTTTACACCCGTTAACCCTATCGGTTAGCAAACAGTTAATGCCGGTTTACGACAAACCCATGATTTATTATCCTTTATCTACTTTAATGTCTGCCGGAATTAGAGAAATTCTTATCATTTCTACCCCAAAAGACTTACCGCTATTTAAAGAATTGCTAGGCGATGGTAAAAACCTGGGCTGTGATTTTCAATATGCGGTACAAGAAGATCCTAATGGCTTGGCCGAAGCTTTTATAATTGGCGAAGATTTTATAGGAGACGAAAAAGTAGCGCTTATTTTAGGCGATAATATTTTTTACGGTACTGGTTTAAATAAACTGTTACAAAGCAATATAAATCCGGACGGTGGTATTATTTATGCTTATCACGTACAAGACCCAAAACGTTATGGCGTGGTAGAATTTGATAAAGACGGAACTGCTATTTCTATAGAAGAAAAGCCAAAAGAGCCAAAATCTAATTATGCCGTGCCCGGAATTTATTTTTACGATAACGATGTAGTAGAAATTGCAAAAAATATCAAACCCAGTGACCGCGGCGAGTTAGAAATTACAGATATCAACAATGCCTATCTTAAAAAAGGAAAATTAAACGTAAGTATTTTAGATAAAGGCACCGCTTGGTTAGACACCGGTACGTTTAAATCGCTTATGCAGGCTTCTAATTTTGTGCAGGTAATAGAAGAACGCCAAGGCTTAAAAGTTGGCGCCATAGAAGAAGTAGCTTTTGAAATGGGTTATATAAACGCCCAAGAATTAAATGCCTTGTTAAAACCATTAACCAAAAGTGGTTATGCCAAAAACATCCGCTAATTTATGCAGATAGAAAAAACGCCCTTACAAGATTGCCTGTTAATTACCCCTCGTGTTTTTACCGATAACAGAGGTAGTTTTTTTGAAGTTTATAACCATCAAAAATTTAAGGAAGCCACCGGTATTACTAAAGATTTTGTACAAGATAACCAATCTTCTTCGCAATATGGCAGCTTACGCGGATTGCATTTGCAGGTGGGAGATTATGCACAAGCAAAACTAGTTAGGGTAGTAAAAGGAAAAGTGTATGATGTGGCGGTAGATTTACGGAAGAATTCGCCGAGTTTTAAAAAAGTTCACGGAGCAATACTTTCAGAAGAAAACCATAAACAACTATTTGTGCCGCGCGGTTTCGCCCATGGTTTTGTTAGCCTTTCTAAAGAGGTTATTTTCTCGTATAAATGTGATAATTACTATAATAAAGCTTCTGAAAGAGGTATAATTTATAACGATCAAGATTTAGATATAGACTGGAAAATTCCTGAAAAAGATATTATCCTTTCGGAAAAAGATGCTGAATTACCCACTTTAAAACAATTTTTACAATGAAAAGCGTTTTAATAACCGGCGCAGGCGGCCAACTAGGTATGTGTTTGCAAAAAATAGCTAAAAACCATAAACAGTTAAAGCTCATTTTTAAAACCGAAGCAGATTTAGACATTACTTCCAAAAGCGCGGTAGAAGAAACTTTTGCCCACTATCAACCCGATTATTGCATTAATTGCGCTGCTTACACCAATGTAGAAGAAGCCGAAAATGCAAAAGAAAAGGCCTTTAAAATAAACGAAAAAGCAGTAGAAAATATAGCCAACGCGTGTATACAGCAAAAAAGTGTTTTAATACATATTTCTACAGATTATGTGTTTAATGGCGACAGCGACAAGCCGTATAAAGAAACAGATCTTCCTAACCCAATAAATATTTATGGCGCTTCTAAACTTGCGGGAGAAAAAGTGGTACAGGAAAAATTAGAGCGCTATTTTATTTTTAGGACAGCTTGGTTATACTCAGAATTCGGGCATAATTTCTTTAATACCATGCTCAAAAAAGCAGAAGAAAAAGACGTTGTTTTAAAAATTACCACAGCGCAAAAAGGCACGCCCACCAATGCAAACGATTTGGCTTCGGCAATTTTAGAAACCATAGATTCCGGTTCAAAAAAATATGGTTTATACCATTTTAGCAACGCAGGCGAAGCTACTTGGTATAGTTTTGCAAAAGAAATTTTTAGCAATGCAAAAAAATTAGATAAGGTAAATTTAATTGCATCAAATGCGTATAAAACCAAAGCAAAAAGACCGGTAAATAGTGTGCTTTCTAAAGAAAAAATCAAAAAAAATCTAAATATTGCTATAATAGACTGGCAGGAAAGTTTAAAAAGTTTACAACAAAACTAGTTTTAAAAACTCCCCTAAAACCGCCAAATGAATAGAAAAATATCCCAAAAACGGCATATTGCAAAAACCATCACCTGGCGTGTGGTTGGTACTATAGATACCATTTTGATAACTTGGTTGGTTTCGGGAGATATTATGATAGGTTTGGGAGTAGGTTCTTCCGAAACTATTTCAAAAATTATTTTATATTATTTGCACGAACGGCTTTGGGTTCGGGTAAACCTTAAAAAACTACTTGGCTCGCAAGAAAGCAAAGTCCGGCACATTACCAAAACCATTACCTGGCGTATAATTGGTACCACAGATACTATAATTTTGGCATGGGTAATTTCGGGCAATCCGTACACAGGATTAAAAGTTGGTTTTATAGAAGTAATTTCTAAAATGCTGTTATATTACCTGCACGAAAGAGCTTGGTATAAAATAGATTACGGATTAAAATACGAACGTTCTTCGGAAGAAGAAGAAGCAGAAAAGCAACATGAGCACTAATATTGTAAAGCAAGATTATAACGTTAACGTTAAACAAAGGCGGGAGCAAAACAAGCATAATTCCAAATTAATTTGGTTTACGGGTTTGTCCGGTTCCGGCAAATCTACTTTGGCAAATCAGGTAGAAGTTTATTTGCACAAGCAAGGCAAAAAAACCTATGTTTTAGATGGCGATAACATTAGAGGTGGTCTAAACAAAGATTTAGATTTTACGCCAGAAGGCAGAGAAGAAAATTTAAGACGCATTGCAGAAACCGCAAAGTTGTTTATCGATGCCGGAGTTATTACCTTAGCAGCTTTTATAAGTCCGATGCAAAAAGACAGGGACAAAATTAGAGAAATAGTTGGCAAAGAGAATTTTATAGAAGTGTTTGTAAACGCCAGTGTAGAAGCTTGCGAAAAGCGCGATGTAAAAGGTTTGTACAAAAAAGCCCGCGCCGGAAAAATACCAAATTTTACCGGTATTAGCGCGCCGTACGAAAAACCCGAAAACCCAACAATACAAATAAATTCGGATTTTGAAAGTATAGAAGATTCGATAAAAAGAATTATTAAAGTCATTAACCCGGAATTAGAATTACCCAATCATGAGTAAATATTATTTAAATTATTTAGATGAATTAGAGTCGGAAGCTATATATATTCTTCGCGAAGTATATGCGCAATTTCAAAATCCGGTAATACTTTTTTCCGGAGGAAAAGATTCTATTTTGGTAACCCATTTGGCCAAAAAAGCATTTTATCCCAGCAAAATACCTTTTGCATTAATGCACGTAGATACCGGGCACAACTTTCCGGAAACCATTGCTTTTCGTGATAAATTGATAAAAGATTTAGATGCGCGTTTAATCGTAGGTTCGGTTCAAGAATCTATAGATAAAGGTCGCGTGGCCGAAGAAAAAGGAAAAAATGCTACGCGTAACAAATTACAAATCACAACGCTTTTAGATGCTATTGAAGACAACAAAGTAGACTGCGCTATTGGTGGCGGTCGGCGTGATGAAGAAAAAGCTCGGGCAAAAGAACGTTTCTTTTCGCACCGGGATGATTTTGGACAATGGGACCCAAAAAATCAGCGACCGGAATTATGGAATATCCTTAACGGAAAATATTTTGAAGGCGAGCATTTTAGAGCTTTCCCAATAAGCAACTGGACAGAAATGGACGTGTGGAATTACATTCAGCGCGAGAACATTCAAATTCCGTCGCTTTATTTCGCCCACGAGCGTGAAGTAGTAAAACGTCAAGGTTCTTGGATACCAAATTCAGAATATTTAAAATTGGACGAAAATGAAGAAATCGTAACCAAAAAAATACGTTTTAGAACTTTGGGAGATATTACCATTACCGGCGGAATAGAAAGCGAAGCAGACACGGTAGAAAAGATAGCAAAAGAGGTAGCCGCAATGCGCGAAACAGAACGCGGCAACCGCTCAGACGACAAACGCTCTGAAACCGCTATGGAAGATAGAAAGAAAGAGGGGTATTTTTAGGTAGCGTTTTGCGCTGCTTTAAGCCTTAAGCAGCAGGCTGTAAGCAAAGAACCTAATGCATAATTAAAAAATAAAGCTTAAAGCCTAGAGCTGGACTATAGAAAATGAGAGATTTTAATAAGTATGAAGTTTGGAAATTGTCTCATCAACTAACAATAAAGATATATGAGTTAACGGCAAATTTTCCCGATAGCGAAAAATATCAAATGGTATCGCAAATGCGCAGAGCAGCATATTCTATTCCTGCTAATTTTTGTGAAGGTTGCGGAAGAAATTCCGATAAAGATTTTAATCGGTTTGTTCAAATAAGTTTAGGGTCTGCTCACGAATTAGAATATTTTATTCTTTTAAGTAGAGATTTAAAACTTTTTGATGATAAAATTTACAACTTGCTCACAGAAAAAGTGAACCATATAAAAGGAAAGTTATATAATTTGAGTAAAAAACTTATAGCATAACTAAAAATTCGAAAAAAAATTAAGCTTAAAGCCTACGGCATAAAGCTTATAGCTAAAAAAAATATCATGCATATAGATAAAAATCAATTATTACGTTTTACCACGGCAGGAAGTGTAGATGATGGCAAAAGTACCTTGATTGGGCGTTTGCTTTTTGACTCGAAGTCTATTTTTGAAGACCAGATGAAAGCCGTAGAAAATTCTAGTAAGAAAAAAGGACACGAAGGTGTAGATCTGGCCATGTTTACAGATGGTTTACGCGATGAGCGTGAGCAAGGTATTACCATAGATGTTGCTTACCGTTATTTTACCACGCCAAAACGTAAATTTATTATTGCAGATACACCGGGGCACATTCAATATACCAGAAATATGGTTACCGGCGCATCTACGGCAAATGCAGCCATTATTTTGATAGATGCCCGCCACGGAGTTATCGAGCAAACCAAAAGACACGCTTTTATCGCTTCGTTATTGCAAATTCCGCATATAATTGTGTGTATCAATAAAATGGATTTGGTAGAACATTCCGAAGAAACCTATAACAAAATTGTTAGTCAGTTTGAAGAGTTTTCTTCTAAGCTAATCATAAAAGACATTCGGTATATACCTATTAGCGCTTTGTATGGTGACAATGTGGTAAACCGCTCACAAAATATGGACTGGTATCAGGGTTCGCCTTTATTGCACGAGTTAGAAACCATACATATTGGTAGCGATATTAATAAAATAGACGCGCGTCTCTCCGTGCAAACAGTATTACGCCCACAGCGCGAAGGCTTTATAGATTACAGAGGTTATGCCGGTAGGGTTTCTAGCGGTATTTTTAGACCGGGAGATGCAATTACTGTTTTGCCATCTGGTTTTACTTCCAAAATAAAAAGTATTAACCTGTACGAAAAAGAGATAGAAGAAGCTTTTGCGCCAATGTCTGTAGCCGTATCCTTAGAAGACGATATAGATATTAGCCGGGGAGATATGATAGTTAAAACCAACAACCAACCGCAAACCTCGCAAGATATAGATGCTATGATTTGTTGGTTAAATACAGACGATGCCAAACCGAGAACAAAATATACAATTATGCATACGTCTAACGAGCAAAAAGCTTTAATAAAAGAGGTATTGTATAAAATAGACATTAATACCTACGATAGGATTACAGACGATAAAGATTTTAAAATGAATGATATTGGCCGGGTAAAAATAAGAACCACCCAGCCCTTGATGGCAGACGAATATAGAGACAATCGCGATACCGGAAGTTTTGTTTTAATAGATGACAATACCAACGAAACCGTTGCTGCGGGAATGATTATCTAAAATAAATGCTAAAGCTACCAGTCGGCTAAAAAAATGCATTATCTTTTTGGCTTAAAAAAACTTGTTATGAATGTAAAAGAATATATTCCCTTAATCATAGACGCGGCTAGAGATGCCGGCATTAAAATTTTAGAAGTCTACAATTCTGACGATTTTGGGGTAGAAATCAAGAAAGATGACAGTCCGCTTACTATTGCAGACAAAAAAGCAAACGATGCAATTGTCGAAAAGTTGAAGCAAACAGATTTTCCTATCCTTTCGGAGGAAGGAGCAAAAATTCCGTACAGCGAGCGTAAAGATTGGGAATATTTCTGGATGGTAGATCCGTTAGACGGCACCAAAGAATTTGTAAAACAAAACGGTGAGTTTACCGTAAATATTGCTTTAATACATAAAAACGCACCAATTTTGGGCGTGGTTTACGCTCCGGTTTTAGATAAACTTTACTTTGGCGGAAAAGAAATAGGCGCATTTATGGACGAAAATATGGATCCGCAGCACAAATTAGAACTCATTAAAAACGAAACCGGTAATATACGTATTGTAGCTTCGCGTTCGCATTTAAACGATGAAACCAAAAAATACATAGAGCAATTTGACAACGCCGAAACCGTTTCTATGGGTAGTAGTTTAAAATTTATGCTTATTGCAGATAGCGAAGCAGATATCTATCCGCGTTTTGCTCCAACAATGGAGTGGGATACGGCGGCAGCACACGCTATTTTAAAAGGTTTAAATCTGGAAGTTATCAATATGGAAGACGAGAAACCTTTGCGTTACAACAAAGAGAATTTACTCAATCCAAATTTTTTGGTGAAACGATGAAATGAAAAAACGGCTTCAAAAACTTTTACAAGATAATGACCAAAAAGAAATCCTTACCAAAGGATTTTCTTTTTTGGGCTTTAGACTGGGCGGTACGTTAATAGGTTATCTCTTTACACTTTTTATCACAAAAAAATTTGGCGCAGACATTTATGGAATTATCGCGCTGGGTTTTTCTATGTTTTTAATTCTAAGTGTAATAGGAAGGCTTGGTCTGGATATTAATCTGGTGCGGTTTTTTTCAGATGAGCGTAACGACTCCGAAACCGGTATTTTTTACAAATCGGTTTTAAAATCTTTTTTTGTAAGCACTATTTTGGCCGGTCTGCTTTATCTTTTTAGAGAGCCAATTGTTATGCAGGTGTTTCGGGAGCCAAAACCGGAATTATTACCTTATTTACCGTGGATTTTAGCTGCAATCCCCTTTTGGTCGCTAACTTTGGTAAGCTCCAGCTATTTTAGGGCAAAAAAACAAAACCACATTTTTGCTTTTTTCGATAATCCTAGTCGGTTTTTGTTTGGTTTACTGTTATTGGTTATTTTTTACACCTTCAGTAAAAATCCAATTATTATCGTGCAAGCGCATTTTTATGCCATTTTAATAACCAGTTTACTAAGTTTGGGGATGGTAATTGCCAAGATTAATACCCTTAGTTTTAAGACTAAAAACAATTCCTGGTATTTTTTAAAAGACTCGCTTCCCATGATGCTTTCGTCGTCTATTCTGGTTTTATTGGGCTGGATGGACACCTTTGTAATGGGTATTTATGAAGAAAGTAACGATGTAGGTATTTACAATATAAGTTTAAAAGTGGCGACGCTTACCACCTTTACGCTACAGGCCATCAACTCTATTTTGGCGCCAAAAATTGCAAAAAGTTATGCCGCAAACGAAGAAGACGTGTATAAAAAACTAATACAGTTTTCTACCAAACTCAATTTCCTGATTACGGTTGCAGTTTTGGCGGTTATTTTGGTTTTTCACGATTTTCTACTGGGTATTTTTGGCGAAGAATTTAAAGCCGGTTATATAATTCTGTTTATATTTTGCGCCGGCCAGTTGGTCAACTCGCTCTCCGGCTCTGTTGGCGTTATTATGCAAATGATTGGCAAACAAAAGGTTTATCAAAACTTTGTACTTGCCGCGCTGTTTATCAACCTTTTGCTTACTTTTGTGCTTACGCCATTATATGGCGGTATTGGTGCCGCAATCGCAACAGTATGCAGTATGGTTTTTTGGAATGTGGGTTGTGCACTTTACCTAAAAATAAAATTGAACATTACCTCTTTTTATAATCCTTTTTTGGGAAGGTAAAATCGTTTTTAAATGGATTGGTTAGAAAAAATAAAAAATAGTATTCCGGCGGGAGCGATTTCTTTTTTGGTTAAATCAAATCTAAGTTGGCGGTTTTTAACCAAAAGAAGGAAAATAAATACCATTCATGATTTTAAAGAACCATTTTTTATAATTGGTTTTGGTCGTTCTGGAAATACTTTATTGCGTTCTATGTTGGTGGCAGGTGATGAGGTGGTTATTCCACCAGAATCTTATGTCCTACCGCGTCTAATTAAACTATACAAAACCTATGATTTTTTACCGTGGAATGAATTATCATCTTTATTAATTGGTGAATTTGAAGCCTATAAAGAATTTTACACCTGGGAAACTGACTTATCTTCTTTAAAGAAAGAAATTAGAACACTGCCTAAAGAAAAACAAACGCTGTCTAATTTAATTAACGAAATATACGCAACATATAGTTTGCAGAAATATGGAAAAATTATGTATTGGGGCGATAAAACTCCAGTAAATACACGCTTCATAGATAAGGTTTATGAAATTTATCCTAAAGCGAAATATATTTATATGAAGCGTGACCCAAAAGATGCTATAGCTTCTGCAGTAAAAAATCAGATTTTTCCAGATATCCAAACAGCAGCAAAAATTTTTTTAATTTATTATCGTAAGACTGCTTGGCTTAAAAAGAAATTACCAGAAGATCAATTTCTTGAAGTAGAATATGAGTCTTTAGTGTCTAATACAGAAGAGGTTTTACAAAATGTATCCAAGTTTTTAGACATTAATTATAAATCCACAATGTTAAATTTTTGGAAGAACGCAGATAATTTGGGAGATACGAAAGTGCATACTCATCACAAAAATATAAGTAAACCTATAAATGCTAATAGTATTGGTAAATGGCGAAAGACATTAAGTGCAAAAGAAGCCAAAGAAATAGACGCTATTTTGGCACATATACGTGAATAATTGTATTTTGAAGCCGTTACATAGAAGAAAAATTTAACTTTGTTTAATACATTCTAAATTATTTAAGATGGCTGGCATTTATGGAGTGCTATTAAAAAATAATCACCAAAAAGATATTTGTAATAACTTCTATAACAGTAAATTTAAAAATACGGTTCAAGAAGAAATTACTTATAAAGATTTCCGTTTTGGCAGGTCTGTTTTAAATAAATTTCAACAAGATAGGTTCTTTTATGAAAATGAAAATTATCTTATTTGCTTTGAAGGGATTAATTATTCTTCAACAAAAACTCCCAAAGAAATAATAGCAGCTTATGAAGAAAGGGGAGATTTTTTTATAGAAAAAGTCAAAGGTAATTTCTCATGTTTTCTTTACGACAAACGACAGCAGAGCTTAAAAGTTTATACAGATCCCTTGGCATCAAAGAGTATTTATTATTTTTATGATAAAAAACACGGTTTTGCTTTTGCTTCCGAAATGCATGTGCTTTCAAAATTACTTAGGGAACATAAAATCCCTATAACCTATGATTACGATGGAATTTACTCCTTAGCATTATATGGGCAGATGTTTAAGGAATATACTTTGGTGAGAGAAATAAAACGATTGTCTTATGGCAGCGTATTAAATTATTTTATAGATGATAAGATTTTAGAAAAACATCAATATTATAAGTTTAAGAAAAAGCAAGTTTCTTTATCTAAGAAAGAGATAATCAATCAAATTGATGATTTAATGCTGAGTGCTGTAAAGCGAGAGTGGGATAAAGATGAAGAATATGCTTACACAAATAAGATAGCCTTAATTAGTGGTGGTATGGATTCTCGCGTAAATGCTTTATTGGCAGACAAGCTTAACTACCAATCTATAACAGGTTACACCTTTGGGAATCCAAATTCTAGTGATGTGAAAATTGCTTCAGATATTTCCAAAAATCATTTTCAAATTCATTTACAGACTCATTTGTATAATGGAAAGTTTTTTACCCAAAATATTTTAGAAAATTATATTAAATCTAATGATGGTTTGGTTCACTTTACACCAAGTTCTATCATATATAATGTTTATAAAAACATAAATTTTAGCGGTTACGGTCAGATTCATTCAGGACAAATAGGAGATGCTTTGTTTGGTTCTTTGCTTAAACCTAATTTTAGCTTTAAACAAAATAAAGATAAGATAGGTTTAACAGGATTTATAAAACATCTTGATATGATAAAGAAAATCAAAGCAATAGATGATATTTTGGAAGAATTTGAACTATCAGATTATGAATTGTTTGCCTATCAAGAAAGGGTTGTAAATGGAGCTCTAACTGGAGATAAACAAATTAATAATTTTATAGATCATAGCTCTCCTTTTTTTGATACAGCTTTAATTAATTTTATGCTCTCAGTACCCAATAAATTTAAAATTAATCAACAAATTTACTTCGATTGGTTAAAAGATAAACACCCGGAAATTTTAAATTATAAATGGGAAAAAATTGGATTGAAACCCAACACTAATTTTAAAATTAATTATGGGCGCTATATAAAAAAATACGTAAATGGAGGCAAAAAATACTTTGGTTTAAAGTATGATAGCATGAACCCTATTGCTAACTGGCTTCAAAATGATAAATACATTTTACAGGAATTTGATAAATTATTCAAAGAAAATCTACCATTAATTAACAACGCTGAATTAAAACAAGATTTAGAAAAAATATATAGTGAAGATATTTTTGAATACCGAAATAGATTTGCGGTATTAACCGTAGTTTTAGCTATAAAACTTCATTTTGAAAGTTAAGGTGAAATTACTAAAATTAAAATATAAAAGTTCTTATTTCTTTCTATTACTAGTAAGCATCATCGCCTTATCGCTCAACTTTTTCGGCGAAATTTTGAACGGGATGTTTCAGTTGGGAGTAACCGATGAGTTAGCAATATTATTGGTTTACGGAATGGGTTTTTTGGTTTTATTGCTCAAACACAAACTAAAAATTTATCAACCGGAATTTATTATTATTTTTAGTGTTCTTAGTTTTATCTACTTACTCTTCTATTACGAAAATTTTATAAGCTTCTTCTACGAATATTACAAGTTAATGGTGTTTATGTGTTTTATACCATTTTTAAATAATTTTAGAATAGAAAGCATTTCTTCACTATTACTGTCCTTGCGTCGATATTTTATTTTTGTTCTTGGGTTTAATTTTATTTTTATAATCCTTCAGATTTATACCGATAATCAAATTTTAGCAGCCATTGGTTATAGCGAATTGCGCGTAAGTGGTTGGACAAAAATTGGGCGGTTTACCGGCTTATTTGATGTGGGTACTTTGGGAGCCACGGCCTTGATTATGCTTTTATTAAACGAAATGCCGGGAAAAAAAAATAAGGCTTATTATATTTTATTGGTTTTAGGGATATTGTCAATACTTTTTTCTAGCTCCAAAACCAGTTACATCATTTTTATTGTTTGGATATTAATACTCTACCGTCGTTATCTTTTAAAGCATTTTATAAAAATAGCTATTGCAATTGCTAGCTTTATAGCTATTGCAATATATTATACTTATGATGCTATTATTTCTAAAATAGAGCAGTACACCTATTTTTTTAAAAGCATAGAGCATCCGTTCTTAATAAACCTTGGCGTAGTAGAAATGCGTGCTATGTTTTGGGCACAAGCTATAAAGATATTTTTAAAACATCCGTTTGGTTTAGGTTTAGGTACTTTTGGCGATGCTTCTGCAAATTACAATCCAAATGCTTTTAAAATGTCGCCCAATTTATGGCCGGATAGAGTGGTGGTTTTGTCAGACTCGTCTCTTTCGCATTTATTGGCAGAGCAAGGTTTGGTTGCACTAATTTATTTATTATTGGTGGTATATCCTTTAGCAAAGGCTAAAAAGCTTAAAACCTACGCATATATGCTATTGAGTTTTTATTTTATACAAATTCCGTTTACGATGGGGTTTTCGGCGGGTACTTGGCCGTTACTTTTTGCTTTGGCATATGCTATAATTTATTACGAAAAAAAGTTTGGTGATGTTTCAAGATAAAAAATACATATACATTCTTGTATTTGCGATACTTATTCTGGCGAGCGGAATAGACTTTTTTATAGGTTTAAAAAAAGATAATTTTTTTAGGTTGAAGTTCGATTTAGATAAAACCGAGTTCTTTCAAACAGAAAAATTTCAACTCATTAATTTTGAATACAATTCTTTAAGCTTAAAAAGCGAAAAAAACACATTAGAACCAAATACTACTTACGCCTTAAATTTTGAAGCCGATGAAGAAGTATATTATTTTGCGTTTTCCGATAAGAAAGTAAACGAAGACGCTGTTGTACTTAACGGTTTGGTTTGGTACTTTAATATGCCTTTAAATACAGAAAACAAAAAAGTTAATATAACCCAAGTTTCGCTTAAAGAAAAAAAAGAAGGCAAACTTAAAGTGGCTATGCTTACAGAACAAATGGGCTGCTGTCTAATATTTGGTAAGAAGTTGCGCTATTTGTGGAACAAAAAAAATGATGAAGTAAACTTTATAGGGAATAAGAAAGACGTTTATAATTATAAATATTACGGCGCCAAAAATATAAAATCTAGCGGAATTGCGCGCCTTTCGCAAGAGGTAGCCCCGGCAGATGTTTACGTAATTTGGACGGGTAGAAATGAAATTGACACTAAAGATCTTGTAGCAAATATTAAAAATATCGTCACAAATTTAAAAATCCAAAATCCGCATGCTAAGATTATTTTAATGTATCCCGCGCCAAGTCCTGTAAAAAAAATAGACAAAAATATTGGCAGGAACGTAGAAGCACTTGAAAATAAGGACTTTGATGGCATAACAAGCATAAACGTTTATGAAAAAATAAAAGAAAAGAAAAACTGGAAATCAGAGTATTTTAAATACGATTACGCTTTATCGGAAAAAGCTTATAAATTTATCGTAAAATGTTTGGAAGATGCAATTTAATTCAGCCTTATTCAACCAGTTATCCATTTTCTTGCTGAACTTAATTTTCATCAGCTTAGCATTTCCTTCGCCGCCCATTACCACTATTGCCATAATTCTTTTTTTGCTTTTGGGTTTAAAAAATATTAAAACGCAAAAATGGAGCTTCTATTCTAAGGTTTTTATCGGTCTTAGTTCTATTTACTTTTTAAGTAGTTTGCTAAGTCATATCTTGTATGATGAGGTTTTATGGATTAACCAATTTACTAAAAACTTTTATTTTTTATTACTTCCTATAGGTTTTTTGCTCCACGCAGATAGCATCAATAAAAAGGTTAAAAAAGACACCTTAAAACTATTTGCAATAAGTGTCTTGGTATTCAGTTTTTTGGGTTTATTAAAAATAATTTATTTGCACCAGCTGCAATTGGTCAATAAAATATTTTACGAATCCTATGCGCAAGCTTTAAAAATTCATTCTACCTATTATTCGCTTTTAGTAGTTATAGCTTTTACTTATTATATTAATAGGTTTTTAAGCTATACGCGAAAGAATAAAAAAATACTTTATTTTTCTGCCACCATATATTTATTAGCTATTGCTTTTTTACTTTCTGCCAGAATTGGTCTTATAACAATTCTAATTATAAGTGTATTTAGCTTCTTTAAGCAGAGAAAAAATATTGGTAAAAAAACCTTGATTTTGTTTGGGTTAGTGTTTCTGGGAATAAGTGCTATTTTTTTTACCGGCGGTTATGCTGCAAAAAGAATTAGCAATACCGTTTTTAAAAACGAAGCAGGAAAATCAGACTCCGAAAATAGGTTGGTGCTTTGGCAAAATGTTATTTGTGCGTATAAAAAAGGACCATCCAATTTATTAGGGGGCGGCTTAGAAAAAAGTCAATCCAGATTGAACCAATGTTATAAAGAAAGTGGTTTTTTTGGTTATGAAAATAAATACAATGCACATAATCAATATTTACAAAATTTAATGGAAAATGGTGTAATAGGTTTGTTAATCATCTTTTCTATATTAGCATCTGTTCTTTACTTTAGTTTTAAACATGATTTAATATACTTACAATATATTAGTTTTATATTCATCTTATTCTTTGTTACAGAATCTGTTTTAGAACGCCAATTAGGTATTACCACCTTTCTCGCATTTGTCTCTTTGTTTATAGCTGCCAAAAATGAAAATTAAACTGCTTTCCAATATGTATCCTTCTAAACAAGACCCACTTTTTGGGATTTTTGTAAAGAAAACTGTCTTGGCTTTAGAGGAAAACGGAGCAGTTTTTACCCAAAAAATTGTAATAAAAGGGAAGCGTTCTTCTTCACTCCAAAAGTTAATTACCTATATCCAATATTATATAAAAGCTGTATTCGGGGTTTTTTACAATCGGCATGAGATGCTTTATGTGCATTTTCTCACCCATAATTTACCATTAATTTATTGGTACAGTTTGTTTCAAAATAAACCTATTATAATCAATTTGCACGGCTCAGATATTAGTACCGTACAACCAAATACAAGCTTAGATAAACTACAGGAAAAGGCTTTACAAAAAGCAAATGCTGTGGTCGTGCCATCGCTGTATTTTAAAACAGTGGTGCAAAAGCGTTACCCCAATATAGACCTTTCTTTTTATATTTACCCTTCCGGGGGAATTGACACGGCTGTATTTAAACCCGAAATCAGTAAACGAAAAGAACTAAACATTGCTTTTGTTTCCAGAATAGACAAAGGAAAAGGATGGCGTGATTTTCTATCTATCTTTACCGCCTTGCAAGAAAATGGCATACAAGCAAGGGCAATTATGGCAGGAGACGGCGCCGAGAAAGAAATTTTGTTGGCTAGCTTGAAAAAACATCCTTATAAAGAACTAATTCAATATAAAGGTTTTCAATCCAAACAAGAATTAGCCGAAATTTATCAAACTTCAGAGCTGTTTATCTTTCCTACCCAATTACTGGAAAGTTTAGGTTTGGTTGGCTTGGAGGCTATGGCCTGTAAAAATGTAATTTTTGCGCGCAATATTGGCGGCCCAACCGGATATGTTCAAAACGCTAAAAATGGCTTTTTATTTAAAACCGTAGAAGAGGCTGTGCAACAAATTAAAAATTACTTAGCTTTACCACAGGAATCCAAACAAGCCATGCAAAACAAAGCTTTAGCAACAGCCAAAGCTTATGATACCCAACAAGTAGCCGCTAATTTATATACCAATTTTAAAAAACTATGTTCCACAAGCTAAAACTCTTTTTGTATTACGCTTTTGTGCAGCATTTGCCGCATTCTAGGTTGGTAGGCTTTTCTAATACCGTTCGGGTTTGGTACGTGGCAAAAATTTTAGGCATTACAACATTCGATAAAAAAACCAAAATAGAGCATAAGGTTTATCTTTCTAATGCCAAACACACAAGAATTGGTCGCAATTGTCGTATAAACGAAAATGTTTTTATACAACAAGCCATTATAGAAGATGAGGTCCTAATTGCTCCCAATGTGGCTATTTTAAGCGTGTCGCATAAGCACGATCGTACAGATATAAGTATTGTAAACCAAGGCGATACCCAACCCAATCCGCCAAGCATAAAAAAAGGCGCGTGGTTGGGAAGAAATGTAGTGGTTTTGCCCGGGGTAAGCATAGGAGAAGGAGCAATTGTGGCTGCCGGGGCTATTGTAAATAAAGATGTGGCGGCTTTTACAATTGTTGGTGGCGTGCCGGCTAAATTTATTAAGAAAAGATAGAGATGAAAAGCTTGAATCATATACTCCCAAAAATCACCTTTGTTTGCATTGTGGTAGCAAGTTTTTTCCTGCCTATAAAAACCTCTATTAGCAATATTGGGCTTATTGGGTTGGTAGTAACTACCTTTTTATCTTTTGGTTTAAATGGTTTTCAAAAGAAAGGAAAATTAAGTTATTTTATTTTATTCTCGCCAATGGTGTTTTTTCTGCCATTGTTGTGGGGGTGGCTTTATTCTCCCGTAAAAGCAGACGCCTGGTACGAAATAAGTAAATACATCTTTTTAGGAATAACCCCGTTGTTTTTATTCCGTAAAGACATTGCCGCAAGTACTTTTAGAAAATATGCGTGCTACGGCATTTTAAGCGGAACGGTATTAAGTGGTTTATTTTTATTAGTACTTAATTTCTATAACTACAGCCAAACTAATTATCCGCTGCATTGGTTGCTTAATTATACTTTTACCAGTTTTAATTTTTTAAGTCCGTTAAAAGATATGCACCCCATTTATATGGGAATGTATTTTAGTATGGCCTTGGCCATTTTGTTATTTGCCAAGTTAAAACTGTCCAAAATAGTACAGGTTCTTTCGTTTGTAGTGTTAACGCTGGCAATTGTATTTTTTGCGTCGCGTATAATTTATGCCATTTTTATCTTGTTGGTTTTGCTTTATCTATTACATAACTTATCTTTTAAATCCTTTGCGGTTCTAATAACCGGCGTACTTATTTTGGTGGTTTTGGGTTTTAATTTTGTGCAAAAAACCTATTTATATCAAAAAACCGTGAACAACACTATTTGGGAGCTGCAAGAAAATGCGGGTACGATTAATACAAGCAAAAGTCAAAAAGTAGATTCTCGCTGGTCGCGTTGGCAAGTGGCGGTAGAAACCATAAAAGAAAAGCCAATTTTGGGCTATGGCGGAGGTGCAGAAAACGAAATTTTGTTGGAGAAATACCAACAATACCAAATGAAAAACTCGGCCGAGATGCATTACAACGCACACAACCAGTTTCTAGGCTTTTTTATACGTTTTGGGGTTGTGGGTACATTACTTCTATTGCTCTATTTTGTTAGAAACGGCATTACAGCATTTAAATATCAAAACCTGCTTTTTTTGTGTTTTCTAACCATTCTATTTTGGGCGTTTATGGTAGAGAATATTTTAGATCGTAATATGGGAATAAATTTCGTAGCGCTTTTCGGAACGCTTTTTTATGCTGAATTTTTAGCGAAAGAAACCAAAAACAAAGAAGATGAGGTGGCTAACTAAAGTTTCTAAAACAGAGGTTTTATTCTTTTTCCTGTTGCTGTTTTTCGGTATCGAATTTCTAAACAAAATCCAACTACACATTTGGGGATCTGAATTTCTAATTCAAAAAATTATAAAATCCGTTTGTTTGGCTTTTATGCTTGTTTATATGCTGTTTAGAGAACCCAAAAAACTTATATGGCTGGCAGCGATAAGCTTTGTGTTTTTATTAGGACAATACTTTTTAAATAATTCTTTTAGTTATTTTAGTATTGTTGGTTTTGGCAGGTATTTTTTCTTTTTAAGTATGATGCTTTTTTTTCATCCACTTATACAAAGTGGTAAACAAGAACAGGAGAAAGTGTTTGGTTGGTGGGAAAAACTATTGTGGCTAAACAACACTATAATTCTTATTGGTCTACTTTTCGGTCTGGAGATTTTTCGTTCGTATGGCGGAGAGCGTTGGGGATATAATGGTTTATTAATGGCTTCGGCCAACAGTACTTATTTTTATATTGCTGCTTTAATTTATTTTTTAATTCGGTATAAAAAAGATTATTTTAAAAAAAGCTTGTTTTGGTTTACGCTTATCGCCAGTATATGCACGGGTACAAAATCTGTTTATTTAGGAATATTACTGCTTGGTTTAATAGGCTTATTCCATTTAAACCTTCGCAAAAAAACAAAATCTGTTTTGCTAGCAGGTGTTGTTTTGCTTGGTTTTATTAGTATGTATATCCTGTTTACTTCCAAATTGTTTACAAGAATTGTTCGCGAGGATGGTTGGCTGTCGGCTATTTTATCCTATCGTGATACCAAGTTTACCCAAGAAACCATTCCTTACGTGCACGAAAACTGGCATACAATACATTATCTTATCGGTGGTCTATCCAATCCGTTTATTCGGCCACAAATGGAATTAATCGATTTATTTCTGTATTTCGGAGTCTTGGGCAGCGCATTATTCCTATATATATTTGCCCAGTTTTATTTTGATTTATTTCTTAGCAACTACCAAAAGTTAGTACTTTTAATCTTGCTCTTAATCCCAATTATCACAGGCAATTTTTTCTACAATGCTTCCGTTCCTATTTATTTAATCGTTCTAAAACTTGCTATAATAAATAAGACAAATTCCAAACCAAGGATTTTAAGCCAAAAATCCCTTTAAAATCTTCTAAAACCGTACTTTTGAATTTTTTAAATATATGGCGGCAGAACGCATAAAAATATTAAACACCTACATAGATAACCTCAGCATGCAAGAAACCCTGGCCTTGATAGATGCTAAAATTCAAGCTGAGGAATCTTTGCATCATACTGTTGTAAATGCCGGCAAAATTGTTGCGATGCAAAAAGATGAAAACTTACGAAAAAGCGTAAACGAAGCAGATCTCATTAATGCCGATGGGCAAGCGGTAATCTGGGCATCAAAAATTTTAAACAAACCGTTAAAAGAGCGTGTTGCCGGTATAGATTTATTTGAAAATTTAATCGGTTTGGCGCAAAAGAAAAAGCACAGCATTTATTTGCTTGGCGCGAAAGAAGAAGTGGTAAGCAAACTGGTAAAAATAATCCAGAAAAAATACGGCAAAGATGTAATTGCCGGTTTTAGAAATGGTTATTTTTCGGCAGAAGAAGAAAAGAAAATAGTAGAAGATATTGTGGCTAGCAATGCAAATATGTTATTTGTAGCCATGAGTTCTCCTAAAAAAGAGATATTTTTGCACCAGCATAGAAAAACCCTAAAGTCTGTTAATTTTATAATGGGCGTTGGAGGCAGTTTTGATGTCTTGTCCGGAAAAACCAAAAGAGCGCCACTTTGGATGCAAAAAGCCGGCTTAGAATGGTTTTACCGATTTCAACAAGAACCCAAACGAATGTGGAAAAGATATTTGGTGGGAAACACAAAATTTATAACCTTAGTACTAAAAGAAAAAATTAAAGCATGAAAATAACCGTAGTAGGAACAGGCTATGTAGGTCTGGTAACAGGAACTTGCCTAGCAGAAACCGGCAACGAAGTAGTTTGCGTAGATATAGACAAAGCAAAAGTAGAAAAAATGCGCAATGGGCAAGTACCCATTTACGAACCGCTTTTAGAAAGCTTGTTTGAACGTAATATAGAAGCTAACCGACTTAGTTTTACAACCAATCTACACGAAGGCTTAGACCACGGCGAAATTATTTTCTTAGCTTTACCAACACCAGACGGTGGCGATGGCTCGGCAGATTTGTCTTTTGTACTTAATGTAGCAGAAGATATTGGTAAATACATTACCTCTTACAAAGTAGTGGTAGATAAAAGTACAGTTCCCGTTGGTACCGCAGACAAAGTACGCGAGACAATTGCTAAGTTTACGGAAACAGAATTTGATGTGGTTTCCAACCCGGAATTTCTACGCGAAGGTTTTGCCGTAGACGATTTTCTTAAGCCAGAACGCATTGTTGTAGGTTCCGAAAGTCCGCGCGCAATAGATTTGATGGAGCGTTTATACAAACCTTTTGTACGCTCTGGCAATCCTATTTTAATTATGGATGAAAAATCTGCAGAGCTTACAAAATACGCGGCCAATTCCTTTTTGGCAACCAAAATCACCTTTATGAACGAGATTGCCAACTATTGCGAAAAAGTTGGCGCAGATGTAGACAAAGTAAGAATTGGTATGGGCACCGACTCTCGTATTGGTAAACGCTTTTTGTTTCCCGGTATTGGTTACGGCGGCTCTTGTTTCCCTAAAGATGTAAAAGCTTTAAAAAATTCTGGTAAAGAAGCCAACTACGATTTTAAGATTTTAGAATCTGTGGTAGATGTAAATACCAAGCAAAAGACTAGTTTACTTCCTAAAATAAAAGAATATTTTAACCAAGATTTAAACGGAAAAACCATTGCTTTATGGGGCTTATCTTTTAAACCGGAAACAGACGATATTCGCGAAGCGCCATCTTTATATATGATAGAGGAATTGCTTGCCAACGGAGCGAAAGTAGTTGCTTTTGATCCTGAAGCTATGCAGAATGTAAAAGATAAAATTGGAGACAAAATCTCTTACACTTCAGATATGTATGCAGCCTTAAAAGATGCAGATGCTTTGGTTATCGCTACAGAATGGAGTATTTTTAGAACTCCCGATTTTAAACGAATAAAAGAAAGCTTGGTAAATCCGGTGATTTTTGACGGACGTAACCTCTACGAAATAGAAGAAATAAAAGAAGCAGGATTTCAATATTATTCTATAGGGAGAAAAACAGTATAATGATGAGCAAACGCATTTTGATTACCGGTGCCGCCGGATTTTTGGGTTCGCATTTATGCGATAAATTTATAAAAGAAGGTTATCGCGTAATCGGAATGGATAACCTTATAACCGGCGATCTAAAAAATATAGAGCATCTTTTTGGCGACGAAAACTTTGAGTTTGCCCACCACGATGTTACCAAATTTGTACACGTGCCCGGCAAACTAGATTATATCTTGCATTTTGCGTCGCCGGCAAGTCCTATAGATTATTTAAAAATTCCTATCCAAACCTTAAAAGTAGGCAGTTTAGGTACGCATAATTTATTAGGCTTGGCCAAAGAAAAAAACGCAAGAATATTAATTGCCAGCACCTCAGAAGTTTATGGTGATCCGCAGGTGCATCCGCAAACAGAAGAATATTACGGAAATGTAAACGCCATTGGTCCGCGCGGAGTTTATGACGAAGCCAAGCGTTTTCAAGAATCTATAACTATGGCTTATCACCGTTTTCACGGATTAGAGACGCGCATAGTAAGAATATTTAATACCTACGGACCAAGAATGCGCCTAAACGACGGGCGCGTAATTCCTGCCTTTATTGGGCAAGCTTTGCGCGGAGAAGATTTAACCGTTTTTGGAGACGGCTCGCAAACCCGTTCTTTTTGCTATGTAGACGATCAAATAGATGGTATTTATAAACTCTTGCTTAGCGATTATAGCAATCCGGTAAACATTGGCAATCCATACGAAATTACCATAAAAGATTTTGCCGAAGAGATTATAAAACTTACCGGAACAGAACAAAAAATAACCTATAAGCCTTTACCAAAAGACGACCCAATGCAACGCCAACCAGATATTAGTAAAGCCAAAGAGGTGCTTGGTTGGGAGCCAAAAGTAGATAGGGAAGAAGGTATGCAAAAAACCTACGCTTATTTTAAAACCTTATCTGCAGAAGAATTGCAGAAAAAAGAACACAAAGATTTCTCTAAGCACATTATAAAGTAGCCAAAAAAATGCTGGTAAAGCAAGGAAGATATTCGGGATATTTACGACCGTTGGCTTATATTATAGATCTAGCCATCATTCTTGTATTTGCTTTACAGTTTAATTTTGGATTGGTAGATTACTTCAATTACGCCATTTTTGTATCTATTGGCTGGCTGGTACTTTCGCTAAAATCTAACTTTTACGAAGTTTACCGTTTTACCGGTCTTACCAAAATATTATCGCTTAGTTTTTTACAATTTGTTCTTTTTGGCCTTGTAGTTTTCTCTTTTTTCGGACTTTTTGAAGAATTAAGTAGACCCGCCTGGCGAATTTTTAATTACATAGGCAAGGTTTTCTTGCTTATTGTAGCTTTTAAACTTACAGTTTTTTACCTGCTAAAACCCTATAGAAAACTTTTGGGTGGTAATTTTAGAAAGACAGTAATTATTGGTAAAAACAGCAAAACTAGACGTCTTAAAGATTTCTTCGATAAGAATCCGGTTTATGGTTATAAATGCGACAAAGTATTTGCCCTAGATCAAAATGAAAATTTTCTTATAGAAGACTGCTTTGCTTATATTATAGAAAACAATATTGACGAAATTTACTGCTCTATCTCAGAGCTTACCAACGTACAAACACATAAAATAATAGACTTTGCAGACAACAATCTAAAAGTACTTAAATTCTTACCAGACAATAAAGATATTTATTCCATGCAAACCAAAATGGAATATTATGGCTATTTACCTATTTTATCTTTACGGAATATTCCTATAGAAGATCCCATAAATCAATTTATAAAACGCAGTTTTGATATTTTAGTTTCGCTTTTTGTAATTGTTTTTATTCTCTCTTGGCTAACGCCTATTTTGGCAATATTCATCAAATTGGGATCCAGAGGACCGGTTTTTTTCCGTCAACGCAGAAACGGCTTAGATTACAAAGAGTTTTACTGTTATAAATTTCGCTCTATGAAGTTAAATCCGCAAGCGAATTTGCATCAAGTATCACGCAACGATAAACGCATTACCGGCATTGGTAAATTTATGCGTAAAACCAGCATAGACGAGATGCCGCAGTTTATAAATGTTTTATTGGGAGATATGTCGGTAGTTGGTCCGCGACCGCATATGGTAAGCCACACACATATGTATGCAGAGCGTATAGATAAATTTATGGTGCGGCATTTTGTAAAACCCGGCATTACCGGTTTGGCACAAACCAGTGGTTTTCGCGGTGAAGTAGAAAGCGATTACGATATTATAAACCGTGTAAAATACGATATTTTTTATATAGAAAACTGGTCGCTTTTACTCGATTTAAAGATTATATTCCAAACAATTTTTAATGCCCTTAAAGGGGAAGAAAAAGCGTATTAGATGAACGATAAAGTCTCGATAATAACGCCAACCTATAATTCTGCAAAATTTATTCTTCAAACCATTAAATCGGTGCAAAACCAAACGCATCATAATTGGGAAATGCTGCTTACAGATGATTGCTCTACAGATAATACAGCAGAAATAATCAAAACCGAAGCAGAAAAAGACCCAAGAATCAAGCTTTTTACCTTAGCGGAAAACTCCGGTCCGGCAGTTGCCAGAAATAATTCTATTAAAAATGCAACGGGAAAATATATGGCTTTTTTAGACGCAGATGATATTTGGTTTGATTTTCATTTAAAAAATAGCATTAAAACCATTCAAGAAACGGGCGTAGGTTTTGTTTTTGCTTCTTACAAGCGTTCTAACGAAGCTTTAGAATTTGTACACTCTGATTTTATAGTACCGGAAAAAGCCACCTATACAGATATCTTAAAATCGAATTCTATCTCTTGCCTGACTGCTTTTTTAGATATAGAAAAATTGGGTAAAAAATATATGCCGTTGGTTAGAAAACGTCAAGATATGGGACTTTGGTTAAGCTATTTAAAAGAAGTTCCTCACGCAATTGGTATAAAAGAATGCCACGCCATTTACAGGATGCGAGATGATTCTTTATCTCGCGATAAAAAGAAGCTAATAAAATACCAATGGGAATTTTATAGAAAGGTAGAAAAACTCAATCCAATTCAATCTGCTTATTATTTGATGAACTGGATGTATTTAGGTTATAAAAAATATAAAAATTAAGGTTTTCTGTTTTTTACAACTGCAACTTTTACAAAAAAGTAAAAGCTTAATTCTTTAAATCTATTATTCGAGAATTAGCCGTTAAACTGCTTGAATAGTATATAATTCGATCAAATGCTTCACAATCCTTTCCGAAGTTTTACCATCCCACAAATCTGGGGCAGAAGCTTTTTTCCACTTACCGGAATTTAAGGTTTTAAAAGCTTGTTTAATTTTTTCCAAATCAGAGCCTACCAATTCATTTGAGCCAATTTCGCAAGTTTCCGGACGCTCGGTCGAGTCTCTAAAAGTTATGCAAGGAATGTTCAGCATTGTGGTTTCTTCCGTAATGCCACCAGAATCGGTTAAAACCGCAAAGGCATTTTTTATCAAATAAATAAAATTAAGATACCCCTGGGGTTCTACATAATGCAAATTGTCGTAGTTGAGGTTTAAATTTTGCAGCAACTTTTTGGTACGCGGATGTACCGGAAAAATAATAGGCTTTCCTTGCGATTTTTCTACAATAGTAGAAATTAACGATTTTAACTGGGTTTCTTCGTCCACGTTAGATGGTCTGTGCAAGGTCATAACATAATACGATTTTTCTTGCAAGTTTAGCTTGTCATAAAAAGCTGGTTTTTCTATGCGATCCAGATTTTTAAAAAGCGTGTCTATCATTACGTTTCCTACCAAGAATAATTGCTTTTCGGTTTTACCGGAAGCCAACAAGTTTTGGTTCGCCAGCTTGGTAGTTGTAAAAAAATAATCGGTAATACTATCGGTTACAATGCGGTTTATTTCTTCGGGCATTTTCATATCGCCAGAGCGTATTCCGCCTTCTACGTGGGCAACATCTGTGTTTAACTTTTTGGCTACAATAGCACAAGCCATCGTAGAGGTAACATCGCCAACCACCAAAACCAAATCTGCCGGATTCTCGAGAAGTTCCGTTTCAAACTTAGTCATAATTTGCGCGGTTTGTTCGGCTTGCGAGCCACTTTTTACTTCCAAATTGATATCTGGATGCGGAATGTTAAGTTCTTCAAAAAAAGTAGCACTTAACCTTTTATCGTAATGTTGCCCGGTATGTACCAAACGGTAACCTATATTTTTACCCTGGTTTTTTGCGTGGTTAATAGCTGCAATAATAGGCGCAATTTTCATAAAGTTGGGTCGCGCACCGGCAATGATGGTTATTTTAAGCATCTTGATTTACTTTTGATATAAACTGTTTGAGTTTACCACTTTTAGAACGCTCTAATTGCTTAAATCTTTTAAATTTTAATTTTAATCCTGGTTCTAAATAAGTGGCAATAGCTTTTGTTATTTTATCTTTCTTGGCGTCTGATAAATCTTCTTCCGCGCAGTATTCTATATGAAATTCGGCTGTTGTTTCTTGTATTATTTTTATTTCTTTTACCAAGCCGGCATCTTCTATAACAGATTTGGTTACGTAATAAAAACTAAGCGCAGGCACTTTTTTTCCGCTTGGTAAAAGCGCAAACTGATTGGTTCTGCCTATCAATTTTTTTAAAATAGGTTTCTGTGGCGTACTTTTTTTGTCTAAAACCCCAATATCGCCAATTTTATAACGAATAAACGGATGCGCTTGATTATAAAGCGAAGTAATTACCACAGCCCCTTCTTCGCCGTAAGGCAAAACATTACCTATATCGTCTACAATTTCTACAAATAAAGTTTTATTGTTTACAAGCCAATCTCCTTTTGGGTTTTCAAAAGCTATAATGTCTAATTCGCTTGCGCCATATTCGTTTACAATAGGAATGCCTAATTGTTTTTGCAATAAAATTTTATCTTTTTCAAAAAGCATTTCGCTAGTGGTAATGCAAACTTTTAAGCTAGGACAAACTACTTTTAAGACGATGTTTTTCTTTTGTAAAAATTTAGCAAAAAGCACGATAGAACTGGTGTAACCGTTAAGAAGCTCGAAAGGTTTTTTCTGAAAGCGTTGTAAAAAACCTTCCAGTTTTTTATCCGATAAATCAAAAATATCCAACCGAAAGCGATTGGCCATAAAGTCTTTCAATCGCTCTTTATAATACCCTTTAAAATCTTTCGGAATTCCGTAAAAACGCGCTTCTAAAGAAGAACCCATTTTTATATTGTACTGCGAGTAAAGCCAAATAATATGCGCCCAAGTTAATGCGTGTGCATATTTGTCTTTTGCAAAAACAAACGGATTACCGCTAGAACCAGAAGTTTTGTTTACAAAAATGTCTTTTTTATTGTAATTTTCACTTAGTCGTTCGTCTAAAGGTTTTTGTAAATCTTGCTTGGTCATTATAGGAATTTCCGACCAATTTTCAGGGAACTTGCCATTTAATAAAGCTCTAAAATGTGGATTTTTATCAAAGTGAAATTTTGCGATTTCCCACTTTTTCCGTTCGCTATAATCTTCAGAATTACTCTCTAATTCCTGTCTTATTTGCTGCAATTGCTGTTTTGCTTCCGTTAACGGAAAACCTTTTACTTGCAATACTTTTTCAAACAGATTAGACAATTTTTCCCATAATTTAATTAGTCTGGCAATTTACAAACAATTATTTTTGAAGCCATAACCAAAACACAACAAAAAATGAATATCCTTATTTTAGGTTCTGGCGGCCGCGAACATACTTTTGCGCACCAACTGGCAAAAAGCAAGCAATGCAAAAACCTGTATGTCGCTCCCGGAAATGCAGGAACCGCGCAAATAGCAGAAAATATTAGTTTAGATCCTACCAATTTTGATGCTGTAAAACAATTGGTGTTAGAAAAGGATATAGAAATGTTGGTGGTTGGCCCGGAGCAGCCATTGGTAGATGGTATCACAGATTTTTTTAAGGAAGACGAGAAATTATCGCATATAAAAGTTATTGGGCCCGGCAAACGCGGGGCGCTTTTAGAAGGCAGTAAAGAACGCGCCAAAGAGTTTATGGCAATGCACAAAATTCCTACTGCGGCTTACGAAAGCTTTACGGAAAAAAGTCTGGAAGCGGGCAAAAAGTTTTTAGAGACATTAAAATCGCCATACGTGTTAAAAGCAGATGGCTTGGCGGGAGGAAAAGGCGTGCTGATTTTAAAAGATCTGGCCGAAGCCCAACAAGAATTGGAAAATATGCTTAGCGGAAAATTTGGAGCCGCAAGTAAAACCGTAGTAATAGAAGAATTTTTAGACGGCATAGAACTAAGCGTTTTTGTGCTAACCGATGGTGAAAATTATAAAATATTACCAACGGCCAAAGACTATAAACGCATTGGCGAAGGCGATACCGGTTTAAATACTGGCGGAATGGGCGCAATATCTCCGGTACCATTTGCCGATGCTGTTTTTATGGAAAAAGTAAAAAAACGCATTGTGCAACCAACTGTAAAAGGCTTACAAAAGGAAGAAATAGATTATAAAGGTTTTATATTTATTGGTCTTATTATGGTAAACCAAGAACCCTACGTAATAGAATACAATGTACGAATGGGCGATCCAGAAACCGAAGTAGTTTTGCCAAGAATTAAAACAGATTTGGTAGAAATTTTAGAAAAGACCGCTACGGGAAGTTTAAAGCAAATAAATTTAGAAATAATAAAAGAAGCGGCAGCTACTGTAATGACAGTATCAGCAGGATACCCCGAGGCTTATGATAAAAATAAAGAAATTACCGGTTTAGACAAAATAGAAGATGCAATCGTTTTTCACGCCGGTACAAAACAAGAGAACGGGAAAATTCTAACAAATGGCGGACGCGTATTGGCAGTTACCGCTTTTGGAAAAGATTACCAAGAAGCATTAAAAAAAGCCTATCAAAACGTAGAAAAAATACATTTTGATAAGCTATATTATAGAAAAGACTTAGGAAAAGACCTAGTCTAAAATATTCTTGTTACGAACGCACTCTTTTTGCAGAACGATCGTTATGGTTATCTTGTTCTTTTTTAAGCTGCATCGTCCAATACACAAAAGCGGCAGCAGCAATAAGCATAAAAACAAAATTAAGAAGATTGGCAGCCCACCAGCTGTCTAACTCTAATGAGCGCAAAGCATCTAATGGTATAAATAAAAAATCTTCAAAAATAGAAGCGATAAATTCCCAGAAATCTCTCATGATAGCAAACTTTGTTATAAATTTCTACAAAAGTACGAAATTAACCTATGTTAACAAGTTTTTTTAAAAAATCTAAACCCATCAATTTTTTATTGGTAGCGGTTTTTATGAGCTTTTTTTACGTATACACCAATTTTCTTGGTAACGTAAAGAATTTTAGCTGGAGTTTTGCCGTACAAAAAATAGTGGTTTTACTCCTGTTTTTTATGCTAATGTTTTTGTTGAACTTTATTGTAAAACGGAATCAAGTAACGCAAAAAAACACCTTTACCATTGCGCTGTTTGCGGTATTTACCGCTATGTTTACGCCGCTTTTAGAAAATGGTAAATTGCTGCTGTCTGCTTTTTTGGTAATGCTCGCTCTAAGACGCATTGTAAGCTTGCGCTCTGGTAAAGCCATAAAAAGCAAAATTTTTGATGCCGCTTTATGGATTTCCCTTGCAGCTATTATCACACCTCCTACGTTTTTATTTCTTGGTTTAGTATATTTTGGCATAGCCCTTTTTTGTCCCACCAACGGACGCAATTGGTTTTTACCCCTGCTTTCGGTAATTACTATTTTTATTTTAAAAACCAGTTGGGATTTATTTTTCTTCGATCAGTTTTATATTCCTTGGCAATCTTCTGCGTTAGAAAATCTTGGTTTCGAAGTATATAACGACCTCAATATCTTATTACCCTTAAGTGTATTTTTAGCTTTTACAATTTGGGTTATTTTTCATTACTTTAAAAAATTGCAAGCTTTGGGTAGAAAGCAAAAACCTACCTATTATCTTATTTTAGCCAGCGTGTTAACTGGGATTTTTTGCATATTGCTAACACCAGAAAAAAACGGAGCAGAAATTTTGTGGCTTATTTTGCCGGTAAGCATAATTGGAGCCAATTATTTTCAGAAAAAATCAGAAAAATGGTTTAAAGAGTCACTTTTACTATCTTTAACCATCCTGTGTTTTATCTTTCTATTTATAAACTTTTGAAGTACGATATCTTCCATATAGAAAAACAACTGCAACAACGTTTGTCCTACGCCTACAATTGGGGGCAAAAACAAAACGACGAGTGGGACCAATACACCAATTTTATTTACAATATTCCCAATTGGCAAGCCGTTGTAGAAGCTATGCGCGCCACTTTAGAGGTACATCCGCTAAACAAGCGCGACTTTTTTAATTATGCCGCCAACCGCTGGTTTAACTTTTGGAGCGCGATGGCGATAGAGCAAATTTTTAGCGAATTAGAAAATGTAACCCCGTCACACAACCACAAGAACCGTTTGGTAGATTTTAGCCTTAACGGAATTGACCTTGACCATAAAACAAGTGTTTACCCCAAAGGCTTTCGACAAACGCTTTTCTATGCCCAAAAACACGAAGAAGAATTACTACAATGGCTGTATAAAAACCAAAGTCAGCAACAGCGTAAACATCTGGAAAATCGCTTATTCTTAATCGTTCACGCCGCAGATGGCGAGCATTGGAAATTAAAAGCAGAAATCACCTGGCTAAAAACCAAGGTAGAAAATTACGTCAAACATTTTAGTCCGTCCCAACTCAAACAATTACCCTTAGAAGAAGACCGGACAGCTTTGGCAGATATTATTTGGGCTGTAAAAGAATAAGAATACTTTTTTGGGCGTTCCTTGCTCAGAAAAAGAGCAGGTCGGGCTTTCCGCACTCGCTTCCCAATGCTACCGCCTTGGGAGAGCTCAAACAAATGCTCCAATACCTAACGCGGGGATATTTTTGAAGAGGCAGTTTTAAACTAACCGATTATCCTGCAAGGTTTTTCCAACCTTGTATAGGTATATTCAAGAGTCCTGTTATTTAAAGAATTGAGAAGCTATTTTTTGGTTTTTCTTTTCGGTCTGGTAAAGAAACCTACAGGGTTTTAGAAACCCTGCAGGTTGGTGTTGGTTTAAGAATTAAAGTCTACCTAATTTTATTTACAACCTATTAGTTACTATTTTTGGCGACTATAACTAAAAATCGCTTCTGTTTGAATTACATCGGTTCTAAAAATAAGCTCTCTGCCTGGATTATAGACAGCGTACAAAAAACAATTCCGCAAAGCTTAGAAACAATGGTTTTTTGCGATTTATTCGCCGGCACCGGAATTGTTGGCAGGAAGTTTAAACCGCTCATAAAACAAGTTATAGCTAACGATGTTGAGTTTTACAGCTATATTTTATTACAAAATTATATTGGCAACCATCAAGCCTTAGACAACACAGCTAAGCGTATCGATTTTTTAAACCAATTACCGCCAAAAAAAGCTTTTATTGCAAATGAATATGGCCAAAACGGCAAAAGTGACCGCATGTTTTTTTCCCAAGCAAATGCCGAAAAAATAGATGCTATACGGTTGCAAATAGAAGCTTGGAAAAACGCAGAAGAAATTACGCAACAAGAATATTATTTCTTCTTATGCAGTCTACTAGAAAGTGCAGACAAAGTGGCCAATACTGCATCTGTGTACGGTGCTTTTTTAAAAAAGATTAAAACTTCGGCGGCAAAACCGCTTATTTTAAAAGCGGCCGAATTTGAAAAAACTACGGGTTCGCATCAGGTTTTTCAGGAAGATGCCAATAGTTTGATAAAAAAGATTTCGGGAGATATTTTATATTTAGATCCGCCTTATAACGCAAGGCAATACGGGGCAAATTACCATTTACTCAACACCATTGCGCGTTATAATAATTTTGAACCTAAAGGTAAAACCGGTTTACCAGATTATTATAAATCGCTTTATTGCAAAAAGGCGGAAGTTGGCAAGCAGTTAGAAGAATTATTAAAAAATGCCGACTTTAAGTATATCTTTTTAAGTTATAATAACGAAGGACTTTTATCTTCCGAAAACATAAAACAAATTATGGAAAACTTTGGAAGTTATAGTTTAGAAACCACCACTTACCAACGTTTTAAGGCAGATAAAACAGAAAACAGGCAACATAAAGCAACCAGAACAACAGAGTATTTACATATTTTGAAAAAGTAGGTAGAAAATATCTTTCTCCTTTTAAAGATTACAAGAAGAATACTAAATTTTTCAATAGTTAACTACTAAGGTTTTTAGACGAATTTGATTTCGTGTACTTGCTTATTTGCTTTAAAACACTTTCTTTTTTTTCTTTTTCTTCCGCAATATCATAATCATTTTGTAGCCCAAGCCAAAATGTAGCTGAATTCCCAAAATATTTACTTAATCTTAAGGCAGTATCTGCTGTAATTCGGCGTTTTCCTTTTATTATCTCCGAAATTCTAGTTTGTGGAATTTTCAAATTTTTGGAAAGTCGGTATGCTGTAATTTCCAATGGATCAAGAAATTCATAAAATAAAATTTCGCCGGGATGTACGTTAGGTAATTTTTTCATTTTTTTCGTTCTTTCAATGATAATCAATAATTTCAACTTCTCTTGCGTTCGCCTCGTCCCAAATAAAAATTATTCGCCATTGCTTGTTAATTCTAATACTGTAAAATCCTTTTAAATTTCCGGACAATTTTTCAAGTCTATTGGATGGAGGTATTTTTAAATCAGCAATATTTTGTGAATTATTAAGCATTCTCAATTTCCGCCGCCCAATTTTTTGTGCGCTAAGTGGCATTTTTTTTACTCGGAAACCATTCCATATCTGTTCACTTTCTTTCGAACCAAAAGATAATATCATAACTTCTCGCGTTACTAACGTCAAAGATAAGTAAAATTATCTTTTATTTTTCCGGTAATATTCGTTTATTGATTCTTTCCTTAAATTATCGCATAGAAAAAGCAATTTTCGTTTTAAATGAAAAATATATGCTTATTTTTGATAAAATCCGAAAAAAGAAAACATTCAGTAACCCAATAGTGCCTAAAAAGGTGCTTTTAGAAAATAGTTTATGAAAGCAGAAAAGACAAAATTTTCAGATAAAGCCAATCGCGTTTTTAAAGAAGTTATAGAAAAATACCACGAAATAAATACCGTAAATCAGCCCTTCGAAAATCCGTATAACGATAAAAACGAACTTATAGAGCATTTACTTTATCGTAAATGCTGGATAGACACCGTACAATGGCATTACGAAGATATTATTCGCGATCCTGAAATAGATCCGGTAACAGCGCTAGAAATAAAACGTAAAATAGACGCATCTAACCAAGACCGCACAGATACGGTAGAATATATAGACAGTTATTTTCTGGACCTTTTTAAAAATGTAGAACCCAAAGAAGACGCGACAATAAATACCGAAAGTCCGGCTTGGGGCGTGGACAGACTTTCTATTTTGGCTTTAAAAATTTACCATATGAACGAGGAAGCCAATAGAGAAGATGCCAGCCAAGAACACCAAATGAAATGCCAAGCAAAGTTGGATGTTTTGTTAGAGCAACGCGTAGATTTATCTATGGCTATCAACCAATTGTTAGAAGATATTGCTGCCGGCAGAAAGTATATGAAGGTTTACCGCCAGATGAAAATGTATAACGACGACGAATTAAACCCTATTTTACGACAGAAAAAATAACCGGGTTTTTATGAAGCAACAACCCAAGCATATTTTGGTACTTCGTTTATCTGCAATGGGCGATGTGGCAATGTGCGTGCCTGTTTTGCAGGCTTTTCGGCAACAATATCCGGCAATAAAAATTACTGTATTAACCAAAGCTTTTTTTAAACCTATTGTAGAGCAAATTCCCGGGGTTTCGGTTAAGCTTGCCAAAGTAAAAACAGAACACAAAGGCTTGGGCGGCTTGGTAAATCTGGCAACTACTTTACGGAAAGAAGTAGCTTTTGACGCCGTGGCAGATTTGCATAACGTGTTGCGTACCAAAGTTTTGGGAGCCGTTTGGCAACTTTACGGAATAAATTTGGAAAAGATAAATAAGGGTCGTGCAGAGAAAAAAGCGTTGACCGCTTCTAAAAATAAAAACTTTAAAGCTTTAAAAACCACCCACCAACGCTACGCCGAAGTTTTTGAAAAATTGGGTTTCCCCGTAGACCTTAGCACAAAAATTGAAAAGCAACGTTTACAAGTGCCAGCTGCTGTAAAAAAACATTTAGACGCTGAAAAAAAATGGATTGGTTTTGCGCCTTTTGCAGCGCACAAAGCTAAAATGTATCCTTTAGATTTATCTGAAAAAATAATAGCTTTATTAGTTAAAAACCCAAACTACGAAATTATTTTATTTGGTGGCGGAAAAAAAGAAACCCCAGAATTGGAAAGATTGGCAAAAACGCATAGTAATGTACATTTTTTTGGAAAAAATTGCAGTTTTGAAGAAGAGTTGCAACTGGTTTCTAATTTAGAATTAATGCTTTCTATGGATAGTGGCAACGGCCATTTGGCAGCAATGTTTCAAGTGCCGGTAATTACTTTATGGGGCGCCACGCATCCGTATGCAGGTTTTGCGCCTTTTGGACAACCGACAGAAAACCAGTTTTTACCGGATAGGGAGAAATATCCTTTATTGCCAACTTCCATTTATGGTAATAAAGAAGTGGCCGGTTATGAAAATGTAATGCGCGATATTGAGCCGGAAAAAGTAATAGAACGAATTAAAGAAATTATAGAATAAAACAGCCTTTATGGAATTTTCAAACCCAATTTTAACCTACGCCATTCTGGGCATTTGCATTGTATACATTGGTTTTAACATAAGCCGTTACCAGCACTTAGACAACAACCAAAAAAGACGATTATATATAATAGGTGTGGTTTTTGTTTTGTATGTAATTGTAAAGTTTTGGCGTGTTTTGGTGTAAAGATTTTAAATGTTTTTTATTGCAAAGCAATTCCTTTTTATCTACACATCATCATAATCTATCGTCAATTTAGAAGAAGTTGGATGTGCTTGGCAGGTTAAGGTTAAACCTTCTTCTATTTCCTCATCGGTTAGAATTTGATTTTTGGCCATTTCTGCGCTGCCTTCTTTTATGCGCGCAATGCAACTGGAGCAAATACCGCCTTGGCACGAATAAGGCGCGTCTATATCTTGGTCTAAAACGGCATCTAAAACACTGGATTTTTGATCCATTTCAAATTCAAATTCTTCGTCATCTACCAAAACTTTAATTTTGGTCTTTCCCTCAAGACTAGCTTCTACTTCGCCTTCTTCGGTAGAGGTAAACAACTCAAAATGGATGGCTTCTTTAGGGATGTCTTTTTCTTGTAAAACTTCAGAAACCAAATCTATCATTGCCTCGGGACCGCAAAGGTAAAATGCTTCAAAGCGGTGACCTTTAAATTTATTTTTAAGCACATAGTTTATCGTGCTGCGTTCAATTCTTCCAAAAAAAGAATCTTTATCTTTTGCTTGGCTGTAAACAAACTCTACAAAAAACCTGTCGGGATATTTTGCTTGCAGCGCTAATAATTCTTTAAAGTAAATGGTTTCCTCGGGAGATTTATTTCCGTAAACCAAAACAAATTTGCTGTGTTCTTCTTGCGAAAGTGCGGTTTTTATGATAGACATTACGGGCGTAATTCCGCTACCGGCAGCAAAAGCCGCATAATTGGCTTGTGATTCTGGTGCGTGCGTAGCTTCAAACGTAAATTTGCCTTCCGGCGGAAAAACTTCCAGCACGTCTCCTACTTGCAATTGGTTATTTACAAACGAAGAAAACTTTCCGCCAATAACTTCTTTAACGCTTACTTTTAATTCGCTGCTATCTGGAGTAGAGCAAATAGAATATGACCGTCTTATTTCTTTGCCATCAAACTTATGTTTAAAAGTAAGATATTGGCCGGCGGTAAATTGAAAAATAGACTTTAAATCTTGTGGCACTTCAAAAACGAGGCTTACAGCTTTTGGGGTTTCGCGGATAATCTCTTTAACCCGTAACGAATGAAAGTTTTTCACGTTGTCTTCTTTTTCTACAAAAATACAAAGATGATTTAGCTTAACGTAAAATCTTACTTGAAAAATTTATACCTAATATTCTTAGGTATAAAAAAATAATTATATTTGTTTTATTATTTGACGGCTAATTATGAGTAACTCAAAACTATACAAAGGCAGTTTAACGACTATTATCTTAAAACTATTAGACGATGGCGGCAAAATGTATGGTTACGAAATTACGCAAAAAGTAAAAAAAATTACCCAAGGAGAACTGCAAATTACCGAAGGTGCTTTATATCCGGCTTTGCACAAATTAGAAGCCGACGGCTTGCTGGAGGTTGAGGTTAAAAAAGTAGATAACCGCTTGCGCAAATATTATAAACTCACCCAAACCGGCAAGAAAGAAGCAAGTTTAAAACTAGCCGAACTCGAAAAATTTATGCATACCATGCAAAGCATGCTTTTTCCCAAACCTAAATTCTCTTAAAAATGGTGTTGGATAAACAAAAAATAAAATTTATAGATAATTATCTAACCAAATCTGGTGTAGATTTTTTAGACATCCGTATGGAAATGCTCGATCACGTGGCCAGCGCGGTAGAGGAAAAAATGCAAAAAGAAAACCTAGATTTCTATGACGCCTTTAAAAGTTATATGCTTAAGAATAAAAACGAACTTTTAAAAACCAGCGGAAAATACCGTTGGAGTCTCGATAAAAAGTTGCTGCTTTTGATTGGTAAAAACCTGTTTTTGGCTAAAAGTTTATTGTTGTTATTTGCTTTGGGAGCAATCAAGTATTTTAGTACGGTACAAAATATTTCTTGGTTGTATTCTGTTTTGGTGCTTTCGCCTTTGTTTTATTTGGGCGTTCCGGCTGTAATTTATCGTAAATTTAAATTCTCTTTTACACAGCGTTTGGGCTTGTTTTCTGTAATTGTTAATTACTTTACTTATTTTATTTTTATAGATTCTTTGGGCGGAGAAACTACTAACTTTTATGTACTTCTAGCAATATTTTGGATTAATATAAGCATTGCCTTTACGGCTTATAAAACCATAAAAACATATTACAAGCAAGCTGCTTTGGCATGAAAAAATTAAATAAGCAACAAATAGAGCGTTTATATAATTTTACCGATGCGCATTTTGTAGAATACCAAGAAGTGCAAAACGAGTTGGTAGATCATTTAGCAAACGCCATTGAAGCCCAATGGGAAATAAACCCTAACAAAGATTTTGAAACTGCCTTACAAGAAGAATTTAAAAAATTTGGTGTTTACGGATTTTTAGAAGTGGTAGAAGCTAGACAAAAAACTATAGAAAAACGCTATTATAAAATTATTTTGCGCGAGATAAAAGCATTTTTAAACCTACCAAGAATAGTAGTATTAGTTGGTTTATTTTTACTTAGTTTTAGGCAGTTAACTAAATGGCAATACGGTAGCTATATCTTGGTTTGCACTTTGGTATCGCTGATAGTTCTTAGTTTTATAAAAATTTTTAAATCCCGAAAAAGACAAAAGCTGCTTGCCAAGCAACAAAACCGTAAACCTTATTTGTTAGAAAATTTAATAGCCCAAGCCGGGCATCTTGCCATTTTTGCAAACTTACCGGTGCAAATTTTCGTTTTTTTACCAGATAGTTTATTGGGTAATTTTTGGTTTGGCTTGGTCTATAGCTTAGTATTTACTGCATTTTGTTTGTTGTTATACGCTGCGCTGGTTTTGCTTCCGCGGAAGCGGGAAAAGCTATTAAAAGAAACTTACCCCGAGTGGAAATTTTACGAATAGTATTTTTTTATTTGCAATTCTGTAAATAATAAAAAATAATAAACGTTTTTTATTACTTTTATCGCAAAATTGAAATCAATATATGTTTAGCCGTTTTTTAAACTTTGAGTGGAAACAATTTTCGCGTTCGGCGCATTTTCAAAAAGGTATTGCTATTAAAATATTACTGGCTTTTGCAGCCTTATATTTTATAGTTTCATTTTTGGCCCTGGGCGTTTTCTCTTATTTTATGCTAGAAGAAATGCAGCCGGAAAAAGATCCGTTGGTGGTAGTAAATAATTACCTTGTTTTCTGGTTTTTGATAGATTTGGCCATTCGGTTTTTTATGCACCAACTCCCGGTTATGAATATTAAACCTTATATGCTTATTCCCATAAGGCGTAAAACCGTAATTCATTACCTACTTGCCAAAACTACTATTTCGTTTTTTACCTTTTTACCGTTGTTTTTCTTTGTGCCTTTTAGCATTGTTTTGCTAGTGCAGGGCTATACGCCCATAAATGTGATAGCTTGGTTTTTGGCCATGTTGTTTTTTAGTCTTTCGCTAAACTTCCTTAATTTTTTAATCAATAAAAACAATGCGGTTTTTTATGCCTTACTTGGGGTGATAGCAATTTTTTTCGGTCTAAAATATTTTGAGATTTACGATATAACCCAAGATGCCGGCCTATTTTTTAATAAGTTTTATAGTATTTGGTATGCCTTTAGCATTCCGCTGTTGTTGCTTGTTCTTTTATACAGAAGGAATTTTAGATTTATGCGAAAAAGTTTTTATCTAGATGATGCAATCCGTAAAGAAACCAAAGAAGCAACTGCCACAGAATTAAGTTTTCTAAACCGTTTTGGCAAATTGGCGCCGTTTTTAAAAAATGATGTTAAACTTATTGTCCGCAATGCGCGTCCAAAACAAGTATTGCTTATGTCTTTTCTGTTTTTATTTTACGGCCTCATATTTTATACCCAAGATACTTATAAAGATATGCCGGTGTTTTTAGCTTTTGCCTCCATTTTTGTAACCGGCGGTTTTTTACTAACCTTTGGGCAATTGGTGCCTTCTTGGGATAGCGAATATTACAAATTATTAATGAGTCAGAACATTCCGTACAGGCAATATTTAGAATCTAAATGGTTGCTAATGGTAGTTGCGGTGGTAGTTTCGTTTATTTTGAGCACGCCTTATCTTTATTTTGGTTGGAAAATTTACGGAATGATTGCCGCCGGCGCTTTGTTTAATATAGGTTTAAATTCGTTTATCACCCTTTTTGGCGGCGCGTTAAACCGCGTACCGGTAGAATTGAATGTAAAATCGAAAGCTTTTGGCAACACCCAAGGTTTTAATCCAACGCAGATGCTTATAGCTTTGCCCAAAATGCTTGGGCCAATGCTTATTTTTTACATTCCATACAAATTTATAAATTTTGAAGCCGGTCTGCTTGCTTTAGCGCTTAGCGGCCTGTTGGGACTTGTTTTTAAAGCATTTTTCCTCTCTAAAATAGAAGGTGTTTATCAAAAAGGAAAGTACAAAACTATTGCAGCATTTGACGAAAAAAAATAATATGATTAAAGTAGAACAACTAAGTAAAAAATACAACCAAACCGAAGTTTTACACATAGAAGAACTGGAAATTCCCAAAGGCCAAAGTTTTGGTTTGGTAGGAAATAACGGGGCCGGAAAAACCACCTTTTTTAGTTTGCTTTTAGACTTGATTCAACCCAGCGCCGGCCACATCATCAGTAAAGATATCCGCATAGACAAAAGCGAAGATTGGAAACCTTTTACTTCTGCCTTTATAGACGAATCTTTTTTGATTGGCTATCTTACCGCAGAAGAATATTTTTATTTTATTGGCGAATTGCGCAACCAAAGCAAAGCAGATGTAGATGCGCTGTTAGAAAGCTTTACGGATTTTTTCCACGGCGAAATTCTTCAGCAAAAAAAATATTTACGCGACCTTTCTAAAGGAAACCAGAAAAAAGCCGGAATTGTAGCTGCTTTTATCGGTAATCCGGAAGTGGTAATCCTAGACGAACCTTTTGCCAATTTAGATCCAACTACGCAAATTCGCTTAAAGCAAATTATCAGAGATTTGGCAAAAACCAAAGGCGTAACCGTCTTGGTTTCCAGCCATGATTTAAGCCACGTAACAGAAGTTTGCGAACGCATTGTTTTGTTAGATAAAGGCAAAGTGGTAAAAGATATGATGACCAACGAGGTAACTTTGCAGGAGTTGGAAACTTATTTCGCAAAATAAAAAGTTTTTATTTTACAAGGGACTTCAGTCCCTTGATTATTACTGTTATTTACCAACACCGAAAGAGCGGGATACAAAAAAAGTAATCAGGCTTTTATAGCGTTTTGAGTTTTCTTGAAATACCTCAAGTTAAACTTCGGTAAGTAGATAATTACAAATAGAATCTATAGAATATTCAAAAAATAGACGCATCTTTAGCCGATTTCTTAAAAGAAGCGTATTTTTACGCCCTATCATACTAAAATAGACAATATACAGTTATTCTAAATACATGAATTGGAAAAACTATAACCCATATCTGCCCCTTAAAATACTTTGCGTTGTTTTTGCCGTGGTTAGCCTTGCTGCTTGTTCTAGAAAGAAAAACAAGTGGGTAAACCGCAATTTTCACGCTATGGGCGCTTATTACAATACCATTTATAATGGCCAAATGGCTTTAGAGCAAGGTAAAGAAGAATTGGCGCAAAATTACCGCGATAATTATTGGGAAGTTTTACCAATAGAAAGAATGCAGGTAGAAGAAGAAGTTACCAAACCCGGGGAGTCTAAAAATCCAAATTTTGAGCGCGCCGAAGAAAAAGCCAATAAAGCTATTCAGAAACATAATATGAATATTCAAGGGCGAGAGTATAATCCGCAAATGGATAAAGCTTTTATTCTTTTAGGAAAAGCACGGTATTACGATCAGCGTTTCGTGCCGGCTTTAGATGCTTTTAATTATGTGTTGAATAATTATCGCCAAAGCGACCAATTGGTTGAGGCTAGCGTCTGGCGCGAAAAAACCAATATGCGTTTGGGCAATAACGAGTTGGCTTTAGAAAACCTACACGAATTACTAAAATCTGGTGTAGAAGTAGAAGAGGAGGTAATGGCAGAAACTTACGCTACTTTGGCGCAAGCTTACCTAAACTTAGAAGAGCAGCAAAATGCTATAAAACCATTAAATTTGGCTATAGCAAGCGAGAATTCTGACGAAAAAAGAGCGCGTTACCTATTTATAAAAGGACAACTTTACGAGCGTTTAGAAAAAATAGATAGTGCCAATGTAGCTTTTGATGAGGTTATTGAATTAAACCGTAAAGGTCCGCGCGTTTATATGATTAATGCTTACCTCGAAAAAGCAAAAAATTACGACCTAAGCAAAAAAGATAAAATTGCTTTAGAAACCCATTTGCACGAATTGGCAGAAGATCGCGAAAACCGACCGTTTTTAGATCGTGTTTATCATAGAATGGCAGAATTTTATAAAACCATAGACTCTATTGATGCTGCTGTAAGTTTTTATAATCAATCTCTGCGAACCAATACACCAGACAGGGTTTTAAAATCTAAAGATTACCTGCGTTTAGGAAATATCTATTTTGATAAAGCAGAATATAAAGATGCGGGCGCTTATTACGACAGCACTTTAACCAACTTGGCCGAAAACACCAGAAAGTACCGCGATATAAAAAAGAAACGCGAAAACCTGGTAGACGTTATCAAATATGAAGAAATTGCCCAAGAAACCGATAGTGTTTTAAACTTGGTAGCAATGAGTCCGCAAAATCGCAAAGTTTATTTTAAAACCTATGCAGACAGTTTAAAAAAAGTAGCCATAGAAAGCATAAAAGAGGCAGAAAAAGCGGGTAAAACATCTACGGCCGGCAAACCGGCAGATTTTGGTAAATTAAGTGCTTCGGGGCAAACAAGTCGTGAAAATGCCGGGCAGTTTTACTTTTATAACACCTCTAGGGCGGCGCGCGGGGAGTTACAATTTTTTAGAACTTGGGGCGATATAGATTTGGCAGATAATTGGCGCTACAAAGCTTCTACAAGCGGCGGGGGCAAACCAAAAGAAATAGACGAAACTGCATTGCAAATTGCAGAGTTAGACCTTGAACCGCAATACCAAGCGCAAACCTATATAGATAAAATTCCGCAGAAAAAAGAAGTTATAGACAGCATTAAAACAGATCGTAATTTTGCCTATTACCAATTGGGCGTTATCTATAAAGAGAAATTTCAAGAATATCCGTTGGCTACCGATAAATTCGAAAAACTTTTACAGCAAAATCCCGAAGAACGTTTAGTTTTACCTTCCAAATATAATTTATATAAAATCTACGAAGTTACCGGCAACACACAAAAAGCAGCAATCTGGAAACAAGATATTTTAACCAATCATCCAGATTCGCGTTATGCTAAGGTGTTAAGAAATCCGGGTGCATTAAAAGACGACAAAAACAGTCCGGAGGCTATTTATAAAAATCTTTACAAAGCCTATAAAAAGGAGAAATACCAATATGTAATCAGCGAAAGCGAAAAGCAAATAGAGCGTTTTACGGGTACAGATATTGTTCCCAAATTCGAACTTTTAAAAGCTACGGCAAAAGGCAGGTTGTATGGTTTTGAAGCCTATAAAAAAGGTTTGAACTATGTAGCCTTAACCTATCCGCAAAGCGAAGAAGGAAAACGTGCCGAAGAGATAATACAAAAATCGTTACCGGCTTTAAAAAATAAAACCTTTACCAAGTCGAAACCTGGTCAAACAGATTCCTATAAATTGGTTTTTCCTTTTGCCAAAGATAATAAGGAAGAACTAGTCGACTTGCAAGCGCAGATCGATCAAGCAATAGTAGATTTAGGACTTACCGGTATAAAAACATCTATAGATAATTATACACCAGAAAAAAACTTTTTGGTTATACACGGGCTCAAAAGTCAGATGGGCGCAGAAGGTTTTGGCGAGCGGCTTTTAGAAGATAAAAAAATAAAAACTGCGCGAGAGAATTTTGGTATTTCTGTCGTTAATTATCAAACCCTGCAGGTTCATAAAAATTTAGAAGAATACTTAGCGTTTAAATCACAAGAATAATATGTTTTCAGAAAAAAAAGCAAAAAAAACCTTTACGGAAGGAGTAAACGAACAAAATAAAATATCACAAGGCACTATTATAAAAGGCGATATAGAAGCTAAAGGCGGCTTTCGTATTGAAGGAAAATTAATAGGCACCTTAAAAACCTCCGGTAAAGTGGTGGTAGGAAAGACAGGATTTCTTGAAGGAGAGCTAATCTGCGAAAATGCCGATTTTGAAGGTAAATTTGACGGTACCCTGCAAGTTAACGCTTTACTTTCTTTAAAAGCCTCTGCACAAATAGAAGGTGAAGTTAATGTAGGTAAATTAGCAATAGAACCCGGCGCAGATTTTAACGCAACCTGTGTAATGAAAGGAAATGTGAAGAATCTAAAGCATGAACAAGCAAAAGAAGGAAAACAAAAAAAACAAGCTTAATAAACCGGTAAAAAATTGGACAGTATTTACCAGTATTGCGATACAGATGGCAGTAGCCATTGCCGGTGGCGTTTTTTTAGGTATTTGGTTAGACGAAAAGTTTCCTAATAAATATGCTGCTTTTACTATAATATTTTCGTTATTAGGCGTTTTTGTTGGCTTATACCAAGTTTATAGTAATTTAAAGAATTTCTCCTAAACCCTTAATACCCTTACTTTTGTTAAAAAAATTTCTTATTTATCTGTTACCTTTTAGTATTCTATTATACGTATTACATTGGGTGGCTATGTATTTTGTTGGGGCTAATTTATTTTATCCTTTATACTTAATATATCTATTTTTGGGCTTAATAAGCTTAGGTATGTATGCCTTGCTACTTTGGATTTCTAAAAACTTTCCGGATAAAACAGGTTATGCGTTTATGGCAATGGGTTTGTTTAAAATGTTTTTGGCCGTACTTTTCTTACTTCCTTTATTGTTAGACCAAGAGCGGGTTCCGCACCTTTTACTTAATATTGCTAACTTTTTTATTCCCTATTTTTTATACCTCATTTTAGAAACCTTTTTTGCAGTAAAGCTACTTCGCGCTAAATAGTTGATATACATTGAACTATTTCTCGTATACAACAAAAAATATTTTTTTTATTTAGGGTTTTTAGATATGCATTAAAAGACTATCTTTGCACCGAATTTTTGAAGAGCGTAAATTAAGTCGAGCAAATATGAGGACAACCTACCTATCGTTTAAACTTTTAGTGGTTTTAACCCTGGGTTTATTCGTGCATCCTTTTACTTCTTTTGCACAAGAAGATGATTTGGAGTCAGGAGAAGCATTTAATGCTACCGAAATGATTATGCATCACATTAGCGATGCGCATAGTTGGCATTTCTTTGGTAGCGGTGAAGATGCAGCAGTACTGCCACTTCCTGTTATTTTATATACAGACGATGGTCTCGTAAACTTTATGTCTAGTGAGTTTCATCACGATGTAGAAGCAAAGCATGTAGTAGAAAAAGATGGTAAGCGCTTTGTAAATTATCACGAAAAAATTTATCAGTTAAACGAAGGCGAAGAAACCGTAGAGTTTAACGCAGAACATTATCCTGCCAACGCAGAACGTCCCTTAGATTTATCTATTACCAAAAACGTAGCCGCTATGTTTTTAACGGTAATAGTAATGTTGGTTTTCTTTTTTAGCTTGGCAAAACACCACAAAAAGAACGAGAAAGCGCCACGAGGGCTTAACAATGCCTTAGAAAGCTTAGTGCTTTTCGTACGAGACGATATTGCTATACCGCAAATTGGGGAAAAGAAGTACATGAAATTTATGCCATTTTTACTAACGGTGTTTTTCTTTATTTGGATTACAAATTTATTAGGCTTGCTTCCCGGAGCGGCAAACGTAACCGGTAATATATCTGTAACCGTTTCTTTAGGAATGTTTACGCTTATATTAATTGTAGTAAACGGAAACCGAGATTACTGGAAGCATATCTTTTGGATGCCGGGCATTCCCACTTTTGTAAAACCCATTTTGGCAGTTGTAGAAGTTTTGGGCTTAATTATAAAGCCGGTAGCTTTAATGATTCGTTTGTTTGCCAACATAACTGCGGGTCATATTATTATCTTGAGTTTGTTGGGCTTAATATTTATTTTAGAACACGTAGGAGTAGCGGGAATTTCAGTTCCTTTTGCTTTCTTTATAATGATATTGGAGTTACTGGTAGCGTTTCTTCAAGCATTTATTTTTACTATGCTATCAGCGCTGTTCATAGGTATGGCAGTGCAAGAACATGAACATCATTAATTTTTAATTTTTAATTTTTTTTACTATGGAATTATTATATGTAGGATTGGCAGCTTTAGGAGCTGGTTTAGCAGTTGTTGGAGCGGCAATTGGTGTTGGTAAAATTGGCGGGTCTGCGATGGAAGCTATCGCACGTCAACCAGAAGCATCAGGTAAAATCCAAACAGCAATGATTATTGCAGCAGCACTTGTTGAGGGTGTGGCACTTTTTGGTGTAGTAGCAGCTTTATTAGGTGTGTTACGTTAGAAATTAGAAAATGAACCCTACTTTGTAACGGTTGGTTGCAAAGAGGGTTCTTTTAAAAATTAAGGAATAAACCGTTAAGGATTATGGATTTAATAAAACCGGAAATAGGATTATTTGTTTGGCAAACCGTAGTGTTGCTAATATTGTTGTTCGTGTTGGCAAAATTTGCTTGGCGGCCAATTTTAGGCTCAATCCGTAAGCGGGAAGAGTCTATAAACGAAGCTTTAGACTCTGCTAAAAAGGCACGTTTGGAGATGGAAAATCTTCAGGCAGATAACGAAAAGTTGTTACAAGAAGCCAGAGAAGAGCGTGACGCTATCTTAAAAGAAGCGCGTCAAATTAAAGAAAAAATGATTGGCGATGCATCGGATGAAGCAGATAAGAAAGCTAACGCTATTATAGAAAAAGCCCAAGAAAGCATTCGTACAGAAAAGAAAGCTGCTTTGGCCGAAATTAAAGCGCAGGTTGCCAACCTTTCTATAGAAATTGCAGAGAAAGTTGTGAAAAAAGAATTGGACAACAAGCAAAAACAAATGGAGTTGGTAGATAATATGCTTAACGACGTTAAGTTAAACTAGTATAAAACAGTAGCATGGCAAATTTAAGAGCAGCCCAACGTTATGCAAAAGCATTGCTGGATTTATCGCAAGAAAATAAAAATTCTCACGCGATAGCAACAGATGTAAAAAAAGTTGCGGCTACATTAAAAGCCAGCCGGGAACTTCGCAGTATTTTAAGAAGTCCGGTGGTAAAACCTTCGGTAAAACGTAAATCTTTAAAAGCTATTTTTAAAGACGTAGATAAAAGTGTAAGCAGTCTATTTGATATTCTTATAGACAACGGGCGTATAGCTATTCTAGATAAAGTTGCACAAAGTTTTATGCAACAATACAACCGGGTAAACAATATTAAAGTTGCCAAAGTTACTACCGCAGAAGCCTTGACGCCAGAGATGGAAGAAAAGCTTTTAAGCAAAGTAAAAGACCTTACCGGAAGTAAAGTTACGATGGAAAAAAGGGTAGACCCAGAGATTTTGGGCGGATTTGTATTGCGTATAGACGATACCCAATACGATGCCAGTGTGGCTGGAAAACTCTATAAACTCCGTAAACAATTTACGGAAAATGCAGAAATTAAACTTTAAAAACAACGGGCAAGCAAACTGCCCACTATAATAAATAATTATGGCAGAAGTAAATCCTGCTGAAGTTTCAGCAATTTTAAAACAACAATTATCGGGCTTTGAAGCAGATGCCAGTCTAAACGAAGTTGGTACGGTATTAAGCGTAGGAGATGGTATTGCAAGTGTATACGGTCTTTCTAATGCAGAGTATGGCGAACTGGTAGAGTTTGATTCTGGTTTGCAAGGCATGGTGCTTAACCTCGAAGAAGACAATGTTGGGGTAGTACTTTTAGGCCCATCAAAAGAAATTAAAGAAGGAGATACCGTAAAACGTACACAAAAAATTGCCGCAATTAATGTAGGCGAAGGTATTGTTGGCCGTGTTGTAGACACCTTAGGAAAACCCATAGATGGTAAAGGACCAATTTCTGGCGAAACCATTTCTATGCCATTAGAGCGTAAAGCTCCTGGAGTAATCTACAGAGAACCGGTTGCAGAACCTTTGCAAACAGGAATTAAATCTATAGATGCTTTGGTACCTGTAGGAAGAGGACAACGTGAGTTGGTAATTGGTGACCGTCAAACCGGTAAAACAACCGTTTGTATTGACACCATCCTTAACCAAAAAGAATTTTACGATAGAGGCGAGCCTGTTTACTGTATTTATGTAGCCATTGGTCAAAAAGCTTCTACCGTTGCCGGAATTGCAAAAACATTAGAAGATAAAGGTGCTTTAGATTATACCACTATTGTGGCTGCCAACGCTTCAGATCCTGCTCCAATGCAGGTTTATGCTCCTTTTGCAGGTGCTGCAATTGGCGAGTATTTTAGAGATACAGGAAGACCAGCTTTAATTATTTATGACGATTTATCCAAACAAGCGGTAGCTTACCGTGAAGTTTCTTTATTATTACGTCGTCCACCGGGGCGTGAAGCATATCCCGGAGACGTTTTCTATTTGCACTCGCGTTTGCTAGAGCGTTCTGCTAAAGTAATTAACGACGATAGTATTGCAAAAGAAATGAACGACTTACCAGAGGCGTTAAAAGAAAAAGTAAAAGGTGGTGGCTCGTTAACCGCGCTACCAATTATCGAAACACAGGCGGGAGACGTTTCGGCGTATATTCCTACCAACGTGATTTCTATTACAGACGGACAGATTTTCTTAACTTCAGATTTATTTAACTCTGGTGTACGTCCCGCTATTAATGTTGGTATTTCGGTATCGCGTGTTGGTGGTTCTGCCCAAATTAAATCGATGAAGAAAGTTGCCGGTACTTTAAAATTAGACCAGGCACAATTCCGCGAATTAGAAGCTTTTGCTAAGTTTGGTTCAGATTTAGATGCTGCAACTTTGAGCACTATTGAAAAAGGTAAACGTAACGTAGAAATACTTAAGCAAGCGCAAAACGATCCGTACCCGGTAGAATATCAAATTGCAATTGTTTATGCAGGATCTAAAAACTTGTTACGCGATGTACCGGTAAATGAAGTAAAAGAGTTTGAAACAGAGTATCTAGAATTTTTAGATGCAAAACACAGAGATACTTTAGATACCTTGAAAGCCGGAAAATTAACTGATGATGCTTTGGATGTTTTAACAAATGCAGCCAAAGATATCTCGGCAAAGTATAAGAAATAAGTAAAATTTTAAATGCTGAATAAAGGGTGACGGGCTTAAACAAATGATTTTAAGTCCGCGCTCTTAACTCATAACTATTAATATGGCAAATTTAAAAGAATTACGTAGTAGAATTACCTCGGTTTCCTCGACCATGCAGATTACCAGCGCCATGAAAATGGTATCTGCTGCCAAATTGAGCAAAGCCCAGGATGCTATTACTGCCATGCGGCCGTATGCCGAAAAACTTACCGAGTTGCTACAAAGCCTTAGTGCCAGTATGGAAGAAGGCGCAGAAAGTAAATATGCAGACCAACGCCCGGTAGAAAAGGTTTTGGTGGTAACTATCTCTTCCAATCGTGGTTTGGCCGGTGCTTTTAACACCAATATTATAAAAGGAGTTAAAAGTTTATCTAAGCAAAAGGCATACACCAATAAAGGATTGGAGTTGTTTACCATAGGTAAAAAAGCCGATGATATTTTAAAGAAAGATTTTGAGATTTATCAAAATAACAATGCCATTTTTGATAATTTAGAATTTGACGCTGTCGCGGAAATTGCCGAACAACTCATGAAAGAGTTTGTAGAAGGCAATTTTGACAAAGTTTTATTGGTTTACAACAGCTTTAAAAACGCAGCAACCCAAATTGTAAAAACCGAACAATTCTTACCAATCGTTCCGCAAGAAACAGAAGAGGAAGAAAAAGAAAACATAAATTTAGATTATGTTTTTGAGCCGAAAAAAGAGGAAATCATAAAAGATTTAATTCCAAAATCTTTAAAAATTCAGCTTTTTAAAGCCTTGCGTGACTCTTTTGCTTCAGAGCACGGCGCACGTATGACAGCGATGCATAAAGCAACAGACAACGCAACAGAGTTACGAGACGATTTAAAACTATCGTACAACAAAGCACGTCAAGCATCCATCACCAATGAAATCTTAGAAATTGTTGGCGGAGCGGAAGCGTTGAACAATTAGCGAGCGAAAGGAGCAAATGTTCAAAATGCGGAAGCGTCAATTAGCGATTGAAGAGCAAATTTTATAAAAAATACCAACCTCGTAGGTTTTCAAAACCTGCGAGGTTTTTTATTTTTACGATAATTTTTCACTACATTTTCAACTCTTTTTAAGCAAATTATTGAATAGCCCAACGGAATTCAATACTTTTAAACTTTCTTAAAAAGAATTTTCTTGAGCGTATTCAAAAAACTTTTCAAACAAACCTTTATCTATGGTTTAGCAACGGTTTTACCCCGTATGTTAAGCTTTTTGCTAATGCCGCTCTATACCGCGGTACTGCCTACCGGAGAGTACGGAGAGATCTCGGTTATCTTTGCATATTTTGTGCTTTTCAATGTTATTTTGGCCTACGGAATGGAAACCGCCTTTTTTCGGTTTTTCAATAAGAAAGAAAACCAGCAAACGGTTTTAAATACTTCCGGCTGGTCTTTATTCTTTTCTTCCGGTGTTTTTTTGGTGCTGGCTTTATTGCTGCAAAATCAGGTGAGTATTTTAATAGACATTCCGCTAAAGTACATCAAACTCGCCATTTGGATTCTGTTTCTAGACGCTTTGGTAATCATTCCCTTTGCGTGGTTACGGGCGCGAGAAAGACCTATGCGCTATGCAATAATCAAGATTTTTAATGTAGCTGTAAACCTGGGTCTTAATGTTTTTTTCCTGCTCTATTTGGAAGATCTTAGTCAAAACAACACTTTCTTTAACAGTATTTATAAACCGGATTTTAAAATAAGCTATGTATTTATTTCCAACTTGATTGCCAGCGGACTTACTTTGTTATTGATGCTGCCTTTCTATTTTAGGTTAGAACTACGTTTTAACACTAAACTTTGGAAACAAATGTTGTCTTATGCCTATCCAATTCTAATTGCCGGCATTGCCTTTTCGGTAAACGAAGTAGCAGACCGTATTTTTCTAAATTATTTTCTTCCCGAAGCTATTGCAAAAGAAAAAATAGGAGCATATTCTGCTTGTTATAAACTGGCTGTTTTTATGACATTATTCGCTACGGCCTTTAGGTTAGGAATAGAACCTTTTTTCTTTAGTCACGCCACGGCTAAGAACGCTAAAAAAAACTACGCCAGTATAACTAAATACTTTACCATTTTCGGCTCGGTTATTTTGCTGGTAATTGTGGTGTTTATAGACTTGTTTAAAGTTGTGCTTATTCAAGACGAAACCTATTGGGAGGCTATGCATATTGTGCCCTTAATCATTTTGGCCAATCTCTTTTTAGGGATTTATCACAACCTTTCTGTATGGTATAAAATTACAGACAAAACCAAAATAGGCGGTTATATTTCTATAGCTGGCGCGGCATTAACTATTATTTTAAATGTTGCTTTTATTCCGCTTATTGGTTATATAGCTTCTGCCATTGCTACTTTATCGGCCTATTTTTTAATGATGTTGCTATCGTATGTCTTAGGAAAAAAATATTATCCTATTCCGTACAGTACAAAAAGTATACTGAGTTATTTAGGACTTGCAATTGGGTTTTCGGCTTTATCTTTTTATGTTTTCCGAGAAAATTATGGCATTGGTGTCTTGTTTTTACTTATATTTCTTGTCATTATTTATTTTTCCGAAAAGAACGAAATCAAAAAAATATTGCAATCTTAATTTAACACTTTATGGAAGTAAAAATCATTAATAAATCCAAACACGATTTACCTTCGTATGCAACTATAGCTTCGGCCGGAATGGACCTTCGGGCTAACCTAGAAGACAAAATAATTTTAAGTCCGTTAGAGCGGGTTATTGTAAAAACCGGTTTATTTATAGAACTTCCGGTGGGTTACGAAGCACAAATACGTCCCAGAAGCGGTTTGGCAGCCAAAAAGGGAATTACCGTTGCCAATGCGCCCGGCACTATAGATGCCGATTATCGAGGAGAAATTGGCGTTATTTTAGTCAATTTATCCAAAGAAGCTTTTACTATAAACGACGGTGAGCGCATTGCGCAAATGGTCGTGGCCAAGCACGATCGCGTAGAATGGCAAGAAGTAGATAGCTTGGAAGAAAGCGATAGGGGAGCCGGCGGTTTTGGTAGTACGGGCGTATAAAAGTTATGCAGCAACAAGCTTTTCCGTAAAGAAAACGTTAAGAAAATATCTTTTACGCCTCCTCTTTGTGGCAAGAATTGGAAAATAGCGATATTTGAGGTTTTACAAATAAAAGCTAGTATAAAAGAAAAGTTTAATAAAAAAATACCGCTTTCGCGGATAATGATATGAAAATAATTGTTCCTATGGCGGGAAGAGGCTCCCGTTTACGACCACATACTTTAACTGTTCCTAAACCTTTAATACCCATTGCGGGCAAACCCATTGTGCAACGTTTGGTAGAAGATATTGCCGGCGTGGTAAACGAAAAAATAGACGAAGTAGCTTTTATTATAGGGAAAGATTTTGGCGAAGAAGTAGAAAAAGACCTCAATGCTATTGCCGATAATTTGGGAGCAAAAGCCAGTATTTATATACAAGATAAACCTTTAGGAACCGGCCACGCCATTATGTGCGCGCAAGAATCTTTATCTGGGCCGGCTGTTATTGCTTATGCAGATACTTTGTTTAAAGCAGATTTTAGTTTAGACACCAAATCTGACGGGGTTATTTGGGTAAAACAAGTAGAAAACCCGGAAGCTTATGGCGTGGTTAAAATAAACGATAAAAACCAAATTACAGACTTAGTAGAAAAGCCAAAAGATAAGGTTTCTGATTTGGCGGTTATTGGCATTTATTATTTTAAAGATGTAGCCATTTTAAAAGAGCAATTACAAGAAGTTTTAGACGAGAATCTAATCCGCGGAGGCGAATACCAGATTAACGATGGTATAGAAAAAATGAAGCAAAAAGGTTTTATTTTTACCCCGGGAAAGGTAGAAGAATGGATGGATTGCGGCAACAAAAACGTAACCGTAGAAACCAACGGCAGAGTGCTTAACTTTTTAAAAGACGAAGGGAAGAATTTGGTTTCGGATACCGTAAAACAAACCGACTCGAAAATTATACAACCTTGTTATATCGGTGAAAATGTGGTGTTAGAAAACGCAACAATTGGTCCCAATGTTTCGCTTGGTGACCAATGTGTGGTAAAAGATTCTACTATAAAAAACTCGTTGGTGCAAACCAACGCCAGTATAAAAAACGCCAGTTTAGACAATGCTATGATAGGAAACCATGCTAAATTTGATGGCAAGTTTACCCAAATAAGTATTGGCGACTATTCTGTTTTAGAATAAATCTGATGATAAAAATTGCAGGTTATATACTTTTGAGCATAGGAATTTTAGCTTTTCCGCGGCATTCTTATGCTCAAAAAGATTCTATCGCATTTAAAAAACCTGTACACGAAGATGGTCTGGGCGATAACGAAGATGCTTTTCAAGAAGTTTTTTTTGAAGCCTTGGCACAAAAAGCGATAGAAAATCACGAAAAAGCTATTCTAGCATTACAAAAAGCAAAAAAATTAAAACCGGAAGAAGCGATAGTTTATTTTGAATTGGGCAAAAATCAAGATGCCTTAAAAGATTATTTACAAGCCGAAAAAAACCTGCTAAAAGCCTTAGATTTAAAACCCGGAAACCAAGCCATTTTAACCGAGTTATATCAAGTTTATTACAAGACCCACAACCACAATAAAGCTATAAATACCGCCAAAAAGCTTACAGATTTTGATATAAATTATTACGAAGATCTGGCCAATTTATACGTGCTTACCAAAGATTATAAGAAAGCATTGACAGCCTTAGATACTTTAGATTCTAGACAGGGAAGTAGTAATTATCGCGACAGTCTGCGACGTAAAATCTTTCTGAAATCTAAGGATAAAGAAGGGCATTTGGCCTATTTAAAACAAAAACTAAAAGCAGCACCAACAAATACCAAACATTATTTAAACCTTATCTATTTTTATAGCGAAAATGGGCAGGTAGAAGAAGCATTTCGGGTGGCAAAACAAGTGCAGGAAATTTATCCCGATGCCTCGGAAGCACATCTGGCACTTTATAAAATGTATATGGAAAAAAAACAACCGGATAAAGCTATCAAATCGATGGAAATTGTTTTGCAGAGTGAGACTATAGGCGAAGACGTCAAAAAAAAGGTGGTCATAGATTTTATAGATTTTGTGCAAGAAAACCCCAATTACCGGTCAGATTTAGTAAGAATTCTGGGCGAGGAGCTAAATTATGGCGAACAATCCAGCAAGCAATTGGGTGAATATTATATAGGTAAAGATACGCAAGCCGCAATTTCTGCGTTTAAAAAAGCACTGGAGGCTAATCCTAACGATTTTTCGGTAATTAAGAATTTAAGTTTATTGTTTATAGAAACACAACAATATCAGGAAACAATCACCTTAATCGAAGAGAAAATAGGCTTGTTTCCCAGTCAACCTATTTTATATTTGTTGCAAGGTGTGGCGCAAAATGCTTTAGGAAATTATAATAAGGCAATAGAAACCTTAGAAACGGGATTAGATATGCTTTTAGAAAATAGGCAAATGCAAGCAGATTTTTACACCCAATTGGGTATTGCGCATAAAAAGTTGGGCAATGTAAAAAAAGCAAAAGAATATGAAGAAAAGGCTAAATCTTTAAAGACAGATTAATCGTGAAAAACCTTATAAAATATACTAGTTTTTTAATAATGGTAAGCTTTTTAATTTCCTGCGGAAGCGGTAAAAGCCTCACAACAGCAAGTGGTGAAAAACTAAGCGCCAAAACGCTTATTAAAAAACACAAGGCAGCAGAGCCAGATTTTAAGACTCTTTACGCCAAACTGCGCGGTAGTTACCATACCAAAGACGAAACCCAAAGCATTGGCGTAAGTATGCGTATGGAAAAAGATAAAGCCATTTGGTTAAGCGCAAAATTAGCAGGAATTATTCCTTTGGCAAAAGTCTACATTACTCCAGAGCGCGTGCAATATTACGAGAAGATAAACGGTACTTATTTTGATGGCGATTTTGCATTATTGAGCAAATGGTTGGGAACCGATTTAGATTACGATAAAGTGCAAAACCTGTTGTTGGGGCAAAGCATCTATCCGTTAGAAAAAAATGGCTATAGCATTTCCAATTCGGCTAGCGGTTACCAGTTAAAAAAAGAAAAAGAAGAAGCCGGTTTGCTCATACAATTTTTATTAGACCCGGGTAATTTTACCATCAAAGGCACGCAATTGCTAAACGAAGAAGAAAACAAAAGCCTTACATTAACCTATTCTGAGTATAAAGCTGTAAAACAGCAACTGCTTCCTAAAGAAATAAATATTATCGTAAACCAAGCAGCAAAAAACACCCGTATTAACATTCAGTATCGCTCTGTAGAGTTGGATGTTCCGGTAGACTTTCCTTTTAAAATACCAAACGGGTACGAAGAAATAGAATTATGATAAAAAAGCATTCGTTTACTGTATTATTTCTGTTTATTATCGCTTTAAGCGGAATCAATTCGGCGCAAGCCCAAAGCAAAGAACGCCAAGAATTAGAAGCCCGTCGTAAAGAATTGCGTGCGCAGATAAGCAAAATAACCACGCTTTTATCTAAAAATAAAAAGCAAAGAAGATCGGTTTTAACCGAAGTAGAAGACTTAAATAAACGAATAAACGCTACCGAAAATTTAATAAAGATAAACAACCAAGAGGCCAATTTATTAACCCGTGAAATAAATACCAATATAAAAAAAATAGACCGGCTGCGGGAAGAGCTCAAAAAGTTAAAAGAAGATTATGCCAAGATGATAAAACGTTCTTACAGAAGCAAATCTAAGCAGAGCCGGATAATGTTTTTGTTTTCTTCAGAGAGTTTTTTGCAAGCTTATAAGCGTTTGCAATATATGAAGCAGTACACAAATTACCGCAAGCAACAAGGCGAAGAAATACAAAAACAAACCCAAGAATTGCAACAGCTAAACAAAGATTTGGTAGAGCAAAAAAAGGCAAAGGAAGCCTTGTTGGTAGAAAATAGAAAGACACGCGAAAAACTAAGAAAAGACAAAGAACAACAACAAACCTTGGTAGCTTCCATACGGAAAAAAGAAGGCGAATTTGAGCAGCAATTAAACCAAAAGCAAAAAGAAGTAAGCAAAATAGACCGCCAAATAGAGAAATTGATTAAAGACGCCATTGCTGCCGAAAACAAAAAAACCGGTAGCACCAGCTCCAGTAAATTTGCACTTACCCCAGAAGCCAAAGCCTTGGCGGCAGACTTTACCAGTAACAAAGGAAAGTTGCCTTGGCCGGTAAAATCTGGCGTGGTAAGTATGCGTTATGGTACGCACCCGCACCCGGTGGTAAAACACATAAAGATAAAAAGTAACGGCGTGCGTATAGAAACCAATGAAAAAGAACCTGTTCGCGCCGTTTTTAAAGGCAGCGTATTTAAAATACAAGCTATAAAAGGTGCCAACAAAGCCGTAATTGTACGCCACGGTAACTTTATGACCGTTTATAATAATTTGGTAAACATTCAGGTAGAAGTGGGCGATGAACTTTCTACCAACCAAATTATAGGCAAGGTAGGAAAGCATATTTCTACCGGCAGACCTACCTTATTGTTTTTGATTTATAAAAACACCCAAGCTTTAGATCCTTCGCATTGGATTTATAAAATGTAAACCCTTTTTCTCAAAGTTTAGAATAATAGGTTTTTACAGACAAATTTAAAAGCTTACTTTTGTGCGATTTTTATTTTAGAATATTCGACTATGAGTCCATTTGTTATAAAAGCCCTTCAGCTCCTGCTAAGTTTATCTATTTTGATTGTTTTGCACGAGATGGGACATTTCATTCCTGCTAAAATTTTCAAAACACGGGTAGAAAAATTCTTCTTGTTTTTTGATGTAAAATTTGCGCTTTTCAAAAAGAAAATAGGCGAAACCGTTTACGGAATTGGCTGGCTACCATTGGGTGGTTATGTGAAGATTTCGGGAATGATAGATGAGAGTATGGACAAGGAGCAAATGGCCAAACCGCCAGAGCCGTGGGAGTTTAGAAGCAAACCCGCTTGGCAACGTCTTATAATTATGGTTGGCGGGGTTACCGTAAACTTGCTTTTAGGCTTTTTAATTTACGGAATGGTGCTGTTTGTATGGGGAAGTCCGTCGCTTACCAACGATAATTTAAAAGACGGTCTTTATGCTTCTGAAACCGTGCAAGAATACGGCTTTCAAGATGGCGATAAGATTACCAAGATAAACGGAAAAGAGGTAGAAAATGTTCTTTCTAAGAATGGTGGCTTGATGATAAACCGTTATTTAATGATGCGTGATGTTAATAGTGTAGAAGTACAGCACGCAGATGGTAGTACAGAAAACCTTGCCATTCCGGAAAATATTGGCGATCAATTATTCCAGGCAGGAGAAATGTTGCCGTTTAGACCAATGCCAAGTACAATTATAGATTCGGTTATGCCGGGCACGCCGGGAGAAAAAGCCGGGTTGCAAAAAGGACAAAAGTTAATCGGTTTAAATGGCGATAGAATTACAGATTGGCGACAATTCAATACGATAAAAGAAGCAGATGAAGATGGAAAAATTAGTATCACTATAGAAGAAAACGGAGAGCAAAAAGAGTTGTTTGTCAATTTAGACAAAGATGGTAATATTGGTATTTTCCCGAAGAGTAATATTAAGTTAGGTACAAAAGAATATTCTATAGGAGAAAGTGTTGTAGAAGGCTTTGATTATGCTTATTGGACTTTGCGCGATTATGTAGCGCAATTTAAATATGTATTTACCAAAAAAGGCGCTACACAAGTAGGAGGTTTTGGTGCAATTGGTAATATGTTTCCACCAGCTTGGGACTGGCAAGCCTTTTGGAACAATACCGCCTTGATTTCGATTATTTTAGCCTTTATGAATATCTTGCCTATTCCAGCCTTAGACGGCGGGCACGTAATGTTTTTATTGTATGAAATGATTACCGGCAGAAAGCCCAACGAAAAGTTTATGGAATATGCACAATTGGTAGGTTTCTTTATTTTGATAGCTTTAGTGCTGTATGCCAACGGAAACGACGTTTACCGCTGGTTATTTGAATGAAAAAATTAAAAAAAGTTTTGTGCAATATAAAAAAGCGTTTATATTTGCATCCGCTAAGCGATAACAGCAAGGCAGAAACATAAAATTCCTCAGTAGCTCATCCCGATAGTTATCGGGAGGTTAAAGTTCCGCACGTGCGGAATTAATCAGAGTTCTTTAAGAAGAGATTGTAGAATTAAGTGTTTTTTTGAAATAAAGTATTATTCCTCAGTAGCTCAGTTGGTTAGAGCATCTGACTGTTAATCAGAGGGTCGTTGGTTCGAGTCCAACCTGAGGAGCAAAGCCGGCATAAAAAGCCGGCTTTTTTTATGTTTTATCTTTATATAATTTATTCTGAAAATTTCGATAAGTTTTATGTTGGTTCGTCTCAAAATCCTTGGAATAGGTTAGAACAGCACAATTCTTCGAAACACAATACGTTTACTTCTAAATACAGACCGTGGGAATTGGTAGCTGTTTTTGAAGCTGGTGCTACACGGGGACAATCGGAAATAGCAGAAAAGTTTATTAAAAAGCAAAAAAGCAGAAGATTGATAGAGAAATTAATAGATCCTGAATTTACTATTACCGGGAAGTTATCTAAGTTGGTTAGAGTCCCGCACGTGCGGGATTAATCAGAGGGTCTCCCGTAAGTACGGGACTGAGGAGCAAACAAAACCGCATTTTTTAATGCGGTTTTTTTGTGGAACAATTTGGGCGAGAAGTTTATCCTGAGCGGCGCCGAAGGGAGTCCAACCTGAGGAGCAAAACCGGCTTTTTTTATCTTTATATAATTTATTCATTACTGTCCGATTAAAAAAACCTCTTAAAATTAACAATAGTTATTTTCTATAAAATTTGTTTGTTCATTTTTTTCATTGACAAAAAAACGAACCAATCCCCAACTCTAGTTGGGGACTAGGCTTAACCGAACTTTGCTAAAATTTCCTTCGTTACGGCGCAAACTAAAGGTATTCGCTGGTTTTCATAAATTTTTAAAGCTCAAAGTTTTGCGCGTGTCTATTCATTTTTTTGCGGCTGGCGCTAGTTTGCTTAACCCTCCACTCACATCATTTTTTAACGCAAACTTCGCTTAGGCCATTAAGAATAAAACCTCTTACAGTAAAGTGTCATACTATAAATCTCTCAAAACCCTTGGCTAATATTGTTGTGTCGTTCGTTTTTAATTAATTTAATCGGACACTAGTATAATTTATTCTGAAAATTTCGATAAGTTTTATGGATCGAGAACAATTGTTGTGTTTAGAAAGAATTGGGATTAATTAGTTAATTCTTACAAATTATCGAGTGAATGCAAGGGACTAAAGTCCCTTGTTGCAAAGAGTGAGAGAATCAGAGTAAAGTCTTTCTTTAGGGTAGATTTTTTCAGAATGCTATAAGTTATGATTCCTTATATAATTTTGGTTATCCTGAATTGCAAGGGACTAAAGTCCCTTGTTGCAAAGAGTGAGAGGTTCAGGGTAAAATCTTTCTATAGGTTAAATCTTTTCAGAATGCTATAAGTTGTGATTCCTTATATAATTTGGGTTATACTGAAATGCAAGGGACTAAAGTCCTTTGTAGAATAATCGACACTGTTTTTTGCCCAGTACTATTTTCTTTCTTGCTTAAAATGAATTGAATTTAATAGACCAAAAACAACGCTAAAAGTTCTTTTATTTGTAGAGGTGGGTTTTGGTGGACTATCTATGAGGTATCTATGGAGTATCTATGGGGTATCCCTAAAGCAATTTTCACGGTAAAATAACGCTAAAAGAATTTAAACGCAGAAGCAAAATAAAATTAGTTTTGACTTCTTGCAAAAATTTTAGAAGTATTAAATCTCTATTTGGAGACAAAGATTATTTTCGTAAAAGCTTAGCTGTAGGGAAGAAAAAGATAAATATATTGTATTTAATCTTCTTTCATAGCAATTCTATAAAATAATAAAAATTATGTATTTTAATAAAGCTTGTTCATTTTCTTTGCTCGTCCAAAGAAAACGAACCAATCCCCAACTTTAGTTGGGGACGAAAATTCTTTACGGAAAAGCTTAGCTATACTGAAGAAAAAGATTTGAATTTTTTTTAAATTTTCATAAATTATATAGTTATAGGGGTTTGGTTAATTCTTTTTTGACTTCTTGACCTTGTAAAAACGTTGTTTATTTTTTCAACCGCTGCGCATATTGCATTCCTCTCCCTACGGTCGTCGGACGCAAGCTCCGCTGCCTGCCGCTATGGTTTTTTCTGGTTTTGCTACAAAGACTAAAAGTAGGTTGTTTTAAATCTTGCTTTATCAATTTGAAGTGACATTAGTGTTCTCTGTCTTTTTTAGTTTTCATAATTGTTTTGTCTTTTTAAAATTTGATGTTCATTTTTTTCATTGAAAAATCCCGAAAGGTCAGGTGAACCAATCCCCAACTTTAGTTGGGAACTAGGCTGAACCTAACTTTGCTAAAAATTTCCCTCGTTACGGCGCAAACTAAAGGTATTCGCTGGTTTTTATAAAATTTAGCGCTCAAACTGAAATTTTTAATAGCTTTAAACTGCTGATTATTAAATAAATAATTATATTATTATTAGGTAATTGTATACTGACCTCTGTGATCTTTATTAGAAAACTTTCTGCATTTTGTTTTTTTTAAATATTTAACTGTTGCTTTTTTCTGAGGCTTTAAAAGTGCTTTGCGTAAAAGCTTAGCTGTACGAAAGAAATATAAACTTCTATGCCTAATTTATCTTACAAAGATTAATTTCAAGGGGTTAAAACCCCTTGCAGTCTGTGAACTAACAGACATTTTTTACAGCTTCTAAGGATTAATCCCCTAATGGTGGTATCTACATAAAAGTTTGTGTAATGGGGTAATTTTAACAAGTTACCGGCTGAATGCAAGGGATTAAAGTCCCGTGTAAAGTGCCTTGTTGGATATTTGCTTCCGAGTAAAATCCGTAAAGAAAAAAATAAAAAATTTAACATTCAGGGTCTTTTTTTATAGGAGAAAATGTATTCCATTTGCACAAAATATGTCAACTTTAAAAACCATATAATTTAAAATCTGTAATTTTAGGAAAACAACCTCTGTTAACCAAGATTACGTTGCTTCATGAACACAAAATACATCGATTTAATCGAACAAACTTTCGATTTTCCGCAGGAAGAATTTCAACTGCAAGATAATCAGTTACGTTTCCACGGAATTGATTTAATGCGCCTGATTGAAGAATACGGCGCTCCTTTAAAATTTACTTATTTACCAAAGATTTCCGAAAACATTCAACGGGCAAAGAAATGGTTTAACCAAGCCATAGAAAAACACGATTATCCCGGGAAGTACCATTATTGCTATTGCACCAAAAGTTCGCATTTTAAACACGTTTTGCACGAGGCACTTAACAACGATATTCATATAGAAACCTCTTCGGCTTTTGATATAGATATTGTAGAAAACCTAAAAAAGCAAAACAAGATAGCCAACGACACTTTTGTTATTTGCAACGGTTTTAAACGCGATCAGTATATACAAAATATCGCGCGTTTGCTCAACAATGGCCACGAAAATTGTATTCCGGTAATAGACAATTACGAAGAGATTGCTTTGCTTACCAAGCAGGTAGAAAAAGATTTTAAAATAGGCATTCGCATCGCATCAGAAGAAGAGCCTAAATTTGAATTTTACACTTCGCGCTTGGGTATTGGTTATAAAAATATTGTTCCTTTTTACGAAGAGCAAATCAAACATAACGAGCAAGTAGAACTCAAAATGCTGCACTTTTTTATTAATACCGGCATTAGGGATAATGCTTATTATTGGAACGAGCTGCAGAAATGTTTACGTGTTTATACTCGGCTTAAAAAGATTTGTCCAACTTTAGACAGTCTTAATATTGGCGGCGGTTTTCCTATAAAAAACTCGTTGGCGTTTGATTATGATTATGCGTATATGGCAGATGAGGTAATCAATCAAATCAAGTTGTTTTGCGAAGAAGAAGGCGTTGCGCCACCGCATATCTTTACGGAATTTGGCAGCTTTACCGTTGGCGAAAGCGGCGGAGCGCTGTACGAAATTCTGTACCAAAAACAACAAAACGATCGGGAAAAATGGAATATGATCAATTCTTCCTTTATAACCACTTTGCCAGATTCCTGGGCCATAAATAAACGTTTTATCATGCTGCCCATCAATAGATGGAACGAGCGTTACGAACGGGTACTTCTGGGCGGTTTAACCTGCGATTCTGACGATTATTATAACTCAGAACAGCATATGAACGCCATTTATTTGCCACGCTACGATAAAGAAAAACCCCTCTATATCGGGTTTTTTAATACCGGGGCTTACCAAGAAACTATTGGCGGCTTTGGCGGTTTGCAACACTGTTTAATTCCGGCTCCCAAACATATTTTAATACAAAAAAACGAAGACGGAAGTCTACAAACCCAACTGTTTAAAGAACAACAAAAAAGTGAAGACTTACTTAAAATTTTAGGTTATGAGCGCTAAAAGAAACTATGCGGGAATCCCCGATAAATACGCACGAATAGACGACGCCAAAGTGGTACTGATCCCGGTACCTTATGATGGCACAAGTACTTGGCAAAAAGGGGCCGATAAAGGTCCGGAAGCTTTTTTAGAAGCTTCTGAAAATATGGAACTCTACGATATAGAAACGGCCTCAGAAGTTTATAAAAAAGGCATCTATCTAGCGCCGCCGGTTTCCGAAAACAGCACTCCAGAGAAAATGGTAGAAAGCGTTTATAAAACTGTAAAAAACTACCTTAAACAAGAGAAGTTTGTTACGCTTTTTGGTGGAGAACATTCGGTTTCTATAGGAAGTATCCGCGCGTTTAACGAGACTTTTGAAGATTTGAGCGTCGTACAAATAGATGCGCATGCAGATTTGCGCGAAACCTACGAGGGTTCTTCTTGCAACCACGCTTGTGCGGTACACGAAGCCAGCAAAAACACCAATTTGATTCAAGTAGGAATTCGCTCTATGGATGCTTCCGAAAAGGAATTTATGGACGAAAACAGGGTGTATTTTGGTCACGAACTCTATGACGATTGGATGGACGATGCCATTGGACAAATGACGCCAAATGTATTTATTACCATAGATTTAGATGCTTTTGACCCTTCTATCATGCCAGCAACAGGAACACCAGAACCCGGAGGGATGTTGTGGTACGAAACCTTAGATTTTTTAAAAATGATTTTTAAAACCAAAAATGTGGTAGGTTTCGATATCGTAGAACTTTGTCCGAATGAAAACCACAAAGCAGCAGATTTTTTAGCGGCTAAACTGTATTATAAAATGCTTAGCTATAAGTTTAATGCGCATAAATTGAGAGAAGAAGAATAATTAATTGTGTTTGACATAAGTTTTTTCAATGAAAAGACTAAAGAGCAGTATATAATTATCTATGTGGCAGTATAACTGGTATATTTTTACTCAGTAATTGTAAAATTAAGAATAGTGACGTAGGTGAAATCTCGACCGGTAGAAAAAGGGCTTCGACTGCGCTATTAGTTTTACATTTTATATTTACAAGAAGTTTAACCTTATTAAATTTCTGAAAAACCAGAGGGCAAGGTGAACTATTTCGACTCTTGAAATTTAAGTTTCATCTTGAGCATTAGTCCTTGCCCTCTTTTAGGTTTTAGTACCATTTA
>NZ_VIAR01000020.1 GCF_006546625.1 Haloflavibacter putidus
GAAAGATGGAAAACATCATATGAGCGTAATTAATGCTGTAGCTAATAAACTTGTATTAAGAATATTTGCAGTAGCCAAAAGAGAGGAACCTTTTGTAAAATTATCTGCTTAAAAGTTTGTTTTTAACTTAGAATGCTCAAGACAGGCTAAAGTCGAGGCACGAGAAAAGCAGTAAAATCACCAACAATGATATTCAATCCCAAAATTCAACTCCTTGACTCATTAACTCATTGTCTCCTTAACTCCTTGACCATAGCGTAATGCCGAACCTTTCAGCTTGACTCAAGACAGGCTAAAGTCGAAGGCAGGCTTTTAATTTCCAATTAACCAAAAACCAACCCGCAAGAATTTTTTAAGTTTTCCACCCCATAGCCTCTAATTTCTATTCCCTAACACCTACTCCCTAACCTCCTAATTTTCTTAAAAATCCTTAAAACTTATCTCGTTCAGGTTAAATTATTTAAAAAATTACATAGTCAAAACAGTTAAACAGCCGAGAAATGTTAACTTTCTCCTATTAATTTGGTTTAGTTGCAATTGGTATGATAAAAAATTACTTACCTTTGTTTCCAAAATCTGTTTAAACACTACAATCTTATGAAAAGAATTACATTTTTAGTAGCTTGTATTTTTGCCACTAGTTTTATGTTCGCGCAACAGCAAGACAAAGCAGAATACGACAAATGGTCTATCGATTTAAGCGGAGGCTTACACAAAGCTTCACGCCCATATACCGCAGGATACCACTCTCCAACTTTTGGCGCTTGGAACGCGCAAGCCAATGTTCGTTATATGTTTAACGATAAGTTTGGTTTACGTTTAGGTGCCGGTTATAACAATATTCAAGAAGGGGATGGGGCAGTAAGCGAGTTTGAAACAAAATACTACCACACTACTTTGGAAGGAGTTGTAAACTTAGGTAATCTTTTAGATTTTAAAGAATGGACTCAAAACTTTGGTTTGTTATTCCACGGAGGGGCAGGTTTGGCCCAAATAAATTTAGATGATAACGCAGTATACGCAGAGGAAGATGATTACATGAGCGTTTTTACCGCCGGGGTTACACCACAATTGAAACTAAGCGAAAGCATTGCAATCTTTGCAGACCTTTCGATCTTTGGTAATGTAAACCAGGATTATACTTGGGATGGAAACGAAAAAACCTTAAACCGCGGCTTTGATGGCATGTTGACCAATATAAGCGCAGGTATTACCTTTTATATTGGCGGAGAAGAAAAACACGCCGATTGGATAGATACTTCCGACAAAGCAAAAATGACCAAAGAATTGGATTCTTTACACAACCGTCTTGCTAAAATTGAAGACGATATGTTAGATGGTGATATGGATGGGGTTCCTAATTACTTAGATAGAGAACCTAATACACCAAACGGAGTAACAGTAGACTCTAAAGGTTATGCTATAGACAAAAACGAAAACGGTATTCCGGATGAAATGGAATCCAGTCTAGAAAGACATTTTGCTAGCAAAGAATATGTAGACAACCAAAGTAGTCGTGTTGGTGGTAACGAAACTATTAGAGATCTTATCAACAATGGCTATGTAAATGTATATTTCAAATTTGACAGCACACAGCCGGAAATTTATAGCTTAGAAGCTATTAACTACTTAGCTACCTATATGCAAGCTAATCCGGGTGCAAGAGCTGAGTTAATAGGTTATGCCGATGAAATTGGTAATGCACAATACAACGAGCAATTATCAGAACGTCGCGCTAAGAAAGTTTATGACATTTTACTTTCCGCCGGAATAGAAGAGTCTCGTTTAGAGCACAGAGGTGCGGGCGTAGACGATTCAGTAGATAGAAATTCTGCAGATGCACGTCAGTTAGTAAGAAGAGTAACTTTCAAACTGAAATAAGCATACAAGCATACAGGTTTAAACAGCCTTTTTAAAAAAACCGACTTACATTATGTGAGTCGGTTTTTTTGTTTTTTGATGTTGTTAGTTGTGGGGCGTTTCGTGTTTTTTGTTTCGTGTTTTTTGTTTCGTGTTTTTCGTTTAGCGTATAGCTTTTAGTACGGAGCATTATAAAACACTACATTATACAGTATACAGTATACATTTCTCAGTCATCGATCGTGGCTTTTGAGTTGTAATACAATGTCATGCCGAGTCTTTTCATTTCGCTTAAGACAGGGTAAAGTCGAGGCACACTTTCATTTTCCAAAAAGTTGATTCGTGTATTGGTATAATCGTGTATTAGTTTATTAGTGAATTCCTGACTGTCTTTTTTCAAACCTACCACATCATCTAACGTCTACCAACTGATCACTGTTTACTGAATACTATTTCAACAGTAGTAGGGCGTTTAGTGTTTAGCGTTTAGCGTTTTAATTCAAATGTCACGTCGAGCCTTTTCATTTCGCTCAAGACAGGCTAAAGTCGAGGCACTTTTAAATTACTAAAGTTGCTTACTAGTTATTGTTGACTAAAAATATTAACTACACAAAACTTTTGCAGACCGAACAAAAGATTCTAAATAAAACCCTTCCTTCCGGCGGGTTTTTTCAGAATGACAGCTCTTATGTTTTTCTGGAACAAAATCCTTTTAGTGACGCTTGGATTTTGAGATATTAATCGAAGCGTTCTGTCAATTTCAGTGGAAAGCTTTTTTAACTCTCGTTTTGTAAAATGTATTCTCAGATATTCGTAGGTGTCTGCCAATTCATTCAATGCGTGGTTCGTCCAAAGAATTTTATAACCACTTACCATAAATTTTTTGGGCTTCAGAGTTTGGTTTTAATCTTTCATTATCTGCTTCAGATATTCCAATTTCAATCGACTTTCGCTCAGCTTCAGCTATTTCATTCCACCAATCTTTGGTCTCATTTTTTCTTAATTCCATAATTTTTCGAATTAAAGACTTATCCTCCAAAGTTGTTAACCATTGGATTAGTTCAATTTTCGCATTTTGAATATTAATTTCCATATACCAAAGTTAGTTTATTTTGCCTAAGTTCACAAATTGTGTACCGCATCCTCAAATGATAGTTTTGCTATTTTTTCGTGTATTGGTATAATCGTGTGTTAAGATAAATGCGATATAAAAGTTGAAATTCTTTTAATTCTTTTTCTTCAGTATAGCTAGGTTTTTCCGTGAAAAATTTTTGAAGCCTTGGAAAAAATTTAGGAAAAACTTAGCGGTTTTTCGCTATGAGCGAAAAAATACCTTAGAAAAAGCGTCTTTTCTTTTGGTTCGTTTTCTTTGGACGAGCAAAGAAAATGAACAAAGCTTCTTAAAGTTCAAGATTACTATCGATTAATAAATTTTTCATTGAAAAAGCTTAGAACAGACTTAAATTATTAGTTAATCGGTGTATTCATGTGCTCGTTATTAGTTTGATGTTTTTCATTTAGCATATAGCTTTTAGTACGGAGCATTATAAAACGCTACATTATACAGTATACAATATACATTTCTCAGTCATCGATCGCGACTTTTGAGTTGTAATACAATGTCGTGCCGAGCTTTTCCTTTCGCTCATCACAGGCGAAAGTCGTAACACTTTTAAATTACTTAAGTTGATTACTAGTTATTGTTGACTAAGAAAATAACCAGTCAAAACATTTACAGACCGATCAAAAGATTCTGAATAAAATCCTTCCTCCGGGCGGTTTTTTCAGAATGACAGCTCTTATATTGCTTTTTTTGGACAAAGTCTTTTAGAATGATCAATATGCGTATTTAAAATTCTCATTAATCTCTCACACCGCTCACCTCTCAACTGATTACTAACTACTCAATACTAATTACTAATTACTAAAAAATCATTTCTTCCAAAACTTCCAGCGCGCAGATTTGCTTTCATTTGCGCCATAGCCATAGCCATAGCCATAGTTATAACCGTATGCTCCTTCTTCCTTTACACCGTTTAATACTAGAGCCACTTCGGTTAACTTTTTGTCCTCTCGCAGCTCATTTATGTGGTTAAGCAGTTTGTTATCCGTAAAGTTGGCACGTACCATATATAAACTCACGTCTGCTTGTTCTGAAATTAAAAAAGTATCGGTTACTAAAATTGTTGGGGCAGTATCTACAATAATATAATCGTAAAGGTTTTTGGCTTCTGCTAATAATTGCTCAAACCTGCCGTTAGCCAGTAATTCAGCCGGATTTGGCGGGATGGGTCCCGAAAGTAATAAATCTACATTTTCTACCGAAAACGGATTGTGTACAATAAGCTTTTCTATATTGGTAGTTGTATCGTACAGGTAATTGGAGACACCGTCTCTATTTTTATCGGCTTTGATATAGGTGTGTAATTGCGGATTCCGTAAATCTGCTCCTATCAATAAAACTTTTTTGTTTACCGAAGCTAAAATATTTGCCAAATTGGTCGAAACAAACGTCTTACCTTCTCCTTTGGTAGTAGAAGTCACAAAAATAACTTTGGAGCTCCCGTTGGTTTTGGTACTTAAAAAGTTGAGGTTGGTGCGTAAAATTCTAAAAGCTTCTGCCAACACACTTCTGTCGTTAGGCTGAATTAACTTATGTGCATCTTGCGCTAATTGCGGAATTTCTCCCACGATTGGCACTTTTGGCAGCATACGCTGAATGTCGTTTTTAGAATGCACTTTGGTATCTAATAAAAACAGCAAATACAAAATTCCAAAAGGAATTAATAGTCCAACTACCAAAGATCCCAAGAAAATAATATTGCGTTTAGGCGCAACCGGACTGGTAGAAGTATAGGCATAATCTACAATTTTTACAGTAGGCGCAGTAATGGCATAGCTTAGGGCTGCTTCTTCTCTACGTTGCAATAAGAACAAATAAAGACGTTCTTTTATTTCTTGCTGTCTTCTAATAGCCCGTAATTGCTTTTCTTTTTTAGGTAAGTTTCTAATCTTACCGGAAGAGAGGCTTTCCTGACTTTCTAAATTCCGTAAAGTTGTTTCTAAACTTTGTATATACGCGTTTATACTTGCTAAAATATTGGTCTGTAATTGCTCCAATTCTTGATTTAGATTAACTATCATCGGGTTTTCTTTGGTAGAAGAAACCAAAAGCCTATCCCGTTCTAAAATCAATTTATTATATTCTTGGGTAAGCTGATTGATGGATGCATTGTTGACACCAATATTTGCCGGCAATAAAGAAAATGCACCTTGATTTTGTAAGATACTTCTTAAATCGCGCGTTACGGCCAATTGGGTGGCAGCCTCATATCGTTTAGTTTCTGCGCCGGCTTCTTTACCTAAAAGCTGCTCGGTGTTGGCCTCTATATTTATTACTTCGTTTTGTTCTTTAAATTGAACGATATTGCTTTCTACCGTATCTAAATCTTCTACCAAATAGATTAACCTATTTTCTACAAAGTCTTGAGTGCGTTTAGAAATTAGACGCTTATCTTCTATCCCATCCTGATTAAACTGCCGAATTAAAGCATTAATAATCGCCTCGTTTTTGGCTTTGTTAGGTCCTTTAATTTCGGCTGCTAAAATATGGCTCTTTTCGCCCACAGGCTCAACTGTTATACCCTGGGACAAACTGTTAATTGCCGTAGTAAGATTCCTAAACTGCAAAAGCATTTTTTTAGGAGCTCCTTTTACTTCCGGCTTTTTCTTTATGCTTAAATGGTATTCGCCAAATTGTATACTATCGTTGTAATTGGCTTTTATTTCGCCCAAATTTTCTTCTTTTAAAGAAAATTGCCCAGCACCTAAAGGCTGAAAAAGAATTTGTGGCGAATTATCATAGGCTAAACTGTCTTTATACAACCAATTTACTTCTATTGGCACATCGCGGTTATTGAGCATTGCCGGTTTAAACGTGGCATAGCTGTAAAAAACATTTTGCAGATTAAGCTTATGAATTACTTGTACCAGTAAACGTCTGGATTTGAAAATCTGAATTTCGTTCTCTAGGTTTACTTTCGTGAAATTGAATAAAGTACTAGATCCTCGCAAACCAGCTAAGCCTAAACCACCATCGTTATTCTCGTCTAAAACTTTAACCTTGGCTTTCGTCTCATAAATACTGGTAGTATAACGCAAATACAAATAGGCGCCAGCCACGCAAATTATTACGCTAAGCACAAACCAAGGCCAATAGCTTAAATACTTATAGAGTATTTTCTTTAACTCGTTGCTGCTTTCAAATTCTTCTTTATACAATCTTTGGTCTTGCTCCATAATTTGTTTACCTAAATATAATTACCGCTGCGCTTAACAAAATGGAAACTACCGATAATACGGTTCCTAAATTCCCTACAATTCCAGCCGATTTTACTTTTGCCGTATTTGGTTTTACATATACAATATCGTTTTGCTGAAGAAAATAATACGGGGTATCCATCCAATTGGACTGGGTTAAATCTAAACGGATTTTTTCTCTACTATCGCCTTTCTGCCGAATTACCAAAACGTTTTCGCGCGAGCCTTGAATGGTTAAATCTCCTGCAAGACCAAGCGCTTGCGGCAAGCTAATACTTTCTTCTGATACGGTGTATGTACCCGGTTGTTTTACCTCACCAATTACCGTAATTTTAAAGTTTACCAAACGTACTCTTGCGGTAACATTTTTTACGTATTTGCCAATTTCACTTTCTAATAAATCTTCTATCTCCTGCGTGGTTTTTCCTACTACTTGCAACTTTCCTACACCCGGATATTTTATAAAACCTGCTTCGGTAACCAAATAACCTTCTAATTTTAGTAATTCGGTTTGGCTCGCTTTAGACGGCATGCCTTCCGCTGTTTTTTCAAATTGATAGGGCACCAAACTTTTTGGATTTAAAGCACTCAAGTCTATTTTTAAAATATCGTTTACCTGAATTTCGGGATGTTCGTATACCGCAGAAACACTGCCCAAGGATGCATTATCTATATCTTGAAAATAAATAACGTCTTCTTTAGTGGCGCAGGAGCCTAAGACTAACGTTATTGCGAGCAATAAAATAATTTTTTTCATAAAAGCAAATATAAATAAGTTTTCCAATCTGTAGCTAGGATTATAAAAGTTGTTCTACCAAAATATTCGATAAAAAGCACTTTTTATATAAAATGCCGATTTGCCTTGTCTTTTAACAGCATTAATCAGTAAAAGTCGACTCTCCTACCTGCTTAATTAATAAAAGTTTACTAATTTGCGCCTCCGTAAAAAAGCTTTCTTTTTCAATTGCTTTTACGCTATATTTTTTATATTTACTAAAACTATCTTAAGTGCCCACATTACTTAAAGCAAAACTAACTATCGTACGTCTATTGAGGCCTCTCGTAAGAAATTATGTGCCAAGATGGGTTATTTTTGCTATAGATTTGCTTATTGCCTTTGTTTCTGCTCAATGTGCCTTTTTCTTGGTTTCTACCATAAATGGCGAGCCTTACCACTTTTTGCAATTCAATTGGGAACTTCTTGCTATTGTTGGCATACAAGCAATTTTTTACTTTATTTTTCGCTCTTATTTTGGGTTGATTCGCTATTCTAATTTTCGAGACACCATAAAGCTTTTACAAGTAACGGTTCTTAGTGTACTAAGTATTTTACTTATTAACGAAGTCTATTACGCTTACGCGGAAGAAAAACTTATTTTAAACGCGGGGGTTATAATGTTTGGCTTTATCACTTTTTCGCTGCTTTTCTTCTTTCGCGTAGTGGTAAAAAGATTATACCAAGTGATTAACCTTAATAAACCCGGTATTAACGCTTATATTTTGGGTACCAAAGGCGAAGATATTGCTATGGCCGAAGGTTTAATATCTAAAGAAGCCAACCATTTTAATATTATAGGCTTTATAGGCTTGCACCAACAAAAAACAAGAAATAGGGTTTTTAACCTGCCCATTTTTAATCTAGCACAACTAAAAGACAGTAGCACCATTGCCAAAGCTATTATTGTTAGCGAAAAAAGGCTGCAAAATCTTAAAATTCAGCATCCAGATTTAATAGAAGAGCTTTTAGATTTAAAAATCAAAATTTTTAAACTACCAAAACCCCAAGATTATAAAGAGCAATCTTACTTTCAAGCTTTACGCGAAATTAAAATTGAAGACCTTTTACAACGCAATCCCATAAAACTCAACAACCAGAAGCTTAACCAGGTTTATAAAGACAAATGTATTTTTATTACCGGTGCTGCAGGTTCTATAGGTAGCGAAATCGTAAAACAACTCATTCCTTTTCAGCCTAAACACCTTATTTTAATAGACCAGGCAGAAACTCCTATACACGAGTTGTGTGTCTATTTAAAAAAGCACCATCCAAAGCTAGCCTTTACGGAAGTTATTGCCAATATTAGAGATGTAAAAAGAATAACCGAACTGTTTGAAGATTTTCAACCGGACATTCTCTTTCACGGCGCAGCCTATAAACACGTGCCAATGATGGAGAGCAATCCCATTGAAGCACTAAGCGTAAACTTTGAAGGAACCAAAAATTTGGCCAAGTTGGCAATTCAGCATCGTATAGAACGTTTTGTTTTTGTCTCGACAGATAAAGCGGTAAATCCTACCAATATAATGGGAGCATCTAAACGCGCTGCAGAACTTTTAATACAATCTTTATCGAAACAAAGCAGCGCGACCAATTTTATTACCACCAGATTTGGAAATGTCTTGGGCTCTAACGGGTCGGTTATTCCGCATTTTACCAAGCAAATTCAAGAAAAAGGACCGGTAACGGTAACCCATCCCGAAATTACGCGTTATTTTATGACCATAGACGAAGCTTGCCAACTAGTTTTAGAAGCCGGAGCTATGGGTAATGGTGGCGAAATTTATGTTTTTGATATGGGCGCACCTATCAAAATTATAGATTTGGCAAAACATATGATTCGTTTAACCGGACTTACCCCCTACACCGATATTGAAATTAAATTTACAGGCTTGCGCCCGGGCGAAAAACTGTACGAAGAATTGTTGGCCGATAAAGAAACTACGCTTGCAACGCACCACGAAAAAATTTTAATTGCACAAGCTTCGCACCAATTCACGCCAGATAAATTGAATCTATTAAAAGATTTGGAAAAAGCCATAAAAAACAATTGTACCAAATCTGGTTTAGAAACCTTGCGAGATTTGATTCCAGAATATGACTGCCCGGATACTAAGAATACACCTTCCTGCCAGCTTCACACCACGGCAAAATAAATTCAGGTCTTTATAAGTAATAATTCTCTATTCGAAACCTGTTTTAATTAAAGTTTCTATAGCGATACTTTTTACAAATAAATGCATAGAGATACGCCGTAGATACTTCATAGATAAGCCATAGATAGTCCATTAAAATCTTATAGTAACTAAAAAGAACTTTTGGCGTTGCTTATGTCCTATTAAATTCATTTTAAAAAATAAACAAAGCTACTTAAAGCGCAAAATTCCTATCGCTCTATAAATATTTCATTTAAAAAGCTTAAATCAAACTCAGATTTGTAAATGGAATATAAAAAAGGTAATCAATCAAACCAATGCAACAAGCATAATCAATAGACAGAAAATAATGTTGGTCTATCTTACAAGGGACTTTAGTCCCTTGCATTCAGTCTGAAACTTGTAAAATTATCTAATTAACCACAACTTTTGTATAAACACAACAATTGTTCTTGATCCCTTCTCGCCCAAAAAACATTCCTCTATAAAACAAAAAAACCGAACTTTTTTAGAATTCGGTTTTCATTCTTGTTGGCCTACTAGGGCTTGCTTCGGCCGCGCTCAGCATAAACTTCTCGCCCACATTTCTACTTCTTTCAAAAAAGAAATCCCAACCAAATTAATGATCGGGATTTAATTCTTGTTGGCCTACTAGGGCTTGCTTCGACTGCGCTATTAGTTTTACATTTTATATTTACAAGAAGTTTAACCTTATTAAATTTCTGAAAAACCAGAGGGCAAGGTGAACTATTTCGACTCTTGAAATTTAAGTTTCATCTTGAGCATTAGTCCTTGCCCTC
>NZ_VIAR01000021.1 GCF_006546625.1 Haloflavibacter putidus
TCAACAAAGAAAAAAAGAAGCAAAAAAAGAAATTTTCATCATCATTATCATCCTTTTTAAAATAAGTAAATTTATGTATTGCAAACCTAAAGGACGCTTCGGGATTTGTCAATGAAAAAAATGAACAAACAAATTTTATTAAAAATAACTATTGTTAATTTTAAGAGTAAGTTTTTTTTAATCGGACAGTAATGAATTTTTATATAAAAATTGCCAAACAAAAACCAAAAAAACGAAACCTGAATTTGGGGGTTGAAACTTTTATATAAGAAATACTACACCTCCTTAGTTTTGCAGGTCGTTTTAAAAATAAAGTTCTTTTTCGGTCTATAGCGCTGCGATTGCTTTGCATACGTCACGGCAAAAGGGAATTATATGCAAGAGAATAATACCGAAAATAAGCAAGTTTAAATGCGACATCGTTAATTTGGTAATAGACTGTTTTTTTTATCACGCTTTTGCGGAAAGTACTCGCTGAAAAACATGTTTATTCAAACCTTGCAAAAAGTAATCTTCAACAAGGTTTGCAGTATACTTTCGGTAGTGTTCAAGTATGGCTTAGGTATGGCTTAAGTATGGCTAGTGTATGAAGAGTGTATTAAAAACTTCCGTAAAGAGTATACAAAAAGCGACACAATACGACAGTTTACGTCATAGTACGTCAAAATTTACCACTATTTATCAAAAACAAATTATTTACCTAATTATATAAGTGCTTGTAAACTAACGACATGTGCTGCTTTTTCTTGCTTTAGCTTTGTATCAGTAGCAAGAAACATTTATGCTTCGGGATAATGAAGGTATACCATCCAAATGTATAAGTACTTGCTCCAAATTAATTTTATAACCGAGCATAATAGCTCTTAAATTTTTTAATCATGGCAAAATTAGCCTCTTTATTGAAGATTGAAGGAACCCTGGACGGGATGACTTTCTACAAAGGACCGGACGGAGAAATTCTGGTCAAAAAGAAAAGTGGAGTATCTAAAAATCGCATAGCGAATGATCCTGCTTTTATTCGAACACGCGAAAATGGTCGAGAGTTTGGCCACGTGGCTGCGTGCGGCAAAAGTTTTAGACGCGCTCTTAACAGTGTTTTATACGATGTAAAAGACAGGTCTAAAACGGCTAGGCTTACACAAGCTTTGGCCAAAGTGAAAAACCAAGACACCATCTCTATCAGAGGAGAGCGTAAGGTGCACTTAGGCATACAAACGCAAGAAGCTAAAGATAGCTTGCGGTATTTTGATTTTAATAAAAATGCACCGCTTACAACGGTACTTAAAGAAGCCTATGTTTTAGATACCGTTAATGCCGAAATAGGCATTCCGCAGTTTAATCCTAAGAGAAATTTGGGAATACCACAAGGCGCTACGCACGTAGAAATAAGCGCTGCGCATCTCAAATTCGATTTTGAGACCGGAGAAGGAGAACTGGTAAAATCCAATATCGAGAATATCTTTATTGAAGATACCGAGAACCCTGTAACTCTTAGCTTTGCAACGAATCCTAGCGGACCGGGTAATGATTATTATTTGATGAAAGTAGTATTTTATCAAACGTTAAACAATACCCTTTATCCGCTAAACAATGGCATTTACAATGCCTTGCAGTTAATAGAAATTGTTTAACCTTTTTAAAAACCAGGGAGGAATTTAAATTCCTCCTTGTTTTTTCATGCACGGCACCGTTCAATCATATGAAATAAAAAATACTAACCTCTAACTAACCACTCCATCAGCACTCAAAGACCTCAATGTGTTTATTCCAAAAGCAATCTCCAAGGTGTCCGAGTGATTCCGGTTTTTCACCGGAATTGTATCGAGGCCACCGATTGCAAAAGCAAAATAAAAGGTGTCCGAGTGATCCCGATTTTTTCAATCCCAATTGTATCGAAGCCACCCATTCCAAAAGCAAACTCCAAGGTGCCCGAGTGATTCCGGTTTTTTCAATCCGGCCCCTTCGATATACTCTCCTAACGTCGAGCACTCAGAGACCTCAAAGTAGTCTTTTAAATGCAAACCCAAAGGTGTCCGAGTGATTCTGGTTTTCACCGGAATTGTATTGAGGCCACCGATTGCAAAAGCAAAGTAAAAGGTGTCCGAGTAATTCCGGTTTTTCACCGGAATTGTATCGAGGCCACCGATATTTCTTATCTTTACTTTATGGCCAAAGGTTTTATGTACATATTATTATGCTTTGATGGCACCTATTATACCGGAAGTACTAAATATTTAGAAAAAAGGATTGACCAACATCAAATGGGGCAGGGAGCAAATTACACAAAAAATCGCCTTCCGGTTAAACTTATTTACTTTGAACAATATGATAGAATAGACCATGCTTTTTACAGGGAAAAGCAAATTCAGAAATGGTCACGAAAAAAGAAAGAAGCATTAATTTTTGGTAAAAGTCATTTATTACCGCAATTAGCTAAGAAAAAATTTAAGGCAAAAAAAGATTAGTAAGGAAAGCCGCCCCCTTCAATATACTTCGATAAACTCAGCACAGTGTACTCTCCTTACGTCGAGCACTCAGGGGTCTTAAAATAGTTATTTTAAAAGCAAACTCAAAGGTGTCCGAGTGATCCCGATTTTTGCAATCGGGATTGTACCGAGGCCACTGACTCTCTTAAACCAACCTTTAAAAATTCCCACAAAAGACTTGGACAGCTTTTTTTTAGGATATACATTTAAAATTTTAAAAATCTAAAAGATGAAAAACCAAAAGCAAGCCTATATCTATGCCGGCATCGCTGTGATTTTGTGGGGTACGGCGGCTACGGCTATGAAAACGGCTTTGCAAAGCTATAGCTTTTTACAATTGCTGTTTTGGTCTTCGGCTACAGCCTTAATAGCTTTGGGAATTTTGGTCGTAGTGCGAAAAAAGCATCGAGAATTGGCTGCTTTACCGCCAAAAGCTTTTGTACGATCTGCAGTTTATGGGGCTATAAATCCGTTTTTCTATTACATAATTTTATTTAATGCATACGCATTATTACCGGCGCAAGAAGCGCAAGCCCTTAATTATACTTGGCCAATTATGTTAAGTTTATTGGCGGTGCCTTTACTCGGACAAAAAATTAGTTTAAAGAATTTATTGGCTGTTGGCATTAGTTTTATAGGGGTTTTAATAATTGCTACCGGCGGAAATCTGATTTCCTTATCGTTTAGCAATTTTGAAGGCGTTTTATTCGGTCTTGGCTCTGCGGTGGTTTGGGCTTTGTTTTGGATATTCAATATCAAAGACAAACGCGAAGAACTCATCAAACTCTTTCTTAATTTTGGTTTCGGATTTATTTATATTTTAATCGCGGTAAGCCTTTATTCCGAAATTGTCTATATAAGCAGCAAAGCCTTGTTTAGCGCTATTTACGTAGGCTTGTTCGAGATGGGTATTACCTTTGTAATTTGGTCTATTGCCCTTAAAAAATCGTATTCGGCCGCAAAAGTTGGGAATTTGGTGTATCTGGTGCCGTTTTTATCGCTTGTTGTAATTTATTTTGTCTTAGACGAGCCCATTTTATTTCCAACTATAATCGGTTTATTTCTGATTGTTGGCGGTTTGATTTTCGATAAAATCAGCCTAAGACATTTAGGACTTAAAAAGAAGTAATACTATATCTTTGTATTTACATTGGATGATAAGTATACTTAAATAATAATTACATTGTCCAGTATAGCCTTTCGGCTTCGTTCAAGACAGGCTAAAGTCGAGACGTTTGTAGTTAATTTTTTTCACGGTTCAAAACATGATAAATATAAATTTTAGAGGAGAAAGTAGATATATAAAAATATCTTTACGGAATTGACTCCGCTGCAAAAACATATAAAACGCATTTTCGACCTATTTATGGCAACTTTCGGCTTGCTGCTTTGTTCGCCTATACTTTTTATCGGTTTTGTTTTGGCAAGCATAAGCACCGGTAAAAATGGATTTTATGCCAGCACCCGCATAGGACAATACGGAAAGAAATTTACCATTTATAAACTGCGCACGATGCAGCAAAAAGAGCAATTGCACTCCAGTGTAACGGCAGCCAACGACCCACGAATAACTAAAATAGGCCGATTTTTACGGAAAACAAAGCTAGACGAATTGCCACAACTCTTCAATGTATTAAAAGGCGATATGAGTTTGGTAGGTCCGCGACCCGATGTTCCGGGCTTTGCCGATAGACTACAAGGTAAAGATAAAATTATTTTAGAAATAAAACCCGGTATTACCGGCTTGGCAACTCTAGCTTTTAAAGACGAGGAAGAGCTTTTAGCACAACAAAAAAAACCAGAAAAATACAACCGGGAAGTCATCTGGCCGGAGAAAATACGTCTAAATAGACAATATACTGAGAATTACTCTTTTCTTACAGATTTAAAAATCCTCTGGACTACGGTGTTTTGAGACGATATGCCTTAAGCAATAAGCTATAAGCGGGAGAATTTCTCAGTCGTATCTCCATCGAAAAGACAGTAGGATGTTTTGTTTTTTCCAATTGTCATCTCGACGAAAGGAGAGATCTTTTTTCAGGCGCTGTAGGCTGTAGGCAATAAGCAGTAAGCGAGAAATATTTCTCAGCTGCTTCTGTATCGAAAAGACACAGTAGAATGTTTTGTTTTGGGAATGTCATCTCGACGAAAGGAGAGATCTTTTTTTTTAGCGCTGTATGCCGTAAGCAATAAGCAGTAAGCGAGAAAGATTTCCCAGTCATTCCTCCTTCGAAAAGACACAGTAGGATGTTTTGTTTTGGGAATGTCATCTCGACGAAAGGAGAGATCTTTTTTCCGAGTGTGAATAAGCGGTAAAGAAAAAGAATTCTCAGTCGTCCCTCCTGCGAAAGGACAGTAGGGTGTTTTGTTTTGGGAATGTCATCCTCGACGAAAGGAGAGATCTTTTTTCCGAGTGTGAATAAGCGGTAAAGAAAAAGATTTCTCAGTCGTTCCTCCATCGAAATGACAGCCGGAATTATTTCTCAGTCATTCCTCCTTCGAAAGGACAGTAGGATGTTTTGGAGTTTATATCTCCCCAATCCCCAATCCCCAATCCCCAATCTCTAACTCGTTTTTAACTAAAATGTTTTTAATCAGTTGTTTATTCGTTTAATCGATTAAAAAATCCTTTAACCGATTTGAATTAGTATTCGGGATTTGGAGTTGTTTTTCGCGGTAAATTTGTACACTAATTATACAAACATCAAATATTTTTTGATAATGAATTCCGTGCACGGAAAGTTTAAGTAAGCCTTTAAATGCTTATTTATTTTCCCAATCGGTTTTGGTCTACTCTAGGTTTTATAACAAAAAATATTGCTGTAATTGGTATAACTAACGAACAAGATAAAAGATGAAGAAACAAGTACTTTTTTTATTGCTGAGTCTAAGTATGGGGTTGTTTAACGCTTTGCAAGCGCAAAATGAAAATCCTACTACTCCTACTGCCGCAGGAGAATACATTCAAAACCAATGGACGGTTTACGCTTATAATAGAGCTATGTGGGCAGGTACAGAGTGGTTCATAACCTATCGCGGGTATTATATAGACAACAACGGTTTTGGTAATGAAAATCTAAACATTGACTCCCAACTAACTTGGAATAGATATGCCAGTCCCAGTAGTGCCGCGGGATATTCAGCGATTACGGGTAATGTTAACTTTAACAATCACATTGTTGACTATCGTAGAAAAGGTTTTCCTGCCGGGTGGTACCAACTTAAAGTTTGGCATGACGATGAAGGAATTATTGCCGTAGATGGAACAATTATTTATGAGGATGGCGATGTGAATTTAAACTATACGCTACCTTCACTTGTTTATTTAGATGAAAATTCTAGACTTGCGTTTAGGTGGAAAGAAGATGAAGGCGAGTCTTATGGTCGCTTGGAGTTTACAAAAATAGCTTCTGATTTTGGCGACGGAGAATGGCAGGTTAGTGTCTTTGATGATACTAATTTTACTAACTCTGCAGGAATGTATACACAAAGCGGTTTAAATTTTTCTACTCCTTGGGCAAACAATGGTACACCCTCTGATGCTCCGGGTTATAGCGGGGAGACTGTGGGTAATTCTAATTCGTATATTTATAGACGAAAGAATTTTCCTTGCGGGTTTTATCGTATAGACGTTCGCGAACATGATGACGATGCAGAATTGTTAATAGACGACACTTCTGTATGGAACGCAACCGGCTGGACTGCCACTGAAATTCCCGGTGTATGGTCCGGTTATTTAGGAGCCGACTCAAAAGTGGAAATGCGTATTGCCAATACCGGCGGCGGCGTTACTGCTGCAGGTTTAGAATTTAATCGTTTAGACGATGCAAATGCTAACGAAACAATTTGGACGGGCAGACAAGACAGCAATACTTCTAACCCTGCCAATTGGTGTCCTGCAATGCCAGATAGTACCAGCGATGTTTATATTCCGCCAGCGAGCTTAACGGCAAATAGTCCAATTTTAAATGCCGATTTAAATGTAGGTACTTTACGAATGGCTCCCGATGCCATTTTTGATATGTCTGCAAATAAGTTAACGGTATTTGGTAGTATGATGCATCACAATACTTGGGACGATGCCCATATTCATCATTTGGTTATGCGCTCTCCTAACAGTGCATTTACGGGTAAGGCAGCAGAAATAGATGTTTTAGAAGTAAGAGCCAATGGCGTTCACATAAGTTTAGATGCGGGAGAAAACTTGCGTATTAACGAGCGGGTACAAGTTGTCAACGGAAGTTTAGAAACCAACGAGCAATTAACTTTAGCTTGTAGGTTTGATAACTTTACCCAACGCGTGGCACAAATAGATAATTTAGACAGTGCAACTATAACCGGAAACGTGATAACCGAGCAATGTATTCCTGCTCGTAGAGCGTTTAGGTTTATAAGTTCGCCGGTAACCACAACTACCACCATTCACGAAAACTGGCAAGAGGGCGCTGAAGCTTATAACGATAATCCTAATCCGGGTTACGGAACGCATATTACCGGAACACAAGGTAATGCAGACCAATGGAATGGTTTTGACTATACCCCGGGCGGTAATCCTTCTTTATTTACTTTTGATAACGCTACCCAAAGTTGGGCGGCTGTAGATAATACCAACGCTCCGGATGCTATTTTAGAAGCCGGAAAACCTTATTATTTTATGGTTAGAGGAAGTCGTGCCATCAATGTACATTCCAATACTGCTATTCCAGATAATACCATTTTACGTGCAACCGGCAGCGTTCGACAAGGCGATATCGATATGGCTACCAACTTTAATGCAGATGCCAATACGTTTAATTTCTTTGGGAATCCGTATCCGGCAGCAGTAGATATGGTAGCGGTTATGAGTCAAGCTACGCATTTACAAAAAGATTACTATTTATGGGATCCTAATTTGGGCGGAGCGGTAGATTATAATACAGATTCTAACAATTTAGGCGGTCGTGGTGCTTATGTTACAATAGATGTAGAAAGTCCGGGAGCTTCGGCAGTACCCAGCGGTTCTGATGCTAACCAGTTTTTACAACCGGGACAAGCTGCTTTTGTAAAAGCCAGCGGTACCGGCACTCCGCAGATGCTTTTTAAGGAAAGCTACAAAAACGTGCAAGCCAACCAAACAGATGTTTTCCGCTTTAGCGAAAACACGATTTCGTTCATGGATATAAATTTATACGAAACAAGCGATTTGCAAATGGGAGAAACCGCTTTGGATGGATTTAGAATTAAATTCAGCGATACGTATACTACCGATGTAACTGAAGAAGACGCAATAAAGTTTGGGAATTTGGATGAAAACATAGCGGTAGCAAACGGAGAAGACTTATTGGCTATAGACCGAAGAAATTATCCTACCGAAGAAGAAATTATTCCTTTATTTACCAATCAATACCGAAATACGGCTTATACCTTAACCTTCGATTTTAATAATTGGACCGACTTAAGTGTTTATTTAGTGGATTATTATTTGGATACCGAAACGGCCATTACCCAAGAAGATAATTTGTATTCTTTTAGTATAGATGCGGATGTGGAAGCCAGTACAGGTGCAAATCGTTTTGCTTTAAAGTTTTCTACGGAAAATTTAGGAGTAGAAGAAAATACGCTGGAAACAAATTGGGTTTTATACCCTAATCCGGTTAAAAGCGAAGAACAAGTGTACATACGTTTACCGAAACATGAGCAAGGCAGCTGGGAGGTAAATATTACCGATATGCTAGGAAAACAAGTATGGCAGCAAGAAAAAACCATAAATACGGAAGGAATGACCTTGAATGACCTTAATTTGAGTCCTGGTGTTTATTTGGTTAGGTTACAGTCTACACAAGAAGCAAAGACCTACACTAAGAAATTATTGGTAGAATAAGAGACAAGTTTTCTAATACTATAACCCTCGATTAACTATCGGGGTTTTTTTTTCCGATTGTCATCTCGACGAAAGGAGAGATCTTTTTCCGAGTGTTGATAAGCAGTAAGCGAGAGAATTTCTCAATCGTCCCTCCATCGAAAAGACAGTAGAATGTTTTGTTTTTTCCGATTGTCATCTCGACGGTAGGAGAGATCTTTTTTTGGACGCTGTATGCCGTAAGCAATAAGCTATAAGCGAGAGAGATTTCGCAGTCGTACCTCCATCGAAATGACCGTCGGACTGTAAGCTTCCCTTAAAACCGAACTGTTTAAAAGTAGAATATTTATCTTAAATTTAAACAGTATGAAAAAGAGTAAATTTTCCCCACAACAGATCGCTAAGATCCTCAAAGAATTTGATAACGGAAAAACGGCGGTTGAA
>NZ_VIAR01000022.1 GCF_006546625.1 Haloflavibacter putidus
ACAATCTCTTCTTCTTGGATCATCTTCTCGATTGGCTCCAACTCGATTGTAACTCTGGCCTGGCCTTCTTCTTTTTCTACCGGCGCGCCGTTGCTTTCATACTCATCAGCGTTTACTTGCAGCATATAGCCTTTCTTCCCCGGAAGGGTGAAATTAGTACCACCACTTGAATTGGTCATAGCCGTGGCCACTTCTTCTTCCTGGTCGTCGTACACTACTACACTGGCACCGTTAACCGGGTCGCCAGTCTCTGCATTGATTACCATAGCCATTACTTCTACCTCTTTAAGCGGTTGAATTTGTACTACCTGATAAATATTATCATTGGCAACGTTCTCTGCCAAACCACTGCGGTTAGAGCTTACAAAACCTTTTTGACTGTTATTGTCAAAACTATAGGAAAAATCGTCACCACTACTGTTAATAGGCTTGCCCATATTCTTTACTTCCCCACTATCGGCTACATAAAATACATCTAAGCCGCCAAGGCCTAAATGACCGTCGCTGGAAAAGTAAAGCCTACCTTCGCTATCTACAAAAGGAAAGTTTTCTTTGCCCGGGGTATTAATCGCACTGCCCAAGTTCTGTGGCTCACCATAAGTGCCGTCTTCGTTAACCATTACTTTATATAAATCTGAATCGCCTTGGCCTCCCGGCATATCACTAGAAAAATAAAGCGTCTTCCCATCCGGGCTTAGTGCTGTATGGCCGGTGGAGTATTCTGAGTTGTTAAATGGCAAGCTTTGGATATCGTCCCACTCTCCATTGATTAATTTGGCTTTATAAATTTTTAACTGGTTTACTCCTTTCGAGTCTTTCTCGTAATTACCATCCAAATAATCGTTACGTGTAAAGTACATCGTTTGTCCGTCTTGGGTGATACTTATTGGCCCTTCGTGAAACTTAGAGTTTACATCGCCTTCTATCAAACGGATATTCTGATAAGTATTGTCTACTTTATCTGCCTCAAACACATCTAAAGTTGGTTGTTCGTTCCATCCATAGGTACGGCGCGACTGGTTCCTGGCAGAGACAAAATAAAGAGTATTGCCTATAGCATACGCGCCAAAGTCTGAGTTATCGCTGTTAAAATCAAAGGCGTCTACCGTAAATTTTGGCTCTGCATTTAAAAGCTTGTTTAAATAATCTTGGTTGGATTTAAAAGCTTGTGCACGACTGTCTTGCGGGGCATGGTTTGCAAAATCTTGCATCGCAGCCTTAGCGCCTTGATAGTCTTTATTAGCCTTTAAACTTTGTGCATAACGGTAATATACCTGTGCATCTGCATCTGCTGCCTGGTCTAAGTACATCTTATAATAACGTGCGGCTTGCTGGGTGTTGTACTGCTTGTAATAGGCCTCGCCAAGTTGTTTATAAACATAGGGCGTGGCATCGCCGTCTTCTACCAAATCTTCATATTCCTCAATCGCTTTTACGTACTCCAATCGCTCAAAGTACTTATCGGCTTTCTCGGTATCTTTGTTTTGAGCAAAAACGCCCGCGCCAAACAAAAATAATAATGGGACTATATAATATCTTTTTTTCATAATTCTGTTTTGTCTTAGGTGGGTTTAGAAATATCTTGGGGAACGATAGGTCTTCTTGCTAAAGAATACATCAAACAACACAAAGGCCTCATAAGAGGGCTGGTCTATATCTGATATAGAGTGGTCGTAAGCAAAGCCTATCTGTAGCCAATCTGTAGCGCGTACACTGGCAAGACCGCTAACCGCATCTTCATAACGATAAGAGGCGCCTATCTCAAAGCGATCATAAAATAAAAAGTTCGCGTTTACATCAAACGACATTGGTGATTTAAAAGAGCTCTTTACCAAAGTAGAGGGCTTGAACTTTAAATTATCGCTAAGTTGAAAAACATAACCAGCAGTGGCAAAATAATGCTGCTCCTCGGTCCCAAACTCACGCCCATCTATATCTAAATGCGTCGAGTTTAAAAAGTTGGGTACCGAAAAACCGATATAGTAATTATCGGTATAAAACAAGAAACCTGCTCCAAAATTAGGATAGGTCTCGTTGATGTTTTCTTCAAAGGCTATATCAAAATCATCTTGCAGATCTAACGATAATAGGCCTACATCGTGAAAGGTGGCCCCAGCTTTTACCCCAAAGGCTAATTTATGGTCGCCTCCCAACGCTATCGTATAGGAGAAATCTGCATATACGTTGGTCTCTTTTACAGGACCTGCCTCGTCTGATATAGCTGATAAGCCCAAGCCGGTCTTATCGCCTATGGGGGAATGAGCAGAAAAAGTAAAGGTCTGTGGGGCGCCTTCAAAACCGGACCATTGGTCGCGATAAAGCAAACCTATGGATAGGCTCTCTTTAGAACCGGCATAGGCAGGGTTTACCACATTCATATTATACATATACTGCGTATACTGCGGGTCTTGTTGGGCGTGACTATCGTAACTGGACAATACCAGTATAAATAAAGCACTTAATGTTATATAGATTTTTCTCATTGCTTGTCTTTTGTTATTTGGGTTTGAGGTTTTTTTTAACAGCCCGCCAACGCTCAAAACTTATAAGTCTTGAGCGCTGACAACTGTATAAAATTAATTTGATTCACGGTTTATATAAATCCAATCTTTCTTGACCGAACCAAATACAGGGTCTTCCTTATCAAATTCCAATATATAGTAGTACGTGCCGTTAGGCAGCTTGTTACCGTCTTTATCCTGACCACAGAAACTATCTACGTAATTGTTCTTCTCAAATACAAGGCGTCCGTAACGATTGTACACCTTCAAACTCTTGATTCCTGTACGTTCTGATAGAAAACTAAGGTCTAAGCAATCGTTCTCACCAGGAGTGGTATCTGGAGATAAACCCTCGCTAATGGTACAACCACTCTCATAAGGGGCTATCACAAGCGATACATCGATAGAAGCGGTAGCGCTACAGCTGCCCAAATAAACATCTACCTCATAGGTGTCTGCATAATCGCCATCTTCATCGTAGGTAACCGTATAGCTCTGGCCTTCGGCGCCCAGTATCTCATCGCCGTTTTTGTACCATACAAATTCCACTTCGTCTGCAGTGGCATTGCTTAAATTGGCCGTGAACGTATAACTCTGCTGCGGAACTTCCGGGTTATCTACATCATCACAATAGTAAAGCTCTAAGTTTTGCTCTGCGTCTACGCTTAGACTTACCCCTATATCGTCACGCTCGGTAATTGTTATACTGGCAGTAGCTGCGTTACATACGCTATTGGCATCGTTATCGCTTACCGTTACTTCGTAGCTTCCATAACCGTAATCTGCAACGGTTACCACTGCGCCGCTCTCACTTATTGGCGCCCCATCAAAACTCCACTGGTAGCTTACATCTCCTGCATCAAAATTGGATGGGGTGGCGTCTAAGGTCAAACCTGCTAAATCACAAGTACTCATATCCTCACCCAAGTCGATGATTGGGGTTTGATAAAAGTCTATCGTTACACTCTCTGTCGCAGGACAACCATCTATCATTACTTCTACAGTATAGGTATCGGATTCTGTTACCGTGATACTTTGCCCACTCTCGCCAGCTATTACACCATTGGAATCTGACCACTCAAAGGTAGCATCCGCTGGGTCTTCCCCCGTAAGGGTGGCTTCTATAGTATAACTCTCTTGGTCACACAAGGCTTGGTCTGCTCCCAAATCTACCGTGAAATCTGCCGTAGATACTTCTACACTGTCCGTGCCGGTACAAGTGAAACTCAATACGTTCCCCTCTGCATCTATTACACTGCCGGTTACCTCTACTAAATAGGTACCTTCTTGTGTTATATCTAAAGTAGAACCTGTTTCACCGGTTATCTCTGTACCATCTTGGTACCACACATAGTTTAATGGAATATCAAAATCTGAAGCGTTACTTGGCGTGGCATCTAAAGTAACATTAGGTACTCCGCAAAGAGAAACATCATCGCCTAAATCTACTACTGGGCTATCATAAAAGCCTATTGTTACACTTTCTGTACTTGGACAACCATCAACACTTACTTCTACCGTATAGGTATCGGATTCTGTTACGCTGATACTCGAACCTGTCTCCCCGACTATTACACCATCGGAGTCCGACCACTCAAATGTAGCATCTGAAGGGGCTGCCCCTGTAAGAGTGGCTTCTATAACATAACTGTCTGTAGAACAGAAATTCTGATCACCACCTAAATCTACCGTGAAAG
>NZ_VIAR01000023.1 GCF_006546625.1 Haloflavibacter putidus
TTTCAGCTTTAAGCTATATGCTTTAGGCATTATGTTAATTCTTTTTGGGTTTTATAGCGTACAGCTTACCGCTTATAGTAGTCTATAATTCTTGATAACGGAATGAGAGTTTGTATTTTATCAGCTTTTAAGACACGTGCTATCCCTGCGCTTACAGCTTACAGCATAAAACTTATAGCTAATAACCACCAACAAAAAAATAAAGTTGCGGGGATTAACCCAAAGAGCTGTTTGTGATTAAAGTCCTTTTCTCAAACTGTTATAAACAAAAAAAGCACCTATCTTTCGATAAGTGCTTTATAAAAAAAGGCGGCGACATACTCTCCCACAAAGATAGTAGTACCATCTGCGCTAACGGGCTTAACTGCTCTGTTCGGAATGGAAAGAGGTGAGCCCCGCTGCTATAACCACCTTAAGCTTTTGAGCCGGTTGTTTTATTAAATACTCAGTACTCACTACTAAATACTATCCACTAAACACCCAGCTACTAATAAGGTAACATATTGAAAAAACAAAGAAAGACAAACAAACTATTTATACACTGCAAAAAGGTTTTACCTTCTCCCCACAAGTAAACTTGGGGGAGAAGAATACATAAGCTAAACGGGTTATTAGTACTACTCGGCTATGACATTACTGCCTTTACACCTATAGCCTATCAACCCCGTAGTCTACGGGGACCCTTTAAAGAAATCTCATCTTGTGGTGGGTTTCGCGCTTATATGCTTTCAGCGCTTATCCCTGCCAAACGTAGCTACTCTGCGATGCTCCTGGCGGAACAACAGATACACCAGAGGTTTGTCCAACTCGGTCCTCTCGTACTAGAGTCAGATCCACTCAAATTTCTTACGCCCACTGTAGATAGAGACCGAACTGTCTCACGACGTTCTGAACCCAGCTCGCGTGCCACTTTAATGGGCGAACAGCCCAACCCTTGGGACCTTCTCCAGCCCCAGGATGTGACGAGCCGACATCGAGGTGCCAAACCCCCCCGTCGATGTGAGCTCTTGGGGGAGATCAGCCTGTTATCCCCGGAGTACCTTTTATCCTTTGAGCGATGGCCCTTCCATGCGGAACCACCGGATCACTATGCTCTACTTTCGTACCTGATCGACCTGTATGTCTCTCAGTCAAGCTCCCTTATGCCATTACACTCTACGCACGGTTACCAAGCGTGCTGAGGGAACCTTTAGAAGCCTCCGTTACTCTTTTGGAGGCGACCACCCCAGTCAAACTACCCACCAAGCATTTTCCCCCAATAAATGGGGTTAGGCTTTAAACAAGTAAAGGGTGGTATTTCAACAATGGCTCCACGATACCTAGCGATACCGCTTCAAAGCCTCCCACCTATCCTACACATCACTTGTCCAAAACCAATACTAAGCTATAGTAAAGGTTCACGGGGTCTTTTCGTCCCACAGCGGGTAATCGGCATCTTCACCGATACTACAATTTCACCGAGCTCATGGCTGAGACAGTGTCCAGATCGTTGCACCATTCGTGCAGGTCGGAACTTACCCGACAAGGAATTTCGCTACCTTAGGACCGTTATAGTTACGGCCGCCGTTTACCGGGGCTTCATTTTAGCGCTTCTCTAATGATAACGCCTCCACTTAACCTTCCGGCACCGGGCAGGTGTCAGGCCATATACGTCATCTTTCGATTTAGCATAGCCCTGTGTTTTTGATAAACAGTCGCCTGGACTCTTTCACTGCGGCCCCCAAGTAAACTTGGGGGCGACGCTTCTCCCGAAGTTACGCGTCTATTTTGCCTAGTTCCTTAGCCATGAATCTCTCGAGCACCTTAGAATTCTCATCCCAACTACCTGTGTCGGTTTACGGTACAGGCTGCTTTAATCGCTTTTCTTGGAAGCAGGGCAGATAGCTATCACCGCCGCCGTAGCTTAAGTGTACTATCCCACAATCACTCGTGGTTCAACGTACTATTCCGTCAGTACGCGCTATCCTTCCGACTCCGTCGCTTTTAATTTAAAGCAGGTAGCAGAATATTAACTGCTTGTCCATCCACTACCCCTTTCGGGTTCGCGTTAGGTCCTGACTAACCCTCAGCTGATTAGCATAGCTGAGGAAACCTTAGTCTTTCGGTGGACGGGTTTCTCGCCCGTCTTATCGTTACTTATGCCTACATTTTCTTTTGTAACAAATCCAGCATACCTCGCAGTACACCTTCAGCTTCGTTACAATGCTCCCCTACCACTTTGTACTTTAAGTACAAAATCCATAGCTTCGGTAGTATGTTTATGCCCGATTATTATCCATGCCGAACCGCTCGACTAGTGAGCTGTTACGCACTCTTTAAATGAATGGCTGCTTCCAAGCCAACATCCTAGCTGTCTAAGCAGTTCAACCGCGTTTGTTCAACTTAACATACATTTGGGGACCTTAGCTGATGGTCTGGGTTCTTTCCCTCTCGGACATGGACCTTAGCACCCATGCCCTCACTGATTAAAAGCATTTTATAGCATTCGGAGTTTGTCAGGAATTGGTAGGCGGTGAAGCCCCCGCATCCAATCAGTAGCTCTACCTCTATAAAACTAAATAATCGCTGCACCTAAATGCATTTCGGGGAGTACGAGCTATTTCCGAGTTTGATTGGCCTTTCACCCCTACCCTCAGGTCATCCCAAGACTTTTCAACGTCAACGGGTTCGGTCCTCCACTTTGGGTTAACAAAGCTTCAACCTGCCCAAGGGTAGATCACTCGGTTTCGCGTCTACCAATACCAACTTTGTAGCCCTATTAAGACTCGCTTTCGCTACGGCTCCTCTCTTTAAAAAGATTAACCTCGCTGGCAATGGTAACTCGTAGGCTCATTATGCAAAAGGCACGCCGTCATCCCGATAAATCGAGACTCCGACCGCTTGTAAGCGTATGGTTTCAGGGTCTGTTTCACTCCCTTGTTCAGGGTTCTTTTCACCTTTCCTTCACAGTACTGGTTCACTATCGGTCTCTCAGGAGTATTTAGCCTTAGCGGATGGTCCCGCCAAATTCATACAGGGTTTCTCGTGCCCCGCACTACTCAGGATACCACTATCGATAACTATATTATTACTTGTACCGGGCTGTCACCGTCTACGGCCAAGCTTTCCAACTTGTTCCAATTCTGCAAGCATCGAATATCGCGGTCCTATAACCCCAATAGATCCGTAAACCTATTGGTTTGGGCTCCTGCACGTTCGCTCGCCGCTACTAGCGCAATCACTGTTGTTTTCTTCTCCTCCGGGTACTTAGATGTTTCAGTTCTCCGGGTTCGCCTCCTTGCGGATACTACACCTTCAATGTAGTGGGTTGCCCCATTCGGATATCTACGGATCAATTCGTGTGTGCCGATCCCCGTAGCTTTTCGCAGCTTATCACGTCCTTCATCGCCTCTGAGAGCCTAGGCATCCCCCATACGCCCTTAATAAGCTTATGTCTTTTACCTAATTTGCTCTTTACTATCTCTAGTAAATTATTATAATGTATAAATCCTATTTCCTTATCTAAAAAAAANAAAAAAAATAGGTGTTCTCTCGTATTCTTTATTCTTTCAATATGTCAATGAACGTTTCTATTAGTAATGAGTAAATAGTAGTGAGTAATGAGTAATTCTCAATACTCAATCCTTAGTACTCTATACTAAAAATTGTGGAGAATATCGGAGTCGAACCGATGACCTCCTGCGTGCAAGGCAGGCGCTCTAGCCAGCTGAGCTAATCCCCCATATACTAGTAGTTAGTACATAGTAGTTAGTAGTTAGATACAACTACTACTCAACTTCTAGAATTTCCTTTCAATTTGTAATGAACTTGTTTAGTTAAAAACNTAAAATCTTCCAATCCTAAATTTTTAATCACTTCGTAGTCTCAGGCAGACTCGAACTGCCGACCTCTACATTATCAGTGTAGCGCTCTAACCAGCTGAGCTATGAGACTGCATTTTTTATATGCATTTTATATTGCGCAATAAGTATATCAAAAACTCTATACACTATACAAAATTTACAATAAAATAATTGACAGATATTAAGACCAAACAGCAATATCTTAAGCTTCCTAATAAAAAAGCTCTCAAATATTGCGATACATATAAATATGTATGCTCTAGAAAGGAGGTGTTCCAGCCGCACCTTCCGGTACGGCTACCTTGTTACGACTTAGCCCCAATTACCAGTCTTACCCTAGGCGGCTCCTTGCGGCAACCGACTTCAGGTACCCCCGGCTTTCATGGCTTGACGGGCGGTGTGTACAAGGCCCGGGAACGTATTCACCGCATCATGGCTGATATGCGATTACTAGCGATTCCAGCTTCACGCAGTCGAGTTGCAGACTGCGATCCGAACTGTGATAGGGTTTGTAGATTCGCTCCTTCTCGCGAAGTGGCTGCTCTCTGTCCCTACCATTGTAGCACGTGTGTGGCCCAGGACGTAAGGGCCGTGATGATTTGACGTCATCCCCACCTTCCTCGCGGTTTGCACCGGCAGTCTGGCTAGAGTTCCCGACATTACTCGCTGGCAACTAACCACAGGGGTTGCGCTCGTTATAGGACTTAACCTGACACCTCACGGCACGAGCTGACGACAACCATGCAGCACCTTGTAATCTGTCCGAAGAAAATCCCCTTTCGGGGACTGTCAGACTACATTTAAGCCCTGGTAAGGTTCCTCGCGTATCATCGAATTAAACCACATGCTCCACCGCTTGTGCGGGCCCCCGTCAATTCCTTTGAGTTTCATTCTTGCGAACGTACTCCCCAGGTGGGTCACTTATCACTTTCGCTTAACCACTCAGACCGCAATTAGTCCGAACAGCTAGTGACCATCGTTTACGGCGTAGACTACCAGGGTATCTAATCCTGTTCGCTACCTACGCTTTCGTCCATCAGCGTCAGTATATTATTAGTGATCTGCCTTCGCAATCGGTGTTCTGAGTAATATCTATGCATTTCACCGCTACACTACTCATTCTAACCACTTCATAATAACTCAAGACAATCAGTTTCAATGGCAATTCTATCGTTAAGCGACAGACTTTCACCACTGACTTAACTGCCCGCCTACGGACCCTTTAAACCCAATGATTCCGGATAACGCTCGGATCCTCCGTATTACCGCGGCTGCTGGCACGGAGTTAGCCGATCCTTATTCCCAGAGTACCGTCAAACCACTACACGTAATGGCGATTCTTCCTCTGTAAAAGCAGTTTACAACCCATAGGGCAGTCTTCCTGCACGCGGCATGGCTGGATCAGGATTGCTCCCATTGTCCAATATTCCTCACTGCTGCCTCCCGTAGGAGTCTGGTCCGTGTCTCAGTACCAGTGTGGGGGATCTCCCTCTCAGGACCCCTACCCATCGCTGCCTTGGTAAGCCGTTACCTTACCAACTAACTAATGGGACGCATACTCATCTATAACCACCTAAGTTTTAATTGCTAACCGATGCCGGTCTGCAATACTATGGGGGGTTAATCCAAATTTCTTCGGGCTATACCCCTGTTACAGGTAGATTGTATACGCGTTACTCACCCATCCGCCGGTCGTCATCAGAGTGCAAGCACTCTATGTTACCCCTCGACTTGCATGTGTTAGGCCTGCCGCTAGCGTTCATCCTGAGCCAGGATCAAACTCTTCATCGTTGTTTCTTAAATATTTTACAATACCTAAAAACATCCTTATCGGAATTTATCGTGTTTCTATCTCTAAAAACAAGACTCAAAATATGCTATTTAGCCTTAATTCAATTTCTGTCAATATATCAATGAACTTCTCAAAAAAACTTCTTCTCTAAAAAGTCTTTATCTCGTTAAAAACAAAGGAGTCGAACCCTATAAAACACCTCTTTAAAAATGCTTGCCAATCCCGGCTTTTTTATTCTGAACTTCTTAGCGCGTTTTGCGGGTGCAAATGTAAAACTTATTTTTAATATAACAAGCTTTTTATTTTATTTTTTTAGAAAAAATTTTCTCCCCTAAAAATCCCAAAAACATCATCCTTTTAATGAACTAATATGCCCGAAAGCGGGTGCAAATATACAACCCTTTTTCTTTCCTAAACAAACCTTTTTTGAAATAAATTTAAACTTTTCTTAATTGCTATCTAAAATGCCTGAAAATCAAAGTGAAAGAT
>NZ_VIAR01000024.1 GCF_006546625.1 Haloflavibacter putidus
TGTGATCAGGAACAAATTACTAGCCAGGATTTTTGCAGTTGTAAAACGGAGAACGCCATATGTTGATACCTTGAAATATGCAGCTTAAAAATGTTGAAAATTTTAACTAAAAAGCTTTTTTTAACCATAGAATACGGGAGTATCGAGAAGTGTCACTTCGAGTGTTTTTCAGCGAGCGATAGCGAGAGGAAAAATGTATCGAGAAGCCTTCCCTAACACCTAACACCTAATACCTACCTCCTACTCCCTAAAATTCCGCTTTAGCGAATACAAATCTTCCCTTCTATCTTTTAGGTTTTTCACGCTGCCAAAATTGTGCAAATCGCGTAAAGCATCTAAATCTACATCGGCAATTAAAATCATTTCGGTATTGGGGGTGGTTTCGGCTTTAATTCCGTCATACGGAAATTTAAAATCGGAAGGTGTAAAAACAGCCGATTGGGCATACTGAATATCCATATTATGTACTTTAGGCAAGTTGCCAACACTTCCGGCAATGGCCACATAACATTCGTTTTCTACCGCTCGGGCTTGGGCACACAGTTTTACGCGGGAAAAGCCGTTTTGCGTATCGGTTAAAAAAGGAACAAACAGAATCTGCATTCCTTCTAAAGCCATTATTCGCGAAAGCTCGGGGAATTCGACATCGTAGCAAATCAAGATGCCTATCTTACCGCAATCTGTATCGAAAGTAGAAAAAACATCTCCCCCCTGTAAACCCCAAACTTGCGCTTCGTCCGGAGTGACGTGTATTTTTTTAAACTGTTCTACACTCCCATCTCTTCTGCACAAATAACCAACATTATAAAGTTTATCGTCTATAATTTCCGGCATGCTGCCGCTTATAATGTTAATGTTGTAGCTTACCGCCAATTGCATCATTTTTTCACGAATAGCCTGCGTAAAACCTGCCAGTTTCCTAATGGCTTCGGCTTCTGATAGATGGTTGTATTGTGCCATTAAAGGCGCATTAAAAAACTCTGGGAACAAAGCAAAATCTGACCGGTAACCCGAAAACGATTCTACAAAAAACGCTACTTGGTGCATTAATTCTTCCAAGCTTTTATACGAACGCATTTGCCATTGCACCAAGCCTAAACGCACTTCTGTTTTTTCGGCAATCGGATTTTTATTGTCTTTGGTATAATAAATATTGTCCCATTGCATCCACACCGCGTATTCTTTAGAAGCGGCGTCGCCTTCCAGATAGTTAGACAAAATCCGTACGGGTCTAAAATCGTTTGCCAACTGAAAATTAAGCACGGGATCTGCTATCTCGCGCTGGCGCACTTTTTCTATATAAGCTTTTGCGCTTAATTCTTGCGAATACTTGTGGTAATTGGGCAATCTGCCGCCAAAAACAATAGCTTTTAGATTAAGTTGCTCGCACAATTCTTTTCGGTAATCATACAAACGCCTGCCTAGGCGTAAGCCTCTAAACTCTTTTTTTATGATAATGTCAATTCCGTAAAGTGTATCGCCTTTTGGACTGTGATTTTTAAATTTAGCATCCCCTACAATATCTTCATAGGTATGTTTTTTATCTAAACTTTTAGAATCTACCACAATAGAAAAAGCACAACCCGCCAATTTCCCATTTACCAACACTACTACTTGTCCTTTAGGAAAGGTTTTAAGCAAGCCTTGCAATTCTTCTTTTTTCCAGTAAGCATCGGGCACATCGCCATAGATTTCCAAAAAAACCTCTTTTAATTCGCTAAAATCGGAAAGCGATAGGTAACGTAATTCTATTTGTGGCGTCTGTTCTTCCATCTTTACGGAATTGAATTTAGGTTAAAGGTAATTTCTTTTAATTAATAATAAGTTAATAATGCAAGTCTAAAGGAGTAATCCCGATTTTCACATCAAAATTATCCCGAGAAGCGGCACTTCGAGTGATTCCTTTTCGGATTTGAAAAATCCGGAAGGGAATTGTATCGAGAAGTGGTACTTCGAGTGTTTTTCAGCGAGCGATAGCAAGAGGAAAAATGTACCGAGAAGCAGCACTAAAAACTACCAACTAAATACTAACTACTCAATACTCAATACTAACCACTAACCACCAATCAAACTACATCCCCAACAAATACGCAAAAACAAGTGGCGCTACAATGGTGGCATCGCTTTCTATAATGTATTTTGGCGTGTCGATATCCAATTTCCCCCAAGTAATTTTCTCGTTAGGAACCGCTCCCGAATAAGAACCGTAACTGGTGGTTGAATCGGATATCTGACAAAAATAACTCCAAAACGGCGTATCGGTTTGTTCTAAATCTTGGTATAGCATTGGCACGACACATATTGGGAAATCTCCTGCAATGCCGCCTCCAATTTGAAAAAAGCCTATTCCTTTTGAAACCTCCGGTTGAGTATTTTTAGAATACCAATCCGCTAAAAACGTCATATATTCAATGCCAGATTTTACCGTCGAAGCTTTTAGCTCGCCTTTTACCACATAACTGGCAAAAATGTTGCCCATAGTGCTATCTTCCCAACCGGGAACAACAATTGGTAAGTTTTTTTCTGCTGCAGCATACATCCAGGAGTCTTTTAAATCTATTTCATAATGCTCTTCCAACACGCCAGATAATAACAACTTGTACATATATTCGTGCGGAAAATAACGTTCTCCTTTAGCTTCTGCATCTTTCCAGATTTTTACAATATGTTTTTGTATGCGCCTAAAAGCTTCTTCTTCCGGAATACAGGTATCGGTAACCCGGTTAAGGCCTTTATCCAATAAGTCTCTTTCGTCTTGCGGCGTAAGATCGCGGTAATTGGGCACGCGTTTGTAATGCGAATGGGCCACCAAATTCATCACATCTTCTTCTAAATTGGCACCGGTACAAGAAACGATATGTACTTTGTCTTGCCGAATCATTTCAGCAAAAATTTTACCTAACTCTGCCGTACTCATCGCCCCAGCCAAAGAAACCAGCATTTTTGAGCCTTGTTGCAATTGTTTTTCATAGCCTTTTGCCGCATCTACCAAACTAGCCGCGTTAAAATGCAAAAAGTACTTTTCTATAAATTGGGTTATTGGTTTATTCATTTTTTATTTTAATTTAAATACTATACAATTCGTTTCCGTAAAGAAAGCAATAATTAGTTATCAGAATTTAAGTTAATAACTCTTTCACATGTCAGGCAGAGCGCAGTCGAAGCCCATTTTTTAACTTTTTCACTCTTTAACTTTTTAACTCTCCTCTAATAAAGCAATCAAGTTAATTTCAAATTGTGTCAGGCTGAGCATTCTAAGTTAAAAACAAACTTTTAAGCAGATAATTTTACAAAAGGTTCCTCTCTTTTGGCTACTGCAAATATTCTTAATACAAGTTTATTAGCTACAGCATTAATTACGCTCATATGATGTTTTCCATCTTT
>NZ_VIAR01000025.1 GCF_006546625.1 Haloflavibacter putidus
AGTAGTAGATCCGCCAGCTTGCGCTATGCCTGTTGATCTAGTTGTTAATAATATAACTTCTGCTACAGCAGAAATAAGCTGGACTCCAATTTCAGACGAAACCGAATGGGAAATTATTTACGGTCCTGTAGGATTTGATCTAGAAACCGAAGGCACTTCTGTAATAGATAACGATGGTAGTGTAGGTATTACGCTTACAGGTCTAAATCCTGCAACAGATTATGAAGTATACATAAAAGCAATTTGTAGCCCAACAGATGAAAGTAATCTAAGCGGTCCAATTGCTTTCAGTACAGCTTGTGATGTAATTTCTTTGCCGTGGGTTGAAGATTTTGCTGCAGACTCTACCCCAACTTGTTGGGAAGAAGGAGGCGATAATGCTTGGGATTACAGTACTGCTGCCGGTTATGCAGCTACCGATGTTTTAGACCACACACCTGGTGGTGGCACTAACTACGCTTGGATGGATGGTTCAGATAATAGTGATGGAGAAATTAGTACATTAACCTCTCCTTTTATAGATGTTTCCAGTTTAACGACACCAGCATTGTCTTTTGCGCTTTTCAGTAATAACACAGATGATAGTGCTATTAACATTATAGAGGTAGAATTTTATGATGGAACAAGTTGGAACAGCATTTTAAATGTAGGTACCTTGTTAGGAGATAGTTGGCAAGAATATATAATCAACGTGTCTTCTTATAGTATTACCGGTCCTGCACGAGTTCGTTTTACCGTAACCGGTAGTACTAACGGTTCAGCGTTTTATAACGATATCTTAATAGATGATGTGAGCTTTATGGAATTGCCTACCTGTCCTAAACCAATTAATTTGGTTACCGAAAATGCCACTTCTACTTCGGTAGATGTTTCGTGGACACCTAATGGTTCAGAAACCGAATGGGAGATTATCTACGGTCCTGTAGGATTTGATCCAGAAACCGAAGGCACTTCCGTAATAGATAACAATGGTACTGCGGGTATAACTCTTACAGGTCTAAATCCCGCAACAGATTATGATGTTTATGTAAAAGCGGTTTGTAGCCCAACAGATGAAAGTAATCTAACCGGTCCAATTGCTTTCAGTACAGAATGTGATGTGATTTCTTTGCCTTGGAGCGAAGATTTTGCGACAGACACCACCCCAACTTGTTGGGAAGAAGGCGGCGATAACACTTGGGATTATAGTACCGGTGCAGGTTATGCAGCTACAGATGTTTTAGATCATACACCTGGTGGCGGCACTAACTATGCTTGGATGGACGGTTCGGATAACGTAAGTGGCGAGATAAGCACACTTACTTCTCCTTTTATAGATGTTTCCAGTTTAACCGTTCCTGCTTTAGAGTTCTATTTATTTAGCAATAACACAGATGATGGAGCAATAAATATTGTAGACGTAGAAATTTACAATGGTACTGCTTGGAATGATATTTTAAATATAAACACACTTCAAGGAGATAATTGGCAAGGTTTTACCATAGATATTTCTTCTTATAATATCACCGGTCCTGTACGAGTTCGTTTTACTGTAACCGGTAGTGCAAATGGCTCGGCTTATTATAACGATATCTTGATAGATGATGTTACTTTTATTGAAATGCCAGATTGTATAGATCCAATTGTAGATTTTGATATTGTATCTGATTGTGATAATTCTCCCCAATTTTTTATTGAAGGTGAAGTAACAGATATTGGAGGATCAGACCCTATAGAAATTTCTGATGATCAAGGTAGCCCGATGCAAACCTTAACTGCCGAAGGGACTTTTACCTTTGGTCCATACCCTAATGGCACAGAGGTGTTTATTACCGTAGAAAACACATCGGATGTTAACTGTTCTACAATCAGTACAGGGTTGGTACAAAATTATTGTCCACCAAGTAATGACGAATGTATAGCAGCAATTGAAGTAACACCTAATGATGATTCTAATTGTACAAACGTGACAGCGGGAACAATTCAAGGAGGTACAGCTTCAGCAGAACCAAATACGTGTTCTGGAACCGCCAATGATGATGTATGGTTTCAATTTACAGCTACTACCACAGATCATATTATTTCAATTTTAAATATTAGTGATTCTAATACACTTTATCATAGTGTATATGAAGGTGTTGATTGTGATAACCTTTCACTTTTATATTGTGCAGACGGATTTGGTGACGAGAGTAGTATAGCCAATAACCTTACGGTGGGAGAAACCTACTGGGTGCGTGTCTATACATCTGACAGTGCACCAGATCAAAACACCAATTTTGATATTTGTGTAGCAAGTTTAACGCCACCAATTATAGTAGATACCAATACATATACCATAGATCAGTTAGTGACAGATGTTTTAATTAACAATCCTTGTGCGCAAGTTTCTAATATTACAGCTGTAACAGGAACAGATTTTGGTGATGTAAATGGTATAGGATATTTTGATTATAATAACTCCAGCTTTCCTTTAGAAAGTGGGGTTGTATTGAATAGTGGCGATGTAACCGAAGTACCCGGTCCTGAAACAGGAATTCAGAGTTCAGGTGGTTCAAGTTGGCCCGGGGATCCTGATTTGACAGCTTTAATTCAGCAAATTGAAGGAAATACTACCTCAGATTCTAATAATGCAACTATAATAGAATTTGATTTTGTTCCTTTTATTAATGAAATTAGTTTTGACTTCTTATTTGCTTCAGACGAGTACGGAACTTTCCAGTGTAGTTACTCAGACTCTTTTGCTTTCTTTTTAACAGATTCTAATGGTAATACCACCAATTTGGCAGTTGTGCCCGGAACTTCAGATCCTGTATCTGTACTTACAATTAGAGACGATGCTTATAATAGCAGTTGTTCCTCACAAAATGAACAATATTTTGCGAATTATTATGGTGCAGGAGGATTATCCGAGTTTGCTGCGCCTATAGATTTTAAGGGCCATACTACTGTTTTAACTGCACAGTCTGCGGTTACACCTGGAGAACAATACCACATTAAATTGGTAATTGGTGATAGAAATGATACTAGTTATAACTCAGCAGTATTCTTACAAGCCGGATCTTTTGATATTGGTGGTATAGACTTAGGCGATGATATTACATTGGAAAATGGTAATATCAATTGCCAAGGAGATCCAATCACTTTAGATACTGGCATTACCAATACTACAGATGCACAAATAGACTGGTATTTTGATGGAAATTTAATATCTGGCGAAAATGGACCAACCTTAGAAGTAACAGAAGAAGGTAATTATACTGTTTCGGTTATTTATTTTGGTCAGTGTGGTCTTACAGATCAAATAGATGTTAACTTTATAGACCCTTTAGAAGTAGATTTAGGTAACGACACTTCTGTTTGTAATGGCTTAATAACATTAGACGGTACTCCAACAAACGCAGGTATGTTTGGTAATGCTACATATACTTGGTACCAAGACGGTACAGAAATAGCCGGCGAGACCAGTGCAACTTTAGATGTTACGGAAGAAGGTACATATACTGTAGAAGTAGATGCTGTTATTTTAGATACAGACGGTAATCCTACTAGCAGCACTTGCTTTGCCACAGACGAAGTTATAGTAGATTCTAGTGCTTTCACGGTAGATTTAGGTGGTGATCAGAATTTCTGTTCTACAGACAGTTATGTTATAGAAGCCACTCTTACAGGGGCAGCCCCTTCAGATGCTACATTTGAGTGGTCGGACTCCGATGGTGTAATAGTCGGGGAGACA
>NZ_VIAR01000026.1 GCF_006546625.1 Haloflavibacter putidus
TGTCTCCCCGACTATTACACCATCGGAGTCCGACCACTCAAATGTAGCATCTGAAGGGGCTGCCCCTGTAAGAGTGGCTTCTATAACATAACTGTCTGTAGAACAGAAATTCTGATCACCACCTAAATCTACCGTGAAAGTAGAGTTGGTAACTTCTACAGAATCTGTTCCTATACACGTAAAGCCAACAGGATTTCCATCTTCATCTAAGATGCTTCCTATTACTTCTACAGAATAAGTTCCTTCTACAGTTACATCTAAAGTTGCATTGGTCTCGCCCGTTATTTCAGTACCGTCTTGGTACCAAACATATTCTATTGGAGTACCAAAATCTCCAGGATTGGTTGGTGTTGCATCTAAAGTTGCTTGCCCAACATCACATAAAGAAACGGTATCTCCTAAATCTACCTCCGGCTCCGGTGAATACTCAACGGTAAATACTTCTTCTGAAGGAACACCAGAAGTGTCGTAAGAAACCAACTTGTAGGTTCCGTCTTCTGTAACTTCTAAAGTAGAGGTGTCTTCTCCTTGAATAATGTCATATTGCTCTGTGGCGGGATTATATTCATACCACACATACGCTAGTGCGTCTGGAAATTGAGAAGTTAAAGTGATTACTTCGTCTCCACAGGCATATAAAGTAGTATCTAAAATAGTACAGTCTGTTGTACCACCACCAGAATCACCAAAATTGGTTTGTCCTAAACTAATGTAACCGGGAGATTGAGTATAATTGGTTATTAATACAATATAAACATCTCCTTCTTGCGCACCATTAATAGTCATCGTTTCTACAGAATCTGCAGAATAACTACAATCTACCACATTAGCCAAGGTTAATGCATTACAATTATCTTCTACGGTATCAAAAGGACCATAAGCTATAAAATCAACATCTAATCCATCTCCAATTTGGTCTCCGTTTGCATCGAACGCAGTACTTTGAATAATTTCAAATTCTAAATCACCCGAATCTGCTACTTGTAAATAATACCAAGCAGGGTTAGGTTGTGTACCCAAACAATCATAATCTGGACCGGTTTCAGCTACACTTTCATTGAGGTAAAAATATCCGTTAGGAAATATGAGTGGTTCAGGGTTTCCGGAAGTATCTGTAGGAGCACAAAATGGCGCTACATCTGAACAGGCTGTATTTTCTCCAAAATCTGGCGTAGTAATACATAGGTTAAATTCTTCATCGGAAACAGAAGTACTAAAAACGCGTACTTTATAAGTCTCCCCAATGGTAAGGTTTTGGGCCACTATATTAGGACTATTACCACCGTTTTCAAATTCTTCACTACAGAATAACTCGGTTAAGTTACCACAAGAATCTCCTTCATAAATGGCATGATATAAATCTGAAGAACTATTACCATCACCTTCTAATAAAGCTGTCATATGCTCCGTAGAAGTTGCGGTAAATTCAAACCAAACGTCTTGTGCTACCGCTCCACCACAACTTACTGAAACACTGCTTGCGTTTGCACCTTGTAAAGTACCAGGTGTAGTCTGCTCACATAAGTTACCAGCATTTACTATAGCTGTTTCGGCCGCATCACAATTTGTATTATCTGGTGGACAAAATTCTTGCGTTAAAGTACCGCTTGTTATTATACAATTTGAATCGTCGTTATTCTCTATTTGAAATATAAGGTTTGTCGTATTTGGGTAAGGACCAAAAGTAAAAACACCTGTAGCATTGGCTGTTTGCGTTGCGCTACCTTGGTTATCTTCTATGGTAAGGGAAGTTGCAGAGCCTAAATCTGTAATTTCCACATCTATAAAGAATTGATCTGTACCACTATCACAATCACTTTGTACGGTATAAAACGCAGCCGGATTTATACAAGTAGCACAAGAGACTGTTACATCTAAAGGACTATAATCAGAAGAACTAGCACAACCGTTTGAGCCATCTGCTACTATTTGTATGGTAATAGTATCACCGGTTGACTGAAAATTTAAACCGGATAAATCTCCACCATTTCCATAACCATTATATAATTCAGTACCATCGGTATCTAAAACGATAAACTCATCCCAATTATCTTCTACTCCACCTGCATTCACTACTAAATTTAATGGTGTACCATCGCTACTAGTATAAACCAACTCTGTAGTCTGACCATTTTCATAACAAATAGTTGTATTAATAGGTCCAACTGTACAATCTACATAATTAGTAGCGCAGTACTCTTGCGTAAGTTCTTGACTAATTAAAGAGCAATTTGCCTCCGCAGGATTTTCTATAGTAATTTCTACGAGAGTGTTGTTAGCAAATGGACCAAAAGTAACAGTACCTGCAGCAGATATAGTTTGAGCAGGACTGCCTTGGTTATCAGAAATCTCTAAGGTATCTGACCCACCCATATTAGTTATATCTACTTCTATATTAAATTGCGGACCATTAATACAATCTTCTAAAACTGTAAAATTAGCAATAGGATCAACACAGTCTGGCATTTCGATAAAAGTAACATCGTCTATCAAGATATCATTGTAAAACGCTGAACCATTAGCACTACCAGTTACGGTAAAACGAACTCGTACAGGACCGGTAATGTTATATGTAGACAAATCTAATACGTATTGCTTCCAGCTATCTCCTTGTAATGTGTTTATATTTAAAACATCATTCCAAGCAGTACCATTATAAATTTCTACGTCTACAATATTTATTGCTCCGTCATCTGTGTTATTGCTAAATAAATAGAACTCTAAAGCAGGAACGGTTAAACTGGAAACATCTATAAAAGGAGAGGTTAATGTACTAATTTCTCCATCACTATTATCTGAACCATCCATCCAAGCGTAGTTAGTGCCACCACCAGGTGTGTGGTCTAAAACATCGGTAGCTGCATAACCGGCAGCAGTACTGTAATCCCAAGCATTATCGCCTCCTTCTTCCCAACAAGTTGGGGTAGAGTCTGCAGCAAAATCTTCAATCCACGGCAAAGAAATTACATCACAAGCTGTACTGAAAGCAATTGGACCGCTCAGATTACTTTCATCTGTTGGGCTACAAATTGCTTTTATGTATACTTCATAATCTGTTGCAGGATTTAGACCTGTAAGCGTAATACCTACACTACCATCGTTATCTATTACAGAAGTGCCTTCGGTTTCTGGATCAAATCCTACAGGACCGTAAATAATTTCCCATTCGGTTTCGTCTGAAATTGGAGTCCAGCTTATTTCTGCTGTAGCAGAAGTTATATTATTAACAACTAGATCAACAGGCATAGCGCAAGCTGGCGGATCTACTACT
>NZ_VIAR01000027.1 GCF_006546625.1 Haloflavibacter putidus
GCTTCCAAATCAAATTCTTCAAAACCATCGTTATCCATATCACAGGCTTCCAAAGGTTCCAGCTCTTCTGCTATACTTGGGTTGGGCGTTACCACCAAGGTTAAAGTGGTGGTGTTTTCACAGCCTTCCCCGCTTATTACCTTTACGGAAATGGTTTGCGGATTGCTTAAAGTGTTTTCATAAGCTTCCGGTGTTTGTATCGGATTGTCATTTTCCATTGCTGTAGCACTTTCGTAGAAGATTACTTCTAAACTGGTATTGCCACCGGTTATTACATCTATGGTCGTGGTCAAATCAAATTGGCCTAGCCCATCTTCTAAGGTACCGGCACTCGATTCACAAACATACAGCGGGTCCGGATCGTTTACCTCCGGCATATCGCCCATTAGTAGTTCAAAGCTATCTACCCGGGTACAACCGGTCTCGTCATTTTCCAAAAGGACCCAGATGGTAACCGGGGTTATGCCTTGGTTGGAATAGGCGGTTGGGCTCCCTATTGGGTCCGTGCCGTCTTGGGCATCTTCTTCACTGGTGTGGTAGCTTAAATTGAAGTTTGCCGGGTCTTGCTCGCCATAGATATTCGGTTCGTTTTCCGTAAGGTCGAATATAGCTGTCGTGTTGCCGTCGTTATCGCAAACAAACAAGTCTTCCAACTCACCAATATCCGGTAACGGGCTTACTTCTAAAGTAAGTTCTACCCAACGGTAGCAACCGGTAAGTACATTGGTGGCTCTTGCATAAACAACTTCTTCAAAGGCTTCTACGTTGCCGTAAAGTTCCGGGAGTTGGTTAATGGTCTGGCCGCCTTCGGCATCTTCCGGCGTGCCGTAATAGGTTACTTCTATATCGGGCTCCCCATTGGTGATTAAAATATCCTGGGTGCTTAAATCAAATTCTGCAAAGCCATCATTGTCATCGTCACAGATTATATACGGCTCCAAGTCTTCACTTGGGGTTGGTGATGGCAATGGGTTTACTACCAAAGTTAGGGTAGTAAGTGCACTGCAGCCGTTTGAGTCGGTTACTTCTACCGTGATGGTCTGCTCGTTTTCTGTATTGGTAAAGGCACTTGGATCGTTGATTAAAGTGGTGTCNTTCAATAGAGTCGGATCGTCTGTGGCATACCAGGTAAGGGTCCAAGAGCTATTGCCGTCTACAATCTCTGCTTCTTTTACCGTTAAATCGAAAATGTTCAGCTCATCGGTATCGCTGCCACTAGCCGTATCGTCACAGGCTTCTAGCGGAGTGGGTTGCACCGGCTCCGGCAATGGGTTTACCTCTAGCTCCATCTCTACGATATTGTTACAGCCTATTGGCGTTGCGGTATCGGTTACCCGTACCCAAATGGTCTGAGAATTGGTTTGGTTTTCATATCCGCCAGGATTGCCTATTGGGCTGTTTTGGTCTTCGGCGTCTTCTAAACTGGTATAGTAGCTAATATCCAAATCAGTTGGGTNTAGCCCGTCTAAGATTTCCGGCTCTATTTGGGTTAAATCAAAAATTGCCTGCCCGTCGTCATCGTCATCGCATTGGCTTAAAGCTTCTTCCGGGGTTTGGATTATCGGGCTATTGTAAACTTCTAAATTTAGGATGGTAGTTTGCTCACAGCCGTTGGCATCGTCTACCGCACGTACGTACACCACATCGTTATACGCGGTGGTATTGGAGTAGGCAGTGGTATTAGGGATAGCACTCACCCCATTGTCTGCATCGCTTTGTGTTAAATGGAATGTTACCGTTACTCCGGGGTTATCGTCGGTGATTTCTCCTATTTTGCTGTCTAAATCAAAACTGGTATAAAAGCCGTCGTTATCGGTATCGCAAGCCATAAGCGGACTCGGATCGTAAATTGGGGCCGAGGGCGTGGCCTCGATATTAAACTGGCTCGTTAAATAGCAATTCAAATCATTGTTATGGGCAATGCGCACAAAAATGGGTTGCGGATTGCTAAGGGTATTTTCATAGCCTGTAGGGTCTGCAATAACCGGCGCGCCGGCATCTGCCGCTGCTTGGGTTTCGTAATAGGTTATGGTATAATCCACTGGGTTTTGTCCGTCCAGTACTTCTTCGTTGCTTTCGGTCAAATCAAAAACAGCGCTATTGGTACCGCCGTCACAGGCAAACTTATCGCTTACCTCGCCTATAGCTAGGTTATTGGTAATGATTTCAAAACTGGTGGTGTTATAGCACTCTGCGTTTCTGGCGTTTTCTATACGGATAAAAATGGTTTGTTCATCGGCCATTGGCTCGTAGGCCGTTGGCGTAGTGATAACGTTTTCCGGTACGTTGGCCGCAGCTTGGGTTTCGTAGTAGGTTACCACAAAATCGTTCGGGTCTTGACTTCCTAATACTTGCGGGGTGTTTACCGTCAAATCAAATTCCGGGGAACCGTTATTGCCGTTATTACAAAAGCTTAAATCGGATACCGGGTTGGTAAGCCCGCTTTCGTAACTGGTAATGCTAAAACTATCTACTTCATAACAGCTCGCCAAAATATCGCTTTGTACGCGTACCCAAATGGTTTGTGGGTTACCGGCAATATTAGGATAGGCCGTAGTGGTGGTTATCGTTGGCGTACCGGCTTCGGCGGCAGCTTGGCTCTCGTAATAGCTTACTGTATAATCTGCCGGGTCTTGCCCATTTAAGGCATTGGCATCGTTTTGGGTAAGGTCGAAGTTGGCACTGCCGTTGTTATCGCTATCGCATTCTTCTAAGTCTTCTAACTGTCCTATTTCTGTGTTTACCGCGCATACTTCAAAACTGGTCGTAGTAAAGCAATCGGCATTGTCTGTGTTTTCTATTCGTACATAAATACTTGTGCAGTCTTGGGCTATGGCAGGCTCGTAAGCGCTTGGGTCCGGGATGGCCGTGGCAGGGTCGCCGGCATCGGCTTCGGC
>NZ_VIAR01000028.1 GCF_006546625.1 Haloflavibacter putidus
GGGAAGAAAGGCTATATGCTGCAAGTAAACGCTGATGAGTATGAAAGCAACGGCGCGCCGGTAGAAAAAGAAGAAGGCCAGGCCAGAGTTACAATCGAGTTGGAGCCAATCGAGAAGATGATCCAAGAAGAAGAGATTGTACTAGAGCCAATATACTTTGACTTTGATAAAGCTGATATCCGTAAACAAGCCGCTTTTGAGTTAGATAAATTAGTATCTATAATGAAGAAGCACCCGGAGATGAAAATCAAGGTAGAAGCGCATACAGATAAGCGCGGGCCACAAAATTATAACCAGCAACTCTCAGAGCGTCGAGCCAAGAGCACGGTAGATTATGTGATATCGCAAGGTATAGACAAGACCAGGATAAACTGGGAAGCCTTTGGCGAGTCTAAACCAAAAGTAGAATGTGACAACTGCACAGAAGAAGAATACCAAGAGAATAGGAGATCTTCATTTAAGATAAAGAAAGAAAAATAAAATAGGTATGTATAAAAAGGTTTCAAATATTTGAAACCTTTTTATATTAATATAATTATAGGATACCCAATCATTAAAATTATATCTATATTTAAGTTATTAAACCCTACTAAAATTTATACTTATGAAAAAAAATACTTTTATCCTTTTATTGGGTTGTGTTTTTTTCTTGTCTTGGCAAGGGCAGGCGCAACTCTTTTCGGAGGATTTTGAGACAGGTTTGGGGCAATTTTCTAATGGTGCCGCTAATGTGGTAGATTGGCAAATTAACACTAACCTTTTTCAGAATGGTACACAGTCCGTAAAAAATGAGTACGGCGCAAATAGTGACAATATTTTGTACCAGACAAACCCTATCGATCTTTCAGCGGCAAACAATCCGCAACTATCTTTTTGGCATATTGCAAAATTGGAAGGAGGCTATGACGAAGCTATTGTAGAAATTTCTACCGATGGTGGCGCCACTTTTACTCCTTTTACAGATGCCGATTATTTAGGAAATGGTATAACGATAGATCCGGGTACCTTTAACGAAGATTCTTATTCGCAATGGGGTACATTAGGAACAGACATACCTATTAACACCTGGTGGAAACGTGAAACTTTTGATCTGTCTGCATACAATACCGCTACAGTAGTAGTGCGTTTTCGCTTAACTTCTGATAGTATTGTGCAGAGAGAAGGTTGGTATTTAGATAATGTAGAAATTTTAGAAATCACTTGTCCTAAGCCTTCTGAAATTGTAATAGATCAAATCACCGCTAACGCAGCTGATATAAGCTGGACTTCTGGTGGTTCCGAAACCGAGTGGGAAATTCTTTACGGTCCTGCTGGTTTTAATCCTGAAACAGAAGGTAATGCCGTACAAGATACAGATGGAACTATTGGTGAGACCATAACCGGTTT
>NZ_VIAR01000029.1 GCF_006546625.1 Haloflavibacter putidus
TTTCATTTTTTCCCTGTTCATCGACCCTTCGCCGGTAATACTGCCTAATTTCAGGATTGTGCTGCAGGGCTGTTTTGGAACATTGGTCCAGCAAACTCTTTATTTTTTTATTGGCCAAGTGACTTACTTTTGTTTTGCCCCTAATGCTTGTTCCAGAAGAATTGGGAAAAGGGGCAGTCCCACAGTAAGATGCGAATTTCCTCCAATTTTCAAATTTGGTAAAGCCCTGTGTATAAGCGATCATATACAAAGCTGTCTGTGGACCAACACCTTTGATGCTTGTAACCAAACCATATATTTTATCGAGCTTCCGGTTTTCTTTGATAATCCTGTTCATTTCCTTCTCGACTTTTTTTATTTTTTTAGAGAAGTGACCGATCATTTCCTCTTGTGCGTTCAGCAGTATTTTATTGTCCTTTTGCTTTAGGACACGTTTTTCCTCTTTCAATGAGGCTTTATAACCAGCCCTTTGTTTGACCAAACGATCCCTTAATGAAAGAAGGCGTTTAAGCGATTGCAGGTCTTCTGACGGCATTTGGCAGGACTCAAGTTCCTCCCGCAATCGATAGGCATACAAGGCTATTTTCGCGGCATCAACTTTATCGTCCTTTCCGCGCGAAAGCCCCAAAGACCTTTTTATTTCCAGACCTGGGATTGCTACATATCTCATGCCAAGTTCCGACAATGTGGCCGATAATTGGAGTGAATAAAGTCCAGTATGTTCAAAGGTAAATATCATTTCTTCTCTATCAAAGTCCGTGTTCTTCAGCACCCACTTAATCATCTTTGCAATGTCTTTTGGGCAGTTCTCAAAAACACGGTGCATTTTTTTGTTATGGATATGCACATCGAGTGTTTTTTTACTGACATCGATACCGATAGTTTCTTTTGTTTCCATAATTTAGTGGTTTTAAATGGTTGCTTTGACTAACACCTTTACTAGGTAAATTGCTAAAATTCTATTTGGTCCTTGCAACCAGGTTAATAAAGAACGGGGACTAATACGGGACTAAGGCCATTAGCCTAGAGGCTTCGGAAGTTCACCCCGTTCTTTTTTTGTTTATCAACAAATTTAGACTTATCAACAAAGAAAAAAAGAAGCAAAAAAAGAAATTTTCATCATCATTATCATCCTTTTTAAAATAAGTAAATTTATGTATTGCAAACCTAAAGGACGCTTCGGGATTTGTCAAT
>NZ_VIAR01000002.1 GCF_006546625.1 Haloflavibacter putidus
GGTTATTAGCTATAAGTTTTATGCTGTAAGCTGTAAGCGCAGGGATAGCACGTGTCTTAAAAGCTGATAAAATACAAACTCTCATTCCGTTATCAAGAATTATAGACTACTATAAGCGGTAAGCTGTACGCTATAAAACCCAAAAAGAATTAACATAATGCCTAAAGCATATAGCTTAAAGCTGAAAATTGCGTTAAGGATAGTAGCGGTTACCCTGCAAACAAGCTTTTTTGGGCTTGTTGGAGCGTAATAGCGGATAGCCTGACCCCTCCCCAATTTTTCATTGGGGAGGGGAACGCCTTAATAATTATGCTGTAAAATAAAAAGCCTTCTAAACATTAAAAAAATAGAAACTAACTTTTTAAGAAATATTTTTAGATCACTTACTATTTAGAAGAATGTTTTAACTTTTTTATTTTAAGTTTTTGCGTTAATTTAAATAATGCTCTTTGTATTTACGCTTTTTAAAAGGTGGCATAAGAATTGACCTATACTAGAGGCAAGTTTGTAAAGCTTGCAGATAAATAAAATAAGTATAATATAAGCTGTGAAACTGACAGTTTGACCAAATATAAACTATGGGAAAATCGAATGTATTTAGTATAGACAATTTGTCATTACAAGATATTAACGAAGACGCAGAACTTATTCCGTTGATGACGCCGGAAGATGAAGATGAAATTGAGCGCGAAGAATTGCCGTTAGAGTTGCCAATATTACCACTAAAAAATACAGTATTGTTTCCGGGGGTTGTAATTCCTATTACTGCCGGTAGAGACAAATCTATCGAGTTGATAAACGATGCTAATAACGGCAATAAAACTATTGGAGTAGTAGCTCAAAAAGATTCTTCTGTTGAGAATCCTGGCGCTAAAGACATATACTCTCTAGGCGTGGTAGCTAAAATCTTGCGGGTTTTAAAAATGCCTGACGGTAATACAACCGTAATTATTCAGGGTAAAAAGCGCTTCGAAATAAGCGAAATAGTTAATGACAATCCTTATTTAACAGCTTCAATTTCTCCGGTACAAGAAGAAAAACCTGCCAAAGATAATGGAGAGTTTCTGGCTATAATAGACTCTATTAAAGACTTGTCTTTGCGTATTATTAAAGACAGTCCGGCTATTCCTTCTGAGGCTTCTTTTGCTATTAAAAATATAGAAACTCCGTCTTTTTTAATAAATTTTGTTTCGTCTAATATGAACCTTTCAGTAGAGGAAAAACAAAATTTATTGGCTACCAACGACTTAAAAAATAGGGCGTTATCTACCTTAAAGTTGATGAATGTTGAGTACCAAAAATTAGAATTGAAAAATGATATTCAATCTAAGGTGCAGAGCGATATGAGCCAACAACAACGAGAGTATTTCTTGCATCAGCAAATGAAAACTATACAGGAAGAGCTTGGTGGCGCTACCAACGAAGGAGAAATTGAAGAAATGCGTAAACGTGCGCAAAAGAAAAAATGGAATGAAAAAGAGGCGAAACACTTTAAAAAAGAACTCGCCAAAATGCAACGTATGAATCCGCAAGTGGCAGAATATTCTATTCAAAGAAACTACTTGGATTTATTTTTAGACTTGCCGTGGAATGAATTCAGTAAAGATAAATTCGATTTAAAGCGGGCGCAAAAAATATTAGATCGCGACCATTATGGGTTAGAAGAAGTAAAAAGAAGAATTATAGAATATCTAGCGGTTTTAAAACTTAGAAACGATATGAAATCGCCTATTCTTTGTTTGTTTGGTCCTCCGGGAGTTGGTAAAACATCGTTAGGAAAATCTGTTGCAGAAGCTTTGGGTAGAGAATATGTACGCATTTCTTTAGGCGGTTTACGCGACGAAGCCGAAATACGCGGACATAGAAAAACCTATATTGGAGCAATGCCGGGTAGAATTATACAAAGCTTGAAAAAAGCCGGCACAAGCAATCCGGTCTTTGTTTTAGATGAAATAGATAAATTGAGTAGCGGCCATCAGGGAGATCCTTCTTCGGCTTTGCTGGAAGTTTTGGATCCTGAGCAAAATAGCGAGTTTCACGATAACTTTTTAGAGTTAGGTTTTGATCTTTCTAAAGTTATGTTTATTGCAACGGCCAATAGCTTGAGCACCATTCAACCTGCTTTAAGAGACCGGATGGAGATAATAAATATGACCGGTTATACTATAGAAGAGAAAATAGAAATAGCCAAGCAACATTTGCTTCCTAAACAGGTAAAAGAGCACGGTCTTACTTCTAAAGATATTAAAATTGGTAAGCCGCAACTAGAAAAAATTGTTGAAGGTTATACCAGAGAATCCGGTGTTCGTGGTTTGGAAAAACAAATTGCAAAAGTGGTGCGGTATGTAGCTAAAAGCATTGCTATGGAAGAAGAATATAACACCAAAATAACTAACGAAGATGTTCGTGAAATTTTGGGCCCTGCCAGGTTAGAACATAATAAATACGAAAACAATGAGGTTGCCGGTGTGGTAACCGGTTTGGCGTGGACAAGCGTTGGTGGCGATATTCTTTTTATCGAATCTATTCTGTCTAAAGGTAAAGGTAATTTGAACATCACCGGAAACCTTGGGAAAGTGATGAAAGAGTCGGCTACAATTGCAATGGAATATATTAAAGCAAACGCAAAAGAGTTTGGTATAAAACCGGATATTTTTGATAAATATAACGTACACATTCACGTGCCTGAAGGTGCAACTCCAAAAGACGGACCTAGTGCCGGTATTACGATGTTAACTTCTTTGGTTTCTCTATTTACACAACGCAAAGTAAAGAAAAACATTGCTATGACAGGTGAGATCACTTTACGTGGCAAAGTTTTGCCGGTGGGTGGTGTAAAAGAAAAGATTTTAGCGGCAAAACGCGCTAGGATTAAAGAAATAATTCTTTGTGAAGAGAATAAAAAAGATGTAGAAGAAATTAAAGAAGATTATTTAAAAGGTTTAAAATTCCATTACGTATCAGATATGAAAGATGTTCTGGAAAAAGCCATTACTAAACAAAAAGTAAAAAACGCAAAAACTTTTTAAAAATCGTTTTACATTATAAAAAAGCAGCTCTTTTATTAAAAGAGCTGCTTTTTTTGTTATTTCTATAGAGGTTAGAATTACCAATCTATACCTAAGAATTTATTCTCTTCTAAAAACTTTCCGTTTTCATCAAATTCCAATTCGGTACCATCAGATAGTTCTACTTCGTGTTCATTATCGTCCCATTCCCATTCGGTAACTTTTTGTTCAGGAAATTTTTTATTCACGTAATCTTTAATAGACATTGGTAAAAGCTCTGCAGGTATTTCTTTATTGCCTTTAATTTCGGTTATTTCTCCTTTATCATTAAAGTCAATTTTAGTACCATTTTCATATCGCACTTCATACATTTCATCGCGATCATCCTTATCTCTATCAATATTTACTCGCTCAACTTTCCAATCTTTGTAATGCTCATTTAAGACACTTTGTGCATTTTTTGGTAAATCTAATATACTTTGTGCATTTGATGCACCAAACGCAAATACGCCTAATAAACCAGTTAAAATTATCTTTTTCATAGTTTTTGCTTTTTGTTTTCTCCAAAAATACAAACAAAGAGTTCTTATTGATAATTATTCAAACTAAAATTTTGTGAATTGATAATGTTTTAACATAAATTAATCTTTTGTTATATTTACAATATTCTCTTTCTGTGCGTAACCTAAGTTACCAAATGCACTGCTTTGACCACCTATCTTTGTATCAAAATCAAATACAAATGAGAGGAAGCTTATTTATAATACTAATAATTCTTGCGGGACTTCGCACACAAGCGCAGAATATACAGAGTCTTACAAAAGCCGAAGTCTTACAAAAGGCTAAAACCGACAATACACAAATTAAAATAGCAGAAAAAGATGTTTTGGCCGCCAAAGCTGCCTACCAACAAACTGCTGCTGTTTTTTTGCCACAAATCAAAGCGTCGCATACAGGCATGGCAACTACCAATCCGTTAATGGCTTTTGGTTCTAAGTTAAATCAAGAAATTTTAACGCAAGCAGATTTTAATCCCTCTACATTAAACAATCCTTCTCAAATTGAAGATTTTCAAACCAAAGTAGAAGTGCAAATGCCTTTACTTAATTTAGATGGCATTTACCAACGCAAAGCGGCCAAATCTGCCTGGCAGGCCAATCAATTGCAACAGCAACGCACCGCGCAATATATTAGTTTGCAAGTAGAACAGGCCTATATGCAATTGCAATTGGCGTATAAAACAAAAAACCTTATAAAAAAATCTTTGGCTGTAGCCGAAGAAAACTTGCGGGTTGCAGAAGACAATCAAGAGGCTGGATATTTACAGCAAGCCGATGTCTTAATGGTAAACATGCGGGTAACCGAACTAAAAAATAAACTGCAATTTGCAAAGAGTAATATTCAGAATGCTTCCAATTATTTATCGGTTTTAATGAATGAACCTGCAGATATTCAATTTAAACCAACAGATAGTTTAGAAATGGTTCAAACCCTTTCCGAAGTATCAGGGAATTTAGAAAATCGTCCGGATATTTTAGCAATGCAACGCGCCAGCGAAGCTCAAAAACAACAATATAAAGCAAGTAAAATGAATTTCTTACCAAGACTTAATGCTTTTGGTTCCTACGAATGGCACGACGACGAGATTTTTCAAGCCGGGGCAAACGGCTATCTTTTTGGAGCAGAACTTTCGTGGAATTTATTCGAAGGCGGTAAACGTTTCGGTAAAACCAAAGAAACCAAAGCGCGTTTTGAAAAAGCGCGTTTAGAAGCCGAACAGTATAAAAATAACAGTCAATTAGAACTTCAAAAAGCAAGACGCCAAAAAGCAGATATCAAAAACCAGGTAAACTTAGCAAAAATGGCAATAGACCAAGCAAAAGAAGCTTTACGCATTAGAAGCAATCGCTTTGAAGAAGGATTGGAAAAAACAACCGAGTTGCTCCAAGCCGAAGTTTTATACGCCGAAAAACAATTAGAATACTTTCAAAGCATTTATAACTACAATTATGCGGCAGCTTACCTGCGGTTTTTAACCAATAATTTATAAAAAAACAACTAGCAATTAATCCTATACCATAAACAATGAAAAGAATAGTATTAAGTATAAATTTATTAGCTGTTTTGCTACTTTCTTCTTGTCAAGAAGAAAAAAGTCAAAGCATAAAAGACACCACAACACCGGTTACGGTTACTACTTACACGATAAGCAACCAAACTTCTGCCAATAAAATTAGCGTTAGCGGAAGTGTTGAAGCAGCCAACACTGCCAATTTGAGTACACGTAACTCCGGCTATGTAGATAAGGTCTTGGTTTCTTTAGGTGATAAAGTGCAAAAAGGAGAACTTTTAATAAAAATAAACAATGCAGACCTTTCGGCAAAATTAGCGCAAAGCAAAGCAAATGTAGCCGAAGCCCAAGCCGCTTACCAAACAGCAAAAAAAGATTATGAGCGCTACCAAAGCCTTTTCAATAAAAAAAGTGCTACTCAAAAAGAACTGGACGATATGCAAGCAAATTTTAAAATGGCGCAAGCTCGTTTAAATGTTGCACAGGAAATGAAAAAAGAAGTGCAAGCGCAATTTTCCTATACCAATATAAAAGCTCCATTTAAAGGTTTAGTTACAAGCAAAAATATTCAAGAGGGAGATTTGGCAAATCCAGGGCAGGTTTTAATGCGTCTAGAAGGTGAAAAGGCTTTGCAAATTATTGCAATGGTGCCAGAGAGTCAAATAAATTCTATACAAAAAGATAAAAAGGCTAACGTTACCATTAGTTCTATAGAACAAGAATTAGAAGGTGAAGTGGTAGAGATTAGTCCGTCTGCGCAAAATACCGGCGGACAGTACTTGGTAAAAGTTCGGTTATTAAATCCTAGCCAAAATATAAAACCCGGCATGTTTGCGCGGGTTAATTTTGCAAACTCAGCAAAATCAACTGTAGAAGCAAATAATCCCAACGTACTTATTCCTAAAGCAGCCGTAGTAAAACAAGGGCAACTTACTGGGGTTTATACCATTAGTCAGAAAAACACTGCTATTTTACGTTGGTTGCGTTTGGGTAAAACCCATGGCGATCAAGTAGAAGTGTTAAGCGGTTTAAAAACCGGAGAAACTATTATCCGTCAAGCGGAAGGAAAATTGTATAACGGCGTAAAGCTAACGCAAAAATAAAAAACGAATGAAAGAAGGATTTGCAGGCAAAATAGCCAAAGCATTTATCGGCTCTAAGCTTACCATATTATTAATGATTGTTTTTATGGTGGTTGGCGTGTGGAGCTCGTTTTTAATTCCGCGCGAAGAAGAACCACAAATAGAAGTGCCAATGGCAGATATTTTTGTGGGTTATCCCGGCGCTAGTCCGCAAGAAGTAGAAGCCAGGGTAATCAAACCTTTAGAAAAAATTGTTTCTAATATTACGGGTATAAAACACGTGCAATCTATTTCGCAAAAAGACGGCGGAATGTTAATCGCACAGTTTTATGTTGGCGAAGACGTAGAACGTTCTTACGTAAAATTATATAACGAAATCAACAAACATATGGATATGATGCCACAAGGCGTCACCACGCCATTGGTAAAAACGCGAGCTATAGATGATGTGCCGGTTTTGGGTTTAACTTTATGGAGTGAGACTTTAGATGATTATATGTTGCAACAAATTTCTACGGAAGTACTTTCGGAAATTGAGAAAATACCAAATGTAAGCGGCACTAAAGTAATTGGCGGAAGAAGCAAACAGGTTCGGGTGGTTATAGACAAAGATAAATTGGCCGCCAGCGAATTAGATTTTTTAGGCGTGGCCAAAATGATTCAGGCTAACAACCAACAATTACATACCGGCAAATTTGACTTAAACGATACTGAATATAGTATAGAAACCGGCAGTTTTCTTAAAACTCCAGAAGATATAGAAAATTTGGTCGTGGGTTCTAAAGACAATCGGCCTGTTTATTTAAAACAGATAGCAGAAATAAAAGAAGGCGCACAAATTCCGGCCAATTATGTTTCGTTAGGCTTTGGTCAAGGAAGCGATTCCGTAAAGAAATACCAAGCAGAATATCCTGCGGTAACAATTTCAGTAGCCAAAAGAAAAGGCGCAGATGCCATGCAGTTGGCGGAGGTAATTGTTAATAAAATAGAGCATTTAAAAAAGACTACCATAACCAACGATGTAAAAGTAGAAGTAACAAGAAATTATGGCGAGACCGCTTCCCAAAAAGTAAGCGAACTTTTGTTGCACTTAATCGGTGCAATTATAGCAGTAACTTTGGTAGTTATGCTAGCAATGGGTTGGCGCGGTGGTTTGGTGGTTTTCCTTTCGGTACCCATTACTTTTGCACTCACGTTGCTAAGTTATTATATGTTAGATTATACCTTAAACCGCATTACTTTATTTGCTTTGGTATTTGTAACAGGAATAGTGGTAGACGACTCGATTATTATTGCAGAAAATATGCACCGGCATTTTAAAATGAAACGCTTGCCGTTTAAAGATGCAGCTTTATATGCAATTAACGAAGTAGGAAATCCAACAATTTTGGCAACTTTTACGGTAATTGCATCTGTATTACCAATGGCTTTTGTAAGCGGAATGATGGGGCCATATATGAGTCCGATGCCCATTGGCGCGTCTATTGCTATGATTCTTTCGTTGTTTGTTGCATTAACAATCACGCCGTATTTGGGCTATATTTTCTTACGGGAAAAAGAAAAGAAATCTAACAAACCCCAAAAACAGAAAAAACCGGAAGATGCTTTTATATATAAATGGTACAATCGTTTAGAAAGACCTTTATTAGAAAGCAAAGCTAAACGCTGGGGATTCTTAGGAATTACTTTTTTAATCTTGTTTTTAAGTATTGGTTTATTCTTTACGGAAAGCGTTGCGGTAAAAATGCTGCCATTTGATAATAAAAACGAATTTCAGGTAGTAATAGATATGCCGGAAGGTACCACTTTAGAACGTACCGCAGTAGTAACTCGCGAAATAGGTCAATATTTAAAAAATAGGCCAGAGGTTGTAAATTACCAAAGTTATGTGGGCACTTCGGCGCCAATAACCTTTAACGGTTTGGTACGGCATTACGATTTACGTGGGGCCAGCAATACGGCAGATATTCAGGTTAATTTGGTTGGAAAAGGAGAGCGCAGCGCTCAAAGCCACGATATTGCCAAGCTATTGCGCCCTGAAATTCAGAAAATTGGATTGGTTTATGGCGCTAATATTAAAATTGTGGAAGTTCCGCCGGGACCACCGGTTCTTTCTACTATCGTAGCTGAAATTTATGGACCCGATTACGAGAAACAAATAGAATTAGGACAAGAAATAAAAAACATCCTAAACCAAACCGAAGATGTTGTTGACGTAGACTGGATGACAGAAGCAGACCACGTTGAATACAATTTCAAAATAGACAAAGAGAAAGCAATGCTTAACGGTATTGCGCCTCAGCAAATTGTGCAAACTATGGCAATGGCTATGGGAAAAAGTCCTGTTGGCAGAATATACCAACCACAAGCGACAGATCCGGTAAACATAATTTTGACTTTAGAAGAAGCCGAAAAATCTACTTTAGCAGACATTAGTAGGTTAAAGGTAAAAAGTAAACAAGGGCAAATGATTCCGCTAAGTTCTTTAGTTGAAATCGAAAAACGAACTGCACCCAAAAGCATTTATCGTAAAGATCAAAAAAGAGTGGTTTTTGTAACCGCAGATCTGGCGGGTGCTTTAGAAAGTCCGGTATATGCAATTTTAGGAATGACCAATAAATTAGAAAAAATAGACTTGCCACAAGGCTATAAAATTAACGAAATGTATTTGGGCTCTCCCAAAAATGAAGACGATTTTACGGTAAAATGGGACGGAGAATGGCAAATTACTTTAGAAGTTTTCCGCGATTTAGGTCTCGCATTTCTGGGAGTAATTATCATTATTTACATGTTAATTGTTGGTTGGTTTCAAAACTTTAAAGCACCAATCGTAATGATGGTTGCCATTCCGTTATCGCTAATCGGGATTATTTTAGGCCATTGGATTATGGGAGCATTTTTTACAGCAACTTCTTTTATTGGTATGATTGCCTTAGCGGGAATAATGGTCCGGAATTCGGTTTTACTCATAGATTTTATCAACATTCAATTGGCAGAAGGTAGACCTTTTAAAGAGGCCGTAATAGAAGCCGGCGCCGTAAGAACAACTCCTATTTTGCTAACAGCCGGCACGGTAGTAATTGGCGCATTTGTTATTTTGTTTGATCCAATTTTTCAAGGCTTGGCAATTTCGCTTATGGGAGGGACCATTGCTTCTACCTTTTTAACTTTATTGGTAGTGCCATTGGTATATTATTTAGTAGAACGTAAAAAACATCCTTAAACTATGAAACTATTAATTGTTACCGCGGTAGATCAATTTCAGCAAGAAGTCTTAGCGCTTTTTAAAAAAAGTAATATAGAAAGTTTTAGCGGTGCCGAAATTGCCGGTTATAAACAAGCCAATTCTTTTTTGATGAATGCTGCTTGGTTTCCATCGGCAAGTGCAGGAGCAGATTCGAGTATGTTTTTTTCTTTTACGGAAGAAAAATACATCAATAAATTTTTTGAAGAGGTAAAAGCTTTCAATGAAAATTTAGAAACTAACAACCCCATTAAAGCAGTGGTGGTTAATGTAGAAAGATATATTTAAAACTTTAAAACAATAAAATTATGATTAACAGATGGATACGTGCCATTGCAGGTACATTTATTTTAATAAGCCTGTTACTGGCAGTTTATGTAAATATTAATTGGTTATGGTTTACCGGCTTTGTCGGGCTTAACCTTCTACAATCATCTATTACCAAATGGTGTTTGATGGAAGATATCCTGGCAAAACTTGGTGTTAAACGCGAAGGAGATTGTTCTGGCGTCACCAAAACAACAAAAGCTGCCGATTCTTAAACCTACAATTTTCTTAAAAGTAAAAACCTGTATTTTTTCCGTAAAGGAAAAAGTACAGGTTTTTTACTTAAAAGCTGTATAAGCTTACTTTCCTTCCAAAGAAGCTCCTACCGGAATATCGCAACGGTGACCAGGTTGCCCGTGCGGCGGATTCACCTTGCCGCTATTTGTATTAGAAGACTTAATAGGATTTCCGGTTACGGTATTTTGTCTGGCTTGTTGATTTTTAGCTTTGGAGTTTAATGGCGCTCCAACCGGAATATCGCAACGGTGTCCGGGTTGGCCGTGAGACGGATTGGGATCGTCTCCACTAGGAATTTCCATTTTTGCTGCCGGAGCATTTTTTTGGTTGCTTGTCGTAGTAGTTTCGGTATTTACTTCTTTTTGCTGCTCGGTTTTTGTGTTTTCATTTTCCTTTTCCTTGCAAGAAAAACTTAGAATACCAGCGGTTAATGCAAAAAGTAAAATAAAATTTCGGGTAATTTTTAAAGATTTCATGGGATAATAAATTTTTTTCTCAAGATACAAATAATATCATACTTGCCAAGAAAGCATATAAGACTTAGTAAAATAAATTAAAATTCCTTTCGCTTAAAGCGGAAACTATCATTTTTTATATCTTTACCTTTCAACGAAGTAGTAGCAAACGAAAAAAATATGGATAAAACTTACCGAGTAAAAGTAAATAACGATTTGGAGATGGAATTTGGTTTAGACGAAATTCAAAATTTAGACGCCAATTCTATCGAGAAAAACAAGTATCACGTCTTACAAGAACAGCGTTCGTTTAAAGCAGAAATCGTAAAAAACGATTTTTTAAAACACCATTATTCCGTAAAGATAAACGCCAATACCTATCAGGTAGATATTTCTAACGAGTTGGACCAACTTATCGAAAAAATGGGTCTAGAACTGGTAGACACCGCTATGGTAAACGATATCAAAGCGCCAATGCCCGGTTTAATTTTAGAAGTAAATGTACAAGAAGGCGACGAGGTAAAAGAAGGCGATTATTTAATGGTATTGGAAGCTATGAAAATGGAAAACGCTTTAACCGCGCCGCGCGAAGCTAAAATTAAAGCCATTAATATCAAAAAAGGCGAAACCGTAGAAAAAAATCAGTTGCTTATAGAAATGGAATAGTGGTTTTTAATCCTGCAAAATAGTTTCTTAATTATTAGAAGCCAAAAAAACAGGAAACAAAACACCGTAGTTATAACAAACTTGAAAAATTCCATACACAAAATACTATTTATGAAAAAAATATTAGTTGCCAATAGAGGCGAAATCGCTTTACGGATTATGGAAACCATTCAGAAAATGGGTATCAAAACCGTAGCGGTTTTTTCGGAGGCAGATAGAAATGCGCCCCATGTAAAGTTTGCAGACGAGGCAGTTTGCATTGGCGAAGCACCTTCCAATAAATCTTATTTACTGGGCGATAAAATTATAGAAGTCGCAAAAAGTTTAAACGTAGATGGCATTCATCCCGGTTACGGATTCTTAAGTGAGAATGCCGCTTTCGCGGAAAAAGTAGAAAAAAACAACATCACGTGGATTGGCCCCGGCTCAAAAGCCATCAAAATTATGGGAAGCAAATTAGCCGCCAAAGACGCGGTAAAAGCTTACGATATTCCTATGGTTCCCGGTATTGACGAAGCCATAACAGATACCAAAAAAGCAAAAGAAATTGCAAAAGAAATAGGCTTTCCTATCTTGATAAAAGCTTCTGCCGGTGGCGGCGGAAAAGGAATGCGCGTGGTAGAAAAAGAAGAAGACTTAGAAGACCAAATGAAACGCGCCATAAGCGAAGCAGAATCTGCTTTTGGCGACGGTTCTGTTTTTATAGAAAAATATGTGGCTTCTCCAAGACACATAGAAATTCAAATACTGGCAGATACGCACGGCAATAACCTGCATTTATTTGAACGCGAATGCAGCATTCAACGGCGTCATCAAAAAGTGGTAGAAGAAGCGCCTTCTGTGGTTTTAGACGAAGCTTTACGGAAAAAAATGGGTGAAGCCGCTGTAAAAGTTGCAAAATCTTGCGACTATGTTGGCGCCGGAACTGTAGAATTTTTGCTGGATGAAAACAAAAATTTCTACTTTTTAGAAATGAATACACGTTTGCAGGTAGAACATCCGGTAACAGAGTTTATTACCGGCATAGACTTGGTAGAAGAGCAAATTAATATTGCCAGAGGAGAAAAATTGGCGTTTAACCAAGAAGATTTAAAAATTAATGGTCACGCTATGGAGCTGCGCGTTTATGCAGAAAATCCATTAGACGATTTCTTGCCCAGTGTAGGAAAATTAGAAAAATACCAGTTGCCTTCCGGCGAAAATATTCGTATAGATAATGGTTTTGAAGAAGGGATGGACGTACCTATTTATTACGATCCCATGCTTTCTAAATTAATTACTTACGGAAAAACCCGCGAAGAAGCCATTCAATTAATGATAGATGCTATTAACAATTATTTGGTAGAAGGCGTGGAAACTACGTTGAGTTTTGGAAAATTTGTGATGGAGCACGAAGCTTTCCGCAGTGGTAATTTCGATACACATTTTGTAAAAAAATACTATTCGGCAGAAAAGTTGGAAGAAGAAACCAAAGAAGAAGCAAAGTTGGCAGCTTTGATTGCTTTACGCCAGTATTTAAAAGATCAAAAACAATTACGATTACCCATTACCGAATAAAAAGCTGAAAAATTACTATGAGTAAAAATATAGAGAAATTAAACGATAAAATTAAACAAGCCCATTTAGGTGGGGGCGAAAAAAGAATTGCCAAGCAGCACGCTAAGAAAAAACTTACCGCCCGCGAGCGAGTAAATTATTTGCTGGACGAAGGTTCTTTTGAAGAAATTGGTATTTTAGTAACCCATCGTACCACAGATTTTGGTATGGATGAGCAAAAATATTATGGCGATGGCGTAATTACCGGTTATGGTACTGTTAACGGCAGATTGGTATATGTTTTCGCCCAAGATTTCACCGTTTTTGGTGGCGCATTATCCGAAACCCACGCAGAAAAAATCTGTAAAGTAATGGATTTGGCCGTAAAAGTAGGAGCTCCAATGATTGGTTTAAACGATTCCGGTGGTGCCAGAATTCAAGAAGGCGTAAAATCACTTGGCGGTTATGCAGATATTTTTCATAGAAATGTAAAATCTTCCGGCGTTATTCCGCAAATTTCTGCCATAATGGGGCCTTGTGCCGGCGGTGCGGTCTATTCTCCCGCAATGACAGATTTTACTTTAATGGTGCAAGACACCAGTTATATGTTTGTTACCGGTCCAAATGTGGTAAAAACCGTAACTAACGAGGAAGTAACTTCAGAAGAATTAGGTGGCGCCAGTACGCACGCAACCAAATCTGGCGTGACGCATAGAACTGCCGTAAACGATATTGCTTGTTTAGAAGATGTAAAGCAACTTATTAGTTATATGCCGCAAAACAATCAGCAAAAAACCGAGAAGTTACCGTATAAATTAGGAGACGAAATACGCGAGCAATTAGACAGCATTGTACCGGAAAGTTCTACCAAACCTTACGATATGCACGAGGTGATCAACGGCATTATTGATAAAGATTCTTTTTACGAAATTCATAAAGATTATGCAGATAATATTATAGTTGGTTTTGCACGCTTGGGCGGAAGAAGTATTGGTATTGTAGCCAATCAGCCAATGAGTTTGGCCGGGGTTTTAGATGTAGATTCTTCTAAAAAAGCTGCCCGTTTTACCCGCTTTTGCGATGCTTTCAATATTCCGTTGTTGGTATTGGTAGATGTTCCGGGATTTTTACCTGGAACCGATCAAGAGTGGAACGGAATTATTCTTAATGGTGCCAAATTGTTATACGCTTTAAGCGAAGCAACTGTGCCAAAAGTAACTGTTATCACGCGTAAAGCTTATGGCGGAGCTTATGATGTAATGAATTCTAAACACATTGGGGCCGACTTAAATTTTGCTTGGCCAACAGCAGAAATTGCGGTGATGGGAGCCAAAGGCGCCAGCGAAATTATCTTTAGAAAAGAAATTCAAGCTGCAAAAGACAGCGCAGCAAAACTGGCAGAAAAAGAAGAAGAATACGCAGAGTTGTTTGCCAATCCGTTTGAAGCTGCAAAACGCGGTTTTATAGACGAAGTTATTATGCCAAAAGATACGCGTCGTAAATTGTTAAAAGGCTTTAGTATGTTAGAGCACAAAGAAGTTTTACGTCCAAAACGTAAGCACGGTAATATACCTTTGTAAGAAGATTTAGAAATTATAACTGCTTGGTGAGTAAATATTTGTTTTTCTTATCAAGCAGTTTTTTATTCCTTAAAGTGATGAAAAAATTTAAAAAATTGGTGGTTTTAGACGAAACCAAAATGAATGCAGAAACTTTACGGAAATTGCAAAGCTATGCAGAAGAAGTAAAAGAATATAAAGAAGTTCCCAAAACTGAATCAGAAGTAATAAAACGAATAGGAGATGCAGATGCTGTCTTGGTTTCTTGGCGAACAGAAATAGGTGCAAAAGCCATAGAAAAAGCTTCCAATTTGCGGTATATCGGGATGGCGTGTAGTTTGCTCGATGCTGAAGCTGCCAATGTTGATATAAAAGCAGCAGAAAAGAAGAATATAAAAGTAAGCGGAATTTTTGATTATGGAGATCCCGGGGTAGTGGAGTTTGTACTATCTAAAAGTATAGATTTATTACATGGTTTTGGCAAGGAACAATTGGAAGAAATGCCAAGGGAATTAAGTGGTTGCAAAGTAGGGATTATTGGTTTGGGAACCACCGGTCAACTTTTGGCCAAAGCACTTTTAGCCCTAAATGCAGACGTTTATTACTACAGCCGAACCCGAGAAGAAGATTGGGAAGAAAAAGGAGTAGATTATTTAAGTTTAAATAAATTACTGGCAACTTGCACCATTATTTCTTTGCATTTGCCCAAAAACACCTGTTTGTTAGATGCAGAAGCGTTTAAAAATTTAGGGGACAACAAGATTTTGATTAACACTTCTTTGGGCTTGCCTTATAAACAAAAAGCACTAATAGATTGGTTAGAAGCTACATCTAGTTATACCATTGTAGATGGTGATGCAGCAAACGGTTTTACGGAAAAAATAAAGCACAAAAATTTATTAATCTCAAAAAAAAGTGCAGGATGGTCTAAAAAAACCCAAAACCGACTTTCCGATAAAGTAGTAAAGAATATAGCTGTTTTCTTAAATAAATGATAATTTAAAGTTAAGTAGATTAAATTATTTTGTTTAGAAACTGAAGCGGTTACCTTTGAAAATTGGTACTAATAGATTTTGAGTCAGTTATCAAAATTTCTTTATTGTTTTATTGGTAAAACGATAAATAACTATTATTATCGAAAATTAAAATAGAAGTACAATTTAAAAATCAATTATGTTTAAATCAATCAAATTAAAAGGCTTATTTTTCTTTGTTGCAATCTTAAGTTCTGTTGCATATACCAATGCACAAGAAAATAAGATATCTGACGCCGAATTGAATAAATGGGCAAATGCTTATCAAAAAGTGCAGATGCAAAATCAAGAAGCACAACAACAAATGATGACGATGATTCAAGACGAGGGTATGGAGTTACAACGTTTTAATGAAATTCAGCAAGCGTCTATGAACCCAAATCAAAAAGGTAATGCTACTGAAGCAGAAATTAAAAAGCATAAAAGTATTTCCGATAAAATAGAAAAAATGCGTCCGGAACTTGAAAGAAAAGCTACAGAAGCTATAGAATCTACCGGAATGTCTATAGAGCGTTATCAAGAGATTGCAGCTGTAATACAACAAGACCAAAGCTTACAACAGCGTTTGCAAAAAATCATGATGCAACAGCAAGGTTAAAAGCAATCACAACAGAAAATAAAAAAAGCCGTTTCGAGTAGAAACGGCTTTTTTTATTTTGGTTTTTTCTAAAGTATGCTTAAAATAAAAGTATTATAAAGGTTTGAATCGCTTATAGTTTCCGTAAAGAAAAACATATTGGTATTTAAAGCGTTAAACTTCTTTTTTTGGCATACACCTAAACTAATAAAGCCCGCTCATACATAAGAAGCAGGCTTTATTAATAGAAACTATAATTAATCAAATACCTAATAACGAGTATTTAACAACTATTTATTTTAATCTAATCTGTCAATAATATGGTTTAAGGTTTCGCTAGCACGCATTTCTCTATATACTAAAGCTTCGTCGGGTTTGTAATAACCATCTATATTAACTTCGTGACCTTGCACTGCATTAAGCTCTTCTAGAATTTGCTTTTCATTGTCTTGCAATTTTTTAGCAATACTTTCAAATTCTTTTTTAAGTTCTTGATCTTTGTTTTGAGCGGCCAATTGCATTGCCCAATAAAGCGCTAGATAAAAATGACTTCCACGGTTATCCAGTTCGTTTACCTTACGGGAAGGCGATTTTTTGTTATCTAAAAACTGGTCGGTTGCCGTATCTAAAGTTTCCGATAAGATTAAAGCTTTTTCATTATTATATTTTTTACCTAAATGTTCTAAAGAAACAGAAAGCGCCAAAAACTCACCTAAAGAATCCCATCGTAAATGTCCTTCTTCTAAAAATTGTTGTACGTGTTTTGGGGCAGAACCTCCTGCGCCGGTTTCAAATAAGCCGCCACCATTCATTAAAGGTACTATAGACAACATTTTTGCACTTGTGCCTAATTCTAGAATAGGGAAGAGGTCTGTTAAGTAATCTCGTAAAACATTTCCGGTAACCGAAATTGTATTTTCTCCGGCTTTAACGCGTTCTAACGTAAAAGTAGTTGCATCTTCTACGCTCATAATTCGAATATCTAAATTCTCTGTATTTTGTTCTTTTAGATAAAGCTCTACTTTTTTAATCAATTCGGCATCGTGTGCGCGGTCTTGGTCTAACCAAAATATTGTTGGCCATCCGGTATCTTTTGCACGGTTTACGGCAAGTTTTACCCAATCTTTAATAGGTTCGTCTTTTACTTGGCACATACGCCAAATATCGCCTTCTTCTACCGTGTGCGTCATAATAACGTTACCGGTTTGGTCTACAACTTCTACGGTTCCGTCTACAGGAATTTCAAAAGTTTTATCGTGCGAGCCATATTCTTCTGCTTTTTGCGCCATAAGGCCAACATTAGGAACAGTTCCCATTGTGGTAGGATCAAAAGCGCCGTTCTTTTTACAAAAATCTATGGTAGCTTGGTATAAAGGCGCGTAACTACTATCTGGAATTACAGCTTTAGTATCTTGGGTTTTGTCATTTTTATTCCACATTTGGCCAGAGGTTCTAATCATAGCCGGCATGGAAGCATCTATAATAACATCACTTGGTACGTGCAGGTTGGTAATACCTTTATCAGAATTTACCATAGCAATATCCGGGCCTTCTTGTAAATCTCTTTCTATTATTTGGTTGATTTCTTTTTGTTTGCTTTCGGGCATTTTTTCTATTGCGCCCAAAACATCTCCTAAACCACTATTTGGGTCGCCACCGGCTTCTTCTATGTCTTTGCTGTATTGTTCAAAAACATCGTCGAAATAAGTTTTTACCGCGTGACCAAAAATAATGGGGTCAGAAACCTTCATCATAGTTGCTTTCATATGCAAAGAAAAAAGCACGCCTTGCTGTTTAGCTTCGGCAATTTGCTCTTTTAAGAACTTTACCAAGGCTTTTTTGCTCATATACGTACCGTCTATGATTTCTCCCGGTAGTACAGCTAATTTTTCTTTTAAAACTTGGGTTTTACCTTGTTTTGTTTTCAGTTGGATTTTTAATTCTCCTTTGTTTTCTATGGTAACCGATTTTTCGTTTGCACGGAAATCTCCATCTTGCATAGTTGCCACATGCGATTTAGAATCTGCACTCCATTCTCCCATGCGGTGCGGATTTTTCTTGGCGTAGTTTTTTACCGCTTTGGGAGCACGTCTGTCAGAATTTCCTTCTCGCAAAACAGGGTTTACCGCGCTTCCTTTTACTTTATCGTAGCGCGATTTTATATCTTTTTCTTTATCGTTTTGTGGTTCGTCTGGATAATTTGGTAAGTTATAGCCTGTGCTTTGCAATTCTTTTATGGCAGCTTTAAGTTGCGGAGAAGAAGCACTAATGTTAGGAAGTTTGATGATATTAGCTTCCGGTTGCTTTACTAATTTTCCTAATTGTGCTAAAGCATTTTCTTGGCGTTGATCCTCAGTTAATACTTCGGGGAAAACCGCTAAAATTCTTCCGGCCAAAGAAATGTCTTTGGTTTCTATGCTAATGCCCGAAGATTTTGTAAACGATTCAATAATTGGTAATAACGAATGAGTTGCCAAATATGGAGCCTCATCTGTTTTGGTGTAGATAATTCTTCCTTGTTCTGCCATTTTTAATAATTTATTTTAAGACATTTAAAGTGAGAAACAACTTTAAATTGCCAATTGATTATATACTTTTTATAATTTGCAAATATAATAAAACAGAAGGTTTTAACAGTCTTGAATAGTATTAGAATACTGTTAAGAATTGTTTTGAAGAGCAGCAATTTAACCTAAAATCTTATTTTTTTGCTTTATGGAAATTTTTCCGAAGAGATTTCTGTAAAGGTAGTTTTAATATAATATTTCTTGGTGATGTGATTTTTGGAGCAAGGCGAAAGTTTGTATTGTAATATTGGCTAAAAAACTAAATATAAATAAAATAATAAAAGCCATTTCGTTTAAAGTTAAACGAAATGGCTTTCTTCAAAATAAATACAAGCAAACTAAACCACTTGTATTCAAATAAAAATAGTTAATGTCCTGCTTAAAATAAAATTCGTCGTCTATATATTAAGGACATCTAAAGTAAAAGAAATCCTTTTGTCATTCTTTCACATCTTAAAGATAGTTTAATTTTTAATTAAACGGAGTTTTTTAAGCAATTAAATATTAACCTTTTATGAACACAGCTTATTAACAATTGTTCATAAAAAAACCGTGTTTAAAACTAGTTTTAAACACGGTTTATAAATTTTTGTCGTCTTAGAATTAAGCTTTTTTCTCGTTATCGATATAACGGCGCTCTTTAATTCTAGCTTTTTTACCGGTAAGGTTTCTAAAGTAATAGATTCTTGCACGACGCACACTACCGCGTTTATTTACCTCTATTTTCTGTAAAGCAGGTAAATTAATTGGGAATATACGTTCTACGCCAACTGTACCACTCATTTTTCTAATGGTAAAAGTTTGGGCAGATCCTATACCTTTTTTTTGAATTACAGTTCCTTTATAAAACTGTGTACGCGTTTTACTACCTTCTTTAATCTCGTAATAAACGGTAAGGGTGTCTCCAGCTTTAAATTCCGGAAAGTCTTTTTTTTCTACAAATTCGTCTTGCACAAATTTAATTAACGATTCCATATTTGTTGTATGTTTGGATATGGTCTAAAGCAACATGCACGATTTTCGTCAGAGGTTGATTCAGAATTGGCTGCAAAAATAATTATAAATTATAATATAGCAAGCTTTTCTTGTTTATTCTTTAAGTAAGTCTGGACGTTTTTCTTGTGTACGCTCGTATGCTTTTTCTTCGCGCCAAGCTTCTATTTTAGGAAAATTCCCGCTGGTTAGTATCTCAGGAACATCCCAACCTTTATAAGATGCCGGTCTGGTATAAATTGGCGGGGCAAGTAAATTGTCTTGAAAAGAATCTGTTAAAGCAGAGGTTTCGTCGCCAATCACCCCGGGAATTAAGCGTATTACAGCATCGCATAGTACTGCAGCTCCCAACTCTCCGCCAGAAAGTACATAATCTCCAATAGAGATTTCTTTGGTAATAAAATGGTCGCGCACCCGTTGGTCTACCCCTTTATAATGCCCACATAAAATTATCAAGTTTTTCTGTAAAGATAAGTTATTAGCTGTTCTTTGTTCTAGCGTTTTACCGTCTGGCGTCATATAAATTATCTCATCATAATCGCGTTCTGCTTGTAATTTGCTAATGCACTTGTCTATGGGCTCTATCATCATTACCATTCCTGCGCCACCGCCGTATTGATAATCGTCTACTTGTTTGTAATTATCTGTAGTATAATCGCGCAAGTTGTGCAAATGGACTTCTACCAAACCTTTTTCTATTGCTCGTTTTAAAATAGAAGCTTCAAACGGGCTTTTAAGAATATCTGGTACTACGGTTAGAATATCTATACGCATTGCTAAAGGTAAAATGCTAATTTAAAAATAACTTTACTGTTTATTTTTGTTTACTTTATTACGTTCGTCTTGTAGTTGTCTGCCTAAAATTTGTTGTTTTTCTAGCGCTTTTTTACGGTATAACTCAAATTCTTCTTCGTTTTCATTCAGCTTATGTTTGGCTTCTTTTGTCAAAGCATTGCTCTTTTTAAAACGGTAGATAAAAAATAATAAAATTAATACAAGACCTAAAACAATTAACCACATAATAGTTTGGTAAGTGCCTTTATCTGTCGGTAAACCGAAAAATTTAATTTGATCTTTCTCTAGATTAACTTGCTCCAAATCTGCATTGGCCGTATTAAGTTTTTCTTGTAGTTTGTCAATTTGGCTTTGTTGCTTAGCAATCTTGACGTTAGCAGAATCTATTTCGGTTTTTAACTCCTTAATGTGATTTACCGTGCTTTTTTGTAGGCGTGTAAGCTTATATTGCTTTACCACTTTATAATCTTGGTAATTATTAGAACTTTCTAAAAGCTCTTCAAATTGTTCATTTATATTTTTATCGCCTGTATTTTGTGCCTGCAGTATACCGCCAAAAAATAAAAAAAGGGTCGCTAAAACAAAAATCTTATGTGTCATTACTCAAAATATGCTTTTTAGGATTATTGGCAAAACGTTGCAAAATTTTGCTTAGTATAATTATGTCTCGGTATTTTTTGCAAATATAAGGTATTGAGACGTAATGTGCCTAGTGTTTTTTAGCTGATTAATTTTACCGTTTATCTATTATTTTTTGTTAAAAAATTAGTTTATCGAAATATTCTTGACAAACATCGAGTAATTGCGCTTATAACGGTTACTACCGGCATAACAAATTAATTTTGCAAGCGCTAAAAAACTACGTTTGTTATGAGCAAAAAACTACACTCTCCAATTTATTTACACTTTTATTTAATAATTTTCATCTTATTTGTAGTAAATTCTGCATTTTCGCAAGTAGGAATAAACACAACCAATCCGCATTCCTCTAGTATTTTAGATATTCAAGCAGAAAACCAAGGTCTTTTATTACCACGCGTAGACTTAGGAGATGTTTCTAACTCTACTACAATCAATAATCCTGCAGAAAGTCTTTTAGTATGGAATACCGATGCGGAAGGTGGAGGCAGCAGACAGGGTTTCTATTTTTATAACGGACAAACCTGGATTTCTTTCAATAGTAAATTTTTGACTAACAACAGCGCGGTTAATGAAGACTTAACCATTGGTACCAGCAGTAATAATGCCTTAGATTTTGTAGTAAACAATCAAAATTTTGGTGGTTTAAAACCAAATGGAGCGATAAGTTTAGGGCCAAATTCCAATTCATACGGAGAAGAAGCAATTGCATTAGGAAAAAACGCAGGAGCAGAAGATAAGGCCATCGCTATTGGTAAAAACTCTAATTCTTACGGAGACAATAGCATAAGTATTGGCGAGTCGGCTCAAGCCGAAGATAAAGCCATTGCTATTGGAAAAAACGCTAATGCTTACGGCCAACAATCAATTAGTCTTGGAAACAACGCCAGCGCGGCACAAAATGCGATTGCTATTGGTAACAATGCCAACGCATACAGCCCTAATACCATTATTCTGGGAACAGACAATACCAAAATTGGTGTAGGAACCAGCCAGCCAACCGAAAAATTAGAAGTTAACGGAAATGTAAAAATCGTAGACGGCTCGCAAGCAGAAGGTAAGGTTTTAACCTCAGATGCCACTGGTAAAGCTTCTTGGCAGTATATTAATAGCGCTTTCGCGGAAGTTTACCTAGACCAAGACGCAGAAATGGAAATTGGACAATATAACAATCAAATTTTCCCCGATGCAGTAGAAGGTTTACATAGCAATAATATGCAACTTTCAGATAATGGTATAAAACCTACTATAAACGGAATTTACCGTGTAACTTATACGGTTACTTTTCAGAAAGAAAACAATTCTGGCGCAGATGAAATTGAGGTTTTCATAAGTAAAAATACCAATCCAATCGCTGGTACTTCCGTAAAGTCTCGTGTAGAAAAAAATAAGAAAACAACTGTAAGCCTAACCAAAATGTTAAGCTTACAGGCGTATCAAAAATATTATTTGGGTATTAAAAAGACGGGTGACGTTCCCGGCAACGATACCGAAATAATTTTGTTTGCAAATGCTACCAATCTGAGTGTAGAATTGTTACAAGCGCAATAAACGGCTTATAAAATTCCAACTTTTTCCATACAGTTTTGCATAGCTTTAAACGTGCGTTCTATATGATTGTCTAAACCTATAGAAATACGAATAAGGCCGTTGCTTAAACCCATTTCTTCTTGCTCTTCTACAGAAATTTCAGAAGAGGTAGAGGTTCCCGGCGCGCTAAATAAAGTTTTGTAAAAACCAAGACTTACCGCCAAATAACCCAAATTGCGGTCTTGCATTAATTCCATCAATTGGTTTGCTTTTTCTAGAGAACCAACATCAACAGTCAACATTCCGCCGTAGCCGTATTCTTGGTTTATCATCTTTTTATAGGTTTCGTGTCCGGGATGCGATTCAAGACCCGGATAAACGGTTTTTAAGCCTAAATCTTCAAAATTTTTAGCTAAGTAAAGTGCATTTTCACTGTGTTTTTGCATTCTAATATGTAAAGTGCGTAAGTTTTTTAAAATAGAAGCCGCTCTAAAAGAATCCATTGTAGCGCCCAAAAGCATACATGCGCCATCGTTTACACTTCGCAAAGCATTAATAAAATCGTTACTACCGCAAATTACGCCGCCAACGGTATCGCTGCTACCATTTATAAATTTGGTAAGCGAATGGATTACCACATCTGCTCCCAGGAGTTTTGGCGTAACAGATAATGGCGAAAACGTATTGTCTACCACCAATTGCATGTCGTGTTTTTTTGCAATTTTAGCCAAAGCTTTGATGTTTGCTATTTCTAATAGCGGATTGCTAACGGTCTCGCAAAACAAAACTTTGGTTTTTGGCGTAATTGCCTTTTCTACTTTTTCTAAATTGGTTATATCTACAAAAGAAGTTTGTAAACCCAATTTTGGTAAAAAGTTTTTCATAAGCGCAAAAGTGCCACCATAAATAGTTCTGCTGGCCACAATATGATCGCCGCTTTCGCAAAGTTGCATTAGGGTAGGAGCAATTGCACCCATTCCGCTGGCGGTTACTGTTGCATTTTCGGTAGCTTCCATCTGTGCCAAAGCTTCGCCCAAATATAAATTACTGGGCGTAGAATGTCTGGAGTATAAATAACAACCTTCTGCATTGCCTTCAAAGGTGTCAAACATTGTTTTAGCCGATAAAAAAGTATAGGTAGAGGAGTCAGATATAGACGGGTTAACGCCGCCAAATTCTCCAAAATATTGCAAATCTTGAATTTTGTCTGCTGGATTATAAGACATAATAATAATTTTTTAGGTTTAGGTAAATCTCGTTATATTTAGAAATAATATCAAGTAGAAATCCTATATTTAGAAAATATTTCTATAATTTAAAATTTTACGGAAAATAAGTTTACATTAAACCCTGTTTACGTAAAAAACCGAAAAATTTTCAAAAAATGCGATTAGACCAAACAGATAAAGCTATTTTAAATCTGCTACAAAACGATGCAAAAATCACAACCAAAGAAATTGCATTTCGATTACAATTATCTATGACGGCCATTCATGAGCGAATTAAAAAATTAGAAAGAGAAGAAATTATTACCAAATATGTAGCATTAATCAATAAGAAAAAAGTAGAAAAAAACCTGATGGTTTTTTGCCATGTAAAGTTAAGTAAACATAATAAAGAGACACTTTCTAAATTTGAACGCGAAATTTTACAATTACCGGAAATTTTAGAATGTGCCCACGTTAGCGGCGATTACGATTATATCTTAAAAATCTACGTAAAAAACATGGAAGCTTACCGTGATTTTTTGGTTCATAAGCTTACAGCTATAGATGGTATTTCTAATACGCACGGTATGTTTACGGTAAATGAAGTAAAAAGCAGTACACAAATTTTCTTATAATCGTACCTAGAAAAACACTACTTGGCTTAAACATTAAATTTCAAAATGCAAATAATTTAACAATCCTTTTAATTCCTAACATTGTCGATTGATTTAGTTATCGTATTTTTGTAACTGTTTTAAAAAAATCAATAAAACTATATTATGAGTACTTACGACGTTGCTGTCATTGGGTCGGGACCCGGAGGTTATGTTGCCGCTATTCGCTGCGCACAGCTTGGGTTAAAAACCGCCATTATAGAAAAATATAACACCAAAGGAGGAACTTGCCTAAACGTAGGCTGTATCCCATCTAAAGCTTTGTTAGATTCTTCGCACCATTACGAAGATGCCGTAAAACATTTTGAAGATCACGGCATAGAATTAGACGGAGACCTAAAGCTAAACCTCAAGAAAATGATGTCTCGCAAAGATAGCGTGGTAGAACAAACCACCAAAGGCATTGATTTCTTGATGGATAAAAATAAAATAGACTCTTTTCAAGGCGTTGCATCTTTTAAAAATAAAACCCACATTAAAATAGAAGGCGAAGAAAGCCAAACTATAGAAGCAAAACACAGTATTATTGCCACCGGAAGTAAGCCGGCTAACTTGCCTTTTATAGAGTTAGATAAAGAACGCATTATCACTTCTACAGAAGCTATTAAGCTTAAAGAAGTACCAAAACACTTGCTAGTTATTGGCGGTGGCGCAATTGGTTTAGAACTTGGCCAAGTGTACAAACGCCTTGGAGCAGAGGTTACAGTAATTGAATATATGGACCGCATTATTCCAACTATGGATAAAGCCCAGAGTAAAGATTTGATGAAATTCCTTAAAAAGCAAAAAACCAAATTTGCACTCTCGCATAAGGTCACTTCCGTGGAAAGAGACGGCGACGAAATAACCGTAAAGGCTAAAGATAAAAAAGATAAGGAAGTAGAATTTAAAGGCGATTACTGCTTAGTTTCTGTAGGTAGACGTCCATATACAGATGGTCTAAATGCAGATGCCGCCGGCGTAAAAGTAAACGATAAAGGCCAAGTTGGAGTAAACGAAAACCTGCAAACCAGCGCAGATAACATCTACGCAATTGGCGATGTTGTTAAAGGCGCAATGTTGGCACACAAAGCCGAAGAAGAAGGTGTTTTTGTTGCCGAAACTATTGCCGGACAAAAACCACATATAGACTATAATTTAATTCCGGGAGTGGTTTATACCTGGCCGGAAGTTGCCTCGGTAGGAAAAACCGAAGAGCAATTAAAAGAAGATAAAAAAGAGTACAAAAGCGGACAGTTTCCTATGCGGGCTTTAGGACGTTCTCGCGCTAGTGGCGACACAGACGGTTTTGTAAAAATCTTAACCGATAAGAAAACAGACGAAGTGCTTGGTGTACACATTGTAGGCGCACGCGCGGCAGATTTAATTGCCGAAGCCGTAACCGCAATGGAGTTTAGGGCAAGTGCAGAAGACATAGCACGTATGAGCCACGCGCACCCAACTTACGCAGAAGCGGTTAAGGAAGCTGCTTTGGCTGCCACAGAAGACAGACCAATTCACGTATAGAATAATAGAAATAACAATTAAAAAAACCGTCTTAAGGAGTTTCTTTAGACGGTTTTTTATTCCAAACTATTTTTAAAGTTTAGTTTATCAATAATTTAAAAGCTTTGGAATATTTATCAGCAGAAATTAATTTTAAGAAATAAACCCCCGGGGCTAATTGTTCCCTAATTTTTATAGTATTGCTTAAATCCTGAATATATGTTGTTGTTGAAAACAATAATTTACCGTTTAAGCTATGTATTTCAATCTCGGTTTTACCTGGAGGAATATTATCTATGTTAAATTTTCCCTGATTTGGGTTTGGAGAAACAATTACTTTTTCAAAATAAGCTTTGTCAACATTTAAATTTTGGATTGCAGTTATTTCCAAAGCGTCACTTTCGCCACACCCTTGTATAGTTTGGGTAACATAATAAGTAGTATTTTCTTCCAGAACCGTATCTGCGGGTAAGACTTGCGTATTTGCTGCATCTGCATACCAAGTAATAATTACATCTGCACCAGGCCAAGTGGTAGTATCAATAATTAAATCTTCCAAGGTTTCTCCCTCTGTAAACCATTGTACGCTTTCTCCTTGTGGGACTACAGGATCTACACAAGGCACAAATTTTGTAATAAAAGAATTTACTTGCGAAGAATTATTAAATGTTGCCTGAAAAGCATTATCACTAGCAATAAAATCGTGACTTTTAGTTAAACCCACTGCTACCAAAGCATTATTGTTTGTAACGGTAAAAGCCTTTGTCCACGAAGTATATTCATTTTGTGACCCGCCATAATAAGTACCCCACAATAAGTTCTGACCATTATAATCAAGTTTACTAATTGCCATTTGAGAACTGTTTCCGAAAAACTCATCCATATAACTTCCTGTCGTAATAATATTGGGGTTTGCCAAAATTTCACCATAAATATAAACATTGTTTGAGGTGTCGGCTCCTAATGACACGGGGTGTCCAGCTATTGGTCCCAAATAAGTACTCCACATAATTTGACCATTTTGAGTAAACCTGGCAATAAAAGCACTATTGTTTTGTCCCGGTAAATAATTGGGCTGCCAAGTATTAGGCGTACTTATACCGTTTTGACTTGTAGTTATACCGGTTAAATAAATTTGATTTCCTCGTAAAACCTCCAGTTTATCCAGTCCTTCGCTTCCTGCCCCTCCAAAATAAGAACCCCAAATGCGTTGACCAGATGGTGTGAATTTAGCTATAAAAATATCCCTTTCGCCACCTGCATAATTGCTTTGGTGAGAATTTGGCGTGCTATAGAAATTGGATGTACCATTACAGTTGCCACTTATATAAACATTATTATTATAATCTACTCCTAAACCCGATAATACGCTATACCCTCTAGGATTGTCTTGAGCAACTATATCCGGTCCATAATATGTTGCCCATAGCAAGTGTCCTGTATCGTTGAACCGCGCTAAAATAGGATAAGAGGGGTAAACGTAAATATCATTATCATCTACATAAGGAGGCGGAATACTATTTTTAAAGACACCTGGAGAACCTAGATTATCACTTTGGGTAGTACCCCATAAAAAAACATCATTAGCGTTACCCGCACTTACTTGACGTATAGTGGCAGAAGTGTTGCCTTGAAAATAGCTACTCCATTCCAATTGTCCAGAGGTGTCATATTTGGCAATAAAAGCAGAATTTAAAGGATTTGTATAATTTGAGGGGGGTTGGTTAAGGTTTTCTTGATAAACCCCTGTGGTAGCAATACCTTGGGTGCTATTGGTATTACCGGTAATATATATATTACCGTTTTTAATAGAAATACTTCCGGCAAAATCGTCTCCTTCCCCCCCAAAGTAAGTGGCGTACAACAAACTACCATCTGGTGTAAATTTTGCCAAAAACACATCTTTTATCCCACCACCATAATTGGTTTGCTGTGCATTTGGAGTAATTATATCGTTCAAAAAAAAACTTTGGTATTGCCTTACTTCCGCCAAGACCCAAATATTTTCTTCGTTATCTGTATCTACCGAAGTTATTTCAACATTATTAAAATATGTGCCCCATTCCCGTGTAAAGCTTTCGGTTTGCGCAAAAATAGAAAAAGTGGAAAGGGTTAATATGATAGTGATAAGAAGTTTCATATTTTAGTCGTTAAATACCACATAAATTTCACTACCAATAACTTGCCAAGTAGCTGAAAAGTTACCTTCCGTAAAGCTCAAATCATAAAAATCACCACAACCTTCTCCTAAACCATGTGCAATTCCAGGATAAGCAAATCTTAGATATTGAAAAATGGGGTCGCCACAAACTGCAATACTTCCACCTTCGCAAGAATCACAATTAACAAAAGGTGGGCCACCATTCCACATAGAGGGTGATTGCGCAAATGAAGCAATAGACATTTCAGAAGAAGCATCTAATTGAAATTCGGAATTAGAGTTAACTGTATAAGTGCAATTATCACAATCTATATTGAAAGGGTCAGTACCAGTGGCTACTAAATAAATTAAAATATTTTCATTTGTGTTGTTAATAAGATTTAAAGGCATAGAACTTTGGGCGTATAGGGAAAATGTACTTAAGGTTAAAAAAAGATATATAAAATAGATTTCATAATTTATAATTTTTGGTTAATAAAATGTAGGTTAATTAATTTTTTTTAAAATAATATTTTAAGGCTTCTTTAAAAGTCTTTTCAATTGTATAAGTTTTTATCAAATTTATACTTTTGCCTTCTGCCAGTAATAGATCTTTAGCATACGGTTCAATATAAGCTAATCTTTTTTCTAGTATTTTTTCATTTGTTTTTATTGTACTGTCCTTGAAGTTCTCAGGTTTATTCCATATTCTTAAGGCATCTGAAAAATTTGCTTTTGAAACCTGAATACTAGTTTCCGCTTCAGATATATTTTGAATTTCGGAATCACTATTACAAGAAAAAAGACTGCAAAACATTAGTAAAAATAGAAAAAACGGCAGTTGGTTATTTTTCATAATAATAAATTTAGTTAATTTTTGTTAAAAGTATGAATATTTAGTCGTTAAAACAAATTTTTAAGTACACGACAAAAATTGAAATAGGTTAAGATCATATCTATTAGTTCCCGATAACAAGCATCTTGAGAGATAGTCCAATCCATACCTAAAGACTGATATAGCTCTTCTTCCGTGTTTTTTGATTCTTATCGCTCTTATTTGAGTATCAATATGGTCCCCGATTTTATAGCACCACACAAATGCTATCATCACGAGCATAATCAACTTTTCCAGTCTTTCAGGATGTGTAACGTGAGTATCCTCAAGATTGAACCCGCTGGTTTTTAGAGCCCTGAACAAGGTCTCGATCTGCCATCTTTTACGGTAGTATTCCAAGGCTTCATCTGGTTTGTTGAATGATACTATAATGCAAAAGTCAACTTTTCCATCTTTAATGTATTTTGTACCCGATAAGTAACAATATTCCCCGTGCATCCTGACTATTTTAGGATAGTGTCTTAGTTCCCCAGCTTTTAAACTATGAAATAAGTGCTGTGCCGTAATTTCTTTTTGCTTTCTTGGACAGAATACTTTGAAGTTATTACGTATTCGAATGAAGTAGCGTATATTATTTGAATTAAGGAAATTAAGCCATTGCTCACCCACAAACTCCCTATCTGCCAATAAACAATTGATACAGTCCTTCCCAAAGCAGTCAATGAAATCTTGTACCAATGCAATACGCTCAGAAGTATTGGAATTTCCTCTTTTGTCCAGCATTTTGAACATTATGGGAAAAGCTAGGTTTTTATAACTAACACCCAACATAAGGATATTGATGTTTTTATCACCAAACTTCCAGTTGGTCCTATCCATAGAGAGAACCAATTTATCTTTCTCTGGAAGAAGGCAAAAAATAAACTTGGCCACCCAGATCATAGATAGATCGGCAAGTGCCATAAAGCGTTGAATACGCCTGTAACTGCTTGAAGCATCTACAGATGTGTCAAACCCGGCAGATAACTTTGCAAAATTGACAGACTTAACTTTGCACAGGGCGTCAATAAACAGACAGATAAGACGGATCCTAGCCAAGTTGAGATGTCCTTTGAAATGGGCTTTGAATAGTGTTAATAATTGAGTATCTTTAGTACTTGTACTGGAGTTCTTTTTTAAAATCATTACTTGAAGAATAATACTTTAATATACTGAACTCCAGTATTTTATACAATAAAAAGAAGATAAAAATTCAACTTACTTTGTTATAAATCAAAGATTTAAGTGGTTTTTGTCGTGTACTAAAAACAATTTTATATCTTTTATTTACGTTACGAATGAGGTAAGGAAAACACTTAACACAAATTTTTACTCTAAATGTTTTTTGCAAAAACCTACTCCTTAATGAAGAAATAGAATATAACATAAAGAAGTAACTGAAATTACAATCCATAAACTGCTGCCCAAAACAATGGGTTGTAAGCCGCTTTCTTTAATAGATTGTATGGTTAAACCAGAACCCACCAAAAACAATGTCAAAACCAATAATTGCTTAGCTACTGCAGGAATACCAACGGTTACTAGGTTGGGTAAATCTACGTACGAGCTAAAAACTACTGCGGCAATAAATAAAAAAATAAACCAAGGTATTTTTATACTGTCTGTTTTTCCTTTAAATAAGAACATAGAAACAATAGTTAGAGGTATAATCCATAAAGCTCTGGCCAGTTTTACGGTAACGGCAATATCTAAAGCTTCTTCGCCATAAGCCAAAGCCGCTCCAACAACAGAGCTGGTGTCGTGAATGGCCACGGCGCTCCATAAACCAAAATCTGCTTGTGAGAGATTTAATAAATGTCCTAATGTGGGAAAAACAAATAAGGCTACTGCGTTTAAAAAGAAAACAACGCCCAAGGCAATAGAAATTTGGTTTTCTTTAGCTTTTACTACGGCAGATACTGCGGCAATTGCGCTTCCACCGCAGATAGCGGTTCCGGAAGAAATTAGATAAGCAATGCCTTTATCTATTTTTAATAATTTTCCTAAAAAATAGCCTAAGATTAAAACGGTAACTATAGTAAAAATGGTTAATCCTAAACCTTCTTTTCCTACTTCTAAGGTTTTGTTGAGGTTCATACCGAAACCTAAACCAACAATCGAAATTTTTAATAACCATTTTACAATTTTGCCGGTGTATTGCTTAAACGGATTGTAAACCACATTGGTTACAATAAAACCCATTAATAAAGCTATAGGCGAAGATATAAAAGGGCTTAAGCACAAAAGTGCTAAGATTATAAAAAGTGCTTTGGCTACTGCCGAAGATAAGTTTATACGCATCCTACTTTAATTTGATAACAAAGTTCGGGTATTTATCCCGGTATAGGTCAACGTAAATTTTTATGCTTTATAACTTTTGGTTATAATCTTTTTGAAAGAACTTTTTAAGCAAATTTAGAAAAGAAGATTGGTAACCTTGTTTAGAAACAAAATAAAGCGGACGTTTTATCTCAAAATCGTCTATATCTATAATTTGTAATTTATTAGCTTTTAATTCTTCCAAGACGGAAAAAATAGAGACAAAGGCGTAGCTGTTACCATAATACAAATAGGTTTTTATGCTTTCTGTACTGCCTAAAACCATTTCAGTTTGTAAGCTTTTTTTGTCTATTCCTATTTTCTGTAAATGGTTTTCTAAAATATTTCGCGTGCCGGAGCCTTCTTCCCGCAGTACCAAAGGCAGTTTAGGCAAATCTTCTAAAATGACAGAACTTTGCTTATTTTTGGTGTTGCTTACTAAAACCAACTCGTCATCTAAAAACTTCTCGTATTGTAGTAAAGGGTTGTGGTTGCTTCCCTCGATTAAAGCAAAAGATAAGGCATTGTTTTCTATTTTCTTTTCTATAGTGGCAGAATTATCGTTTATAAGAGTAAAACTGGTGTCGGGAAAACGTTGTTTTATTTCTGCCAGAGATTTAGGAAAAATGTATTGTGCAATAGTAGTGCTGGCGCCCAATTTTAGTTCTTTCGGTAATTTTTTTTGCAAACTCAAAAAATGATCTTCCAACCCATCGTACATAGCTAATATTTTATGGGCATAAGCCAGTAAATCTTCTCCGGCAGGGGTAAGTGCAATACTATTACCTTGACGGTCAAATAATTTTACGGCATATTTATTTTCAATTTCTCTAATATGTTTAGAAACCGCCGGTTGCGAAAGGTGCAAACTTTTAGATGCTTTTGAAAAACTTAAATTCTGCGCAACCTGAACAAAAACCCGTAATCTGAATTCCATAATATAAAGTTATAACTCAAAATTAACTATTTGGCTGGAAATAAAATTTGTGTAAATGGGCAAATTCTATTTATTTTAGCCGAAAAATAATTCTATGGGCAAAATCTTAGCTTTTGCAGGCTCTAACAGCAAGACTTCTATTAATTATGAGTTGGTAAAATTTGTAAGCGATCAACTAATAGAAGAAGAGGTAAAACTAATTAAACTAACCAATTATGATTTACCTATGTACAACATCAATAACGAAGAAGACAATGGCTTCCCGCCTGTTTTAGATTTGTTGTATCGAGAGATAAAAGACGCAAAAGCACTTATTATTTCGGTAAACGAGCATAACGGCATGATTTCTAGTTTTTTTAAAAATGTGTTAGATTGGCTCTCCCGCGTAGATCGTAACTTTCTTGAAGGTAAAAAAGTTTTGCTTATGAGTACTTCTACCGGTCCCGGTGCGGCTTCTTTGGCGCGAACTTACGTAGAAGCCGCCATAGAACGCTATAAAGGCGAGGTAGTGAGCAGTTTTGGCTTTCCTTCATTTACCGATAATTTTGACCTAGAAAAACAAGAAATAACCAATGAAACTTTGCTCTTGGGCGTAAAAGACACCTTATCAAACTTTCAGCAAGAAATAGCTGAATAATTTTGCGGGTTCAACGTACATTTCCAATAAATGATTCTGGCGCTTTAAAAGCGCAACTTTTGGAATGGGCGCAAGCTTTTGAAGAAATCGTCTATTTAGATTCCAATTCGTATTCCGCCCAACACCCGTTTGAAGCTATTTTGGCGGTAGAAGCCTTTACCGCTTTAAAAACCGATTATAAAAATGCATTTGAACAGTTGGACGAATACCAAAAAACCACAAAAGATTGGATTTTTGGTTACCTGAGTTACGATTTGAAAAACGACACCGAAAAAATTACTTCTACCAACCACGACGGACTAGCTTTCCCAGATTTATATTTCTTTCAGCCGCAGCGGCTTATTTTTTTAAAGAAAGATGAAATTTGTTTTGACTATTTAAATTTGGTGGGAGAGGAGATAGAAGAAGATTTTCTAGCCATTAAAAACTGTAGTGTTGCGAGTTACGCTTCCGCGGAAGCGAAAGAATATACAGTAACCTCAAAAATTTGTAAAGAAAAGTACTTAGAAAAAGTAGAGCAATTCTTGACACATTTAAAACGGGGAGACATTTATGAAGCTAATTTTTGTCAAGAATTTTATGTAGAAAACGTCCAAATAGATCCAAAAAAGACATTTCAAAACCTCAACTTGCTTAGCAAAGCGCCATTTGCCGCATTTTTAAAATTGGAAGAATTTTTCTTGCTTTCCGGTAGTCCGGAGCGTTATTTAAAAAAAGAAGGAGAAAAAATAATTTCGCAACCCATAAAAGGAACGGCCGCCAGAAGTAAAAATCCTGCCAAAGACCAAGCCTTAAAAGAAGCTTTACCAAACGACCCAAAAGAACGTGCCGAAAATATTATGATTGTAGATTTGGTGCGCAACGATTTATCTAAAACTGCAGCAAAAGGAAGCGTAAAGGTAGAAGAATTGTGCGAAGTTTACAGCTTTAAAACGGTACATCAATTAATTTCTACCATTTCTTCTTCCGTAAAGGAAAATATAGCACCGGTAGAAATTATAAAAAGCACTTTCCCGATGGGAAGTATGACGGGCGCACCAAAATTATCTGCTATGCAAATAATTGAAGAATTAGAAGAAAGCAAAAGAGGCTTATACTCTGGAGCGGTTGGCTATTTTACGCCAAATGGTGATTTTGATTTTAATGTTGTAATTAGAAGTGTTTTGTACAATAAAGAGAAAAAATATTGCAGTTTTTCTGTTGGAGGCGCCATCACTGCCAAGTCTATTCCTGAAAAAGAATACGAAGAATGCACGCTAAAAGCCGCAGCGATGCATAAAGCCTTAAAAATGTAACCTAAGTTACGTTTTTCGGTAAAATAATAATGTATATTTGAACGGTAAAATTGCTTTCATGCTGCAGCTTTTTAAAAATCACCTCGCAAAAAATTTATCTTATTTAAAACCGGCCAAACTTTTATTAGCAGTAAGTGGCGGGCTAGACAGTGTGGTTATGGCACATTTATGCAAACAAGCAGAATTGAATTTCGTGCTTGCCCATTGCAATTTTAAACTACGTGGGAAAGCTAGCGACCAAGATGAAGATTTTGTAAAAGAACTGGCTACTTCTTTAGATGTAGAAATTTACACCCAAGGTTTTGCCACAACAGAGTATGCTAAAGCAGAAAAATTATCTACCCAAGTCGCAGCGCGCGATTTGCGTTACGCTTGGTTTTATGAGCTTTTGGCAGAACACGAATTAGATTATGTTTTAACCGCACACCACGCCAACGACAGTTTAGAAACGATGTTAATAAATTTGTCGCGTGGCACAGGGTTAAAAGGTTTGACGGGAATACCAGAAAACAACAATAAAATTGTACGTCCGTTACTACCTTTTAACCGAAAAGATTTAGAAAACTTTGCGGAAAAAAACAAAATAAATTGGCGGCATGACCAAACCAACGATACAGACGATTATTTTCGTAATAGAATAAGGCATCAAGTAGTGCCACCTTTAGTAGAGGAAAATTCGCAATTGTTTCAGACAATACAAAAAACACAAGCTAATCTAAAGCAAACCGAAGATTTATTAGAAGATTATACCGCTATCTTATTTTCTAAATTGGTGCAAAACATCAACGGAGAATATTATATTAATGTAGAGCAATTATTAGAAACTCCACATACCAAAGCAGTTTTATACCAATTACTAAATTCGTTTGGCTTTACGGAATGGAACGATATTTATAATTTATTACACGCGCAAACCGGAAAACAAGTATTCTCTGCCACGCATAGGTTGGTGAGAGATAGAGCAGTTTTAATTTTGGCTAAAAAACCAAAAGAGCATGAAAAAACTACTTTTCTTTTTAAAAAGGAGGATCGGAAATTAAACTTTTCGGGTAAGTTGTTAGTCAAAGAGATTATAGAAGAACTTGGCAAGCCCCAAAATAACCTTGCTTTTTTAGATTATGATAAATTAGATTTTCCGCTTAAGCTTAGAAAATGGCAAGCGGGAGATGCTTTTTGTCCGTTTGGAATGAAAGGTACCAAAAAGCTAAGCGACTTTTTAAAAGACGAGAAAGTTTCGCCTATCGAAAAAGAAAATGTTTGGGTTTTAATGTCTGGAGAAAAAATAGTTTGGGTAATAAATCATCGTATAGATAATCGTTTTAAAGTAGAAAAAGACACCAAAAAAATAGTAAAATTTAGTTTAGTATAATGAAAAAACACCTCTTTTTAATTGTTAGTTTTTTTAGTATCGTTTTTGCTCAGGCGCAATTTGGAGGCCTTCAGTCTTCGCAAATGCTAGATCCGGTAGATTGGAGTGGTTCTATAGAAAAAACTTCCGACACAAATTACACACTTATTTTTAAAGCAGAAATAGAACCCGAATGGCACGTGTATTCACAGCACACGCCAGATGGAGGTTCGCTTCCTTTAGAAATTGACTTCTTAAATGCAGAAACTAATTTTTCCCTTGAAGGGGAAACAACCGAAAGCGAAACAGATTCGTTATACAATGAAATTTTTGGGGTAGAAGAAATATTTTTTGCAAATAATGCAACCTTAAAGCAAAAAATTGTCTTAAACGATGCAAGCGTCAATTTTATAAAAGCAGAACTTAGTTACCAAGTTTGTAAGGAAAGTTGTATAAACCAAGAGTTTTATTTTGTTTTTGATTTAAAAAACAATGAAGTAAAGGTATTTAGCAAGTACGATAAATTCGAAAACTACGGCGGCGCGATTGCTTCGGCAGATGTTGATAACAAAGAAGCTAAAACAGACGCTTCTTCTTCTGAACCTAAAAAAATAGAAGCTTCTAACGATGAAGAAGACCGCGGTATTTTTACGATATTTTGGTTGGCATTTTTATATGGTTTTGTTGCTTTGTTAACGCCTTGTGTTTTTCCCATGATACCAATGACGGTTGGTTTCTTTACTAAACAAAGTAAGACCAAAGCAAAAGGTATTCGCAACGCTTTGCTTTACGGATTTTTTATTGTTGTAATCTATCTTTTTTTAGGAACTATTATAACTGCCGTTTTTGGAGCAGATTCTCTAAATGCGCTATCTACCAATGTTACTTTTAATATTGTTTTCTTCTTAGTATTGTTGATTTTTGCAGCTTCATTTTTGGGGGCATTTGAGATTATGCTTCCCAACTCTTGGGCAAACAAGGTAGATAAACAAGCCGGAAGAGGCGGCTTGATAGGTATTTTCTTTATGGCTTTAGCGCTGGCAATTGTTAGTTTTAGTTGCACCGGACCAATTGTAGGTACGTTGTTGGTGCAAGCGGCATCTAAAGGAGGTTTGGCGCCAATTGTAGGAATGTTAGGTTTCTCGCTAGCCATCGCTATCCCGTTCGTGTTGTTTGCAATGTTCCCTGCCTGGATGACCAATTTACCGCGTTCTGGTGGCTGGTTAAATTCCGTAAAGGTGGTTTTAGGTTTCTTAGAATTGGCTTTAGCACTCAAATTTTTATCGAATGCAGATTTGGTATTGGAAGCGCATTGGTTAGAACGTGAAGTATTCTTGGCTTTATGGATAGCTATATTTGGTACCTTAACAATGTACTTATTCGGTAAATTAAAACTACCACATGATTCGCCAATTACGCATATTTCTGTTGGCCGATTAGGTTTTGGTTTGGTAGTTTTAAGCTTTACTATTTATTTAATTCCCGGTTTATGGGGCGCACCATTAAAGATTATTAGCGGTTTCCCACCACCAATGAATTATAGCGAATCTCCATACGGAGTTGGAAACACAAAATCTACCGGTTTTGGAAACACGATGCCAGAAGGAGATTTTCCGGAACATGCAGAATTAGGACCGCACGATATTTTGGCTTTTACAGATTATGAAGCCGGAATGAAATATGCTAAAGAAAATAATCTTCCTGTTTTATTAGATTTTACAGGGAAAGCTTGTATTAATTGCCGTAAAATGGAAGAAAGAGTTTGGAGTGAACCACAGGTTTTAACTAAACTTAAAAACGATATGGTTTTAATTTCGCTTTACGTAGATATTAAAGAAGAGTTGCCAGAAGACGAGCAGTATACTAGTAAAACTACCGGAAAACGCATACGTACCATTGGTAATAAATGGAGTGATTTTCAAATAGAGCATTATAGCACCAATGCGCAACCTTATTATATTATGTTAGACCACGAAGGCAACCCGCTTAATTCGCATGTTGGCTACACGCCAGATGTAGAAGAATATAATAGTTGGTTGCAAGAAGGTTTAGACAATTTTAAAGAAACAAAAAATTAAACTTGTTTAAAGAATCTAATAAAGCCGTCTCAACAGAAAAGTTTGTCAAAATAGCAGACATGACTTTTAAAAGTTTGAGACGGCTTTTTAGTTCCGTAAAGAAAAAGCAATTCTTACCTTTATAGAACTTATTTTAAATTCATATTTTTATTTCCTTTTTTTAACTGAAAAAATCACCTTTATGAAATCATCCTTCTCCTATCTTTTAGTGTTTTTTATGCTTTTTGGCAGTGTTTTGCTTTACGGACAAAATCCGGAAACTTATGCTGTAAAAGAACATTATACCAAACAAGAAGTAACTATAGAAATGCGCGATGGCAAGAAATTGCACACCACAATTTATTCGCCAAAAGATACTTCTAAGAAATATCCTATTGTGATGCAACGCACGCCATATAGTTCACGGCCTTATGGCGAAAATGAATTTCGTTCTAAAATTGGTCCCAATGAGTTTATGATGAAAGAAGGTTATATTGTGGTTTATCAAGATGTGCGTGGCCGTTGGATGAGCGAAGGAGATTATGATAATATGCGAGCTTTTATCCCTAATAAAAGCGGAGACCAAATAGACGAAGCCAGCGACACCTATGATACGATAGAATGGTTGGTAAACAATGTAGAAAACAATAACGGCAGAGTAGGAACCTGGGGAATTTCGTATCCCGGTTTTTATGCCACCTATTCGTTGTTGTCTGAACATCCGGCTTTAAAAGCAGCTTCTCCGCAAGCTAGTATTGGCGATTTCTTTTTTGATGATTTTCACCATAACGGAGCATACTTTTTAAGCTATTGGGTGGCAACTGCGCTTTTTGGTGAGCAACACGATGGTCCCACAGATAAAGCTTGGTACAATTTTCCTAAATTGGGTACCAAAGACCAATACCAATTTTTCTTAGATAACACCCCGCTTAGTAAATTAGACAAGCATTATAAAGACAACTTTTTTTGGCAACAACTTAAAGAGCATCCCAATTATGATGAGTTTTGGCAGTCTCGCGGAATAATTCAGCATTTAGAAAACACAGAAATTAAACCTGCAGTAATGACGGTTGGTGGTTTGTTTGATGCAGAAGATTTGTACGGCCCGTTTAATACCTATAAAACTATTGAGAAAAACAGCGATACTTATAATACATTGGTTTTTGGACCTTGGAGCCATGGCGATTGGGCGCGAACTAAAAAACGCCAAGCTGTAGGAAATGTATATTTTGGTGATGATATTTCTTTAGATTATCAAAAAAATATAGAAGCTAAATTTTTTCGTCTTTTTTTAAAAGAAAACACCAATCCAAAAAACATAGATTTACCGGAGGCATTGGTTTTTGATACTGGAACAAAAAAGTGGAACAGATATAAAAACTGGCCGCCAAAAAATACGCAAAAAAAGACTTTTTATTTAGGGAAAGAACAAAAGTTAAAAAGTTTACCAAACGCAAGTTTTAAAAACAATTTTGTTAGCGATCCTCAGAAACCCGTTCCATATTCCGAAGATATTAAGGTTGGTTTTACGCCGCGTAAGTATATGACAGACGATCAACGTTTTGCCGCTAGAAGACCAGATGTGTTGGTTTACGAAACAGAAGTATTAGAGAAAGACATGAAATTTAGCGGAGATATTTTGGCCAAATTAAAAGTTGCAACCACTGGCTCTGCTGCAGATTGGGTAGTAAAAGTTATTGACGTTTTTCCGCCCGATGCAGAAAACACAGAAGAGACTCAGGATCATTTACAAATGAGCAATTACCATATGCTGGTGCGCAGCGAAGTAATGCGAGGCAGATTTAGAAAAAGCTTTAAAAACCCAGATGCTTTTACACCCAATAAAAAAACCGATGTAAATATAACGTTACAAGACATAAACCACACGTTTAAAAAAGGACATAAACTTCAAATTCAAGTCCAAAGCACTTGGTTTCCTTTAATAGATATTAATCCGCAAACTTATGTAGATAATATTTTTAAGGCAAAAAAAGAAGATTTTAAAAAACAAACACACACGGTTTTTGGAGATTCTGCCATAGAATTTTTGTGGTTGAAGAAATAAAGCACTTATCCTATAAATTTTCTAAAGCTGATAACAGAAAATAATCAGTTGGTCTTGGAAGACTGATTTTTGTCAATTTTTACATCTGCCTAGCTGATTACATTAGGATTTCAAAATAAAATCGAATAACTTTGAAGGGTATGAAGAAACAATTGAATCACATTGGCGTGCTTACTTCCGGGGGCGACTCTCCTGGAATGAATGCGGCCATTAGAGCGGTAACAAGAGCCTGTGCTTACTACAAAATTAACTGTAGTGGAATCTATCGAGGTTACCAAGGTTTAATAGAAGGCGACTTTAAAGAACTTACCGCACGGTCTGTTAAAAATCTAATCAACCGGGGTGGTACGTTCTTAAAATCTGCAAGATCAGAAGAATTTAAATCTCCCGAGGGCCAACAAAAAGCTTACCACAATCTTAAAAAGCAAGGAATAGATGCTCTGGTGGTAATTGGTGGTGACGGAACTTTTAAAGGTGCAGAATACTTTGGTGAGAGTTTTGATTTTCCAATAGTTGGTATTCCCGGTACCATAGACAATGATATTCGCGGCACAGATTTTACGATTGGTTACGACACTGCACTAAATACCGTAGTAGATGCAATAGATAAGATTAGAGATACCGCAAATTCGCACAACAGACTATTTTTAGTAGAAGTAATGGGGCGCGATGCCGGAGATATTGCTTTAAATGCCGGTATTGGCGCTGGGGCGGAAGAAATTCTGATTCCTGAAGAAAATTTAGGAAAAGACCGGTTGTTAGAATCTTTGCAACGCAGTAGAAAATCTGGAAAAACATCCAGTATTATCGTCGTGGCGGAAGGCGACCAAATAGGAAAAAACATTTTTGAGCTAGCAGATTATATAGAAAGCAGCTTAGAAAATTATGAAGTCCGGGTAACGGTTTTAGGCCATATTCAGCGTGGCGGCTCCCCGAGTTGTTACGATAGGGTTTTGGCCAGCAGATTAGGTATTGGCGCGGTAGAAGCTTTACGAAACAATCAACGAGGTATAATGGTTGGTATACAGCATAAAAAAATAACCGCAGTACCTTTTAAAGAAGCTATATCAGGTCATAACGAAATAGATTTAGACCTTTTAAGAGTTTCAGATATAACATCGATTTAAAAAAATATACTATGAAAAAAATAAATTTAGGAATAAACGGCTTCGGTCGCATCGGACGCTTGGCCTTTAGAATTGCCCATAAAAATGAAAATATCCGCATTGTAGGAATTAATGATTTGGTAGAGGTAGAACAGTTGGCTTATCTCTTAAAACACGATTCCGTACACGGTAAATTTGATGCGCAGATTTCTATTAAAAATGGTAATTTGGTAGTAGACGGCGAAGAAATCCGCGTTAGCGCAGAAAAAAATCCGGAAGACTTAAAATGGAATGCCATAGAAGCAGATTATATTATAGACTGCACAGGTATGTTTAAAACTAAAGAAAGTGCGAGCAAACATTTACAGGCCGGCGCTAAAAAAGTACTAATTTCTGCACCATCTAAAGACTCGCCAATGTATGTTATGGGCGTAAATCATGATGAATTAACTGCGGAAGAAACAGTAATTAGCAACGCATCTTGTACTACCAATTGCTTGGCGCCGTTGGCAAAAGTTATGCACGAAGCTTTTGGAATAGAAGAAGCATTAATGACTACGGTACATGCGTCTACTTCTTCGCAGTTTGTAGTAGATTCGCCTTCTAAAAAGAATTACAGAATTGGCCGCAGCGCAATGAATAACATTATACCTACTACTACCGGAGCCGCAATAGCGGTAACCAAAGTAATACCAGAATTGAAAGGAAGACTTACGGGAATGGCTATGCGCGTGCCAACCCCAAACGTTTCTGTTGTAGACCTAACAGTAAGTACAGAAAAAGCTACGAGCTTAGAAGAAATAAAAAAAGTATTTAAAGAACAAGCAGAAACCAATTTGCAAGGAATTTTAGGTTATACCGAAGAAGCAGTCGTGTCGCAAGATTTTGTTTCAGAACCTCGAACTTGTGTATTTGACGCCGGCGCTAGTATGGAATTAAACGAAAATTTCTTTAAATTAATTGCCTGGTATGATAACGAATATGGCTACGCCAGTAAGTTGGTAGATCTGCTTATTTACGCGGCAAAATTATAATGATTTTATTGGCAGAAAGCGGTTCGACCAAATGTGATTGGGTAGTTTTAGATGCCGAGGGCAAAGTGGTTTTGCAAACAAAAACCAAAGGTTTAAATCCTTCAGTTTTTTCGGTAGCTTCTATGCAAAAGCATTTAAGCGAAAATGCACAACTTCTAGAATTGGGTAACAAAATAAAGAAGCTTTATTTTTATGGGGCAGGTTGCGGTACGCCAAAACCTGCTAAAACTATAGAGGTTATTTTAAAAAAAATGTTTCCTACTGCCAAGGTGTATATTCACGAAGATATTTTAGCCGCTTGTCTGGCCGTTACAACCCAACCGGGCATAGTTTGTATTTTGGGTACCGGCTCTAACGCCTGTTATTTTGACGGCAAAAAAGCGCATTTACCAATGCCGTCTCTGGGTTATATTATTATGGATGAAGCCAGCGGAAATTATTTTGGTAAGCAGCTCATTCGCGATTATTATTATGCAAAAATACCAGCAGATTTGGCAAGTATTTTTCAAGAAAACTATGCGCTTGACGCAGATATTATAAAGGAAAATTTATACCACCAACCCAATCCAAATACTTATTTGGCAAACTTTGCAAAGTTTATTTTTCAACACAAAGCAGATTATCCAAATTACTTTAATACGCTTTTAAATGCCGGAATAAATAAATTTATAGATAACCGAATTTTGACTTTAGAGAAAGATAAAAACCTGCCTGTTCATTTTGTAGGTTCTATTGCAAAATTTTCGGAAGATATTATTGAAAATTGTTTAAAAAGTAAGAATTTAGTCCTTGGGAAAATTCAACGCAAACCAATTGACGGATTGATAACTTATCATAAAAAAAATAATTAATAAATGGCATTAATTGCTAAAAATCCTACGACTACCAAAGCCTGGAAAGAGTTAGAAAAGCACTTTACGGAAATTAAAGATGCTAAAATGCAAGATTTCTTTATGGAAGATACTCGGCGGGCAGAAAAATTTAGCATTAAAGCAGATAATTTTTTTGTAGACTATTCTAAAAATAGAATCTCGCAAAAAACCATAGATCTTTTGGTACAGCTTTCCGAAGAAATGCAATTAAAAGAAGCGATAGAAGCACAATTTAATGCAGAAAAGATAAACCATACAGAAAACAGAGCAGTAAGTCATACCGCTTTGCGAAGCTTGAAAAAACCGGTAGAAGTAAAACAAAACTTGCAAAAAATTAAAGGCTTTTCCAGAGAGGTTATAAGTGGAGTAAAAAAAGGTTATACCGGAAAAGCTTTTACAGATGTTGTAAATATTGGTATTGGCGGTAGCGATTTAGGACCTAAAATGGTAGTAGAAGCTTTAAGCTTTTATAAAAACCATTTAAACACCCATTTTATATCAAACATAGACGGTGACCACCCGGCCGAAATATTGAAAAAATTAAATCCTGAAACAACTTTGTTTATCGTTGTTTCTAAAAGTTTTACCACCCAAGAAACCTTAACCAACGCTAACACAATAAAAGAGTGGTTTCTTAATACCGCAGAAGAAGAAGCTATAAAAAAACACTTTGTAGCGGTTTCTGCAAATTTAGATGGTGTGAAAGATTTTGGTATTTCAAAAGAAAATACTTTTCCTATGTGGGATTGGGTAGGTGGCAGGTTTTCTTTGTGGAGTTCTGTTGGCTTATCTATTGCTTGCGCTTTGGGTTTTTCTAAATTTCAAGAACTTTTAGACGGCGCTGAAGAAATGGACAGACATTTCCGTAAAGCAGATTTTAAAGATAATATTCCGGTAGTTTTAGGTTTGTTAAGTGTTTGGTATAATAATTTTTTTAAAACAGAAACAGAAGCGGTAATTCCGTACACGCATTATTTAGAAAAATTAGTACCGTATCTACAACAAGCCGTAATGGAAAGTAACGGGAAACAAATAGACCGTTCCGGTAAAAAAGTAGATTATGAAACCGGAACTATTGTTTGGGGGGCAGCAGGGAGCAATGCACAGCACGCATTTTTTCAATTGCTGCATCAAGGTACAAAGTTAATTCCAATAGATTTTATTGGTTTTAAAAAAGCCTTGCATCACAACCAAAAGCATCATACTATTTTAATGGCCAATTTTTTTGCGCAAACCCAGGCACTTTTAACAGGCAAAACGCAAGAAGAAGTTCAAAAAGAAATAAAAAATTTACTTGAAGCGGAACAAACGCGTCAAGAACCTTATAAAGTTTTTGAAGGTAATAAACCCAGCACCAGTATTCTTATAGATCAATTAAATCCAAAAAATTTAGGTGGTTTGTTGGCGATGTATGAACATAAGATTTTTGTACAAGGCGTAATCTGGAATATTTTTAGTTATGACCAGTGGGGAGTAGAGCTTGGTAAAGAATTGAATAAAAAAATAATTCCTCAATTAGAAAGTAAAAAAATAGCTAAGAATCAAGACAGTTCTACTTCGCAACTTTTAAAGGAATATTTAAAGCAATAAGTTTTTCCATAAAAAAAAAGGCCTGTTTACACTACTTAAACAAGCCTTTTTTTATGATTTTTTTCAATCTAACAATCGCTTAAATTTACTCTAACTGCCAAACCGCCTTCAGAGGTTTCTTTGTATTTAGAACTCATATCTTTTGCGGTATCCCACATAGTTTCTATTACTTTATCTAAAGGTACTTTCGCTTTGCTGGCATCGCTATCTAGAGCAATTTCTGCTGCATTTATAGCTTTTATTGCTCCCATAGCATTACGTTCTATGCAAGGCACTTGCACTAAGCCAGCAATAGGGTCGCAGGTTAGGCCTAAGTGATGTTCCATTGCAATTTCGCTTGCCATTAAAACCTGTTCTGGCGTGCCGCCCATTAACTCGGTTAAAGCGCCGGCTGCCATACTAGAAGAAACACCAATTTCTGCTTGGCATCCTCCCATTGCAGCAGATATGGTAGCGCCTTTTTTAAATAAACTGCCAATTTCGCCAGCTACAAGCATAAATTGTTTTATGTCTTTAAAAGTAGCTTGGTGGTTTTCTATGGTCAAATAATACATTAAAACAGCCGGTAAAGTTCCTGCGCTGCCATTGGTAGGAGAAGTAACCACACGACCTAAAGCTGCATTTACTTCGTTTACGCTAATGGCGAAACAACTTACCCATTTTAATATTTGTCTAAAAGCAACTTTTGTTTCTCTAATGGCTTCTAACCATTCTTGCGGATTATCGTAAGTAACATCACCCATCAAGCGCTTATGCATAGCGTGAGAACGGCGTTGCACTTTTAATCCGCCCGGTAAAATACCGTCTGTATGACAACCTATGTACATAGATTCTAGCATCACATCCCAGATATCGTGAAGATTCTTGTCTATCTCTTCATCGCTGCGTAAGGAGCGCTCATTTTCCAATACAATTTCAGAAATACTTTTGTTCTCTTGTTTACAAAAGGCTAAAAGATCAGTTGCTTTTTCTATAGAAAATGGAAACTGCCGAAAGTTTTCTTGTTTCTTTTTAGTGTTTTTACGTTCTTTTTTTACAACAAATCCGCCACCTATAGAAAAGAAGGTAGAAGATGTTTTTTTGCCATTTTCTAAATGCGCGGTAAATTTTATTCCATTAGGATGAAAATCTAAAAACTTCTTATTAAATATTATCTGGTTTTCAGGATCAAAATCTACTTTTTTCTCTCCGTTTATGCGCATTGTTTTTTCTTCTTGTATTTTTTTTATCGTTGCATCTAATATGGTCAAATCCATCGTGACAGGATCATAACCGCACAAACCTAAAATAGAAGCGACATCACTGGCGTGACCTTTTCCGGTTAACGATAAAGAACCGTATAAATCTACTTTTACAGTTATTATTTGTTCAAAACGCTTGCTTTCTTTTAATTCGGCTATCCAACGTTGCGCAGCACGCCAAGGCCCTAAGGTGTGGGAGCTGGATGGACCAACTCCTATTTTTAACATATCAAAAATACTGATACACTCTATCTTTCTCATAAACGCTTCTATTATTTTATCTCTTGTCTTACAAATATGACAGATTTTTTTGAACTTTTATAGAAGTTAGCGTTTAAAAATAGATTAACCAACAGAATACGGCTTTATGTCAAAATACGTAGCTTTTTAGGTTTAAAAATGACAGTCTGTCATAAAAAATTTGGTGGCACAAGGTTTGACTTAGACTAACCGAATTAAAAATTGAAAAAACTAAACAATAATAATTATGAGTAAGATAATAGGTATAGACTTAGGTACTACCAACTCCTGTGTTGCTGTTATGGAAGGTAACGAACCTACGGTTATTCCAAACGCCGAAGGAAAACGTACTACCCCATCAGTTATTGCATTCGTAGAAGATGGTGAAATTAAAGTTGGAGATCCCGCAAAAAGACAAGCAGTTACCAATCCGGAAAAAACTGTTTCTTCTATAAAAAGATTTATGGGGAACAAATTCTCTGAGTCTTCAAGAGAAGCAGGAAGAGTAGCTTACAAAGTAAAAAAAGGAGATAATGATACGCCTCGTGTAGATGTAGACGGACGTTTATATACTCCGCAAGAATTATCGGCAATGATTCTTCAGAAAATGAAAAAAACTGCCGAAGATTATTTAGGACAAGATGTGAGCGAAGCAGTAATTACCGTTCCTGCATATTTTAACGACTCGCAACGTCAAGCAACTAAAGAAGCCGGAGAAATTGCCGGGTTAAAAGTTAGACGTATAATAAACGAACCAACTGCAGCAGCTTTAGCTTATGGTTTAGACAAAAAAGGTCAAGACCAAAAAGTTGCCGTATTTGACTTTGGTGGTGGTACGCACGATGTTTCAATCTTAGAATTGGGAGATGGCGTTTTTGAAGTACTTTCTACAGACGGTGATACGCATTTAGGAGGAGACGATGTAGACGAAACCGTAATAGATTGGTTGGCAGAAGAGTTTATTAAAGACGAAGATATAGACTTACGTAAAGACCCAATGGCTTTGCAACGTTTAAAAGAAGCCGCAGAGAAAGCTAAAATAGAATTGTCTTCTGCAACGCAAACAGAAATCAACTTACCTTATGTTACCGCAACTTCAAGCGGACCAAAACACTTGGTAAGAAAACTTACGCGTTCTAAATTTGAGCAGCTAATAGAAGGTTTGGTAAGAAGAACCATCGTGCCTTGCGAAAAAGCTATAAAAGATGCCGGTATTTCTAAAAACGAAATAGATGAGGTAATTTTAGTAGGAGGTTCTACCAGAATTCCTGCAGTACAAAAAGCAGTAGAAGATTTCTTTGGTAAAAAACCAAGTAAAGGTGTAAACCCAGATGAGGTTGTAGCAGTTGGTGCAGCTATTCAAGGTGGTGTTTTAACCGGTGATGTAAAAGATGTATTATTGTTAGATGTTACCCCACTTTCTTTAGGTATTGAAACTATGGGTGGTGTAAACACGAAGCTTATTGAAGCAAACACAACAATTCCTTCTAAAAAATCACAAACCTTCTCTACCGCAGCAGATAACCAGCCTTCTGTAGAAATTCACGTTTTACAAGGTGAGCGTTCTATGGCGGCAGACAATAAAACAATTGGTAGATTTCACTTAGACGGTATACCACCAGCGCCAAGAGGAACTCCTCAAATTGAAGTAACTTTTGATATAGACGCCAACGGTATTATAAACGTTAGCGCTACAGATAAAGCTACAGGAAAATCGCAAGATATTCGTATTGAGGCTTCTTCCGGTTTAACCGAAGAGGAAATCGATAAAATGAAAAAAGAAGCAGAAGCCAACGCAGAAGCAGACGAAAAAGCAAAGAAAAAAGTAGATAAGCTTAACGAAGCAGATGCGATGATTTTCCAAACCGAAAAGCAATTAAAAGACTTTGGCGATAAATTGTCTGACGATAAGAAAAAACCGGTAGAAGATGCTTTAGAAGAATTAAAGAAAGCATACGAAACCAAAGAGTTGGAAAAAGTAGAACCTGCTTTAGATAAATTGAATGAAACCTGGAAAAGTGTTTCTGAAGAAATGTATAAAGCACAAGCCGAAGCACAACAACAAGGTGGCGCGCAAGGAGCACAAGGTGGTCCGCAACAAGGCGCAACCGGTGCTCAAGGCGAAAGTAAAGAAGGTGACGACGTAGAAGACGTAGACTTCGAAGAAGTTAAATAATATAGTCTTCTCTTATATAGAAAAAAGCGCAGCAGCAATGTTGCGCTTTTTTTTATAAATTTTTTCTTCGGTAAACCGAAATTATCCAAAGCCATTACTTAGTTTTTTAAAAGCCCGAAAGCTTTGATAGCTAAACTAATTATTTTGTCTATTTTTGTATTGAATGCCAAAAAATTATGTTTAAATGAGCCGGAGAATACTCTTAAACGCTACCGAAATTGATATTATTCTACATCGATTGGCGTGTCAGCTAATAGAAAATTATGACGATTTTTCGGATGCGGTTTTAATTGGTATTCAACCACGGGGTGTTTTTTTGGCAAACCGCGTACATAAAATTTTAACCGAAGAATACGCTATTAAAAATGTATGTTTAGGAAAGTTGGACATTACTTTTTATCGCGACGATTTCAGACGTAGCGAAAAACCTTTGGAAGCCAACAAAACTAAAATAGATTTTTTGGTAGAAGATAAACGCGTGGTTTTTATAGACGATGTTTTATACACAGGAAGAAGCATTCGGGCAGCTTTAACGGCAATACAATCTTTTGGCCGTCCCAAAGAAATAGAATTATTAAGTTTAATAGATAGACGTTTTAGCAGACATTTGCCTATACAGCCAGATTATAACGGCAGGCAAGTAGATGCAATAAATGAAGAACGCGTAATTGTAAACTGGGAAGAAAACACCGGCGAAGATTGCGTTTACCTGATAAATAAATAAAGCGATGAGCGAGTTGAGTGTAAACCACTTATTAGGAATTAAATACCTCTCTAAAGAAGATTTGCAGCTAATTTTTGAGACAGCAGATCATTTTAAGGAAGTTATTAATAGGTCTATTAAAAAAGTTCCTTCGCTTAGAGATATTACCATTGCCAATCTTTTTTTTGAAAACAGTACGCGTACCAAACTTTCTTTTGAGCTTGCAGAAAAACGCTTAAGCGCAGATGTTGTTAATTTTTCGGCGGCATCTTCTTCCGTAAAGAAAGGAGAAACCTTAATAGATACGGTGAACAATATCTTGTCTATGAAAGTAGATATGGTAATAATGCGGCACCCCAATCCTGGAGCAAGCGTATTTTTATCGCAACACGTAAAATCTGCAATTATTAATGCCGGAGATGGCGCGCACGAGCACCCAACACAAGCTTTATTAGACTCCTATAGTATTCGAGAAAAATTGGGCGAGGTAGCAGGAAAAAAAATAGTAATTGTTGGCGATATTTTGCATAGTAGAGTGGCGCTAAGTAATATTTTTGCCCTAAAATTACAGGGCGCAGAAGTAAAGGTTTGCGGACCAAAAACTTTGCTTCCCAAGCATATAGAAAGCCTGGGGGTAAAAGTAGAAACCAATTTGCAAAAAGCTTTAAAATGGTGTGATGTTGCAAACATGTTACGTGTTCAAAACGAACGGATGGAGATAAGTTATTTTCCTAGTACTAGAGAATATGTGCAACAATTTGGCGTTAATAAAAAATTATTAGATTCTTTATCTAAAGAGATTGTAATTATGCACCCGGGACCAATAAATCGCGGCGTAGAAATTACCAGTGATGTGGCAGATTCTCAACACTCTATTATTTTAAACCAAGTAGAAAATGGAGTAGCGGTAAGAATGGCCGTAATTTATTTATTGGCTTCTAAAATTAAAAACTAAGAATATGAAAGTTACTGAAAAAGATAATTACATAATTGTCGAAGACGAAAAAAATAATGTAAAAGGTTTTGCAAATTATTTAGAAAAACACGCAGATAATGTAATTGCCAACAAAAATATTGTAGTAGATATTTTAAAGTATGGCGAGCTAAAGTTAGAGGAATTACTCTTGTTTTTGCCAATTTCTAATAGACAGCGCGCAGCAAAAAACTCTTTTGTAATTGCCAACGATACAATAAATATAGATGAAGTGCCGGCAGAATTAATGGTTGTTCCTACGCTAAAAGAGGCTGCAGATGTTATACAAATGGAAGAAATAGAGCGCGATTTGGGCGCTTTTTAAAACAACTTTATGCAACTGGATATTTTGGGTTGTTATTCTGCCACCCCGCGCACATTTAACAATCCAACAGCGCAAGTTTTAACTTTAAACCACCGCCAGTTTTTAATAGATTGCGGAGAGGGAACGCAGGTTGCAATTAGAAAGCAGAAGATAAAATTCAATAAAATAAAACAGATTTTTATCTCGCATTTGCACGGCGATCATTTTTTTGGATTAATTGGGTTAATCTCTACTTTTAGTTTGCTTAACCGACAGACAGAATTGCATATTTACGGTCCAAAAGGTATTAAGCAAATTATTTTATTACAACTTAAACTTTCCAAAAGCTATACAAGCTATCCGCTTTATTTTCACGAGTTAGAAAGTAAAGAACCAGAACTTATTTTTGAAGACGATAAAGTTAGCGTACAGACAATTCCTTTACAGCACAGGGTTTATGCAAATGGTTTTCTCTTTACGGAAAAACCCGGCGATCGTAAATTGTTGATAGAAGAAGTGCAAAAATACGATATAGATGTTGCCTATTATCGCAGTATAAAAAAAGGAAAAGATATACGCTTAGACAATGGCAGCATTGTAAAAAACGAGTTGCTCACTTCTGCGCCCCCGCCTGTCAAAAGCTATGCTTTTTGCAGTGATACTGTTTACAAACCAGAAATTGCCAATCAAATTCAAAATGTGACTGCTTTATACCACGAAGCCACGTTTTTAGAAAAACATGAAGATTTGGCGAAAAGCACCAAACATTCTACCACAAACCAAGCAGCTCTTATCGCAAAAAAAGCCAACGCAAAAAATCTAATTATAGGGCATTATTCTACACGATATAAAAGTATAGAAATCTTTAAGGAAGAAGCAAGCCGTTATTTTAACCCTGTTTATTTGGCGCAAGACGGAAAGGTTTTTGAGTTTTAAATCTTATGTAAACTTTGCTAAATCACTTTTTCCTTAAAGCGAATTCTTGTAAATTGCAGTATGGAAAAAAACTTAGAAAATTACCGAAAAAGCTATCAAAAGTACGCTTTAGAGCGTGAAGATTTGGCGGCGCAACCTATAGATTTATTTAAAAAATGGTTTGACGAAGTAGAAGAAAATGGCAGTGTAGAAGAAGCTAATGCAATGCATCTGAGTACTTTTGGTAAAGATGGTTTTCCTAAAAACCGGGTTGTACTTTTAAAAAAAGTAAAAGCAGAAGGGTTTGTGTTTTATACTAATTATAACAGCGAAAAAGCCAAAGCCATCGCGCATAATAACAAAGTTTGTTTGTCTTTTTTTTGGCCGGGACTAGAACGTCAGGTAATTATAAAAGGCACGGCTTCTAAAGTTAGCGAAGAAGAATCTGATGCTTATTTTAATTCCAGACCAAAGGGGAGTCAACTGGGAGCATTGGCTTCTCCGCAAAGCGATCCTATAGAAAATCGGGAAGTTTTGGAAGAAAACTTAAAAAGTTTAGAAGAAAAATATGCCGACGAGGCCATAAAGCGTCCGGCAAGTTGGGGTGGCTATTTAGTAAAACCAGACAGTGTAGAGTTTTGGCAGGGTAGGCCCAACCGCTTGCACGATAGATTTTTATATCGCCAAAACCAGAACGGCGAATGGACAGCAACTAGACTGGCTCCTTAAACCAATTATATTATGAAAAAACTAATTATTGTTAGACACGGCAAATCATCTTGGAAAGAAGATTTGCCAGATAATAAACGTCCGTTAAAAAAACGTGGTTTTAATGATGCAGAGCTTATTATAAAAGCTTTTAAACTTTATTTGCAAAAACCTATTAAAGCTTATTCAAGTCATGCCGTACGTGCATTAACAACCGCAGAATTGTTTAAAGAAGGCTTAGATATAAAGGACGAAAATTTTACAGTTATCAAAGATCTTTACACTTTTGATGCTAGTAATTTAATCGGTTTCATAAAAAACCTCGACGATAATTTAGATAAGGTAATGCTATTTGGGCACAATCCTGCCATAACCGAAACCGTTAATCAATTAGGTAGTAAAAGTTTTGACAATGTGCCAACTACCGGTTTGGTGGTTATAGATTTTGACACAGATAGCTGGAGCAAAATTAACGATGGTAGAACCTTGTTAAGTCTTTTTCCGCGAAACTTTAAATAATGCTGAAAAATAAATATATAAATCGCGAATTAAGTTGGTTGCAATTTAATGGGAGAGTCTTGCAAGAAGCAGCAGATAAAAGCGTGCCATTAATAGAACGCTTACGATTTCTCGGAATTTTCTCTAACAACTTAGATGAGTTTTTTAAAGTACGTTACGCTACCGTAAAGCGAATAAAGCAAGCAGGAAAAGGCGGTAAAAAGGTATTGGGAGGAAAAACAGCCAATAAACTTCTTACTGAGATTACCCAAATTGTAATAGACCAACAAAGCGAAAGTTTAGAGATTTTAAAAAATATACAAGAAGAGTTAACCAAACACGATATTCATATTATTCGGGAAACTGAAATTAACGAAGAACAAGCCCGTTTTATTCAGGATTATTTTTTGCAAAAAGTGAGTCCGGCTTTGGTAACCATTATTTTAAACGATCTAAAAGAAATTCCACATTTAAAAGATAGCGCAGCTTATTTGGCCGTAAAAATGATTTTAAATTCCAAAGAAAATCAGCTTAACGAAAAGCGCTACATTCTAATAGAAATTCCTTTTGAGATAGATCGTTTTGTCGAGCTTCCTTCAAAAGATGGTAAGAAATATATTATAATCGTAGACGATTTAATTCGGTATAACCTAAAAAGTTTATTTAGCATTTTCGATTATAAAAGTATCTCTGCGCATATGATAAAAATTACGCGAGATGCCGAGTTAGATATGGCCGGAGATATAGATAAAAGTTACATAGAAAAGCTTTTATCTAGTATTAAAGATCGGTTAGAAGGCGATCCGGTGCGTTTTGTTTTTGATAAAACTATAGATGAAGACACGCTGCAATTTTTGCTCTTAAAAATGGGCATAGACCGTAGTGATAGTGTTATTCCCGGCGGGCGTTATCACAATCGCAGAGATTATATGAAGTTTCCCAGCCTGGGTGCCAAAGACTTATTATATAAGAAATTCTCGCCATTACCAATAAAAAATTTACCGTTAAACGGAAGTTTACTGCAAAAAATAGCTGAAAAAGATTTTCTGCAATTTACGCCTTATCATACTTTTTCGTACACGGTTAAATTTTTGCGCGAAGCTGCAATAGATCCCAAAGTAAAATATATAAAAATTACTATTTATCGTCTTGCCGAATTTTCACACATTGCCAGTTCTTTGATAAATGCAGTAAAAAATAACAAAAAAGTTACGGTTGCAATAGAGCTAAAAGCAAGATTTGATGAGGTAAATAACATTAAATATGCCGAGCAAATGCAACGCGAGGGTGTAAAATTAATTTTTGGCGTTCGGGGTTTAAAAGTGCATTGTAAAGCCTGTATTATAGACAGGTTAGAGGGCAAAAAAGTAAAACGTTACGGATTTATAAGCACGGGCAATTTTAACGAAAGTACGGCAAAAATTTATACAGATTATACACTGTTTACCGCCAGTCAAGCTATTTTAAAAGATGTAGATAAAGTATTTTCCTTTTTTGAGACCAATTACAAAGTAAATAAATACAAACACCTTATTGTTTCGCCACATTATAGCAGAGAACGTTTTGAAGAGTTAATTCAGACTGAAATTGATAATGCTAAAAGCGGAAAAAAATCAGGTATTAAAATAAAACTTAACAGTTTGTCAGACTATCAAATGATTGATAAATTGTACGAAGCCAGTAGAGCAGGAGTAAAGATACAATTAATAGTTAGAGGTATCTGTTGTTTAATTCCCGGTGTACCCGGAATGAGTGAAAACATTGAAGCCATTAGTATAATAGATAAACATCTAGAGCACCCGCGTTTGTTTATTTTTGAAAATGGCGGACACCCGAAAACCTTTATTTCTTCTGCAGATTGGATGCGTAGAAATTTAGATTATAGAGTAGAAATTACTTGCCCTATTTACCAAAAAGACATTCAGGAAGAATTGTTAGATACGTTTAACATTTCGTGGAATGATAACGTGAAAGCCAGAGAATTTTCAGCAGAAAAAGAAAATGTTTATCGGCATAACGATGCGCCAAAAATGCGCAGCCAGTTTACTATGTATGATTATTATTTAAACCAGTTAAACGCTTAAAATAAATAGTTTGTTACGTATAAAAAAATATGCAGCCATAGATATAGGCTCCAACGCAGTTCGACTTTTAATTTCTACCATTACCGAACCCGAAAATAAAGAACCTACTTTTAAAAAAACAAGTTTGGTGCGCGTACCTATACGCTTGGGAGAAGATGTTTTTGTAAACGGAAGTATTTCTGAAGAAAATATGCAACGTATGCAAGACACCATGCAAGCTTTTGATTTACTTATGAAAAGCCATAAAATAGAACGCTATCAAGCTTGTGCAACTTCGGCTATGCGCGATGCAGAAAATGGTTCTCTTCTGGCAGAAAAAGTTAAAGAAAAAACCGGTATAGCAATAGATATAATAGATGGCGATCACGAAGCGGCTATTATTGCTGCAACAGATTTGCACGAATTAATTCAAAAAGATAAAAATTATTTGTACGTAGATGTGGGCGGCGGTAGCACAGAACTCACTTTTTATTCTAACGGAAAAACAGTTGCTTCTAAATCGTTTAAATTAGGAACCGTGCGTTTATTAAACAATTTGGTAGAAGATAAACTTTGGAAAGAAGTAGAAAACTGGGTTAAAAAAACTACTAAAAATTATACCAAAATAGCGCTAATTGGCTCTGGTGGTAACATTAATAATATTTTTAAGTCTAGCGGAAAGAAACCTGGCAAACCTTTGTCTTTTCTGTATTTGAGTTCCTATTACCAATTACTACAATCTTTAACTTATGATGAACGCGTAGCAGAATTAGGTTTAAATGTAGACCGGGCAGATGTGATTATCCCGGCAGCCAAAATCTATCTGTCTGCAATGAAATGGAGTAGGGCGCGCAAGGTTTATGTGCCAAAAATTGGTCTGGCAGATGGCATTGTAAAATCGCTTTATAACGAATACAAAAATTAAGCTTTTTTGCAGTTGTAGTACATTTGAAAAAACAAAATCAATGAAAAAAACAATATTTCTTTTACTATCAATCTTGATAATATCTTGTAACAATTCGATAAAGCCTGAGATTGAAAAAGAAATAATAAAATCATCTGAATTAGAAACATTTCAATCTAAAAGCCTAAAACAAAATATTCCGTATAAAGTAATTTTGCCAGAAAATCTAGAAACTAAAAAAGACAGTTTAAGTTTATTGGTTTTGTTGGACGGTGATGATTATTCTGGAATTGCAAAGAATGTTATTTCACTTTATGAATTTGGCGATAAAATTTATCCTACAGTAATTATTTCACTGCCAAGCACTAAAGAAAGTAGGTGGACTTACTACACGCCTACAAAGGATACAACTAATATTGAAAAAGGTTTTGAGGATTTATATTCGAGAACTGGAAAATTCAATGGATTTGCTGACTTTGTTGGTAACGAACTCATTCCGTCTGTTGAAGAAAAATATAAAATAAAATTTAATCAAAAAACAATATTTGGACATTCTCTCGGAGGTTTAGGTTCTTTATCGTTTGCTGTATTAAGACCAGAGATATTTGAAAATTATATTTCAGCAAGTCCAAGCACAATGTATGACCAACATTTTATTTTTAAAACAATCGAAGAAAAAGGCAGTTTAGAATTCAATTCTATGTTCATAACAGCAGGATTAAATGATGCCAATGGTTATCGTGAAAATGTGGAATGGTTAAAAGAATATTTGGACAAACACAAATCCGAAAATCAAAAAGTAGGAATGAAAATTTACGATAATCAAAATCATTCAACTTCTGGATTAAAATCATTAATCGACGGAATTGAATTCATCGGGAAATAAAAACGCGCTACAATACTGTATACGTTTTCTAACGATAAAGAGTTTTCGCCTACGCTTAAACTGACAATTCCAATAACTTTAAACCGTTGAATATTAAGTAAATAAATACGTAATTACATTTTGATCTTTACTTTTTTATTCCTTAAGGAAAACGCAAAACTGAAAATTTTGTACTTTATTCCTCGGCGTAAGGTGGTCTTTGGTAAAACAATCTACCGCTCTAAATTCTGGTTCAAAAATAGAAGACAAGCCGTCTGCCGAATAATTGGCTGTAGGTAAACCACTACATTTTGTTGGTCCTTTTTTACTAAAAGCACCAACAATAAGTTGACCGTTTGGTTTTATAGAAGCATTGCATAGGCTACGGTATTTTTCTATATCTTCTTGGTTGTTTAAAAAATGAAATGTTGCTCTGTCGTGCCAACAGTCAAACTTAGCATCTGATTTAAAATCTGTTACATCTGCCAAAATCCAGTTTACTTGCTTTGCTTTTTCTCCCAAACGTTTTTGTGCGTTTTTAAGAGCAGCTTCAGAAATATCTAATACGCTTAAATTGGTATAGCCTAAATTTAAAAGATAATCTACCAAACGACTGTTACCACCGCCAACGTCTATAATGGCGGCGCTTTTGTCTAGGTTTGCTTTTTGAATTAACGCTATAGAAGTTTCTGGTTTTTCTTGATACCAACTCACCTCTTGCAAATCTTTATTTTTATAAACTTCTTGCCAATGTTCTACTCGCTTATTCATATTACATTATTAACCGTGTATGCTTTCTCCTTCGCTAAAGCTCAACATTATTTTTGCTTCATAATCTAATAAAGCATTCCATTTTTTATTTACTTCATCGGTATTGCCGTATTTCCTGGCAAAATTTAAAAACATGGTATAATGGTTTGCTTCGCTAATCATTAATTTTTTATAAAACTTTTTAAGTTCGGGTTCTTGCAATTCTTCAGATAAAAGTTTAAAACGCTCGCAACTTCTTGCTTCTATTAATGCTGCATATAATAGTCTGTGCACCATTTGGTCTATTCTGCTTCCCCCTTTAGGGAAAAATTTTAGAAGTTCTACTACATAATAATCTTTTCTGTCGCGCCCCATCGTGTAACCACGTTCTATAATTTTGTCGTGCACCATTTTAAAATGGCTCATTTCTTCTTGTACCAAATCGTTCATAGCTTGCACGAGTTCAGTATATTCGGGAAAGCTTACTATTAAAGAAATAGCGGTAGAAGCCGCCTTTTGTTCGCAATAAGCGTGATCTATTAAAATTTCTTTTATATTTTTTTCTGCAACGTTTGCCCAACGCGGATCTGTTGGTAATTTTAATCCTAACATAATTATATATCTAAATCAAATGTGAGTCGTAATTCGTCTAAAAGTGGATTGCTTTCTTTTAATTTTTCGTATTTTTCTTTATTAGTAAAAATATATTTTTTAGAAACTTCTTCGTTAACCAGAATATCTAAACGAATAAAACTATTTTGGCATTTTTCTTTAATATACCGCATTAACGGCCCTTTTGCGCGCTCCAATTCTGTTTTCATCGTTGCATTGGGCAATTCTATAGAAATAATTTTATCGTTTAATTTTGGCTTGTCTGTTTCTAAGATAGATGCCAATATTTTCTTGCCTTTATTTTTAAGTTTTTCGGTATAATCTAACCAGGCTTCTACAACTTGCTCTTCCGTAAAGCTTTCATCTATCGTTTTTTCTGCCGCGGCTTTTAATTTTCTTTTTTCTTCTTCCAGCGCTTTTTTCTTTTTTATACTGCTCAAAGAAAACGCCGAAGTTCGTTTTTTATCTTTTACCGGGTTTATAGTTGTGGTCGGCTCGCTAGCGGCATTTTGCGTTTGCGGAGCTTTTTCTGTGTTTACGGGAGAAGCTTTGGGATTTTCGTTTTCACGGATAAGATTTTTAGCTTCTTTACGGATTGGTTTAGGAGCCGTAACAAAATTCTTTGCCGGAATTATGAAGGACTTAGACTTTTTTTTTTGGCCTTCGTAAGTTAACGAGGCAAGTTGCATTAAGCAAAGTTCTACCAACAACCGCGGATTTCTGCTCGTTTTGTATTTTAAATCACAATCGTTTGCCAGTTCTATTGCCTTCAGTAAAAAATCTTGTTCACTTTTTTGCGATTGCTCAAAATATTTGGCTTTGGTTTCTTCGCCAACTTCTAACAGCGAAATAGTGGCTTGGTTTTTACACACCAGTAAATCTCTAAAATGCGATGCGAGACCGGCAATATAATGATGCCCGTCAAAACCTTTTGCTAAAAGTACATTAAACTGTAAAAGTAATTCTGGTATGTTGTTTTCTAAAATTAGAGTAGTAGATTCAAAATAAGTCTCGTAATCAAGTACGTTTAAGTTTTCTGTAACGGCTTTTCTACTCAAATCTTTTCCGCTAAAGCTAACCACTCTATCATAAATAGATAAAGCGTCACGCATTGCGCCATCTGCTTTTTGAGCTATAATATGCAAAGCGCCATCTTCTGCTTTTACACCCTCTTTTTGCGCTATTTTTATTAAATAATCTTTCGCATCTTTTACATTTATACGCTTAAAATCAAAGATTTGACAACGCGATAAAATGGTAGGTATAATTTTATGTTTTTCTGTGGTTGCTAAGATAAAAATAGCATGTTTTGGCGGCTCTTCTAAAGTTTTTAGAAAGGCATTAAAAGCAGATGCTGAGAGCATATGCACCTCATCTATAATGTAAACTTTATATTTGCCCACTTGCGGTGGTATTCTAACTTGGTCTATAAGGTTTCTAATATCGTCTACAGAGTTGTTGGAGGCGGCATCAAGTTCAAAAATATTAAATGCAAAATCTTCTTGCGTGTCTTCTGTAGCTTCTTGATTTATTTTCTTGGCTAAAATTCTCGCGCAAGTAGTTTTACCAACACCTCGTGGACCAGTAAAAAGCAAGGCTTGCGCAAGATGGTTGTTTTGTATGGCGTTTTCTAAGGTATTTGTAATAGCTTTTTGCCCAACAACGTCATCAAAGGTTTGTGGCCTATATTTTCTGGCAGATACTACAAATTGTTCCATAAAAATCAACTATTAAATCACAAATATAAACATAGCTTTTTTGATTTGGAACTACAAGTGTTTTATTCTATTAAAAAATTATTTTCATAAAAATTAAAGCTTTCTATTGCTTATCTTTGCAAAAAAGTAGGTCGTCTTATCGCTTTGGTATTTACCAGAGAGGAAAGTCCGGACACCAAAGAGCAGCATAGCGGCTAACAGCCGTCATATAAATATTAATAGTATTTGTATAGGACAAGTGCAACAGAAAGAATGTACAGGTAATGCTGTAGTGAAACCAGGTAAACTCTATGCGGTGCAATGTCATGTAAACCGGTTTTAAAATCTGCTCGATTATTGCCGGAGGGTAGACAGCTTAGAAATTTTTGGCAACAAAAATTCCAGATAAATGATAAGAAGCTTATCGTGATAATTATTGAGATAAGTGTACAGAATTCGGCTTATAGACCTACTTTTTATTCTTGTTTAAAAATACTAAATACCGCGTTTCCGTATTTTCTGGATTGTAATAAATGACCGGTTTCGTTAAGATTAGTATGTTGCGAATGTTCTATGATTAAATAGCCATCTGCTGTCAAAAGATTTCTTTCAAAAACAAGGCTATTTATTTTGGTTAAATCTTCTGGAGTGAAATCGTAAGGCGGATCTGCGAAAATTAAATCGTACTGTAAATTGGTTTTTTCTAAAAATTTAAAAACTTCAGATTTTACCGTTTTTATGGGCATATCTAATTTTGAAGCTGTTTGTTTTATAAACTTTACACATCCAAAATGTTGATCTACAGCAATTATTTCTTCTACACCGCGAGAAGCAAACTCGTAAGAGATATTTCCGGTACCGGCAAATAAATCTAGCACTTTAAGTTCGCTAAATTCTACGTAATTATTTAATATATTAAAAAGCGCTTCTTTGGCCATATCTGTAGTTGGCCGTACCGGTAAATTGTTTGGGGCTATTAAACGTTTTCCTTTATTTTTTCCTGATATAATGCGCATCTATAAACTGTTTAATAGTAAATAATTTGTATAATCTGCACGTGCCGTAAGTTGTGCGTTTTCTGCTTTTTTAAATTCTGGTGTTTCTGCAAAATCTATATTCCGAATATAGGTAGATAAAATTTTATAATTTTCGGAATCTTTTTCTATACTTCCTGATAAAATTACCGGGGTTTCTTCTTGCGATAACTCAAATTGTTCAAAACAAAACAAAAGATAATACATAAAATCTTCTGGGGTTTCTATAGCAAAGCTGTTACAAAACAATAGTTTTTCTTCTTGTATACAACAAACTTCAAAAAAACTCTTATAAAAATTTATAAATACTGTTTTTTTGGTTGGTTTGGTGGTTAGAGAGCTTTCTATTAATATTCCAATAGAATGCGAATAGGTAAATTCTCCAAACGTATCAAAAAGGTAATTATTAATATTGGCATAAGGTACAAAAACTATATTGGCTGCCGTCTTAGATAAGGCATCGTAAGCTATAAAATCTGTCTGTAGTAGTTTGATGTTAAACTTGAGATAATCTGTTAAATTTTTTTCATCAAATAGCTTTTGCGGTACTACGCTAAATAATTGGTTGGTGTAAATTATGCGTACTTCCTCTACTTCGTCTACAGAAAAAGGTGCGGTATGTTCTAAAAAAGATTGTAAACTTTTTAAAAGATTTTGGGAGGTTTTCTCTTCGGTAAAAAATTTCTGCTCTAGCAATACAAGTTCTTCTTTCTTGTTTTGACCACAAAAAGAAAATCCATCTCGGCTTACCAAGATGGATATTTTATAGGTATTTGCTGTTGCTTTATTCGTCATTAGCACCGTAAACTTTGGGCCAGTTACCGCTAGTGTTAATTTCGTTCATAGAACCAACACGAATGTATTTACCGTTTACACCATCTACAGAGATTACTTGCTCTTCTTGTGCAATTAAATCTTCGTCAAGTCCTTCTAAAATAACGCGTTTAGGAACTTTTACTTCAAAAACAGCAATTTTTGTTTCGTTTTTGGTAATGCTTCCGGCATCAATATCAAATTTCTTTTTATCTGTAGTTGGCACATACATCATTTTTTTATAACGATCAGATTCTTTAAAGATAGAATCTTTTACAGGATAGGTACCAATAGTATCTACTACTACATCTTGTATCATTTTATCTACCCCGTAGGTTTTTTGGTACTCTTTATCTAAATAAGAAGTGTCTCTACGTTGGGTAATGGTAAAATCTGCAGTATCTACAAAAGTGATTAAACTCTCAAAATTACCGGCAAATCTCCCGGTTACTTCTTTGTAAGCTAATTCTGCTTTTCTAATATCTTTTAACCTATCAATTACTTTTTGGTAACGAATTTCTTTTTGTTTATCAAACTGTATTGGTTCGTATACGGCGTTAAAAGTCAAATAGCCTAAAAATCCAATGACAATCCATAATAGTAATTGAATTACAAGTTTCATAGTTTTTATCCTTTAATATTATATTAGTATACTCGCAAATCTACAACTTTTTTTTATTCGTAAAAGTATAGAAGATAAAAATCCTCTTATATTTGATGTTTAACCAAGTTGATTTATGACGGCAGACCAATTTTACAAACTCTTATTACAAGATTTTCCGCACAAAGTAACCAGCCAACAAGATATTGCTTTACAAAAAATTGCCAATTTTGCTTTAAACCCTAAAAAAGATCAATTATTCTTACTCAAAGGATATGCCGGAACCGGTAAAACGACCATAATTGGTACGTTGGTAAAAAATTTATGGAAGGTTAAAATGAGTCCGGTTTTGGCTGCTCCCACTGGACGCGCTGCAAAAGTAATGACAAACTATTCTGGTTACCAAGCACATACTATACATAAAAAAATATATTACCCCAAAAAGGGTAGTGCTTCTAAGGTAGAATTTGTTTTGCAACGCAATAAGCATAAAGACACGATTTTTATTATAGATGAAGCTTCTATGATATCAGACCATTCTCAAAATTCTAAACTTTTTGAAAACGGTTCTTTATTAGACGATTTGATAGAGTATGTTTATTCCGGCAGAAATTGTAAACTTATGTTTATTGGTGACACCGCGCAATTACCACCTGTAAAGTTGGCTATAAGTCCGGCTTTAGAAGCCGATAAATTAAGCTTGAGCTTTCAAAAAGATGTAGACCAGATAGAACTTACCGAAGTAGTGCGGCAAAACCTAGAAAGTGGTATTTTAGAAAATGCCACGAAGTTGCGAGAAGTTTTGGCAGATGAATTTTATGAGAGTTTTAAATTCAATAAAAATGTAGGAGGAGATTTTGAGCGTTTAGTAGACGGTTATGAAATTATGGATGCCATTAACGATGCTTACAGCAATTTAGGGCATGAAGAAACAGCTATTATTGTTCAATCTAACAAACGAGCAAATATTTATAACCAACAAATACGTTCGCGCATTCTTTTCCGCGAAAGCGAAATAAGCGCCGGCGACTACCTTATGGTGGTAAAGAATAATTATTTTTGGATTAAACCGAATTCTGAAGCCGGATTTATTGCCAATGGCGATATTTTAGAAATACTAGAGATTTTTGCAATTAAAGAATTATATGGTTTTAGGTTTGCCGAAGTAAACGTGCAAATGGTAGATTATCCCAAAATGAAAGCTTTTGAAACGGTGATTCTCTTAGACACTTTAGATATTAACGCGCCCGCATTGCCTTACGAAGATAGCAACAAACTTTATCAAGAGGTTAATAAAGATTATGCCGACGAAACTTCTAAATACAAGCGATTTATGAAGGTAAAAAACAATCCGTTTTTTAATGCTTTGCAAGTTAAATTTAGTTACGCTATAACTTGTCATAAATCGCAAGGTGGCCAATGGAATACCGTTTTTGTAGAGCAACCTTATTTGCGCGATGGTATTACGCAAGAATATTTACGTTGGTTATACACGGCTTGCACGCGGGCACAAGAAAAGTTATATTTAATAGGTTTTAAAGACGATTTTTTTGTCGAGAATTCTTAGCTATATTTAGCCTTTTAAATTCCCTTTGGTTTAAAAAAGCCTTACATTTGATTAATTATAAAAAAGCAATAATATTTTGAGTACTACAAATTTGAAGGTTATCGCTATGATACCCGCACGTTACGCTGCAACAAGATTTCCCGGTAAATTAATGCAAGAACTCAACGGGATGTCCGTAATTAGAAGAACCTATGAGGCTACTGTAGCTACTCAGCTTTTTGATGAAGTATTTGTAGTTACCGATAGTCCTATAATTTATGACGAAATTGTAAATAACGGCGGCAAAGCAATAAGAAGTAAAGAACAGCACGAATGCGGTAGCGACAGAATTGCCGAAGCTGTTGCAGATATGGATGTAGATATTGTTGTAAATGTGCAAGGAGATGAACCCTTTACCAAAAAAGAAAGTCTAGAAAAGGTTTTGGAAGTTTTTAAACAAGAAGATGCAGAAAAAATAGATTTAGCTTCTTTAATGACTCCCATAAGTATTCACGAAGAGATTACAGATCCCAATACGGTAAAAGTGGTGGTAGATCAAAATAATTTTGCGCTTTACTTTTCTAGATCGCCAATACCTTACCCAAGAGACCAAGAAACCAAGCTTACTTATTATAAGCATAAAGGTATTTATGCATTTAGAAAAAGTGCTTTGTTAGATTTTTATCATCTGCCAATGCGGGCGGTAGAAGCTGCAGAAAAGATAGAATGCTTACGTTATTTAGAATATGGTAAAACAATAAAAATGATAGAAAGTAATGCGCAAGGTATCGAGATTGATACACCGGAAGACTTGCAAGAAGCAAATGAAATTTGGACAGACGATTCTAAAAAAGCCACCTCAAAACCAGTAAAAAAAACCAAAGCAGATCCCGGTTTTAAAAACTTCCCAATGGTGCCAAAAGTTGTTTTTGGCAAAGGTAGTTTTGATCAATTACCGTTTATACTTAACGAGAAAAGAGCTATTGGAGCGCCATTTATATTTTTGGTAGATAGCGTATTTGAAAACGAAACCATATTTTTAAATCGTATACATACCAAAGGAAACGATAAAATTATCTTTATTTCTGCGGAAGAAGAGCCGTCTACAGCTCAAGTAGATGCCTTAGTAGAAAAAATTAAAAATGATTTTCAATTAATGCCAAGCGGTATTGTTGGCATTGGTGGCGGCACTATGTTAGATTTAGCAAAAGCAGTTGCTATTTTATTGAAAAACCCCGGGAAATCTTCAGAATATCAAGGTTGGGATTTGGTGAAAAGACCAGCATTATATCACGTTGGCATACCAACAATCTCCGGTACCGGCGCAGAAGTTTCTAGAACAACCGTTCTTACCGGGCCAGAGAAAAAATTAGGAATCAACTCAGATTTTACGCCTTTTGATCAAGTAATATTAGATTATGATTTAACCAAAACCGTAGAAAAAGACCAATGGTTTTATACGGGTATGGATTGTTTTATACATTGTGTAGAATCTCTTAACGGAACTTATCTTAATACCTTTAGCGAAAGCTACGGCGAGAAAGCATACGAACTTTGTTTAGACATATTTTTAAACGATTCTTACAAAAATGAAGAAGAAGCCCGCGCAAAATTAATGATGGCTTCTTGGCACGGCGGTATGAGTATTGCTTACTCACAAGTTGGGGTAGCGCACGCTTTAAGCTATGGTTTGTCTTATCTTTTAGGAACACATCACGGTATTGGCAATTGCATTGTTTTTGACAAATTAGAAGATTTTTACCCTAAAGATGTGAAAATTTTTAAGCAAATGGTAGAGAAACACCAGATAAACATTCCGCAAAATATTTGCAAAGACCTCAGCGATGAGCAAATTAATATTATGATAGATGTTTCTATGCAGATGGATCCGTTGTGGGAAAATGCTTTAGGAAATAATTGGCGCGAAAAAATGACTAGAGAGCGTATGTATAAACTATACAAAGAAATGTAATTAGCTTTTAACTGCTTTTTTGTATTCTTTTAAACAGCGTTCACGTGCTGTTTTATGATCTATCATTTTATCCGGATAGTCGTTGGTATTGTATTCATCAATCCAGTGTTTTACGTATTCTCTATTTTTATCAAATTTATCTAACTGGCTATTCGGGTTAAAAATTCTAAAATACGGCATAGAATCTACACCGCTTCCCGCAACCCATTGCCAATTACCAACGTTAGAGGCCATTTCGTAATCTAAGAGTTTTTCTGCAAAATAGGCTTCGCCCCAGCGCCAATCTATCAATAAATGTTTCGTAAGAAAACTACCAACCACCATTCTTACGCGATTATGCATAAAGCCGGTTTGGTTAAGTTGCCGCATGCCAGCGTCTATGAGGGCAAAGCCAGTTTTACCATTCTTCCATTGTTCAAATTCATCTTTATTGTTTCGCCATTTAATATTATCGTATTTTTTCTTAAAAGCCTCTGTAAGGGTTTCAGGGAAATGATATAAAATCTGCATAAAAAACTCGCGCCATATAAGTTCTTCCAAAAAAGTTTTATTGCTACTATTGGCAGCTTTTTTTATTACTTTACGGATGCCAATAGTTCCAAAACGTAAATGCACGCCCAATCTAGAAGTTCCTTCTTTAGAAGGTATGTTACGGGTGTTTTCGTAATTATCTATCAAGTTTGGTGTTAAATCATAATCTGGAATTTCTATAGAGGATTTTTTAAAACCTACATCTGATAAACTCAGATTGGGTAAACGCGTATTTTTAATCACATTATCCAAATGCGTTGTAGTATAATGAACTTGCAACTTGTCTGCATCAAATTGTGTTTTCCATTTTTTCATATAGGGCGTGTATACCAAATAGGGGTCGCCATCTTTTTTTACAATTTCGTCTTTTTCGAAAATCACCTGATCTTTAAAGAGATGAAAATCTATATTGTCTTTTTGTAATAATTCTTTTATTGCTGCATCTCTATCTTGTGCATCAGGTTCGTAGTCACGGTTGGTATAAACAGCATTTATAGAGTAGTTTTGTAAAAGCTCTTTAAATATTTCTATGGGTTTGCCTTGGTATATTGCCATAGAACTATTGTATTTGTCCTGAAGCTCTTTTCTTATTTCTTGTATTTTTTGATGAATAAAAGTAACTCTCGCATCATCTTTAGGTAAATCTCTTAAAATTTCTGTATCAAAAATAAAAATGGGAAGTACCGGTATGTTTTCTTTTAGAGCTTCTAACAAACCAATATTGTCATCTAGCCGTAAATCTCTTCTAAACCAAAAAATATTATACTTCTCTGTAGCCATTTTTTACTGAATATTTAAAGAAGATAAACCACCATCAACGCCCAATACTTGACCGGTAATCCAACTGGTTTTATCGCTTATTAGAAACTGCACCATTTGGGCAATATCGTTTGTGTTTCCTACTCGCTTTAGCGGATGCCTATCTGCCATTTTTTCTTTTTTCTTATCGCTACCAAGTAATTTTTCCGCTAAGGGAGTATCTATTAAACTTGGCGCCACAACATTTACGCGCATTTGCGGCGCGTGCTCTGCGGCGAGTGACCGCGCAAAACCTTCAATAGCACCTTTGGAAGCAGCAATACTGGTATGAAACGGCATTCCCGTTTGAACTGCTACGGTACTAAAAAATACAATACTTGCCTGTTTTGCGTTTTTTAATTTAGAAAAAACACCGTTCAAACTTTTTACCAAAGTCATAAAATTTAACTCAAAATCTTTTTCAAAAGTTTCCGGATTCAGCATTTTAAAAGGTTTTAAATTAATTGTGCCGGGGCAAAATATAAAACCGTCTAAAGTATCGGGTAAATTTAATTTACTTATATCATCTTTTAAAGCATCGAATTCTAAATAAGTAACTTTCTTATTTTCTAATTCTCCTTTTGTACGACAGGCAGCATAAACGGTATAATCTTTCTGTAATAAATTTGCAATTTCGGAACCAATTCCGTGGCTACCGCCAATTAATAATATATTTTTCATTTTAGTGTGTTTTATATTCTCCAAAGAGTTGGTGTAATTTTTTGAAACGATAATCAAAAATTTCTTGCAGTTTAGGTTTTACTAATAATGGGTGTGCCAACTGTCCCAATTTTCCCATTGGGAGTTTATAGTGAAGTAAATCTTCCATTAAAACTCCATTTTCTATTGGTGTTAAAAAATGCTTGTGGTGCCATAATTTATAAGGTCCAAAACGCTGTTCGTCTACAAAGAATTCTTTTTCTTTTATGTGGGTAATTTCGGTTACCCATTTGGTTTTTATTCCGGCTATTGGCGTTACGATATATTCTATTATTTGTCCAGAATACATTTTTCTGTCTGCGCCGCTCACAATATCAAAACCCATATAATCTGGAGTGATAATTTTAAGATTTTTAGGATCGGAAAAGAAATCCCAAGCTTTATCTAAACTAATGGGAAGCTTTTGCTTTTCGTGTATAGTGTAAATTTTCATAAAACAAATATAAAAAAATAAGTGTTTAATGTTGCTTTGTAATAGTTAAACAAAAGTTATTCTTTTTATACTTTTATTTAGCTTTACTGAATATTTAAGTACATTTATTAAAACTTTAATTATGAAAAAATCCTTTTTAGTAGCCGTATTACTTGGAACTTTTGCTTGTAATACTACGCATAACGCTACCAGTGAAACCCAGACAGATTCTTTTAAAAATATAAAAAGTCTAACTCTAAAGAGCGATTGTCCTAGAGAAGCAAATTGCACCATAGAGCTAATGAAGAATAAAAAAATTGCGTATTCTAAAGATGGTATTGGTATGCTTTCTCCAAATTTAAAAGATAGCGACTCTACGCATGTTATAAAATATGAATTTAATAAAAATCAGGATGAAAAAATGATGGATGGCCAATATCGTGAAGAGGTCTTATTTGAAATTCCTGTAAATAAAAAAGAATTACAATTGAATAATAAAGCTTTAAGTACAGTAAATTTTACTTACGGAAGGTTTTGTTTTTGTAAAGGCTCTGCCGGATATTTTAAAGTGCATGAAGGTAGTTTAAATTTGAAGAATGGAAAATTAACAATCAATTTTGAAAACAACCAAGTGCCACAAATTATAAAATCTATAGTGGCTGATTATGAATTTTAAATAAGAAAATTTTTACTGTACTATACATAAAAGGTCGTTCTTGTTAAGAACGACCTTTGTTGTAATTAGAAGTTTATTAATTAGTTTACCACTAATTTTTTAACCGTTTTTTGCTTGCCGTTACTTAGTTCTAATAAGTAAATTCCGGCTTGAGCATTATCTAAAGAAACTCTTTTTTCTAAAGAAGTAGAAGGGTTAACTTCAAAATTCTTTATTAGTCTCCCTCTTATGTCGTAAACGTTTGCAGTATAAACTTCGCTAGTATTCTCTTTCATGCTAATGGTAAAAGAACCATTATTTGGGTTTGGATAAACCGCAAAAGTAGAAGCTAAAACATCTTCTGTAGATAAGTCTGATGTAATTCTAAACAATGTACTGTTTAAGGCGTAATAAACATTATCTACAGGTTCTATCATAATTTTACAAAGAGAAGAACTTTGGCCAATAGGAGCTTGTACCATTGCAGAACCTGTGTTAGGGACGTTGGTGGCCAATACTTCTGTAAAAGCAATACCTGCGTTATATGAAATTAAAATATTTACGTTGCTGGTGTTAATACCGTTGGCATCTGTACCGGCAACATCCCAAGTAACTTCAAAAGTTTCGTTTTGGTCATAGTTAATACCAGAGGTAGCTTGCGAGGTTACCTGAAAAGGTCCTGTGTTAGCAACATTTATTACAACATCGTCACGAGAACTTTGCCCGCCCAATACATTGTTATCACGAACGGTAACTGCAAAGTTAAAAGTTCTGGCAACGTCAGGAATAACTTCCCATGTGGGAGTTAAGTTGTTAGCTAAAACACTAGTTTTCTCCGGAAAATAACGTGTTGGATCATCAAAGGAGTTACGCGATCTAAAAACCGGTCCTTGTGTTGCTGATGGGGTTGGGGGAGCAGGGGTGATTTCTGTATCTGTTTGTTCCCAAGTATAGGTTAACTCATCTCCGTCTGCATCTGTTGCGTCTGCTGTTAATCTAAAAGCAGTACCGTAAGGAATTGTCTTGTCGTCTCCAGGAATAATTACCGGGGCAGAATTGCCAATAGTTTCGTCTGTAGGGCAGTTACCGCCAATAGAGTTAGACACAAAATTATACATCTCTCCAATGCTTATTGCGTGAAAGTAAGGATCACTATTGTTTTGTACATTTTCTCCCGGGCAAATTCCGGCGTATGCCATTATAGTAGATCCGCTTCCCGGTTCTACTGCAGTGGCATTATTTCTGTTACCACCTGCACAGCTTCCCGTGTCACCGTTAAAGGTATGGTTACCGCCAAATTGATGACCTATCTCGTGCGCCACAAAGTCAATATCGTATGCATCACCAACCGGCGCATTAATACCTGTAATACCTCTTGCCTTATTTACAGAACAAACAGACATTAGCTGTGCTAAACCTCCTGCTCCGGTACTAAAAGTATGGCCTATGTCATAGTTTCCAGGACCAATGGTGTTATCTATTTCTGTTTGACTTTGGTTAATTAAAACACTTGCATTTCCATTTTGAAATGGATCTGTAGTTGGGTCTAAATAAATAATATCTTCGTTGTCTGGTACCAATTCAAAAGTTACCGCTAAATCTCTTTCATAAACTTCTGCTACACGGTCTACTGTAACCGCTATTGCAGATAAAACTGCCGTTTTCTTTTCTTGGTCAGTGCCATTTTGTAATCCGGCTTGGTTTACGTGAAAAGTAGAATACTCTCCAGTGGTAGCTACGGCTAATTCGTAATTTCTTAAAACACTTTCGTCTACATCTATTAAATTAGAAGTATTACCTAGCATTCTAGATTCAGATATTTGGCTTTCTACCAAACACCTCATTACGTCTTGAGAACGGTAACTATCTTTTCTATTAAAAACAGTGTAAATATCACCGGTTTTGGTGTAAGGGTTTATATAAATAGTACCTTCTGTAGAAGATAGCATTCCGTAAAGGCCTTGGTTGGTTAAAGTTAAACGAATTCTATTTTTCTTATCTTTTGAAATTCCAACATAAGAAGTAATAGAAGGGAATTTTTCACTAAGTCCAGGACTTAAAGTTTGAACTTTATAGATAGAAAACTTTTTTACAGCATTGTTAGAAACCGGAAAATTGATTTCTACAGATGTGTTTGTTCCGTTATTTCGCAAAGGAGCTTGCAAAATACTAGTTTTTAGCGCATTTACATTTAAATAAAATGTTTCAAATTTGTCTACCTTTGTGTAGCTTTCCAAAACATTATCTTGCTTAATAGAATTCTGGTCAACACGTTGCCATAATCCGTTTGATTGTGCAAATAAAAATGTCGGAAATGCTATACAAAGTAGCATCCAAAGGGTAATTTTTTTCCTATTCATTTGTTTAAAGTTTTAATTAGCGTAAATATAAAATTGTTATTTTAATATTCGAGCATATTATTCATAAAATTGATTTTTTGTAGGGTATTTGGTGTAAAAAAGAATCTTTAAAAAGCTATTAGTATAAAAATTATGTATTTTTACTAAAAATTAAACTTATCTACACATGAAAAAAACATTTCTTATTTTATTTTTATTTATTGGACTAACGCTTACAGCTCAAGTTGAAACCCCGCAACCTAGTCCTAAAGCAAGCATTGAGCAGATGGTGGGATTAACTAATATTAGTATAGATTATTCGCGACCTTCTTTAAAAGGAAGAGAAATTTTTGGTGAATTAATACCTTACGGAAAAAAATGGCGAACCGGCGCTAACCAAAATACAGTTGTAAGTTTTAAGGATGATGTTACTGTAGAAGGCAAAGCTTTAAAAGCGGGGAGTTATGCTTTATATACCATTCCAGGTAAAGAAACTTGGGAAATTATTTTTTATTCAAATACCAAAAATTGGGGATTACCATCAAAATGGGATAAGAGTAAAGAAGCTTTACGCGTTTCGGTAAGAGCGGAAGAAATAGATTATAGTATGGAAACTTTTACATTATTGTTTGATAATTTACGAAACGATTCTGCTGTTTTACGTATTATGTGGCAAAATACTATGGTGCCAATTGCTATTACAACACCATCTATGGAAAAAGCCGTAAAAAGTATTGAAACAACGCTTAGTGGTAAGCCTACTGCGGCAGATTATTACGCGGCGGGAAGTTACTATGCTGCAGAAAACAAAGAATTAGAAAAAGCATTAGGCTGGGTAGATAAGTCTATAAGCATGAGCGATAATCCCGGTCATTGGATGCTGCGACAAAAAGCTTTAATTCAAGCGCAATTGGGTAAGAAAAAAGAAGCAATGCAAACCTTAAAAAAATCGCTTCAATTAGCTGAAAAAAATGAAGACGCGCATTATATAAAATTAAATAAAGAGACTTTAAAAGAGTGGGGCGTGCAGTAATTGCAAAATCCGTTTTTTAAAACTAAAAGCCAATTTAACTAGCTAAAGTTAAATTGGCTTTTTTTTAGTTTTTGTTTTCGAAGCTTTGTAATAATAGAGCAATACCCATAACCAAAGCACACCCAAAAAGGTTTAACCACAAATAAGGCATCCATTCTTGCCACCAACCTGAAACTACGATAGCTTGGGTAATAATAGCTGCGGTAAAAGTAGCTTTGCTTTTTACATATTTTACGAAAAAACCTAATAAGAAAATTCCTAAAACGTTGCCATAAAAGATAGAACCAATAATGTTTACCAATTGTATAAGGTTATCAAATAAATTGGCCACACTGGCAACCCCAATAGCAAATATTCCCCAAGCCAAAGTAAAAAGTTTGGAAGCATTTAAATAATGCTTTTCGGAATGTTCTGTTTTGTTATTCCTTTTATAAAGGTCCATTGCGGTGGTAGATGCTAAAGAATTTAATTCTGAAGCGGTAGAAGACATTGCCGCGCTTAAAATTACAGCCAACAGAAGTCCTATCAATCCACGTGGCAAATTATTTAATATAAAATGTATAAATACATAATCTTTATCGTTGGTTTCAATATCTGGGTCTGCTTTATTAATAAGCGAATTGGCAGCTTCTCTAATGCTTTTATTTTCGGTTTCCAGATTTACCAATTGGGTTTTTAGTTGTTCGGCATTTTCGTTATTTGCTTTTTTTGCTTCGGCGAAAGCCAAAGAAGTTTTTGCTTTTTCTGCCTCGTTATTGGTTAACTCTTGTTGTAAATCTTTATATTCTTGCTCTACGGAAGAATTTTCTATAGCTGCTTCTGCGGCAGGGTTAAAATTGAGTGGAGTTGGATTAAATTGATAAAAAATAAACACCATTACTCCAACTAAAAGAATAAAAAATTGCATTGGCACTTTTAGCAAACCATTGAAAATTAAACCCATCTGACTTTCCCTAACAGAGCTTGCAGATAAATAGCGTTGCACCTGACTTTGATCTGTACCAAAATAGGAGAGGGCCAAAAAACTGCCGCCTATAAGTCCGCTCCAAAAAGTATAACGATTTTCAAAATCGAATGAGAAATCTAAAACTTCCAATTTGCCATTTGCGCCGGCAATTTCTAAAGCATTAGAAAAACCTATCTCATCGGGCAAATAACTGGTAATTAGGAAAAAAGCGGTTAACATTCCTACAAAAATTACTGCCATTTGCTGTTTTTGTGTTAAGCTTACCGCTTTAGTGCCACCAGAAACTGTGTAAATTATTACCAAAACGCCAATTAAAATATTTAGAGTTGCAAGTTCCCAACCTAAAACTGCCGAAAGTACAATTGCGGGCGCAAAAATGGTAATTCCGGCCGCCACGCCGCGTTGTACCAAAAATAGAATTGCAGTTAAAGTTCTGGTTTTTAAATCAAATCGATCTTCTAAATACTCGTAGGCAGTATAAACTTTTAAACGATGGTAAATAGGAATAAAAACCATGCTTATAATTACCATTGCAACGGGTACGCCAAGATAAAACTGCACAAAACCCATCCCGCTATGAAAAGCTTGCCCGGGTGTAGATAAAAAAGTAATAGCGCTGGCTTGGGTTGCCATTACAGACAAACCAACTGTATACCATTTAGCCTGATTGCCACCTTTTAAATAATCACTAACATTTTTGCTTCCACGCGTTTGATAATAGCCATAAATAACAATAAAACCTAAGGTAGAAAACAGAACGATTAAATCTAAATAATGCATAGATATAGGTTTAAGCGAAATAACGCATAAATAAATAAAATACGATTACATACACTGCATTGGTTATTAAAACCAAGGTGTAACTCTTTTTCCAGTGGTATTTTTCAGGCTTTTCGTTTTTCATTTTCCTAAAGATAACAAGTTGGCAAATAAGCGGTAAGCACCGGGCACGCCGGCAGGCAATTCTCTAAAAAAGCTTAACCCGGTATAAATGTAATAGCCTTTTCCGTAAGGAGCTACTAATAAACTACCTTTCTTTTGAGTTTCCTGCTCATCGTTCATTCCTAAAATTGGTGTAAATTTTTTATTCCACTCCTCCGGAAAATACAAACCTCTTTCTTGTACCCAATTTTCAAAATCTGCTTTCGTAATTTTATTTGGAGCGTTTAAAACCGGATGTTCGGGTGCTAAAAAGTCTACCTTAGCATTTTCGTTGGTAACTCTGTTTTTCGAAAGTTTTAAAGAATAAGGCGCAAGATTCTTGGTTTCTAGAGCGTGGGCGGTATTGTATTGCACTAGCATATTTCCACCGTTTTTCACAAAATCGAATAAAGTTTTTTGCTTGTATTTTAAGCTTTCTAAAACATTGTAGGCTCTAATGCCAACAACTACGGCATCAAATTGTGCCAATTTGTTTTGGTTTATTTCTGCCGGCGTCAAATAGGTTACATCATAGCCAATTTGGGTTAAACTTTCACCAACTTTATCTCCCGCTCCTTGAATGTAAGCAATTTTTTCACCTTTCTTTTTGATGTCAAGTTTTATTAATTTGGCTTCTGCAGGAGAAAGGATGCTTTGTTGCGGAATATGCTCATAATCTATAATCGCATTTTCTTGGCTGTATTTTTTTCCTTTACGGAAGAAAAACGCCTTTAATTTACCCGTTGTTTTTTCTTTAGGAGGAGTTATCTTAAACCTAAAAGTTTTTTCTTCTCCCTTTTTCTGAAAGCTAATCGGTATGGCGGCTGGTTCAATTTGCCAGTTTTCTCCTGCTTCTAAGCGTAACTCTCCTTCTGTGGCCGAAGAATTATTTTTTACTTTAAGGCTAATCGCTTTAGAAGTATTTTCGTTAAAGATTAAAATCTCCGGTTCTACTTTTAAACTTATTTTTGGTACGATTAAAAAAGGCTTATAAACTTCTCCTTTTACCGCATCATTAGTTTTATAAACTACGGGCTTGGTAAAATTCAATTTTGTGCCATTTATATTTAGGTTAAAAACCGCGTTTAAAGCGGCATCGTTTTCCGGCTTGCCACGCTTTAATTGTTCGGGTACTTTATACATACCAATTGTGTGTGGCAAGTCTAACCAATACGGACTGGAATAGGCTATTTCTTTTGGCAGTTTGAAATTTACCGTTGTGTTATAAGAAGTGTTGTTACTTAGGTTTTTCTGTATAGATTTGGTAAAATTAGTTTCATTAAAATAAACACTATAAGCATTAGTATCCAGTTCATTACGATTGGTTACTTCAATATTTACTTTAACAGAATCGTTTGGAGTTGCTATTTGATTTTCCGCGTAAGCTTCTAGGTATAAACCGGCAGCAGAAGCAATGATTTCTTTTACTTCTTTTAGCTTAATTTCTTGCCAATGTTTATTTTCTAACTGCTCTATTTTAGTGTAAACCTGAAGCAATTTCGGAATGCTGTGCGATGGATTTTTAAAATCATAATCACGCTGGATTTCGCTTACCAATTCGCCAATTTCTTTTCCGTTTTTAAGCCGACTCCAACTGGTATTAATGCCGGCAAAAATGGCTTCTTGACCCGCTGGCATTTTCCCTTTTATAAGTTCAATATATTCTAAATCTTTTCCGCGTACAGCGGTATTTCCAAAACCTTGCGATTTATGCTGACTCCGGCTTAAAGAAGCAATTTCTGTGTTAGATTTTCCCAATACTGGATAATAATTACCAACATCTACGGCCAGCATATTGGATTTATCGGCATTTTTAAATTTTCCTTGGCTTCCGTAAAACCACCAAGAAGTATTAAAAAACATGCGTTTTGGTTGCCAAGTAGATAGATAATCTAACTGTTCTGAAAAACTACCTTTTTTGCCGGCAAGGTCAAAAGCTTCCATACTTAGTCGGGCAGAAGCGGTATGATGCCCGTGTGTCCTGCCTTCTGTACGATGGTCAAACCGATTGATAATTACATCTGGCTGAAATTTCCTGATTGTCCAAACTACATCGCTCAATACTTTTTCTTTATCCCATATTGAAAGTGTTTCTGTAGGATTTTTAGAATAACCAAAATCGTTGGCGCGGGTAAAAAATTGTTCGCCGCCGTCAATTCTTCTTGCAGCCAACAATTCTTGTGTACGAATAACGCCTAAAGCTTCGCGTATTTCGGGACCAATAAGATTTTGACCGCCGTCTCCTCGCGTAAGCGATAAATAGCCGGTTCTGGCGTGCAGGTTTTTAGAAAGGTAAGAAATAAGTTTGGTGTTTTCGTCGTCCGGATGGGCGGCAATATATAAAACCGAACCTAAAAAGTTGAGTTTCTCAATTTTTTGATATATTTCGGAGCTGTTAAGTTGTGTTTTATATTGACTAAAAGAAGAAAAAGCAAAAAGTAGCGCAAACAGGCTTAAACTTATTTTTTTCATAAGGCGTTTATCAGTTTTTTCCAAATATACTAACTTTAATTAAGGTAGTTTAATCTATTATAAGCTAATGGAGTTATCTAACGAAATAGTGCTAAGACCAAGGTTTGACGAGCCTTTGCCCGTAGAAAAAGAGTCGCTTTTTGAAAGTTTTAAGGCAGAAAAAACAAGTCAGAAACGCTTTATTGTGTCTTTGGTAGACACGCATATTTTTATTAAAATTCCTAAAAAAGATCAAAATTTTTGGACGCCGCAACTGCATCTGGAAATAAAAACAGACTTCGAAGGCAAGGATAAAATACACGGTTTTTTTGGCCCAAATCCTACAGTTTGGACAATGTTTATGTTTTTACATTTTGTTTTAATTACCAGTTTCTTGGGCATTCTGGCTTGGGGTTACTCTTTGTATAGTTTAAAGCAAGGTATTATTGTACCAATTGGCGTTGGTGTTTTTTTGGTTCTTATGTGGTTGGCACTCTACATTGGTGGTCGGATAGGTAAAAAACAAGGCAAGCGGGAAATGCAGCTTTTATATGGTTTTTATAAAGAAGTTATGGCAAAGGCACGAATTTAAACCGCATCTGCGCCATCGTCGTTTAATGGGTTTTTCTTTTTTAAGGATACCGGTTTCTGCAAGATTAAATTGTTGGGATAAGTAATTAACTCCCCGTCTGCAGTGCGCAAATGCAACTGAAAAGCGCGAATATCTTCTATAATGGCTTCTATGGGAAAGTCTTTGTCGTGTATTTGAATTTTATCGCCAATTTTATACGGAAAAGAAAAGAACAAAATAACCCCGGAGGTAATATTGCTTAAAATAGACCAAATAGCAAATAAACCCACGCCAAGCACCGCAAACACAGAAGAAAAAACCAAGGCCAATCTGGAAGCTTCTACTCCCCAAATGAGCAAGAGTAAAAATGCAGCGATAAAAACAACCAAAACATTGATGTACTTAAACATCAAATTAATGCGACCTATATTAATATCTTCGCGTTTGCCTACTTTTTTAGCAGCAGTCTTTAAAGCCAAACGTAAAAAAAGCATAAAAATAATTAACCCCGCAGTAAACGATATTTCTGTCTGATAGGTTAAAAATATACTGTCCATTTTTTAAGTAGTTTAATTTTTTGCAAAGATACTTCTAAAAGTAATTGAAGCGTAAAACTTAACTAAAATTTCAGTAATTCTCTGTAAAGCAAATGTACCGGCATTCCCATAACGGTAAAATAAGAGCCTTCTATTTTTTCTACGCCAATTTTACCTATCCATTCTTGTATGCCGTAAGCGCCGGCTTTGTCAAGAGGAGAGAAGTTTTCTATATAAAAATCTATTTCGGTGGGGGTTAATTCTTTAAAGAAAACTTTTGTACTATCGTAAAAGCTTACTGTTTTTAAGCTATTTTTCAAACAAACCGAAGAGATAACTTGGTGTTCTTTTCCAGATAAATTTAAAAGCATTTTTTTAGCTTCCGCGGAATTTTTTGGTTTTCCTAAAACTTTTTTGTTTAAACAAACTATTGTGTCTCCTGTAATCAATAAATCGTTTAAACCTAAATTTTCTTTAAAGGCTTTTGCTTTTAATTCTGCCAGGTAAATTGCTACTTCTTCCGGTTTGAGATTTTTGGGATAAACTTCTTCTACCGGTTTTAATTGTAGCGAATAAGAAAGTCCTAAATCTTTTAAAAACTGCTGACGCCTGGGCGAGGCAGAGCCTAAAATAATTTTTTTATCCCGGAGTTTTTCAGCTAAAATCATGATAAAATAAATTGATAAAGCGCTAACGATAAAATACCAAAAACTAAAATCAGTTTTAAAATTGAACTGATCAAACTGTAATCTTTAGCCGTGTTTGCTGTCCATATTTTTACCATTCCGTAAAGTAAAGGGGCAACAATTAACACTAAAACATAAATTACCGCTAAAGTTTGGGTGTATAAATAGTTGTAAATATAGTAAATACTCGCTGCCAGTGGTAAAAGCAACAAAACAAAAACTACTTTATTAACGCGTTCCTGGCCCAATAAAATGGGCAAGGTTGTTAAGCCGGCTTTATAATCGCCATTAATATCTTGTTGGTCTTTTACAATTTCGCGAATAAAATTAATAAGAAAAGCAAAAATTGCATAGTCTAATAAAATTGAAAAAATGGTAAGTTGCGATTGTTGGTTGTAGGTAGTAATTGCCGGCATTAAATCAAAAATTCCCACAATAATTATGCTCATTGCAACCAAAATACTTATTAGCAAATTACCAACTACAGCATACGATTTTATGTAAGAAGAATATAAATATAACAGGGCAGAGATACCTATAAAAATTGCGGCAAACTCTGGTCTCTGTATTAGATTAGATAAATAAAAACCTATACCAACACCTATTATATTAAAGACTAGAAATAAATTATAACCGGTTTTTTCGCTTATATTTTTACCGATTAACTGCTTTTTGGGTTGGTTTACTATATCTATTTCTCTATCAAAAATATCGTTTATTACATTACCGCCGGCAGCTAAAAAAAGTGTAGATATTACCAATAAAGCAAAACCAAAATCGTTTAGCGTTATGGCAATATTAAAAGGTTCAAAAAGATAGTATTTTATAATGAGTTGGGTGGCAGCAAGCATTAACAGGTTTTGCCATCTAACCAGTTTAAGGTATTTCACGTTAAAGTAAATTTAGGGGATTATTTGTTCCAGTTTCCTTGCACGCGCAAAACTTGTTCTATCAAATCGCGTACGCAGCCTTCGCCACCTTTTTTATGCGAAACGTATTTTGTAATACTTTTTACTTCGTTTACGGCATCTTGCGGGCAAGTTGGTAAGCCAATCAATTTCATTGGGTGCGTATCGGGAATATCGTCTCCCATATAAGCTACATTTTCCGGCTTTATTCCGTAAATATCAAAAAACTCGTCTAAACATTCTACTTTGTCTTCTATACCCAAATAAATATCGGTTATACCAAGATTACGTAAGCGTTTGCGCACGCCTTCATTTTTACCGCCAGAAATAATACACACCGTATAACCTTTTTTTATTGCATGTTTTAGCGCATAGCCATCTTTAATATTCATAGATCGCAGCAATTCTCCTTCGGTAGAAACCAAAATAGAACCGTTTGTTAAAACGCCGTCTACGTCAAAAACAAACGTGCTAATATCGTTTAAAATTTCTTTATAATTTTTTGCCATGTTTGTCTTGAATTGATTGGGTGAGCAAGGTATAAATTTCTTTAAAATTAGCCGAACTTAATTGCGACAAATGCCGGTTTATCGTTTCGCGGTCGTTTCTTATAGCCGGTCCGGTTTGTACTTGCGCGGGAGAATTTTTAGTTGCTTTTTGAGCAGTTTCGGTAATCAAACTCGTAAGAATAGAGTAGGGAACTTGGTTTTCTTTACAAAGATCTTCGCCAATGCTGTAAAGATGATTTACAAAGTTGCAAACAAAAACAGCCGAAAGGTGTAAAGATTTGCGTTGCGAAGTAGAAATAGAAAATACTTTTTTACTGATGCTTTTGGCTAAATTTTCTAAAATAGCATAATCTTTTTCAAATTCTGTTTCTAAGCAAAGCGGAATTTCCGTAAAGTCTACCGCTGTATTTTTAGAAAAAGTTTGCAAGGGATAAAATACTGCATTTCTGCAATTTTCTTGTAATAAGGGTAAACTTCCCGAGCTATGTGCAATAAGACGTGTTGGTTTTGCTATTTTTTTTATGGTTTCTTCCATAAAGTCGTCTTTTAGCGCTACAATAAAAATATCGCTTTCTTCTAGCTCTTCTAATTTGGTGGTAGTTTTCACCAAGTTTTTAAAAGGCGATAAACTTGCTTCTTTATGGTTGTAAACTTGGTTAATTTTCACATTATCAGAAGTATGAAAAACCTTAAATAAATGCGTGGCTACATTGCCGGTTCCTAAAAGGGTTATCTGTATCATAGCGCTAAAATATAAAATAAGCGCGGCTTCTTAAAATTAACATTTTTTGGTAGACTTTAGCTGTGAATTTTGTCTTAAAATCGAAGTAAATTCAATAAATTTGTGCAGTTTTTAAATACGCTATCCATGATTCAAAAAAAGCTTGCGAGTATCTTATTCTCCACTCGATTAATGGCTGTTTTATTTATAGTTTTTGCAATTGCTATGGCCGTTGGGACTTTCGTCGAAAATTCTTATACAACGGCAACCGCGCGGGTTTGGATTTATAACGCTTGGTGGTTTGAAGCCATTATGTTATTATTTGCCATAAACTTTGCCGGAAACATAAAAAGATACCGCTTATTAACAAAAGAAAAATTCAGTACTCTTTTGCTTCACGTCTCTTTCTTTTTGATAATTGTAGGAGCAGGAGTAACGCGATATATAGGTTATGAAGGTATTATGCCAATTAGAGAAGGCCAGGTTTCAAACACTATGCTTTCTGAAAAAACCTATTTAAGTACCTTAATAGACGGCGAACATGAAGGTAAGCCTTTGCGGCGCTCACAAGAACACGAGTTAGTACTGGCTCCCGGGGTAGATAATTCTACCACCATTACCACAGATTTTAAGGGGGAAAAAGTGCAGTTTGAAGTAGTAGACTTTATTCACGGCGCAAAAGAAGGTTTGGTAAAAGACGAAAATGGCGATAATTTTTTAAAAATCGTAGAAGCCGGTGGTGGGTCAAGACATGATCATTTTCTTAAAGAAGGAGAAATTACCAGTTTACATAATGTACTTTTTGCTTTTAATAAACCTACTGAAGGTGCAATTAATATTTTATGGGAAGATGGCGAATACAAAATAAGATCTCCTTTTGAAGGAACTTATATGCGAATGTCAGACCAAAAACAAAGCGATGTTGCCAAAGACTCTACACAAAAATTAGCGCTACGTTCTTTATATAATATGGCAGGAATGCAGTTTGTATTTCCGGAAGAGGCCGTAAAAGGGCGTTATGATATGGTTGATACCGAAGTAAATCAAGATGGCCAACCAGACGGCGTTGTGTTGCAAGTAACCTCGCAGGCAGGAACCAAAACCGTTAAGCTTTTGGGTGCAAGAGGAATTGTAAACGATTATAAAACGGTAGAATTAGGTGATTTAGAAATAAATGTTCGTTACGGAAGTAAGGAATATGAGTTGCCTTTTGCCTTAAAATTAAACGATTTTATAGCAGAAAAACATCCTGGTACGGCAGATAATCCTACCCCAAGTTACGCAGCTTTTAAAAGTAAAGTAGAGTTGATAGATAACGGAGAATCTATTCCGCACGAAATTTATATGAACCACGTATTAGATTATAAAGGTTATCGTTTTTTTCAAGCTAGTTTTGATGCAGATGAAAAAGGAACCATTCTTTCTGTAAACCATGATTGGTGGGGAACTTGGATTACCTATATTGGATACTTCTTACTATATCTAGGCTTAATGTGGATTTTATTTGATAAAGGCTCACGTTTTGGAAAATTAGAAGCGCAGCTAAAAAAATTGAAGAAGAAAAAAGCCAAAATGGCTAGCTTACTTCTGTTATTGTTTGGGTTTTCGGGATTTGCACAAGACGCAACTTCCGGCAAAATTAACGAACCAGATCACAGTCAAGTAGAAGAACACGCCCATCACGCTGCTGAGCCGGTAGAAATTCCGAAAGCGAGAATTGATTCGGTTCTAAAAATGAGCGCTATCTCAAAAGAACACGCCGCAAAATTTGGCAGATTGGTAATACAAGATGCCGGCGGTAGAATGAAACCTGCACATACCTACTCGTCTGAGTTGCTTCGTAAACTTAGTAAAAGTAACGAGTACGAAGGTTTAAACCCAGATCAAGTGCTGTTTTCTATGACAGAAAATCCTACTTTGTGGTATAACGTACCCCTTATTTCCATAAAGGCAAAAAACGATAGTTTACACCATATTTTGGGTATTAAAGAAGGCAACAAACATGTTAGGTTGGCTCAATTTTTTGATGCTACCGGTACGTATAAATTAAGTCCGTTTTTAGAAGAAGCGTATCGGGCAAAAGTGAAAAATCAATTTCAAAAAGATTTCATTTCTGCAGACGAAAAAGTAAATTTACTGTACAATGCTTTGGAAGGAAGAATTTTGCGAATTTTTCCCATTCCAAACGATCCAAATAACAAATGGGTTTCTTTCCCGATGCTAAAAGATCACGCAGATAAATTTAAAGGACCGGATTCTTTATACGTGCATAAAGTGTTGCCTTTGTATATGCAAACAATTCAAACTGCTAAAACTACCGGAGATTACAGCAAGTCTAACGATATTTTAGAAAGCATAAAAGGTTTTCAAAAAAAATACGGCTCAGAAGTTTTACCTTCTGAACGTAAAATAGAACTCGAAATACTTTATAACGAATACGACGTTTTTAGAAACTTGTTTTGGCAATATATGTTAGCAGGTTTGGTAATGTTTGTACTGGTAATTGTACAAATATTTTACAACAAAAAATCTATCGGTTATTTGGTAAAAGCAAGTCAGATAATAATTTTTGTCCTGTTTATTTTACATACTTTGGCTTTAATTGCTCGTTGGTATATTTCTGGTCACGCCCCGTGGAGTGATGCTTACGAAAGTATTATTTACGTAGCTTGGGCAACAATGTTTTTCGGACTGGCTTTTGGCCGAAAAAGCGACCTCACTACAGCAGCAACCGCTTTTGTTACCTCTATGATTTTGATGGTGGCGCACTGGAATTGGATGGATCCTTCTATAGCCAATCTAGCACCAGTATTAGATTCTTATTGGTTAATGATTCACGTTGCGGTAATTGTAGCAAGTTACGGTCCGTTTACACTTGGAATGATTTTAGGACTTACGTCTCTTTTACTGATGATTTTCACCAACGATAAAAACCGCAGTAAAATGCTGCTCAATATTAAAGAACTTACCATTATTACAGAGTTGGCGCTTACCGTTGGTTTGGTTTTACTTACCATTGGTAACTTCTTAGGAGGGCAATGGGCTAACGAAAGTTGGGGACGTTATTGGGGTTGGGACCCGAAAGAAACTTGGGCATTAATAAGTATTATGATTTATGCATTTGTAATTCATATGCGTCTGGTTCCCGGTTTACGTAGCAGATTTGCTTTTAATTGGGCCGCAATTTTAGCTTTTGGCTCTATTTTAATGACCTATTTTGGCGTTAACTTTTACCTTACCGGCTTGCATTCTTACGCCAGTGGCGACCAGATTATAAGCTATAAATTTATTGTTATTTCATTGGTAGGTTGGTTTGCTTTAGGAGCTATAGCGTACCAAAAATATAAAAAGTATTACAAGAAGTAACAATGCTATAAATACGCAAGTAGCTATTTCAAAATAACAAAAAGAAAATCAATCTTCGAATCAATATTTTTAAGATTCGAAGATTGATTTTTTTATACTCAATTTGTAGTTAAAAAATGATGATTTGCCTTTTTCTAAATTCAGCTTAAACCTTTTTCTTTTTTAATTTTTCTTGCAACATTTTTATTTCGTCCCTAAAGCGTGCTGCTGCCATAAAATCTAATTCTTTAGCAGCTTTTTCCATTTCTTTACGGATATTTCTAATGCGATCTTCCAACTGGCTTTCGTCAAAATAAACCACTTCTTCTTCGGCGGCTTTTAGGTTATCTGCCGGTTTAAATTCGTACGGTTGTACTTTTTTTCCTGCTAAAGTATTGTCTAAAGATTTTTTAAGCGCGGTTGGCGTAATATCGTGTTCTGCATTATAAGCAATTTGCTTTTCGCGACGGTACTCGGTTGCGTCGATGGTTTTTTGCATACTGTTGGTAATTTTGTCGGCATACATAATGGCTTTTCCTTCCAAATGTCGCGCCGCTCTACCAATAGTTTGGGTAAGGGAACGGTTACTGCGTAAAAAGCCTTCTTTATCGGCATCTAAAATTGCCACCAAAGAAACTTCGGGTAAGTCCAAACCTTCTCGCAGTAAGTTTACACCCACCAAAACATCAAACAAACCTCTTCTTAAATCTTGCATGATTTCTACGCGCTCTAATGTGTCTATATCGCTATGAATATACCTACAACGAATATCTATTCTGCTTAAATATTTGGTTAATTCTTCTGCCATTCTTTTGGTTAAAGTGGTTACCAAGGTTCGTTGGTCTTTTTCTACACGAATTTGAATTTCCTCAATTAAATCGTCTATTTGATTTAAACTAGGACGCACTTCTATAACCGGATCTAACAAACCGGTTGGTCTAATAACTTGCTCAACATAAACGCCGTCGCTTTTTTGTAACTCGTAATCAGCTGGCGTGGCACTTACGTAAACCACTTGGTTTTGTAAGGCTTCAAACTCTTCCATTTTTAAAGGCCGGTTGTCCATAGCGGCTGGCAAACGGAAACCATATTCTACCAAATTCTCTTTACGGGAACGGTCGCCGCCATACATAGCGCCAACTTGCGGAATGGTAACATGACTTTCGTCTACAATCATTAAATAATCATCCGGAAAATAATCCAGCAAACAGAAAGGTCTACTGCCGGGTTGTCTGCCATCCAGATAACGAGAATAGTTTTCAATTCCAGAGCAATAACCGAGTTCTTTTATCATTTCCAAATCAAAATTGGTACGTTCTTCTAGGCGTTTTGCTTCTAAAGGTTTGCCTATATCTTTAAAATAATCTACCTGTTTTCCTAAATCTAAAGTAATTTGATCTATGGCATTATTCAGTACATCCGGCGAAGTAACAAACATATTGGCCGGATAAATAGTAAGACGCTCATATTTTTCTAAAACTTCATTGCTAACCGGGTCAAAAGACTCTATTTCTTCAATTTCATCGCCAAAAAAATGAATCCGGAAAGCATCATCTGCATAGCCGGGAAAAACATCTACAGTATCTCCTTTAATGCGAAAATTCCCGTGATGGAATTCTCCTTCGGTACGGGCATAAAGACTTTGCACCAAACGTTGCAAAAGTTTTGTACGCGATATTTGCTGATCTCGCTTAAGCGAAATAGCATTTTTTTGAAACTCTACCGGATTTCCAATACCATATAAACAACTTACCGAAGCAACAACCAAAACATCACGTCTGCCCGAAAGTAGAGAAGAAGTAGTGCTTAAGCGTAATTTTTCTATCTCATCATTAATAGATAAATCTTTTTCTATATAGGTTCCGGAAGTGGGAATGTAAGCTTCCGGTTGGTAATAATCATAATACGATACAAAATATTCTATTGCGTTATCCGGAAAAAAAGTTTTAAACTCGTTATACAATTGGGCAGCCAAAGTTTTATTATGCGCTAAAACCAAAGTGGGACGTTGCACTTCTTCTACCACATTGGCCATTGTAAAGGTTTTACCGGAACCGGTTACCCCCAAAAGCGTTTGAAAAGCTTCGTTACTTTCAATTCCTTTAGTAAGTTGCTTGATAGCTTCCGGCTGGTCTCCTGTTGGTTTGTAATCTGATTTTATACTGAACTTCATCTAATTCTCTTGCTTTTTAAAACTTTATAAACTACAAAATTCTTAGCGCTTAAGCGTAAAATGACCTTTCAATTCTTGGCCGCTTTTTAAAACAATCTTAAACCAATAATCGTTAGAAGGCATATTTTTACCGTGGTAAGTACCATCCCATTTTCCGTTGGCGCTAATGCTGGTTAACAGCTTCCCATAACGGTCGAAAATATAAATATTCCTTACATCTGTTTGAACATTATTCGGATTTTTTAATTGCCAATAATCGTTATAACCATCAAAATTTGGGGTAAAAAATTGCATATAATCCAACAGATAGATCTTTTTTAAAACAGTACCGCAACCATTCAAATCTTTTACATAAATTGTATGTTCGCCACCTTTTAAATTACTGAAAATATTTTCGCTTTGAAAAGGACCATTTTCATTATCTAAAGCAAATACATAATCTCCTAAACCTTCGGCCAAAATTTCTATGGTATAATTATCAAAATTTCCGCTAACGGTATAATCTATTGTTGCCGCGCCAGAACCTTCTATTTGAAAGCTGTTGTTTAACGTACATGTATAGGTATTGCCGTTTATAATTTTTGTATTGGTAATAGCAACTTCATAAACCCCGGTAGAATCTATACTGATGCTCGGCGTGGTTTCGCCGGTATTCCATTCGTAAGAATAAGAGCTTAAGTTTTCTATTACCCCAGCTTCTAAAGTAAGGTTGTTGGTTTCGCTTCCGCAGAATTGAGGTACTTGATAATTATTATCTAATTTTGGCGGCTCGATATTTTGTAAAATAACTTCTATAGTTCCCAAACAACCCGAACTGTTTTGTAAACGAGCAAAAATGCTTTGAGGTAATTCGGTTTCGGGTAGGTTTAAAGTTTCGGGTAAAGGGTTTTCCTGCGAGGCGGCTTCTTCCGCAGTAGCGTAAAAAACAGCGCTAAAGGCGTTGGTACCAATTTCTTCTGCGATAAGCGCATTTGCATCTTCTAAAATAAAAGCCACATTGGTAGGATCTGTAGAACAAGAAACCAAGTAAACCGGATTATAATTACTAAAATTGGTGCTTAATTGTATCTCTAAAGCCCTAAAACAACCAGTCTGACTTTCTATCCGCGCGTAAATAATTTGATTGGGCTCTGTGTTTTCAAAACTTTGCGGATTAGAAATTGCATTGGCAACTACATTATTTTCGGCATCTTCTGCAGACAAGAAAAAATTGCTTACGGTTAAATTTTGCTGATTATCTACCAGGTTTCCAATACTTTGGTTTAAATTAAAAACACTTAAACCGTCGTTATTTGCATCGCAAACGCTAAGACTTTCGTTACTTAAATAACTCAAATCTACATACTCAATAACCACAAAATCTGTCGCGATGCAATTATTGCCATAATCTACTTCTACTTTATAAGTTCCGGGAGAATTTACGGTATAGTTGTCTTGCGTAGGATTTTCTACAAGAACCTGTTCGCTGCCATTTTCTTCTACCAGAATCCAAGTATAGTTTTGCGGCGTCAAACCATTATCGCCAACATTTAATTGGTAGGTTTCGCCTTGGCAAAGTGCATCCTGACCAACTAAATTGGGTCCTAGATTTGCACCAATATTAAAACTGCTGCCTTCTAAAAAAACCGCCGAATCGTAGCGATAATTCTGCTCGTCTGCCACAATAAGTTTTATGTGATAAGTAGTGTTAGGAACAACATCTGCTTGCGCAGTAAGCGCTTTTGTTTGTCCGTTAAAATTTATAGGATGATCAGTTCCGTTAAACGAACCAAAATAAGCTTCGTTTTCTGCAGCACAACCGCCGGGAATTTCGGGATGCACGGTGGTAACTTTTACGGGAATATTAGTGTCTGGCACCACGGCAATATTTTCATATTCGCCACCCAATGGCTTTATTAAAAAGCCAAACAAATCAGAATAAACACAGGTATTTTGGTCACCTTCCTGGTATTCTTCCGAAGCAAAAATATATCGGAATTGAATGCTGTTGGCATTTGGTGTAAAATCAAATTCAATTACCGTAGCGTTGGTGGTATTGCTTTCGCCTAAGATGTCTTCCAAATCCGGATCACTTCCCCAACCGGGCGCATCATCATCGCTCAGCGAGTTGTTAGGACCGGGAACGTTACTTAAACGGCCTGTACTCATCACAATACCTTCCTGAAAAGGAAAATTACTGCCGTTACCGGAAAAATAACCGAAACTTTTTTCGTTGTTAAAATCGCCGCTAACGGTGTTGGTTACGGTAACATCGCCAATGCAACCGCTGTTTATTAAAATGTTTTCTACCAATTCTTGCGGCGTATAAAAATTAAAATCTACACTTATATTTTGTGCAAAAACAAATGCCGGTAAGCAGCATAAAATAATAGTAAAATAATTTTTCAAATTCATAGGAATAAAAAGCAGTGCAAAATTAAGCAGTAAAGATTAATTTACGGAAGTTAAACCGGCTTATTTAGAAAGATTAACGCTTGTTGGGTGGTTCTTACTGAAAAAAATTATCGGTTTAGATATACCCAACCTTTTATAAGTTGGTAATTGGGGTCGTTTAAATTGAGAATATAATAGTAAGTTCCGGTTGGTAAATTTTTGCCTGTGTTGGTCAAACCTTGCGTACTGGTGCCATCCCAAGGCGGTATATTATTATTGCCTTCGTAAATTAAATTGCCATAACGCGTATATATTTTTAAATTAAAGTTCTCAAAAATATCGTATAATCCGCTTATCTCAAACACATCGTTAACGCCATCGTTATTGGGTGAAAAACCATCCGGGATAAAAGGCGGACAATTTTCTATCTTTAAAGGAAATTGCAATAATTGGTAGCAAGAATCTGTTTCCGGATTTTCTTTACGGATAAAAATGCTTTGCGGATTTGTTTGATTTTCAAAAGCTGTAGGAAAAGCAATCGGATTTTCGTTTAAACCGGCATCTGCCGCGCTGGTAAAATAGGCTATAATTTCTTCGTCTGCCGATAGGTTTAACGATTCTTCTATTTCTGTTAAATCGAAAATGGCAGTGTCAAAACCTTTATCACAAGCCAGTAAACCTTCAAAAGAAAATAATTCTATAGGTTCTACTTCTAATTTTATACTGGTTGTGTCATAACAAAGCGGATTTGCTGTATTGAATACTTTTATATAAACAGTTTGCGGATTGGAGGTGTTTTCGAAGTTTTCCGGATTTACTATGGGATTATCATTTTCTAATTCTTCCCCCGAAAGGTAAAAAGAAACAGATAGATTATTTTGATTACCAATAAGATCCGGAATTATTTCAGATAAATCAAAACTTGCAAGACCGTCATTTCCCGGATCGTCACAATAAATTAGGTTTTGCGGCGTGGTGACTTGCGGTAAATAAAATAAATCTAAAAGAAAATTATCGGTTTGATAGCAGTTTGCATCTAAAGTGGAAGTTGCCCGCACATAAATTACTTGCGGAATTTCGGTGTTTTGATAGCTATTTATTGGTGTAATAGGATTTGTATTGTTATCGGCATCTGCTTGCGAAAGATGAAAACTGATTTCTACATTTTCTTGATTGCCTAAGGCTAATGTAGCATTTTCAGTAAAATCCCATATAGCAAATCCATCATTATTTGCATCGTCACATTTTTTTATGTCTTGCAACGGATTGGCAATAGTGGGGACAATTAATTGTATATTTTGTGAAGCGAAATTATCTTCCGGATCAATTTCATTAATAATCGGGTTGTTTTGTTCGTCCAAATTCACCTGCATTTCCAAGGTAAAATTGTTGGGAATAGAAGTCGGGATATCCAATAAAATCTGTCCGTTTTCAAAACCATCTACCGGAATAGCGTTTTGTGTATGTGTTTCTGCCAAAAAAACATTGTTCGCATAAAAAGAAACTAAAGTATTGGGCGGTAAAGTGTCTGTGGCATTGGTATTATGTACGGTATAATCTACCAATATTTCGTGCGAGTTGCAGTTGGTTGCCACATTGGAAATTTCTGGAGACGGATTTGGCAATTTACTGTTTAAAACTGTAACAATGTTGTGTACCATAACAAAATCGCTTTGCTGCACGCCATCGCCGGAAGTTAATTTTATTTCTGCCGAAGTATCGCCAATATTTATGTTGTTTTCTATATCGTACACATCCAAATCCATATTATATAAATTGGTTGCTCCGGTAAAACTATTTGTTCCGTTAAAAGCATTATCGGCAGGATTTAGCGGCGGGTTGCTAATAATATTTCCGTTTACTTGCAAGGTTTCTTCCACAGCCAAAAGATGATCGCCTTCCCAAGCTAAAAAACCAATTTTTGCGTCTTGATTATCAATTACATTTACATTTAAATTTATAGTTAAGGAAGTATTATTAATAGAAACTGCTTGCAAACCATCAAAAATACTAACCTGGTTTATTGGTAAACTATCTTCTTCGTATACAATTATTATGGCCCAACCGCCAAAATTTGTTCCAGTTTGGCAATGGTAACCTTCTATGGCTTCTTGTAAATCTATATCAGAAAGCGTGTAAAGGCCGTTGCCTTCTGCGTTAACTAAATTGGTTACATCTGCAAAGGCGGCAAAAAAACTTCGGTAAAAATCTAAAGTGTATGAAAAAGTACGTTCGGCTTGAATTTGCTGATTGTTTAAACTAACGTCAAAATCACCATTTCCTGAACCGGCCCAATATAAATAAGCAGCTTTTACTGTTTGGTTTGGGTTTAAATTAAGACTGGCAGAAGATTGATCTAAAATTGTACAATTAAACGAGGCTTCGTTTTCTTCTACATTTAAGGTGTTGCCAATTGCCGTATAATCGTATTGCCCGTTAAATTGGGTGTACAATTCTATTTGTTGGCCATTTACAATTCCAATCGAAAAAAAACAAAACAGGAGGAGTAATTTTTGCTGCATAAACTTAGGAATGGCTTCTTAAATTTATGCTGAATTTAAGGTTTTTTAACGAATTAAACTAAAATTACCTTTTACAGTTCGGCCATTTTCCAGAACAATTTTGTACCAATAATCGTTAGATGGCATATTCTTGCCATTGTAAGTACCATCCCAACCTTGAAAATTACCGTCAAAATTCTTTAAAAGTTTTCCGTACCTATCAAAAATATAAATTTTGGTAGCGCGTAAATTGGTTTTAGAACGGCCTATAATTCCCCAGCGGTCGTTATAGCCGTCTTCATTTGGGGTGAAAAATTGCATAGCTCCTAAAAGCACTATTTCTTTAGCGGCAATTCCGCAGCCATTATTATCTTTTACGTAAACGGTATAAACACCAGGCGATAAATTGTTAAAAATGGGGGAGTCCTGATAATTGGTAAATTCACTATCTAAAGAAAACTCATAATCGCCTAAACTATTTTCTGATAGTAGGATTTCTATTTCGTTGTTATTTTCTTGAAAACCTCTCGTATTTACAGAAAAATCTGCTTGGTTAGATTCTATTATCGTAAAGGTTCTGGAAGCATAACAACCGGTTGTTTTGTGCGTTGCCGTTACCGTATATTCTCCGGCCGTATTAATGTTTATACTTTCTGAAGTAGCATTGGTAGGACTCCACAAAAATGTATAGTTATTTATTTCTGAAGTAGGAATACCGGAGTTTAATTCTATGCTTTGCGGAAAATTTTCTTGGCAATAATAGAGTTGCTTATCTTCGCCAATTGCAATCGTGTTTTCTACCTCTAATTGTATTTCTACAATATCTTCGCAACCGCCATCGCTGCTTACACGAGCATAGATACTTTGCGAAAACGCTGTAGTGTTTTGATAGTTAGAGATACTACTTAAAGAATTTTCCTCAAAATAAGCTTCCTCTTCGGTTAAATAATAGTTTACTTGAAAAGTAGAGTCTATTTCCTGTAAAATGTTGGTTGCTTCGTTTAAATTAAACTCTTCTAAACCGTTATCGTTTGTAGGACATTGCTGAAGCTTTATACTATCTAATGCTAAATTATTTACTTTTAAAGTTATTTCGCCAAAACTTGTACATCCGGTTTCGGTGTTTTTTACGCGGGTGAAAATTTGTTGCGGATTTTCGTAATTTTCGTAAGCTTGAATATCCTCTATAGCATTTTGATTTGTTTCGGCGTAAGCCATAGCTTCAAAATAGGTAACCTCTAAAGTAGAATCGTTATTGGTTAGTTCTGATTTTATCGTCTCTAAATTAAAAACAGCTTGATCTAATCCGTCAAGATCACATTGTACCACTTCTAAATTTTCTGCGGGCGGATAAGGATAAAAAGTAACATTTGCAATGCCTTTTAACGGGCAAGAGCCATCGTTAGGATCTATAACTAATTTGTAGGTTGTTGTATGTGGTAGCGTTTGGTTACTTTCTTGACTCACGTTTAAAGTAAAATTGTTTTCGCCTATAATTTCTGTTTCGTTTTTATACCAAGTATAGGTTGCCCCGGGGATATTTTCTGAATATTGCAAGGTGAAATTTTCGCCATCGCACAGGTTTAATTCGGTTACAATTTCTTCTGTGGTGTCGTCTATAATATTTACGCGAGAAGCAAAAAAAGACTGAATAAAAGGTGGCAACCCAAACAAGCTGACGTTTGAAAGCGGTAAAGCGCCGCCGGCCAAACTTTCTGAATAATCTACCGCATTACCATCTAATTCCGGATTATTAATAACCGCTAATTTGTTTTGATTAATTAGGGTTTTATAAATTTTTCCGTTTGGTGCCAGTTGCAATGCGGTAGCTTGACCTCCGGTGGTACCCGAAATTTGCACCATAGAATTAGCAATATCTTCTGCTTCTAAATCCCATTGGTATAAGCGCAAATTTACGCCTTTTGTTACCGTGGCATAAGCTTTTTTTGTTTCCATAGAAAATTCTACGCCGTAAGCGTTTATGTTTTCTACTAAAATGGTTTGGTTAGAAATTTGACCGGTTTCGTCGTTAAAATCATATAAAAATACGCCGCCATCTTCGGCATCGCTATTGCCAACTTGGTTGTAAGTTATAGTATTGTGCGCTATAATTAATTTTTTTCCGTTTGGCGAAATTTTCATATAACCTATTGCTGCTCTTCGATAAGAGTCAATTGGAATTTCCGGACCAATTTGCGTAATTACCGGAGTTTCTTCTACGCCATTTTCGTCTATTTTAAACGCGTAAAATTCGTCTATAAAATGGGTTACTACCCAAATAGAATTACAATCGCTTCCTTTTACGGCAGTTATTTTTTCGGAAACTTGGTACTTTATTTCTTCGGAATCGTTTGGGTTATAGGTTACTAAATGTACATTTTTTTCGGTGGCAACCACATTTCCTAAGCCGCCATCTAAAGTCATATCTACCAGCGAGTAATTGAGACCGTTGTTATAGCCATCGTCGTCTTGCGGAACACTGCTGTTGGGCAAGTCTGTATATTGACCGTTTGGCGTGCCCGGACCTTGATTGGGATATGCCGCCGCGTTGTCGTGATGCGGTTCGTCTACCGTAAAAACATAATACAAATCTGGATTGGTAGGATGCGGAACAATTAAACCGCTAGAAGTAGAAGAGGGGTCGCCCAACAAACCAGAGCCACTAAAATAATCTGCATTGCTCATAATTTGATGGTTGCGATTCCAGACCGTTCTGCCATCTGTATAAAATAAAAGATTGCCGCTTTCGTCTGAAATGGTAGAGCAACCTTCGCTGGTGCTTAGCGCGCCGTTGCTTAAACTGCTTGGCGGACTTGTATTAAAATTTAAGCCGGCATTATTACCAAAATACCAATAATTTGCCTCGCCTTGCGCAAATGCAAAAATTGGTAAAAACAAGCAGACAATAAAAATTCTAAACGGCATAAAAAGGGAGATTTTTACAAAAATACATTTTCTGCATTACAAATCTCTTTTTTTAAGCAACGCATACGAGGCGTAAGTAAAAATAACCATCCAAACCAAAACAATTAAAATCTGGTACCAATGCACCGCATAATCTAAATTTATATCGGTTTTCATTTGGTTTGCCGCTGTTTTTATAACATTTAAACGAGTTATGGGTTGTTTTACTAAGTTGGACATCGCTTCAAGCGGAAAAAATTGCGCGATATTATCTGCAATAGATTCTTTACTGAAAATGTAGAAACGCATTACTCCGTAAACAATACTTTCCAAAATCCACCACAGAAATAAAAAGCCTAAAGCAAAAGCAGAACGTTTTACCAAAATGCCTAAAAACAGACAGAAGCTAAAAAAACCAAGTAATTTTACAAAATAGGCCAGTATATATTCTAAATCTGAAAAGATAATAGAAAACTCGTTATAATCTGAAAATATTAAGCCCAGCACCAAAGAAACTACAAAAATAAAAATGGTAGAAAGCAAGGCCAGCGCAACAACGGTGTAGAATTTTGAAAGCACAAACTCTTTCTTGCTCATCCCGTCTATCAAGTTCTGCTTTAAGGTGCGATTGCTATATTCGTTAGAAACCATGGAAACTATTACAATGGCCAAGAATATTTTAAGCAATGCTGCAAAGTAGGTATTGAAATGCCAGATGTACGGAAAATTAAAAATGCCTTGGTCTGCTAATTGAAAATCGATTCCCATAAAATTAAAACGAATCGAAGCGAAAAGTGCTATAAATAAGAACAGTCCAAAATAAGTAAAGGTCAGGATTTTTGTAGATCTGCTATAGCGTAATTTATGATATTCTATGGTAAGTAATCTAAGCATATTAAGCGTTTTCTTGGTTGGTAAGTGCTAAAAATTGTTGTTCTAAACTTTCTCGGCGCATAACCAAGTGAGAAAGTTGAATGCCGTTTTCCATCAACTCTTTATTTAATTTTTCCGCTTGAAGCGGAGAAGAGGGAAAAGCGGTAATTAACCCCGACTGCTCGTCTGTCTTAATTTTCTCAAAATTGTTGCTATTTTTCAAATAATCTAAAAGAACCGAAGCATTTTCTGCGTTGAGCTCAAAATAACCATGACTGGCGGTCATTTCGTCCACGCGACCGGAGTATAGTTTTTTTCCTTTACGGATAATAACCACGTGCGTACAAACTTTTTCTACTTCATCCAGCAAATGCGAAGCCAATAAAATAGTGGTTCCCATTGCGGCAATTTTTTGAATAATCTCGCGTATTTGATGAATACCTTGCGGGTCTAACCCATTTGTAGGTTCGTCTAAGATTAAGATTTCAGGATCATTTAGTAAAGCAGAAGCAATTGCCAAACGCTGTTTCATCCCTAAAGAAAACGAACGAAATTTATGGTCTTTACGGTCTAATAAACCAACCAAATCTAATTTCTCTTCTATTTTTACGTTTTTTACGTTTTTAATTTTACACACCAAATCTAAATTTTGTTTGGCCGTCATATAAGGGTAAAAGTTTGGTCGTTCTATAATTGCGCCTACTTTCTTTAAAGCATCGTGTGTAGAAATGGAGCCGTCAAACCAATGAAAATCTCCGCTGGTTTTATTCACTACATTTAACACAATGCCTAAAGTGGTAGATTTACCACTACCGTTGGGTCCTAAAATGCCGTAAACATTGCCTTTTTCAATAGTAAAGCTTAAATTGCTCACCGCGGTTACAGCGCCATAATTTTTGGTAATATTGTTTAGTGTGAGTATTGTATTCAAAATCTTGGTGGTTTTAGAAAAGCAACGACCAAGGTACTATTTTGTTACGAAACGAAGTTTGTAATCGCAAAATTTTTAATACATTGAAGTATGGAAGAAAAGCTAATGTCTAAGAAAAAACCATCGTTTCCTATAAACGAACGATTGGAGAAATATTTAACTTTTTATAACCGAAGAACAAAAATTCCGGTGTTTTATGAAGATTTATTGCGTTTTTCCGGCTCTATTGTGGTTTACGATCAAAACGATGAAGATACTTTATGGGTGCGTTGTTACTATCCGGACCACGAACGAACCGAAATTGATAATAGCCTAAAACGCGTGTATAATATTTTATATTCCGATGGTAGTGACGATGCTTTTGAACATTTAAATGTAGATGCAATTGACTATTGTACTTTTGGAAACTCTAAACCCTTTCGTGTAAAAGTACGTAACATTTTGAACGATTCTTTTACTTATTTCTATATAAAAAAGGCAGATGCTTCCAGAATTTACGGTTTGGAGTTTGAACATGTTTTATCGCCACACCGTATTAATTTTTTGATATATCGCGATACTTTAATAGAAGAGCATATTGCTGGTATTCCCGGAGATGTTTTTATAAAAGAACATTTGCCTAATTGCGATGAGCGTGCAAAAATACAAATTGCTAAACAGTTTGTAAAGTTTAACGAGCGCTGCACATTACGTCTTTTGGGAGATATGCGTTCGTACAATTATGTGGTAATACCAACCCATGATTTTGACCACGTGGCTTACCAAATTAGAGCCATAGATTTTGACCAACAATCTTATGAAGGTAACTTAAAAGTTTACCGACCTCAGTTTTTTAAAGAAAATTACCCAATGGTTGAGTTGGTTACAGAAAAATTAGAAGAATCTTCTATAGAGCAATACCGGCGGGAAGAACGTTCACAACTGGCCAAACGTTTAATTGCATCGCAAAAGCGGTATAGAAAGCTAATACGCTGCATGGTAAACGATCACGTGTCTTCTAGCGAAAACGTAAAAAGTTTACGGAAAGATTTGATGGCATATTCTAAAGATATTAGGTTTAAGCGCGCCAAAACAATGGGCAATGTGCTACGTACGGCCTTAGAGTTTGTGAAACGTAATTACGTAGATGTTAATGCTAAAGAAGTTATGGAGTATTAAAAAGTTTGGGAGGGCAATGTGCAGTCTCGATAGTTTTAATTTCTAACGATTTACCCTGTTAATATCCATTCGTATTAAACTGTTTTATCTATTTTTACTTTTTCTTTTTCTCTTCTTTATTAAAATACACCAAGTAATAATACATCTGTCTTTCTTCGTCCCAACCTTTTTCAATAAATTTTTCGGCGCTTTCCGGATTTACAAAATCTAATTTTATTTGTACGTTGGTATCTAAGTTAATCACGCTTTTTATCTTTTTACGCGCTGCACTTACAGCCGTATTGGAAACTGGAAACTGCGTGAGGTCTTCAATTTTGTATTTTGGTGCTTTTTCGGTTTTATAATGTTGGAATTCCGGTATAAGCTCGGGATTTTCTACTACTTCGTTTAAAAATTTGCTTTCTTCAAACTCGTCGTTTTTAGCAAAATGATTTACCGCTCGGTTCATAAACATTACTTCCTGTTGTTTATCTTCGGCTGGTAAAACCACGTCTTTGGCAAAATTCTGACAAAATTTTAAATAGCTTTTTGTGTTGAAATTTTCATCGGCAAAAACATCTACGCCCAAAAATTGCTCTAGCCAGTATTTGGTATCGTATCTGTTAGAATCTACCGAAAGTATTTTGTAACCTTCTTCTTTGCTGCTATTAAAAATAAGTGCGCCTTTGTCTAATTTGTTTAAATTAACCCCTTGTTGCAAAACGGCTTCTAAATTTGGCCCTTGCGCATCAAACTGTAAAAAATCATGCTTTAATTCTGATTTAAATATGCCAACAGCATCCATACGCTCGTTGTTGAGCATAACATTTTCCCAATATACAACGTATAATTCGCCACTTTTTATGTGCGGATGCTTGGCTTGATCAAATAAATGCTGAGCGATCTTTTTGGAAGTTTCGTGTGCGCTGTCCGGATTATCAAAAATGGTATTGATGGCATTATACAATTCGTGAAATTCTAAATCTGACTCGTGCACAAACTGATAAAAGTTTTCTTCTTTTGAACGAAAAGGTTTTAAGAAATACTCTTTTAACAACGCATGCAATTCGTCGTTTACCGCGTAAGGCTCTTCTGATAAAAACATTTCTTCCCCACGGTTTTTATTACCAACACGGTGAATGGAAAGCGATTCTATTTGGGCAGCATATAAGTTGATCATTATTTGTAATTGTGTTAAGGGTTAAGAATTGAAGATGTTTAGACCGCAAGTTCTAATAATCTATTCCGTAAAGCAAACTTAAGCTTTAAAGTAGATTTTCTGCTTTTAATAAAACTTTTTTAATCTTAAAATTGTTTGTCTGCCGGGTTTATTCCGTAAAGTTTAATTCCAATTTTGATCAAAATCATCCAGACTGTCAAAATCTATATTATCGTCAAAGTCTTCCTTAAAGTCATCTTCAAAATCGTCTAATTTTTCGGCTTCAAATTTTTTCTCTGGCGGACTGTCCGGTAAATGTCCGTGCGAGTACATCAAGTTTGGATAATCGCGACCGTCTTTTGGCTCGGCAATATCGGCCAATTCTACATAGAATGTCCACATATCAAAAAAGTCATATACGTAGATAAGTTTGGTTTGACTTTCTGAAACTACAGTATCTAGCGCAGTTTCGTTCATCATTCTTACAGGATTTGCACCTTCATTCATATCAAAAAGAACAATTTCTTCGCCTTGGTTCCAATCTTCATCGCTAAGGTAAAACGAAGCCATTTCAGTACCATCAAAACCAAAAGCCTGTGTTGTTGCATTATGCAAGTCTTCTAAAGTAGCTGTATCTTCTATTTCAATATCCCTAAAAACTTCGTCTAAGGTGTCTAATACAATCCGAAATCTGTAAACCATAATATTATTTTTTGCGCGTGCAAAGGTAGTTTTTTAAACTTATTTACTAAAACGATGCAAGGCAAATGTCATTGCCGAAATCATAAAAAATGCACCAATCTGGTGTGCAATACCCAAACTTAAAGGCACTTTGTAAAGAATAGTAAATACGCCAAGGCTAAATTGTAAAATAACCAAAAGTACCAACGCGTTAACAGCATATTTCTGTGCTTTGCTTAACGCGAATTTTCGGGCTTTATGCCATATAATTGCCACGGCAATTACTACCAAATAAGCGAGCGTGCGGTGTATAAATTGAATACCGCTAGGGTTTTCTAAGAAATTTTTATAAAGTGGTTCTAAAAGATAAACCGTGTCGTGCATAAACATACCTTCGTTCATCATTGGCCAGTGGTTATGTAATAAACCAGCTTTTAAACCCGCTACAAAACCGCCATAAATAATTTGTATTAATAAAATAATTACTCCAATCACCAACCAGTTTTTTACCGGTTTGAGTGCAGGTTTTCTTTTCGGAAAAATTAAATCTAACGCCACCCATAAAGTTGCAGCAAAGGTTAGAAAAGCTGTAGTTAAATGCGCTGCCAATCTGTAATGACTAACATCTGGCATATCTACCAAGCCGCTTTTTACCATGTACCAACCCAAAAAGCCCTGAAAAGCGCCTAAAGCTAGTAAAACCAAAGATTTTTTTATAGTAGGTTTACTGAGTTGTTTGGTTATTAAAAAATATAAAAACGGAAGGATAAACACCAAACCGATTAAACGTCCCAACACACGGTGAAACCATTCCCAGAAATAAATAGCTTTAAAATCTTCTAATTCAAAATGCGTGTTATAGGCGTTAAACTCCGGAAATTGTTTATACAAATCAAAAGCTTCTTGCCATTCTGCATCGGTAAGGGGCGGGATGGTACCGGTAATTAATTTATAATTAGACATAGACAAACCGGAGTCTGTGAGACGGGTAATGCCGCCAACAATTACCATAATAAATAACAAAAAACAACCGGTAAGCAACCAGTAAATTACTTTTTTATTGTCTTTTTTTCTTTGTTTCATAGCCTTATTATAACCGCTCTTTTTAGGCCACAGCGGTTAATCCCATTTTTTGGCCTTGAGCTAACATAAATTTTTTAGCCGCCTCGTATTCGTTTGGTATTTCTCCTTCTAAAATAGCTTCTTTAATCGCGCTTTTTATAATACCTATTTCGCGCGATGGCTTTAAGCCGAAAGTTTTCATAATCTCATCTCCAGAAATTGGGGGTTGAAAATTACGAATATGGTCGCGTTCTTCTACCTCTTTAATTTTTTCACGTACTATCTTAAAGTTATTATGGTATTTTTTGTAGCGTTTAGGATTTTTGGTAGTTATGTCTGCCTCGCAGAGCGTCATTAGGTCTTCTATATAGTTGCCGGCATCAAAAATCAATCTCCGTACGGCCGAGTCGGTTACATTTTCTTCTGAAATAACTATTGGTCGTGAACTCATTAAAACCAATTTTTGTACGAATTTCATTTTTTCATTCAACGGCATTTTAAGGCGTTTAAACAACTTAAAAACCATTTTTGCACCCACAAACTCGTGTCCGTGAAAGGTCCAACCAATTTTTTTATGAAAACGTTTGGTTGGTGCTTTACCAATATCGTGCAATAATGCCGCCCAACGCAACCATAAATTATCTGTATTTTGAGCAATATTATCTACTACTTCTAAGGTATGCCAAAAATTATCTTTGTGGCGTTGGCCTTCTTTTTCGTCTATGCCTTTTAAAGCCGAAAGTTCTGGTAGAATAAATGGCAGTAGTTTTGTTTTGTTCAGTAAAGCAAAACCTACAGAAGGTTTTTCTGCCAATAAAATTTTATGCAATTCGTCTACAATTCTTTCCTTAGAAATTATTTTTATGCGTTTGTGGTTGCGGGTAATCGCTTCTAAAGAATCGGTTTCTATTTTAAAATTTAATTGTGTAGCAAACCGAATGGCGCGCATCATCCGTAAAGGATCGTCTGAGTAGGTAATATCAGGATCTAAGGGTGTTTTTAAAAGCTTCTGTTTAAGATGTTCTAAGCCGTTAAACGGATCTAATAATTTTCCGAAATTTTCTTTATTTAGCTGAAGTGCCAATGCATTTATAGTAAAATCTCGCCTGTTTTGGTCGTCTTGCAAACTGCCGGCTTCTACAAAAGGCTTCCTGCTATTTTCTGAATAAGACTCTTTTCTGGCGCCTACAAATTCTATTTCCATGTCAAAAGCACGCAACATTGCCGTGCCATAAGTTTTAAAAATCTGTACTTTTGGTTGGTGCGGTAAAAGTCTAGCAACTTCTTCTGCCAAGGCAATACCACTGCCAACAGCTACTATATCTACATCTTTGGGATTGCCACGCTTTAAAAAATAATCGCGTACAAAACCACCAATTACGTAGGTTTCTAAATTCAGGTTCTCTGCGGCTTGGCCAATGTATTCAAAAATGGAATGGGATAAAGCTTCTTGATAGTTTTGCACAGTGTAGAAATCCTTTTTTTAAACTTGTTTTTTGTAATAACAAGCTTTGTTTTTCTGGTTGCAAAAATAGCATGCTTATTTATTTTAAGTAAATTTTTGCAGTAGTATTCTTAAAGGATTAACGAATAGTTTTATATCGTTTTTTTCCGTTTTTCTAATTGTAAATGCGAGACTGATAAGAATTTTATGTTTAAGGAATTTTTTGATTATTCTTAAAACACTACTTTCTTATTACCGAAACTTTTCCGTCAAGGCTTAATTTAATAACCGTTGATGGTTTGCCGAGCTTATACTTTTTATCTTCTACCACATAATCTACAGCTTCAATAATTTTAGGATCTATTTGCTGAAAAGTTTTTGGTGTTGATTTACCGCTAAAATTGGCGGAGGTAGAAACAATAGGTTTTTTAAACTTACGGATAAGCTGATTGCAAAATTTACCTTTACAAACCCGAATACCTAAAGTGTTGTCTTTGCCTACCACATTTTCTGCTACTCTAATTGGGTTATCGTAAACGATAGTAGTAGGTTTGGCGGCATATTTTAAAATATCGTAAGCAACTTCCGGTACTTCTTCTACATATTGGTTAAGCATCTTAAAATCGGATACCAGGCAAATCATTGCTTTTTCTTCTTGGCGCTGTTTTAAAGCATAAATTTTATCTACTGCTTCTGCATTGGTGGCGTCGCAGCCAATGCCCCAAACCGTATCGGTTGGGTAGAGTAGGAGTCCGCCTTTTTTAAGAATATGTATAGCTTGTTGTATGGTTTCTTTCATAATTTTTAATGTTGACGAGTCCAGTGGGTTCTGGTTTGTATAGATTTTTGATAATATTTTTCTTCTTCGCTCAAATTATCACTATCTACATACCAAGGCAAATGTCTTGCTTGATAAGGAAAACCTGTGCGAACAATAGGAGTTGCGCCACTTCTTTTGCCGGCTTTAGAAAAAGGCCGGTATAAAGCAAAAGTAGTGTCTATTGGTGCTAAATAAACATTCTTTTCTAAGGTTTTATTGTAATAATTTTTTTCCCATTCAATTACTTTTTCTTTATTTTTAAAAGTGTCGGGAAGGTCGTCTAACTTTAAAGAAAACCCAACTTTATGTACTTGCGGATGTTTTTTAAGCAGACTGTAAAAATAGTTTAAAAAATCTGCCGGACATTCTTCTACCGGCACTACATCAGAGTCTGTGTAAACAAAATAAGAATGCATATACTTGAACCAAAGTCCGCTTTTCCATAAAGCTTTTGAACCATAATTTTTTTTCAGAAAATGTACGTGATAGTCGGTTTTTTTATAAAACTCCACTAATGGCGGGTAGGTAGATTGGTTGTCTAAAATATGCAAATTGGTATAGCCTCGGGTTTCTAAACTATTTAAAAGCTGTTGCAAGGTTTCTAAACGATTATAATTATTGATAAAAATAGGTGTTTTCTTATAATCTTTAGGCATAGAAGAAAATAAGCGAAGAAATTGCGCTATTTTATTTTTAAACTTCTTCATGTACTTGCTGTTGCATTTTTAAAGATTTACTAAGTGGGGCGCCAATTAAAAAGATACCAAATAATTGCCAATATTTTGGTTTTACAATAGAACTAAAAAAATACCGAATAAGATAGTAAGCAAGCAAAATTTTATGTTGCCAAAAACCATAATGTTTTCTAATGTAATAAAGCAAAGAGATTTTTTGCTCTATTTTTATACTAATATTCTTTTGGGTGCTTTTACTTTTATAATGAATGTATTCTAAATGTGGCACTAAATACGTGTGCTTTTTAAAAGTTTTTAAAATACGTCTGCTTAGATCAGATTCTTCATAATATAAAAATAGATTAGTGTCAAAACCTCCGGCTCGATTAAAAGTTTTGGAATCACAAAACATAAAAGCACCTTGTACATAATGTACTTTGGTTGGTTTTTTATAGCGTATTTTTCGGTTTAAATAGGTTTTTGGAAATAATTTCTCTAACAAAGGTCGGCGTAAAATCTCTCTTCCTAAACTGGAAAAATGATCTATGCTCACCATAAAATTTTTATCTTCATCCAGCATTTGCGGAGAGCAGATAGCAGCGTCTTTTTGCGTTTGCATAAAATCCTGCAATTGCCACAAGCAATTTTTAGAAATTTGTAAGGTGTCGTTGTTTATAAAAGCATAATATTTTGCTTTTGCGGCGTGGTTTACCCCCAACATATTGCCGCCTCCAAAACCGGTATTTATTTTACTGCGTACCAGTTTTACTTGCTTTTCTTCTTTAAAGGCATTTTTTAATAACGCAAATTCTCCTTTTTTAGAGGCATTGTCTACTACCACAATCTCTAAAGATCTGCTAGTGTCGTGCATTTGCAGAATAGACTTGGTGGCCGCAATGGTAAAATTGGCGGTATTGTAGTTTATTATAATGCAGGAAACGTCTATCATTTTAATCTAAAATGGATTGCCAATTTAAAGCAATTTTTTTAACTGAAAAGTTTTTGGCTTCTTCTTTGCCGTTTTTTTCTAAGTCCTTATAGGTTACTTCCGGCAGTTCTAGCGCTTTTAAAATGGCTTCTTCTACTTTTCCTTCCGTAAACAGAATACCGGTTTTTTCTGTAATTATCTCTTTGGGGCCAGAGTGCTTTGCCGCAATTGGTATAACGCCTTGCGCCATTGCTTCTATAAGTACCATACCAAAAAGTTCTTCCCACTTCCTGGTTTTTTTAGAATTTAAAAGTAAAAATTCGTGTTTGCCAAGCAGTTCTACCAATTTATCTTTGTCTGCAATATGGCTTGTAAAAGAAATATTCGCATTGTTTTTTGCAGCTTCTTCTGCCAAATTTTCTAATTTACCGCTACCAATTAAACTTAATTGCAGAGCTTTGTTTTCCGCTGCAGCGAAAAAACCTATTAACTCTTCAATACCTTTTTCAGGAAGCATTCTACCTATATAAATAAAACTTTTCGGAATTTTAGACTGTGCAGATTTCTTAAAAAATAAAGGGTTCACACTATGAAATACCGTGCTTATTTTCTGTGACGGAATCTTATAGTTTTCCAATAAAGATTGCTTGCTGGTTTTTGAAACGCAAAAAATATGGTTGGTTTTTTCTTCTAAAAAGTCTTTCCAAACCTTAAAAATTTTTTCACTTTTATTTTTTTTGGGATGAAAGCTTTTGTCCCAGCAAGTCCAAGACGTGTGATAATAAATTTGATGGTTTTTTAAAACCGGCAGTAATCGCTTTAGCTTTTTGTCGAAAGGCGCGATACCTAAAACTACTTTTTTATCTTTACGGAAAAGCAAAAACAGCAGGAAAAACAAATTAACCCATTGCTTTTTAAAACTTTTCCAGTCGGCTTTTTTTGCAGATTTAAACATTTTCCCGAATACCGAAAACTCCCGATATTTTAAAACTATATGTTGCTTTTCTAACAAATAACGCAAGCCAATATAGTGACTGTTGGCGCCATTTTTATGTAAAATGTATACGGTTTGCTTGCGCATATAGGCAATAAGCTATTTTGGGATGCAAATATACAGTTTAAATTTATACTTTTGTTAGCCAGAATAAAGACTAATCTATATGAAGGAAATAAGCGTTTTTCACGAAAAGTTTACCGCTTACGAAAAAGAGGTAAAACAAATTCTGAATAACTTTACAAAAAAAGGAAACCTAATTTCCGGCGGCGAACGAAATACGCTAAAAACCTTCTTACTTTCTAACGATATTCGTATTAACGTTAAGGCTTTTAAAGTGCCAAACCTCATTAATCAAGTCGCGTACAAACATTTTAGAAAAAGCAAAGCCCAACGCTCTTTTGAGTATGCCAACATTTTGCAAGAACGCAATATTGGTACGCCGCAACCTATTGCGTATATAGAATATCCTAGCGCATTTCTGTTTAAAAAAAGTTTTTATATCTGCGAACATTTGGAAGCAGACTACACTTATCGCGATTTGACAAAAGATTTTGACATTCCAAACTACGAAGAAATCTTACGTGCTTTTACGCGTTTTACCTACAAATTACACGAAAACCAAGTCTTGTTTTTAGACCATTCTCCTGGTAATACCTTAATAAAAAAGGAGCAAAATGCTTATTCTTTTTACTTGGTAGATTTAAACCGTATGCAGTTTAAAAACTTAAGCTTTGAAGAACGCATTAAAAATTTCTCCCGGTTGACCATTCATAAAAAAATGGTAGAAATTATGAGCCACGAGTATGCCAAATGTATCAATGAGCCGTACCAAAAAGTATTCGATTTAATGTGGCAAGAAACCGAAGCTTTTCAAGAAAAATACCACCGAAAAAGACGTTTAAAAAAGAAAATAAAGTTTTGGAAAAAATAAATTGCTAGGTTTTACTTTTCCACAACTCCCGCAACTTGCTATATTTTAGAAAGGTAATATTGGCGGTTTGCACGCAAATAACAAAACCGTTGTAGCCGTCTAAAAATCCTAAACGTAAAAAGTAAGCTTTAAAAAAAGCCCAAGACGGATTTATAACACTTTTATACCATGGGGCTTTTTTGCCCAGTTTGTAATAAGCCTTAGCAGCAATGGTAGAAAAATATTCGGTTTTTTGGTTAAATTCCGAATAGCTTTGGTAGGTATAATGTAAAATATCCCCTTGTAAATCTCCGGCTTTGGCAGCCTTTTCCAATTCTATATGATCGTGCGGATTTATACCTGCCCAAGTTGCTTTTCTACGGTCAAAAACCCGCAATTTTTTATTCGGATACCAATCGGAATGTTTTATCCATTGTCCACAAAAATTATTAAAGCGTTTACAGTAATAACCGTCTTTTTGCCAGTTTTTCTTTATTTCTATAATGCTTTCTTGCAATTTTTTAGAAAGGCTTTCGTCGCCGTCTAACGAGATTACATAATCGTACGAAGCTTGCTGCAAAGCAAAGTTTTTCTGTTCTACATAGCCTAAAAACTTTTGCTCTATAAACTTTACGGAAAAGCTTTTACAGATTTCTGGCGTGGCGTCTGTAGAGTAGGAGTCTACCACCACAATTTCGTCTGCTACCGGGGTTAAAGAAGCCAAACAAGCTTCTATATTTCGGGCTTCGTTATAGGTTATTATTACGGCAGATACTTTTTTCATTTTCGCTTCAAAATATTCGTAAAAATACTATTTTTGCTGGAATGAGCAGGTTTAAAGCATCGGTAATTATAAGTACGTACAACCAACCCAAATGGTTGCAAAAAGTTTTATGGAGTTATACCTTCCAAACAGAAAAAAACTTTGAAATAATTATTGCCGATGATGGCTCTACCAATGAAACTAAAGAACTTATAACTAATTTTAAAAAGGAAAGCAATCTTAGTATTTCTCATGTTTGGCAGGCAGACAAAGGTTTTAGAAAAACCACTATCTTAAACAAAGCCATTGTAAAAACCCAAAGCAATTATTTAATATTTACCGATGGCGATTGCTTGGCGCGGAAAGATTTTGTAGAAAAACACTTGGCTTTAAGCAAAGAAGGTTGTTTTCTCTCCGGCGGTTATTTTAAATTACCGCGTGCAACTTCCGATTTAATCGAAAAAAAACATATAGAAAATCAAATTTGTTTTGATGCGAAGTGGCTTTTAAATAATGGCGTAAAGAAATCGTTTAAGGTAAATAAACTTACCGCTAAAGGTTTAAAAGAAAAACTGCTAAACCAGTTTACACCAACCAAAGCCACTTTTGACGGGATGAATGTTTCCGGAGAAAAATCTGCCATATTAGAAGTAAACGGTTTTGACGAGCGTATGCAATATGGCGGCGAAGACCGCGAAATTGGCGAGCGTTTACAAAATGCCGGTTACCAATTTATACAAGCGCGTTACAGTTTAATTTGTCTGCATTTATTTCACGAACGGCCGTATAAAAACGAAGAAAGTTTGCAAAAAAACCAAGCTATTAGAAAAAATACCAAAAAGCAGAGATGTGTTACCACGGCTTATGGAATTAAGTCTTTATAACCTCTTTTGGCATACTTGTTTAGTTTCGCAAATAAACCAGAAAGCATCCCAATGTCACGTCGAGCGCAGTCGAGACGTCCCTAGCTGGACTCCAACTGTATTTAATAAAACAATCTTTCAAGCAAATATCTAATCTAATTTATTTTTTCGATTTTTCTATTTGATAAGCTTTGTTATAGGTTTTTAACGGAAAATAATCTAAACGTTTTCTAACTTTATATTTACGTAAAAAATTAAAAGGTTTGGATTTTAAATCCGATTTATCAGAGTTTAGAAAATTAATACTTGCATTTATAACGCGCGCGCTGGATTTTCCGTCGTAATACGGATGCAATTCTGCAATAAAATTTTCTATGTTTTGCAACAATTTTTCAGAAGGATTGGCGGCTTTTTTAAAAGCTTCAGAAATGTTTTTTGCTTCGGTAACATTAAGCAAATAATCGTGTTCTATGGTGTGTCTAAACGTTACTATCGGTTTTTTCTGTAAAATAAATTCTTGAATGGCAGAAGTAGTATCTGCAAACATAAAATCTGCTTGCTTAAAGAGCGGAATTAAATCTGTAGTGTTATAATAAGTAAAATTATCGCCGCTTAGGTTTTTCCATTTCTCTTTAATTTCCGTGGGAAGTTTGGGATGCAAAACCATCTTAAATTTATAATCTCCCGAGGCAGATAAATTTTTAACTACATCAAAAACATCTTGCCTATAAGCTAAACTTAATTTCTGACTAAAAGTAGAGGCAATCATTACTGTAGGAATGCTAGTGAGTGTTTTCTCTTCTAAAGGAAATAGAGGATCTACTTTGCTCCAGCCGGTTTCTTCTACCCTAAAAAAACCGTATTGTTGTGCCTTTTCTTTAAAAACCCGGGTGGTATTTGGACCTTGCGTACAATATAAGTCAAAAAAATCCCGAATTCTAAAATGGTAAAACGTGTTATTTTTTCCTGGTCGTTTTTGTGCGAAAAATCCGTGGAAAATTTGCACTTTTATTCCGGTTAGAAAGTCGGCTACGTCGTCTGTGGCGGTTAAAACTATATCGGGTTGGTAGGCAACCGCTTGTTTTATAGTTAACACATTTTCTTTATGCGATAAAGCACTTTTACCGTCTTCCAGCTCGCTAAACCATTTTACGCTATGGCCTTGACGCAAAATTTCTTTTTCCAAAGGTTCGCCAATTGGTACGGCGTAACTGTAGGAGATATATATTAAAAATTTATACTTCATCTTTTATTTTTTCTATAAAGCGGTGCAAATCTTTTTTTAAAAATTCCGGTTTAAAAGCCTGGTAATAAGCTTCCGGATTCCTTTTGCTTTTGCTTAGGTCTTCTTCCGTAAAGGAAATAAATTCTGATAAATGTTTTGCAAGGTGTTTATCTTCCTCAATTTTCCCGAACCAATTTTGCTTATTAAGATAAGGTGCAAAAATAGAAAAAGTAGGAATACCCAAAGCTTTTGCCATATTGTTTGCCCCGCCTTCGTTACCGATTACCGCTTTGCAAAAATGCGTAATTGCTAAAAATTGCCGTAAACTTTTACCAAAAACCTCAAAATAAATATGTTTCTGGGTTTTTTCCGTCGTAGCGGAATAAATTGCTAAAGCTTCTTCGCGTTGTTTAGGTATATAATTAAACAATACTTGCACTTCTTGCCAGTGGTTTACCAAATAATCTAAGAGTTTTGCCATATAGTTTGGCGGATAGGTTTTTTGCGGACCGCTTCCCAAAACGCTAATCATAACAATAGGCTGAGATAGATTTAAACCGGATTCTTCTAAAAATTGTTTAGCGTTTTCTTTTTCAGACGTGCTCAAATAAATTTTTGGCTCTAGATTTTGAAAATTTATACCTAAAGGTTTCAACAAGCTTAACCTATTTTCTATTGCCAAACTTGCTTGATTTTCTGGTGTGGCTAAACGCTCTATGGTGTGCGAATAAAAAACACTGGTATGCTTTTTATGGTAGGCAATTTTAATTTTTGCACCGCTGTAATAACTTATTAACGTGCTGCCAATTTTTCCGTAAACATCGATAACTACATCGTAGTTTTCATTTTTAATGCCCAACAAGAATTTATAAAACCGTTTTACAGATTTCTCAATTTGGGTAGTGATGACCACTTTTTTATCGATAAACGGATTATTTTCTAAAACCGGTAATGTATGCTGGTTTACCAAATAATGTACTTCTGCGGTTGGAAATTCTTTTTTTATGGCTTCGCATAACATAGAAGAGGTAAGCACATCGCCAATCATTTTTTGCTGAATGACCAAAAATTTCTTTCCGTTCAAATCCTTCCGTAAAGAAGAATTGCTGCTATTTTTAGATAATTTGGTCATTGCGATATTCTTGGTTTAGTTTTAGTACATTTAGCAAGTTAAAGTAAAAAAAGTTGCTCCAAATTTATAAGTTCAGAGCAACTTTTTAATCACAATTTAAACCGCCACGTCGTAAGTGCGTAGAGCATCGTTTAAAGATGTTTTTTTGTTGGTACTTTCTTTGCGTTTTCCAATAATCAATGCACACGGAACTTGGTATTCCCCGGCAGGGAACTTTTTGGTATAACTTCCGGGAATTACTACCGATCGCGCTGGCACAAGACCTTTGCTTTCTTTAGGCTCGTTGCCGGTAACGTCTATAATTTTTGTAGAAGCGGTAAGTACGACATTGGCGCCTAAAACTGCTTCTTTTTCTACTTTTACGCCTTCTACCACAATACTGCGCGAACCTAAAAACGCGTTATCTTCTATAATTACGGGAGCTGCCTGCAAGGGTTCTAAAACGCCGCCAATGCCAACGCCGCCAGAAAGATGAACGTTTTTGCCAATTTGCGCGCAACTGCCAACCGTTGCCCAAGTATCTACCATAGTACCTTCGTCAACATACGCGCCAATGTTTACATAACTTGGCATCATAATCACACCGCTGGAAATATAGGCGCCGTGTCTGGCAACAGCGCTTGGCACCACGCGAATGCCTTTTTCTTTATAGCCGGTTTTAAGTGGCATTTTGTCGTGGTACTCAAAAATACTGGCTTCCATCGTTTCCATTTTTTGGATGGGAAAATATAAAACCACGGCTTTTTTAACCCATTCGTTTACTTGCCAATCTCCGGAATTAGTAGGTTGCGCACAACGTAATTTCCCGGCATCTATTTGATTGATAACTTCTCTAATGGCTTTTATTGTATCTTGTTCTTTTAAAAGTTCGCGGTTGTCCCAAGCTTTTAAAATAGTTTCTTTTAGTTTTTCCATAATTTCAATTTTGGGGTAAATATAAGGGCTTATGCGCAAATACTACAAAAAAGCGCTGGAGAAGTCTTATCTTTGCAAAAAAAATAGATGGCACGAATTTTAGCTTTAGATTTTGGTACAAAACGTACCGGCATTGCCGTAACCGACGAACTACAAATTATCGCTTCCGGACTAACCACGGTAAAAACCCCCGATTTGCTTACTTTTTTAAAAGATTATTTTGCCAAAGAAAAAGTAGAAACAATGGTGGTGGGAGAACCAACGCAAAAAGACGGTTCGCCATCGCAAAGCGAAGAAGCCATACAAGAATTTCTAAAAGAGTTTAAAGAGAAATTTCCGCAAATGCCTATAGAAAGAGCAGATGAACGTTACACCTCTAAAATGGCGATGGAAACCATGATAAACAGCGGTATAAAAAAGAAAAAACGCCGTAACAAAGAATTGATAGACGAGATTAGCGCCACTATAATTTTGCAGAATTATTTGTATAAATAGTAGACATTTAAACATCAGTAAAAAACGGAAATTATATTTATACAGAAGAAGCTGATAATTCAGAAAAGCAACTAATTTTTGATTTTAATTAAAGAATAAAACGCTAAGTACATTTATAAATTTTAGAAAAAGCGGCAACGTAAGCTCTATAAATAGTTTAAATGCTTAAATTTGCAGCGATTTAAAACGAAAGTTTTTTCAATTTAATAGAAGAAAAAAATGATTTTACCCATAGTAGCTTACGGCGATCCTGTTTTAAAGAAAAAATGTAAAGACATACCACAAGATTACCCCAAACTAAAAGAGTTGATAGAAAACATGTGGGAAACCATGTATAACGCACAAGGCGTTGGTTTGGCCGCACCACAAGTGGGAAGGTCTATACGCCTATTTTTGGTAGATGCCTCGCCTTTTGCAGAGGACGACTCTTTGCCGGAAGAAGAAAAAGAAGCCTTAAAAAACTTTAAAAAAGTCTTTATCAATCCGCAAATTGTAGAAGAAGAAGGAGACGAATGGGCGTTTAACGAAGGTTGCCTAAGCATACCAGAAGTACGCGAAGACGTTTTTAGAACTCCGCAAATTACAATAGAATACCAAGACGAAAATTTCGAAAAGCATACTGAAACTTTAAAAGGTTTAGCTGCTAGAGTAGTACAACACGAATACGACCATATAGAAGGCATTTTATTTACAGACAAACTCTCCAGCCTTAAAAAACGACTTATTAAAGGCAAACTGCAAAAAATAGCCAAAGGTGCTATTAGTGTAGACTACCGTATGCGTTTTCCAAAAGTAAAAAAAGCACGGTAATCATTTTGTAAATAGTACAAGAGATTAGATATTTGCCAACCAAAAAATAAAAAAATGAGCTTAGAAAAAATATTATCCATTTCGGGAAAACCCGGTTTATACGAATTAAAAGCCCAAACCCGCGGCGGTTTTGTGGCAGAATCTTTGGCAGACGGCAGAAAAATATCTGTAAACGTACGCCACAACGTGAGTATGCTTAGCGAAATCGCAATGTACACCTATACAGAAGAAGTACCATTGCGCGAAGTTTTTCAAAATATTGCAGAAAAAGAAGACGGCAAAGAAGCAATTAGCCACAGAGAATCTAAAGATAAATTAGAAAACTATTTTTCTGAAGTATTGCCAGAATACGACGAAGACCGCGTATATGCCAGCGATATTAAAAAAGTTTTCCAATGGTATAACATTTTGGTAAAAGCCGGTAAAACAGACTTCTCAGAACCGGAAGAGCAAAGCAACGGAGAAGAAAAACCCGATACAAAGGAAGAAGAATAAATACAGCAGATAAAAAGTATCAAAACTGTTTAAGAACTTTGTTTTTAAGCAGTTTTTTTATGGCGTTACCTTTTCTGCTATCTGCAGAAAAGGTCGGGCTTTACATTGCAATCTTTTTTTGCCATTTATGGCAGCAAAAAAAGGATTTACACTACAATCCCTAACGCAAAATAACTTCTTTATAAAAAATTGTAAATTGCAAAAAAATCGTGCTATGAACTCCAGAGAAACCCAGCTAAAAGCCTTAGACAGATTGCTCACTATAATGAACGAGCTGCGCGAGCAATGCCCTTGGGACCGTAAACAAACCCTAGAAAGTTTGCGCCATCTTACCATAGAAGAAGTCTACGAGCTTGGCGATGCAATTTTAGATAATGACCTGGAAGAAATAAAAAAAGAACTCGGAGATGTTTTGCTGCACATTGTCTTTTATGCCCAAATTGGCAGTGAGAAAAAAAGTTTTGACATAGCAGATGTAGCCAATACTATCTGTGAAAAATTAGTATCTCGACATCCGCATATTTACGGCAATGTAAAAGTAGAAAGTGAAGAAGACGTTAAAAAAAATTGGGAAAGTTTAAAATTAAGAGAAGGTAAAAAAAGCGTTTTAGAAGGCGTTCCGCGTTCGTTGCCGGCAATGGTTAAAGCCAGCAGAATTCAGGAGAAAGTAGCCGGGGTTGGTTTTGATTGGGAAAAACCGGAACAGGTTTTTGAAAAAGTAAAAGAAGAGTTAGAAGAATTTCAGCACGAAGTAAAAACCGAAAATAAAGACAAAATGGAAGCCGAGTTTGGCGACGTACTTTTTTCTTTGGTAAATTACGCCAGATTTTTAAACATCAATCCGGAAAATGCTTTAGAACGCACCAACAAAAAATTTATAGGCAGATTTCAACACATAGAAAAAAGAGCAGCAGAAAACAAAACTCCCCTAAACCAGTTAAGCTTAGCAGAAATGGACGAATTTTGGGAAGAAGCAAAATCTATTCCCTAACCCCTTATTTTCCATTCTCTAATTCCTTAGCCTGCAATCTTTTTTAATAAACCCCGGTTTATTTCATGTTTTCCTTCAAAGGGAAGAATTTCTAAATTCTCTTTTCCAAAAAGTTCTTCGGCGCGGGTAATTTCTTCTTTAACGCGTTTTGCGTTGAGGTATTCGTCTTGTTTTCCGTAAAGCAAACTAACTTTCGTTTCTTTTAAAAACTTAAAATCTTCTGCTGTTAATTCTTTAGGAATACCACCGGAGTGAATTACCAAATCTGCGCAATCTATTTTTCGGCTGGCAAGCCATCGCATAATTACAGAAACCCCTTGCGAGTAGCCAAAAAGAATAAGGCGTTTATCGCCGGGTATATTTTCGTTTGTAAAAACGGCATCTAAATAATTTACTATATTTTCTGTTTCTTGCTTTGTGTTTTCGCGCGTTAACCAACTGGCACCAACATGTTTAAAATCTGTTTTTTGATAGTATTTAGATGGTGCTTGGGGTGCGATTATATAATTTTCTTCTTTATCTAATTGCGCGAAATATAGAATAAAATACTTACTCAAATAGCCTAAACCGTGGCAAGCAATCCATACATTTTTTGTTTTTTCTTGCAATTGGTTTCGGGTAGAGTAGGAGTTGGTTGTAGTATAAGAAACTTGCTTTTCTGCAGAAGCCATATAGGTTGATTTTTGTATTTTTACAAAAGAAGTAAATAATTTTAAATTCTGCCGAAGCTTTTAAAAAAGCTTAGCCTTTTTACCAAGAAAAAAAATGAAGTATACAAAAGAAGAAATATTATCGCGTTGTGCACAAATGTGCAAAAACACAATGATGGAAACCTTAGAAATGGAATTTATAGATGTTGGAGAAGATTTTTTAACGGCTAAAATGCCGGTAACAACAAAAGTACACCAACCTGATGGCGTTTTGCATGGTGGCGCAATGGTGGCTTTGGCAGAAAGTGTTGGCAGTGCCGCCAGTTTTATATTTTTAGATGGCGAAAACTATTATATTCGAGGTATTGAGATTTCTGCCAATCATATAAAAAGTATTGCAGAAGGAGAGGTTTTTGCAAAAGCAAAAATTTTACATAAAGGCAGAACCACGCAGGTTTGGGATATTAAAATTCGGGATGCTGAAGATAATTTGATTTCGTTTGTTAAATTAACCACTATCGCGTTAGCTAAAAAATAAATTATGACTACTGCATCGGCTTTTTTTGAGAGAATATCTACCCAGCTAAACAATAGTTTACCTTTTGTTGTGTATAGATATCCAAACAGCAAAACCATAAAAGCGCAATTTCAAAACACGGCTACTTTAGAGTTTTTAGAAAGCTTTGAGCAAGAAGGTTTTATTTTTGCTCCTTTCGATACATCTAGTAAAACCATTTTTTTTGCTAATGAAGATGCAGAATGTTTTAGCATTTCGCAAGATATAGAAATGCCGGCCGTAAATTCTTCCGTAAAGTATACGCCAAATATTCAGGAAAAAACGCAGCACGAGCATTTGGTGGAAAAAGCTATTGCGGAAATAAATAATACGGATTTAGAAAAAGTGATTGTTTCGCACAATCCGGTTTTAGCTACGCAAACCCATGCTCTTGCATATTTTAAAAGTCTGTTGGCCATTTACAAAACGGCATTTGTTTACATTTGGTACCATCCGCAAGTTGGTTTATGGTTGGGTGCAACCCCCGAAACTTTACTACAAACCGAAGGCAATAATTTTAAAACAATGGCTTTGGCTGGCACACAAGTTTATCAAGAAAAAGAACTAAAGTGGCAGAAAAAAGAAATAGAAGAGCAAGCTTGGGTAACCCAATCTATTTTGGAAGATTTAGAAAGTAGCGGCGGCGCAGAAAGAATTTCAACTTCTAAAACTTATACGCATCCGGCGGGAAAAGTAGCACATTTACGTACCGATATTACCGGTGTTTTTAACAAAAAAAAATTAGGAGAAATAGTTACTGCTTTACATCCCACCCCGGCAGTTTGTGGTTTTCCTAAAAAAATGGCCAAAGATTTTATTTTAAAAGAAGAAAATTATAATAGGCAATTTTATACCGGTTATTTGGGAGAATTGAATACCAAAGTGCAAAAAACACGCAATAAACGAAGCAGAAATGTAGAAAACTCTGCTTATAATCTAATAAAGCGCCAAAGCAATTTGTATGTTAATTTGCGTTGTATGCAAGTTTTAGAAAACAAAATTTTGCTATATGTTGGGGGCGGAATTACCAAAGATTCTAAGCCTATGGCAGAATGGGAAGAAACCTTAAACAAAGCTAAAACTATACTGCAAGTAGTATAATTAAGTTTATTTTTGAAGAAAAATACCAACTTCTATGCAATATTCTAGCATTCCGCTTGCGCAGACCATTACTTTTTTATGTTTATCAAAAGATATTAATCATGTAGTAATTTCTCCGGGTTCTCGAAATGCTCCTTTAACGATAAGCTTTTCTAATCATCCTGAAATTGAAGCGTACAGTGTGGTAGACGAGCGTTCTGCTGCTTTTTTTGCACTTGGTTTGGCGCAACAGTTGCAAAAACCCGTGGCACTTTGTTGCACCTCGGGCAGTGCACTTTTAAATTATTATCCGGCTATTGCAGAGGCTTATTATAGTGACGTTCCGCTGGTGATTATTTCTGCCGATAGGCCGGTAGAGCGAATAGATATTGGCGACGGACAAACAATTAGACAAAAAAATGTATTTGCCAATCATATTTTATATTCGGCCAACTTGTATTCTGAGTTGGTGGTAGAAGCTTTTCCGTTAGACGAAAAATTAAAGCAAAAACAGTTTGAAGCCTGTAAACATAATGAACGGGAAATAAATTTGGCTTTAAATACAGCTATAGAAAAAAATGGTCCGGTACATATTAACGCGCCTTTCTACGAACCGCTTTATGGTCTTACCAATGCGCCAATTGTTGAGCCCCTAAAAATAGAACCTATTCGGGATGCAAAAACAATTTCCGCGAAAGCGTTAAAGCCTTATGCCAAGATATGGAATACAGCAAAACGAAAGTTGGTTTTGGTAGGCGTCAATAAGCCAAACGCCGTAGAGCAAGAGTTTTTAGAACAGTTAGCCGCAGATCCTTCTGTGCTTATCTTTACGGAAACTACTTCTAATTTACACCACAAGAAATTTATTACCAGAATAGACAAACTTATTGCCCCGGTAGAAAATACGGCAGATGAGCGGCAATTTTTAAAAGACTTACAACCCGATGTTTTATTGACGTTTGGGGGCTTGATTATTTCTAAAAAAATTAAAGCATTTCTACGCAGCTATCAACCTACGCACCATTGGCACGTTGACCCAAAAAAGGCTTTGAATACCTACTTTTGCTTAAACAAACATTTTGATGTTAAGGCCAATATATTTTTCAAGGAATTTTTGCCGCTGGTAGAATTTCCGGAAAGCGACTATCAAAAAACTTGGTTAGCGATTAATAAAAAAAGAAATATTCATCACGAAAAATATATGCAAAGTATCCCTTTTTGTGATTTATTGGCTTTTAATATCTTGTTAGATAAAATTCCGCGAAAGCAAATTTTACACCTTTCTAATAGTAGTATTGTGCGTTATGCACAGCTTTTTAAACTATCTTCAAGTTTGCAAGTTTATTGCAATAGAGGTACCAGTGGAATAGATGGTAGTTCTTCTACAGCTGTGGGAGCTGCCGTAAAAGCCCAGCATTCTACAACTTTAATTACCGGAGATTTGAGCTTTTTTTATGATAGCAATGCACTTTGGAATAATTATATCCCACCTACTTTTAGAATTGTGATAATAAATAATCAAGGCGGCGGTATTTTTAGAATTTTGCCCGGTGCTAAAGAAACGTCTTACTTTGATACTTTTTTTGAAACCCAACACAAGTTTAATGCAGCACATTTGGCTGCTATGTATAATTTTGAATATATAAAAGCAACTGATAAACAAAGTCTGGAAGAATGTTTAGGTAATTTTTATACAGAAAGTGATAAACCTAAAATTTTGGAAATCTTTACGCCAAGAGAAGAGAATGATTTATTCTTAAAAAATTATTTTAAAAGTTTATATGAAAACTGAATTTTATGATTTTTTGTTTATATTTATAGCAAGAGATTAAGTAACCATTAAAATTTATTAAAATGAGTAAACTAGACGAATTAGTAGGTAAGTATATTGAGGATGCCAATAAAATAGAAAGCAATCCGGATGTAGATTTAATACGTAAAATTGCTAAAAGTATGGGGCCATCTATTTATAATCAAGATGCTTCCACCGTTTCTTCTTCAGACAAAAAAGAGTTGGAAACAGTTAAGAAAAATTTCTTGATGAAAAAGTTGGGATTAAGCGAATCTGATAATTTAGATGAAGCGATTGATAGTGTTATGGAAAAATATGGAAAATCTAACAGGAATAAATATCGGGTAGTGGTCTATTATTTACTTGCGAAACATTTTAATAAAGAGTCTATCTATAAGTAAACCACGCATTTTTAAAAGAAACATACTAGAAAAGTATAGAGTAAGTAAAAGCTAACTTTATACTTTTTTTATTTTACGGAATTATTTTTTTGATAAATTTACAGAGTTTGGTATCTTCTGTTTTAATTGGTGCGATATAGATTAAATACTGTTATGTACTTTTTTACCAAAGTATCCAAAAATTAAATTAATTATTACCACCAAAACTGTAAAACCTGCTAGAACGTTGTATATGCCTAATCCGGCCAAACATCCGGCAGCAGCACTACACCAGATTGTTGCGGCAGTAGCTAATCCCCAAATTTTGTCAGATTTCTTTTGTTTTATAATAACCCCGGCACCTAAAAAACCTACGCCAACTATAATTTGACCAATTATACGAGTAAGGTCTGCGTTGGGTTCGTTATGAAAAAGTGTAGAAATCATTACAAAAATTGTAGCTCCTAAGGCTACCAAAATATTGGTTTTTAAACCCGCAGGTTTGCCTTTTATTTGCCTTTCTAGACCCATGCACAAACCCGCTAGAGTTGCGGCCCCGGCTTTGATTAAAAAATCTGTAAAAACAATTTCCATTTGATAAATTTTAAGGTAGGTAAATTTTTTATTTATCTTTTTTAGAACGGGCAATTTTAACGTCTTTCCAGTTCCAACCGTCATTTCTTATATAACCTTTGATTTTTCTTCTGCGTTCTTCCATATTTTTAATTTTTTTCAAACATTCTTTTTTGTTCTCCATTGTAAATTTATCCGATAGCTTTTCGAAATAATCAAAAGGAGGGGCTTCTTTTGCTGCGAGAATAAAGCTAGAATCAAGGCGCTCAAAAAAGTTGTCTAATGCTCCCCTTAATATATACCAATGGTATCTCTTTGTAGATTTATCTATCTGATAAACTTCCTGAATGGTTATTGTTTCGTCTAACACGGCTAAACTAAGTGTTACGGCGTGTGCTTTTTTATTAGAATGAAAATAGTGCAAAATAGGATAAGCCAAATGTCTTTCGCCATGCTTTATAAGCAGGTTTTCTAAGTTACTAAAACGCTGATATAGCGGTTCAAAATTATCACCATTATAACCATTTTCTATTATTTCTTCTGGCGTGGCGCCAAGCTTATCTATATGTACTGCCAAAGTTCTTTTATCTACAACAGCTTGAAGAACCGGTAAGATATAAGAAATACCCAAACTTATAAATATCATAGAATTGAGTCCCATAATATTAGAGACAATTTGCCAAACACCGGAGCCTGCACGATAATCGCCATTTCCTAAGGAAGTTAAAGTATAACCCACATAATATACTTGTCCTAGAGCAGTTGCCGGTTCTTGCGTGTGGTTATTAAGAACCGAATTATGGTCTGATATAAATATTAAGCTATAGCCAAACCATATTAGCGTTATCCACATAAACAGAAAAGTTAAAAGAATAATTGGACCGCAAATATTTAATATTTTGTTATCGCCATTTCCACGGGCTATAATAAAAAAGAGACGCCATACTTTCTTAGATACCCAATTAGAAAGTTGTCCGGCACCATTTATATTAACTATGGTTTTAAACATATCTACCAATACTAATAACTGTACCGCTATTCCTAAACCAATAAGTAAAATTTTCATTTAATCTTTAGTTCTTTAATTACACTATAAATATCTTATAATTTATGTATAGAAACCTACTGTTTAAATATATTTTTAACACTAAGGCGGTGTTATTTGTAGGTTTAATTCAATTTTGATGTAAAAAAACTTTCCGTAAAGAATATTTTAAAGAAATACAAGAAAATTATTTATAGAATAATCAAGCTGTTAAATTTAATTAAATTGCTTATAAGATAATCCTAATTTGTTTACTACTTTTCACAAAAGCTTCTATTTTTAATAAAAAATATAAAGATGACAACAAGTAAAGAGTGGTTTAAAGAATGGATTTTAGAAAACAACCATCCTTGTTTAATGGCACAAACAGTTTTTAAACAAGATCACGTATTTCTAAAAGATTATGAAGGTTTTGGCACTCAAAAATCTACTGATAAACTATTAGAAGATTTGGAAACCTATCTTAAAAAATATGACTTTACGGATAACAATTTCTTTACATTTATTGCTTGTTTCCCAAACGATTCTACAAACTCCGAAATTAATTTTGAAGAAAAACTGTGGCAACAATTAAATTTTTTACATCAAAAAGATGATTGCGATTGGGACGAGACTGTAGAGAAAAATCCGGAGAGCTCTAACTTTAGTTTTAGCCTAAAAGGTCGTGCTTTTTATATTGTTGGTATGCACGAGAAAGCTTCTAGGTTGGCGCGTAAAACACCTTTTCCAACCATTGTTTTTAATTTACACTGGCAGTTTGAGAAGTTACGGGAAATGAGCACCTACCAAACAGTTAAAAATAGAATTAGGAAACGCGATAAAAAACTACAAGGCAATATTAATCCTGTTTTAAAAGATTTTGGTGAAGATTCTGAAGCGAAACAGTATAGTGGCAGAATGCCAGAGAAGGAGTGGAAATGTCCTTTTCATCCTAAAAACTAACTTTATGTATCAACCAAAAAAGTATAAAAAAAACTCTACGCAATTTGCCAAAAAATTAATAAAGAATAATCCTTTTGCGCAATTTATTATACAAGGTAAACAGCTTTTGGCAACACATATTCCTGTTATGTTAGAAGACCAAAAAGATGGTTTTAGGTTGGTTACACATTTGGCCAACAACAATCCGCAAGCAGATTTTTTGCACGATAAAAAAGAAGCTTTATTAATTTTTTCGGGCCCGGATGCTTATATTTCGTCCAGTTGGTACCAAGAGAAAAACATTAGTACTTGGGATTATTCTGCAGTTCATATAAATTGTAAAATAAAAATTCAGACAAAAGAAGAGCTGGTAGCCTCTTTAAAAGATTTAGTTTATTTTTTCGAAAAAGAACAAGCTAATCCGTTATTTTATAAAGATTTACCAGATAAAATGATTGAAGAGCATCTACCCGGTATAACGGGTTTTTACTGTTACCCGCAAACTATTCGTGGAGTAGGGAAATGGCACCAAACATTTGAAAAAAAAGATGTAAAAAATATTATTACCGAATTACAACAAACCTGTCCACACAACCCATTAATTAACGATTTAAAGAAAGAGCATGATTTGTAAAATAGAAAAACAAAGCGGTACCGCCTTTACCTTGAAAAAAGGTCAACAATTAAAAGTGATAGATCCTATGGGAGAGCAAGTAAGCGATATGGTTTTATTTAATGCACAAGACCCGCGCGAAAAACTTTCTTCCGGCAAAACCTTAGATTTTCAAGAAAAAATTTTAATTGGAAAAGGCGATTTTTTATGGTCAAACCGTTGTAATAAAATGATGGAAATTTTAGAAGACACCAACGGTAGAAACGACTTTTTATTGGCACCTTGTAGTCCGGAAACATTCGAGATTATGTATGGCAATAATGACTATCACCCGAGTTGCTTTGAGAATTTATCTAAAAATTTAAAGAAATTTGAAATAGAACCGGATGATATTCCTACGGCATTTAATATTTTTATGAATGTGCAATGGGATCAAGATGGCAACCTATCTGTAGAGCCACCATTAAGCAAAGCGGGAGATTATCTTCTGTTTGAAGCGAAAATGGATTTATTGATTGGTATAACCGCGTGCTCTGCAGAAGACAGCAACAATGGCTCTTTTAAACCTATTCATTACGAAATTCTTTAAAACAAGCGAAGCATAACTATAGAAACGAAATGTTATATAGAGTTATTTATTCACTATCTTTGCGCCCTAAATTACAATTATGCTAAACTTAGGTCAATACCATACCTTAATTATAGACAGAGATACGCCTCCAGGTTTGTTTTTAAAAGACGAAACCGGTGAAAAAGAAAATGAAGTTTTATTGCCCAATAAATACAAACCCGAAAGTTTTGAAATTGGCGACGAGATAAGGGTTTTTGTTTATTTAGATCACGACGAACGTCCGGTAGCTACTACGTTAAAACCGTTTGTAAAATTAGATGAGTTTGGATTTTTAAAATGCGTAGAGGTTTCTAAAATTGGTGCATTTTTAGATTGGGGATTAGAGAAGCATTTATTTGTTCCGTTTAAGGAACAAGCCTATCCTATGAAAAAGAACGAATGGTATTTGATTTTTTGCTATTTAGATGAAGAAACCAACAGGTTAGTAGCTTCCAGCAAGGTAAACCATTTCCTTACCAATGCAGAGTTAACCGTAGAACCTTACGAAAAAGTAGACCTAATTGTCACCAATAAAACAGACATTGGTTTTAACGTTATTGTAAACGAGCTGCACCAAGGTTTGGTTTATCATGACGATATTTTTCAAGATTTAAAAACCGGCGATAAACTTAGTGGTTGGGTTACCAAAACCAGAAAAGACAACAAAATAGACATAGCTTTACAACGTCCCGGCTACAGAAGTATAGAGCCAAATGCAGATATAATTTTAAAAGAATTAGAAATGCACGGTGGCTTTTTGCCTCTAAACGATAAAACTGCGCCAGGAGTAATAAAAGATACTGTAGAAATGAGTAAAAAGAGCTTTAAAAAAGCAATTGGTACACTCTATAAAAAACGCGAAATTAGTATAGAAGAAGACGGGATTTACCTGCGTAAATAAAATACGGGTTGGTTGCGGTCGTAACGGTTGCGGTGTAAATAATAACCGGTATTTAATAAAGGTTGGCGCACATCTTCGTATACTTCATTTTTAATTCCGCCGTCTAAGGTGCGTTTACCATAATAATTTAAATCTACATTGGTACGTTGATTAAAATTGGTTTGGTTATAATAAACTTGCACCGTAGAATTTATTTGTTCTAATTGCCTTTGCGGAAATTCAGTATTGGTTTTTTGATTAGACGCCATATAAACTTCTTCGGGGGCAAAAATATTTACTTTTTTCTTTGCGGAATAACTGCTTATAAGCGGCAAATTAAAATTGCCAAAAACGTGGTTGGTTGTTTTTAAAGTGGTTAAACTTGGTTGTATAGATAAACTAAACAAAGAAGTCTCTACTTCGTTATTTACCGCCGGCAGATCTAAAGATTGGCTTTCTTGTGCCAAGAGTGACTGGCATAAAATAACAGAAAAAAGTAACAAAAATAATCGCTTCATTCTCAAAAACATATTTTGTTTAAAAGTAACAAATAGTATGCAAAACTACTCTTTTAATCAATAATTTTTACGAATGGGCGGAGTAGTGGGAATTCCAACAAGCTTAAAATTTCTTGGCTTCTCTATAACATAATAGCTAATATTGGGATATAAATTTTCTAACAAATAATATCTTTCCGCGTAAGCTTCTACTATATTTTGATACTTTAAGTATTGGTAATTTAAATTTTTAAAAGCCTTGTATTCAAAATTTTTAGTTTTTGCTTTATTTACTACTTGATATAAGTGGATTGGTAAAACAGATTTTTGTTTTTTATCTAAATCTTTAAAACTTAAAAACTGCAATTGTAAAGAATCTGCAGTAATGCCACTTTTTTGTGCATTGCCGTGTAGAAAAATAAAAAGAAGTAAAAACAAGACAATTGGTTTTTTCATAATAGCATAATTTGCTTCCCTAAATATAATAAAAATTATAATCTATTGAATAGCTTATATAGCGTGTATTTTTATTATTTTGTTCTTTTTAAAAGCTGTAATTTTACAAAAAACATTTTAAGACTATGAGTAAAATAGAGTGGAAGACCGCAAAGGAATACGAAGATATAACGTACAAAAAATCAAATGGCGTAGCCAGAATTGCTTTTAACAGACCAGATGTGCGCAATGCTTTCAGACCAAAAACAACTTCAGAATTATTAGATGCTTTTCACGATGCGCAAGAAGATACCGACATTGGCGTAGTTTTACTATCTGCCGAAGGACCTTCTTCTAAAGACGGCGTTTATAGTTTTTGCAGCGGTGGCGATCAAAAAGCGCGCGGTCACCAAGGTTATGTGGGAGAAGATGGTTATCACCGACTTAATATTTTAGAAGTGCAGCGTCTCATTCGCTTTATGCCAAAAGCCGTAATCTGTGTGGTGCCGGGTTGGGCAGTAGGCGGCGGTCATAGTTTACACGTGGTTTGCGATATGACTTTGGCCAGCAAAGAACACGCAATTTTTAAACAAACAGATGCAGATGTAACCAGTTTTGATGCCGGTTACGGTTCTGCTTATCTTGCCAAAATGGTAGGACAAAAAAAAGCACGCGAGATTTTCTTTTTAGGAAGAAATTACTCGGCTCAAGAAGCTTATGAAATGGGAATGGTAAACGCCGTAATACCACATGACGATTTAGAAGATACCGCCTACGAATGGGCGCAAGAAATTTTAGCCAAAAGCCCAACTTCTATAAAAATGCTAAAATTTGCTATGAACCTTACCGATGACGGAATGGTGGGGCAACAAGTTTTTGCCGGAGAGGCAACACGCTTGGCTTATATGACAGAAGAAGCCAAAGAGGGCCGAAATGCTTTTTTAGAAAAAAGAAAACCTAATTTTGAAAAGAAATGGCTTCCGTAGAAGAAACTAATTTTACCAACCAACAGATAGATTTGCAAACCTTGCCCAAGTATGAAGATTTGCATTTTCATACAATTAATAAACGCAACCTTAGCAAAACCTTGCTACAAAGCGGCATATTTGCTTTGGTGTTAGTTTTGCTTAATTTTCTGGCTTACTGGTTTTTAGCATCCGGTTTTTGGTTGCCCATTATCACAAGCATTTCTGGTGTATTAATTTTGCTTTTGGTAATACATTGTTTTTTGGCTCATAAAGCTTTAGGTTACGCTTTACGCGGAAAAGATATTGCCTTTAAACACGGGTATATTGTAGAAGAAATAACGCTAATTCCCTTTAATAGAATTCAACATGTGTCTACTTCTCGCAGTTTTTTAGATAAGTTGTTTAGCCTTTCGCAATTAAATATTTATACTGCCGGTGGACAGGCAAGTGACGTAAGTATTCCCGGCTTAACCCCAGATTTGGCACTTCAACTAAAACAAGAATTAGCCAATAAAATTAGCGAAAGTGTAGATGCAGACTAAAAGTTTTTCTAAACCCGAGCGCCAATCTAAAATTGGTATTTTGTTTATATTTCTTAGAACTATTTATAAACTTTTACGGGGTTTCTGGGTGTTGGCAGTCTATTTTATTTTGGGAGATTTTTTTTCCGGCCTCACTTGGTATATGGTTGCAGGTTCTATTTTATTAGGTTTGGCAGCCTTGATTTACAGTTATGTAGATTATCTTAAGTTTCAGTTTCATATTAATTATTCTGCACAAGAATTTGTTTTGAGCAAAGGCGTTTTCAATACAGATAATACCGCTATTCCTTTCTCCAAAATACAACAAGTCTATTTAGAGCAATCTATTTTACAACGTATTATTGGTATTAAAAGCGTTGTGGTAGACACGGCCGGTAGTAAAGAAAAAGAAATAAAAATTAAAGCTTTACAGCAAGAAAAGGCCTCCCACTTAAAAGAGATTCTGTTAAACCTGGTAGAAAATATAGAAACCGAAACCGTAACAGAAAAAGAGTTTCAAACGGAAGAAGCCAGCGTACAAAATAAAAAAGAGCCGGAAAAAGAAGAAGAATGGACGTACCGTTTGTCTGTTGGCAGACTACTTAAAATTGGGTTAACCTCCAATTATCTGCGCGGTATAGGCTTGTTATTTTTTCTTTACGGAACAATTCAAAGCGAGATAAACCAATTTGCTGTAGATAACGAAGTAGTAGGAGATGCATCTGAATTTATGTCTAACTCTACCGAAATTATTTTTAAAAGCGCTTTGTACATTTTTATTGGCGCAATTTTACTTTTTTTTGCCGGTTTGCTTATAACCGTAGTAGAAGTTTTTATAAAATATTACAATCTTAAATTAACGCAAACCAAAACTAGTTTGCTGTTAGAGATGGGTTTAAAAACCACTAAACATATTGCGCTAAAGCCAAAAAGGGTTCAGCTTTATCGGGTGCTTACCAATCCCATTCAAAAAAAGCTAAATTTATATGAGGTGCAATTGGCAATTGCCGGAAGCACAGATGGTTTAAGTAAAAACAAAGTAAAAATCCCCGGCTTAAAACAAGAGTTTTTAAAACATATTCATCGTTTTATATTTGATAAACCTTCTGAAAACGGAACGGTTTATAAACCTCATAAGATTTGGATTTTCCGTAAAGTAGTACGTTTTTCTATTATTCCTCTATTATTAATAACAGGATTAAACTTTATTTTTGAGTTTTCAGAATGGCATTATATTCTTCTATTTGGTGCTGTATTTTTAATTTTAGTAAGTGTTTATCAGTTTTTTGCTTATAGAAAGACTTATCTAAGTATATCGCCAAATTTCATTAGAAAAAATATAGGTTTATGGAATCAAAAACAGGAAATTGCGGAGATATTCAAATTTCAAGGCGTTAGTATAAAGCAGCCTTTTTGGTACAAAAAAAGAGGGCTAGTAAATATTACTCTGCATACAGCCGGGGGCGATTTGCATTACAGATTTATTTCTGAAAGTGTAGCTAAAGAAATTAATTATATACTGTATAAAATAGAAACATCCACAAAAGCGTGGATGTAACTATTTTTATTTGTATTTAAATTGCAGGTTTATTTAACGCAAAGCCGTAAATTTACTTGGGTTTACTTCATTAAAAATTCCGTAAACCTTTTCAAAAATATCCTCGGCAGAAGGTTTTGAGAAATAATCGCCATCTGTACTGTACGCAGGTCTATGCGCTTTGGCAGATAAAGTTTGCGGTTTACTATCTAAATATCTATAAGCATTTTGTTTGTCTACAATTTCAGATAAAATATAAGCAGAAGCTCCTCCTGGCACATCTTCATCAATAACCAATAATCTGTTGGTTTTTTGCACACTTTTTACAAGATCTTGGTTAATATCTAAAGGCAACAGCGATTGTACATCTATAACTTCTGCATCTATACCAATTTTCGCCAATTCCTCTGCGGCTTCCTCTACAATTCTAAAAGTAGAACCGTAAGAAACCAAGGTAATATCTTTACCTTCTCTTACTGTTTCTATAACGCCAATAGGCGTTTTAAATTCGCCTAAATTATCTGGCATTTTTTCTTTAAGACGGTAACCGTTAAGCGATTCTACAATAAGTGCCGGCTCGTCGCTGGCCAATAAAGTATTGTAGAAACCAGCGGCTTTGGTCATGTTTCTTGGCACCAAAACGTGAATTCCTCTAATTAGATTTATAATACCACTCATTGGCGAACCGGAGTGCCAGATACCTTCTAAACGGTGTCCACGCGTTCTAACAATTAATGGTGCTTTTTGTTTTCCTTTGGTACGATATTGTACGGTTGCCAAATCGTCACTCATAATTTGCAACGCATACAAAAGATAATCTAAATACTGAATTTCTGCAATAGGGCGTAAGCCTCGCATTGCCATCCCGATACCTTGACCCAAAATGGTGGCTTCTCTAATCCCGGCATCGTCTACACGTAAAACGCCGTGTTTTTCTTGCAAGCCTTCCAAACCTTGGTTTACATCGCCAATATTACCGGAATCTTCCCCAAAAATTAAGGTTTCCGGTTTGGTTTCGAAAATCTTGTCAAAATTATCACGTAAAATTAAACGCGCATCTACCATTTCTGCATCTTCTGCATAATTTGGTTCTACGCCTTCTATATTTTTGGCAGCCCATTCACTTTCACTATATAAATGACTGCTATAATCCGGTTGATGTTCGTTGCGGTAATTCTCAATCCAAGAAACCAATTCTTGTTTTTCGGCACTGCTTTCTTTAATTAAGTAGTGCAAGGTTTTACGCGCAGTTCTTAAAAGGTGATGCTTTTCTGGTTCTTTACGATTTTTAAGATTTTCTATTAAACTCTTTATTTCCTCGTTATGCGCTACTTTTTCTAAAATGCCCAACAAGGTTTTTTTGTCTTCTTTCTGTGGTGCCGTAATAGCTTTCCAAGCGGCTTTTTTACCTTCTCGTACTTGTTTTTTGGCGTCTTTTTCTATTTTATCCAGTTCTTCTTCGGTTGCAATTTCAGAAGAAATCATCCATTGGCGCATCTTTAGGTTACAATCGTTTTCTTTTTCCCAATCTAAACGATTTTTATCTTTATAACGCTCATGAGAACCAGAAGTAGAATGTCCTTGTGGTTGTGTAAGCTCTATAACGTGAATTAACACCGGCACGTGTTCTTCACGCGCAATTTTTTCTGCTTTTTGGTAAGCTTCTATAAGTGCTGGATAATCCCAACCTTTTACTTTTATAATTTCGTAACCTTTATGCTTGTTATCGCGCTGGAAACCTTTTATAATTTCTGAAATATTTTCTTTGGTGGTTTGGTATTTTGCCGGTACAGAAATTCCGTACTCGTCATCCCAAACATTAATTACCATTGGCACTTGCAGTACGCCACCGGCATTTAAAGTTTCCCAAAACAAACCTTCGCTAGTACTTGCGTTCCCTATAGTTCCCCAAGCAATTTCGTCGCCGTTTTTAGAGAAATTTTCGGCATCTATACCTTTTACATTTCTATAAACCTTAGAAGCTTGTGCCAAGCCCAAAAGTCGGGGCATTTGTCCTGCGGTAGGGGAGATGTCCGGACTGGAGTTTGGTTGCTCGGTTAGATTTTTCCAGCTGCCGTCTTCATTTAAACTATGCGTTCCAAAATGTCCGCCCATTTGTCGGCCACCAGACATAGGTTCTTGCTTAATATCTGTGTTGGCGTAAAGTCCTGCAAAAAACTCTTCTACGCTAAGCAGACCTTTTGCCATCATCAAGGTTTGATCTCTATAATAACCAGATCTAAAATCACCATCTTTAAAAGACTTTGCCCAAGCTAATTGTGGTACTTCTTTACCGTCTCCAAAAATACCAAATTTAGCTTTTCCGGTTAGTACTTCTCGTCTACCCAACAGGCTACATTCGCGGCTAGTAACCGCAATTTTATAATCGTTTATTACCTGTTCTTTGAATTCGTCAAAGGAAATATCTTTATCTTTAGTAAGCGTATCGTTCTGCATGCGTTGAATTTTTTTAGTGCTAGCGAAGATAAGAAAAATACTATTAAATTTCAACTAAAAAAGGAACCTATATATTATGAATTTTTTAGTGAAAAAGAAATGTATTGTGAATATGAAAATAAATGTATTGTTTTAAAGCTTTTTTTTACGGAAAAAACAATTTAATACCAACGACGCGTAAATAATTTAGTAAGCGTATTAAAATCTAAAGAAACAATAAAACGTATTTTTTGGTCGTAGTCTGGTTGTGCAATTTCCCAACCTAGATTAGAATATACAGGAAAGAAAATCTCAAAATAGTCTTGTACTAAATTTACGCGAATTCCAGAATCGTAAACAAAATCAGCACTTTGTCCTTTATTTTTTAGAAAACCAACATCGCCGTAGGCCAAAATCCAATTCCATATAGTAACGCTAGAGTTTAAGGTGCTTATCCACTGGTTGGCAAATGCAGGTTCTAATTGCGATTTAAAACCACCTTCTGCTTCAATAAACTGCTGACTAAATAAACCGCTGCTTTCGCTACGGCCATAGTAATTATAATCAAATAGATAATCTGTAGGTCGATCTAAAGCAAAGCTAAAATAATCTGAATCGTGGTTATCGTTATACAAAAACAAGCCGCTAAAGAATCTAAACTCTAACTGCCGGTTATTCAAAAATAATTTTCGCCATTTTGTAGTTATCGATATTTTACTGAATTTTTTTGCAACCTGATAATCTATATTATTGGTGTAATAATCTGTAAAATTACGGTTGCTATAATTGTAATATATGTTAAGCACGCTATAATCTGGCTCGTCTACAGGATTTATAGAAGATTTGTCCCTAAAAACATTTACACTTCTAATAATTAATTGCTGAGCTTGATTGGCACGCAAATTTTCGTCTCTAAATCGAATGTTTAAAAAAGGAGAAAATTTGTGATAATACAAATCTTTGGCATAGGAATATCTGGTGCCGCTAAAACCATATTGTACCGCACTCAATTCTTCATTTCTGTATTGATGTGTGTTAGAAATAAATGCAGAACCCACCAAAGCGCCACTATTTAAACCAATTTTAGGAGCTATTTTATAGTTAAAAGTTTTGCGTAAAAAGGTCTTGTTATACAATTTAGGACCAATAGTTAAACCGTCGTAAAGGTTGTAATCAAATTCTGGCATTATAAAAAATTGCTGGTAGCGGCTATCTTCTACATCCTGCAATAAGCGTAATTGCAATGGTTTATTTAATAAAGTACTTACGCGGTGGTAGTTATTACGTTCGTTTATTTCTGGGATAACATGTTCATAATTTAAGGCAATTCTATCTGCATCATCTCTAGCAATACGCACTGTTTTTTCTTGGTTAAAACCTTCTACCCAAAGTTTTGAAACTATACTGTCGTTTTTTATAGTATATAAAGAAACCGGCATCTGGTTTTCGTAGCGGTTTTTTAGGGTCACCTCCAGACTATCTTTAGATTTTTTTACGCGTTTTATCTTAAAATCTATAAGAGTATTACTTTGTACGTAATCATTAAAAAACCAATCTGCGTTTTTTTGACCATATTTTTTTAAGATTGCCCGAAAATCTTCCGGGTTCACCGTTTGTAACTTATAATTTTGATAAAATTCTCGAATTGTTTTAGATAAAGCATCATTTTGTAAATAATCATTCAAATAGTTAAAACCAATCCCCGCTTTGTAAGGATTTGCAATGTTTTTATTGAATTTCACCAAAGAATCTTGTGGGGTAGTTAAAGCTTGGTCTAAATTTAAACGCGCCATATTTTGGTACAACATCGCATATTGACTATTAAAATCTAAGTCTGCCGCGTGAAACCAGCGTATACCAATTATATCACTAAAGTTTCCTATTAATTTTACGTCCGGATAAAAAACTTCTACATATTCTATCATTAAATAAATGTGAATAGCGTCTAATAACCAGCGTTCTTCGCGCGGATTTAAGCGTAAAGTATTTTCTAAGTATTTTTTTGCAATAGTCTTCAGCAATTTAATATCGTATTGAAAACCATCTGGAAACGGTCGTATAAATTCTGGTAATTGGTTAAAACCATATACCGGATTCACTTGGTAATCTTCCTGCGTAAGCAATAATTTTTTATGCGGATAATCTCCTAATTTTGTCTGTAGAAAATGAAGAACCCTATCTGTAATTAAAGCTCTTACTTCCGGCTGAATTTTACCTTCTTTTATGTTGGTTACCACTTGGGTAACATCTGTGTCGATGTTTCTAAAAGTATCGGAATTTTTAATTAGATATAATTCGGTATTTAATTGGTTTTTACCAATTAGTTCTATCTGTTTGCTTTGCGTATTTTTTAATTCTTCGCTGATTTGGGTAAGGTTAGAATACACTTCATATTCCGGCGGAAGCTCTAAATCTATTTTCAAATCCATTAAAGGAAAAAACAGGTCGTTTAAATCTTTATTGCTGTAAAAATTCCATTTGTTGGTATAATTTACCGGCGTTATAAGCCAGTATTTTAATTTAAAATTCTTATTTTCATAACCATAATTGCTAAAACGATGGTGCGGCGGTCTTACCCGGTAATTCAAATTTAAAGTAATACTGTCGCCGGGTTTTAATTTCCGTTGCAACGGAATTGCAATAACATCTGGATGCTTTTCCGGTCTAATCCAGTTTGTAACTTTATCTTTATTTATCTTTACGGAATTGATAAAAGTAAAACCCCTATCTGCTTTTTTGGCGTAATGAAAACTGCGTATATAATCTTCTGCAAAACGTTTTCCAAGAGGGGTGGTTTTACTTTTGTAGCTGTTGTTCCAATCGTTTAGGTAGAGGGTATCTAAATTTTTGGTAGATTGATTGGTATAAACAATAGCTTGGTCTAACAATAATTCCCTTTCTAAACTATCGAGTTTTACCGCTACCTCAATATTGGTTTGGGCGTAACTGCTATAGTTGTAAAAACCAAGCAGAAACGCCAAAGTAAAAATTATTTTAAAAAACTTTTGGTCAATAAACGGAATCATTTTAAAAGTTTGGACTCAAATTAAACTCATCATAGAATTTATCTAGAATCTCTATTACCTCGTCTGCTGTATCCACAATTTGTACCAAATCTACATCTGCGGCGCTAATATTTTTAAAACTGTCTAAAAGCGTACTTTTTACCCAATCAAAAAGGCCGCCCCAAAATTCGGTTCCAACCAAAATAATCGGAAATTTGTCTATTTTATGCGTTTGTATTAACGTAATAGCTTCAAAAAGCTCATCTAAAGTTCCAAAACCACCGGGCATAACCACAAAACCTTGCGAATATTTTACAAACATTACTTTGCGCACAAAGAAATAATCAAAATCTAAGTTCTTGTTTTTATCAATATACGGATTATCGTGTTGTTCAAAAGGCAAATCTATATTTAAACCAACAGAAGTACCGCCGGCCAAATGTGCGCCTTTGTTTCCCGCTTCCATAATGCCGGGACCGCCGCCGGTAATAACGCCATAACCGTGTTCTACAATTTTTTCGGCAACCTTGGTGGCCAATTTATAATATTTATGTTCAGGATCTGTTCTGGCAGAGCCAAAGATGGATACACAAGGGCCAATTTCGCTCATTCTTTCGTAGCCGTGTACAAACTCGCTCATTATTTTAAAAAGCGCCCAGCTATCGTTTGTCTTTATTTCGTTCCAGGCCTTGTTTCGTTGTTCGTTTCTCATTTATTGTATTTTTAAAATCTGCAAAATTGGCTAATGTAGTTCTTTTCTTAGAAATTTTGCGGTATAGCTCTTTTTATGTTTGCTTACTTTTTCTGGCGTGCCTTCTACCATTATTTTCCCGCCATCTTTTCCGCCTTCATAACCAATATCAATAATGTGATCTGCTAGTTTAATTACATCCATATTATGTTCTATAATCAAAACGGTGTTACCCTTATCGGTAAGTTTATTTAACACTTGCAATAAAACTCTAATGTCTTCAAAATGTAAACCTGTAGTTGGCTCGTCTAAAATATAAAATGTATTGCCGGTATCTCTTTTAGAAAGTTCTGTAGCCAATTTTACACGTTGTGCTTCGCCACCAGAAAGTGTAGTGCTTTGCTGCCCCAACGTTATATATCCTAAACCAACATCTTGAATAGTTTTTAGTTTACGGAAGATTTTAGGAATATGCTCAAAAAAGCTGGTAGCTTCTTCTATAGTCATATTTAAAACATCACTAATAGATTTACCTTTATAGCGAATTTCTAAGGTCTCCCGATTAAAACGCTTGCCCTGACAATTTTCGCATTCTACGTGAACATCTGGCAGAAAATTCATTTCTATAACGCGCAAACCTGCTCCGCGACAAGTTTCGCAACGACCGCCTTTTACGTTAAAACTAAAACGTCCCGGTTTATAACCTCTTATTTGTGCTTCGGGGGTTTTGGCAAACAAACTTCTAATTTCTGAAAAAACACCGGTATAAGTAGCCGGATTAGAACGTGGTGTTCTGCCAATAGGAGATTGGTTTATATCTATTACTTTATCTGCATTATCCAATCCTTTAATGCTTTTGTAAGGCATTGGCTCTTTTACGCCGTTAAAATAATGCGCATTCATAATCGGGTATAATGTACCGTTAATTAAACTAGATTTTCCGCTACCGGAAACGCCGGTTACTACAATCATTTTCCCTAAAGGAAGTTTTACATTTACGTTTTTCAGGTTGTTGCCGGTAGCGCCTTTTAGCTCGATAAACTTTCCGTTGCCTTCGCGTCTTTCTTTTGGAATTTCAATAGCTTTTTTGCCATTTAAATAAGATGCAGTAAGCGTGTTGTGTTTTCGTATTTGTTTTGGAGTGCCCTCGCTTATAATTTCGCCACCATGTTTCCCCGCAAAGGGACCAATATCTATAACGTGGTCTGCGCTTTCTATCATATCTTTATCATGCTCTACCACAATTATAGAGTTGCCAACATCGCGCAGGCTAATAAGAGAATTAATAAGTTTTTCGTTATCGCGTTGGTGTAAGCCAATACTGGGTTCGTCTAAAATATATAAAACGCCAACCAGTTGCGAGCCAATTTGCGTTGCCAAACGTATGCGCTGCGCTTCGCCGCCAGATAAACTCTTAGAGCCTCTGTTTAACGAAAGATAGGTGAGCCCAACATCTACCAAAAACTGTAAACGGGTCCGAATTTCTTTTACGATTTCTTCGGCAATTTTCCATTTGTTTTTACTGAAGTGTTTTGACAAATCTTCAAACCAACTGCTTAATTCTAAAATGTCTTTTTGGGCCAGCTCGGCAATGTTTAAAGAATTTATTTTAAAATGAAGCGACTCTTTTTGCAATCTGCTGCCGTTGCACTTGGGGCAAACCACATTGTCCATATATTCTTTTGCCCAGCGTTTTAGCGAGCGCGAATCGTTGTTATGGTAGGTGTTTTCTATAAAGGTTGCAACACCTTCAAAATCTATTTTATATTTTCTGGTAACTCCCAATTCTTTAGAAGTAACTTCAAAGCGTTCTTTTCCCCCAAACAAAATCATATCCAAAGCTTCTTTGGGTATATCTTTTATCGGGTCTGATAATTTAAAATCAAAACGTTCTGCAATAAGCTGCATTTGCTTAAACGCCCAATTCTTTTTTTGTGCACCGTGGGGCTCTAAACCGCCATTTTTAATAGATTTTTTAGCATCTGGAATAATCTTATCTATATTTACTTCATACAAATGCCCAATACCGTTACATTTTGGACAAGCACCTTTGGGCGAGTTAAAAGAAAAATTATTTGGCTCTGGATTGGGATAGGAAATTCCGGTGGTAGGACACATCAAATTTCTACTAAAAAAGCGTGGTTCTTTTGCGTCGTGCTCCAAGACCATCATTACATCGCTGCCTTGGTTCATAGCGGTATTTATGCTTTCAGAAAGGCGTTTATCTAAATCTTTAGAGTCGTTTATTTTTAGCCGGTCTATTACCACCTCTATATCGTGGGTTTTATACCGGTCTAATTTCATACCTTTTTCTATATCTCTAATTTCGCCATCTGTACGCACTTTTACAAAACCTTGTTTTGCCACCTGCTCAAACAACTCGCGGTAATGACCTTTTCTAGAACGTACTATAGGCGCAAGAATATTTATGCGCTTGTCTTTAAACTCTTTTTTAATTAAGTTTTTTATTTGCGCATCTGTATAGCTAACCATTTTTTCGCCGGTTCTATAGCTATACGCATCGCCGGCACGAGCAAATAAAAGACGTAAAAAGTCGTAAATTTCTGTAATGGTGCCAACTGTACTTCTTGGGTTTTTACTCGTGGTTTTTTGTTCTATCGCAATTACGGGAGATAGACCGTCTATTTTATCTACATCCGGTCGTTCTAAACTACCAAGAAACTGCCTGGCGTACGCAGAAAAAGTTTCTATATACCTGCGTTGACCTTCTGCATAAATCGTATCAAAAGCCAAAGAAGATTTTCCGGAGCCAGAGAGTCCGGTAATAACTACTAATTTTTCGCGTGGTATGCTAACATCTATGTTTTTTAGATTATGCACCCGCGCACCTAAAACATCTATTTTTTCGTCGAAATTTGCCATAATTTTTTGCAAGCTGCAAAGTTAGTTAAAAGCTTGAATTTTAGAAAAAAACCTTCTTAAAGCTTTTGTAAATTGTGTTTGGGAGTTGATACATTTAGCAATAAAAATTGCCCCACTTTTCTGAAGCTCAAAATAAATAAGTTTATCTTTATTGTAATTAAATAGCAATAGTTTTTTCCGTAAAGAAAAAATTGGAATTTAAATGACGTTTTCCGTAAAGGAATTTAAGACAAAGAGTTTAGATTTTCTCGTTCGTGCTTTGCAAAAAGCTGTATTTCCTCAAAAAAACCGGTAAACTCTGTTTCATAAAGTAAGTAGTCTTCTTTAATGTCTTTTACAGCTTTATCTAAATAAATATCTGTTTTTACACGCCCATTCATTTGCCATAAAATTTGCTCTAAACCTTCTAAATTTCTATAACTAAATAACCAATTTTGTTCTACCATTATGGGATAAAAGCGCTGTACATTTTTTGGTAAAACATCAAAGTTTTTATCGAGCAATGTATAAAAATCCTGCACAAAATCTTTTAATGGCTGTTTATGATAAACCTGCCAGTTTTTTGCCAAAAAATGATCGTACAAAACGTCTACAATTACTGAGGCATAATGGCTGTATTTAGGAAATAAACGGTGCGTACTTTTAAAAACCGTGGGATGCGCGTCTGTAAACGTATCTATTTTGCGGTGCAATAAAATGCCTTGTTGCAACTTAAACGGATATTTTTTATAGCTTTTTCCTTTTATAGAATCTGCCATAAAATTACCAATCTTTAAAAAATCGTCGTTTCCGGAAAGATAAATATGCGCGAGAAAATTCATAAAGTAAAACTAATCAAAAATATAGTAGCAACTTTACGGAATGCTAAAATCTTTAGAAAACGAAGGCTTTGTAAAAATTATCCTAAAATACAGCAAAGCAAAGCAAGGGTTCGGGTTATAATTTTTATATTTCTGCTTTCAATATAAATCAACTTTAGAAACGATATAAAGAATGACATTAATAAAATCAATTTCAGGAATTAGAGGAACTATTGGCGGAAAAGTAAACGAAAACTTAACCCCAATAGATGCTGTAAAATTTGCGGCGGCATACGGCACGTGGATTAAAGAACAGCGCCAAAAAGAAAATTACCGCGTGGTAGTAGGTCGCGATGCGCGCATCTCTGGCGAAATGTTACAAGAATTGGTAATGCAAACCTTGGTAGGAATGGGAATTCACGTTATAGACCTCGGTTTATCTACCACGCCAACCGTAGAAATGGCCGTCCCGATGGAACACGCAGACGGCGGCATAATTTTAACCGCAAGCCATAATCCAAAACAATGGAATGCCTTAAAATTATTGGATTCTAAAGGCGAATTTTTAGACGGAAAAGAAGGCGAAAAAATATTAAACATTGCAGAAAAAGAAGCTATTTCCTTTTCGGAAGTTGACGATTTGGGCAAAATAACCATGAACGATGCGTATATAGATTTGCATATTGAAGAGATTTTAAAATCTAAATGGGTAGATGTAAACGCGGTAAAAAAAGCTAATTTTAGAGTAGTGGTAGATGGTGTAAATTCTACCGGAGGTATTGCCATTCCGCGTTTGTTAGAAGAAATGGGCGTAGATGTCGTGAAGTTGTATTGTGAGCCAACCGGAGATTTTCCGCATAATCCTGAGCCGCTTAAAGAACACTTAAAAGATATTTCTGATTTGGTAGTTAAAGAGAAAGCAGATTTTGGCATTGTGGTAGATCCAGATGTAGATAGGTTGGCTTTTATTGACGAAAACGGTAATATGTTTGGCGAAGAATATACGTTAGTGGCTGTAGCCGATTATATTCTAAGTAAAAAAGCAGGCAATACGGTAAGCAATTTATCGTCTTCAAGAGCTTTACGGGATGTAACCGAAAAACACGGCGGAAGCTATCAAGCCAGCGCAGTGGGCGAAGTAAATGTGGTAAAATTAATGAAAGATACCAATGCAATTATTGGCGGAGAAGGAAACGGCGGTATAATATTCCCGGAGTTGCATTATGGGCGTGATAGTTTAATAGGAACAGCTTTATTCTTAACCCATTTGGCAGAAAAAGACATCTCTGTTTCTGCATTACGCGATACCTATCCAGATTATTTTATGAGTAAAAATAAAATAGAATTAACGCCCAAAATAGACGTAGATAAGATTTTGGAAAGTATGGCGCAACGTTATAAAGATGAAGAAGTTTCTACCATAGACGGTGTAAAAGTAGATTTTGAAGATTCTTGGGTGCATCTTAGAAAATCTAATACAGAGCCAATAATAAGAATCTACACAGAAGCAAAAACAGAACAACAAGCCGAAAATCTAGCAGAAAAAATCATAGAAGAAATAAAAGAGCTTTGTTAAAATTGGACTAATATTTCGACCAACAAAAAATCCGTCTAAGAACATAAAAGTTTTAGACGGATCTTTATTTATTCTCTAAAAATAACTACGTATTTTCTAAAAAATTAATCAATTTTTCCTACCATATCTTCGGGTTTAACCCATTTATCAAATTCTTCTTCGGTAGTGTAGCCTAAATTAACCGCTTCTTCTTTTAAAGTTGTACCGTTTTTGTGGGCAGTATTGGCAATTTCGGCAGCTTTATAATAACCAATTTTGGTGTTTAATGCGGTTACCAACATCAAGCTGTTTTTTAACATCGTATCTATACGCTCTTGGTTTGGTTCTATGCCGGCAGCGCAATGTTCGTCAAAAGAAACAGAAGCATCGCCTAAAAGTTGTGCACTTTGCAATAAACTTGCTGCCATTACTGGTTTAAAAACGTTTAGTTCAAACTGACCTTGCATCCCGCCAACGGCAACACCCGCATCGTTACCAATAACTTGCGCGCAAACCATGGTTAAAGCTTCGCATTGCGTAGGATTTACTTTTCCGGGCATAATAGAAGAACCCGGCTCGTTGGCCGGAATGTTAATCTCTCCAATTCCGCTTCGTGGTCCCGAGGCCAACATTCTAATATCGTTACCTATTTTATTTAAACTTACCGCCAATTGTTTTAAAGCCCCGTGGGTTTCTACCAAAGCATCGTGGGCGGCCAAAGCCTCAAATTTATTTTTGGCAGAGGTAAAGGGTAAATCGGTTAGCTCTGCTATTTTTTTAGCAACATTTTCTGCATAACCATCTGGTGTGTTTAATCCTGTTCCTACTGCAGTGCCGCCCAAAGCCAATTCTGCCATATGCGGTAACGTGTTTTTTAAAGCTTTTAAACCGTGGGTTAATTGCGAAGCATAACCACCAAATTCTTGTCCCAGGGTTAGGGGAGTGGCATCCATAAAATGCGTACGGCCAATTTTTACTACTTTTTTAAAATCTTCTGATTTTTTCCGTAAAGTATCGCGCAATTGCTCTACGCCAGGAATTGTGGTTTCTACCAATTTTTTATAAATGGCAATATGCATTCCTGTAGGAAAAGTATCATTAGAAGATTGCGATTTGTTTACATCGTCGTTTGGTTGTAATGTTTTATCGCCTTCACCAATTTTCTTTCCTGCCAATTGATGCGCACGATTGGCAATTACCTCGTTTACGTTCATATTGCTTTGCGTACCAGAACCGGTTTGCCAAATTACCAACGGAAATTGATCGTCATGTTTTCCTTCCAAAATCTCGTCACAAACCTTGGCAATCAAATCTCTTTTTTCTGTAGAAAGTACGCCGGCAGCTTCGTTGGTAAAAGCTGCTGCTTTTTTTAAGTATGCAAAGCCGTAGATGATTTCTAACGGCATAGAACCGGCGGGTCCAATTTTAAAATTATTTTTAGAGCGTTCTGTTTGTGCGCCCCAAAGTTTATTGGCCGGCACTTTTACTTCGCCCATCGTGTCTTTTTCTATTCTATATTCCATTTGCGTGTGTTATTTTAAGGTTTTTACAAATTTAAACATTTAGCCGCTCAATTACCTTTAAATTGAAAATAGAATTTTGTTTTGCTTTACGGAATTGCCTCGGCTGTAAATCAAAATTCTAGAGAGTTTGATTTATAGAATTGCAGCTTACAGGAGAAATTTCAGCTACAGCTAAAATCATAAATAAAAAATCTGAACCTAAGCAGGGCGCCATAAGCAGAATATATTTTTTAACTTTTCTTTGCAATTAATTTTAAAATATACTTATCTTTGAACAAATTCTTGAAATTTAAAAATTATGTTTGAGTTTGATCAGTATATCGGGTTTTTGATTTTTATGGGAATCGCAACTATAGGATTTTGGTTGATGATTTTTTTAATAACTTTTGTAGTGCCTTACTGGATTGGTGGTGCGGTAAAAGATATGATTCGTGAAAGAAAAGAAAAGAAAAACCAAAATAACGAAACCACGGTAGAACAGTTAAAATAATATATAATTACCAGATAAAAAAAGGGAAGCAATTAATTTTGCTTCCCTTTTTTGTTGGATGGTTTTCTAGCTTAAAAACCACCGCCATCTCCTTCTTCATAATTATTTTGACTTCCTTGACGAGAACCACGCTGATCGTTAGGTTGGTTAAATCTGTAAATTAAAGAAGCCGTAATTTGTCTCTCTCTCCATTGAAATTCGCTATCTGTTACTACATTTTCTGTAACCGTGTAACTATTTCTTTTTCTCGAGTTGAGAACGTCTCTTATATTTAAAGAAGCGGTTAGCGTGTTTTCTACCAATTCTTTACTAAAAGCAAGGTTTAAAGAGAAAATACCATCTGTTTCAGATTGGGCGCTTTCTCGCGGACCGCGGTAAAAACCTGTAGTTTGCCAATCTATGCTGCCGGGTAAATTAACTTTAGAACTAAAACGACCAAACCAGCTGGTACTTTTATTGCCATAATCTACGCCTTCAAATTCACCTTCAGACTCCCGACTAAAAAAGTTAAAACTTGCATTTAATCTAAGCCATTTTGCCGGATTATAAATTGTACCTACTTCTGCACCAAAACGCTCTTCTGTAGATAGGTTAATTGGTAAAGTACGCACAATTGGTATACCATCTGTGGTTTCGTCTGTATTGCCGGTATCTTCAGGGTTAAGTTGTATTCTTTCAAAAGCATCAGTTTCACGTTGATAGTAGATTGAGCCGGTTAAGGTTAATTTGTCCCATTTTTTTAAATAACCCAAATCAAAAGCACTTGAAAAAGATGGATCTAAGTCTGGGTTACCTTGAAAGATATTTGTTCTACTAGATCTCGAGGGGAACGGGTTGATATACCAACTCCGAGGTCTGTTTATTCTCCGGTTATAGCCTAAAGTAATATTTTCGTCTTCGCTAAGCTCGTAAGTTAAGTTTATGGTAGGGAAGAGCTCTAAATAATCTTTTTCAAAATTGGTTTCAAAAGCAAAACCAACTTCTTCTTCCAAATCTGTTTCAGGCAAAGCAGTATCTAATTCTCCCTTTAGTTTTGTTTGCTCTAAACGCAAACCAACCAAGAAAGAAAAATCACCAAATTTATTACCATATTGAGAATAAACCGCATTTACATTTTCGGTATAGGTAAATTTGTTGCTTAAACTCAAGTTTGGTTCAAAGTTGCCGGTGTTTTGGTTTAATGTATCTAATGAATAATCTGTTACTTCTTCTTCAAAATTACTACGAAAACCAGCTTCAAATTGTGCTTCGCCTATTGGTAAAACATAATCTGCTTGTATCAAAAATTCGTTTTGTGTTTCTTTTTCAAATATCTTTTCCTTATCTAAAAATGTTGTAGTAGGAAAAGTTATGTTTTCTTCAATAGTAGTTGGTCTGTCTTCGTTATCGTAAGAATACTGAAAATCTGCCATTAATTTATGGCCTTCGTCGTTAAACCTATTTTGGTAATTTACAGAAGCCTGGTAACTTTTATCGTCTTCTTTTTCTATTTGCTCTCGAAGCGTACGACTGTCTAATGTATTATCTACAAACCTGCTGGTATTGTTTTTTGTTACGTCTTTATCGTCTCCAAAACGTGTAAAGAAGCTACCGGTAACAGACGATTGCTCGTTTAAGAAATACTCCATTCCTATATTGGCATTAAAACCATTATATCTTCTGTCATATTCGCGGTCTTCTATAATTTTATCAAACGAACCGGTTTTATACCTATTATCAAAAAAAGCATTTCCTGGAGACTTTCTATAGTAATTACCAATGGTGGTAAAAATATTAAAATCGTCTGTACGTAGATTTAAATTGGTAGAAATATTAGAATTTGTAGGATAGCCAACATTTGCAGAAACAGAACCGTTAAAACCTAGGGTTTTTTCTTTCTTTAAAATAATATTTAAAATTCCTGCAGAACCTTCGGCATCGTATCGTGCAGATGGACTCGTGATAACTTCTACACGCTCTATAGCATCTGCCGGTAATTGCTGAAAAACATTGGTATCTCCAAATCCGGCCATTGCAGAAGGTTTCCCGTTTATTAAAATACGAACGTTTTCATTTCCGCGTAAGCTAATACCACCTTCCATATCTACTGTTACAGAGGGTACATTATTTAAAGCATCACTCACTGTGCTACCTTGTGTGGTAAGATCTTTACCAATATTGTATATTTTTTTGTCTAAACGTATATCTACTTCTGTGGTTTCTGCGCGTACCACCACTTCGTCCAAACTGTCGGTATCTAAGCCTAACCTTACGGTACCTAAATTTATATTAGAAGTTACTTTTCTGTTCTCAACTATTTTCGGCTCAAAAGAAATATATTCTATCAAAATCGTATATGTTCCCGGAGTAACTTCTACAGAGAACTCGCCGTCAAAGTTGGTAACACCACCTTGATCGCTTTTTTCTCCGGAAGGATCTTTAAACGTAATTGTAGCATATTCTAAGGGAATACCGGCATCTTTATCTACCACATTACCGGTTACGGTTTTTTTACCTTGAGCAAAACTTAAAGCAGGGAAAAGAATAAATAGCAAAAAGAAATTTCTTGCCAAAAATTTGGGACGTAGTTTCATGAACAGTTTTTCTTTTTAAGACTAATCTTTATGTAAATAGTTTAATGGGTAATCCCGAAAATTTTACAGAATTTTAAAAAATCACGTTTTTTGAGGTGCTTTTTTTGATTAAGAGCTTGAAAATGTATCTTTTAATTTATTTTCTTTTTTTTAAAATTTTACGGAATTTTATCTTACCCAACAATTAATTTTTCCGTGAAGTAAAAAACACAGCACTTTATCTACGGCTTGCTAATTTCTAAAGCTTTGTTTTTAATAGGAAAGATTTGTATCTTAAAATTTATGATACGAAAGATAAACACAGAGAAAATTCCCATAAAACTATGGTTAGAAGATATTGAAGAAGGCGCTTTGCAACAAGCAAAAGATTTGGCCAACTTAGAAATAGCTTTTAAACATATTGCTATCATGCCAGATTCTCACCAAGGCTACGGAATGCCGATTGGCGGGGTTTTGGCCACAAAAGACGCAATTATTCCAAATGCTGTTGGCGTAGATATTGGCTGCGGAATGTGCTGCCTGCGAACAGATTTGAAAGAAATAAACACCGCAGATTTAAAAAACGTTATGAAGCAAATACGGCAAACTGTTCCTGTGGGTCATAAGCACCACAAAGAAAAACAGGATGAGAAGTATATGCCTGTTTTAAAAGAAAATCTGCCAATAGTTTCTAAAGAATACGAGCGAGGGAGAGATCAGGTAGGGACTTTAGGTGGTGGCAATCATTTTATAGAAATTCAGCGCGGTTCAGATGATTATATCTGGATAATGGTACATTCCGGCTCCAGAAATATTGGTTATACAACAGCCAAACATTATCACGAAAAAGCAATAGAAGAGACCAAAAAACGCGGTAATAATGTACCAAAAGATCTTTCTTATTTTATTCGTGGTACAGAATATTATGATAATTATTTTAAGGAAATGAATTATTGTATCGAGTTTGCCTTGCAAAATAGAAAATTGATGATGTATAGGGTAAAAGAAGCCTTTACGGAATTGTTACCGTCTGTACAATTTTCAAATTTTATTAATAAACCACATAATTTTGCTGCTTGGGAAAGGCATTTTGAAGAAAATTTAATGGTACACAGAAAAGGTGCCACCCGCGCCGAAGAAGGCGAGTGGGTGATGATACCCGGCTCACAAGGCACAAATTCTTACTTGGTTAGAGGCAAAGGAAATGCCAAGTCTTTTAATTCTTGTTCGCACGGTGCCGGCAGAGTTATGAGCCGAACCAAAGCTAGAAAGTCGCTAAACTTTAAAGAAGAAGTAGCTCAATTAAAAAACAAGGGAATTCTACATGCTTTACGTCATAAAAAAGACTTGGACGAAGCACCAGGCTCATACAAAGACATTAAAAATGTTATGCGCTTGCAAAAAGATTTGGTAAACATAGTGGTAGAGCTAGCGCCATTGGGAGTAGTTAAAGCTTAAACATTCCTGATAGTTTAAAATAATCTACCTAAATCTAAATCAATGTTACAATACAGAATTAGCGTTTTTTACCGCGGTAATTTAAGTATACTTCGTATTGCTGCCCTGTTAATATATTCCGAATTTCTTTATCTTGGTTCTTTACTACTGCTTCTATGGCATCACGTTTTTTGGCCATACTCATTCCAGAATTAATAATTTCGTTGCGTTCTATATAAAACTCGGTCAATTTCTTTTTTACCAAAACTTCTTGTTTTCCGGTTAGCGCTAATTGTTCTTTTAAGATTTCTGTTTTCTGTTCTACACGTTTCTCGACCTCTGGTATAGGTTCAGATTGTAATCTATCTTGTGTAAAACCACTGAGGCTTAAACTTATAAATGCAAAAAATAATAGTAAAGTTCTCATAGTTTAAGGTTTAGTTTAAAATTAAAAAATAGATTGTAAGGACTTAGTTAATAAGTAGTTAAAATAAAAAACCGTCTTAAAGCAAATTAAGACGGTTTCGTTATTAGAACTGTAACGATTTAATTATTGTCTTCGCGGTGCGTTTCTTACACGTTTGCGCATTTCTCTCATTTTATTTCTTTTAATATCGTTGTATCTGTCAGATTGTGCATCTGTCAAATAGCTTTCTATATTAGATAAACTTTCTTCTAAAGAAGATTTTATCTCTTTGCGTTTTTCACGGCTAGATAAATCAGACTGGATTATTTCGTTTTTACGCTCGTAATATTTTTCAAATTCTTTACTGATGCGTTCTTGCTGGTCATCGTTCAATTGTAACTGATTTGTTAAAACAGCTATTTGGTTATCAACTTTCTTTGCAGCCCTATCTTCTGATGTTCTATGCAATAAAGATTGTGCGCTTGCAAAATGAACGCTCATTCCAATTATCGTTAAGGTTAATAGTAATTTTTTCATGGTGTGTATTAGTTTTTGTTTGCGCTACTAATATAACGGCTATGCTTAACAATCTGGTTAACAATTCGTTAAAAATCGATTAAAACTATCATAAATTCGATTAATATCATCTTTAGTGGCAAATGAGTAGATAAATCGCAATATAGGTTATCACTCTTTAAAGAGGACCTAGAGACCTTTCCTTATAAATTGATTCTGAGGCTTTTTCGTGTTTTTTCCGAATTTCTCTTTTACGTTGTAAATAATAATTAAATTGGTAGCGGGTAAGAATATCTGCCAATTCAGATGTTTTCCGTACATCTATACGTTGCAACCATTTCTTTTTTCGTTCGGGACTCCAGTTGGCAGCCATTACTTTTTGGCGTTGCACTTCATGAACCATTAGAGCATTGCGCACTAGAAGTCTTTGTTCGCCGCCAAGAGCTAACATTTTGGCTAACTCTCTAACCTCATCTTCGGCTTTTTGTTTTATAGAGGGAGTTGCTTCTCTTAATAAAAGGTGATGTTGCGCAGAAATGTTTTGAAACAGAAAAAAGGAAAATAAAAGTAAAACTAATCGTTTCATAAATCTTTAATTTGATTAACAAAGACAAACTAAAGTTACCTTTATTTTCCGTTAAAAAATCTTAGCAATTTGCTAAATTATAGCAAATCTTTAATCTTTTCTGGTGGTCTGCCAATTACTGCTTTGCCGTTTTTTTCTACAATAGGACGTTGAATTAATTTTGGATGCTCGTGCATCGCTGTAATAATTTCGTCTTCAGACAAATCTTTTCCTTTGTAGTTTTCTTTCCAAACTTTCTCGTTGGTACGTACAAGTTCTTTGGCGGGCATATCTAACAATTTTAGTAAACTTTTAATTTCTTCCTTTTCTAAAGGTTGGTTTAAATATTTTACAATCTGAAAAGTAGTTCCAGATTCTTCTAAAATTTTTAAGCCTTCGCGCGACTTACTGCAACGCGGATTGTGGTATATTTTTATCATTTTATTTTGTTATTTGTTAATTGGTAGAATAGTTAACTTGATGATTAGTTAATTGGTGAATAAGTTAAAAAAATAATTCAAAACTCAAAACTAATATAGTTTAACTTTCCTCTTGTTGGCCCATCATCATAAGGTAAGCTTTTAAAAATGCGTCTAAATCGCCATTCATCACGGCATCTACGTTACCAGTTTCCTCTGCGGTGCGTACATCTTTTACCAATTTATAAGGATGCATTACATAATTGCGAATTTGCGAACCCCACTCAATTTTCTTTTTACTTGCTTCAATATCTTCGCGCTGTTCCAATTGTTTTTGCAATTCTAATTCATACAATTGCGATTTTAGCATCTGCATTGCACGCTCACGGTTGTCGTGTTGCGATCTGGTTTCAGAACAAGATATATGAATCCCGGTAGGGTGGTGCACCAATTGCACTTTGGTTTCTACTTTGTTTACATTTTGTCCGCCGGCACCACTAGATCTTGCTGTGGTAATTTCAATATCAGAAGGATTTACAGTAATTTCTATAGAATCGTCTACCATTGGGTAAACATATACCGATGCAAAAGAAGTATGTCGCTTCGCATTACTGTCAAACGGCGAAATTCTTACCAAACGATGAATACCGTTTTCACCCTTTAACCAACCAAAAGCATAATCGCCTTCAATTTCTAAAGTCACTGTTTTTATGCCGGCCACATCGCCATCCTGATGGTTTAATTCTTTAATTTTATAACCGTGTTTTTCTGCCCACATAATATACATCCGCATAAGCATAGAAGCCCAATCACAACTTTCTGTTCCTCCTGCGCCAGCGGTAATTTGCAAAATAGCGGTTAAGTCATCGCCTTCTTCCGAAAGCATATTCTTAAACTCCAATTTTTCAATATGGTCTAAAGCACTTTCGTAACGTTTTTCTACGTTTTCTTCTTCGGCTTCTCCTTCTTTATAAAATTCGTAAACTACTTCTAAATCCTCAACCAAAGTCTGGGCAGTTTCATAATCTTCTACCCACTTTTTTTCGTTGTTTAGCGCGCGTACAACTTTTTGCGCTTCTTGCGGATTGTCCCAAAAATCTGGCGCAAAGGTTTTTTCTTCTTCGTTGCTTATTTCTATTCGTTTAGCAGCAATGTCAAAGATATTGTTTTAGGGCGGTTACACGATCTTGCAAGTCTTTTATATTATCTTGGCCTATGCTCATTTCTTTACGGATTTGTTTATTGCTAACAAAATTAAAATTTAGACCTGTTTCTCAAAACTTTTTCCGGTCTAATTCTTAGTTTTATACCCAAAGAAGAAAAAGTATATGAAAATAGACCTAAAAAGCGATACGGTAACCAAACCAACGCCCGCAATGTTAGAAGCAATTATGAATGCAGAAGTAGGCGACGATGTCTATAAAGAAGATCCTACGGTAAACGAATTAGAGTCGCGCTTGGCTAAAATGTTTGGTAAAGACAAAGCGCTGTTTTTCCCTACCGGAAGTATGGCCAACCAAGCGGCCATAAAATTACACACCCAACCCGGCGAACAACTTATTTGCGATAAATGGGCGCACGTTTATAATTACGAAGGCGGCGGCGCTTCGTTTAACAGCGGTGTTTCGTGTAGATTATTAGATGGTAATCGCGGAATGGTAACAGCGGAACAGGTGGAAGCAGCTATCAATCCACCGGACTTTTACCACAGTCCGTTAACTTCTTTGGTTTGTTTAGAAAACACGACCAATAAAGGTGGTGGAGCGTGTTATGACTTTACGGAAATTGAAAATATCCGTAAAGTTTGCGATAAAAACCAACTGGGTTTGCATTTGGATGGCGCGCGTTTGTTTAATGCTTTGGTAGCCAAAAACGAAACTCTCAAACAATATGGCGAAGTGTTCGATACCATTTCTATTTGTTTATCGAAAGGCTTGGGCACGCCATTGGGCTCTGTTTTAATAGGCGAAGAAGCTTTAATGAAAAACGCCATGCGTGTTCGGAAAGTTTTGGGTGGCGGAATGCGACAAATAGGGTTTATGGCCGCAGCAGGTTTGTATGCCTTAGAAAATAATATAGAACGCTTGAAAGAAGACCACCAACGCGCAAAAGAACTGGGCAAAATTTTAGAAGAACAAGAATATATTAAAGAAGTAGAGCCGGTAGAAACCAATATTATAATTTTCTATCTAAACGAAACAGTTTTAAGTCAGCAGCAATTTATGCAAAAACTGGAAGAAAAAAACATAGGTATAAGCGCAATGGGCGAAGGTAAAATGCGAATCGTAACGCATTTGGATTATACGGGAGAGATGCATGAGAAGCTTATCAATTTTTTACGACATTTCAATTAAATTTTAACAAGAACTTATTTTTTATTACTAGAGTTTAAAATTTACTTCCTTTAGCTTTGAAATAAAAACATGAAAAATTTTAAGCCAAGACAAGAAGTACCAAAATTAATTGTAGAAACCGTAAGCGGATTAACCTACAATTTAAAAGAACAGCAACCAAAAAACTTTACACTTGTAATTTTTTATAGAGGTTTGCACTGTCCCGTTTGTAAATCTTATTTAGAAGAATTAAATACGTTAATAGAGGATTATAAGAAAAAAGGTGTCGACGTAATTGCTGTTAGTGCAAACTCAAAAGAAGTAGCAAAAAAAACTGTTGAAGAGTGGGATATAAAAAATGTAACTATAGGGTACGGAATGGATATTAAAGAAGCTAGAAAATGGGATTTATATGTTTCTGAAGGAATAAAAGATGAAGAACCAGAAGTGTTTTTTGAACCAGGTCTTTTTTTAGTAAAACCCGATCAAACTTTATACGCTGGAGCTATTCAAACAATGCCATTTGCTAGACCAAAATTAAAAGAGTTGTTAAAATCTATCGATTTTGTGTTAGATAAAGATTATCCGGCTAGAGGAGAAGCTTAAGAATAAAAAACCGGAATTTAAATTCCGGTTTTTCCCATATTTATTACTTATTTAAACATATCCATTCCCGGAATGTTTGGCATACCATCTTTTGCTACGGCTCCAAGTTCTGCTTCGTTTACTTCGGTGGCTTTTTCTATGGCTTTATTTACCGTTAACACCAAATAATCTTCCAATTGCTCTTTGTCTTGCAACAACTCTTCGGCAACTTCAATATTTTTAATTTCGCGGTTGGCCGTAATGGTAACTTTCAAAAGATTATCATTAGAATTTTCTTGCAAAGTAACGCTGTTTAGACGCTCTTTTGTTTCTTCTACTTTTTTCTGCGTTTCTTGCAGTTTGTTCATCATATCTCCAAACATAGCTTATCGTTTTTTTGTTTAAACACAAAAATACAGATTCTATCTAATTCCTATTCCAAATTAATGCATTATCTCTTTTTGAAACCTTAAATTTGCGTTTCAAAATTAAATCTATGATTCAGACCGAGATAATTCCGCCCAAAGCGAAAAAAATAGCCAAAAAATTAAGCATCCATAACCACGAACGTGTAGATAATTATTTTTGGATGAACGATAGGGAAAACCAAAATGTCTTAAATTATTTAAAGGAAGAAAATGCGTATAACGATGCGATGACGGCACATACCAAAGAATTTCAAAAAGATTTGTTTAAGGAAATGAAGGCGCGCATTAAAGAAGATGATAGCTCGGTTCCTTATAAAAAGAATGGCTATTGGTATTATGTGCGTTTTGAAACCGGTGCAGATTATCCGGTTTACTGCCGAAAAAAAGAAAGTTTAGAAAACACCGAAGAAATTTTGTTTGATTGTAACGAAATGGCCAAAGACCACGCTTATTTCAAATTATCCGGAATTAGCATAAGTCCAGATAATACTATGGCGGCTTTTGGCGTAGATACGGTGAGCCGAAGAAAATATACCATACAAATAAAAAACTTAAAGACCGGCGAAATCTATCCGACTAAAATAGAAACTACTACCGGAAGCTCGGTTTGGGCCAATGATAATAAGACGTTGTTTTATACGAGGAAAGACGAAGAAACCTTGCGATCTAATCAGATTTACCAGCATATTTTAGGAGAAAAACCCGAAAATGATATTTTGGTTTACCAAGAAGACGACGATACCTTTAATACCTATGTTTATAAATCTAAATCTAGAAAATATATAATTATAGGTAGCAGCAGCACGATGAGTGACGAATATCGTATTCTGGATGCCAATACGCCGAGAGATAATTTCAAATTATTTGCTCCGCGAGAACGTGGTTTAGAATATGGTATTGCACATTTTAACAATCATTTTTATATTCTTACCAATAAAGACAAAGCCACCAACTTTAAATTGATGAAAACGCCTGTGGTAAAAACCAATCCGGAAAATTGGGAAGAAGTAATTGCACACCGGGAAGAAGTTTTGTTGGAAGATGTAGACATTTTTAAAGAATATTTGGTGGTAACAGAGCGTTTTCAAGGTTTAAATAAAATTAGGGTAATCCGTTGGGATGATACCGAAGATTTTTATCTGCCTTTTAATAGCGAAACCTACACCGCTGGGACTGGCAGTAACCCAGAATTTGATACTACTATTTTACGCTATGCGCATACCGGTTTGGCTTCGCCGGCTTCTGTTATAGATTATGATATGAAGGCAAAAACCAGTAAGGTGATGAAAGAACAGGAAGTTTTAGATCCTGGTTTTGATAAAAATAATTATGCATCAGAGAGAATTTGGGCTACAGCAAAAGATGGGAAAGAAATACCAATTTCTTTGGTTTACAAAAAAGGAATTGAACGAAAAGGCAACCGACCTTTATTACAATATGCTTACGGAAGTTATGGCCATACCACAGATCCTACTTTTTCTACCAGCAGGTTAAGTTTGTTGGATCGCGGATTTATTTTTGCAATTGCTCATATTCGGGGAGGCGAATATTTGGGTAGAAAATGGTACGATGACGGAAAATTGCTGCATAAAATGAACACCTTTACAGATTTTATCGCGGCATCTGAGTATTTAATTCAGCAAAAATATACTTCTGCCAAACATTTATACGCTATGGGCGGATCTGCCGGCGGAATGTTAATGGGCGGTATTGCCAATATGGCGCCAGAATTATATAACGGTATTATTGCCGCAGTGCCTTTTGTAGACGTTCTTAGTACGATGTTAGACGATACCATTCCGCTAACGACGGGAGAATATGATGAGTGGGGCAATCCAAATCAAAAAGAATATTATGAATATATGAAAAAATATTCGCCTTACGATAATGTAAAAGCGCAAGACTACCCGAATATGCTAGTAACCACCGGGTTTCACGATTCGCAAGTACAATATTGGGAACCGGCAAAATGGATTGCAAAATTACGAGAAATGAAAACAGATAATAACAAATTATTATTTCATATTAATATGGATGCGGGGCATGGCGGCGCTTCGGGACGTTTTGAAGCGTTAAAAGAAGTCGCAGAAGATTATGCATTTTTATTAGACTTAGAAGGAATTACTGAATAATTAAAAAAAAACATGTAAATTTGCCGTGTTTTGTACAAATCTAGTTTTATTACAACAGCATTTGTACTCTTAATAAGAAACATCAATTTATGAGAGAAGACTTACAGGTTTATAACGATGTATTACAACTCATAGGTGATACCCCTCTAATCAAATTAAACCGTATAACAAAAGACTTTGATGGTGATTTTTATGCCAAAGTAGAAGCATTTAATCCCGGTCATAGTACAAAAGATAGAATTGCGCTTTATATTATTGAAGAAGCAGAACGCAAAGGAATTTTAAAACCGGGAGACACTATAATAGAAACTACCTCTGGCAATACAGGTTTTAGTATTGCAATGGTAAGCGTAATAAAAGGTTACGATTGTATTTTGGCAGTAAGCTCTAAATCTTCTACAGATAAAATAGACATGTTAAAAACAATGGGCGCAAAAGTTTATGTATGTCCCGCGCACGTCTCTCCGGACGACTCCAGATCATATTATCAGGTAGCCAAACGTTTGCACCAAGAAATGAAGGGTTCTGTTTATATCAATCAATATTTTAACGAGCTTAATATAGATGCGCATTACCGCACAACCGGGCCAGAAATCTGGAAACAAACCGAAGGTGAAATTACGCACCTAATAGCGTGTAGTGGTACCGGCGGCACTATTTCTGGTACTGCGAGATATTTAAAAGAACAAAACCCTAACATTAAAATTATAGGTATAGATGCTTATGGTTCGGTATTAAAAAAATACCACGAAAGTAAAGAATTAGACCCTAGCGAGATTTACCCTTACCGAATTGAAGGTTTGGGAAAAAACCTAATTCCTACTGCTACAGATTTTGATATTATAGACAGGTTTATAAAAGTTTCTGATGAAGCTGCCGCGCATACAGCTCGTAATATTGCTCGCACAGAAGGTCTTTTTGTGGGCTATACCAGCGGAGCGGCTTTTCAAGGCGTAAAACAACTGGAAGAAGAAGGTGAGTTTGATGCAGATAGCAAAGTAGTTATTATTTTCCCGGATCACGGTTCGCGTTATATGAGCAAAATTTATAGCGACAACTGGATGCAAGAGCAAGGTTTTTCGGATAGCGAAAACAATGTAGGAGCAGAGAAAGTAGAATATATAAAGTAATCCGTAAAGTAAACGGATAAAGCTTTAATTAAGTCGAGGATTAACTTTGGTTTATGCTTATTATCAAACTGAATTTTGCTAAAATACGATAGGTAGTAAACTGTAGAATAAAGAAGAACATCTTAGTTACATCTTTTTGACTAAGAGGTGATTATATTAAAAAATCAAGTCGTTTAGAAAGCTGGTAAGGTTTATATTAGTACTTTTGCCGCTTGGTTTAAAATCAAAATTACATGGTAGATTTATTTGCAAAAATATATAAAGATAAAGGGCCGTTAGGAAAATGGGCCAGTCAAGCAGAAGGATATTTTGTATTTCCAAAATTAGAAGGAGAGATAAGTAATCGTATGAAATTTCAAGGAAAAGAAGTTATTACTTGGAGTGTGAACGATTATCTTGGCTTAGCCAACCATCCTGAAGTAAGAAAAGTAGATGCCGAAGCCGGTAAAAAATACGGTTCTGCTTATCCAATGGGCGCAAGAATGATGAGCGGCCACACAGAACTGCACGAACAACTACAAAACGAGCTAGCAGAGTTTGTTAAAAAAGATGCGGCTTATTTGCTTAATTTTGGTTACCAAGGTATGGTAAGTACCATAGATGCTTTGGTAGGAAAAGACGATGTTATTGTGTACGACGTAGATGCACACGCTTGTATAATAGATGGCGTTAGATTGCATTTAGGAAAACGTTTCACTTACAAACACAACGATGTAGAAAGTATTGAAAAAAACCTTAAACGTGCAGAAAAAATAGCAGAACAAACCGGCGGCGGAATTTTATTAATTTCTGAAGGTGTTTTTGGTATGCGAGGAGAGCAAGGCCGATTAAAAGAAATTGTTGCCCTTAAAGAAAAATACAATTTTAGACTTTTTGTAGATGATGCCCACGGATTTGGTACTTTAGGAAAAACTGGAGCCGGAGCAGGAGAGGAGCAAGGCGTGCAGGACGATATTGATGTTTACTTTGCTACTTTTGCAAAATCTATGGCCAGTACGGGTGCTTTTATTGCGGCAGATCAAGAAATTATAGATTATTTAAAATATAATCTGCGCTCGCAAATGTTTGCTAAATCTTTGCAAATGCAACTGGTGGTTGGTGCTTTAAAACGTTTGGATATGCTGCGCAGCATGCCAGAATTAAAAGATAAACTTTGGGAAAATGTAAATGCTTTACAAAGCGGCTTAAAAGAACGCGGTTTTGATATTGGAACTACCCAAAGTTGTGTAACTCCGGTTTACCTGAAAGGAACAGTACCTGAGGCAATGGCTTTGGTGCGAGATTTACGCGAAAATCACGGTGTTTTCTGTAGTATTGTTGTTTATCCTGTAATTCCTAAAGGACTTATTTTACTACGTATGATTCCTACTGCATTGCACACAATGGAAGATATTGATATTACTTTAAAAGCTTTCTCTGCTATAAGAGAAAGATTAGAAAGCGGTTTATATAAACGTATGTCTTCTGGAGTTTCTGAAACTTTAGGAGCGTAAAAATCCCATAAAATATACTAAAAAAAAGACGCTTATTGAGGCGTCTTTTTTTATATTAATTATTTAACTACAGAAAGTTGTATCCTAAAGTAAGAGATACTTCTCTTAATTTGGCGGTGTAGTTATAGTTAGAAATTAGCGCGCGTGCAGGAACATAATTTAATTCTACAGAAAACTTTCTATTATAATTGTAGCCTGCACCAAAACTAATGCTATTGGTAGATTCGTAGAAAGTATAGTCTCTAGATCTTTCAAAAGCAAAGCTAGAACTTGGAACAAAAAATTGCTGATAGTATCTTGCATTAATAAAAATACTTGATTCTTCATTCAAGAAGAAGTAATAGCGTATGCCTGCTTGCGCGCCAAAACTGTTATACTCTACATTTACATTTTCGTTATTGGTAAAATAATCACTATCTAAAGTATTTTTTACAAACGTTTGTGACTTATAATGAGTATATAAGGGTTCTAGAATTAAGCTCCATTTATTATTATTAAAAGGTAAAGTATATTCTAATTCTACACCTATTTTATAACCTAATTCATAATCTAAACTAGCACTTCGATCAACACCTATAGATTGTAAAAAAGTAAAATCTACTGTAGAATATGTTACACCAGGTCTTATAGACAAAGCAAAAGCATCTTTTTTATGATTATCTTTATCGTAATAGGTCGTATAATTTTCATCTTTACACGAGTTATAATCCTCAAATATTTTTTTTAAGTTTCTTTCTTTATAATCCAATCCGGTCACCTTTCTAGTGGTAATGGTTTCGCAATCTAAACTATTTAAAATTTGCTGTTTATAATATTCATTAACAGCCAATTTGGGTGTATTGCCATTTTTACTCACCATATATTCTTTAAAAACTAATTGTTGAGGGGTTCCAGATCCTTTGCTGTAAAAATATTTATTATTGGTTTTACTAGAACTATATACGTATAGCTTAGCATTACCATCTGTCAACTTTTCTAAATAAATTGTTTTTTCTTTAAAAAGGGGATTTCTTTCAAAATCTAAATCTTTTAATTTAGTGGCCGATGTGTCCAGCTTTACCGTAAATCTTTCATATTCCTTAAAATTATCAAATGCAAACAACTTTGCATCGTCAATAGCTATAATTTTTGTTGACGAACTTGGGGTTTCCCTATACTCAAAAGTAGTTGGTGTATATTTCCAATCTTCATATTTTATATATCCGTCTACTTTGTTTCCAAAATCATTAATATAAAAACCTTTTTTGTACTCTGTCTGGGCATAAAGTCCATAACCAAATGTTAGGAACATTACTAATAGAATGTTTTTCATAGTATAAAGTTAGATTAAAAGCCACAATATTAACAATTTTTTTAAATTACTACCTACTATATATACCCAAATATTAAACCAATAGAAACTTTTTTTGAAAATAAAAAACCGCTAACTTGAGAGTATAAACCTGTAGAAAAATTCAAATTTCTGTATTGGTTTGGAAACGAAAATATTGCCTGCTATTTAGAAAAAAAGTTGCGTTATAGAAAAAAGTTTTAAAACAAAACCAAGTATCTTCTTTTACTTTTTTGTTGAAACAAGAATATATTTATCTACTTTACGGAAATTATAGCGGTGAAAGACATAGGGTTATCAACCTGAAGAATAATTTTGAAACTTTACTCTGGTTGTGCCTCAATCTCTATCTCTTTTTCTTTTTCTTCCTCTTCTTTCTTTTTGTCGTTGCGATTTTTTATAATTATTTCATCTTCAGAATGCATATCTAATCTATACGAAACCCCCATTGCAACTTTCCAGCGAGAAGGCGTGTCTTTAAAATTGATTAATCCGGAGAGATCAAACTGTAAGTTTTTTGTAAGTAGAAAAGCGCCTCCCAATCTGGCAATGTTATCTGCATAAAAATCGCTTTTAATCGCTTGGTATTCGCCAAAAACAGAATAACGACTGTTTATAGAATGGGTAAGGGTGAAAATCCCTGCATACGAAGGAAAGTCTGAGGTTGGCATATCTGCTATAAGATTCGTTACAAAAACCCATCGGCCCCAATTGTGTTGGGTTATAGCCGCAAATTTTGGAGACATAGCGTCTTGTCCCGGTGGCAGGTAAGGATTGTCGTCACTAAGCACATTTAAACCAGCGTAAACAGCAACAGCCGGAATTAAATCGCGCCATTTAAATTTAGTGTTATTGGCTTTCCAGCTATAAAGATTGGCTTTAGGATCTGATAGGTGTTTAAAAGGGTCAAATGCTAAATATTTTACTCCTATAGTATTACTTTCAAAATTGGCATAAGAATTTTTTTCTATAAGTCCGCCAACCGGCATAGAAACTTCTGAGTTTAAATAGGTACCTCGAATACTAATTTCTAATTGTTCTAAAAATATTCCGTAACGCAACGCATAATCTACACCAAATTGATTGGTTTCTGTATTGAGTAAATTGTGCTCATCGCTACCAAATTTTCCGCCGGCTTCCAGCTGTAAAACCTGCGTACCAACTGCAAACGCACCTTGTGATTCTCCTGGTCTATCAGAGTTTATAGTTTCTGTATATTGAGCAAATAGGGGCGAGAAGCTAAAAAATAAAACAAGTAAAAATAGTGGTTTACGCATCGTCAATTTAGTTTTAAGCATCAAATATAGATAGATTTTTACGATTTTTTATGACTAAAAAAGGCTTTTTAATGGTTTATATTAATAATTTTGCGGAAAAAGTAAAGTATGTACGAAGCATCATTTACGGGCGTAATAAAGACTATTCTAATAATTCTTTTGGTTTATTTTGGGGTTAAACTTTTTTTTAAATGGTTTGGACCTTCCATATTAAAATATATAATGAATAAAGTTGGAAGCAATATCGAAAAAAAGTTTCGGGAGCAACAGGGCTTTAATAACCAAAACCATAAAAGCGAGGAAGAAACGCTTTCCCAAAAAAAAACTACTAAGAAAACAAAATCCAATAAAGACGTTGGAGAGTACATAGAATACGAAGAAATTGATTAATTTACCAACCTCTATCTTAAACTAATGTCCATGACGTTTAATTGGAAAAAGTTTCTACGCCATTTTTTTGTTTTAATTGGTTTTATTGCCGTTTCGCTTATTTACTTTTACCCGGTATTACAGGGTAAAGTTATTTACCAAAGTGATATTGCTCAATACCAGGGAATGGCAAAACAACAAAAAGATTTTATTGCCAACGAGAACGAGCAACCTTATTGGACAGATGCCGCTTTTGGCGGAATGCCAACTTACCAATTAGGTGCAAACTATCCATACAATTATATTAAAGAAATAGACCGCAGCCTTCGTTTTTTGCCACGGCCGGCAGACTATCTTTTCTTATATTTTATAGGGTTTTACATTTTACTATGTTGTCTAAAAATAGATTATAGGTTAGCGGCCGTTGGCGCTTTAGCCTTTGGTTTTTCTACCTATTTAATAGTTATTCTTGGTGTTGGGCACAACGCAAAAGCTCATGCCATTGCTTATATGCCACTGGTTCTGGCAGGTATTATTACCACTTTTAGGAAAAAATATATTACCGGCGGTTTACTCTTAACTTTTGCGATGGCTTTAGAAGTAAATGCCAATCACCCGCAAATGACCTATTATCTTTTGCTTTTGGTTATTGTTTTGGGCATAGCTTATTTTATAGATTATTTCAGAAAAAAGCAATTAAAAACCTTTTTTACCGCTTTGGGCGTTATGGTAATTACGGTTGTAATTGCGGTAGGAACAAACGCTACCGGCTTGCTGGCCACAAAAGAATATTCAGAATTTAGTACACGCGGACAAACCGGTTTAACTATTAACAAAGATGGTTCTGTTAAAAAAGAACAAGGTTTAGATTACGATTATATTACAGAATACAGTTATGGCTGGTTAGAAAGTTTTAATCTTTTTATTCCCAGATTTATGGGTGGTGCCAGTACAGAAACATTAGATTCTGACTCAGAAACCTATAAAGCTTTGCGGCAAATAGGGGCATCGCCTGCGCAAGCAGACAATTTTATTAAAAATGCTCCTACCTACTGGGGAGATCAAACCTTTGTAGGCGCGCCGGCTTATATTGGAGCAGGTGTTATTTTCTTAGCTGTTTTAGCACTTTTTTTGGTAAGAGGCAGAAAAAAATGGTGGTTGGTAGGCGGCTCAGTTTTGGCCTTGTTACTTTCTTTTGGCGATAATTTCTCGGTTTTAACCAAGTTTTTTATAGATAATGTACCGTTGTACAATAAGTTTAGAGCAGTTTCTTCCATACAGGTAATAATAGAACTTTGTTTGCCAATTTTAGCAATAATTGGTTTATCTAAAATCTATAAGCCCGATGTAGAAAATTCAGAAAAGTTAGAAGCTTTAAAATGGAGTACAGTAATTACCGGCGGTTTGGCATTGTTGTTTTTATTATTAAAATCTATGCTGTTTGATTTTTCTTCGACTTCAGACAGAATGTATATCGAACAATTAGGACCGGATTTTGTTAGCGCTCTAAAAGCTGACCGTGCTGCAATCTTTACGGAAGATACAATTAGAAGTTTAATTATTGTTTTGGTGGCAGCAGGATTTATATGGTTTTACCTTAAAGGGAAATTATCTAAAGGAGTTAGCATTGTTGCGCTTGGGTTGTTGTTAATGGTAGATCTTATTAATGTAGATAAACGCTATGTAAATAACGAAGATTTTGTGAGTAAAAAAGCTATGGAACAGCCTTTTCAGGCAACCGGAGCAGACAAAGAAATTTTACAAGACAAAGGACATTTTAGAGTTTTAGATCTAAGCGGAAGTCCGTTAAATTCTGCCCGAGCCTCTTTTTTCCATAATTCGGTTGGGGGATATCACGCTGCCAAACCAGGCAAAATGCAAGAACTTTTTGATTTTCATATTTACGAAGGAAATCAAGAAGTATTAAACATGCTCAATACCAAATACACTATTATTTCCAATCAAGGGCAAACTATGGCGCAATTAAACCCAAATGCTAATGGCAATGCTTGGTTTGTAAATAAAGTTGTACCGGTAAAAAATGCCAATCAGGAAATTTTGAGTTTAGATACACTTCAAACAAAGCAAACTGCGGTAGTTAATGAGAAGTTTTTAGAATATATTTCAAAACAAAATTTTAATCCTTCGCCAAAAGACAGTATTACATTGCAGTCGTACCAACCTAATGAGTTAGTTTACACCTATAATATAGATTCTCCTCAATTGGCGATTTTTTCAGAAATTTATTATCCACACGGGTGGAAAGCTTTTGTAGACGGAAAACCTATAGAGCATTTTAGAGCAGATTATGTTTTACGTGCTGCGGTTTTACCGGCAGGAACGCACGAATTGGTTTTTAAATTTGATCCTGAAGTTGTTAAAACCGGTAGCACGATTACTATAATTAGCGGCGTAGTTTTATTGCTGGTATTAATTGGCGGCATTTGGTTTTTGTACAAAGAAAATAAACCGTCTTAATTTTTATAAATGAAGAAAGTTTTAATCGTTGCTTATTATTGGCCACCGGCCGGCGGTCCCGGCGTGCAACGTTGGTTAAACTTTGTAAAATACTTGCCGGAGTTTGGGATAGAACCTATAGTTTACGTTCCTGAAAATCCAAGTTATCCCATTATAGATAAAAGCTTGGAAAAAGAAATTCTGCCACAGCTAAAAATTATCAAAAAACCTATTTTAGAGCCTTACAAATTGGCTTCTTTATTCGCTAAAAAAGAAACCAAAGAAATAAGCGCAGGTTTAATAAAAACCAAAGAAAAAACCAGTGTTCTACAAGAAGTTTTACTTGCCATAAGAGGAAATTTATTTATTCCCGATGCCCGGAAATTCTGGGTAAAACCATCAGTTAGCTTTTTAAAAACGTATCTGCAAGAAAACGAAATTAAAACCATAATTACCACCGGTCCGCCGCATAGTTTACATTTAATTGGTTTAAAACTTCAGCAAGCGCTAAACATTACTTGGATTGCAGATTTTCGGGACCCGTGGACGAGTATTGGTTATCATAAAAAATTAAAACTTTCAAAAACTTCCGCAAAGAAACATCGCGAGCTCGAGAAAGAAGTTTTGCAAAACGCATCACATATAATAACCACCAGTTTTAGTACTAAAAAAGAATTTGAACAACTAACGCCAAAATCCGTTAGCGTTATTACCAATGGTTACGAAACCTATAAAAAGCCAGTAGTAAAACCAGATAATTATTTTACAGTGGCGCATATTGGTTCTTTACTTTCAGAAAGAAATCCAAAAATGCTGTGGCAAGCGCTTTCAGAGTTAACACGGGAAAACAAAGCTTTTAAAGAAGCATTTCGTTTGCTTTTGGTAGGGAAAGTAAGTACAGTAGTAGAGCAAATGCTAAGAAAGTTTGAATTGGGAAGTTATCTGGATAAAAAGGGTTATGTGACGCACGAAGAAGCCATAAAATTTCAGTACGAATCTAATTTGTTGCTATTGATAGAAATAGATAAACCCGAAACCCAGGCAATAATACCCGGTAAGTTATTTGAATATCTTTATACCAAAAAACCTATCTTGGCAATTGGTCCTGAAAATTGGGATGTACAAATAATTTTAACGCAAGTAGGAGCAGGGCAAAGTTTTTTATACAATCAAAAAAATGCCATAAAAAAAGATATCTTAAAAGTTTTTGAAGCTTATCAAGAAAATAAATCCCAATTGCAATTACACGATTTGGAAGAATTTTCTCGTAAAAACCTCACAAAAAAACTGAGCAAATTAATAGAATCTGCCGTATAATTTTATGGGAATAATTGTAGACCAATCGTTTAAAAATTTAATTACTACCTATTTTGGTTTTGCAATAGGAGCAATAAATGTTCTGTTGCTCTATCCCAATTTTTTTACGCCTAAACATTATGGTTTAATTACTTTTTTGTTATCTGCAAGCACTTTGCTTTGGCCTATAATGTCTTTTGGCGTAAACCACACATTAATAAAATTTTACAGTGGGTATACTAAACAAATAGATAAGCAGGGTTTATTAAGTTTAGCTATGTTTTTACCTTTGGGCGTTGGTTTAATTTTGGGGTTATTCGGTTTGTTTTGTAACCAAGCTATTTTAGGTTATTTTACTAAAAACCCTATTGTGCAACCCTATGTTTGGCTCATTTTTGTAATTGCTATTTTTAGCGCTTATTTTGAAGTTTTTTATGCTTGGGCCAAATTAAAATACAAAAGTGTTTTTGGTAATTTTATGCGCGAGGTTTTTCATAGAGTTTGCGTAAGTATTTTGCTGGTTCTGGTTTATTTGGAAATTATAGGGATAGAAAGCTTTGTTTATTTGCTTACCGGTGTTTATTTTATAAGGGCGTTAATTATAAAAATTTATGCCTTTAGCCTTGTTAAACCTAGTTTGAAATTCCGGTTTCCGCATAATAAAATAGAAGTTTTTAAATATAGCTTTTTAATTTTTATTGTTGGTTCTATAGCCATTGCTTTACTAGATTTAGACAAAGTTATGATAGAACATTATTTGCCAATAGAACAAGTTTCTATTTATGGTATTGCCGTATATGTTGCAACGGTTATTGCCGTTCCCGCAAGGGCAATGAATCAAATTTCGCATCCAATTACGGCCAATTTATTAAACAATAAAAATTTTGAAGAATTGCGTACGCTATACACAAAAAGCTCTGTAAGTCTTTTGATAGTTAGCGGACTTATATTTGTGATTATTGTTACCAATATTAATCAAGTATACGCACTAATGCCCGAAATTTATCAAGTAGAGATTGGTATTATTTTGCTTTTGGCGCTTATCAAACTTTCTGATAATATGTTGGGTAATGCCAACAGTATTTTATTTAATTCTAACTATTACAAACTTATCTTGTTACTTTCTGTGGGGCTTATAGTTTTTGCTTTTTTAACCAATTTATGGTTAATACCAAAATGGGGCTTGGTAGGAGCAGCTGTAGCAAGTTTTATAACCTTTATTGCTTACAACATCACAAAACTACTGGTGGTCTTACAAAAATTTAAAATGCATCCGTTTTCTAAAAACACAGCTTTTATTCTGCTTTTTATTGCATTATTTACCGCGGGTTTTTATTATATAGATTTTAATATTAATCCCGTAATTAATATTTTATTAAAGTCTGGTTTTATTAGTGTGTTGTATGTTTTTCTGGCATATAAATTAAACTTTTCAGAAGATATTAATTTGTTGATAAAAAAGTTTTTACGGAAGGTTTTTGCCAAATAGAATTGATTTCTGTGCAATAACAAAAAAGAAAAGCCCTAACAGTATCTGTCAAGGCTTTTTCTAACTAACCAACCAAAAAATTTATTATCATGATTGCAAAGCAATGTGACAATCTATTAATATTTAAGCAAACTCTGTGCCATTATTTTAGTTTTGGTTTTAGATATTTTGCTGTATACGATTTTTTGCTTTTTACTATTTCTTCCGGCGTACCGCTAACTAATAAATTTCCGCCGTTTATACCGCCTTCGGGACCTAAATCTATTATATAATCTGCGCATTTTACCAAATCTATATTATGTTCTATCACCACAATAGAATGGCCTTTTTCTATAAGGGCATTAAAAGATTTGAGCAATTTTTTTATATCGTGAAAGTGTAAACCGGTGGTGGGTTCATCAAAAATAAACAGAGTTTTATTTTTGGTGATTCCTTTGCCAAGAAAAGAAGCCAATTTTATACGCTGTGCCTCTCCACCAGAAAGTGTTGCAGAACTTTGTCCTAATTTTACATAGCCTAAACCAACATCTTGCAAGGGTTGCAAACTTTTTCTAATTTTTTTCTCCTTATGTTCTCCAAAAAATGCAACCGCATCGTCTATGGTCATATCCAAAACGTCGTGAATAGACTTATTTTCAAATTTTACTTCTAAAACTTCGTCTTTAAAACGCTTTCCGTCGCAAGCTTCACATTCTAAATGCACATCTGCCATAAACTGCATTTCTATGGTAACTTCGCCTTCGCCTTTGCAAATTTCGCAACGACCGCCTTCTACGTTAAAACTAAAATGTTTAGGTTTAAAGTTTCTTATTTTTGAAAGCTTTTGATTAGAAAATAAATTTCTAATATCGTCATAGGCTTTAATGTAGGTTACGGGATTAGAGCGAGAAGAACGGCCAATAGGGTTTTGATCTACAAACTCTACGTTTTTTACATTACCAAATTTACCTTCAATTTTAGAAACCTCGCCTAATTTTTGTCCGTAGCCGTCTGTCTCTTTTAAAATTGCAGGATATAGAATGTTTTTTACCAAAGTACTTTTTCCACTTCCCGAAACCCCGGTCACCGCCGTAAAGACACCAAGCGGAAAACGCACATCTATATTTTTTAAATTATGCTCTCGCGCGCCAATTATATCGGTATAATATTTATATTCTCTTCTTTCTTTTGGCACTTCGATAGCGAGGTCGTTGTTTAAATATTTTGCTGTTAAAGAAGATTGTTTTAAAATTTCCATAAAGTTACCCGTAGCAACAACTTCGCCGCCGTGACTACCAGCTTCGGGTCCAATATCTATAATTTCGTCTGCGGCTTTCATAATATCTTCGTCGTGTTCTACCACAACCACGGTATTGCCAATGTCGCGAAGTTGCTTTAAAACCCGTATCAAATTCTCTGTGTCTTTGGGGTGCAAACCTATAGAAGGTTCGTCTAAAATATACATAGAACCAACCAAGCTACTACCCAAAGAAGTTGCCAAATTTATACGTTGCGACTCTCCGCCAGATAAAGTATTTGATTTTCTGTTTAATGTAAGATAGCTTAAGCCAACATCGTTTAAAAATTTTAACCTGCTGCAAATCTCTTTTAACAAGCGTTTAGAAACTTTGGCGTCGTGCTCGTTTAATTCTAAATTTTGAAAAAACGTATACACTTCGTCCAATGGCTTTTCTACCAAATGTGTTATTGGCGTATCGTTAATTTTTACATATTCTGCTTCTTTTCTTAATCGTTTTCCTTTGCAGAGGTTACATTTTGTTTTTCCGCGGTAACGTGACAACATTACCCTGTTTTGAATTTTATAGGCTTTGGCTTCCAACTTTTCAAAAAAAGCTTCTAAACCGGTAAAATGTTTATTTCCTGTCCATAATAATTCTTTTTGCGCCTCGGTGAGTTCATAAAACGGTTTATGAATTGGAAAATCAAATTTATGCGAATTATTTACCAACTGGTCGCGATACCAACTCATACTTTCTCCGCGCCACGGAAAAATGGCGTTTTCGTAAACAGATAAATTAGTGTTAGGAAAAATAAGTTCTTCGTCCAGACCAATTACATCGCCATAACCTTCGCATTTGGGGCAAGCGCCGTACGGATTGTTAAAGCTGAATAAATGCACATTGGGTTCAGAAAATTTAATACCATCCAGCTCAAATTTATTGCTAAAATGCTGCCTGCTACCATCTTGCATTTTTTCTATAAACAACTCACCTTTACCTTCATAAAAAGCGGCATCTAATGCATCTGCCAGTCGGTTGTAAAAATCTTCGTCGTCTTTGGTAATAATCCGGTCTACTACCAATTCTGTTTCTTCTTTTTTTAGCGTATCCAAATCGGCTTCGTCTATACGCATTACTTTGTTGTTAGATTTTATTCGGCTATAGCCTTGTTGTGCCAAAACCTTTATTTTTTCGCTAAGACTTCTACCTTCTTCCACATAAATTGGAGCAATAAGTAAAAGTTTTTCCCTTTCGGGGAAAGATTTAATGTAATCTATAACATCACTAACGCGATCTTTTTTAACTTCTCTGCCCGAAATGGGGGAGTAGGTTTTACCAACGCGTGCGTACAGCAATTTTAAATAGTCATAAATCTCTGTAGAAGTTCCTACGGTAGAACGCGGGTTGGTAGAATTTACTTTTTGCTCTATGGCAATGGCCGGCGCAATACCTTTTATGTAATCTACTTTTGGTTTGTTTAACCTGCCTAAAAATTGACGCGCATAAGAAGATAAACTTTCTACATAACGTCGTTGACCTTCTGCATACAACGTGTCAAAAGCCAAGCTAGATTTTCCCGAGCCGGACAAACCGGTAATAACTACCATTTTATTACGAGGTATTACCGCATCTATATTTTTTAGGTTGTGCAATTTTGCACCTTTAATTATAATATTTTCTTTCGGATTTATTTTCGACAAGTCTTTCTGCATAGTTTATCAATAAGCTGCAAAGATAATTAAACTAGCACGTGCAAAAAAGCCAAGAATTTCTTTTAAAACTGTTAAAATTTTTAACTTATTTGGTTTTCTTAAAGATATGTTGTTATATTTACGCCCACACAAAAACCCCAGTTGCCTATAACATACAGTTACTCTAATTAACTTAAATTTTACGTGAACGTAGATCTTTCAAAACTATTGTTTTGAATTTAAAGAGGAAAAACTGTATGAAGAAAATAAAAACTACTACCGATGCGGTTTTGGTAAAACAATATATCGCAGGCAACGAAGAAGCACTTTCTCAACTTATTAACCGGCACCAGCAAAGAATTTATAACTTTATATTTTCTAAAGTTTTTGATAAGGATGTAACCGAAGATATTTTTCAAGATACTTTTATAAAAGTAATACGCACTTTAAAACGCGGTAAATATAACGAAGAAGGAAAATTTGTGCCGTGGGTAATGCGTATAGCGCATAATTTGGTAATAGACCACTTTAGAAAAAGCAACCGGATGCCTAAATTTGAAGGCAAAGGAGATTTTAATATTTTTTCTGTAATAGAAGATGGTGGTTTAGATGCCGAAAAAGAAATGGTAAAAGACCAAATAGAAAGTGATGTTCGCGGCTTAATAAAAGAATTGCCAGAAGATCAACGCGATGTTTTGGTTATGCGTATTTATAAAGATATGAGTTTTAAGGAAATTAGCGAGCGCACAGGGGTTAGTATTAATACTGCCTTAGGAAGAATGCGTTATGCTTTGATAAATATGCGCAAAGTAATAGACAAGCATAATATAGTTTTGACGCGTTAAGGCAATATGCTACTGTTTTGTACGTTATTATTTTGCTAACCCGTACAAAACATTTTTTGATGGCAAAACTTTACTTAAATCCTTCCAAAGAAGAAAAAACAGCTAAGCCTTTGCGGCCAAAAAAAGAAACCATAGATTTTTTACTGAATTATTCTAAAGCTTTATGCATTACAAACAGTAAAAACGCTATGCAATTTGATACCCTGCTAAACTAAACTTTGAAAAACCCGGAAAAACTATTTTCGGGTTTTCTTATTTTTGTGGTACGCTTGTATGACGCTTTTTCTACCTATTTTTTGGGTAATTTCGTCTTGCTCTAAATTCCAACCGCGGGCCGGACAATATTCTCTTCCGTAAAGTATAATTTGTATATGCAGTTTATTCCATATTTCTTTAGGGAAAAGCCGTTTGGCATCTTTTTCTGTCTGTTTTACGCTTTTGCCCGTAGATAAATTCCAACGATACATAAGTCTGTGTATATGCGTGTCTACAGGAAAAGCCGGTACATTAAAAGCTTGTGACATTACAACGCTGGCAGTTTTGTGTCCTACGGCTGGTAACTCTTCCAGCGCTTCAAAACTGGCGGGAACCTTTCCGTCGTGCTTTTCTAACAAAATTTCTGACAAACCGTAAATTCCTTTTGCTTTCATAGGCGATAAACCTACCGGTTTTATTATTTCCCTTATTTCTTCCACACTAAGTGTAAGCATTTTTTGCGGTGTATCTGCTTTTTTAAAAAGAATAGGGGTAATCTCATTTACTTTTTTGTCTGTGCTTTGAGCAGATAATAAAACTGCAATTAATAAAGTGTACGGATCTCTATGGTCTAACGGGATGGCAACTTTGGGATATATCTCATTTAACTTATTTATAACAAACGCAACTTTTTCTTGTTTGGTCATTTTGGCTATTTTTAAACAAAAATAAGAATTATGATAACATTAGAGCCGGGCGATAAGGCGCCTAATTTTTCTGTGCACGACCAAGCCGGAAATAAACACCAATTAGAAGATTATAAAGGAAAAAAGTTAGTCATCTTTTTTTACCCGAAAGCAAATACGCCGGGTTGCACGGCAGAAGCTTGCAATTTGCGCGATCACTGGCGTAACTTTCAAGATAATAACTTTGAAATATTGGGTGTGAGTGCAGATTCTCCCAGAAAACAACAAAACTTTAAAGAAAAACACGATTTGCCTTTTCCGTTAATTGCAGACGAAAGCAAAGAAATGATTGAGGCTTTTGGCGTTTGGGGACCAAAAAAGTTTATGGGAAAAGAATACGAAGGTATTTTACGTACTACTTTTATTATAGACGAAGAAGGTAAAATAGAAGAGATAATTAAAAAGGTGAAAACCAAAACCCACGCCGAGCAAATCTTGTAATTATTCGGCATAAAAATTAAAGGCCTCTTTAATTAAAGAGTTAGAAACTTTGCAGTCTATTATAGGTTTACCAATTTGTTCTAGAAGCACAAAGTTTATGTTACCGTGCGAGTTCTTTTTATCAAATTTCAGTAAATCTATAATGGGCTGTATGTCTTCATCGGCAAAGGCAACACGCTGAAAATTATGCAGAATAACTGCTTTTATTTCTGCTAATTCTTTGCCGGACAAGCCGGTTAATTTGGTAGAAAGATAAGCTGCTAAAATCATTCCAATAGCTACTGCTTCACCGTGCAGCAAACTCTTTTTAGCAGTGTTTTGCATAAAATATGATTCTATGGCGTGCCCCAAAGTATGACCAAAATTAAGGGTTTTACGTATACCATCTTCTTCTAAATCTTGGCAAACAATAGTGTTTTTTATTATAACAGATTCGTAAATAAGTTGCTCTAAGTCTTTAGAGCTTAATTTGCTTAAGTCTTTCATTTTCTTCCAATAAGCAGCGTCGTAAATAAGGCCGTGTTTAAGCATTTCTGCTAAGCCACTGCGCATTTCTTGTTGTGGCAAGGTGGCTAGATAAGCAACGTCTATAAGCACCATTTCCGGATTATTAATCACACCAATCTGGTTTTTTAAGTAGCCTAAATCTATTCCGGTTTTACCGCCTACAGAGGCATCTACCATTGCTAAAAGACTGGTTGGTATATTTATATAAGCAATACCGCGTTTAAAGGTAGAAGCTACAAAACCGCCTAAATCTGTAACCACGCCACCGCCTAAGTTGATTAGCAAAGCTTTACGATCTGCTTCAAAATCTGATAGCGTTTCCCATAGCGCTTGGCAGGTTTCTAAGTTCTTATGTTTTTCGCCTTCTTCAATTTCTAAAACTTCTATATCAATATTGGTTTGTAGTTGTTGCAGAAATAGCGAAGCACAAAATTTTTGTGTGTTGACGTCTGTAAGAATGAAAATTTTGGATGGCTGTAATTTTTGTAGCATTTCATTGAGCTGCAAATACCCCGGTTTTCCAAAATATATAAAGTTGTTAACAGATTGAATAGACTTCATTAAAATTTGCGTTAAATACAGTGCGAAATTAAAAAGAATAATCAAATTATTGTTTCTTGCAGTTTATATTTGTAAAAACTTTCAGTAAAAAATGGTTACAAAAATATTTAATAACACCAAGCGCGCATTTGCTTTAAAAAGTGATAAAGATTTAAAAAAAGCTCTGTGGATTTTTACGTTAATGAACAAAGGTCCGCTTGTAGATATTGGTACGCGCGCAACCAATTTTGCATTGTCTATACATTTGCCAATAGAAGGGCTTATTAAAAAAACAATTTTTGATATGTTTTGTGGTGGAGTTTCGAAAGAAGATTCGTTAGACATCATAAAAAAAATGCACGAAATGCACGTGCATAGTGTTTTAGATTACTCTTCGGAAGGAAAAGAAACCGAAAAAGAGTTTGACAAAGCTATGAATATTAAAATGGGTTTAATTCGCTTTGCAAAAGAACACGGCGAGATTCCTTTTACAGTTTTTAAACCAACCGGGGTTGGGCGTTTTGCCATTTGGGAAAAAGTTTCTGCGGAAGAAACCTTAACACAAAAAGAACAAAAAGAGTGGGAAAACATTCAAAAACGCGTAGATAACATTTGCAAGTTAGCGCACGAATTAGGTATACGCATACTGGCAGATGCAGAAGAAAGCTGGATGCAAAATGCAGCAGACGATTTGCTAGAAGAGATGATGTCAAAATACAACCAAGAAGAAATTATTGTCTATAATACCTTACAATGCTACCGTTGGGACCGTTTGCAGTATATAAAAGACTTACATAAACGCGCCAAAAATAAGGGTTTTAAAATAGGCGTTAAAATTGTGCGTGGCGCTTATATGGAAAAAGAAAACGAACGCGCTTCTAAAAAAGATTACCCTACTCCAATTTGTGAAGATAAAGAAGCTACAGACGTTAATTTTAATGCGGTTTTGTATTATGCAATGCAGCACCTAGATGAAATAAATCTTTATATAGGTACGCATAATGAAGTAAGCAATTATTTGGCCATGCAATTAATGGATGAAAAAGATATAGCTAAAGACGATGACCGCATTTGGTTTAGTCAATTATTTGGTATGAGTGATCATATTAGCTTTAATCTTGGACTAAATGGTTATAATGCAGCCAAATTGGTGCCATTTGGACCAGTTAGAGACGTTATACCTTATCTTATTCGTAGAGCGCAAGAAAACTCATCTGTAAAAGGTCAAACCGGTAGAGAGCTGGCATTATTGCGAGAAGAGAAGAAGCGTAGAGATGGGCAATTTGTGAAGCGTATTGCTTAATTTAGCGCTTTTTTAACTACATAAAATCTGCCTATCCCGGCAGATTTTTTATTTTTAAGATAAACTAAAGCTGCAAAAATGAAAGAAAAACTAATGGTGCTAAAAAAAACCTATCAAAACTGGATGAAAAATGATCCTTTTCAGCACAGTGCGGTAGTAGCTTATTACACGCTTTTTTCTCTTCCTTCCTTACTGCTAATTGTAACCTGGATTGCCGGCTATTTTTTTGAAAGGTCTAATGTAGAAGAAAAACTAATAAACGAAATTGCAGATATTATCGGGCCAGAAACCGCCACTTCTATCCAATCTATGGTAGAAAAAGCGGCAATAGAAGACGGCAGTTTCTTTACTTTAATCATTAGTATTGGCGTTTTGGTATTTGGTGCTACCGGGGCATTTTTTCAGCTTAAACAAGCTATGAATAATATTTGGAGCGTACGCCCAAAAAACGAAAATATTAAAGGGATAATCTTAGATAGAGTAATATCTCTGGGGATGATTTTTGTTATAGGTTTTCTAATGTTAGTTTCGTTGGTAGTCACTACGCTAATTTCTTATTTAAGCGATTATATTAGCGTCTATGCACCAGAATTAACCTCTTACGGCGTAGCAGTAATAAACTTTCTGTTAAGTTATATTTTTATTGGTTTTTTATTTGCCAGCATTATTCGCTTACTTCCCGATATCAAAATTAAATGGAAAACAACTTTTATTGGTGCTTCTTTAACTACTATTTTATTTTTAATAGGTAAATACGTTTTGAGTTTTTATTTTGGTCAAAGCAATCCGGCATCGGTTTATGGCGGGGCCTCTTCTGTGGTCTTAATTTTATTGTGGGTATATTATTCGTGTATGATTTTGTTTTTTGGTGCAGAATTTACTGTACAATATGCTTTGTATAAAAACGAAGATATTCAACCCAGTAAATTGGCGGAACCTGCTTATTATCAAGAATTAGAAGAACTAAAACAAAAACGCCGAGATATAGAACACAATAAAAAAGATTTAGATAAACTTTCTCCTTAAGTCTTTTTAACGTAATTCTAATTTTTTTTATTAAAGGTTTAGGAATAATAAAATAAACAGTGTTTAATTTTGTAAAAAATATTTTTAATTATAAAAAAAACACTATGGAAAAGAAAATTGCAATATTAGCTACAGACGGATTTGAAGAAAGCGAATTAAAATCGCCAAAAAAAGCGATGGAAAAAGAAGGCTTTGATGTAGACATTGTTAGCTTAAAAAGCGGAAAGATTAAAGCTTGGAGCGATGGTAATTGGTCTAACGAATACGATGTAGATAAAACAGTAGACAAAGTTAGCGCCAAACAATACCACGCTTTGGTTTTACCCGGCGGAGTAATAAATCCGGATTTATTAAGAGTAGAAGAAGATGCTTTGGTTTTTATTAGAGACTTTTTTAAGCAAAGCAAACCCGTTGCCGCAATTTGTCACGGGCCTTGGTCTTTAATTAATGCAGATGTGGTAGAAGGCAGAACAATGACATCTTACCACTCTATAAGAAAAGATCTGGAAAATGCCGGCGCACTTTGGGTAGACAAAGAAGTGGTGGTAGACGAAGCTCTTGTAACCAGCAGATCTCCAAAAGATCTAGATGCATTTAACGATAAGTTAATTGAAGAAATTAAAGAAGGAAAACACGATTTACAACACGCATAAGCAGATTTGAATAAATTTTCGGTAAATCTTACCTAATAAAAAGCTGACTTTTTTAAGTCGGCTTTTTTTTGCTAATTTCATAAGGCAATCATTCCTTAAAGTATTGCTAAAATTTAAACAGAAATTTTTATAAAATAAGTATTAATTTAAAAGTTTACAGTTAAAGTATATGCTTATTTCAGCTATCTAAACACTTTAAATTTTAAACTCTGCACTTATAATGCAGAATTATTTAATTTAGCTTAGCTCATATTACTAACAATTTTTCCTGAGCTATAAATACTTGCTAATTAATCAAATTAAACCGAAAATTTTCCGCAAATAATTCCCTAAAGTATAAATTATTTATTAATTTTGAATCATTCTAAATAATGTAAAAAGATAAACATGAAATTAGCTTCTTTAACTTCGGCAATAGAATACCAAGAAAAGCGTCCGGCAATAAAAGTTTTATTAGAAACCGCGTCTGGAAAAGAAATAAGAATAGCTTTTAAAAAAGAGCAGATTATGAAAGAGCACAAAACGCCTTTCCCAATTATAGTAGAAATTTTTGATGGAGAAATAGAATTTGGAGTAAACGGTGACAAACATAACTTAAAAAAAGGTGCTTTGGTTGGTCTAGAAGGAAACGTGCCGCACGATTTAAAGGCTTTAAAAGACAGTATAGTTCGGCTTAGTTTAAATAAAGCAGATAGCGCAAAACGCGTAGAAAATGTAGCAAAAGAATCTTGATGAGCCATAAAGCCATAAATACAGAAGAAGGATATTAGATTTTGACCAATATGGGCAAAATGTATTGCGTCCAAGAGATAAAGAACTTACTTTAAAGTTAGTAGATCCCTTAAGTTTTAAGAAGCAAAATAATTTGATAGAGTTTTCGCCGGGCATAGATTACGGTATGAATCTTATTAAAAAAGAATCCTGAACCTATACCGGTATCGAACTTATTGAAGAGGTTGCTACCAAATTAAACAAACAATACAGTAGGGAAAACGTAAAATTATAAATACTAATGTGGCTAATGTTGGTCTAAAAGAAATCTAAATTAACGTTGGATCTTCTTTAGCGCAAAATGAATGGTGCGAACTATTAACGAAAAAGGATTTAAAATAAAGGAAGTGTATAAAAACCTTATGCAACATTAGAACCGATTAGAGTTAAGAAAGATGAAGGTTTTTTTTGAACTTATAACTGGGATATTACCTAATATCACATCCCAAAGAGAAAAAAGAATTTAAACAAATGCGGAGAATTTTTAGGCATTATAAAAACCAAATGGCCGCCTTTGCAATTGTTGCAGAAAAATAACGAAACAGTATTAAACCTTAAAAATAGAATCTATGAAACAAACAGCTAACGCCGTATGGAGTGGCTCGGTAAAAGAAGGAAAAGGTAAAATAACCACTGCCAGTAAAAGCCTAGATAAAGCAGCATACTCGTATGCATCTAGGTTTGAAAACGAATCCAGATGAGTTGCTTGCAGCATCGCATGCAGGTTGTTTCGCAATGGCTTTAAGCCTTATTCTAGGTAAGAAGGTTTTACTCCAGATTCTTTAGAAGTTTCTGGTGCGGTAACTATGAATGCAGATGAACTGGAGTTAACAGAGTCGCATTTAGACCTTAAAGCTAAAATACCAAATATAGATAAAGACAAGTTTATGGAGTGTGCCCACACGGCAAAAGATAATTGCCCGGTAAGCAAAGCTATATCACTTAAAATCACTATGGAAGCAACGCTTTTATAAAATTTAGATTTGGCAAGGTTTGCCGGAAATACCAAGTATTTTATGCTCTTTGTCTATTACGGCAAAGAATATTTTATTTGAGAGCAACTAGTTAGTAGTTTATTAAAAAAGAAAATTTTACTTTACGGAAAAAGAAAATGCAGAACTGCTCAAATATTGAACTTTTATCAATATTTAGCTACTAGAAATGTAGCAGTATAGCTTATATTTAGTAAAAATTTTTCAGTAGAAAAATAATACAAGTTTGTTTATTAGGAATAAAGAAAACTCTAAAATCATTTATACCATAGGGCATTCTACCCATAGTTTGGAAGAATTTCTGGCTATGCTAAAAGCTGCCGAGATAGAAATGTTGGTAGATGTAAGAAGTTTTCCTGGCTCACGTAAATTTCTACATTTAAAAAAAGAAGCCTTAGCAGAATCTTTACCGGGAGAAAACATTGCGTACAAACATTTAAAAGCTTTAGGCGGCAGAAGAACGCCAAAGCCAAATTCAGCCAACGTGGCGCAATAAATCGTTTAGGGGTTACGCAGATTATATGTAAACCGATGCTTTTAAAGAAATGGTAATAGATATAAAAAAGCAGAAATTCAAAGTTCCCCAACCTGTGACAAGCATAAAGAATAGGATTAAAGCTGACCATATCGAAAAATATGTAAACTTACTTTAGGTTATTCTTTAAAGAGCCAACCTAATCCTAATCTACTAAGCATTTTTTTTTCAAAAGCCCAAAAGAATTTAAACTGCCCGAAAATCCATCCGTTAAAAACCAGAAGTACTTGGTAAATAGGAAATATTAAGGCTATACGTAAAAAATAATAAATAAATCCGCCAAAAAAGAAACTTTCCGAAAAGTTGTCTCTAGTAAGGTTTAATAAGTCTAAAACAGGCTTAGCCAGATATGCGGAAAGCGAGCCGGTTATGGCAAAAACAATAAAAATTATAGTTAGCTGAAAGTTAGAGCTAATGCCCCAACGTTCTTTTAATTTCTTCATAAGTCTTGTTTATATTTCTCCTGAAAATAAATAAAGTAATTGTACAAGTTGTAATGCACTTCTTTGCCGTACTCGCGATTTTCGTCATAATTTATCTCAGAGAGGTATAGCTCTTTATCATATTCTGAATTATCGACCCGCTTATTAAAATTGTTTATAAAATCAGTATTTTTTTCTTTTAAAAACCCTAATTTATAGGTGTTTATTTGCGGCTGGTTCTTTTTCCAAGCTATAAACCCCGGTTCTTTTATAAGAACTTCATAAGTTAAATGTTGGTTATTACCTTGAGAAGAATTTTCATTTTGCCCAGAATCGTTTTGGCTTGTTTTACACGCGTTAAGCAAGAGTATAAGAGAAAAAAGACTTAGAATGTTTTGCATAATCTATTAATTACTGGTTAGTTCTGCAAAATCTACAATAAAACTATCGGGGTATTTTTTATCTACGCGTTTTTTAAAACGTTCTGCTTTATCACGTTTATTAAAGTTTCCTATTACCAAAGAGTATATTTTTACACCGTTTATATCTTTTACTTGTACGGTTATATCTTTTTGATAACTGCTTTTCAAGTTATCTGCCAATCTAATCAAATTTGCTAGTTCTTGAAAACTCCCAATTTGTACCCCAAACCAATCTGGTTTAATCCGGTTTATAGAAAGTTCATAAAACTCTTCGGGTTGTACGGTATTGACAGGACTCTGACTTTGATTGCCGGTTTGATTTGTATCTACATTTTTGGTATTTGTATTGGTACTTGCCACACTGGGCTCTAAATCTTGAATATTGTCTCCGGGATTGCCAACAACTTCAATAATAACATCGGTTACGCCGGCTCCTATAAAATCTAAATTTTTTGCAGCAGATCTGGATAAATCTATAATTCTTCCGCCAACAAAAGGTCCTCTGTCGTTTACTTCTACTACGGTAGATTTATTGTTGGCCATATTGGTAACACGTACTTTTGTACCAAAAGGCAAATGTCTGTGGGCTGCCGTTGGTTTATTATGATGATATTTTACCCCGCTTGCGGTTAAACGCCCTTCAAATTTATTGGCATAAAAAGAAGCTTTTCCTGTTTGCACTTGCGCGCTGGCAGCGGTAATTATAAATACTGCTATAAGTAAACTTAGTAGGTTTTTCATATTATAGATTAGTTTGATTTAGGATTAATTCCGCAATTTTTAAACTTTCTTTTTCCCGAACATCTACGCTTCTGGCAGCAATATTGGGACTAAGTGAAATTGCAGGATTCATTAATAATTGAATTTCTGGCGTTGGTTCTTTTTCAAAACGGTCTAAACCTGCAAAACGTATTTTTTTGTCGTCTAAAGCTTTAACCAAAGCTACTTCGTCTATAAGTTTGCCGTTGGTTACATTTATTATACCTGCATTTGGTTTTATTTTGTCCAACTCTGTTTGGCCAATTGTATACTGTTTTTGGGGAGCATTGTGTAAACTTAGAAAATCTGCAGCTTTTAAAACTTCTTCTTTGCTGTGGGTTTCTAAGGTAAATTCTAATCGTTGCCCGTTTGCAAAGCTTAAGCTAAGCGTTTTTGCCTCTGTGTTTCTGTCGCAAAGCATTACCTTCATCCCTAAACCTAAAGCCATTTTTGCAACTTCCGTGGCAACGCTATTCCAACCAATTAAACCTAAAGTTTTACCCTCTAACTCTAGCGCATTGGTATAACTTTTTTGCAAGCTTTTAAAATTTGTTTCGCCTTCTAATGGCATATCCCTGTTTGCATTGTGTAAATTTCTTGCGCCAGAAAATATATGCGCAAACACCAATTCTGCCTCGCTTCTAGCAGAGACGTCGCCACAGTTTACAACAGTAATGTTATTAGTTTTAGCAACATTTAAGTCTATATTCGTGTTATTTTCTGCCGTATTGATTATTAGCTGCAAAGAAGAACAATCTTCTATAATACCTCTATGTATTTCGGTGTCTTTACCAATAACCACCGCTTCAATTTCATGTTCTTTTAAATAATTTTTTAGTTGTGCTTGAGCTACTTTAGCCATTTTTAATTCTAAAGGCTTATCTTTTAATAAGTTTAAGGCTTTGGCCGAAATTTTATGATTAATTAGTATTTTCATTCGTCAAATTTCAATTAAATATTCTTTTCTAATTCTTGCATGGTTTGTACTAAAAGTTCTACACTTTCTATAGATAAAGCATTGTACATAGATGCGCGATAACCGCCTATTGTTCTATGACCTTCTAGACCGTTTATTTCTGCTTTTTGCCACAAATCATTAAATTTATCGCTTAGGCTTTCGTCCTTTAAGAAAAAAGTGGCGTTCATCATAGAACGATCTTCTTTTTTGGCAAAACCGTAAAATAAAGGATTTCGATCTATTTCTTTATAAATTAATGCGGCTTTTTTTCGGTTTTTAGATTCTGTAGCAGATATTCCCCCTTGTTTTTCAAGCCATCTTAAATTCAGTAAAGCCACGTAAATTGCGTAAACCGGAGGAGTATTAAACATACTTTTACGTTCTATATGCGTTTGATAACTAAGCATAGAAGGCACATTAGGTTTTATTTTTTTGAGCAATTCTTTTTTAATAAGTACCAATGCCGTTCCTGTTGTACCAATATTTTTCTGGGCTCCTGCATAGATAAGATCAAATTGATTATAGTCTATTTTTTTCGAAAAAATATCACTACTCATATCGCAAATCATCGGGATTCCTATTTGCGGAAATTCTTTTAGCTGCGTGCCATAAATAGTATTGTTGCTGGTGCAATGAAAATAATCTACTTCAGGAATTGAATAATTTTTAGGAACGTAATTGTAATTTTCATCTTTTGAAGAAGCTACTTTTATTGCTTCCCCAAACAATTCTCCTTCTTTTATGGCTTTAGAGGACCAGACTCCGGTATCTAAATAAGCCGCTTTTTTTTGAAGAAAATTATAGGCAACCATCAAAAATTGCATACTGGCGCCACCGTGCAAAAAAAGCGCTTCATAATCTTTGTTTTGCAAATCTGCCATTTCTAAAGCCAGCGCTCTTGCTTCTTCCATAATGGCAACAAAAGCATCGCTTCTGTGCGAAATTTCTAAAATAGAAAGTCCGCTGTTGTTATAGTTTTCTACGGCCGCAGCAGCTTCTTTAAAAACGCTTTGCGGCAAAGTACAAGGTCCGGCGCAAAAATTATGCTTTCTCATAACGTAAATTGCTTAAAAAATGCAAGGTATCTACTCCGTCTGCATAATCGGTTAAAGCTGGATGCTGACTTTCTCCAAAATCTACATGTTTTGAGGAAGAAGAAACGATGCATTGTAATTTTTTTTCATCGTTTTTTAACTTTACGGAAAGTTCTTCTTCGTTATTATAGTATTCGTAAAACAAACAAGCAATAGGAGAAGAGTAGGAGGTGTCTTCTTTTAAAACAAGAAAATTATTGTCTAGCAATTTTATATTGCTCATTAAATATACCGCTTTGTTATAATCGTAATTATTGGCATATTTATGATGATTAATAATTGGGTGCCAATCATAAATAGCTTCAAAAAATACGCTAAAATCATAATTTTTAGGCACAAAAAGTTTGGAAACATTTCTACAGCCTAAACCGTAATATCTAAAAATATCTTCGGCAAGGGCTTTTAATTGCTGTGTAGTTTCTTTGCCGGTTAAAATAGCTACAGCATTTCTGTTTTTTCTTATAATTGCCGGTTTTTTCCTAAAGTAATAATCAAAATACCGGGCGGTATTGTTGCTTCCGGTAGCAATTACAGCATCAAAATTTTTGAGTTGTTCTTTTTCAAAAGCGATTAAATTTTCAAAATCTTTGTTATACTTAATAAGTATTTCGGCTAAAGCCGGTAACAAAAACTTATCGTTAGAAGACATTTTCACCAAGGCTTTATTACCCGATAAAAGCACGCTAAGAAAATCATGAAAGCCAACTAAAGGAATATTTCCTGCCATAATTATAGCAACTGTCTTTTGGGAGGTAGGAAAAGTATAAGCCGCCGTCCAATTTTCTAATTTTTCTTTGGTGAGGGCTTGCGACCATTGGTTTAAAGCAAAATAGATATTCTCTTTGGTAAACCAGCCATTATGTTGCAAGCTTACTTCTATAGCTTCAGCCAGTTTTTTATGTTCTGGGGTTAAAGCAGATTCGTTATTATTTTCTTCGGAAAATTGGGTAATATGCTCCTTTAAAAAATTTCCTACGGCAGTAAAAGCTTTTATACGGGTTTCTAGTCTCATATAATTTGGTTATGAATGCTAATGGCTTTATTTTTGTACAAAGTTACATAATATAAAAGGAAAAAAATGGCAATAATTATAACAGATGAATGCATAAATTGTGGTGCTTGTGAGCCAGAGTGTCCAAACACCGCAATTTACGAAGGAGCAGATGATTGGCGTTATGCAGATGGTACCGATTTGGAAGGCGATGTCGTCTTGCCCGACGGAAAAGAAGTAAATGCCCAAGAAACCCAAGAACCCGTAAGCGACGAGTTTTATTATATTGTACCCGATAAATGTACCGAGTGCAAAGGTTTTCACGACGAGCCACAATGTGCTGCCGTTTGCCCGGTAGACTGTTGTGTTCCTGATGACGATCACGTAGAAAGCGAAGAAACCTTGTTAGAAAAACAAGCTTTTATGCATAATGAATAAAACTTTGCACAGAAATTAATAAAAAAAGCTCTCAGAAATCTGAGAGCTTTTTTTATTAAAGGGTATTCAGTTTATTACCGTTTAATTCTATATTTTTTAGAAACTACGATATCTGCTTCGGGGTCGTAGCTTTTTAAGATGAAGTTACCTTCATCGTCAAAGAAACCAATAGAATGCTTGTCATCGATAATTAAAAAGTAGGCGTTATTATCATCTATTTTTCTAATTTTACCATATTCTTGCATACGACCATCCTTCATTTTCATCATTACATAACCTTTATTGTCTTTTCTAACAGTAAATTGATCGCCATCTACCATCATAGCTTTAGTAGCACTAAAACTCTTTTTTCTGGTTACACTTTGGTTGGTTTCATCGCTATTTTCTAACTCTAAAGTTTCTGCTTGTTTATGTTTTCGTTGTTTAACATCTACATTTACGCCTTTACTTGATTTAGTAGTCGTTTTTACCGTTGTGGTTTTTTCCAATCTATCTTCATTTTGTGCAAAACCTGTAGTTACTGCACCTAAGGCCAAAATTATTAATAAACGTTTCATAATAGTTGTTTTTTCTAATTTTACACAAATATAAGGCTTGGGCTTGTTAATTTATTATAAGTAAAAACTAATGTTTACTTAATCTTTACGGAAGGAAAGCGTTTGTTTACCCAAACATTTTTTATATTTGCAACTTTTTAAAATAAACGATTATGAAAGCAGGAATTGTTGGCTTGCCAAATGTGGGAAAATCTACTTTGTTTAACTGTTTGTCTAATGCCAAAGCGCAGAGTGCAAACTTCCCTTTTTGTACAATAGAGCCAAATATTGGGGTGGTTAACGTGCCGGATCCGCGTTTAAAAGTTTTAGAAGATTTGGTAAAACCAGAAAGGGTATTGCCAGCTACTGTAGAGATTGTAGATATTGCAGGCTTGGTAAAAGGAGCCAGTAAGGGAGAAGGTTTAGGCAATCAGTTTTTAGGTAACATTAGAGAAACAGATGCAATTTTGCACGTTTTGCGTTGTTTTGATAACGATAATGTGGTACACGTTGATGGCAGCGTAGATCCCATACGCGACAAAGAAACCATCGATATGGAACTGCAACTAAAAGATTTAGAAACGGTAGAAAAGAAATTAGACAAAGTTAAACGTGCCGCTAAAACCGGTCAAAAAGAAGCGCAAAAAGAAGAAGCTGTTTTATTAAAGCTTAAAGAAGGCTTAGAAGCCGGTAAAAATATTCGTGCTTTAGATATAGATAAAGAAGACCGTGTAGATTTTGTAAAACCTTTACAATTTATAACAGATAAACCGGTATTATATGTATGTAATGTAGACGAAGAAGCTGCAGTTTCTGGTAATCAATATGTAGAGCAAGTTAAAGATGCCGTAAAAAACGAAAATGCCGAAGTTTTGACGCTTGCCGTAGGAATAGAAGCAGATATTGCAGAATTAGAAGATTATGAAGAGCGCAAAATGTTTCTAGAAGATATAGGTTTAAAAGAAGCGGGCGCCGCAAAACTTATTCAGGCTGCTTACAAATTGCTTAACCAACAAACCTATTTTACAGCGGGAGAAAAAGAAGTAAGAGCTTGGACGATTCCTGTTGGTGCGACCGCTCCACAGGCCGCGGGAGTAATTCATACAGATTTTGAAAAAGGTTTTATACGTGCAGAAGTTATTAGTTATGCAGATTATGAAAAGTACAAAAACGAAACCAAAATTAAAGAGGCAGGTAAACTAGGTGTAGAGGGAAAAGATTATATCGTACAAGATGGCGATGTAATGCATTTTAGATTTAATGTGTAAGCAAAGCTTTTTTAGCAGAAAACGATATAATAATTAAAGAAAGTCCGGGAACGGGCTTTTTTTATAGGGTATTTTTACACTTTTATCGAAAAGCTAAGGAGTAATCTTATTATTAAAGAAATGTTAATATATTTCGGTACAAAAATTTATGCTTGCTGTAAAATACATATTTTTAGATGTAGGCTAAAAACTTTACATACAAATGTATTTCATGAGTTTAAATAAAAATATATGTTAAGGTACTTTTGTATTTTATTTTTCGCGCTATTTATCTTGTCTGCATCTTCGCAAGAATATGAAGATATTGCCACAGATTCTTTGGAGCAATATTTAGAAGAATGTTACGAGCACTTTGAGAAAAGTGAATTTGTAGAATCCGTAAAGATTGCCAATAAACTTTTAGATGCATCGCATAAAAAAGATAACAAACATTTTAAAGCAGAAGCCTATTATTTTCTTGGTTTAGTAGACGAAATAACCAGAAGTTACGATAGAGCAGAAGTAAAGTACTTAAAATCGCTGTCTATCGTAAAAGAGCTGAAAGATACTTTATTTATTGTAGATATTTACAACGGATTAGGAAGTGTTACTGCTTTAAAAGACAAGAATTTTAAAAAATCAGAAGCTTATTATCTTGAAGGCTTAGATCTTGCAGAAAAAATTAATTCGCAATACACCGCTACTTTAACTTTAAATTTGTGTTGGAATTATTTAGACCAAAACAAACCAGAAAAGGTTACTCCATATGTTAGTCGGTTACAAAGTTACCTGAAAAACCCTCCAGACGATGGCGACGAACCACTTACACGAAGCAGTATTAACCACGTTTTAGGTAGATATTATACACACAAAAACAGGTTTGAAAACGCAGAACGTTTATTTAAAAAGTCTATTGCGTTAGGAAAAAAGCACGATTTGTACGAGCAATTGCAATATGCTTATTTATATAGTAGCAAAGCTTACGCGAAAAATAATAACCACCAAGCAGCGTACAAACATTTACAAGAGCATTTAAAATATAAAGAAATATTTGTAAACAGAGATCTCACAGAAAAACTAAGGGCAGAAGGTATACGATTTAAGCTTGCCGAATACGAACGAGCTTTAGAAACTTCTAAACGAGGCGAAGAGCTTATGGCTTCTATTGCTGCCTCGCGCAATAAATTAATTTGGGTTTATACATTTGTTTTTGTGGTGCTACTCATATTATTGATAATCATTTTTAAAGAAAACCGCACCAAAAGAAAATTAATTAAGTTTCTAAACCAAAATAACGAAGCTTTAAAAAGAGCCAACCAAAAAGCAGATGCGGCAGCCAAGATAAAATCGCAATTTATTAATAGCATAAGCCACGAGATTCGCACTCCGTTACACGGTGTAGTTGGTATAACTTCTCTTTTATTGGCTGAAAAAGAAATTTCTGACGGGAATAAACAGCTTCTCGAATCGCTTAAATTCTCTGGAGATTATCTGTTAAGTTTAATTAACAATGTGTTGCTAATTAGTAAAATAGATAACCACAAAGTAAAAATAAGACCAAAAGAAACAGATTTAAAAAGCTTTACGGATAATATTACCAATTCTGTACAATTTTCTGCAGAAAAAAATGATTGTCAGGTTCACGTAGATTTGTCGCGCGATATTCCTTCAAAAGTAATGATAGATAGCACGATACTTTTTGAAATTTTAATAAACCTGATAGAAAATGCAATAAAATTTACTAAAAGCGGAAAAGTAATTCTATCTATAAAATTGGTGCAAGAAAAAGAAAATAAACTTGTCTTACAGTTTGCCGTAACAGACAATGGTGCCGGAATACCAAAAGATAAAAAAGAAGAGATATTTAACGAGTTTTCGCAAGTTAACCTAGACACCAGTATTATGGAAGGAACCGGCTTAGGACTTTCTATAGTAAAAAAATTGCTTGATTTGATGGATAGCGAAATACAAGTAGAAAGCAAATTAGGGAAGGGTACTACTTTTTATTTTGACTTAATCTGCGCTAAAATTAAAGATACACCAGCTCATAAAAAACTGGTAACCAACAAAAAATTGCTTGCCAACGCTCGCATTTTGCTTATAGAAGACAATAAAATTAACCGTATGGTCATAGAGAAATTCTTATCTGCTTACCAGGTTAATTTAGATATAAAAGACGAAGGTAAAGAAGGTTATCAAGCAATAACTCAAAATGAATACGATTTAATTTTACTCGATATTAATATACCCGGTATGAATGGCTTTGAAATATCCCAAAAAGTTCGAGAGACGCAAAACAATGTTCCTATAATTGCTGTAACAGCTTCAGAATTACGAGAAATTCAAGAAAAAGCAGATCTTGCCGGTATAGATGATATTTTAATAAAGCCATTTAGCAAAGAAAAACTAGTGGCAATTATAGAAAAACATCTACTTAAATAGCGGGCATAAAAAAAAATAAATACTTTCTAAAAAAGAGGTTTTATTTTCGCTTAAAACCTACTATATTAGCCGTACAGCATTAATCTTATATGGCACAAGAAACAAAGTACACCGAGGATAATATACGGTCGTTAGACTGGAAAGAACATATTAGGATGCGCCCGGGTATGTATATTGGTAAATTGGGCGATGGTTCTAGCGCAGATGATGGTATTTACATTCTTCTAAAAGAGGTTTTAGACAACTCTATAGACGAATTTGTAATGGGTTCCGGCAAAACTATCGAGGTTTCTATTCAAGGCCAACGCGTAATTGTACGCGATTACGGACGTGGAATTCCCCTAGGAAAAGTGGTAGACGTAGTTTCTAAAATGAATACCGGTGGTAAATACGACACAAAAGCTTTTAAAAAATCGGTTGGGTTAAATGGGGTAGGTACCAAAGCGGTAAATGCATTGTCCAATTTTTTTCGAGTAGAATCTAACAGAGAAGGTAAATCGGCTGCAGCCGAATTTGCTCAGGGAGAAATTCAAGAAGAAGAGTTTCTAGAAGAAACTTCGCGCAGACGCGGTACCAAAATTACTTTTGTGCCAGACGATAGTATTTTTAAAAAATACAAATACCGTTCTGAGTATGTGAGTAAAATGCTTAAAAACTACGTTTATCTCAATCCGGGATTAACCATTGTATATAACGGCGAAAAATTTTATTCAGAAAACGGATTAAAAGATTTACTGTCAGATCGTATAAACGAAAACGATAGACTTTTCCCAATTATTCACCTTCGCGGAGAAGATATAGAAGTTGCCATAACCTACAATAAAACACAATACAGCGAAGAATACAATTCTTTTGTAAACGGACAACATACCACGCAAGGCGGGACACATCAATCTGCTTTTAGAGAAGCCATTGTAAAAACAGCACGAGAATTTTACGGAAAGAATTTTGATGCCAGCGATATTAGAAAATCTATCGTTTCTGCAATTAGTATTAAAGTAATGGAGCCGGTTTTTGAAAGTCAGACAAAAACGAAACTAGGCTCTACAGATATGGGCGGTAAATTGCCAACGGTACGTACCTATATTTTAGACTTTGTTAAACGACAGTTAGATAATTATTTACACCGTAATCCAGAAACAGCCGAGAAACTTCAGAAGAAAATATTACAAGCAGAAAAAGAGCGTAAAGATTTATCCGGAATACGAAAATTGGCGAAAGAACGGGCTAAAAAAGCCAGTCTGCACAATAAAAAATTAAGAGATTGCCGTATACATTTGGGCGATGTAAAAAAAGAACGCAACTTAGAAACAACCTTGTTTATAACAGAGGGAGATTCGGCTAGCGGTAGTATAACAAAATCCAGAGATGTAAATACACAAGCGGTTTTTAGCTTAAAAGGAAAACCTTTAAATTCTTACGGTCTAAGCAAAAAGATTGTTTACGAGAACGAAGAATTTAACCTTTTGCAAGCAGCCTTAAATATAGAAGATTCTATAGAAGAGTTGCGTTATAACAATGTGGTAATAGCCACAGATGCAGATGTAGACGGGATGCACATTAGGTTGTTGTTAATTACTTTTTTCCTGCAATTCTTTCCGGAATTGATTAAAGAAGGACATTTATATATTTTGCAAACCCCGCTTTTTAGGGTACGAAATAAAAAAGAAACCTATTATTGCTATTCTGAAGAAGAAAAACGCAATGCGATTAATAAGTTAAGAGGAAAACCGGAAATTACACGATTTAAAGGTCTGGGAGAAATCTCTCCAGATGAGTTTAAATATTTTATAGGCGAAGATATTCGCTTAGATCCGGTTATGATAGATAAAGATACCGGTATAGAAGATTTACTGAAGTTTTATATGGGAAAAAATACAAGCGACAGGCAAGAATTTATTATAGATAACCTGCGAGTAGAGTTGGATGTAGTAGAAGAACTTCAGTAAAAAAAGTATAAATTAAAACGCGATTAGTTTTATTGCTTAATGGATATAGAAAACCCAAACGAAGAAAACGAACAGAATAATATAGAAGAGAATAACCAAGAGGTTTTAACCAAAGTTTCCGGTATGTATAAAGACTGGTTTTTGGATTATGCCTCTTACGTTATTTTAGAGCGTGCAGTGCCGGCCGTAGAAGATGGTTTTAAACCGGTGCACAGACGTATAATGCATTCTATGAAAGACCTGGACGATGGCCGCTACAATAAAGTTGCCAATATTGTAGGACATACAATGCAATACCACCCGCACGGCGATGCTAGTATTGCAGACGCTATGGTGCAAATTGGTCAAAAAGAATTATTGATTGATACGCAAGGAAACTGGGGTAATATTTTAACCGGAGACCGCGCCGCTGCGCCAAGATACATAGAAGCGCGTCTTTCTAAATTTGCGTTAGAAGTTGTTTTTAACCCAAAAACAACCGATTGGCAAAATTCTTATGACGGTCGTAAAAAAGAACCGGTGACCTTGCCGGTAAAATTTCCTTTACTTTTAGCGCAAGGAGCAGAAGGTATTGCGGTTGGATTGAGCACGCGTATTTTACCACACGATTTTAACGAACTTATAGACGCTTCCATAAAGCATTTAAAAGGTAAACGTTTTAAATTATTTCCAGATTTTCCTACCGCCGGTATTATGGATGTAAGCAATTACAACGATGGTTTGCGCGGCGGCAAGGTGAGAATACGGGCTAAAATTAATCAAAGAGACAAAAATACGCTGGTTGTTACCGAAATACCTTATGGCACTACAACTTCCAGTTTAATAGACTCGGTTATAAAAGCCAACGAAAAAGGCAAGATTAAAGTAAAACATATAGAAGATAATACGGCAGAAAATGTAGAAATACTCATTCATTTACCCAATAATTTATCGCCAGATAAAACTATAGATGCGCTGTACGCTTTTACCAATTGCGAGATTTCTATATCGCCATTAAGTTGTATAATTATAGATCATAAACCACATTTTATTGGGGTTTCAGAAATTTTACGACTTAGTACAGACCACACTTTGTCGCTCTTAAAAAAAGAGTTAGAAATAAAGTTGCACGAGCTGGAAGAACAATGGCATTTCTCTTCTTTAGAACGAATTTTTATAGAAAAAAGAATTTACCGAGACATAGAAGAAGAAGAAACTTGGGAAGGCGTAATTGCTGCCATAGACAAAGGTTTGCAACCGCATATTGGGCATTTAAAAAGAGCCATAACTACAGAAGATATTACGCGATTAACAGAAATAAAAATCAAACGCATTTCGCGTTTTGATCTAGATAAAGCACAACAAAAAATTGATGCTTTAGAAGATGAAATTGCACAAGTAAAACATAATCTAGACAATTTAATTGCCTTTGCAATAGCCTATTTTGAAAGTCTTAAAAAGAACTATGGTGAAGGCCGCGAACGTAAAACAGAATTGCGTTTGTTTGAAGATATAGAAGCTACAAAAGTGGTTATTCGCAATACAAAATTGTACGTTAATAGAAAAGAAGGTTTTATTGGTACTTCTTTACGGAAGGATGAATACGTAACAGATTGTAGCGATATAGACGATATTATTTGCTTTACGGAAGATGGGACAATGCGCGTAACCAAAGTAGACAGTAAAACCTTTATTGGCAAAAATATTATTCACGTTGCTGTTTTTAAGAAAAAAGACAAACGCACTATTTATAATGTTATTTATAAAAACGGCAAAGGCGGTAATAATTACTTAAAACGTTTTGCAGTAACGTCTATAACCCGCGATAGGGAATATAGTGTTGGTAAAGGAAAACCTGGCACGCAAGTACTTTATTTTTCGGCCAACCCTAATGGCGAAGCAGAAGTGGTTACCGTATATTTACGCCAAAAAGGACAGCTTAAGAAATTAAAATTTGAAGTAGACTTTGCCGACTATAAAATTAAAGGAAGAGGCGTAAAAGGAAATTTAATTACCAAACACGCCGTTAAGCGAATTGAACTAAAAGAAGAGGGTGTTTCTACTTTAAAACCAAGAAAAATTTGGTTTGACGATGTCGTGCAACGTCTAAATACAGATGAAAGAGGAGAACTGATAGGAGAGTTTAAAGGCGAAGACAGAATTTTGTTGGTAACGCAAGATGGTTTAGTAAAAACCATTGTTCCGGAACTAACTACACGTTTTGATGAAGCATACGTGGTATTGGAAAAATGGATTCCCGAAAAACCAATCACAGCAGTTTATTGGGAAGGAGAAAAAGAGCGGTATTATGTAAAACGTTTCCTAATTGAAAATCCAGAAAGAGAAGAACTTATTATTACCGAGCACCCTAAATCCCAATTAGAATTAATTTCTACAGATTATATACCGCTGTTAGAAATGGTTTTTAAAAAAGCAAAAGGCAAAGAAAGAAAACCAAACGAAACGCTTAATTTAGAAGAGTTTATTGCTGTAAAAGGTATAAAAGCCCAAGGCAATCAATTAACCACAGATAAGGTAAAACAACTAAATTTACTAGAACCCATTGCCTATAAAGAAGAAGACGAAGAAGAGGAAGTTACTGAAAATAACAAGAATCAGATAGAAGAAGAAAAAGACGATAACGCCAATAACAAAAAAGATGACGAGTCGCAACCTACGTTGTTCTAAGTTAGTAAGATGAAGATAATTAAGGAGTTTAAAGAGTTTGCCATAAAAGGTAATATGATAGATATTGCCGTTGGGGTAATAATTGGGGCCGCTTTTAACAAGGTTATAGATGTTCTGGTAAAAAAAATTATGATGCCGCCACTGTCTATGCTTACCAGTGGTATTAATTATGAAGACAAAAAGTTAATACTACAAGAAGCGGTAGAAGTAAACGGCGAGATTACTTCGCCGGCCATTGCCATAGAATATGGTGAGTTATTTACTGCTTTTTTAAACTTTTTAATAATTGCTTTTGTGGTTTTTATGGTAATCCGGGCAATGAACAGACTTCGTAAAAACGCACAAGATCCCGAAAACAAAAAGACCGTTACCCCAAAAGACATCGAACTTTTATCGGACTTAAAAAACCTTATGCACGAGCAAAACGAACTTTTAAAGAAGAAGTAGGTTGGATTTTATGAGGTGTTGGACATAATTTAAAACCAACCAAGTAAATGATAGGAATTTTAGTCGCAATTGCCATTTCTTGGTTACTTCTATACTTAATAGAAAAGAAGAATATTTTAGCATTAGGATTTCTTCCAATTGCAAAAAGGTTAAAACAATTCTTAATCGGATTTTTAATAACTGGAATACTTTGCGTTCTTGACCAATTTTTAGAATCATATCTAAAATCATCAACTTGGATTCTGAACGAAGATATTACTGGCGGGATTATTTTAAAATCATTTTGGTGGGATGTTAAATCCGTATTGACAGAAGAATTAATTTTTCGTGGAGCTTTGCTGTATATTCTAATTCAAAAAATTGGCTCACGTAAAAGTATATTGATTTCCGCCATTGCATTCGGAGTTTATCATTGGTTCTCTTTTGGAGTTTTAGGAAATATAATGGCAATGATTTTAGTTTTTATCGGGACTGGGCTAATGGGCTATGCTTGGGCTTGGGCTTTCTCGAAAACCAAATCGATAATGCTACCTTTCGGACTTCATTTAGGCTGGAATTTTATTTATAACACTATATTTTCAAACGGACCATTAGGCGAATTGATGTTTATTTCAAAAGGCGGAAATGAATTAACTGATTGGATTTCACTGCTAAACTTTGTTAGTGGTTTAGTAATAGTTCCAATTTTAATTTTATTTTATGTCAAGTATTTTGTGAAAGACGAAACAAAACTAAATACAGGAGCGAAGAAAAAATATGCTTAACACCATACAAACACGCGTTCACCATATTAAAACGCTATGTAGGATAAAAAAGTAAATCAAAAACACCAAACATCACTCCATCCAAGAGTAAAACGAGCTTTTAAAGAAGAAGTAGGTTGGATTTTAGGAGGTGTTGGTATTAATTTAAAACTTAAAATATGGAAATAATTAATACAAATATTGGATGGTTGATTTTCATCGCTATTACAGCATCTATATTTATTTATAAAAAAGCACAAAAAGCCCCGATGTTAATACGTGTAAATTTGAAACAACTAAAAAAATTAAAGGTTTACCTCACGATAATTTAAACCTTATCAAGCAGGCTTTGAAAAATGCTGGTTTTAATAAAGTTGGAATCGATGAGGATAAAAACTGTTTTTACGCGAAAACTACATTTTCAATGTCCTCATTTCTTGAATATATCGAAATATCCTATCAAAATACTCAAAATAAAACTGAATTAAAGTTTAAATCTATATGTGCTTTACCTACTCAGATTTATGATTGGGGAAAAAATAAAAGAAACTTTGAAAGGTTCGAAAAAGAGATAGATCAGCTACTCAGTGTTAATAAAACTTCTTTATCTTAAATTTGGAGTTTTAGAAGTTTAAAGGTGAAAACTTAAAAAATCGGCTTGTGCTTAGCCAAAAAATAATAGCTAACTATCACTATATTAGATACATAAAAGAGCGTTACGCGTCATTTAAATGAAGTTATTTCCCGAAATAGGTTAACCGAAAATTAATAAATAAAACTAGTATGAAAATAATATTCTTAATTCTGACTTTACTATTCACACAACTATTTTATTCGCAAGTTGAAATTCAGGAAGACAACCTGACCATTGAATACAAAAAAAATAACAAAGCGGGTTTGATGGTAGGCATGGGAAACATAACCAATGTTTATTCCAAATCGAAAAAGTTGATCCAATACAGAATTAAAGTTAGAATTGAGATGATCGATAATGAAAAAAGACCTTTTGATCCTAACAAGTTTTCAATTGTAGATGAGCAAAATAAAATACGATTAAGACCAGTTGATATAGCCAATTCAAATTATTTAAATCAATGGCATTTGAATAGATTGATTAAGAATAAGCCCAATTACAAATCTTTAGAAGATAAATATAAACCAGATATAAAAGATACATTTTTAGATTATGAATTCGAAGGTGTTACAAATGTATGTATACCAATAAACTACGAGGCTTACGATAAATTTAAAATAAGTTTAAAAAACCCTAAAACAGTAGCTCACGAATCTTATTTTGAGCCTAGAGATTTTAGGAAACAAAACTTAAATTTATATTTTTTCATACCAGTAAATTCGGAGATAACTACTCTTTTCTATGGAAATAAAAAAATTGCAGATATAAAATTTTAATAAGAATATTTAATGACAAGAAATAAACCGGTTTAAATTCAAAGCATTAACCACAAACCTTTATAATCCACAAAATCGCTGTAAGCAATAAAAAAGTAAATCAAAAACACCAAACATCACTCCATCTGCAAGCAAAACGTTTTTTTACAATAAAAGAATTTCAGATGAGCTAGAATCTTGCTAAAAAACTTATTTCACTTTTCTGGCTGTTCCTTTTTGTTTATTATCGTCGCCTACAATAGAAAATTCAAAAGTATAAGTGTCGCCATCTGTGGTAAGAATTTTCATATGCAAAGGCTTTTCTTCTGCCATATTTTTTGGGTTCATGTTTTTTAAGATATACTCGCAGTCGTTTATCCATCTTACCGAAGAAGAATCTACGTGATCTTTAAAATAATCAATCTCCATCGTATCGTTACGCACAAAAGTAGTTTTTACAAGCTCGCCGTTTAGGTAAGATTCAAACTCAAAAGCTCCGGTTTTAAATTTGGCACAATTTCTTTCGGGACTGTAACAGGCAGTTACCAACAAACACAACAACAAAAGGTAAAGAATTCTTTGCATTTACTTTTTAGACAAAGGTAGCATTTAGTTTATAATTTTCAATTCTCAAATGCATCAAAGCTACCGTCTTTATAAAATATAACAATTTTCTGAATTTCTTTTTGTTTTTTGTTTTCCGTAGGAATGGAAGAAGGCAATTGTGCGGAAGAAGAAATTGGAGTAGGAGCAACTTTTTGGTTTTCTTTTTCTCTTTCTGCTGTTCCGTTTTTGGAAGCAGCATCGGGCGGAAAATTTCCTTTTCCGTTCAGCAACCAATACAATTCTACTTCCGGAAAAGTTTTGATGACTTTCATTACAAAATCTAAACTCGGTTTATTTCTTCCGGAAAGCAAATGTGAAATAGAGGAGCGGCCAACGTTTATTTTATCGGCAAAAGCCGCAGCAGAGATATCGTAATACTGCATTATTTTTTCTAATCGTTTTGTAAACTCCTTGCTGTTTACCATTGTAAAATTATTTAGTCGGTAATGATATTTACAAATGTAACACGTTTAATTCAATAAACAAAATAGTTTTATAAATGGTTATCACGGTTAAATTTAAACTTTATGTAAATACCTTTAATTTATTAAATGACAGCTATTTAAAGATAAAATAACTGTATTTAGGATAAATTCCAGTGCCAATTAGTTTTTGCAAGAGCTTTGAGTTTACAATTGTAAATGAGAGGCTGATTTGATTCGTTTACATTTGTAAATTTAAGATTGTTTACTTTTGTGAAATATGGAAAGAGCGCATTATTTACAAGATTATACTAAGTACAAATTAACCGCGATAGAAGGCAGGTATTTTCCTTATCAAGAACTACAGAAAAATATAGAAGCTTATCAAACTGCTTTTAGTTTACAACAAATTGGTGAGTCGGTTTTAAAACAACCTATTTTTAAATTGCAAATTGGTAATGGAAAGAAAAAGGTTTTGCTTTGGTCGCAAATGCACGGAAACGAAACTACAAGTACCAAAGCTTTATTAGATGTTATCAATTACTTTAAATTCCGTAAAGCGCAACTTAAAGGTTTTTTAGCAACTGTTAGTTTACATATTATTCCCGTTTTAAATCCAGATGGTTGCAATGCTTATACGCGTGTAAATGCCAACAATGTAGATTTAAACCGCGATGCCAAGAACCTTTCGCAACCGGAAAGCAAGATTTTAAAGCAACAATTCGAAAAAATTAAACCGGATTATTGTTTTAACCTACACGACCAGCGCAGTATTTTTAGCGTAGGCTGGTTGTCCAATACCGCTGCGTTATCTTTTTTGTCGCCGGCAGCAGATGCAGAAAAAACGGTACCAGCTAACAGACTGAAGGCAATGCAGCTTATTAGTGGCATAAACGATGTTTTACAAGAATACATTCCGAATAAAATAGGTCGTTATGACGATACTTTTAATGCTAATTGCGTGGGCGATAGTTTTCAAACTCGTGGCGCTACTACCATACTTTTTGAAGCCGGCCATTTAGATACAGATTATAAACGCGAGAATACTAGAAAATACTGTTGTTTTGCAATATTAGAGGCCTTAAATCTAATTTATCAAAATTCGTATAAAAGCTATAAGGTAGAAAATTATGAAGCTATTCCGCAAAATCAAAAATTATTTTTAGATGTAATTATAAGAAATATACACTATCAAAATAAAATTACCGATGTTGGCATTCATTATAAAGAATGTTTGTTGGGAAATAAGTTGAAGTTTTTGCCGTTTATTAAACACATAAATAATTTAGAATCTTATTATGGACACCGCGAAATAGACGCTAACCGCACAAAAATCGTTGTCAATAATACAGATTGTTTTTATTTAGGTACTGAAATTCAGAATTTAGCAATAGAAAATGGATATTTACCGATTAATTTAACAATTACTTAGATTTTTATCGTGTTTGTTGAATAAAATTGTTTTATTTTTGCGTTTCGTTTTATAAATTATAATCAATATTAAAATGGCAAGATTTAAGTTAGACGAAATAGATCATAAAATTCTAGATATTTTAATAGATCAAACTCGTACCCCTTTTACAGACATTGCAAAGAAGTTAGATATTTCTGCGGGAACCGTGCATGTAAGAGTTAAGAAAATGGAGGAAGCAGGAATTATTACCGGTTCTTCTTTAAATTTGGATTATAAAAAATTAGGCTATGCATTTATAGCTTATGTAGGGGTTTTTCTACAGAAAACTTCGCAAACCAAATTTGTTTTAGAACGTATTAATGAGATTCCTTATGTTACCGTGGCACACGTTACTACCGGTAAGTTTAATATCTTTTGTAAAATTAGAGCGCGCGACACAGAGCACGCAAAGCAGGTAATTTTCCTTTTAGACGATATAGAAGGTGTATACCGTACAGAAACTATGATATCTTTGGAAGAAAGCCTAAACGACAAAAAACGTTTAATGCATTCTATTTTTAAGGAAATCTCTTAAATAATTTCTTTAAAATTTAAGAAAAGCTGTTTAAAATTAAATTCGTTTTCACGAAATATTTTAAACAGCTTTTTTTATTGCATTGTATGGTAGACGTTTTGCACGTCGTCGTCGTCTTCTATTTTTTCTAGAAGTTTGTCTACATCTTTTTGCTCTTCTTCTGTTAAGCTTTTAGTTACGGTAGGAATTCTTTCAAAACCAGAAGATATAATCTCAATATCTTTTTCTTCTAATGCTTTTTGTATGCTGCCAAAATTCTCGAAAGGAGCATAGAGTACAATTGCATCGTCTTCTTCAAAAACTTCTTCTACGCCAAAATCTATTAATTCTAATTCTAAATCTTCTATATTTTGATTGGGCGCGTTTACTTTAAAATTGCACGTGTGGTCAAACATAAACTCTACAGAACCAGAAGTACCTAAACTCCCGTTACATTTATTAAAATATGATCGTATGTTGGCTACTGTTCTAGTATTGTTATCTGTAGCAGTTTCTATTAAAACCGCTATGCCGTGTGGCGCATAACCTTCAAAAAGCACTTCTTTATAATCTCCTAAAGATTTATCGCTGGCGCGTTTTATGGCGCGCTCAATATTATCTTTAGGCATATTTACACTCTTGGCATTCTGAATTACCGCACGCAATTTTGAGTTGGTATCCGGGTCCGGACCACCTTCTTTTACAGCCATCACAATATCTTTACCAATGCGGGTAAATGCTTTTGCCATTGCCGACCAGCGTTTCATTTTGCGTTCTTTTCTAAATTCAAAAGCTCTTCCCATAGTAAATTTATTTGTCGGTAAAAATATAAAAAAAGCGTTTAGGAAAATATTATTCCAAACGCTTTTTTATAACAGATTCTTGAACTCTCATCAGCGATTTTCCTTTTAAAATCACTCATTAATTCAAAAAAAAAATATTATTCCGTATCTATAATAGATTCGATGGTTTTTGCCATTTTAAAATCTTTTTCCGTAACGCCACCTGCATCATGACTGGTTAGGCTAATACTTAGCGTGTTGTACACATTTGTCCACTCTGGATGATGTTGTTGCGCTTCTGCTTCAAAAGCAATACGCGTCATAATGCTAAAGGTTTCTTTAAAGTCTTCAAACTCTAATTTTGTATGAATGGCATTATCGTTAAACTGCCAACCATCTAAATCTTTTAATTTTTCTGATATTTGCTTTTCGCTTAATGTACTCATAGCTGTTTTTTATGTATAAGGTATAAATTTATGCTACTCTCTAAAAAGATTACTTTTTATTTAATACTAAATTAACGTTTTTGCGTAACGCAGTTTTGAATTACATCTGTGATAAAAACGCGCAAATTAGGCGGCAGCAAATTGTCTTTGGGTAAAATTGCCAAAAACCTATCGTTATTAGAACTATAAACTTTTTTGAGCAAAGGTTTTTCTAACTCTAATACCTGGCAAATTTCTTCTATCAATTCTTGGTGGTGAATTAAATCTGCACTTCCTAAGTGAAAAACACCGGTTTTATTACGGTTAATGATATAATGCAATTGCTGGGTAAATTTATCTACGCTAGTAGCATTGGTCACTACATTAGGAAAAACTTCTATGGCTTCGTTAACTTTATAAAGTTGTTTAATTTCTTTTATGCGCGGAGATTTGGCTCCAAAAACCATTGGAAGTCGTAAAATGGCATATTTATGGTTTGGTAAGCGCAAAAGTGCATTTTCTATCTTTATTTTAAATCTTCCGTAAATACTTACAGAGAAAGTTTTATCGTATTCGTACGAAGGGAAATTGGTAAAAGCATCAAACACATTGGCGCCGGAAAGAAACAGCAATTTACAGCGATTTTTTAAAAGATAATGTATAATTTCGAAATGGGCGTGGAGTTGCAATTCAAAATTTCCGCGTAAGCATGAAATAATTATATCTGGTTTTAGATTTTCCAGTAAATGCAAAATACTTTCGGTTTGCATATCCCAATGGTAAAAATCGCCATTTTCTTCAAATTGCGAATTTGGGGTGCAGTAGGTAGCAGCTATGTTAAAATAACCGGACAGCTCTTTATATACGGCATTGCCCAAAAAGCCACTGCCGCCCAAAATAAGTATTTTCTTTGATTTTTTAATAAATGGATTTTTTAAACTTTACTGAAATAATTATGTGAAGCTTTATCATTGCTTGGCTAGTAAAGTAAGAAATAACGTTTTTAAGCTGGTTTTATTTTTAAGGAAGTCGTAAAATAAAAGTGAGTTACCAATTGTTCTAAAAATAAACCGTCTTAAAAAAATTAAAGATTTTAAGACGGTTTGTAAATTTTATTCTCCTTTATAAAAAGGTGTTTTTACCACAACAGCGTCTACTTCTTTTTTTCTAATTTGTATTCTAATTTCTTCTCCTTTTTTGCTGTAAGGGGTTTTTACATAACCCAAACCAATAGCTTTACCCGTAGAAGGCGACATAGTGCCAGAAGTTACTTCGCCAATTTCTTCGCCATCTTTATTTTTGATACTATATCCCTTACGGGGAATTCCTTTTTGGGTAAGTTCAAAACCAACTAATTTACGTTTTGGTCCTTCTTCTTTTTCTTTTTTTAAAGCTTCAGCGTTTATAAAATCTTTACTGAATTTGGTTATCCATCCCAAACCGGCTTCAATAGGAGAGGTTTCTTCGTCAATATCGTTTCCGTAAAGGCAGAAACCCATTTCTAAACGCAAAGTATCACGAGCTGCCAAACCAATTGGTTTGATGCCATAATCTTCTCCGGCTTCTAAAACTTTTTTCCAAATAGCTTCTACTTGGTCTTGTTTGCAATAAATTTCAAAACCGCCGCTGCCCGTATAACCGGTAGCCGAAATAATTACGTGTTCTTGACCGGCAAATTTACCAATTTCAAAATTGTAAAATTTAATGGCTTTTAAATCAACCTCGGTCAAGCTTTGCATAGCTTCAATAGCTTTTGGACCTTGTATGGCCAATAAAGCATATTCTTCAGAAAGGTCTTTTATGTCTGCGTTTACAGTATTATTTTCAGAAATCCAGTTCCAATCTTTATCAATATTAGCCGCATTTACCACCAAAAGATATTTTTCTTCGTTCATTCGGTAAATAATCAAATCGTCTATAATACCGCCAGTTTTATTAGGTAAATAAGTATATTGTGCTTTCCCGTCTTTTAATTTAGAAGCATCGTTAGAGCTTATTTTCTGAATCAATTCTAAAGCATTGGGACCAGAAATTAAAAATTCGCCCATATGCGAAACGTCAAAAACGCCTAATTTTTCTCTAACAGTTTGATGCTCAATATTAACGCCTTCGTAAGAAACGGGCATATTGTATCCGGCAAAGGGAACAATTTTAGCGCCTAATTTTTTATGTATGTTGGTAAGTGCTGTATTTTTCATGCTTATAATTTAAGGTCTGCAAAAATATTCAAAATTTAGGGAGAATAAAAGTAAACAACGGTTTTTCGGCTAAAACGAAAAATATCTTAACAAAAGAATCCAGCATAAAATTTTTCCGTAAAGTAAAACCCATAAATTGTTTTTTCTTCTTTACGGAAATATAATTGGTCGCTTAATTTTTAATATGGTAATATTTAGATTTTACAGATAGCAACCTTCAAAATTTTAGCATTGACCAAATTGGAAGATTAGATATTTTCTTTAACTTTAGCAGTAAATCCAGTTTGTATGAAAATTTTTTCTAAACAAAATATTTACGATGCCGATAAGCAAACTATAAAAACTCAAAAAATTACCAGCGAGGTTTTGATGGAGCGTGCAGCAACGCAAGTTTTTGAGTGGTTAAAGAAAAACTTACCAGAAAACACTCCGGTAATAAATATTTTATGTGGCGTAGGGAATAATGGGGGAGATGGCTTGGCAATTGCCAGAATGCTCTTAAACGAAAATTATAAAGTAGAGGTATATATCGTAAATTTTAGCGAAAAACGTTCCGATGATTTTTTGCATAATTTAGATAAGTTGAAACAAAAAGATGTATGGCCAAACTTTATTAATAAAGACTCTGATTTTCCTGATTTTAAAGCAAACCAAATTATAATAGATGCTATTTTTGGAATTGGTTTAAACCGTCCGCCGGAAAAATGGCTTAGAAAATTTATACAAAAAATAAACCAATCTAAAGCTTACGTAGTAGCAATAGATATACCTTCCGGACTTTATTTAGATGCGGTGCCAAAAGAAAAAGATAGCATTTTAATAGCTAATACAACGGTATCTTTTCAATTACCAAAACTAATTTTCTTTTTACCGGAAACTGCTAATTATTGTGGTAATCTGCAAATAATTCCAATAGGCTTAGACGAAAAATTTATCGCAGAAACCCCAACCGAAGCAATTTTAATAACACCACGAGAAGTTGCCAATCTCTATAGACCGCGACAAAAGTATGCGCATAAAGGTACTTTTGGACACTGTTTGGTGGTTGGCGGCAGCTATGGTAAAATGGGCAGTGTTTGTTTAAGTACAAAAGCTGCTTTGCGCGCCGGCGCCGGAAAAGTGACAGCTTTAATTCCTAAATGCGGTTATGAAATTTTACAAAGTAGCGTACCGGAAGCGATGACCATAAGTAGTGAAAGCGATAAGTTTTTAGCGCCAACCAAATTAGATATTGAACCAAATGTTATTTGTTTTGGTATTGGCGCAGACACAAAAAAAGAAACCGTTGCTTTACTGAAAAATTTACTGCAAACCCAAAAAAGCAAATTTGTAATAGATGCAGATGGCCTCAATATTTTGGCAGAAAACAAAGAATTATTAGAGTTACTGCCTAAAGATAGCATACTTACTCCGCATCCGGGAGAATTAAAACGTTTGATAGGCGAGTGGGAAGACGATTTTGATAAACTGGAAAAAGCAAAAGCCTTTGCTGAAAAATATGCTATAATTTTGGTTATTAAGGGTGCAAATACCATAAGTATTACCAATAAAAAGATGTATGTAAACACTAGCGGTAATCCGGGAATGGCTACTGCAGGGAGTGGCGATGTGCTTACCGGGATAATTGGTGGCTTACTTGCACAAAATTATGCGCCGGATATTGCTACCGTTTTTGGTGTTTATTTGCACGGCAGAGCAGGAGACGAGGCTGCAAAAACCAACAGTTTTGAAGCTATGATTGCAGGTGATATTATAGCTAACTTAGGAAAATCTTTTCAGTCTTTATTTGAAAATAACCAGTAATAAACCACAAAAGATTTGGAAATAATAAGAGTTATTTCCACTTTTGGAGGCTTTAAAATAGAAATTAGTCCAAAAATGCCCAATTCACATTATATAAGTAAAGACGTGCTGGATTTACAGCATATTCAAGAAATTTTATTAGAGAATCAAAAGCTAGAGCTCAGTGAAGAAGCTACTGCAAGCATTAAAAAAAGTAGAAAGTATTTAGACGAGAAAATAAAAAATTCTAAAGAACCTTTTTACGGAATTAACACTGGTTTTGGTTCTTTATGCAATGTTAAAATTTCTACAGATAAACTTACCCAATTACAAGAAAACCTAGTGATATCGCACGCCTGCGGTACCGGCGAAAAAATTAAACCGGAGATTGTAAAAATCATGCTTTTGTTAAAAATACAATCGCTTAGCTATGGGCATTCAGGTATTTCTTTAAAAGTTTTAAAACGTTTAATTGCCTTTTTTAACAACGATGTTTTGCCGGTAGTTTATGAACAAGGTTCTTTAGGTGCATCTGGAGACTTAGCACCTTTGGCACATTTGGCTTTACCATTACTGGGAAAAGGAGAAGTGTATTTTGAAGGTAAAATTGTAGCTAGCGATAAAGTTCTTAAAAAATTTGAATGGGAAGCAATTCAGTTGCAATCTAAAGAAGGTTTAGCTTTGCTTAACGGAACGCAATTTATGAGTGCGCACGCAGTTTATGCTTTGTTAGAAACGCATAAACTTTCTTATTTGGCAGATGCCGTAAGTGCAGTAAGCATAGATGCTTTTGACTGTAACTTGTCGCCTTATGATGCCTTGGTGCACGAAGTAAGACCGCACAGGGGGCAGATTAAAACCGCTCAACGTATATGCGATTTTCTAGAAGGAAGCGAAATTATAGAACAAACAAAAGCGCATGTACAAGATCCGTATTCGTTTAGATGTATTCCGCAAGTTCACGGCGCTTCTAAAGAGACACTTAAATTTGTGCACCAAACCGTAAAAACAGAAATAAACAGCGTTACCGATAATCCGAATATTTTTGTAAATGAAGACAAAATAATTTCCGGAGGTAATTTTCACGGTCAACCTTTGGCTTTAGGAATGGATTATCTGGCTATTGCTGTTTCAGAATTGGCTAATATTTCAGAAAGAAGAATTTATCAACTGGTTTCTGGTTTACGGAATTTACCAATGTTTTTGGTAAATGACCCAGGATTAAATAACGGCTTTATGATTCCGCAATATACGGCTGCCAGTATTGTGAGTCAAAACAAACAATTATGCACGCCTGCAAGTATAGACTCTATTGTGTCTTCTAATGGGCAGGAGGATCACGTAAGTATGGGCGCAAACTCTGCCACAAAATTGTTGAAAGTAGTAGAGAATTTAAAAACTGTTTTAGCTATAGAGTTATTTAACGCTTCGCAAGCCCTTTATTATAGAGAGCCCTTAAAATCTTCCGAATTTATCGAGCAATTGGTAAAAGCTTTTAGAAAGGAAGTTCCTATAGTAAAACAAGATAAGGTAATGGCGGAAGAAATGGAAAAAGCTAAGGAGTTTTTAAACCATTTTTCAATAGATAAAGATTTACTTTATTTTTGTTAGAAAGTTGTTTTCCGTTAAACGGAAATAAAAAAGTAGCTGTTTCAAGGAGTAATCCTAAAGTCATTTAAAGCGACGTCGTGAAATTTAAGACATTCCGACTGCGCTCAATGTGACAAGTAGTAAAAACTCACTGTAAAACAGCTACTTTTTTTATTCAATACCTTTATAAAACTAAGACTCTTTTTTCTCTGGTTTAGGCTTATCTATTTTAACGGTCAATTCATTTTTTTTCTTGTCCAAGTCCATAATAATATTATCTCCTTCTTGAATTTTGGAGGTAATTATTTTTTCGGCTAATACATCTTCTACATATTTTTGAATTGCTCTTTTTAATGGTCTGGCTCCATATTGTCTATCAAAGCCTTTATCTGCTAAATAATCTTTGGCAGCGTCTGTTAATGTTAAATTATAACCTAAATCTGCAATTCTAACATATAATTTTTCTAATTCTATATTTATAATCTTATGTAAGTGCTCTCGTTCTAAAGAGTTAAAGATTACCACATCGTCAATACGGTTTAAAAACTCTGGCGCAAAAGATTTTTTCAAAGCATTTTCTATAATGCTTCTGGTATTTTCATCTGCTTGATCTTGTCTTGCCTTGGTACCAAAACCAACTCCTTGCCCAAAATCTTTAATTTTACGGGCTCCAATATTAGAAGTCATTATAATAACCGTATTTCTAAAGTCTATTTTCCTGCCCAAGCTATCGGTTATATAGCCATCATCTAGAATTTGCAGAAGCATATTAAATACATCTGGATGGGCTTTTTCTACTTCGTCTAATAAAACTACTGCATAAGGTTTACGACGAACTTTTTCTGTTAATTGTCCGCCTTCTTCGTAACCAACATATCCCGGAGGCGCTCCAATTAATCTAGATACGGCAAATTTTTCCATATATTCACTCATATCTATTCTAATTAAAGTGTCTTCGTTATCAAACATTTGCTTGGCTAACACTTTGGCTAACTGAGTTTTTCCTACTCCGGTTTGCCCTAAAAAGATAAACGAACCAATTGGTTTATTAGGATCTTTAAGTCCGGCGCGGTTACGTTGTATAGCTTTTACGACCTTGCCAACAGCTTCGTCTTGGCCAATTACTTTTCCTTTAATGCGGTCGGGCAATTCTGCCAATTTATTACTTTCTGTTTGGGCAATTCTATTTACAGGAACTCCCGTCATCATAGAAATAACATCTGCTACATTATCTTCGGTAACCGTTTCTTTGTGTTCTTTAGATTCTTCTTCCCACTTAAGTTGGGCTTCTTCTAATTCTTTTTCCAAATTTTTCTCATCATCCCGAAGTTTGGCTGCCTCTTCATATTTCTGTTTTTTAACCACAGAGTTTTTGGTTTCTCTAACTTCTTCCAATTTCCGTTCTAAATCTAATATGCGTTTGGGAACATCTATATTGGTAATATGAACACGAGATCCGGCTTCATCCATCGCATCAATAGCTTTGTCTGGCAAAAAACGTTCAGACATATAGCGATTGGTTAATTTTACACAGGCTTCAATAGCACCTTTTGTATATTCTACGCTATGGTGAGACTCATATTTTTCTTTAATATTGTTTAAAATTTCAATAGTCTGCTCTACGCTGGTAGGTTCTATTAATACTTTTTGAAAACGTCGCTCTAAAGCGCCATCTTTTTCTATATGTTGTCTGTATTCATCCAGAGTGGTAGCCCCAATACATTGTAGTTCTCCGCGCGCTAAAGCAGGTTTAAACATATTGCTGGCATCTAAACTTCCGGTGGCACCGCCGGCCCCTACAATGGTATGAATTTCATCTATAAATAAAATTATATCGTCGTTTTTCTCGAGCTCGTTCATTACAGCTTTCATACGCTCTTCAAACTGTCCGCGGTATTTGGTTCCCGCTACCAAGCTTGCCAAATCTAAGGTAACTACACGTTTATCAAATAATATTCTGGATACTTTGCGTTGTACAATCCGTAAAGCTAAACCTTCTGCAATAGCACTTTTACCTACTCCCGGTTCGCCAATTAATAAAGGGTTGTTCTTTTTACGTCTACTTAAAATTTGTGAAACGCGTTCTATTTCTTTTTCACGACCAACTACGGGATCTAATTTACCCTCGTCTGCCATTGCGGTTAAATCTCTACCAAAATTATCTAAAACCGGAGTTTTGGATTTTTTGCTTCCTTTTCCTTTTTTTCCTTGTGTGTCGCCAAATGGATTGTTTTTGGTAGCATCTCCGGAAGGTGAATCTTCATTAGAAAAAGATTCGGATGTGGGGCTATCTATAAAATCGTCGTCTTGTGTTATCATTGCTTTAAACTCTCCTTTTACGTTATCGTAATCTATATTTAATTTATTGAATAACTTTGTGGTAGGATCGTTCTCATTCCGTAAAATACACAACAATAAATGCGCGGTGTTTATAGATGAACTCTGAAACAGTTTGGCTTCTAAAAACGTAGTTTTAAGCGCTCGCTCTGCTTGTCGGGTTAGGTGTAAATTCTTTTTCTCGTTAGAAAGATTAGCAGATTCCGGATTGGCCGGACTAAGAATTTCTACTTTTCTCCTAAGGTGATCTAAATCTATATTTAAAGAATCTAGTATATCTATTGCTTTACCGTTACCATCGCGTATAAGACCAAGTACCAAATGCTCGGTACCAATAAAATCGTGCCCCAAACGTAAAGCTTCTTCTTTACTATAGGTAATTACATCTTTTACTCGTGGTGAAAAATTATCGTCCATCTTTATATCTCCTCAATTAGTTATTCCCTCAAAGTTATTCAAAAACCATGCCTTATAAAAGGTTTATCGCTAATAGACAAAATTATTGTCAAAATTCAAAATAGATTAACAGCAACTTATAACCAACACCCGATAAATTTTTGTTAATAAAATATGTGTGAAACTCATTAAAAACCCTATATATAATAGATATTTTGCTTAAATTGCCGCGTTAGAATTTAATAAATAAATTTGAGTTTTTATGGCTGAAGGAGAAAAGCTGATTCCCATTAATATCGAAGATGAAATGAAGTCTGCCTACATTGATTATTCAATGTCGGTCATTGTGTCACGTGCGCTGCCAGATGTTCGTGATGGTTTAAAACCCGTTCACAGAAGGGTTTTATTTGGAATGTATGAATTGGGCGTACTTTCCAACCGCTCACATAAAAAATCTGCTAGAATTGTAGGGGAGGTTTTAGGTAAATATCACCCACACGGTGATACCTCTGTTTATGATACGATGGTTAGAATGGCGCAAGAATGGAGTTTGCGTTATATGCTGGTGGATGGTCAAGGTAACTTTGGCTCTGTAGACGGCGATAGTCCTGCTGCAATGCGTTATACAGAAGCACGAATGCGCAAATTGAGCGAAGATATGCTTTCTGATATCGATAAAGATACAGTAGATCATCAATTAAATTTTGACGATACCATAGAAGAACCGACAGTTTTACCTACGCGCGTTCCCAATTTGTTAGTTAATGGCGCTAGTGGTATTGCAGTAGGTATGGCTACCAATATGCCGCCGCACAACCTATCGGAAGTGGTAGACGGTACCGTAGCTTACATAGAAAACCACGATATAGAAATAGAAGAATTAATTCAACACATTAAAGCGCCAGATTTCCCTACAGGGGGAATTATTTATGGCTATGATGGTGTGCGAGAAGCTTTCAAAACCGGCCGTGGTCGCGTTATAATGCGTGCAAAAGCGCATATGGAAGAAGTGAAAGGGAGAGAATGCATTGTAGTTACTGAAATTCCTTACCAAGTAAATAAGGCCGATATGATTAAGAAAACGGCAGACTTGGTAAACGATAAAAAGATTGAAGGTATTTCTTTAATTAGAGATGAATCTGATAGAAATGGGATGCGCGTTGTTTATATGATAAAACGCGACGCTATTCCTAATATAGTACTTAATACCTTGTATAAGCATACCGCTTTACAATCATCTTTTAGTGTAAATAATATTGCTTTGGTTAACGGTAGACCGGAAATGCTAAATCTAAAAGATATGATTATGCATTTTGTAGATCACCGTCACGAAGTGGTTTTACGTCGCACCCAATTTTTACTTAAAAAAGCAGAAGATCGCGCTCATATATTAGAAGGCTTAATAATTGCTTCAGATAATATTGATGAAGTAATTGCACTTATTCGCTCTTCTAACAATACAGAAGAAGCTCGTAATAAATTAATAGAGCGTTTTGAGTTGAGTGAAGTACAAGCCAAAGCAATTGTAGAAATGCGTCTACGACAACTAACCGGTCTAGAGCAAGATAAATTGCGTATCGAGTACGAAGATTTAATGAAAACCATAGAAGATCTCAAAGATATTCTAGCGCGCAAAGAAAGGCGTATGGAGATTATTAAAGAAGAGCTTCTAGAAATTAAAGAAAAGTACGGAGACGAGCGCAGATCAGAGATAAACTATGCCGGAGGCGATTTAAGTATGGAAGACATGATTCCAGACGAGCAAGTTGTTATCTCAATTTCCCATGCAGGCTATATTAAAAGAACACCGCTTACAGAGTATAAAAAACAAAATAGAGGAGGAGTTGGCTCTAAAGCATCTACAACCAGAAACGAAGACTTTTTAGAATATCTTTTTGTAGGTACCAACCATCAATACATGATTTTCTTTACCCAAGCAGGTAAATGTTTTTGGATGCGCGTTTTTGAAATACCAGAAGGCAGTAAAACTTCTAAAGGTCGCGCCATACAAAACCTTATCAATATAGATCCTGAAGATAAAGTAAAAGCTTTTATCTGTACGGAAGATCTCAAAAACGAAGAGTACATCAATAATCATTATGTGATTATGGCCACCAAAAAAGGTCAGGTTAAGAAAACTTCTTTAGAAAAATATTCCAGACCTAGATCTAATGGTATTAATGCGATAACCATAAAAGAAGGAGATGAATTGCTTTCTGCAAGGCTTACTACCGGAGACAGCGAAATTATGCTCGCTGCAAAAAGTGGTAAATGTATTCGTTTTGAAGAAAGTAAAACACGTCCTATGGGTAGAAACGCTTCAGGAGTTCGTGGTATTCGATTAGATAGCGATAAAGACGAAGTAATAGGTCTGGTTACAGTAAATGACCAAGAAACAGATATTTTGGTAGTTTCTGAAAACGGTTACGGAAAACGTTCCAGCTTAGAAGATTATCGTGTTACCAATCGTGGAGGTAAAGGAGTAAAAACTATTTCGATTACCGAAAAAACCGGAGAATTAGTGGCTATGAAAAACGTAACTGATTTAGATGATCTTATGATTATCAACAAATCTGGCGTAGCTATAAGAATTGCCGTAGCAGATCTTCGGGTGATGGGGCGTGCAACGCAAGGCGTACGTTTAATAAATTTACGAGAAGATGATTCTATTGCAGCCGTTGCAAAAATTGTAAACGAAGAGGAAGAAGAAGAGATGATTGAAGAAACCGGGGAAGAAAATACCCACGAAGAAGACGGCTCTTTAAACGATGGCACAAATCTTGATAAAACGGAAGAAGAAGAATAAATCATAAAACAAAAACTAAAATGAAAAAGAGTTTTTTAACAATAGGCTTGTCTTTGGTTACAATTTTAGCCTTTGGACAACGTAAAGAAATAAGAAAAGCAGGTGATGCTGTAGAAGAAGGTGATTACAAGTATGCAAAATCTTTAATTAATTCTGTAGAGGGTCAAGTTGCCTCTGAAAAAGATCGTATAAAAGGAGATTTTTATTTGGCAAAAGGACGCGCATATTTAGGTGCCAAACCCGAAACTGCAACGATTAAAGATTTAATGACCTCTGCCAATGCTTTTCAAAAAGCAATTGAGTATGGCGAAGAGCAAGAAGGAGAGCAAGGTTTAACAAAGGTTAAAGATGCAATGGTAAATAGTGCAATTGCAGATCAAAACCAACAGAAATTATCTTCTTCGGCAGAAAAATTAATAGCGGCTTATGATTTAAATACACAAGACACTATTTATCTTTATTACGCTGCTGCCAATATGTTTCAGGCAGGAGAAAAAGATAAAGCCTTAGAGTATTTTCAGAAGTTAGACAAAATGGGTTATACCGGAGAGGGTATACAGTACACAGCGGTAGAGAAAGAAACCGGCGAAGTACAAACTTTTCAGAATAAAAAGAATCGTGATATCTACATCAAAAGTGGAGACTATATAAATCCGGGAGAAGAAGAAATTCCTTCCAAGAAAGGAGATATCATTAGAAGTATTGCACAAATACATATTGAAAACGATAATGATAAAAAAGCTATAGAAGCTATAAACCGTGCTAAAGCAGAAAGTCCGGACGATCCTAGTCTAATGTTGGCAGAAGCTAATATCTATTACAGAATGGGTAAATTGGATAAGTATAGTGAGCTGGTAGAAAAGGTTATTGAAAAAGATCCTAATAACGCCGGTTTGTACTACAATTTAGGAATTACCTCTATGCAAATGGAAAGACCCGAAAAAGCTGTAGAATATTACAAACAAGCTATAGAAATTGATCCTTCTATGACAGATGCCTATATTAATTTAGCTTCCGCAAAGTTAATGAAAGAGCAAGAAATTATAGACGAGATGAATAATTTAGGAATGTCTAAAGAAGATAACAAGCGCTATGAGGAGTTGGGTGAGGAAAGAAAAGAATTATACCAAGAAGCTTTACCTTATTTAGAGAAAGCTACAGAATTAGACCCAAATAATACAGAAGCTATAAGAACGCTTAGAAATATTTACCTTCAGTTAGGCGAAGATGAAAAAGCAGAGCAAATGAAGAATAAATTAAATTAGAAATTCTTTCGTTCTCCTTAATAAAAAAACCGTTGGCAAATGCCAACGGTTTTTTATTTTAGCAGACTTTTGTAATAGAAATTTAACAGCACTTGGTTAAGCTCGCATAACAAAAATAAATTAATATGGCAGAGTGGACGGGAAAATCCCGAGGAACAGTTTTAGGCTTTAAAGTTTTTGTGTTTTTTATCAAAAATTTTGGAGTCAAAGCGGCCTATTGGCTCACAGCTTTGCCAATTCCTTACTTTGTTTTTTTTGCTCCCAAAGCCACAAAAAGTAATTTTTATTTTTTGCACAAACGTCTACAATTTTCCAAACCCAAAGCCGCTCTTGGCGTTCTAAAAACCTATTATGCGTTCGGGCAGGTTTTAATAGATCGTTTGGCTATTAATTTAAACCAAAAAAAGAAATATAGTTTTGAGTTAGATGGCGTAAAACATATAGAAAACTTATTAACGCAAAAATCGGGTGGCTTTTTGTTTACCGCACATATAGGTAATTTTAACTTAGCCAATAATTTCTTTCAAGACTTAACGCCCAAAGCAAAAGTAAATATGCTTATGACAGATAATGAGCATGAGCAAATTAAAGAATATATTAGTTCTATAGCAGAAAATAACAGGTTAAATATTATATTGGTTAAAGAAGATTTCTCGCATATTTTTAAAATTAAAGAAGCGCTTAGTAACAATCAACTTATAGTGATAGCCGCAGATAGAGACGGAAAAGATAAAAACATCCCAATGCAGTTCTTAAATAAAACTACACAAGTTTTAGAAGGTCCTTATAAATTGGCTTCCATCATAAAACGTCCTATTTTATTTGTACACATTATGCGAGAAAGCAATTATCACTACCATCTTTACGCTAGACCCTTCCGGGGAAAAAATTATCGCATTACCACAATTTTAGAATGTTATTTTAAAGATTTAGAAGAAAAAGTAAAGAAGTATCCATACCAATGGTTTAACTTTTATGATTATTGGAAAGCGTTTAAAAACTAAAGATAAATATGCCTGAAAAATCATTACTTACGGAAGAAGAAGTAAGCCTGTTATTACCACAAAAAGAACCTTTTGTCCTGGTAGATGCTTTATATTCTTGCAAGGCTTCATTAGCTAAAACAGGTTTTAATATTCCGAAAGAACATAGCTTGGTAGAAGATAGTTTTTTATCAGAAGCAGGAATTTTAGAAAATATGGCGCAAAGTATTGCGCTAAAAGCTGGTTATTTGGCAAAGCACCAAAAGCAAAACACTCCAAAAATTGGTTATCTGGCAGCCATTAAAAACGCTAAAATTTACCATCTTCCCAAAGTAGGACAAAAAATCACTACCCAAATTAAGCTCACTCACGCCTTAGGTACCATAAAACGCTATCATGCAGAAATAAAAGATATGCAAAACAAGGCTTTGGCAAGTGCCGAAATTACAACAACTTTAGCCAAAGAATAACGCTTTTTATTGGTTAAAGTATTTGGTACTTTTGCAAGAGGTATCAAAATCATAAATTGGCTCCAAACCTACAATGGCAAAAACGACGAAAAAAGCGTATATAACCAATACCGAAATTATTTCGCCTTTGGGTTTTTCTGTTCAGGAAAACTACGAAAACTTGGTTAATGGCCTTAGCGGAATAAAATATATAGAGGATAAAAATTATTTAGACAAAGCTTTTTTTGGAGCACAACTTCCAGAAAAAGCCTTAGAAAAAGCTTTTGAAGATCTCTCTGCAACTTCTAAAAATTATACCAAATTAGAAAAAATGTTGCTCCTGGCCGTAGACAAAATTTTAGATAAAAATCCCGATTTAGACTTAAACAAAACAGCGGTTATTATTTCTACCACCAAAGGAAATATAGATGCCTTAAGCCACGACAATGCTTTCCCTAAAGAAAGAGCAAAATTATTTGAACTTGCCAAACAACTACAAACTTTTTTTAATCTTCCTCAAACTCCAATTGTGCTTTCTAATGCTTGTATTTCCGGAGGTTTGGCAATTGCGGTGGGTAAAAAATTAATCACACATCAAAATTACGACCATGCGCTTATAGTTGGTGGTGATATTTTATCAAAATTTACCGTTTCGGGATTTTCTTCCTTTCAGGCTTTAGATTCCAAAATTTGTGCGCCTTTTTGCAAAGAACGCAACGGCATTAATTTAGGAGAAGCTGCGGCCTGTATTTTGCTAAGCGCTAAATCAATGTCTCAAAATGGCATAAGCATAGACGGCGAAGCCACAGCAAACGATGCCAATCATATTTCGGGACCGTCTAAAACCGGTGACGGACTTTATAAAAGCATACAAAACGCACTAAAAGAAGCGCAGCTTACTGCCAAAGAAATAGATTTTATATCTGCGCACGGTACGGCCACAATTTATAACGACGAGATGGAGGCTAAAGCTTTTTCGCGGGCAGGTTTGCAAGCCATTCCGCTTAACAGTTTAAAAGCACATTATGGTCATACTTTGGGAGCTTCGGCTTTATTAGAAACGATAATTAGTGTTGAGTGTATGAAAAGAAATCAATTGCTTCCCAATTTTAACTTTACGGAAATGGGCACTTCCAAGAAATTGGAAATAATCACCCAACTAAGCCAAAAATCCTTAAGAAATGTTTTAAAAACAGCTTCGGGTTTTGGCGGATGTAATTTTGCAATGCTTTTAAAAAAACAAGCCTGATGAATGCTACTTTTCAAATAACAGATTTTGTGCATCTTAACAGCCGCGGTTTATTCCGTAAAGAAAATATGCTTTATCCAAAATCTAACGAAATAAGTTTAGCAGATTTTTTAAAAAGTATTTATAAAGAGGAAAACCTAGCGTATCCAAAGTTTTATAAAATGGATTTGCTCTCTAAAATGGGAATTATTTGTACAGAAATTTTACTACAAGAAAATGAAATTGATAAAAATACTGCTTTGGTTTTTCAAAACAATGCCAGTAGTTTATCAACAGATTTAGAGCATCAAAAAAGCATTAGCCAAAAAGAAAATGCAATGGCTTCTCCTGCTGTTTTTGTTTATACTTTACCCAATATTGTAATGGGCGAAATTGCTATTAAGCACAATTTGAAAAGCGAAAACGCTTTTTTTATTGCAGAAAATTTCACGCCAGATTTTATTCACACCTATACCAGTATTCTCCTGCAAACCAACAAAGCAAATAGTGCAATTTGTGGTTGGATAGATTTGTATAACGACAGATATAATGTATTTTTGGCCTTGATTTCCAACAAAGGAAAAATAGGGTTTACCCCAGATAATCTGAAACAATTATACCATAGTGTAGATGAGTGATTTAAGAAAGGAGTTAAAGCTTAAAATTATTAAGCAACTCAATTTAGAAGACTTAGAAGTAAGCGATATTAGCAATAAAGACGAACTTTTTGGCGATGCTATTGGTTTAGATTCTATAGACGCTTTAGAGCTAATCGTGCTTCTAGAAAAAGATTATGGCCTTAAAATAACCAATCCAGAAAAAGGTAAAGAAATTTTTTATAGCGTAGATACGATGGCAAATTATATAGAACAGCACCAAAAATAAGTATGAAAACCCGCGTGGCAATAACCGGTATGGGAGTCATCTCTGCTATTGGCAACACAGTAGCCGAAAATTTTGCCAGTCTATGTAATTCTGAATCAGGTTTACGTCATCTCGATTTTTTAGACACCAAACACGCAAACAATTATTTATTTGGAGAAGTTAAACAAAGCAATACGGCATTGGTGCAAAAATTAAACCTGCCTAACGATAATAATTTTACCCGTGGAGCTTTATTGGCAAGCCTCGCAGCCAAAGAAGCTCTAAAAAACGCAAATTTAGAAAATTTACCGCGCGATTTAGCTTTTATAAATGCCACAAGCGTGGGAGGTATGGATTATACCGAAAAATATTACCGTAAGTTTTCCGACAAGCAGAAAACACAAAAATATATAGAAGCGCAACATCCGGGTTTTACTACAGATGTTATTGCCGCACATTTAGGTTGTAAAAATCTGGTAACCACCATTAGTACAGCTTGTTCCAGCAGTGCAAACGCTATTTTAACGGGCACCAAACTGATAGAAACCAACAAAGCCAAACAGGTTTTGGTTGGCGGGACAGATTGTTTGTCAAAATTTACCATTAATGGTTTTAAAAGTTTGTTGATTTTGTCTGAAAAAGCCTGTAAAGCCTTTGATGAAAATCGGGATGGCTTAAACCTGGGCGAAGCGGCAGCTTATTTAGTTTTAGAAAGCGAAGAAACTGCAAAACAAAGAAATCAACCTATTTTAAGCTATTGCAGTGGTTATGCCAACGCAAACGATGCTTACCACCAAACCGCTTCTTCGGCTACCGGCGAAGGAAATTATTTGGCCATTCAGCAAGCTTTGCAAAAAGCAAATTTAGACGCTTCTCAAATAGATTATATTTTGGCGCATGGCACGGCAACGATTAATAACGATGTATCGGAAGGCAAAGCGCTACAACGTATTTTTAAGAATTTTAATTTACCTCCGGTAAGTTCTACCAAAGCCTTTACCGGTCATACTTTGGGCGCTGCCGGCGCAGTAGAGGCTGTTTTTGCTATCTTAGCTTTGCAAAAACAAGTGGTTTTTAAAAATTTAAATTTTAAAAACAAAATGCCCGAAACTTCTATAAAACCGGTAGAAGATTTTCAGACAAATAGAAACCAACACGTTTTGTCTAATTCTTTTGGGTTTGGCGGTAATTGTACCAGTTTAATTTTCAGTAAAGCATAGATGGAACCCAAAATTTACATAAACGGCACCGGTTCTATTTCTGCACAAAAAGCAAGTTTACAGGCTTTAGAGGGTCCAAATCTATATAATGCGCCAGTTTTAAAACATTGTTTTACAGATTTTAAGAAATATATTAGTCCGAGAGAAATGCGACGTATGTCTACTGCGGTAAAATTGGGCGTAGCAGCTGCAAATGCTAGTTTAGAAGATGCCAATGTAAAAGAATTATCCGGTATTTTGGTAGGAACAGGTATGGGATGTAAACAGGATTCTGATATTTTTCTGGAAGATATGCTGCAGAATAAAGAAGATTTTTTAACGCCAACCAAGTTTATACAATCTACCCACAACACGGTTTCAGGGCAAATTGCTTTACAATTAGATTGTAAAGCTTATAATACTACGTATGTACAAAGTTCGGTTTCTTTTGAAAGTGCTTTCTTAGATGCCGAAATGGAATTACAAACCGCCAAAAAGCACAAAAACTATCTAGTTGGTGGGGTAGACGAAATTTCTGATTATAGTATAGATTTGCAACGCTTAGATGGACAAATAAAAGAAGAGAACTTTACCAATACACATTTAATGCAGCACATTTCTCCAGGAAGTATAATAGGCGAGGGGGCTTCTTTTTTTGTGTTGAGTAACTTCAAAAAAGCTAATTCTTATGCCCAATATTTAGGCAACAAAATTTATAATCAGTTGCAAGAAGATGAAGTCGAAATGGCTTTACGGAATTTTTTACAAGAAAAGGAAATAACGCTGAAAGATATTGATGCTATAATTTTAGGGCAAAATGCGATGCTGGTAGATCAGCCATATTTTTCGGTTTTTTCTCAAGGAAAGTTGCAAGATATTCCGCAGTTATACTATAAACATTTGGTAGGCGAATTTTACACCGCTTCTGCCTATGCTTTTTGGTTGGCTTGTCATATTTTAAAAGAAGGTAAAATTCCACAAAGTTGTAAATTAAATCAGTTCCAAATCCGTAAAAAGCCTGAGTATATCTTATTATACAATGTATACCGTGGTAAAAACCATAGTTTTAGTCTTTTGCGCACATGTTAAAATTTAAGAGCATAAATTATCTTTTTATAGGGCTTTTTCTCTTGCTTAGTTTACTGGTTTTTCGCTATTCCTGGCCAATTTATACTTATTTAATTCTCGGAGCTTTTTGGTTTGGAATTACCATTTGGGGCGCCACCAATGTTAGGACAAATTATTTTTTTGAAGCACTACATCAAAAGAAAACCACCCAAAAAAAAGTGGCTCTAACTTTTGACGATGGACCAAACACACAAACCGAAGCTATTTTGCAGCTGTTGGCAAAACATAATGTAAAAGCTACTTTCTTTTGTATAGGACATAAAATTGACGAAAATCCGCAGCTTTTTAAAAAAATTATAGAAGCCGGCCATAGCGTTGGCAATCATACATATAGTCATCCAAAAAACTTTGGATTTTTATCTTCCAAAACCGTACAACGCGAAATCGAGAGTTGCGATCGGGCGGCTTTTAGTCACGGTAATATTCGGTTAAATATGTTTCGGGTTCCTTTTGGGGTTTCTAATCCTAAGGTTAAAAAAGCACTTAAAAAAACAAAACACACACCAATTGGTTGGAGTTTGCGCTCTTTTGATGCATTATTTTCTTCGGAAAAATATATTTTAAAACGTTTGACCAAAAATATAAAACCCGGTAAAATTATTCTGTTACACGACTCAAAACCACACACGGTTCGTATCTTGGCAGAATTGTTGCTATTTTTAGAAAATAATGATTACACTTGCGAAAGCGTAGATAAATTACTCAAAATCAATGCGTATAAATAGTTTACTTATTTTTTGTTTCTTGCTTTGTGGCTCGGTTATAGCACAAGAAAAGCTTTCTGCCAAAGAAGTAAAACGCTTAGAAGAAAATATCCAGCAAAAAAATGCCGATATAAATAGTTTACAAGGCGAATTTATACAAACTAAAAAATTAGATTTTTTACAAGAACCGGCCAAAAGTTCGGGAAAGTTTATTTATAAAGCACCAAAGCAATTAAAATGGATTTATCTTTCGCCAGAATCTTTTAGCTTGCTTTTTACCAATCAAAAATTGTTTATTGAAGAAGAAGGCAACACCAAAGAAATAGCCATTTCTTCTAATAAATTGTTGCGTAGATTAAGTCAATTAATCGCCAAAAGTATAAATGGCGAAATGCTTAGCGATAATAGTTTTACTGTAAATTATCGTAAAGAAAAGCAATTTATAACGGCTCATTTAATACCTAAAGAGGCCACTATCAAAGATTTTATAGAGCAATTGGTTCTATACATTAATCCTGAAACTTTGCTGGTAGAAAAGATAAAAATTATGGAAAATGCTAAAGATTTTACATTAATTAGCTTAGAAAAAATCCGTGTAAACGAAATTATTCATAATGCGGTTTTTAAACCTTAATTTTTATTTCAAATTTTTTTATGGATAAGCAATTATACGTCCAAAAAAGGCATATTCAAAACGAAAACGAATCTGAAAGTTGGGTAGTTTTAAATTCTGAACACGCTATTTTTAAAGGTCATTTTCCTAAAAATCCTATTTTACCGGGAGTAGTTTTAATTGATATTTTTAAAAAAGAAGCAGAAAACTATTCGCAAGAAAAATTATTAATTAACCATATAAAAAACGTGAAGTTTTTAAAGGTGGTAAAAGTAGAAGAGGAGACGAGTTTAAAATTATTGACTATTTTTAAAACTTCGGAAAATAAATTACACCTTTTCGGAAAAGCTTTTGACGCCCAAAATAACTTGGTAGCTAAATTACAACTGGAACTAACCTCTTTTGAATAGCCATTTTTGAAAAAAACACCCACATATCAAGAGAAATTTGACAGGTTAAATTGTTGTGTAATAATACCTACGTACAATAACCAAAATACCTTGGCGCGTGTTTTAAACGAAGTTTTGCAATATACGCGCAACCTGATTGTGGTAAACGACGGCTCTACAGATAAAACGCCAGAGATTTTAAACGGTTTCCCGGAAATTACCCGCATTAATTTTACAGAAAATAAAGGAAAAGGAAAAGCGCTATTGGCAGGTTTTAAAAAAGCAGAAAAACTGGGCTATCATCACGCCATTACCATAGATTCTGACGGGCAACATTTTGCAGAAGATATGCCGTCTTTTTTAACCGAGTTGGAAGCCAACAATAAAGAACCAATTTTAATTATTGGCTCTAGAAAAATGGACGACCCAGAAGTGCCCAATACCAGCAGTTTTGGGAACAAATTTTCTAGTTTTTGGGTGTGGATAGAAACAGGCATCAACTTAGAAGATACACAATGTGGTTTACGTTTATATCCGCTACAAGTAGTAAACAATATAAAGTTACTTACCCCAAAATTTGAGTTTGAAATAGAAATTATCGTAAAAACCGCCTGGCGGAAAATACCGGTAAAAAACATTCCGGTAAAAGTACTTTATGACCCGGAAGAACGCGTTACGCATTTTAGACCGGTAATAGATATTGTGCGTATTACTTTGCTCAATATTTGGTTTGTAATCTACGCTTTTCTGTTTGTAATTCCGCAAAAACGCATCCGCCAAATTAAAGAAAAAGGCAGTAAACGCATCTGGAAAGAAGATATTCTTAAAATTGACGAACCGCCGCTTAAAAAAGCTCTTGCCATTGCTTTAGGCGTTTTTATTGGTATTGCTCCATTTTGGGGATTACAGAGTTTACTGGTGTTTTTTTTGGCGCAAATGCTGGGGCTCAATAAGCTGTTGGCTTTTGTGTTTTCTAACGTTAGCATTCCGCCGTTTATTCCGTTTATTTTGTATGCCAGCTATCAAACGGGCGCTTTGGTTACCGGCGAAGAAGTGAGTCTAAATCTTAATTTAGATAAGGTAAATTCTGCTTTAGATGTTTTGGTAGGAATGAAAACCTATCTCATAGGAAGCTTTATCTTGGCTGGTTTGAGCGCTATTTGCAGCGGACTTATTTTTTACTTTTTACTTTCGGTATTTAAACCTACAGCTAAGAAAAAACTCTCGTAAATGGGGACTTTCTTTTATAAAATTTTTGAGATAATTAGAAAAAATCGTTTGCCGGCTTTTATTGCTTTTCTGGTTTTGTTAAGCGGGATGACTTTTTTTGCTTCGCGTTTAAACTTTACGGAAGAAATCACGCAGTTAATTCCGAAATCTAAAGAATCTCAAAAATTACAAGAAGTTCTAAATACCGTAAATTTTTCCGATAAGGTAATTGTAAATATTCAAGCAAAAGGTACTGCCACAAGAGAAGATTTGACAGCTTACGCGGAAACTTTTCTTCAAACAATAAAAGCTTCTCCGCATATAGCCAATATACAAGGTAAAGTGCCGCAAGACAATGTTTTACAAACCTATACTTTTGTAAATGAACATTTGCCGCTTTTTCTTAACGAAAAAGATTATCAAGTTATAGAAAAACGTTTGGCAAAAGACAGCATAAGTAAAAGAGTAGGGCAAGCTTACCGTTCGCTTACTTCGCCGGCTGGTATGTTTAGCAAACAGTTTTTACTCAAAGATCCGCTTGGGTTTACCAATTTGGGTTTAGAAAAACTAAAAACTTTACAGTTCTCGTCTGGTTTTACGTTGTACAATAATTTTTTAATTACCCAAGATGGTAAAAACTTATTGCTTTTTATCACGCCGACAGAAGAAGCAAAATCGGCTAAAAACAGCGAAATTTTTGCACAAGAATTACGTAAAACTTTAAACAAATTAAACCAAAAAAAACCAAATGTAACTGCCGAAGCCGTGGGCGCAATTTTATATTCGGTAGCTAATGCAAGGCAAATTAAAAAAGATATTTTTACTAGTGTTGGTATAGCTTTAGGCGTGCTTATAATTATTTTAATCTGGTTTTACCGTAAAATATATATTCCGTTTTTACTTTTATTGCCAAGTGTTTTTGGCGGGATTACCGCTTTGTTTTTTCTGTTTTTGTTTCAGTCAGAAGTTTCGCTAATTGCTTTGGGTATTGGGTCGGTTTTAATTGGGATTAGCTTAGATTATTCGCTACACATTTTGACGCATTATCGAGCAAATCCTAAGGTTAAAGAATTGTATGCCAGAGTGAGCAAACCGGTTTTACTGAGTAGTTTTACCACGGCTTCTGCTTTTTTATGCCTTGGATTTATAGATAGTCCGGCTTTAAACGATTTAGGCTATTTTGCAGCAATTAGCGTAGTAACCACCGCAATTTATGCTTTGCTATTTTTACCGCATTTATATAAACCGAAAGAAAATTTCGCAAATAGAAAAACTGTTTTAGACAAGTTTGCACAGTATGCTTTTCATAAGAATATTTATCTTTTAATTGGTACCGGAATTGTTTTTATAGCAGCCTTATTTTATTTCCAAAAAGTTTCTTTTACCTCCAATTTAAGTAAGCTTAATTACCAACCAACTTATTTAAAACAAGCCGAAAAAAACTTGGATAGCGTTGCTAATATGCACGGCAAAAATATTTATGTAATTAGCCACGCCAAGACTTTAGAAAAAGCACTTCTAAAAAACTCCCAATTGTTCGAAGAATTGGAAACAGCCAAAAAAGAAAAAGAAATCTTAAGTTATGCAAGTGTTGGGCAGGTGGTTTTGCCCAAAGCCAAACAAGAAGAAAAAATTAAAAAATGGCAAAATTTCTGGAATAATCAGAGACTAAATAATCTTGAAAAACGGCTTTCTTTAGCAGTAAAAGAGACTGGTTTTAAGGCTTCGAGTTTTAATGATTTTAAAAACAAATTAAAGAAAACCTATAAGCCAATTGGCATAGCAAAGTACACAAAATTAGAAGCTTTATCTCTAAACGAATTTATAGACAGTTCTGCTACCAAAGCTCTTTATACGGTTTTATCTACCGCAAAAAGCCTGCAAGAAAATGCGGAAGAATTTAGAGAACGCTTTAGAAAAGAGGAAAATTTATTGCTTATAAACAGAAAATCTTTAAACGAATCACTTTTGGGCAATTTAAAAAGCCAGTTCAATAACTTAGTTCTTTATTCGCTTGCAGCGGTTTTTTTACTTTTATTATTGGTAAACAGAAGTTTAAAATGGGGCTTGCTTACTATGTTACCAATTGCGATAACTTGGGTAATCGCGTTAGGAATTATGTATTGGTTAAAAATAGAATTTAATATTTTTAACATCATAATTACCAGTTTTATTTTTGGTTTGGGAATAGATTATAGCATATTTATTAGCAATGGTTTACGCTACGAAAAAGAAAATCTTGCTACCTATAAAACTTCTATTTTTCTTTCTGTAATCACCACAATTTTAGGAATTGGGGTTTTAATTTTCGCAAAACATCCTGCCTTACATTCGGTGGCGGCAATTTCGGTAATTGGTATTTTATGTGTTAGTTTTGTAACGATTTGCGTACAACCTTTTCTTTTTAAGGTGTTTTTTAAACGGATTGATTCCGTAAAGAAGAAAACAGATTCTAATTAATTTTTACCATATTTTTACTTTTGAACAAAACCAAACCCAATTTACTTATTATGAAAAAACAGCTTCTTTTTTGTTTCGTAATGGTTTGTTTTTTGGGCAGTTGTGGCGTCAAAAAATCTTTGGAAGACCGTCCGGATTTATCAGGAATTGTTTCTGTAGATACGGCTAGAACAAAATTGGCAGAAGATTTTTATAAAGTTGGCAACAACAGCTTGCGTAAAAACAAGGAAGGTTTATGGGAAATGTATATAGAAGGAGAGGCTTTAGAGCGCGGTTTTGCCATAGGAAGTTTATCGCGCGAGCTTCTTAAAAAACAAGAAGAAGCTTTGATGAACCAGGTTTTTACAATGGTAGAAAAACCGGGTTACCGTAAGTTTTTGAGTAAAATAATTGCTTTTTATAATCGCGATTTGTACACGCACGTAAACGAAGAATACAAAGCAGAAATTTACGGAATTTCCCGCTATAATACGCATAAATACAACTACTTCGCAAAACCTTATGTGCGCTCTTTGTATTTGCACGGCGCACACGATATTGGCCACGCTTTGCAAGATTTAATGTTAGTAGGCTGTACTTCTTTTGCAGCTTGGGACCAAAAAACCAGCGACGGGGAATTACTTATTGGTCGTAATTTTGATTTTTATGCAGGCGATGCTTTTTCCGAAGAAAAAATTATAGCTTTTATCAATCCGCAAAAAGGACACAAATTTATGATGTATACTTGGCCCGGATTTGTGGGCGTAGTAAGCGGAATGAACAACGCGGGTTTAACGGTTACCATAAACGCCGGGAAATCTAAAATTCCCTGGAAAGCCAAAACACCAATTGCTTTGCTTACGCGCGAAATTTTACAATATGCCAAAACTACCCAAGAAGCCATTGCTATTGCCAGAAATAAAGAAGTTTTTGTGTCTGAAGCAATTATGGTTGGCAGCAGCAAAGAGAGAAAGGCAATTCTTATAGAAGTGGCTCCCAAAAATTTTGGCGTCTACCAAGTAAAAAACCAAGCAAAGTTGGTGTGTAGCAATCATTTTCAAAGTGAAAACCTTAAAGATGAAGCCCGCAATTTACAAACTATTGAAAACAGTCACACTTTACCGCGTTTTGACAGAATGAACCAATTATTGGAGAAAAACGATAAAATAACGCCACAAAAAGCAGTAAAAATTCTGCGCGATAGAAGAGGAGTAGACAATAAAATTTTAGGAATGGGCAACGAGTTGGCAGTTAACCAAATGTTGGCGCATCACGGTGTGGTTTTTAAACCCGAATCTAATTTGGCTTGGGTATCTTCTAGTCCTTACCAAATGGGCGCTTTTGTTGCCTACGATATCAAAAAAGCCTTTACGGAATTTGAAAACGGAGATTATTCGCTTAAAGGAATTGATAGTTTAAAAATTAGCGAAGATAGTTTTATACACACGCAGGATTTTCAGGATTATGAGACGTATAGAAAAAAAGTAAAGCTGTTTAAAACAGTCATAAATAGCGAACAAAGCTTGCAAGAAGAAGAAATAAATACTTTTCGGAATTTAAATCCGTATTTTTGGGAAACCTATTATTTAATAGGTCATTATTATTATGCGCAAAAGCAATATAAAAAAGCCATTATTCATTTTAAACAAGCTTTAAAACGGGAGGTGACCACAAAAAATTCCGTAAAGCAACTTAAAAAGTTAATAAAAAAAAGTTACCGCAAAATTTAGAAATTGCATGGCAGATAAAACAGATTTAAAAAGTGAGCAGTGGCAAAAAGTACTGACGCAACTTTATTATTTAGAAAAAAACTCTGCTTTTTATAAAAAGTTGTTGCAAGAAAATAATATAGAACTTTCTAAAATAACGCCTACCAACTTTAGTAAAATTCCTATTACCACCAAAAAAGATTTGGCTGCGCAAACAAGTGATTTTATTTGCGTTCCGCAGACAGAAATTATAGATTATGTGACTACCTCGGGCACTTTAGGAAAACCGGTTAGCTTTGCTTTAAACGAAAACGATTTGCAAAGATTGGCAGAAAACGAAGCAAAATCGTTTAAACTGGTTGGCGTAAAACCAGAAGACGTGGTGCAAATTACCACCACATTAGACAGGCGTTTTATTGCCGGAATGGCATATTTTTTAGGCTTACGAAAATTAGGCGCCGGCATTGTGCGTGTTGGCTCCGGAGCGCCGGCTTTACAGTGGGATTCTATACAACGGTTTTCGCCAAGTTATTTGGTGGCCGTACCTTCCTTTTTATTAAAAATGATTCAGTTTGCTAAAGAAAATAATATTGACTGCAATAAAAGCTCTGTAAAAGCTGCAATTTGCATTGGCGAACCTTTACGGAATAATAATTTTGAATTAAATACTTTAGGGAAGAAAATTAAGGAATTATGGGATATCGAGTTGTTTTCTACCTATGCTTCCACAGAAATGTGCACCGCTTTTACCGAGTGTAAAATGCACCGCGGCAATCATATTCCCGAAGATTTAATCTTTACGGAAGTAGTAGATGAAGAAGGTAATAGCGTAAATAATGGCGAAGCTGGAGAGCTTACAATTACCACCTTGGGAGTAGAAACCATGCCGCTTTTGCGTTATGCCACGGGCGATATTGTTACAAAAATAAATAAGCCTTGTAATTGTGGCGTTAAAGGAAATCGCATAAGCACGGTTTTGGGTAGAAAACAACAGCTTATTAAATTTAAAGGCACCAGCGTCTATCCGCAACAAATAGAAGAAGTCTTGGCACGTTTTAAAGAAATAGATTTGTATTTAATACGTGTTAGCACCAATAAATTAGACACAGATGCCATAGAAATTTACATCCCTAACACGGTATCAGTTGACACACAGAAAGCTTTAAAAAATCATTTACGCGCCAATTTACGCGTTTTACCGGAGCTTGTTTTAAAAGAGGAAAAAGTTTTAGAAACTATGATTTTTAAACCGGAAGAACGCAAACCCATTCGTTTTATTGATGATAGAAAGTGAATTTCCTTTTAGATACCAGCAATTATATTTTTTCGCAAACCAAAATCATCTTCTCTTCATCCTGTGTAGTAACAAAAAACAAATAGGTTTCCCCGCCATCTTTAATCTTAAATTTTTTACGGATTTGTTCTACGCTTAACACAAAATTACGCGTAGCGATATTGGCTTTTTTAATGCCTGAATTTGCCAATGCTTTTTTAGAAAAATGCAACTTTTCTAAAATTTTGAATCTTCTACCGGGAAAATCTATTTGTTGGTCTGCCGTAAAAAGATGGGTATTAGCGGCTATTTTCTTTACGGAATATTTTTCGGCTAGAGCTTGAAAACAAGCACTTTTCATAATAGCCGCGTTGGGCTCGTATAAAAATTGTTGGGGTTTACTGTAGCTAATTTCTTTTTCCTTTATAGAAGAGAAAAGACAAGTGAATTTTTCAGTAGATTTGCTTTTATAGTTAAAACACTCTACTTTTATTTTTTCGGTTTGGTAATTGGGTTCTACCACCCAAAGCAATTCTTTTACTTCGTTATCTATGGCTACAATGTGCAATTTGTTTACCCATTTTAATTGCTGAATGCTTCGGTTAATATCTAACAAGGGTGAAGTTTTAATAAGCAGTTTTTGTGTTTTTTTGCTAATCCATTCTAAATTCTCTAAAATATTGGGCGTAGAATTTTCCAACAGAAATACTTTTTTTCCTTTTTCCCGCCTTGACGGGTCTATATAAACCCAATCAAATTCTAAGCTTTCGTTTTTTAAAAATTCAAGTCCGTTACCAGTAACAAAATTCATTTTACATTTTGGCGCCAAGATTTTATGGTTGTGTGTAGCGAGCAAAGAAAGCTCTGTATTAATTTCGCAATGCCAAACTTCTTCTGCCTTTTTACAAAAAAAATGACTGTCTATCCCAAAACCTCCCGTTAGGTCTATTACTTTCCCGTTAACCAAAATTGCTTTGTGGCGCGCAGTAACTTCAGAAGAGGTTTGTTCTAAATTTAAAGTAGGTGGATATAGTATGTTTTTGGCGTTAAACCAGGTAGGTAATTTCTTTTTTGCCTTTTGTTTGGCTTCAATTTGTGCAGCAATTTCTTGTATGCTTACTTCTTTAAACGGACTGCCTTTTAAGATTAAAGCAGGCAGATCTGCTTGTAAGTTTTGGTTTATAAAATCTTGAATTTCATCTTTTAAAACAGCAAAATCTGGCATTACATATCGCGCGTTAATTTTTTTACAATTTTATATTCGCTAAAAGCCTCTTTGGCTATTACTTTTATAGCAGTGTACGAGGGTATAGCTATAACCATGCCTATTATGCCAAATAACAAACCTGCTATTAAGATAATTAAGAATATTTCTAAAGGATGCGAGCGTACACTTTTTCCAAAAATTAAAGGTTGATTTATAAAATTATCAATAAGCTGCGCCACAGAATAACCGGCTAAAATATAAAGCAAACGCGGTAAAATAATACTGGAAAAATCGGAGCCAAGATTGCTTGATATTACAAAAAGCATCATTAAAACCCCGGCGATAATCGGTCCTAAATAGGGCACAATATTTAAGGCAGCACATATAAAAGCAATCGCAATTGGGTTGTCTATATCAAAAACCATCAGTAAAATAGAATACAAAACGAACAATACGAAAAGTTGCATAGTTAATCCTACAAAATAGCGCGATAGCAAGACTTTAATTTTATTAAAAACACGTTTAAAACGAGCTTCTTCTCCACGGTTAGAAAAAACCAAAATACTGTTAAGCATAAGGTTACTGTCTTTTAAAAAGAAAAAAGAAATAAATAGCGTAGAGAAAATAGCAATTAGACCTGCACCAAATCCGCTGAAAACCATATTTAGAAAATTGGGAATCATTCCTAAATTAAAATCTTTAAAATAACTGGTTCCTTGTAAGTGTTGTAAAATATTTATCTCTTTTTGTAAGCCTAAATAATCTCGTATTTGATTATTAAGAATATTTAAATCGTTTTTAAAAGCTTGTAAATCTATCTGACTCAAGTTGCGGCTTTGCTCTATTATTATTGGTACAAACAAACCTATTAATCCAATAAAAACGCCCAAGACTATTATAAGCACAGTTACTACGGCCAATGCGTTAGGAAAATAACAACGGTGTTTTAAAAAAATTACAATAGGCCTTCCTATTAACGCAATTACAGCAGCCATAGCAATATATACGATAACCGATTGTATTTTGTAAATAAAAAGTAAAAGCAGTATAATACCTACAATTATACCCACTGCTCTCAAAATGCCGTATGTTATGGTTTTGGAAGTCACAGCGTAAAGATATTATTTCTTTTTAATTTGACTAAGCTTTTTTGTAATCTCAAAAAGTGCGATGCCCGTGGCTTGTGCAATATTCATACTAGAGTTTTGACCAAACATAGTAATGTGTATACAAGCATCTGCCAATTTTAAAGTAGCGGAACTAATACCAAAATTTTCGTTTCCTACCACCAAAAGTATTTTAGATTCGGTTTGTAGCTGTATTCTTTCTATAGCAATGCTTTCTTCTGTAATTTCTAAACAATAAATTTTATAACCTACTTGTTTATAATGCGCAACAATCTCTTCAATAGAAAAGAAAAAGCTATGTTCCACCGATTTAATTGTTGCTCTTGCTGTTCTTTTTAATCGGTTGCTATTAAGGTTTATCCCTTCGGGTAAATAAATTTTCTTTACACCAAAAGCATCTGCCAGTCGAAACAAACTTCCGGTATTTGCGGGTTGCAAAACCGTTTCGCTAAGTAAAATTATAGGAAATTCTTTTGCTTCAAAAGCATTATTTTCATGGGTTAATTGCTCGTTCATTTCTAATGTTCAAAAACATATTTAATAAGATTAGCGCCCATTTTTAACGCTTTTTGTCTTACAGCTTCGGGGTCGTTATGTATTTCCTGGTTTTCCCAACCGTTTCCTAAATCACTTTCATACGTAAATAATAAAACCAGCCTATTATTGTGTGTAATACCAAAGGCCTGGGGTCTTTTTCCGTCGTGTTCGTGAATTTTTGGTAAACCTTTCGGGAAATCGAAAGCAGCAGAAAATATTGGGTGTTGCGCAGATAATTCTTCTAATTTGATGTTGGGGAAAAGTTTTTTAATTTCTTCTACCACATAATCGTGCATGCCGTAATTATCGTCTATGTGCAAAAAGCCGCCGCTAATTAAATAATCGTGTAAATTCTGTACATCGTTTTCATCAAAAAAAACATTGCCGTGACCGGTCATATGCACAAAAGGAAAAGTAAACAAAACCGGATCAGATGGTTCTACCGTTACCGGTTTTTCCGCAATTTTTGTATTTATATTTTTGTTACAAAACGCTATTAAATTTGGCAAAGAAGTAGGATTACTATACCAATCTCCACCACCTTTATATTTTAAAAGTGCTATTTCTTGTCCGTACCCCACTAGGCTGCCTAAGATTAAAATTATACTAAGTAATTTTTTCATTTTGAGATGCGTTTTAATCGTTATCGTGCATAAAAGCAATGCTATGGCAAGCTACAATTGCTGCAGTTTCTGTACGCAATCTACTATTTCCTAAGCTAATTGGTATATAATTGTTATTTAAAGCTTTTTCAATTTCTGCCGGAGAAAAATCGCCTTCGGGACCAATAAGAATCGTGTAGCTTTTATTGAGTTCTACTTGGTTTTTTAAGGATTTTCTATGACCTTCTTCGCAATGGGCAATAAATTTTTGCGCTTTCGCGGAATTTTCCTCAATAAACTTTTCGAAGCTAATTGGCGCATTTAAAACGGGAATACGGTAATGTAAAGATTGTTTTAAGGCGCTTTGCAACACGCGCTCAAAACGGTTTAGTTTTACTTTTGTACGTTCGCTATGATCGCAGATAATTGGGGTTATTTCGTCTATACCAATTTCGGTAGCTTTTTCTAAAAACCACTCAAACCTATCGTTCATTTTTGTTGGCGCAACTGCCAGGTGTAGTTTGTATTTACGCGCCTCTGTTTCTTGGTATTCGGTAATTTCCGCAAAGCATTTATTGTGATTTGCCTGAGTGATTACTGCGGTAAAAAGCAAACCTTTTCCGTTGGTTACAAAAACTTGGTCGCCTTCCTTTTTCCGTAAAACTTTTACAATATGTCTACTTTCCTCTTTAGGGAAAAGAACCGTTTTGTCTGTTTTGCTAAGCTGCGGATTGTAAAAAAGTTGCATAAAATATTTTTATAAATGATAACGGGATTGCGCGCTTATCGAAGCCGAAGAAAAGTCTTGTTTTAAAAACTTATAGTAACCAACAATACCAATCATTGCAGCATTATCTGTAGTAAATTCAAATTTGGGAATATAAACTTGCCACTGGTGTTTTTGCTCCATTTCTTTTAAAGCTTTTCGAATGCCACTATTGGCCGAAACCCCGCCGCCAATTGCAACTTGCCGAATCTTTGTTTCCTGCACCGCTTTTTTTAGCTTCTTTAGAAGTATTTTTACAATAGTGTACTGAAACGATGCACAAATATCTTCTAAATTTTGTTCAATAAAATCTGGGTTGGCTTTTTCGTTTTTCTGAAGAAAATACAACATAGCCGTTTTTAATCCGCTAAAGCTAAAATTTAAATCTTTTACCTGCGGAATGGGAAATTCAAAAGCTTTCGGGTTTCCTTTTTGTGCAAGTTTGTCTATTTCTGGCCCGGCAGGATAGGGGAGGCCAAGCATTTTTCCGCATTTATCATAAGCTTCGCCAACAGCATCATCTAAAGTTTCGCCAATTACACTCATCTTAAAATAATCTTCTACTTTAACAATTTGCGTATGGCCGCCGCTTATGGTAAGTCCTAAAAAAGGAAAAGTTGGCTTTTTAAAATTTTCTTCTTCGATAAAATGTGCCAAAATATGGGCTTGCATATGGTTAACTTCAATAAGCGGAATGTTTGAAGCCATTGCCATAGATTTTGCAAAAGAAGTGCCAACCAGTAAAGATCCCATAAGGCCGGGACCACGGGTAAATGCAATGGCAGCAAGGTCTTTTTTCTGTATGTTAGCTTTCCGTAAAGCTTGATCTACTACCGGCACAATATTTTGTTGATGCGCTCTAGAAGCCAACTCTGGCACCACGCCACCGTATTCTTGGTGTATTTTTTGTGTAGCAATAATATTGCTGGCAATTTTTGCGTTGCATAAAACAGCTGCCGCAGTATCGTCGCAAGAAGATTCTATGCCTAAAATATATGTTTTTTCCTTGTTCATTTTTTAATTTTTGCCAATATAAATTGCTTATTTTGCACCAAAGCTACTTAAATTTGTAAACAGCCTAACTTAATGCAAAATTAAGATTATTCCGCAGAAAATAGAAAAATTGTCAAACCGCAATTAAACCAAATTTACATTAAAAAATTTTTAAAAATAATAGGGCGTATTTTAGTAGCAATTTTGCTGCTTTTTATTGTTTTGTTTTTGGTATTTTCTATCCCGGGTGTTCAAACTTCTGTAGCTAAGAAAATAGTTGGCAGTTTAAACCAAACTTATGGAACAGATATCCGTTTAAACAAAATTAGTTTGTCTTATGATGGTAATGTGGTTCTAGATGAAGTTTATATTGCAGACCACCATCAAGATACGCTCATAAGTGCGCAAGAATTAGAAACTTCTATTCTTAATCTTCCCGGCTTATTGTCTGGGCAGCGTTTAGATTTTGGCGATGTTACTGCACAAAAATTAAAGTTACGCTTGGTTCGTTATGAAGGAGAAGACAGCGATAATATTAGCATTTTTGCAGATAAATTTGACGATGGCAAACCCAATACCAATAATTTTAAGCTTAGTATAAGTCATATTATTGCTACCAATAGTGAGTTTAGCTACGAAGACAGATCTTTAGAAACGCCAGAGATTATAAGCCTTTCAGAATTAAACATTAATGCCAAAAACCTTTTGGTTGCTGGTAAAGATGTGTTTTTGGATGTTAACACGATGTGCGGAAAAGAAAAACGCGGCTTGGTTATAGATAATCTTTCTACCAATTTTGCTTACACTTCTACTAAGATGGAGTTACAAAACCTGCATTTAGAAACCCCGCAATCTACCCTTAACGGCTCGATTGTATTTTTATACGACAATCCGGAGCAGATGGGCGATTTTGAAAACAAGGTAAAAATAAAAGCCAATTTTGATAAAACCGAAATAGCCACCAGCGACTTACACGTTTTCTACGATGAATTAGGTTCTTCCGAAAGGATTGTTTTTTCTGGAGAAATGCAGGGAACATTAAACAATTTTTCTTTAGAAAACTTACAATTGCGCGGGATGGACAGAACGGTTATTGCCGGCAATCTACAATTTGACAATATCTTTACGGAAAATAAAAACAATTTTGCCGTAAGTGGTGATTTTACAGAATTAGCAACCAATTATTACGATTTAGCTAATTTACTGCCCAATATTCTTGGCAATAATCTACCGAAAGAATTGCGCCAATTGGGCAATATAAACCTACAAGGTTATTTAAAAGCAACGCCAACTACGGTTTCTACCAATTCTAAGGTAAATACACAATTGGGTAGTGCCAATTTACAAATAGATTTAGGAGATTTGCACGATCCTGATTTTGCTACCTATAAGGGTAAAGTGCGCATCAATAATTTTAATTTAGGAAAACTTTTAGGAAATAAAAATTTAGGGAAAGCAAGTTTCACTGCAAATGTAGATGGTAGTGGTTTAACCCAACAAACTTTAAATACCAGCTTAAATGGCACGATAAACAACTTTACTTTTAACGATTATACCTATAATAATATAGAGGTTTTAGGCGTGGTGAGACACTCTATTTTTAACGGAAAGTTAGTTAGTGACGATCCTAATTTAAAATTAGAATTTAATGGTTTGGCAGATGTAAGCACCCAAACCGGAATATATGATTTTAAAGCAGATGTAAATTATGCAGATTTGCACGCGCTCAATTTTGTGAAGCGCGACACTCTTTCTGTTTTTAAAGGTTTAGTAAGTATGAATATGCGTGGCGAAAACCTAAATGATGCCCGCGGACAAATTTTGTTGCAAGATGCTAGTTATAAAAACCAAGAAAATCTTTATGAGTTTGATCAACTGCGCATTACTTCTTCTTTTGATGAAGAAGTGCGCACCATACAAATAAACTCGCCAGATATTATAGATGGTGAAATTGTAGGGAAATTCAACATACGAGAAATACCTGCTATTTTTGAAAATGCTTTGGGCAGTCTTTACACTAATTACAGTCCAATTGCCATAGAAAGCGACCAATATTTAGATTTTAATTTTGATGTTTACAACAAAATAATAGAAGTCGTGCTGCCCGATATTACTTTGGCACCCAACACATTTATAAAAGGAAGAGTAGAATCTACCGATTCTGATTTTAAACTCACTTTTAAATCGCCTCAAATAAAAGCTTATGGTAATACTTTAGAAAATGTAAACTTGCAAGTAGATAACACCAATCCGCTATTTAATACTTTTATAGATATTGACAGCGTTTCTACCGGATTTTATAATTTCTCTAAAGTAAATTTGATTAACGTAACCTTAAACGACACGCTTTTTGTACGGTCTGAGTTGCAAGGCGGCAGCAACAATAACGATGAGTATAATCTTAGTTTTTACCATACTATTAACGAGGAAAATAAATCTGTTGTAGGTATACGTAAAAGCAATGTAAAATTTAAAGAAAGTACGTGGTTTTTAAACCCAAATAAAAAAGAAAGCACCCAAATTGTATTCGATAAAAACATAAATAATTTCCAGTTAGACACTTTGGTAATGCGTCATAAAAACGAGTTGATTAGGCTTAGTGGTGCAATGCGCGATTCTACTTCCAAAAATTTTAAATTAGACTTTACGGATGTAGACTTGGCTAAAATAACCCCCGATATAGAAAATTTAAAACTGTCTGGTACCGTTAATGGCGATTTGCATTTTCTTCAAGAAGAAGGTGTTTTTAAACCAACTTCTTCCTTAAAAATAAAAAATATAGGAATTAACACGATAGATTACGGTAATTTAAAATTAGAAATAGCTGCTAACGAAAATCTCACCAAATATAATATAGATGCGCTTTTAGGCCGGGATGAAAAAGATTTCCTTTCGGCTACCGGTAGTATTAACGTTGCAGAAGAAAACCCCAGTATAGATTTGGATGTAGAATTAGATAAATTTGCGCTTGCCGGCTTTAGTGCGTTGGGTACAGATGTGGTTTCTAACATCCGGGGTTTTGCATCAGGGCAAGCAAAAGTAAGCGGCAATTATACTAATCCGGATATTGAAGGAAGTTTGCGTTTAAGTCAAGCTGGAATTAAAATTCCGTACTTGGAAGTAGATTTAGATATGGAAGAAAATGCTTTGGTAAATTTAAAAGAGCAAAGATTTATTTTCGAAAATATTAAACTTACCGATACAAAATACAACACTAAAGGGATTTTAAATGGCAGTATTTCACATAATAACTTTTCTAAATGGCGCTTAGACTTAAACCTTTCCGCCCCCGAGCGTTTACTGGTTTTAGATACAGAGGCAGAAGAAAATTCGTTGTATTACGGTACTGCTTTTATTAGCGGAAACGCCACGCTTACCGGACCAACAGATGAGTTGGTAATAGATGTAAATGCAAAAACCCAAGACGGTACAATTTTTAAAATTCCGTTGAACGATACAGAAAGTATAGGCGATCATTCGTTTATTTACTTTATCACCCCAGAAGAGAAAGCAGCTTTGCAAGCCGGGGAAGAATTAAAAATTAAAGAAGTAAAAGGTCTAGAATTGTTTTTTGAACTAGACGTTACCAACGATGCGCAAGTAGAAATTGTGGTAGATCAAAACAGTGGAAGCTCCTTAAAGGGAAACGGCGCCGGAACTTTGCTTATAGAAATAAACACCAACGGCAAGTTTAATATGTGGGGAGATTTTGTGGTTTACGAAGGAGTATATAATTTTAAGTATGCGGGCTTGGTACAAAAAGAATTCGAAGTAGTTTCTGGCGGGAATATTACTTGGGATGGCAGCCCAACACGCGCAGATCTTAACGTAAGCGCCTTATATAGGACAGAAGCCAACCCGGCTATTTTGCTTGAAAATCCTACCGTAAACCGAAATATTCCGGTAGAAGTTTATATAGATTTAACCGGCCAACTAACTGCAACAGATTTAGAATTCGATTTAAAATATCCTACGCTTAGTTCTATGGTAAAATCTGAATTGGAATACCGGATTAGCGATAGGCAAAACACGGAAATACAAGCTTTATCTTTAATTACCCAAGGTAGTTTTTACAGTCAATATGCAACTGGTCAGAATGCTATAACCGGTAATCTTTTTGAGCGGGCATCTGGTTTGTTTAACGATATTTTTTCTGATGAAGATGCTAAGTTTGAAGTCGGGATAAATTATACCCAAGGTGGCCGCACGCCAGATCAAGATACCGCAGACCGTTTTGGGGTTACTTTATCTACACAAATCAGTAAACGTATTTTAATAAACGGTAAAGTAGGGGTGCCAATTGGCGGCGTAACAGAATCTGTTGTGGTGGGTGATGTAGAAGTAGAATTATTATTAAACGAAGAAGGTAATTTACGAGCAAAACTCTTTAATCGCGAGAACGAAATTCAGTATATAGGAGAAGAATTAGGTTATAAACAAGGCGTTGGTCTTTCTTACTCGGTAGATTTTGATACGTTTAAAGAGTTAATCCATAAAGTATTGAATAAAGACATAGAGTTAAACCAAATTCCTGAAGAAGTGAAAGAACAAGCTGATAAAGAAAGTTTAGCACCAGATTACATTAAATTTCCCGGCAATTAAAAAAGCTATCTTTCAAATAGAATCTGCATTTATCAAAATAGGAAATTGTTTTCCGATAAATTGATGCAAAATACTTTTTTGAAAGATAGCTTCACTACTTTAAATTGGTATTAAAGCAAAACAATATTAATAGCGGTAAATCGCGTTTAATTTAGCCTCTTGTTCCGGCATAAATTGCGCTTCTACCAAGAATAGCTTTCCGCCGGTTTCAATTGTTTTTTTGGCAGCCAAATTCATTAAAGAAACACTTTTAGCATCTTTTTCATTGTCTACAATTACTTCTCTGGTTTTTTCATTGTATTTACCCCAAAGCTCTGCACGATTTTCTAAAAATAAAGTGTCTATTTTACCTTCAAAAGCGGCGGGAATAATATCGTGAACAATAGAAGATTTCTTCTCTGGCGTGGTTTCTTTAAAATCGTTTATTTTTTCTTGTTCGTTTTTCCCTATAAAACCTTCGAGTAAATCTACTGCTTTCTCGTGCAAATCTAGCGCGCTACCATCATTCGGATTTCCAGGTACGGGTTTGTCAAAAAGTTCTTTATACGTATTTGCTTCTTCGTAAATAGGAAACAAATAATCTTGACATGCTACTACTAAAGGATCTTTTTTGTTATTGAAGAAAGATTGCAAACCTTTATTTACTGCTCTAAAGAACAATAAAATTTCGTTTTTTTCGTCTCTTTCGCTACCGCCGTGACCGTGAAATTGGGTTTTAGCACCATCTTCGTTTTGGGTTCTAAATTGTAAGGCTTTTTCTTTATAATCATAACCAACACGTTCTTCTAAACGCGCCGGAGTCAAATCTTCAATATCTACCTCTGCAATTGTATATTTGGTTGCTTCATACAGTTTTACATCTTCAATTTGTAGCGAGAGAATATAAAACTTTTCATCGTCTGTATAAATTGGCAGCAATGGCTTTATATAAAACGATTGTCCAATATAATGATAAGCCGCAAAGTTTACCGGCACGCTATAGTATTCAAAAAAATCTTCGGCAACAAAAACCGCTAAACCGTCAGATTGGTTTCTCCAAAAGTTACTGTCTTGTAAAATGCCATTTACTTTTTGGTCTAACTTCTCTAAGTGAGCTTGGTCTATATCTTGGTTGTTTAATTCTTTTTTAACCGTATCCCATTCTGATTTTAAGTGTTTACGATTTTTTTCCTCTAAAACATCTTTTCCTGCACGAGCAGTAGGAATAAACATAGAAACACAAAACTTATCGGTATGTTCAATCAGCGTGTTAAATTCTTTTTCTTTGATTAGCATAGTACAAATTTTTTGGTTCATCTTTAAAGATAAGGCCTTTTCTATGCATTTTTACTAAAAATTATATAATTGTTGGTTAAAAAAAAGTAAAGTTATTTTTTACTTTACGGAAAGAACTCGGCTACACAATTTTATTCCAATACTTTATTAAATAAAGCGTACAAAGTATACAAATACTAAAAGCTATTCCGGCTAAAAAAAGATCGCCATAAATAAAATAACCGGTACCAAAAAGAATACTATAAATACCGATAACACCAAGAAAGAACGCCAATATTTTATACTTAAAATAAACAAAACGCTGGCTGTTATCAAATACTTTTTCTTCAAACTTCCGTAAAGTTTCTTTGTTGCTAGGCTTTGTCAATAAGCTAACCAAAACCCAAGCAATAGTGGTTATAATAACGCCGCAAACTAATTGCCAATGGCCTGCAAGCTCAAATAAAGGTTGATCTGCTTTATTATTTATAAAAAAGAGTAAAGCAACTAAGAAAGAAACCGCCATTGCCGCAATTTCGCTATACGGATTTATACGGTACCAAAACCAACGTAAGATAAACAGTAAGCCGGTCCCGGCCCCAATTTGTAGTAACAAATTAAATGCATCCCGCGCTTCTTCTAATACTAAGGAGAGTAAGCCGGCAAACACCATCATTACTAACGTAGAAAGTCTACCAACTAAAACTTTTTGTTTTTCGGTGGCGTTTTTGTTTACAAATCGGGCGTAAAAATCGTTTACAACATAACTGCTTCCCCAGTTTAAATGGGTAGAAATTGTACTCATAAAAGCAGCGATTAAAGAAGTAACTACTATGCCCAATAAACCTGCCGGTAAAAATGTTAACATAGCGGGGTAGGAGAGGTCGTCTTTTACAAAGCTGGCACCCAAATCAGGAAAAGCTTCTTGCAAACTGCCTAGTGTTGGAAACATAATTACAGAAGCCAAACCAATAAGAATCCACGGCCACGGACGTAAAGCATAATGCGCAACGTTAAAAAATAAAGTTGCCAAAACGGCATGTTTTTCGTTTTTGGCGGCCAACATTCGTTGCGCAATATAGCCACCACCGCCGGGTTCTGCCCCGGGATACCAAACACTCCACCATTGCACAGCAAGTGGAATAACCAATAAAGGTACATAAATTTCAGGTTGCGAAAAATCAGGGAAAAAATTTGTGTTTTGTGCGAGTTTAGGGTGATTTAATAAATTTTCTAATCCGCCAATTTCGGGTAGGTTTAAAATATAAATGCTTGCCCAAATACTACCAACCATTGCAATAATAAACTGTATAAAATCTGTTATTAGAACGCCTCGTAAACCGCCTAACATAGAATAAGTTACGGTAACCAAAGAAGCTATAATAAGCGTTTGCACTTCCGAAAAGCCAAACATTACATGCCCAATTTTTATGGCGGCCAAACAAACCGTTGCCATAATTACTATGTTAAAGAAAACACCTAAATAAACCGCCCGAAAACCTCTTAGTATGGCTGCGCTTCTTCCGCTATAGCGTAACTCGTAAAATTCTAAATCTGTAGTAATATTGCTTTTTCGCCAGAGTTTGGCATAAAAGAAAACGGTTAACATGCCGGTTAATAAAAAACTCCACCAGATCCAGTTTCCGTAAACGCCATCTTTTCTTACAATACCGGCAACCAAACCGGGCGTGTCTGCGGCAAAGGTTGTAGCCACCATAGAAACGCCCAATAACCACCAAGGCATATTTCTGCCAGAAAGGAAAAAACTAGCTGTGTTTTTACCACTTTTTTTAGAAACTAAAATTCCTACAAGCAAGCTTACAAGAAAAAAACCAATTATAAGAAGCCAGTCTATGGTAGCAAGAAGCATATAAGGTTATTTTAACGTACCGCTATCATACTAATTTCGACATTTACATATTTTGGTAAGTTTGCTACTTCTACCGTTTCGCGGGCTGGTGCATTTTCTTCCCGAAAACATTTACTGTATATTTTATTTATTATAGCAAAGTTTTTCATATTGCTAATAAAAATAGAAGATTTAACTACGTTTTCAAACGTCATGTCTGCTTCGTTTAAAATAGCAGACAAGTTTCGCATTACCAAAGCGGTTTCTTCTTCTAGGGAGCTGGTTTTTAACTCGTTAGTTTCAGGGTCTATGGCTATTTGTCCTGAAATATATAAGGTTTCTTTTACCAGCACCGCTTGGTTGTATGACCCAATAGGAGCCGGCGCTTTAGAGGTGTTAATTATACTTCTCATTTTATGTAATTTTATAAGTTTCTGTCGCGTTCTCGGTTTTTATCATATTTAATATCGCTCAACACATTCGCCTTAATTCCTATAAAGAAATACCAAGATTCTCGTATTCCAAAGGGAGTCCAGTTAAAAGACATTCGCCAACTTTCTAAATCTCTCGAAAAACGAAGTTGTGTGTAAGTAAAGCCTTTATTTTTAATATCATAACCAGACGAAGCTCCCACAGACCAACGCGGAGATAGTTCTACATCTCCAGAAAACATAAGCGAGTGTGAAGAAATCTCGTTTTGACGCGCTGTATTGTTGTACGTCATTGTGTAGGATAAGCGTAAATTCCACGGAATTTTATAGTGATATCGCTCGGTATCGTTGGTAACCGGCTCGTCATCTTCTTCTTTTTCATCATAGAAAGTACCGTCTAAATCCATTCCTTTTCCAAACAAATCGTCTGGTCTACCGCCGTTTCTAAAAGTTTCGTTTTCTAACTCGTCTGTGTTTTTTTCGCCACCTTCAAAATCTGTGCTAGAAAAAGAGTAACCAAAACTTACATTTGCCCGTGTTAATCGAAATAGACTACCACCGTTGTTAATATTCCACTCGTCTATAATTTGGTTGTTGTTATCTAACGCATATGGGTCTAAAGCTCCGTTAAAATTAACGTCTAATTTATTCTGAATAATAGGAAGGGTTCCTCTAAAACTAACGGGTTGGAAATGTATAGAGTCTGCTGCAAAATCATAAGAAGTATTAAATTGTAAGTTGCTAAGCAGCTTTACTTTACGTGGTTCTTCTTCAAGCGTGTCTTTAGTAGCTACTTTCGCTTCAAAATCGTTGGTTACCGAAAATCCTAAAGAACTGGAATAATTTTTATTTGGCGCTCCGTAAAGAGAACTTTCAAACCGCGAATATTCTCTAATTTCGTCTTCCAAACCGCCCGTTCCAGGAATTAAATAAGTATCGTAATAACGGTCAAAAGACGGATTAATATTATAACTTAAGTTGGGCTTAATAACGTGCCGAATGGCTTGTATTTTACTTCCTTTTTTAAAATTTACTTTTCCGTAAACCGTAGTACCAATATTAGCGTTAAAATCATAAGTTCTATAGGCATCAAAACCATTTATAGTATCTGTAATTACTTCTTGGTTTTGTTGGTCGTACGACTTTTCGTAGGTTTTAAAAACCCAATTTTCTCTAAAGTTGGTTCCGGTAGATACACTAAAGTAATTGAAAAGTTTAAAATTGGTGCTTATAGGTATGCTGTGTTGAATACCGGTTCTTGCGGTTTTAAACATTTCGGGTTTAAAAAATAAAGAATCTGAAGTTTTAAAACGGTTTTCTCCTTTAAAGTTGTACTGAAAATTTATATTTTGAATAATACCTTTTTTAGCTCCTGTTTTTGGTTCAAACGGGTAAATTCTACTCAGACTTGCCTGCACCGTTGGCAATGTCATATTTATCTCTTGGGTTTGTGTGTTTTGGTTGTGTGTAGCAGCGATATTAAGGTTTATTTCCGGTTCTCCGGGAAAGCGTTTAGAATAAGATACCGAAGAACTTAAATTGTTATTTAAAAAACTACCGGTATTGGTTTGGTTTATGGTTTCTTGGTAATAACGGCTACTTCCTAAGTTTACCGAAGCAGAAAACCTAGAATTCGGGTTGGCTTTAGCGTCTTGCGTATGCGACCATCTAATGTTATAGATAGAAGATTCGCTAAAATCCGGGAAACCGCGTTCACTATTTAATAAGCGTTCATATCTAAAACTCAAATTACCACGAAAATTATAGCGCAAAGCATAATTAGATTCTAAGCGCATAGCATAACTCCCGTTGGTGTAATAATCTCCCAAGGCAGCAAAATCAAAATACTCGCTTACCGCGAAATAATAGCCGCCATTCATTAAAAAATAACCGCGATTTCTATTATCGCCAAAAGAAGGAATTATAAATCCGGAAGCACGTTCATCTGTTAGCGGAAAATAACCAAAAGGCAAACCCAGCGGAGTAGGAACGTCTGCGATATACATATTTACCAAACCGGCAACAATTTTTTTATCGGGTACCATTTTTATTTTCCGGGCGTAAAAATAATAGTCGGGATTATCTATATCTTGCGCAGTGGTAAATTTGACATTGCGCATAAAAATAACCGAATCGTTTTCGCGCTTGGTTATCTGTCCTTTTACATTAAAATCGCCTTGTTTGGTTCTGGAGTTGTATACCAAAGCCTTTTCGGTTTTAAAATTAAAACGAATGCTGTCTGGTTCTACTTTATTATTTATTTGCTCAAAAACGGGTTTCTGCGTGTATTCTCCCAAAGAATCTTCAATACCAAAAGCATAGACTTCTTCTTTTTGGTTATCTAAAATAATTAAACCGGCGCTTATTTTTATATCGCCGTAATTTATTTTTGCTTCATTGTAAAGATAAACGCGTTCATTTTTTCGGTCAAACCGAATATAATCTTCTGCAGAGTAAATAACATCCGCGGTAAGCGAAGATTGTTGTTTTACCTTTACAGAATCGCTCTTTACCGTGTCTTGCTCTTTTAAATTTAGCGGGTTTAAAATAGAAGTAGAGTCGGCTTCTTTAAAGGCAGGTAGCTCTATTGCCGGAATTTTTGGTTTGCTAACTGTATCTATTTCTTGCGCAAAAACAGGCTTGCCAATAAAGAAAACCGAAAATAATAAAAGTATGTATTGTATATTTGTGCGCAACGCTTATAGTACTATTTTTGTAATGTTTGGCTTGCTTTTTGAAAAGTCAAAATTACATATATTTTTGAAAGCGGTATAGTCAAAATATATAAATTAAACAGATTGCCGTTAAAAATCTTGACAAGTTATTTATGATGAGAACAAAACAAGTAGCTTTTTTATTGTGCGCATTTGCTTTTTTAGTAATGGTCTTTCCGGTTAACGCACAGAGCAATTCTAACAACCAGAAATTTGTAGTTGTTTTAGATGCCGGCCACGGCGGTAAAGATCCCGGTAACCGTGGCAATGGATATAAAGAAAAAGACATTGCTTTGAGTATTGTTTTAAAAGTTGGAAAAGAACTGGAGAAACAAAACGATATAAAAGTACTCTATACCCGCAAAAAAGATGTTTTTGTTACCCTTGACGGAAGAGCAAAAATAGCTAATGATGCTAATGCAGATTTGTTTGTATCTGTACATTGTAATGCCCACAGCTCACAAGCTCACGGCACAGAAACTTTTGTTTTAGGTTTACACCGAAATGACGATAACCTAAAAATTGCCATGAAAGAGAACTCGGTTATTTATTTAGAAGAAGATTATGAAGTTACTTATGGTGGTTTTGACCCTAAATCTCCAGCTTCTTATATAGGTATGACGTTGATGCAAGAAGAATACTTAGACCAAAGTATTTTATTGGCAGACTTTGTACAAAAGCAATTTACCAACGCGTTACAGCGTTTAAATCGCGGTGTTAAACAAGCTGGTTTCTTAGTGCTGCGCAAAACTTATATGCCAAGTGTATTAATAGAGACAGGATTTTTAACCAATAACTCAGAAGGTAGATTTTTAAATTCCGGCAACGGCCAAGTAAAAATGGCAGAGGCTATTGTAGATGGCGTTATTAACTATAAAAACAATATTAATTTGCATGCCTTAGAGATGCAATCTACTCCAGAAAGTCCAATTGCTGGTACAAAAGAAACAGATATTTATAAAGACATTATATTTAGAGTGCAACTTGCTGCCGGTTCTACACCTTTAGAAACGTTACCGTATAACTTTAGAGGCTTGCATAATATAGACCGTAAAAAAGAAGGAAAGCTTTATAAATATTATTACGGTAAAACTTCCGATTATCTAGACATACAAGAGCTTCAGCGTAAAGCAGATAAAAAAGGTTATAAACAAAGTTATATAGTTGCGTTTAAAAACGGAAAAAAAATAAGCGTTAATGAGGCGTTAAAAACTAAAGCTAAATAAAGCTACTTTTCTATATTTAATGCTTAAATTTGTCACTATCTAAATCTTAATCACTTGAAAATAACCAAAGAAGTAAAAACAGCCTTATTAGTTATTATAGCCATAATTTTATTAATATTTGGCTACAGCTTTTTAAAAGGTAATAATTTGTTAGAAAACAACCGTACTTTTTATGCTGTTTATGAAGATGTAGAAGGGCTTGCCAAATCTTCTAAAGTAACCATTAATGGTTTGCAGGTAGGCAGCGTTACAGATATTAGATTTTTAAATAATAAAGGAGAGCTTTTGGTAACCCTAAACGTGCAAAATAAATTTGAATTTGATAAAAGCAGTACTGCTCAAATTTATGGTGGTAGTTTGATAGGAGGAAAATCTGTATCTATAATTCCAGAATATGGGGGAGAAAGAGCGCAAGATGGCGATACGCTAAATGCTACAATAGATGAAGGTTTATTAGAGTTGGTTAACGATAAATTAACCCCACTTCAAAACAAGGTAGAAAACGCCGTGGTAAGTGCAGATTCTGTAATTACCGGAGTTAACAAACTATTAGATCCCGATACCAGAAAAAATCTCCAAGTTGCCATTAAAGAATTTAGCGAAACTATGAAATCGTTAAAAGGAGCATCCCGGTCTATAGATGCACTTTTAGCAGATAACTCCTCTAAGTTAGATAGAACTTTTACAAATTTAGATGAAATGTCTGCCAATTTCAATAAATTTTCAGACACGCTCTCTACGATAGAAATAAATAAAATTTTAAATGATTTTGAAGAAGTTGCTTCAGATTTTAAAAAGGTAGCTGCCAAATTAGAAAACGGCGAGGGTACAGCCGGTAAGTTATTAAATGACGATACCGCTTACGAAAATCTTGAGCGAGCCACCAAACAAATGGAAGAGCTTTTACAAGATATTAAATTAAACCCAAAACGTTACGTACATTTCTCTGTATTTGGAAAAAATGCCGGAGAATATGAAAAACCAAAAGATTCTTTAAAATAATAGATTTAGCATGCAATTAATCGCTCAAATAATTTTTATCGCTGCCCTACTTTTTGGTATTGGCTTTTTTGCCCGAAATGTAAAACGCTTAATCCGAAATATAAAACTAGGAAAAGATGTAGACCGTACAGATAATCCTAAAGCTCGTTTTGGTAATATGGCCAGAGTAGCCTTGGGACAATCTAAAATGGTAAAACGACCAATAGCCGGTATAATGCACATTTTTGTATATGTTGGTTTTGTAATCATTAATATAGAAGTCTTAGAAATTATTATAGATGGTATTTTTGGTACCCACCGCATTTTTTCTTTTTTAGGTCCCGGTTATGACTTTTTAATCGGTTCTTTTGAAGTTTTGGCTTTTTTGGTATTATTGGGTGTTATAGTATTTTGGACCAGAAGAAATATTAGTAAGATAAAACGCTTTTGGGCTAATGAAATGAAGGGTTGGCCAAAAAATGACGCTAATTATATCTTATATTTTGAGATGGTTTTAATGGCCTTGTTTTTATTAATGAATGCTAGTGATTACCAACTACAACTACTAGGAGCAGAACATTATGCTGCTGCCAATGGTCAAATAATGGGCGCTTTTCCTGTTAGTCAGTTTTTACTTCCGCTTTTAGACGGGTTAAGTGTTTCCACTTTAATTATTGTAGAACGTGCTGCTTGGTGGTTGCATATTTTAGGAATTCTATTTTTCTTAAACTATCTATATTACTCCAAACATTTGCACATTTTATTGGCGTTTCCAAATACCTATTATGCAAAACTTAAGCCTAAAGGCGAAATGAATAATCTGGCTGCAGTGAAAAAGGAAGTAGATTTAATGATGGATCCTAACGCAGACCCATTTGCTGCACCGGAAGAAAATGGAGAAGAAGAAGAACCGGAAAAATTTGGTGCCAGCGATGTACAAGATTTAAACTGGGTACAACTTTTAAACGCCTATACTTGTACAGAATGTGGTAGATGTACATCAGAATGTCCTGCCAACATAACCGGTAAAAAATTATCGCCACGTAAAATAATGATGGATACTCGTGATAGAGTAGAAGAAATTGGCGAAAACATTAATAAAAATGGCGAATATAAAGAAGACGGCAAACAGCTGTTAGGAGATTATATTACGCAAGAAGAACTTTGGGCTTGTACAACTTGTAACGCCTGTGTAGAAGCCTGCCCAATTGGTATAGATCCGCTTTCTATTATTTTAGATATGAGACGTTATTTAATGATGGAGCAAAGTGCTGCACCAAACGAGCTCAATATTGCAATGACCAATATAGAAAACAATGGCGCTCCTTGGCCATACAACCAGATGGACCGTTTAAAATGGGCAGAAGAAAATAACTAGAAACAATAATTTTAGACAAAAAAGCATATATATATTATGGCAGAAGCAATAAAAGTACCAACAATGGCAGAATATATGGCAGAAGGTAAAAAGCCGGAAGTTTTATTTTGGGTTGGTTGCATGGGAAGCTTTGACGATAGAGCAAAAAAAGTTACCAAAGCTTTTGTAAAACTCTTATCTAAAGCCAAAGTAGATTTTGCAGTTTTAGGTACCGAAGAAAGTTGCACAGGAGATCCCGCAAAACGCTCCGGTAACGAATTTTTATTTCAAATGCAAGCCGCTACAAATATTGAAGTTCTCAACGGCTACGAAATAGAAAAAATAGTAACCGCTTGCCCACACTGTTTTAATACCATAAAAAACGAATATCCAGAATTGGGTGGAAGTTACGAAGTAATGCACCATACCCAATTTTTAAAATCCTTGATGGAAGAAGGCCGTTTAAAAGTACAAGGCGGTAAATTTAAAGGAAAACGCATTACTTTTCATGATCCTTGTTATTTAGGTCGTGCCAATAACGAATACGAAGCACCACGAGATTTACTTAGAAAATTAGAAGTAGAATTGGTAGAGATGAAACGGTGTAAAAGCAAGGGCATGTGTTGTGGCGCCGGCGGCGGACAAATGTTTAAAGAACCTGAAAAAGGAAATAAAGACGTTAATATAGCACGTACAGAACAAGCCATGGAAACCAAACCAGATGTGGTTGCAGCAGGTTGCCCTTTTTGTAATACCATGATGACAGATGGGGTAAAAGGAAAAAATCAAGAAGACAACATACAGGTAAAAGATGTTGCCGAAATGATAGCAGAAGCAGAAGACCTTTAATATTTAACTGTAGAAATTCCTATTATTATGCTCGTTCCTTTTAAGCAATTACCAGGTTCTTCAAGAATCTGGATTTATCAAGCCAATCGACCCTTTACGGAAGAAGAATTACAAGAAATAAGAACCAAAGTAGATAATTTTTTAACCACTTGGACAGCTCACGGCGCTAACCTTAAAGCTGGGGTAGATTATCAATACCGTAGGTTTATTGTTTTTGGTTTAGACCAAGAAGAAACCGGTGCCAGCGGTTGCTCTATTGATGCTTCGGTGCATTTTATACAAGATTTGGAAAAAGAATATAATGTAGATTTGCTTGATAAAATGAATGTTACCTACAAGCAAGGAGAATTTGTGGCTTACAAAGCACTAAAAGATTTTCGCAAAATGGTAAAAAACCGTTCGGTTTCGCCTAATACTATTGTTTTTAACAACTTAGTAAACACAAAGCAAGAATACGAACAAGATTGGGAAGTGCCATTAAAAGAAAGTTGGCATAGCAGGTTTTTATAATTTGTAAATCCAATTTTAAACGCTTTTCTTTTAATTTATTTAGGCGAATTTTTTATGAAAAAAAGTCTTCTTTTCTGTTTTTTACTCTGTTCCTCTTTGGTGTTTTCGCAAAAAAGTCCGCTGGAAAGCGCCAATAAAATTGCACAAAAAAAATGGGTAGATAGTGTTTATAGTGGTATGAGCTTAGACCAAAAAATTGGTCAGTTATTTATGGTCGATATTTTTTCGAGTAAACCAAAATCGGTCACAGACCATATAAAAACTCTTATAAAAAATTATCATATTGGTGGGGTTATTTTTTCTAAAGGCGGTCCACAAAGACAAGCAAAACTAAATAACGAATACCAGGAACTCTCAAAGATACCGTTGTTAGTTGGTATGGATGCAGAATGGGGTTTGTCTATGCGTTTAGATTCTACTTACGCATTTCCGTGGAATATGACACTTGGCGCCATAGAAGACTTAAAAACAGTTGAGCGCGTAGGAAAACAAATAGGTAAACATAACAAAAGATTGGGCGTGCATATCAATTTTGCGCCCGTGGTAGATATAAACGTAAATCCGGATAATCCTATAATTGGCAACCGTTCTTTTGGCGAAAACAAATACAATGTAACCCAAAAAGCCATTGCTTTTATGAAGGGCATGCATAGCGAAAATGTTTTATCTAGCGCTAAGCATTTCCCCGGACACGGCGATACAGATGTAGATTCTCATAAAGCCTTACCAGTTTTAAATTTTAGTAGAAAACGCCTGGATAGCATAGAATTATATCCGTATAAATTAATGATTAAAGCGGGAGTTTCCAGTATAATGGTTGGACATTTAAATGTACCGGTCTTAGATGATAGGAAAAATCATCCTTCTTCTATTTCCAAACCTATTATTACCAATTTACTGAAAGAAGATTATGGGTATAAGGGTTTAATTTTTACCGATGCCCTGAATATGCGAGGAATTTCGGACTATGATGAGCCGGGAAAAGTAGATTTGGAAGCTTTTAAAGCGGGTAACGACATCTTGCTTATTCCGGAAAGCGTGCCAAAAGGAGTGGCGCAAATTAAAAAAGCATACAAAAGTGGTGAAATAACAGAAAAGCGATTAAAACATTCCGTAAAGAAAATTTTAATGGCTAAATATAAAGTAGGTCTTAATGCGTACAAATCCGTAGACACTACCAATTTAATAAACGATTTAAACACCGCAAAAGACGATTTGATTTATGAAGAAGCCATTGAAAAAGCTATTACACTTATAAAAAATAATCGCGGAATTTTACCCATAAAAAAATTAAAAAATACCAAAGTAGCTTACGTAGCTTTAGGAGATAAAAAGGGGGACGATTTTTTAAATACCTTAAAAAAATATACAGCTGTAGATAAGGTAGAAAGTAATAATTTATCAGAACTTTTAATTAACCTTAAAGAATATGACCACGTAATAGTTGGATTTCATAAAGCAAACCAAAACCCTTGGCAAGATTATAAATTTTCTAACAAAGAATTACAATGGTTAGATAAAATTGCCGCTCAAAACCTAACTATTCTAAGCCTATTTGCAAGGCCTTATGCTTTGTTAGATGTAGATAGTTTTACCAATATAGATGCAATTTTGGTTGCTTATCAAAATAGCAAAATAGCGCAAGAAAAAGCTGCTCAAATTTTATTTGGTGCTTTAGGAGCCAAAGGTAAATTACCTGTTAGTATTGGCAATACTTTTCCGGTAGGCACACAGTATAAAACAAATTCTATTGGCCGATTATCTTACGGCACTCCAGAAAGTGTAGATATAGATTCTAGAAAATTGACGGTAATAGACTCTTTAGCAAAAATTGCGGTAGCTAATAAAATGACGCCGGGCTTACAACTGGTTATAGCACGAAAAGGTCGGGTGTTTTATCATAAAAATTTTGGCTACCATACCTACGCAGAAAAACAAAAGGTAAAAAATGACGATGTATACGATCTTGCTTCTCTAACCAAAATTTTAGCAACTCTGCCAAGAATTATGGAGCTGCAAGAGAAAGATATTATCAGTATGCATACTACTTTGCAAGAAATCTTACCGGAATTACGAGATACCAATAAAGCAAATATTACTTTAAAAGAAATGCTTAGTCATTATGCGCGTTTAAAACCTTGGATTCCTTTTTACATTGCTACTATAGACGAAGAAACAAATAAAGCTTCTACAAAATATTTTAAACGAAATAAATCGGGGAAATTCTCTGTTAAAGTTGCTGAGAATTTCTATATGCGCCAAGACTTACAAGACACGATATATAAAGCTATAGCAAACAGCGAACTTCGAGAAAAATTAGAATACAAATACTCAGATTTACCCTACTATTTTTTAAAGCGCTTTATAGAACGTGCCTATGCTTCTTCTTTAGACTATTTATCGCAAGAACATTTGTATAAAATTATTGGCGCAAACAGAACCGGTTATTTACCGTTAAATCGGATAGATAAAAATAACATTATTCCTACAGAAATAGACGATTACTGGCGCGAGCAAAAAATACAAGGTTATGTGCACGACCAAGGCGCAGCTATGCAAGGAAGTATTGGTGGTCACGCAGGTGTTTTTAGCAATGCTAATGATGTGACCAAAATCATGCAAATGTATTTGAACGGCGGCTACTATGGTGGGAGAAATTACTTTAAAAGAGAAACTATAAACGCCTTTAATACTTGTTATTACTGCGATGAAGACGTGCGTAGAGGAGTGGGTTTTGATAAACCGCAATTAGAAGAAGTAGGACCAACTTGTGGCTGCGTTTCTATGAATAGTTTTGGCCATACCGGTTTTACCGGAACTTATGCGTGGGCAGATCCGGATGAAGAAATTATATATGTTTTTCTTTCTAACAGAACCTTCCCAGATGCCACCAATAGAAAATTAATAACAGAAGACATCCGAACAAAAATACAAGCTGCAATTTATCAAGCTATAGAGTAACAAGCGTTAAAAGCGGTTAAATTATACCAAAGACTTAAGAGAAAGTTTACATTTAAGGCAATTAAGAAAAGTAATATGAAAATAGGAATTGTTTGTTATCCCACCTTTGGCGGAAGCGGAGTAGTAGCTACCGAATTAGGAATGGCGCTTTCGCAACGTGGGCACGAAATACATTTTATCACCTACAAACAGCCGGTTCGTTTAGAACACCTTTCCAATCATATACATTATCACCAAGTTAATGTACCAGAATACCCGTTATTTCATTACCAACCTTACGAGTTGGCGCTTTCTAGCAAGTTGGTAGATATGGTAAAATTGCACAATATAGAAGTTTTACACGTGCATTATGCCATTCCGCATGCTTATGCCGGTTATATGGCCAAACAAATGCTTAAAGAAGAAGGTATTAATATTCCTATGGTTACAACTTTGCACGGTACAGATATTACATTGGTTGGTAATCATCCTTTTTATAAACCGGCAGTTACTTTTAGCATCAATCAGAGTGATGTGGTAACCTCTGTTTCACAAAGCTTAAAAGACGACACTTTGCGTTATTTTAATATTAAAAACGAAATAAAAGTTGTACCAAATTTTATAGATACGTCCAAAAGACAAAATAACTTTGAAGACTGTCAACGCAGAATTATGGCAGCAGACGATGAGAAAATTATTGTTCACATTAGTAATTTCCGTAAAGTAAAACGCATAGACGATGTTATAAAAATTTTTGCGAAAATAAATAAACAAATAAAATCTAAACTTATAATGGTGGGAGAAGGTCCCGAAATTATGAATGCCAAAGATTTAGCTAGAGATTTAGGCGTACGCAATAAAATTATTTTTATGGGCGAAAGTAGCGAAGTAAATAAAATTTTATGTTTTTCAGATTTATTCTTGTTACCTTCTGAGAGCGAAAGTTTTGGTCTAGCTGCTTTAGAAGCTATGGTAAATGGTGTGCCAGTCATTTCTACCAATACTGGCGGTTTGCCGGAAGTTAACCAACAGGGTAATTCTGGCTTCTTGAGCGATGTTGGCGATGTAGAAGATATGGCAAAAAACGCTTTGCATATTTTAAAAGATGAAGAAACTTTAAGCACATTTAAAGATAATGCAAAAAAAATAGCATCGAAATTTGATATCGATGCTATTGTTCCGCTCTACGAAGATGTTTATGAGAGGGCTTTAGCTAAAGCTTAAAATTGGTAACGAACGCCAATGGCCAAATCTGGCGCAAAATCGTCTATTACATCATAATCGCTAAAACCAATTTCCGGTCTAAAATCTATCGATAAGATTAAAGGAATATCAAAGTTATATTCTATTCCTATATTACCGGCCACATATAAAAAGGCGCCATCATCGTGATGATGATCTTCGTAGTGATGGTTGTCGTCTACAATACCTAAACCACCGCCGGCACCTGCATACCAGTTAAAACCGCCATCAATATTCCATACCCAATGGTAAAGCGCTGTAGCTTTTACCAAATCAAAATGGTTATCATCTCGCCAACCTAAATCAAACTCCATCCGGTTATTATCACCAAAAGCGCGTTGGTAAGATACTTCTGCACCAACACCATTGGCACCACCTAAACGAAGCCCGAGCGCATTAGGGGCAATTTCTTGCGCTTGAGAAACTAAAATACCTGTGGCGAAGATTATCGCCGTCAATAAATACTTCTTCATTTTACTAAGTTTTTTAGCAAATATATTGCTTAAACTACCGCTGCATGCGGCTTATCTTCTAATGTTTTGTTAATTTAAAATTTATTAACAAGCTTTGTTTTTCCTGCTTTAATCGTATTTTTATAAAAAATCCAATCAATTATTTTGCTAAAAGATTTAGAAACAAAACTTAACGGAAGTTTGCACTACGATAAACTTTCCCAAACCCTATATGCTACAGATGCTTCGGTGTATCGAGAAATGCCAATTGCCGTTGCTTTTCCTAAGAACACAGACGATATTAAGCAGTTGCTTTCTTTTGCAAAAGAAAAAAAGCTTAGTATAATTCCGCGTGCAGCGGGCACTTCTTTAGCGGGACAATGCGTAGGAAATGGTCTTGTAATAGATATTTCTAAACACTTTACGGAAATTATCCGGCTAGATGAAAATAAAAAGCAGGTAGTGGTGCAACCCGGCGTTATACGAGATGATTTAAATAGGTTTTTAGAAGACAGCGACTTGTTTTTTGGCCCCAATACTTCTACTTCTAACCGCTGTATGTTGGGCGGCATGTTTGGTAATAATTCTAGCGGAACCACCTCTATAAAATACGGCGTAACCCGCGACAAAGTAATTGCAGCAAAAGCGGTTTTGAGCGATGGCTCTATAGTTACTTTTGAAGAAATTGATAAAAAAGAATTTCTTGAAAAAACAAAATTAAACAGTTTAGAAGGCAGTATTTATAAAAATATTTATGAGCTTTTAAAAGATAAAGAAAACCAAAAATTAATAGAAAATAATTTTCCCAAACCAGAGATTCATCGTAGAAATACCGGTTACGCATTAGATGCACTTTTAGAAAGCGAAGTTTTTTCCAATTTGCCACAAAAATTCAATATGTGCAAATTATTGGCCGGTAGCGAAGGTACTTTGGCTTTTATTACAGAAATAACTCTACAATTAGATAATTTACCTCCCAAAAATACAGCTCTAATAGCTGCTCATTTTACAAATATTAAAGATTGCTTGCAAGCGGTAGAATTGGTTATGCAGCACTCGCTATATACTTGTGAGATGATGGATAAGGTGATTTTAGATTGCACAAAAAACCATATTAAATTTAAGGAAAGTAGGTTTTTTTTAGAAGGTGATCCGCAGGCTATTTTAATGCTAGAGGTTAGAGATAATCACACTAGAGACTTGCAAATACAGGTAGATAATTTATTAAAACTTTTACAAAATAAAACTAAAAGCTATGCTCATCCGGTTTTGCGTGGCGATAATATAGATAAGGCTATAAATCTTAGAAAAGCCGGTTTGGGTTTACTGTCTAATATGCACGGCGATGCAAAAGCTGTAGCGTGTATAGAAGATACGGCAGTAGCGCTAAAAGATTTAGCTGCCTATATTGAAGAGTTTACACAAATTATGAAACGTTTTAACCAACGCGCGGTTTATTATGCCCACGCCGGCGCAGGAGAATTGCATTTGCGACCTATTTTAAATTTAAAGGACAAAGAGCAGGTAAAACTTTTTGAGGAAATTACTGCTACTGTGGCAAAATTGGTAAAAAAATATAAAGGTTCATTAAGTGGAGAACACGGAGATGGCAGGGTAAGGGCTTCTTTTATAAAAGAAATGCTTGGCGCAGATTGTTATAGTTTATTACAAAGAATAAAGAATACGTTTGATCCGGATAACATTTTAAATCCGGGTAAAATTGTTAATCCGTTACCAATGACAGAAAATTTGCGTTATGAAGCAAATCGTACGGAACCGCAAATAAAAACCTTATTTAATTTTGAAGATACTAACGGACTTTTACGTGCGGTAGAAAATTGCAACGGCAGCGGCGATTGCAGAAAAAGTGTAGAAGCCGGCGGCGTTATGTGTCCAAGTTATCGCGCTACAAAAAACGAAAAAGATACAACCCGCGGTCGTGCCAATGCTTTACGCGAATTTTTAACGCAAAACCCACAAGACAAAAAATTTGATAACAAAGAACTAAAAGAAGTTTTAGATTTATGTATTAGCTGCAAAGGCTGCAAAAGCGAATGTCCTTCTAACGTAGATATGGCGGTATATAAAGCTGAGTTTGAATACCAATACCAAAAAGAGAATGGCTTTAGTTTTAGAAATAAACTTTTTGCAAAAAATAACTCTTATAATAAATTGGGTAGTAATTTTCCACTGCTTACCAATTTCTTTTTTTCTAATAAACTAACTAGCTCGCTCCTAAAAAAAATAGCAAAAATAGCCCCAAAAAGAAGTTTACCATTATTAGCGCGTAGAAGTTTATGGAAGCTACTCGGGCAAAATAAAATTAACTTAAAACCGGTTAATAAAATTAAATCGGTATATTTTTTTATTGATGAATTTACCAATTTTTTAGATACTACAATTGGAGTAGACGCTATAAATTTATTGGTTAATTTAGGCTACGAAGTCAAAATACTAAACCATAAAGAAAGCGGAAGAAGTTATATTTCTAAAGGTTTTTTGGAAGAAGCAAAAGCTTTAGCAAACTCGAATATTAGTATTTTTTCTAAGATAATCTCAGAAGAAAGTCCATTAATAGGTCTAGAGCCATCTTCCATCTTAAGTTTTCGAGACGAATATTTACGTTTGGCAAATAATAAAGATACAGCTGTAAAACTCTCTAAAAATGTATTTTTAATAGAAGAATTTTTAGCTGCCGAAATAAAGGCTGGAAATATCAAAAGTGACCAATTTACTACACAAAATAAAACCATAAAGCTGCATACGCATTGCCACCAAAAAGCTTTAAGTAATTCTAAGCATTCTTTTGATATGCTTAATTTACCTAAAAATTATAAAGTGCGCATTATCAATTCGGGTTGTTGCGGGATGGCGGGCAGTTTTGGTTATGAAAAAGAACATTATAAAATAAGTATGCAAATAGGCGAACATTCTTTATTTCCGGCTGTAAGAAAAGCGCCACCTGAAGTTGTTATTTCGGCAAATGGTACGAGTTGCAGACATCAAATTCTAGATGGAACGCAGAAAATAGCATTGCATCCCGTAAGTATTTTGAATGAAGCTTTACTTTAATTATTCCTAATTAAAGCTATATGAATCAATAACTTGTGATAAAACGGCGTGGTATTCTAAACTGGGTATGTTTATTTCGCTTATGGCTTCGGTAGCAATATCGTATTGGGTTTCGTTGTAAATAAGTCCAATGTCTTTTGCAAAGTAATTGGTAGAACTTATTACTTCGGTTTCATCTAACAGCGGTAGGCTTATAAAACCACCAACAATGGCGCTTATGCTCATTCTTAAACCTATTTTGGAGGTTATTACATCTGCAAAACTTTCCGTAGCAACGCTATAATTATCCAGTTTTTGGCCTTGATCTATAAAAATGTCATAGTCTATAACCAAATCAAAACTTTGTCCTTCAAAACTAAGTTCTTGCGTTATTTGATTAGAATTAGAAAATAAATTGGTTCCGGCGCTAGCTGCTTTATCATACAATTTCGCATTTTCTATACTAAATACAATAGGTTCTAGGTTTATTGGAAAAGAACCAAATTCACTTAAATCTATAGTTAAAGCGCCATTATATAGCAAACTATTGTTTTGTTTGGTTACTTCGCCATTAGTTAAAATGCTAGATGCAAAACCGGTTAAGATATCGCCTTCTCGCTCAAAAGTATAGGCGTTGTTGCCGGCATCTACTGCTGTAAGCGTTTCTGTGCCTTCTTGGTTCTCTTGTTGCTCTATGTTAAGGCGGTTAGTGTACGTCCAAGAATTATTATTTTCTAACGGATAATAATTCGCAAGGTTAGAATTTAGTACATCAGAATCATCATCAGAGCAACCTACGGTAAAAAACAATAATGTAATTCCGCAAAGAAAAAGCAGTTTTCTCATAATTTTTAAGTTTTATCAAATATACATATTCAAAGGTTTTTAAACCGCATTTTTTTATTATTGTAGAAAATAAGCGGGATAATTTAAATTCTATTTTCAGATATTGGTATAAAAAATTACATTTGTTAAAAAGCTATCTATGGCAGGCAACTCTTTTGGCAAACTTTTTAAACTAACTACTTTTGGCGAATCGCACGGCAAAGCCATTGGTGGTATTTTAGATGGTTGTCCGGCAAATTTAGAGCTAGATTTAGAAGCTATTCAAAAAGATCTAGATCGTAGAAAACCGGGTCAATCTGCTATTGTTACGCAACGTAAAGAGAGCGATATTGTAGATTTTCTTTCCGGAATATTTCAAAACAAAACTACCGGAACACCAATTGGATTCCAAATTGTAAATAAAGACTATAAATCCCGCGACTATGAACATATAAAAGATGTTTACCGGCCAAGTCACGCAGATTTTACCTACGATAAAAAATACAAACACAGAGATTATCGTGGCGGCGGTCGTGCAAGCGCACGAGAGACAGCTTGTAGGGTAGTAGCGGGCGCTATTGCAAAACAAGTAATTAGCAAGGTAAAAATTCAAGCTTTTGTGAGTGCTGTGGGAGAAATAGAATTAAAAAAAGACTTTACGGAAATAGATTTATTTGAAACAGAAAACAATCCTGTGCGTTGTCCAGATAAAAAAACTGCCGAAAAAATGGAAACTTACCTGAGAAAAATCCGTAAAGAAGGCGATACCGTTGGGGGCGTGGTAACTTGCGTTATAGAAAATGTACCTATAGGTTTGGGCGAACCTGTTTTTGATAAATTACACGCAGATTTAGCAAAAGCAATGCTTTCTATAAATGCGGTAAAAGGTTTTGAGTACGGAAGCGGTTTTGAAGGTGCTAAAATGCGCGGGAGCAATCATAACGATAGTTTTAATACAGATAGCAGCACCAAAACCAATTATTCCGGTGGCATACAAGGTGGTATTTCTAACGGGATGCCAATTTATTTTAAAGTAGCGTTTAAACCTGTAGCAACCTTAATGCAGAAACAGCAAACTATAAATAGTAAAAACCAAGTGGTAGAAATGCAAGGTAAAGGCAGACACGACCCTTGTGTAGTGCCACGCGCTGTACCAATAGTAGAGGCAATGGCTGCAATGGTTTTAACCGATTTTTATTTACAACAAAAAGCAATAACTTTATAAACGAATAGTTTTTTTATATGAAAAAATTAGCATTGCATTGGCAAATTTTATTGGGGATGGCCGCCGGGGTTGTTTTCGCTTTAATATTGACCAATTTTTCTTGGGGACCAGATTTTATTGAAGATTGGATAAAACCTTTTGGAACCATCTTTATAAACGCTTTAAAACTTATTGCGGTACCGTTAATTTTAGCATCGCTAATAAAAGGAATATCAGATTTAAAAGACATTTCTCAAATTTCTAAAATGGGAATTAGAACCATTGGCATCTATATACTTACCACTGTAATAGCTGTGAGTATTGGTTTATTGATGGTAAACGGAATTAAACCCGGGAAGACCATAAATCCCGATACACGCACAGAGCTAGTAGAAAATTACGGTGGCGATGCAGAATTAACCAGACAAAATGCACAAAAACAGAAAGAGGCCGGTCCCTTGCAGGCTTTGGTAGATTTAGTGCCCGAAAATATTATTGGCGCAGCCGGAAAAAATTCTAATATGCTGCAAGTAATATTCTTTTCTATTTTCTTTGGAATTGGACTTATTTTAATACCTGAAAAAACTGCCAAACCCGTAAAAGATTTTTTTGATGGCTTTAACGAAGTTATTTTAAAAATGATAGACATTATTATGCTTACCGCTCCTTACGGCGTTTTTGCATTGTTGGCGGCTTTGGTGGTAGAAGCTCCAAGCGCCGATCTTTTTGCAGCTTTAGGAATGTATGCGTTAACCGTTGTAATTGGTTTAGCTCTAATGATTGTAATTTATACTTTACTAGTTTGGATTTTTACCAAACGTAAACCAAGTTTCTTTATAAACGGTATATCGCCAGCGCAATTACTTGCTTTTTCTACAAGTTCTAGTGCGGCAACTTTACCGGTAACAATGGAGCGCGTAGAAGAACATTTGGGAGTAGAAGAAGAAGTAGCCAGTTTTGTCTTACCTATTGGCGCTACCATAAATATGGATGGAACCAGCTTATACCAAGCAGTTGCCGCCGTTTTTATTGCCCAAGCATTTGGAATAGATTTAAGCATTGGGGCGCAATTAGGCATTATTGCTACTGCAACTTTAGCATCTATTGGTTCTGCCGCGGTACCCGGCGCAGGAATGGTAATGTTAGTTATCGTGTTGGCTCAAGCCGGAATTCCGGAAGCCGGTTTGGCACTTATTTTTGCGGTAGACAGACCTTTAGATATGTGTAGAACTACTGTAAATGTTACCGGAGATGCAGCAGTGTCTATGATGGTAGGAAAATCTGTAGGAAAACTTAGAGATAAACCCATTATCAAAAATTGGGACGATAATTATCCTAAAAATAAAAGTTAAAAACAGTCTCTATGCAAACCCTAGAAATTATCGTCTTAGTTTATGCGGCAATAATGCTCATACCAACTTTGGCTTCTATAACAAGAATAGACCAGTGGTGGATTCGTGGATTTGATTTTCCTAGAATACAAATTTCGGTACTGATTTTAGTGGGTTTGTTGGGGTGTTTATTTTTTTTAGACTTTGATAAATACCTGCATTTCTTTGCAGCCGGATTATTAATCTACAGTTTAGGATATCAATTTTATTATATTTACCCGTATACTTATTTGGCTAAAACAGAGGTGTTTAAATACAATCCGCAAAGCGAAAAGCGTAATATTTCTGTTTTGGTAAGCAATGTGCTAACTCCAAATAAAAAATATAATAAGCTTATAAATTTGGTGCAAGAAAGAAAACCAGATATTCTTTTAACCTTAGAAACCGATAAAACCTGGGAAAAAGAATTAGAAGTATTAGAAAAAGATTACCCTTATACCGTAAAGATACCGCAAGATAACCTTTACGGAATGCATCTGTACTCAAAATTAGAATTGAAAAATATTGAAGTAAAATATTTGGTGCAGAAAGATATTCCTTCTATTCACGGCGAAGTTATTTTAGATGACGATCAAAACACGGCAATAAAAATTCATTGTTTGCACCCAAGACCGCCAAGTCCAACAGAAAGTGATACCTCTACTGCTCGCGATGCAGAACTGCTTTTGGTTGGCGAAAGTTTAAAAGAGGTTCACGATAAAACCTTGGTTTTTGGAGATTTAAACGATGTAGCTTGGTCACGAACTACAAAATTATTTCACGAGATAAGCGGTTTTTTAGATCCGCGAATTGGCAGAGGTTTTTATAACACTTTTCATGCTGATTATCCTTTGCTTAGATGGCCGTTAGACCACGTTTTTCATTCGCACGATTTTACTTTAATAGAGATAAAAAGAGAAAAATCTGTCGGGTCAGATCATTTTCCTATGTATTTTAATCTGAATTTAGAACCAAAAGCTAAAGTAGTGCAAGAAGAGCCGGAGCCCGATAAAGAAGAAGAAAACTGGGCAAAAGAAAAAATAAAAGACGGCCAACCCCGACAAATGGTTTAAGCCAAAAATTTTTTCTGTAACTCTGGCGTAGGAATGCGACAATTTTCTCTTTTACCATACCATTTATAGCGTTTACGAGCCACCAAATCATAAACAGCATCGCGCAAACCTTCTGGCAAATACAAGAAAAGACCTAAGGTAGGATAAACGCCAGATAGTTCTTTTGCTATATGCAAAGCCGCAGAAGATTTTAAATAATAAGCATTTCCCGGATCTATTAAAACTATAGAATCTGTTTGCAAAGAATCTATACCGCGCTCTTCCAAAAGTTTTTCGCCTATTTCACTTTGTAATGGGGCAAATCTAAAAACGTCTTTTTTATCTTTGTCAATAACAAAATTGATGGCATTGTTGCACAAATTGCAAACGCCATCAAATAATATTATTTTTTTATTCTCTAAATTTTGCTTCATTTTTTTGCGCGTTCTACCAATTCTAGTTTAGACATATCTACCTCTGTGGTAAACATACCATAATTTACAAAAGCCTTCTTTTTCTCTATTTTATCTATGCTGCCAACGGCGCGACTGTCTTCTAATCTAACCCTATCGTTTACTTTAAAAGAAGTAACTTTTTTCGCGGCTGCTTCTTTTTCAATAGCTTTTTCTTTCTTTTTTTCTTCTTTCTTCTTTTTCCTAATTTCAACAACCTCTTTTTGAGCTTCTTTTTCCAGTTGCTTTTTTTGTTGCTCTTGTTGTTTTTTCTGCTTTTTATTTACTTTTTTCCGTTTGGAATTTTCTATAGCAATTAGCTTTAAAAATTCGCCAATAAGGTTTTTCTTGTTTTTGTTATTGAAGAAGTTTTCAGCTAAAGAATCTATTTTTTCTCCCAAATGAATCATTCGTTGATTGCTATCGTAAAGCTCTTGAAAACCTTCTAACTTTTGCTGAATTCTTTGGTTGGTTTCTTCTAATTTTTCTTTTTCTTCTGTAGCTTTTTCTTCTTTCTTTTTTAAGGCGGTAGTGGTTTTATTTAATTTAGAACGTTCTTGCTGTAATTTTGCAATGCTTTTATCAAACCGTATTTTACCACGTTCTACCTTCTTTTTAGACCTATTTATCAAACTATACGGAATGCCGTTTTTTTGGGCTACTTCAAACGTAAAAGAGCTTCCGGCTTCACCTAAATGTAATTTAAATTTTGGTTCTAAAGTCCTGGCATCAAAAAGCATATTGGCGTTGCTAATACCTTCTGTCTCGTTGGCCATCTTTTTTAAATTGGCGTAATGCGTGGTAATTATTCCGTAGGCATTTTTCTCGTAGAAAACTTCTAAAAAAGTTTCGGCTAAAGCTCCGCCCAACTCCGGGTCGCTTCCTGTACCAAATTCATCTATTAAAAATAAGCTTTTGTCGTCTACCTTCCTAAGAAAATATTTCATGTTTTTTAAACGATAGGAATAAGTGCTCAAATGATTTTCGATACTCTGATTATCGCCAATATCTGTCAAAATCTTGTCAAAAAAACACATTCTACTGTATTCGTGAACCGGAATAAGCATACCGCTTTGCAGCATTATTTGTAAAAGTCCAACGGTTTTTAAGGTGATACTTTTACCGCCGGCATTTGGTCCCGAAATTACAATTATCCTGTTATCCGGCTGTAAATTTATGTCCTGCGGAAAGGTTTCTTTATTAGAATTTTTATTGGTAAGATACAATAATGGGTGATAAGCATCTTTTAATTGTAACTCTCGTTTTTTAGTGATTTTCGGAAGAATAGCTTGCATACTTTCGGCATATTTTGTTTTTGCCGATACAACATCTATAGCACTTAAATAAGTTTGATAATCTATCAATAACTCACGATAAGGCCTAATTTCTTCCGTTAAGGTTTTTAAAATACGCTTTACTTCTTCGTGTTCTTCATATTGTAAATTGTTGAGTTCTCTAGAATGCTGCAAAGTAACTTCCGGCTGAATGTAAACAATTCTTCCCGTTTTAGAGTTGCCCAAAATAGAACCTTTTACTTTGCGCCTATGCATAGCAGAAACCGCTAAAACCCGCACATTTTCTACCACAGATTCTTTAATTTCGTCTAAATACCCAAAGCTGTTGTATTTTGAAAGTTCGATAGAGAAACTAGAATTTATTTTTCCGCGCACGCGATTAATAGCGCGACGGGTTTGTTGTAAAAGGGGAGAGGCATCATCTTTAACTTCTCCAAACCTATTTATAATTTTATCTATGGCATCGTTTATAAACGTAGTAAACTCAACCGTCTCGGAAGTTTCATAAAGCTTCGGATAAATTTCTTGGTACTTTTTAAAAAAGCGTTTATGTGTATTTACCGTTTGTGCAATAAAACCAATTCTTCTAATTCCGTTTATTTCTAAAATTGTGTTCTTAATATTTAACAACTTTATTTCTTCCGTAATGGGATCAAATCCGTGATTGGGAATGGTGCTTTCTTGTAAAGCAGAAGATTTATACTCTTGGGTTTGCGCCAAGCTAAATCTAATTTCTTTTTCGGTAGGGAAGGGGCGTAATTTTAGCGCTTTTTCTTTACCTAAATCTGTTACGCAATATTGGCTAAGTTGCCCGCATACCACAGGAAACTCTAAATCTTTTAATGTCTTGTCTGTTATTTTTATCATATAAAAAATTTCCTACTTTCGTAGCTGCGCAAATTTACATAAATATTATGAAGGTTGAGATTGAAGAAAGTTGGAAAAAGCAACTGCAAGAAGAGTTTGAAAAAGATTACTTTAAAGATTTGGTGAGTTTTGTAAGAGAAGAATACAAAAACCATACTTGTTTCCCCAAAGCGCAAAATATTTTTCAAGCCTTTGATTACTGTCCGTTTAACCAAACAAAAGTTGTAATTATAGGGCAAGACCCTTACCACGGCGAGCACCAAGCACATGGTTTATGTTTTTCTGTATACAGAGATGCTAAAATTCCGCCTTCTTTGGTTAATATTTTTAAAGAAATAAAAACCGATGTAAATACAGAACTTCCGCCAAACGGAAATTTAGAACGTTGGGCAGAACAAGGTGTTTTATTACTGAATGCTGCACTCACCGTACGTGCACACGAGCCAGGAAGTCATCAAAATAAAGGTTGGGAAAAATTTACCGATGCAGTGATTAAAAAAATATCTTCTGAAAAAGAAGGAGTGGTTTTTTTGCTCTGGGGCGGATTTGCAAAGAAGAAGAAAAAACTGATAGATGCTAAAAAACATTTTATTTTAGAAACCGGACATCCTTCGCCTTTAGCGGCAAATAGAGGTTATTGGTTTGGAAATAAGCATTTTAGTAAAACCAATGAAATTTTACTTAAACAAGGAAAAAAACCAATAAAATGGTAGTTTATTTATCGCCAATGGAGACTTGATTTTGCGTAGTTTCTGAAGTTTCTTCTGAATTTCTACTAAATAAAAAAAGTAAAACGGTAATTACCAATAACACCGCCAAAACACCTAAAAAAATAATCATAACAGATAAATACTTTGGTTCGTCTATGCATTAGATGTTAAGGTAAACAAAAAGTTGCGTTAAAAAAACCTTTAATTTCAAAAAAATAAAAAATTAACTTAAATAAGTTCTTCGTAAGACATTTTTTCACCGATTAAACCTAAGTCTTTTAACTGGTTTTGTGTGTCTTTTACTTCGTCTTTGGATATTTGTTCTTGGCTCCAAGAGGTTAATCTTAACCATTGATTTACATCTTCTAATTCTAAATTATATTTCTCAGCAATTTCTTTTGTTAAGTTTTCTCGTGACTTAAGTTCTTTGGTAACGCTATTTATTATTTTCAATAAAGTACTTACCGATGCTATGTTATTTTTATAATAATTTTCTCTGGTCGCCAAAACAAAGCACGGCCACGGCGTTGGCACATCTGCAACTTTTCTAAAAATACCTTTATCTACAAAAGGTTTGGTGGTAAAACGCTCCCACATAAAATATTGCGCCTCATTATTTGGCAGAGCTTCTAAAGCGCCATCTAGATTATTTATTACTTTAAAATCTAACGCGCCGGTATCCCAATTTTGTTCTTTGGCATTTACATAAGCCAACAAGTGCGAACCGGAACCATATCTACTTATAGCAGCTGTGGTGTTTTCTAATTCATCTAAATTATGGTATGCCGAATTAGCCGCCACGTGAACGCCCCAAATTAAAGGACTACCAATAAATTTCTGTAAAATCTTAAAATCTTTACCTTCGTTAATCTTTTTAATTACACCTTCGGTAAGAATTACGGCCAAATCTATTTCTTTGTTTTCTAAAGCTTGCGACATTTGTCCTGTGCCGCCGGGAAAGTCTTTCCAAACTAAATTTATACCTTGTTCTTTAAAAAGATTATTTTTTATTGCTAAATGCCAAGGGTAATTAAAATGCTCTGGCACGCCACCAATAGTTATGGTTTTCATTACGTATTCTTTTCTTTTAAATACTCGTATATTTTATATTGTGATCTTATTCTAGAAGCAGAATTATCTACTACATAGTCGTTGGTTTCTGCTTCGTCTTGTATTCTTGCTTTTACATTATCTGCAAGCTGAATATTTAATATGTCTTTTATTTCTTCCGCTACAGCGTTATCATAAATTGGCGTTAAAACCTCTATGCGCCGGTCTAGGTTACGCGTCATCCAATCTGCGCTTCCTATATATAAATATTCGTCGCCATCGTTATTAAATAAATAAATACGACCATGTTCTAGATAGCGATCTAAAATACTGGTCATATAAATATTTTCGCTCAGCCCTTTTTTACCCGGAATTAGACAAGTAAAACCTCTTACCAACAATCTAATTTTAACTCCTTTTTGACTAGCCCGATACAAAAGATCTATGATTTCTGTATCTTCTAAACTGTTCATTTTGGCAGTAATTTGCGCTTTTTTACCTTGTTTAGCCAAATCGATTTCATTTAAAATCATTTTGGTAAATTCTTGGCGCGTATTAAAAGGAGAGACCAATAAATTTTTGGTTCGCGGAATTATTAATTCTCCTTCCAAAACTTTAAAAACCCGGTCTAATTCTTTACTGATTTTTTTGTGCGCGGTAAACAAAGCGTGATCGGCGTAAATTTCACTGGTTTTACTGTTAAAATTTCCGGTGCCAATATAAGCATAACCCACTTTTTGATCTTCCTCAATACGATGCACCAATAAAATCTTGCTGTGTACTTTTATTTTAGGATAACTATAAATTACCCTTGCGCCTTTTTCTTCGAATTTTTTACCCCATTCTATATTGTTTTCTTCATCAAAACGGGCTTTTGCTTCTATAAAAACCGTAAGATCTTTGCCGTTATCTAAAGCTCTCAATAATAAGGTAGTTAGTTTAGATTCGTCTGCAACGCGGTAAAGGCTTATTTTAATTTCTACTACTTGCGAGTCGTTGACGGCTTGTTCTAAAAATTTTTCTAAATAAGAAAAAGACTGGTAAGGATAATGTACCAATTGGTCTTGCTCGTAAATAGTTTTAAAAAGATTGCTAGAGTTTTCTAAATTTTTCTGCGGAAGCGGCGGCAGTTCCTTAAAAAATAATTCTGGTTTACTTTTGGGTTCTGGCAGCTCAAAAAAATCGCTTAGATTATGATATTTACCGCCCGGCATCATATCTATTTTACCCAAGCCCAGGTGTTTTCTTATTTTTTTCTGTAAATCTTTGGGCATTTCTGCATCATATAATAAACGCGTAGGTTGGCCGTCTGTACGTTGTTTTAAGGAAGCATAAATTTTTTCGGCCAAGACACCGTTGTATTGATCGTCTATATACAATTCTGCGTCTCGAGACATTTTTACTTCGTAAATACCGCTTATTTTAAACTTAGGAAATACCTGCTGCATTTGTACGCGCAAAATCTCGTCTATAAAAGTAATTTCTAAGTTTTTACCGGCATTAGAAAATTGGTAGAAACGTCCTACTTCTTCTACAGGAATATTTACCAAACCTGCCTTATCGGAATTAGAAAAGCTTACAAAAAAATAAATAGTGTTGTTTTCTAAGAAAGCTTTTTTTTCTTCCGTAAAGTCGATGATTTGAGGCGCTAAATGCGATTTTATTTTTGATTTAAAAAAATCTTCGGCTTGTTCTAATTGCCTTTTTTTAAAATCTTCTTGCTCTAGTAAATAAATATTGTTTTCTGCCAGTTCCGGCAAAATTTGATCATATAAAATATGGCCAAATTCTTTTTGGTGTTCTTTTACCCTGGCAATAATTTCTTTTACTTTTCTAGAGGGTTTTAAAGCCAATTTTTTTCGAAGGCTCTTTTTTATTTTTTTAATTTGTCGCAGCTGTGATACCCGAACGCGGTAATATTCGTCTAAGTTTGAAGAAAATATAGCCAAAAATCGTAAACGTTCGTAAAGCGGATTTCTTTTATCTGCAGCTTCCTGCAAAACCCGTTTATTAAAACTTAGCCAATTAAGATCGCGGTGCTTTACCCTAGTCTCAATAGGTTCATCCATATAAAATATATTTGTTTAAAAATACGCAATGGCAGTTAGCTGCGTTTCTAATTTTTTGTTAATAAATTATAATTGCGCCAGTTTGTTTAAGCTATAACGAATAAGGTTATCTACTGCTTTTTTGGGGTTTTCACTAAAATTACCGTTTGCACGGTTAGCAATAATTGCGTTTATGGCAACAGCGCGATGCCCTAGTAATTTAGAAAGACCAAAAATTGCGCTGGTTTCCATTTCTAAATTGGTTACTTTTTTGTCTTCATAATTAAAAGTTACCAGTTGATCTATAAAATCTGGATCTGAAACTTTTGCACGCAAAACACGACCTTGCGGACCGTAAAAACCAACATTGGTTCCCGTTATGCCTTTATAAACTTTATCTTCTTGCGACAACAAATTTATCAAATCTTGGCTGCCATCTACCATATATGGTGTGGCTTTTCCTGCTTGTATTTTTAAATGTTTATTTATTGCCGCGGTATAGGTTTGGTTTATTACTTTTTCTGCTTCGTAATAATATAATAATCCGTCAAACCCTAATCCTTTTTCAGAAACCACAAAAGAATCTACCGGAATATCTTTTTGAATAGAACCAGAGGTGCCAATTCTTACAAAATTCAAACTTTTAAGGTCTTTTTTCACCTCGCGTGTAGTTAAATCAATATTGGCTAATGCGTCTAGTTCGTTAATTACAATATCTATATTATCTGTGCCAATTCCGGTAGAAATCACCGTTAAGCGTTTACCTTTATAGGTACCGGTTTGCGTGTAAAACTCACGTTTCTGCACTTTGGTTTCTACTTTGTCAAAATGAGCCGCAACGCGTTCTACACGAGCGGGATCTCCTACCGTAATAATTGTGTCTGCTATTTGCTCTGGTCTTAAATTAACGTGGTATATACTACCATCTGGATTTATGATTAATTCTGACTCTTTAATTTTCATACTAAAATTTTTGTGTGGAAAAAAGAAGCTTTTAAAGCTTCATTAAATTATGCGTTTGTGTGTTGTAGAGGAAGTCGTATTTACCAACGCCACCAAACTGCATATCGTCTTTTAAGGTTCTATAAAAACTTTTTGTTTTATTTATTACCGCAAGACCTTCTTCTGTAAGTTGTAATTTATTTTCACTTTCGTAGAAAAAAATATCTATTTTTTTAAGAATGCGCTGCATTTGTATTTCGGTATAACCGTAATAACCTTGATATTCTAAAGCATAACCCAACAATTGCTTGCGATTTTTAATCGTATTTTTTGTAACGAGTTTTAAAATATTGGTCTCTGCCGAATTTAAACCGGTTTTGTAATGCGGGAACCGCTCAATATGTGCCCGTATGCAACTAGACAAATACTCAAAATTGGAGGTTCGCTTAATTTCGGGTTTTAATTTAATAGGATTTTTCTCGCAATACAATTTCCAAATCAAAACCGCCTGTTCTTGGTCTTGATCGTTTAGGTTAATACGGTGTTTATAATGTTCTTTAAGTTGCGGCAGCTTTAAAGCAGAAAGCGGTTGTTTACTTTTCTCTTTTTCTAGCGGTCTACTACAAACCAAATAAACAGGAATAGTGGGTTTGTATTTATTGATTAGATGCAAGGCCGCTATCATATTTACATGGCAAAACAAATCGAACTCAAACCAAAGAATAATTTCTTTATAGTTTTCTAAGCGCTTAAATTTTTTGATTTCTTCTACAAAATTCTTTTCATAATCTGTTGCAGAAATTCCGTAATATCTTTTCAAAAAATCTTTTCGTTGCTTTATAAACTTTTCGGAATCTATATCTTTTGTTGTGGGACCTTCGTTAAGCATTTCCCGCCAAATAATATGTTCTCCTTCAATTTTAAGCGTCTTGATTTTTTTACCAAGGTTATCGCTGTTAACTATGTGTAATTGTTTTTTTGCCATCTTTTGCTAACCGCCAACCCGTTTTACTTTAAAACCTTTTTCTTGCAACATCTCCATAATTTGCGGCCGGTAATCTCCTTGTATAATTATCTTGTCGTTTTTAGTTGTGCCACCAACGCCCAAAGTGGTTTTTAGCTCTTTAGCAAGCTTTTTAAAATCTTTGTCTGCGCCGGTATAACCATCTATAATGGTAACCGGTTTTCCTTTTCTTTTTTCAAATTTACAGAGTAAAGCATCGTCTTGCAGCCATAAATCATCTTTGTTTTTTTTGTCGTCTTTTTCCGGAGGTGGGGTATGCTCCGGAAAAAGGTTTTGAAGTTGGTCTTTTAAATCCATACCAAACTATTTATCATCTTCTTTTATAAGTCCAATTTCTACCAAACGCTGGTGCAAAAATTCGCCGGCAGTAATATCTTCATACTGCTTTGGGTTATCTTCGTCTATACATTCTTCTAAGCAGTTTAATTTCATTTCGCTTCTAGGGTGCATAAAAAACGGGATAGAATAACGGGGTTCATCCCATTCTTCTTTTGGCGGATTTGCCACCCGATGTATTGTAGAGCGTAACTTATTGTTGGTAAGCCGTTCTAACATATCGCCAACATTTATTACCAACTCATCGTCTTTTGGTATGGCATCAATCCATTCGCCATCTTTACGCAAAACTTGTAAGCCGCCGGCAGAAGCTCCCATTAAAAGGGTAATTAAATTTATATCGCCGTGAGCTCCGGCTCTTACTGCTCCTTTTGGTTCTGTTTCTATTGGCGGATAATGTATTGGTCGTAAAATGCTATTACCGTTGCTTGCCCAATGGTCAAAATAATCTTCTTCTAAACCTATGTAGAGTGCTAAAGAGCGTAATACATAAATTCCGGTTTTTTCTAACATTCTATAGGCTTCCATACCTACGCTGTTAAAATCTTTAAGTTCATCTACCTGAACGTTTTCAGGATAATCCTCTGTTAGGTTTGCGTTTTCATCGGGAATTTGCCCAAAATGCCAAAACTCTTTTAAATCGCCTTCTTTTTTACCTTTTGCGTGTTCTTTTCCAAAAGAAATATAACCGCGCTGTCCGCCAAGACCTTCTATTTCATATTTTTCTTTTACTTCTAAAGGCAAGTCAAAAAAGGCTTTTACTTCTTTATAAAGTTCCTTCACCAAATCGTCACTTAAAAAGTGGTTTTTTAAAGCTACAAAACCTATTTCTTCATAAGCATTACCTATTTCTCGTACAAATTTTTGCTTTTTATCGGGATCGTCTGACAGAAAATCAGATAAATCTACGCTGGGTATATTATTCATGGCCATCTTAAAAATACTTTTTATAATCTAAGTTAAGAAATTTATGCAATTTACGAAGTTAATTAAAGATTATGGTCTGCTGTAGATAAAATCTGCTTTCAATTTTAAATTTAAGTATCTACCAAATAATATTGTTAACTTTGGGTTTTTAATTGATATACTATGAATATTACTGAAGCAACCCTGATTAATTATACCAACACCAAATTATCTGCACAACGTCTTAAAAAACTCTATTTTCAGATGCTTAAACCACGTCTTATCGAAGAGAAAATGCTTATTTTACTTCGGCAAGGAAGAATCTCTAAATGGTTTAGCGGCATAGGACAAGAAGCTATTTCTGTAGGCGTAACTGCTTGTTTACAAGAAGATGAATATGTTTTGCCCATGCACAGAAACTTAGGGGTTTTTACTACCAGAAACATTCCGCTGCAGCGGCTTTTCTCGCAATGGCAAGGCAAAGCCAATGGTTTTACCAAAGGGCGCGACCGTAGTTTCCATTTTGGTACGCAAGAATTTAAAGTAATTGGTATGATCTCTCATCTTGGTCCGCAAATGGGCGTGGCAGATGGTATTGCATTGGCGCATAAACTGCGTAAAGAGAAAAAACTAACCGCTGTTTTTACCGGAGAAGGTGGCACAAGCGAAGGCGATTTTCACGAAGCTTTAAACATTGCTTCGGTTTGGCAATTACCTGTTTTGTTTTGTATAGAGAATAATGGTTATGGCCTATCAACACCTACTCACGAACAATATTTCTGTAAAGATTTGGCAGATAGAGGAAAAGGTTATGGAATGGAAGCGCATATTATAGACGGCAATAATATTATAGAAGTAGTAGAGCAGGTAGAAAAAATTGCACAAAGCGTTAGAGAGAATCCGCGTCCGGTATTAATAGAATTTAAAACGTTTAGAATGCGCGGCCACGAAGAAGCCAGCGGAACAAAATATGTACCAAATCAATTATTAGATGATTGGGCAAAAAAAGACCCGATAGATAATTTTAAAAACTTTTTAATTGCTGAAGGTATTCTTACCGAAACAGAAGATGAAACAGAAAGAAAACAGATAAAGAAAGAAATTAACTCTAATTTAAAAATTGCCAACGAAGAACCCGCAATTAAATCTTCCGTAAAGGAAGAATTACAAGATGTTTACAAAGCCCACGAGCCCGAAATTTTAGAACCTGGTAGCGAAACGGAAAACATTCGGTTTGTAGATGCAATTTCAGAAGGTTTATACCAAGCTATGGAAAAGCATGAAAATTTGGTATTAATGGGACAAGATATTGCAGAATATGGTGGAGTTTTTAAAATAACCGATGGTTTTGCAGAGCGTTTTGGCGTGGACCGCGTGAGAAATACACCTATTTGTGAGTCTGCTGTAATTTCTGCAGCAATGGGACTTTCTATAAATAAAATGAAAGCCGTGGTAGAAATGCAATTTGGTGATTTTGTTTCTTCCGGGTTTAACCCAATTGTAAATTATTTGGCAAAAGTGCATTACCGTTGGAACCAAAATGCAGATGTTGTAGTAAGAATGCCTTGTGGCGCAGGTGTTGGGGCAGGACCGTTTCATAGCCAAACAAACGAAGCTTGGTTTACCAAAACCCCGGGTTTGAAAGTGCTATATCCGGCATTTCCTGCAGATGCTAAAGGCTTATTAACCGCCGCAATAGAAGACCCAAACCCCGTAATGTTTTTTGAACATAAAGCCCTTTACAGAAGCGTTCGGCAAGAGGTTGCAAAAAATTATTATAATTTACCTTTAGGGAAAGCAGCCAAGTTAGAAGAAGGTAACAATATAAGTATTATAACCTATGGTGCCGGCGTGCATTGGGCCTTAGATATTGCAAAAGAATTACCGGATATAGAACTCGATATTATAGATTTAAGAAGTTTGCAGCCGCTAGATAAAGAAAGCATTTTCGCTTCCGTAAGGAAAACAGGAAAAGTGCTTATTTTACAAGAAGATTCTATGTTTGGTGGTTTGGCGGCAGAAATTTCGGCATTAATTGCACAAGAATGTTTTGAGTATTTAGATGCGCCAATAAAAAGAGTTGCAAGCATAGAAACCCCAATTCCATTTGCCGCTAATTTGGAAGAAAAGTATCTGGCTAAGAATAAATTGCAAGAAAGCTTAGAAGAATTAATGGCTTTTTAAAGATGCAAGGTTTAAAATCTTGTTTTAGCTAATTTTTAACAAGTTGGCGTTAAACATTCTTAATTATTTTTAGAAAATACCAATCGATTTTAAATTTGATGTTAATTAAGAATTGTATAAACTAACCTTATTCTTTATGAAAAAAATAGCAATTTTATTACTAATAGCCGTAATGGGCTCTTGTGCTTCTACCAAAGTAGAGCGGCAAGCAGAACGTACTTTTAAGGGAGATTGGACGTTAACCAAAATCACGTACCCTAACAGTTCTGGCTTTGTAGATGTTAACATGTTTAACGATGCATCTGCCAATTGTTTTAGAAACTCAGATTGGAGCTTTATCTCTAACAATAACAAAGGGTCTTATATACTTAGCGGAACTAATTGCAGCAGCCAACCGCAAGAATTTGTGTGGTCTGTGCAAGAAGTGCAAGCCAATTCTAACACCTTTAATTTTACTTTAAAGCCGGTTGATGATGGTGAAAATGCCCGTAAAATAGATACAGGTTTTAGAATGAGTTTAGTCAACTTATCTGAAAATGCTATGGTGTGGGAACAAAATGTAACCTACAACGGAGAGCCTTTTTTAATACGCATGCAGTTTAATAAAAAATTCTAAAAAAACATTATTATGAAAACGATATTTAAAAAACCTTTGGTTGTCCTAATTGCTTTAGGTTTAACCTTTTCTGGTTGTGAGGCCATAAAAAACTCTAATAATACACAACGAGGCGCTGCCGCAGGAACCGCCGGCGGAGCAGTAATTGGTGGTGTAATTGGTAACAATGTTGGCGATGGAGATAACACTGCTTTAGGCGCTATTATTGGTGGTGTAGTTGGTGGTGCAGCCGGAGCCTATATTGGAAACCGAATGGATAAACAAGCTAAAGATATTGAACAGCAAGTGCCGGGAGCCGAAGTTACACGAGTTGGAGAAGGAATTAATGTGACTTTTGACGAAAACAGCGGAGTCTATTTTGCTACCGATAAACATAATATAAACGATAAATCGCAACAGTCTTTAGATAAGCTTGTCGGAATTTTTAAAGAGTATCCGGATACTAATATTTTGGTAGAAGGACATACAGACAATACCGGACGTGAAGCTTACAATATGACCTTATCTAAAAAAAGAGCGAGCTCTGTAACAGATTATCTCGTAGCTCAAGGAGTTGCTGCAGATAGGTTTACCACAAAATGGTATGGTGAAACTCAACCAAAATACGATAACTCTACTGTAGACGGAAGAGCTAAAAACAGAAGAGTAGAGTTGGCAATTATCGCTAACGAAGACTTAAAAGAAGAAGCAAAACAAAAAGCAAATTAAAAGTTTTGTATCATAAAGAAGTTTAGAGAAACCGAGCAATTAAGCTCGGTTTTTTTTATTTATAAAGTGCAAAATGTTAATGAAATTTTCGTTTTTGTAGTTGACACTATTGGTTGTAGATCTTTAAAATGGGTAAAGACGCTTAAAGAAAAACACAACTAAACTGGTATTGTATTAAATGAGAAATCCCATATAAATAAATATATGGGATTAGCTTTATAATACCGAAAAGTTATTAATTACAACACTTTTCAACTGTACGTTATAAATGCGTACTCATTTTTTCTTTCTTTTTCTGCAATTGGCGTTTTAAATCGTTAATGGTTTTACTAAGTGCCATATCAAAATTTTCCTCGTTAGAGGAAGCAAAAATTCTTGGGCCGGGTACACTTAATTCAATTTCCACAATTCTTCCTTTTTGATTAGAGGAAGATTTTTCGGTTTTGTAATATACTTCGGCGCTAACCAGAAAATCATAGCGCTCTTTTAATTTACTTAATTTCTCTTTCGTAGAATTCTCCAAGCGTTCACTCGCTTTTACGTGAACATAGTTAAAGTTTGTATCCATAGTATAACTTTTAAATTGAGTTATAAAGATACGTCCAAATTTACAGGAATCCCAATAATTTAATAGACTTTTAGCACCATAGCGTATATTTATTTTATTCCCTGTAAAGGATTAAAATGCAGCAATATTTTAGTTAAGTTTAAAAATTTAGGTATAAAAAAATCTTGTTACCTTAATAGATAACAAGATGATTTTTATATAGTATTCTGTTTGCTTATGGTTGCGGAATGTCTCCTGTATCCGGATTGATTAATTTTCTTAAATCTGTAGATTGCTTTGCTCTAATTGCGCGTTGACCACGCACAGCAATAGGATACACCAAAGTTTCTGGGTTTTTCTCCAATACTTTTAAAGCATCGTCTGCATCTAAATTTACATTGTCCTCTCCGTAAGTTTGTTTAAAAACCGGATGGTCTGTAGCAATTAATTCGCTTACCTTACAATTTAAAAGTTCTGCTACTTCTGTCCATTCTGTAGCAGCAACTTTGGTTTCTGTAATGTCTATTGGTAATAATTGCGCTCCGGAGGCTTCTGCGTGCGCGCGTACTTTTTTGCCCAACTCACTGGTTCCATCATAATAAAGAATTAATTGGCGTTCGTTTTTTGCTAATATTGTCATTTTTCCTTTTTTTATTAATTGATTTTTAAAAATAAAACCTTGTAAGAAACGTAGCAAACTTTTAGCTTAGGTTTATGAATTTTCTTTCTCTAAATAGGCAAGACATAACCTAATTACCGCATAATCTATTTTCTCTTCAAAAAATTCAAAATAAGGTTTAAGCGCGGTGTCCTCTTTTATTTCTTTTTTTGCTGCCCTAACTTTCTCTATCTGTTTTTCACTAATAAATTGTAAAATATCTATAGGTTTTCCTTTTTTATATAAATGCCCGAGATGCGAATAAATTGTACCCTCCTTAAGGTCTCTTATTTGTACGATTTCTTTTATAGTTTTACCTTCCTGTAAAAGTTTATAGGTCTTTTGATAGGTTGTAGCTTTTTTATCATTTTTAGCGCGATTAAATTTTTGTATTTCGGCTATAAATATGCTTCCGTAATTTTGCATTTTATACTCGCCAACGCCGCTTATTGCCAAGAATTCGCTTTCACTTTGTGGTCGTTCCCGTTCTATTTCTTTTAAGGTAGCATCAGAAAAAATTTGATAAGCGGGTATATTTTCTTCTTGCGATAGACGGTAGCGCAATTTTCGCAATTGTTCAAATAGAGTAGAGGTAGTTTTAGAAACACTTTGCTTGCTGCTTTGCGCTTTTTTAGAAGCAATGTCTTGTGGTTTGGTTAATTGAACCTTTTGCTTTCTAAACAAAACTTCTTTTGCATAGGGCGTTAATTTTAAAGCGTTTTTTTCGTGAAAAGCAATCTCACAATAACCTTGATTTATTAATTGCGTAATATAATGTTGCCAATCCCGCCAACTTACATCTTTCCCAATTCCGTAGGTTTTAAGACTGGAATAATTTTTATTTAAAATCTCTTGATTTCTAGCACCACGCAAAACATCTATTACTGTATTGGTAGACTCGCTTTCGCGTAATCTGGCAATGCACGATAAAATTTTCTGTGCTAAAATGGTGCCGTCAAAAAATTCAGGCGGATTTTTACAAACGTCGCAATGACCGCAGTTTTCCGGTAAAAACTCCCCAAAATAACTCAGTAAAATTTTTCTTCTACAATCTGTGGCGTCTGCAAATTCTTTAATTCTATCTAACTTTGCATTTTGCAGTTCTTCATTAACTGCTCCTTCCGTAAACCTTCTTAATTGCACCACATCTGCATAGGTGTGAAAAAGCAAAGCTTTAGATGGCAAGCCGTCTCTTCCTGCGCGACCTATTTCTTGGTAATAACCTTCTAAGTTTTTGGGTAAATTATAATGTATTACAAAGCGCACGTTAGATTTGTCTATTCCCATTCCAAAGGCTACGGTGGCGCAAACAATTTTTACTTTGTCAAAAATAAAATCTTCTTGTACTTGGTTGCGGTCTTCAAAACTTAAACCGGCGTGATAGGCGGTAGCACTAAAACCTTTATTTTGAAGTTTTTCTGCCAGTTTTTCTGTTCCTTTCCGGCTTAAACAATAAATTATACCGCTTTCTTGTTCTCTGTTTTCTATAAAATTAACAATTTGCTTTACGCGATTGGCAGCGGGCCGCACTTCCAAAAAGATATTCTTCCGATCAAACGAACTTATAAATTGCTTGGCATGCGGTATGTTGAGCTGCTTTACAATATCATGCCGCGTAGCCTTATCTGCAGTTGCTGTTAAGGCGATAACCGGTACTTGCGGTAAAGATTTTTTTAAAAACCCCAATTGCTGGTAAGACGGTCTAAAATCGTGCCCCCAAGAAGAGATGCAATGGGCCTCATCTATGGCAATACAACTCACGTAGTTGCTATTTAAAATATTGTTTAAACCGCCCAAACTTTCTGGTGCCACATACAGTAAATCCAATTCTTTTTTAGCCAGGCTGTTAAGAATAGCATCTTGCTCTTCGTAGGTTTGACTGCTGTTATAAAATTCTGCTTTTACGCCGTTGGCCTTAAGTCCGTCTACTTGATCTTTCATCAAAGCTATAAGTGGCGAGATTACAATACAAACCCCATCTAAAAGTAATGCCGGTAGTTGGTAGCAAATAGATTTCCCGCCACCGGTTGGCATAATAACCAATACGTCTTCTTGGTTTAAAACAGATTTTATTATTTCTTCTTGATTTTTACGAAAACTATCGTAACCAAAATATTTTTTTAAGGTTGGCAATAATTGCTGTTGCAATGCGGTAACAGGCATAACGGTAAATACTTATAAATTAAAAACTCCCGTGAGAAATAAAAAACAATCTTATTATAAAATTCAATATAAATAAAATAACCGTTTAAGCTTTATACCTAAACGGTTATTTTTAAAAAGTTTTCAAGATTTTTTAGTAGTTAATCGGCGCTGTTATCTTCTTCTAATTTATTGGTATTGCCGCCTTTGCTGTAAAAATCATTTTCTTCGTCGCGCAATTTTGAATCTTCTTTATTCCTTTTGGCACGTTCTTGCCCAGGAATATCTAAATCTTCTGCGGCAAAATCTGGGTTGCGTTTTCTTTCTCTTAAAAACTCGTCGTCGCCGCCATCTTTATGAACGTTTTCTTGGTTTAAGATCTTTTTTTCTTGCTCTGTAATTTCAGAGTTGTACGGATCTTCCTTTTGATTTTTACTCTCTTTAGCTTTACTATTTTCTTTCTTTTGCTCGCTCATAATTTTTTATTTTGAAGATAAAAACTTAAGTCGTAACCACATAGCATTTAACATATTTTAAAACTTCTTTCTTTCCGTAAAGAGCTAATAAATAGATTAATTTTTTCCGTTAAACGGAAATTTAAATGCGCTAGAATTATAAAACTAGCTTTAAATTACTTTTTATCCGCTTTACTTTCCGTAAAGAATAGCTTCAAAATCAGTAAAAAGAATAACTATTTTTAAACGAATAGCTTTACGGAAGCTAAAAATGCCAACGTTTTTAAATTTTACCATTTATTTAAACTTAGATATAGCTTTGTCTGGCGCAACTTTTTTAATTTTGAAAACAAAAATTAAAATACTATGAAAGAAAACGCCGTATTAAATAGTTACGACCTAAACGGATTATTTTTACCAAATCGTGTTGTAATGGCGCCAATGACGCGAAGTAGGGCAGAGAACCCCGAGAAAAAAGCAACGGCAGAATTGCAAGGGAAATATTACCAACAACGAGCCTCTGCAGGCTTAATTATAGCCGAAGGTTCTCCGGTTTCTTCGCAAGCAATTGGGTATGTAAACGTGCCGGGAATTTACACCAAAGCACAAACCCAAGGTTGGAAAGAAGTAACAAAAATGGTGCACGAAGAAAAAGGACGCATCTTTTTACAACTTTGGCATGTGGGCAGAATTTCTCACCCAGATTTTCATAATGGCGAAAAACCTTTGGCGCCTTCTGCTATAAATCCGCAAAGCCAATCTTTTACGCCGCAAGGTTTTAAAGACACGGTTACGCCAAAAGAAATGAGCAAAGAAGATATTAAACAAACTGTGGCAGATTTTAAAAATGCAGCCATAAATGCAATGGATGCTGATTTTGATGGAATAGAAATTCACTCTTCTAACGGCTATCTTTTTCATCAATTTTTTAATAATTTTTCCAATAAGCGCGAAGATGAATACGGCGGAAGCATTGAAAACAAAGCGCGTTTCTTTTTTGAAGTTTTAGATGCCGTGGCAGAAGTGATGCCGCAAAATAAAATAGGAGTGCGGTTTAATCCTAGTTTACACGATATATTTGGAATGAAAATGGACGAAGAAACCATTCCGACATTTGAATATATAATCAAAAAACTAAACGATTATAATTTGGCGTATGTGCATTTGTCAGAACCTTTTAATGACGTAAGCAAAGTGCCGCACGCGATTACTAATATTGCCAAGCATTTTAGACCAATTTATAAAGGTACTTTAATGATTAACACCAATTTTGATTTAGAAAAAGCTAATGAGGTAATTAAAAGTGACGACGCAGACTTGGTGGCTTTTGGCAAACCCTTTATTTCTAATCCAGATTTGGTAGAGAGATTTGCACAAAATGCCAAATTAAACAATTGGGATAAAGATACTTTTTACACCGGCGGAAAAAAGGGTTATTTAGATTATGAGCGGATGCAGGAAAAAGTAAACCAATAATATTTTTTTACAGCGCATAATTAGCCAAAAAGATTTCTTATTTTTGAAAAAAACCTTATGAAAGTTCACCATTTACTGGAAGAAAACAGTCTAGCTACCAAATTTGTGTCAGAATTACGCGATGTAGATAGACAAAAAGACGCTATGCGTTTTCGTAAGAATATAGAACGTATAGGCGAAATTTTAGGTTATGAATTGAGTAAATCCTTATCCTATTTTCCTAAAGAAATAAAAACACCTTTAGGCAACGCAACGCATCAATTACCCAAAAAAGATGTGGTAATTTGTTCTATTTTGCGTGCCGGATTGCCATTGCATAATGGTTTATTAAATTATTTTGATTGGGCAGAAAACGCTTTTATTTCTGCCTATAGACATCATCCTAAAGAAGACGAAGAGTTTGAGATATTGGTAGAATATCTAGCTTCGCCATCTTTAGAAGATAAGACGTTAATTTTGGCAGATCCTATGTTGGCAACCGGTAAATCTTTTGTAAACGTTTTAAAAGCTTTAGAAAAGATGGGGAAACCTAAAAAAATACATTTGGTTGCCGTAATTGGCGCCAAAGAAGGTTTGAAGTTGGTAGAAGAAGAGTTTCCTGAAAACAGCGAATTATGGATTGCTACAATAGACGAAAAATTAGATAAAAACGGCTATATCGTACCGGGCCTTGGCGATGCGGGAGATTTGAGTTACGGCTCTAAAATGCAACATTAATTGAGCGCGGTAGCAAAAAATATAATAGGAATTCTTTTAGGCATTTTTGTTGGCGGCTTGGTAAATATGAGCCTAGTTTTAATAAGCGCTTCCCTTATTACAGAAACCGCCGGTTTTGATATAACGGGAGCCAGCGGTTTACAAACAATTCCTGATTTGTATGAAAGTCCGCAATTTTTATTACCCTTATTGGCCCACGTTTTAGGAACATTTATTGCCACTTTGCTTAGCGTTTTAATTGCAGAAGATAACTTGTTTAAAGTAAGTTTTATTACAGTTCTGTTCTTCTTTGGTGGTGGCATTGTAAACGCAATTAGCGTCCCGGCCCCAACTTGGTTTATTGGTTTAGATTTGGTGGTAGCCTATTTTCCTGCTGGTTATTTGGGGTATCTTTTAGGAAAAAAAAGAAACAAGAATGTGTGAGCAATTATCTATTTTTTAAAAGCTTTACGGAATGAGTAAGCGCCAATTAAATGCCTATTTAAAAGATTTATCAAAAGAAGAATTAGAAGAACAGGTTTTAGATCTTTATCAGCGGTTTAAACCGGTAAAGGTTTTTTACGATTTTGTGTTTAATCCGCGGGAAGAAGAGTTGGTGCGAAAGGCTAAGTTTAAAATTTCTAAAGAATATTTTCCAGATACAAAGCGTAAAGCAAAAACCCGACGATCTGTTGCGCAAAATGAAATTAAACATTTTAGACAATTGGGGGTAGAACCGCATTTAACAGCAGATTTAATGCTTTTTAATATAGAAATTGCCCAAACCTATGCCGCAGAACAAAACAAATTAAAAGAAGCGTTTTGTAAAAGCATGTTTAAGTCTTATGAAGAAGCCGTGAAATATATTACCAAGACGGGAATAGTAACGGAGTTTAAAAAACGTTTACTTAAAATTGCAGATACCACCGAAAAACAAAAATGGCCAAATGTTTATAGGTTTGAAAAAACTGCAATGCAGTTTCAGGAAATGCCTTAGTATTCGTTTAAGTTTTTATAAATCTTATAGTAAAAAACCACTTTGAGAGTAAGGTTTTTTACTGAACTTTTTAATTATACGAGCTTAAAAACCGTTCGAATTACACCCAATAAGAGAAATTGAATTTTACGCAATCTATTAGAAAATCTGGCATTGCCCAATAATAACTATACAGATAGGGAAGAGGTGCTTTTTGAAAATAGCCTCTTTTATAAATCAAAATAAGTAGTAAAGTAAATTTATTTAGTATATTTATAATCAGTAACTTACAAATTTATAAATTAAATAATATGGACTATCCTTTGGTTAATTTTCATTTTCAGGTAGAATGGGGTGGTACGCGTATAGGCTTTACGGAAATAACAGGACTTTCTGCAACGCAAGAAATAGTAGAATATAGAGATGGTGCCTCAAAAGAATATGCAACTCAGAAAATTCCGGGATTACGCAAATATTCTTCTATTGTTTTAAAAAGAGGTGCTCTTAAATAAGATAACGAATTGTTTGAATGGTTTAGTACTGTACGACTAGGCAATGTAGAAAGACGAGATATCACAATAAGTTTATTAAACGAAGAACACGAACCAACTATAACATGGAAAATAAAAGGTGCTTGGCCGGTAGCTATTAATTATGCAGAACTAAATGCGATGAAAAGTGAAGTTTTTATTGAACGTTTAGAGATTGCTCACGAAGGCTTCAACGTTCAGAATTAATGAAAAATCATTTTTAGTTATTATGAATTATCCGCCTTTAAATATGCATTTTGTTGTTAAATTCAAGCACAAGGAGTTTTCTAAAGATATACATTTTCAATCTGTTAATGGTTTAAAAGCAAGCATCTGTAAAACCGAAGAATCTAAACTAGAAAAAGTGCATTTTGAGAATTTAGTTCTTAAACGAGCTTATGAGCCAGATTCGCGCTTAATTGGTTGGTGTATGAACAGAATTAACAACCATAAAACACAAGCTGTAAACCTTGTAATAAGTCTTTTAAATTCTGAACATAAAATGCTTAGCGGTTGGATAATAGAAAAAGCAATTCCCGTTTCTTGGAGTGTAGAAGAATTACACGCGCAAGAAACCAGAATTTTAATTGAAAGAATTGAACTGGAATATAAATTTTTTGAAGTACTAAATAGTCAAGGAGAAATAATAGCTCCAAAAGAAAAAAAGAGAATTAGGTAATAATTATTTTATGCTACTATGAATAGTTCACGAATAATCAATTTTGTTTTAGTATTATAGTTTGTGAATGAAAACACAGATTGGTTGTAAAATAGCACGAAAGATGTTATTCACCATTTTATTCAGCTAAACATATTTGTACTATAATTTATATTATGTAAAATAGAATAATTCCATAAAGAGAAAAATAACTTCAAACTAATACTCCTCTGTTTTTAAGGCTGTCGCTTTTCCACGGTAAGCAATACGATCACGATTGCTGCTATTTATATTTAAAACACTACCGCCGCTATTACTTATATACAAAATAACCGAATAATTTTCATTGCTTTCTTTTTGGTCGATGCTAAAACTAATTTCTGTTTGTCTTTTTTCTGTATCGTAAACCATCGAATAATTTTTGGGAATCCCGCTAAATTCTATGGCTCCTAAATTATCGCGCATGCTAATACCTTGTCTGCTTCCAAAATATGGTAAATACGCTTTAATACTGTCTCCTTTAATTTTTAGATAGTTCTTAGATGCTGTTAACGATATATTTCCGGCGGTATTGCCAGCACCCAGCATTCCTTGCACAGATAATTGCTCTAAAGCACGATTAAATTTTGGCTCTGCAGAATTAAAACGGATTGCTATTGTTTTGTTTTCGATAAAATCCGGACGCTGTTGCGGAAGATTTTGCGTGCTTGTACACGCACTAAAAAAAACACTAGATGATAGCACGATTAATAATAGGCTAAGATTTTTCTGTAAAAGATTCATTTAGTATGCTTTTTTCAGATTAAATTTTAATGTTTTCCTGTCTCTAGTTCGTACTTTTTAGTAGTTCTGCTTAAACTTTTGGCTTTTCCAAAATACTGAATGGTATTTCTTTCAGAACTGCTTATATTCAGTAAACTATTACCTTTGTCGTGAATATAAATTTTTGCATTTAAGATTTCGTCACTATTAATTTGTTTAATGTTAAATTCAATTTCTGTACGATTTTTTCTTGGGTTATATGTCATTTGAAATTCTTTTGGAATTCCTTCAAATTCTATAGAACCTAAAGCATTAGCACTTTTTTTACCACTACCCTTACGATAAAATGGTAAAAATCCAGTTATGCTATCGCCTTTAAACTTTATAAATATTTGTGAATTTGAAGCAACTGAAATGCTATTAATAACATCATTATTTGTGAGTGTTCCTTTAGCAGATAACTTACTTGAAACCCTACTATTTGGAGTTAAAACCGAATGAAAATCTATTCCAATATTTTTATTCGCTATAAAATCTGGTTGGTTATTTATTTCAAGATTTGTGGTTTTACAACTTATTAAACTCCAAAAAAATAGAATTGCAATCAAAAAAGTAAAAAGGTTTTTCATAGAAGATTGGTTATTACACACTACAAAAAATTAAACATTCCTTAACGAAATAATAAAAAGCTACGTTAAATCGGTTTTTAATTTCTATAAATATATGTAATTTTCAGTAAAAACAGCAGATTATGCCTAAACGTATTAGATTATTCTTACTCGTATTTTTTATAGTGGGTATTGCTACCTTTATAATGTATTATATTGCCAGCAACTCTATTTGGGATTCTGTTTTTCTAAGTCTTATTGGCGGGACAGTAGTTGGTAGTATTATTAGCTTGGCTTTACCTTTTATTTCTAAACAAAGGCAAAAACACAAAAACCAAGATTAGTTATTGCGTAAATTTACTTTTTTACCGGCACCATAAATACTGGTATTGTGGTATTTTCTAAAACTTTAGTAGCCTCGGTTCCCATAAATAGTTTTTCTAAAGTGCTGCGGCTATGCGTGCCCATTACTACTAAATCTGCCTTCCATTCTTTGGAATACTTTAAAATTTCTTCGGCAGTTTCTCCTACTTTCAATTGGGTTTGTATGTTTTTTCCTAAATGTTTGGCAGCTTCTTCTACATAATTTTCGGCTACTTTTTTTATCTCCGATTGCATTTCCATATTCAAGGCTACATTATAACTGTCGTATCCTAAAAAGGTAGGAAATTCTACTCCATAATATTTTGTTTCCGTGAAAACGTGCAACAAACACACCTCTGCATTCATTTTTTTAGCGAGCTCATAACCGGCTTCTGCTACTTTTTCTGAAGATGGATGATAATCTATTGCTATTAAAACTCGTTGCATAGTTTTTAATTTTTGCCCCTCTCCTATTTGTTTTACTAAAAATTATAGAGGGAAAATTACTCTTCTTTTATTACTATCATAGAGGCTTTAAAACCGGTTGCCAAATTCCATTGGTTAGAAGAAATTACCGTTCCTTGATCGTCCAATACTTTAAAAGCCGCTGTATTTGGTCCGCTAGAACCTTGATTTAAAGCTTCTATTTCAATCTTATTAAAACCTTTTTCCAATTTTATAAAAACGCTTTTAAAAGAGCCTTCCAAAAAGACTTGGTCTAAAGCTACTTTTCCGTTTACAATTATGCGCACCAAATCGCCATCTACGGCTTGATGATCGCGACATAATAATTTTACATTGGCTCCGGTTGTTCTAAACTCTCCTAAATCTTGGTTGCGTTTAAACTGTTCTATATTGCGTTTGCTTTCTTGTTTCTTTAAATATTTAGGATCAAATTTTTGATTGGGCTCTATAAAACCTTCATTTTTGGTTATGTCTAAAGTTTCATTATTACTTTCTAAACTTCTAGAAGTATTTCTAGTGCTGTAAATGCCTTTATTGGTTTTAGATAAACTTGGCGTAGAAGTAGAAAAACCGTTCATATTGGTAGATCTACCAAACATACTACCACTAGTAGTTGTGTTAGAATTATCTAATTGTGCATAACTTATTACCGGCAAAAAGCCTGCAAAAATTCCGAATAAAAAAACAATTTTCTTCATAATATAAATTTACAGATTATTTCTTAAACAAAAACCCCACCAAACAATAATACGACCAATTTTCTTTTAAGGATTATTAACAAAAGTATAAGATTTCATAAGTACTATTTACTGAATATATTGAGTTATTTAGCACTAACCATTAAAAAAATTCACTATGAAATCTAAAATTGCACTAACCGCTGTAGCCTTGGCTATTGTAACAAGTTCTTGTGTTTCTAAGAAGAAATATACAGAGCTGGAAACAGAATTAGACAACACGCGCAGCACCTTGATGAAAACCCGCGTAGATAAGGAAGAATGCGAAGAAAAATACGCAAAAATTCAAGACCGGGTTACAGAGTATTACGCAAAGATTAATCGTTTGCAAGAAGAAAACGACGAAAAATTAGAAATGGTAGAAGACATTGGCGCTATGTCTAAAAAATCTAAAGATGCAATGCGTAAAACTTTACGGAATGTAGATTCCGAAAAGCTTGCAGGAGCCAAAACTTTTAAAGATTCTGTAGATTTGGCCATTTCGTACAATTTAACCAAATCGCTATCAGATGGCGACGACGGTATTGATATTGATGTAAACGAAACCGTAGTACAAATTACCATCTCAGACGAATTATTGTTTAGAAGTGGTAGTTATTGGGTAAACCCGAAAGCGCATAAACTACTTGGTAGAATTGCCGAAGTTATTAAATCTGAACCGGCAATGGAGGTTTTGGTAGAAGGCCATACCGATAATAAAACCATTGTAAAAGATTCTTATTTAGAAGATAACTGGGATTTAAGTGTGAGACGAGCCACGTCTATCGTTCGTTTATTGCAAGATAAATTTGATGTAGACGGCCAGCAGCTAATCGCTTCAGGAAGAAGCAGCTATAAACCAGTAGCAGACAACGGCAACGCAGACGGAAGAGAGAAAAACAGACGTACGCGTATTGTAATCTTGCCAAACTTAGATAAGTTTTTGGCTATGTTAGAAAGTTCAGAATAATAAAAATTTTTCTTTACGGAAGAAAGGGATAGTTCAAAACGAACTATCCCTTTTTTTAGTTTCAAAATAAAAATTCCGCGTAAGCGATACTATTTTTTACCCTCCTCCAATTGAATTAAAGATTAGGTATGAAAATTTTTTACCACCATTCCATATAAAATCCGGAAGCAATCACGCCGCCGGCCAAAATTATTAAGACTACAATAATAAGGCCTGCACCAATTTTTGTTTTCTTATTATCTTTAAGAATATAATCTTCTTTTTCTTGTCTGTTTTCTTTTTTCATAAATTTTTTATTGAAGTTAGAAAGCCAAGATAAATGCTTTTTTTTAACTTTTACAAAATGTTAAGACCCTATGTTCTAAAAAAAATGTTAAGCTTTATCCAAAATTAGAAGAAAACGGACTTAACTACTTGGTTTTCAATTTTAATCTTATAGTTTTGCAAAGCGTTTTCAAACAGCTGTTAAAAGGTTGTACGCATATTTATTAAACTGAAAATTAAACTCTATGAGTCAAGTTAAAAAAGATGACACCGTTAAAGTACATTACACAGGAAAACTTACCAATGGCCAGGTTTTCGATAGTTCTTTAGAAAGAGAACCAATCGAGTTTACCGTGGGCGGAGGACAAATTATTCCGGGACTTGAAAACGGTCTTATTGATATGAAGGTAAACGAAAAGAAAACCATAGAAATACCTCAAGCCGAAGCTTATGGCGATGTAAAAGATGAGCTTTTTATGGAAGTTCCTAAAAGCCAATTGCCACAAGAAATAGAACCGGAAGTAGGAATGGGCTTAGTTTCTAAGAATCCTGATGGTAGCGAGCGCCAATTGCGTGTTGCCGAGGTAAAAGATGAATCTATCTTAGTAGACGCTAACCACCCATTGGCTGGACAAGATTTGGTTTTTGACGTAGAAGTTATGGAAATCAAATAAATTGTACGTTATAACTACTTAAAAAATCACGAGCATTTTTTGTTCGTGATTTTTTTAGTTTTATAACTAAACTATGAAACCTTTTAATTTTTTTAGAAAAACACAAAATTGACGTATTTTTTTAAAGAATAACGCATAAAAGCATTTTATTGTAAGTTTATTTGGAATTCTCGTCTAATTTACGTATAATGAAAACTGTGTTAATTTACAAAAACAGCCTATATACATGAGACAACTTAAAATTACGAAACAAGTTACCAACCGAGAATCGAAATCTTTAGATAAATATCTACAAGATATTAGCAAGGTAGATTTAATTACAGCCGAGGAAGAAGTAGAATTGGCACAGCGTATACGTGAAGGAGATCAAGTAGCGCTGGAAAAATTGACAAATGCTAATTTACGATTTGTGGTTTCTGTTGCAAAACAATATCAAAATCAAGGTTTAAAACTTCCAGATTTGATTAATGAAGGAAATGTAGGCTTAGTAAAAGCTGCCAAACGTTTTGATGAAACCCGTGGTTTTAAATTTATATCGTATGCTGTTTGGTGGATTAGACAATCTATTTTACAAGCGCTTGCGGAACAATCGCGAGTGGTAAGATTGCCGCTTAATAAAATTGGCGTAATTAATAAAATAAATAAAACTTTTTCGCATTTAGAGCAAAGTTTAGAGCGCCCACCTTCTGCAGAAGAAGTTGCAAAAGAGTTAGATATGACTATTTCGCAAGTTAAAACTGCTATTAAAAACTCCGGAAGACATCTTTCTATGGATGCGCCGTTTAAAGAAGGCGAAAACGATTCTAATCTTTACGATGTTTTGAGTTCGGGAGAATCTCCTACACCAGACGATCAATTAATGTTAGACAGTTTAAGCATAGAAATTAATCGCGCGTTAGATACCTTATCTACTAGAGAGGCAGATGTTATTCGTCTTAATTACGGTATTGGCAACCAACCCGCAATGACTTTGCAAGAAATTGGCGATACGTTTGATTTAAGCCGTGAGCGCGTGAGACAAATTAGAGAAAAAGGAATTAGAAGACTTAAACACCAATCTAAAAATAAGATTCTTAAAAAATATTTAGGTTAAGGTAATTTGTAATATATAAAAAAAGGCTATCAGATAAAATAATCTCGATAGCCTTTTTTATGCTTAATTTTTGAGTTTTACTTTTTACTTACTTGATCTAAAACCCCCATTTCTTGTTCAGAGAGTTCTAGTTTTACAGCTTCGGTAAAAGCGGTTAAATGTTTGCTTTTTGTAGCACTGGCAATTGGCGCAGTTATCCCCGGTTTTTGCATTATCCAAGCCAAAGCAACGGCAGCATTAGAAACTTGGTGCGTTTTTGCAATTTCGTCTAATGTATCTAAAACTTGTAAACCTCTGCGATTGAGATATTTTTCTACAAAATCTTTCCGTTTTTGACCTTCAAAATCGCTTTCTTGCCTATATTTTCCGGTTAAAAAACCGCTGGCCAAAGAAAAGTAATTGGTTACGCCCAAGTCATTTTCTACACAAATTTCTTTTATTTTACCTTCAAATTTATCGCGTTCTAATAAATTATATTCCGGTTGAAAAACTTGGTATTTAGGTAAATTTTCATTTTTTGCAGCATCTAAAGAAGCCTGTAAACGCTCTGCCGAAAGATTGGAAGCTCCAATATAACGTACTTTTCCATCTTCTATTAATTTTTGATAAGCAGACAGAGTTTCTTCTACCGGAGTTTTATTGTCATCCCAATGCGTGAAATATAAATCTAAATAATCTGTTTTTAAGCGCTTTAAGGAATCTTCCACAGCAGTGAAAATATGTTTTTTACTAATATCTTTATCTCCACCTTGCTGCATACTGGAGCCAACTTTGGTAGCCAATACAATTTTATCACGGTTGCCGCGCGATTGCATCCACTCTCCTATTATTTTTTCGGACTCTCCCCCGCTGTTGCCTTCCGCCCAACGCGAATAAACATCTGCGGAGTCAATAAAATTAAAACCCATTTCAAAAATCTCGTCTAAGATTGCAAAAGATTCTTTTTTATCTAGGGTCCAGCCAAAAACATTTCCGCCAAAAACAATAGGCGGCGTTTTTAAATCGGTTTTTCCTAATAATTTATAGTTCATAAAATTACTTTTTGGGAGGTTGAGAAGGTCTAATTTCCACTTTACTTGGTAAGCTTCGTTTATTCATTTTAAATAAATCTACAACCAGCTCACCCAAATCTTCTTTTTGAATTTTCCACGCATCTTTTTCTTTATTGTTTTCGGGATCGTTACCATTAAAATGTGTACTAACAGAACCCGGCATAATTGTAGAAACGCTTATACCTTCTTGGCGCAAGTCTAACATTACTGCTTGTGTAAAACCGGTTAAACCAAATTTACTAGCATTGTATGCAGAGCCGCCGGCAAAGAAATTTGTACCTGCCAAGCTAGAAATGCTTATAAAATATCCTTTAGATTTTTTAAGTTCTTCTAACCCGGCTTTTACCGTGTAGAAAACACCGGTTAAATTGGTATCTATAGTTTCGCGCCATTGTCTATCTGTTATTTCTTCTATATTGCCGTAATGACCAATTCCTGCATTGGCAATAACAAAATCTACGCTACCAAATTCTTCGGCAGTTCTTCTTATGGCTTCTTCTTGGTCTACCAAATTGCGTACATCTGCTTTTAAGCCCAGAGCTTTAGCAGAATTATTGCTGCCTAAATTAGTTGCTGCGTCTTCAGCTGCTTGTAACGACCTGCTGGTTACAGCAACATTTACGCCTTCATTTAATAAAGCTTCTGCAATTCCGTAACCTATACCTTTACTACCACCGGTAATAAAAGCTGTTTTTCCTTTTAAATTGTTCATTTTTAAATTTTTCTTGAAAATAAGAATTAGTCTTTAAATTTTTGCTTTTAAACAGAGGTTTGACAAGTTTTTAACGTATGCATTATTAAATGTTAAGTTTTTCTGATTTTAAAAAAATAATCCATAAAAAAATTTACCTTAGCATTCAAAATATCATAAAAAAACCAACAAAATGGATAGTAAATATAAAAAAATTGCAAAAGTAGGATTTGTAGCTAAAGGAAGTATTTACATTATAATTGGTGTTTTAAGTTTATTAACGGCTTTAAATTTAGGCGGACAAATGAGCGGAAAAACACAGGTGTTTGAATGGATACAAAAACAAGCTTATGGTCAAGTACTGTTAATTGCAATGGCGCTAGGATTAATTGCTTATGCTTTTTGGCGTTATATAGAAGTAACACAAGATCCCGAAGATATTGGCAACGACAAGAAAGGTATCTTAAAAAAAGTTGGTTTTGCCGTAAGTGGTTTATCCTATATTGCTTTTGCAGGCATTGCCATAAAAGCGGTAATTAGCAGTCAGTCTTCCGGTAATAGTAGTTTAATAAAAACCTTGGGTCCTACTGTTGCCAGTATAATTCTCATTATTGTTGGTTTAGGTTTGTTGGCCAAAGCAATTTTTCATTTAAAAAAAGTTTTTGAGAAAGATTTTTTAGATGAATTTGCTATACAAGATTTAAAATATTATAAATTACTAAAAAACCTGGGGTATTTTGGTTTTACAGCAAGAGGATTGGTTGTTATGCTTTTATCATATTTCTTTTTAAGAGCCGGTATAAGCTCCAGAGGCGATAAGGAAATTAAAAGTTTAAGCGATGCTTTTTCATTTCTAGAAAATTCTGATTACGGAATGTATTTGGCTGGTTTTGCCGCGGCAGGTCTGTTGTGCTATGGTTTGTTTGTTTTAGCTATGGCAAAATTTAAAAAATTCAGTTAAACTTAAAATGCAATCTGTTTTTGTACTTTACGGAATTTAAAGCGTTTAGTATAACTATAAAAACATGTTAAACATCTGCGAAAGCCTAATCTTTTTATCGGTTGTATTTCTATTTTTGCAGTCTATTTTTAATTGATTTTTATGCTAAAATTTCTGAAAAACAAATGGGTAAAAAGAATAGGTCTTTTTATAAGTTTACTTGTTGTTTTATTTTTTGGTTTTTATGCAAGTATATTTTTTGGTTTTTGGGGAAAAGTAGCCAGCTCAAAAGAATTAGCCAATTTAAAACAAGCCCAAGCCACCCAAATCTTAGCAGATAATGAACAATTAATAGGTAAAATTTACACGTTTGACAGACAGTCTGTAGGTTTTGAAGATATTCCGCAGCACTTAATAAATGCGCTTATAGCTACAGAAGATGCCCGATTTTACGAACACGATGGGATAGACAATAAAAGCCTTTTACGTGTGTTTTTTAAGACCATATTATTATCAGATAAATCTTCTGGAGGTGGCAGTACAATTACCTTGCAATTAGCAAAAAACCTTTACGGAAGAAAAGACTACGGTTTTTTGAGTATTGTAATCAATAAACTAAAAGAAAGCATAATTGCAGAGCGTATTGAAGAAATATATTCTAAAAACGAAATTATAGCGCTTTATTTTAATACAGTTCCCTTTAGCGATAATACCTACGGAATAGAAAGTGCCGCACATAAATTTTTTAATACTTCTACCAAAAACCTATCGCTCTCGCAAGCGGCTACTTTGGTGGGAAGTCTAAAAGCCAATCATAGTTATAACCCAAGATTATTTCCGGAAAGAAGTCAGTTGCGCCGGGATGTAGTTCTGCAACAAATGGTAAAATACGATTACCTACCTGCCGCAAAGGCCGAAAAGATAATGCAACAAAAAATAAAATTAGACTATCATTATTATACGGCCAATTTAGGCTTAGCGCCTTATTTTAGAAATCGGGTAAAACAGCAGGTAAAAGCAATTTTAGAAGAAGAAAAGATAAAAAAACCAGACGGCAGCGCATACAGTTTATATACAGATGGTTTAAAAATTTACACTACTCTAAATGCAGAAATGCAAGCTTACGCGGAAGAAGCAATGCGCGAACATATGCAAAAATTACAAGAGCAATATGAGAATGCATATTCTGCCAATGCCCCGTGGAAAAACAAAGCACTTTTAGCCGAAGCCGTAAAAAAATTGCAACTCTATAAAAAAATTGAGAAAGAAGGTTTTACCGAAAATGAAATTCAGGATAGTTTACAAAAAACCAAAGAAACCGAACTTTTTGGCTGGGAGAAAAATACGGTAAAAAATGTTTCTACCATAGATAGCCTGGCGCATTATTTAAAGTTTTTAAATACCGGAATGCTTTCTGTAGAACCTTCTACCGGCGCAATAAAAACCTATATTGGCGGGATAGATTATAGGTATTTTCAATACGATCATGTTTGGCAAAGTAAACGCCAAGTAGGTTCTACTTTTAAACCTTTTGTATATACCGCAGCCATAGAAAACGGAATGGATGTTTGCACCCACTTTCCTATAAAAGCCGTAACCTATACAGATGTAGATAATTGGACGCCAACAAACGCTTCTAACAAATATGACGAAGATTTAAACTACTCGTTAGAGTTTGCGTTAAGCAGATCTATAAACACGATAGCGGTTAAAGTACTGAATGAAACCGGTATAGAAAATGTTATTTCTTTAGTGCAAAAAATGGGAATTGAAGAAGAAATAAAACCGGTTCCTTCTATAGCCTTAGGATCTGCCGATATAAAGCTTATAGAAATGGCCAAAGCCTACTCTACTTATGTAAATAACGGAAAAGCATCGCAACCATATTTCATTAAAAAAATAGAAGACAAAAACGGAAATTTACTGGTAGAATTTGAACCGGAAGTATTTGAAAAACAGGCATTTTCTATTCGAACAAGGCAAATAATGTTAGAAATGTTGCAAACTACGGTAAATGAAGGTACTGCCAAAAGATTGCGCACCACGTATGGTTTGCACAATGCTATTGCCGGAAAAACAGGAACTACACAAGACAATAAAGATGGTTGGTTTGTGGGCATTACCCCAAAACTGGTAAATGTGGTTTGGGTTGGCAACGATAACCATAAAATTGGCTTTAGCTCTACCGGATTGGGACAAGGCGCTAATTCTGCTTTACCAATTTTTGCGAAGTTTATGCAAAAACTAAATGCCGATAAAGAATTTAATAGCTACACGCACGCCAATTTTGAACCTATACCAAAAAGTATACAAGAAGAATTAGATTGCGAACCAACCGAAAAAGATGGTTTTTTTAAACGATTATTCGGTAAAAAAGAAAGAGAAGAACAGCAATTTGAGGAAGAAAAAGAAGATAAAAATGGCGGTATCTTCTCTTTCCTTAAAGGGAAAAAAGACAAATAAATTATGGCGCGCTTACTGGCGAGCTACCAAAAACTACATGTAAAATATTGGCAGCGCTAAAACCACCTTCGTTAGCAATATATATTTTACCCTCGGGACTAAAAGTTAGGCCTTCTGGCTGGTTAAATACTTTTGGATCAAAAACGTAAAGCTGTTTTTCTTGCCAATTAGAATCTAAAATTAGCAATTTTGGTGTTTTGCCATCTAAAATATAAATATCTCCCGTTTTGGGATGTATGCCAATTTCGGAAGGTTTAAAAACTTTATCGGTATTAAAGTGGCGTAATTCTTTAAACAACGGATTGTTATAGGTTATTTTATAAACCGGTTCTTTTAAGAGTTTTTTCTGCTCAAGATCAAACTGTAAAATTTCTTTATAATCTTTATCTTTTTGCGGGTTTTCGTCTTTGTAAGCTAACAATAATCTATTAAATTTTTTATCGTAAGTAATTCCTTCAAAATCGTATTCGTCTGTTAAACCCAACTCATGTTTGGTAACCTGTGGTTCTTCTTTGGTAATGTCTTCTACTTCAAAAATATAGGCATCGCTTCTTAAAACATAGGCTTTGTTACCAACCATTGCTATACCTTCATAATCGCCATTTTCTGCAAATTTTATTTCTCTATCTATATTTTTTGTAATTAAATTGTAAATAAAAATACTTCCTTTTTCATCTTGTATAGCGGCCATAGAGGTTTTATCTAAATAAGCAATACCGGAAACTTCGTGCAAGGTATCGCTCATCTCCCATTTGTTTACCACATTTACTTCGGAAGGGTTTACGTGATTTATTTCATATTTGCTACGAAATAAGAAATAAACAGCTGTCACAAATAGCAAAATACCCATAGTAACATAAAACGGTAAACTTTTAAAATAGCTCATATTCTTATTTTATTTTTTTTAAATTTAAAGAAACTTTGTACAACCACTGCAATTGCTCTGTTATTAGCTGTACTTCCTGCATGCTGTTTTCTAAACTGTCGCTAATTTGATTTTTGCCCAGTTGCAGTTCTTCAAAGCGTAAGGTGTCTAAGCGGCGTTTTTCTTGGTTAATATATTGCTTTATTTCTTTTATTTCCAGTTCGGGTTCGGGAATTTTATTATCCTTATTTTTTAAATTATTAATACTACGCTTTAAATTGCCCTTAATCGTTTCGGCGTAAGCCTTAAAATAAACCGATGCGCCACCTGTAGGATGTGTGCGAATAAAAGTTCCTAAACTGGCCAAAGACGCTAAAAAAGTATGGTTATAAGAAGTGTATTGGTACAACCTATTATACGATTTTTGTTTTGATTTTGGCTCTTGCGCCATTCTTTGAAAGGCGGCGTTTAAATTACCCATAGCCAGAAAAGCTTGTTTTCTTCTTAGCTTTAACTTAGATAAATCGTCGTTTTTTGAAATATATAATTCTGTAATACTTTGAAAGTAATCTAAATTTGCTTCTAAGGAGGCAATTACGCTTTTATTCATTTCTTTATACTCCCAATTTGGCCATAAGAAAAAGCTGCCGCCAAACGCCAAACCAGCCCCCAAAACCGTATCTAAAACGCGATATTGAATAACATCAAAAGCATTAGGGCGCAACAAAGCATAAATCATCACCACGTTTATTGTAATAAATGCGGCGGCGCCAACATAATTTTTTTGAAACATAGAAAATGCCAAAATGAGCGAAATTATACCTAAAATAGCGTAAACATTATTGTTTTGCACCAATAATATTATACTAATTGCCACTGCCCCTCCAATTAAAGTTCCTAAAATTCTTTTGAACGTGCGTTGTTTGGTTAAACCGTAACTGGGACGCATTATTACCACAATAGTAAGTAAAATCCAATAGGTGTTAGGTAATTGAAAAAAAGTACCAACAAAAAAACCAATTAATAATAAAACAGATATGCGCAAAGCATGTCTAAATATATTGGATTTAAAACTTATATTCTCCCATAAAATTTTGGGGTTATAATCTGTTGGGGTTAAGAACTTTTTTATGTCTTTGCTTCTAAAGCCTACAAGATCTCCTTGTTTTATATTGGTTAAAACACGCTCTATAGATTGTATTTTTTGGCGTTGTTTTTTTTCAAAATCCAGTACATTTTTTAAAAGCAATAAGGTAGACTGTGATAGATTTTGTTGTTGATAAGATTGCGTTATGAATTTTTCTATTGTGTTAATAGAGTCTATGGCAAGATTAGAAGTTTCTAATCTTTTACCATCTATAAAAACTTCCGAAATATGGCTAAGCTCCTTGCTCATTGCTAAAACTAAGCTAACGTATTCTTTTATAATTTCGGGATTGTGATTGGTTAGCGCATCTACTTTTTTAAAGTTTACCGGATGCGCAATGGCAAGTTCTAAAATATCTACCAAATCTATAAAAATAAGCAGTCGGCGTCTGGTATAATTAGAGCTTCCGGATCTTTTTCTAGAGCTAAGCAAATGTTCGCGTAAGCTTTCGTGTAAATCATTTATTTTGGTATGTAAATCAGTTTGTTTTTTTTGTAAATCTGCCCGGGTATTTTTGTAACGCAATAAATCTGCACGTAATTCTAAAAAATCTGCTGTTAATTTGGCCGTTTCTCCAAGATCTAATTCTAACTGTTTGGTTGGCCGCAACCAGATAAAAAATGTACTGATAAGCATATACCAAATGCCACCAATACCCATAAAAAAAACATGAAGGTAAACCGATGCCTCACCAAGATTAGCATAACTTAACACCAAAGCCAAAAGCCCAGATAATGCTACCAATGAAGCTCTAAATCCATAAACAGAAAGCATAGAAATGCTCATACTTGCTATAAAAAAAAGAAGTAAATTGAGTACAAGAAAATCTTTGGTTAAATTCAATACCAAAGTTGTAAACATTATTAAACTAATAGCAAGTAGCATCCCATTAAAACGATGTTTTACATTACCTTGCACATCGTTTGGTGCGGTTAATAAAACGCCTAAAACGCTACCAAAACCCAAGGCCATATTATCGGTGTAAACTGCCAACATAACGGGTATTACCGCCGCTAAAGCCATTACAAAAGATTTATATAAATCTGTGCTTTTTAGATACCTTAGAAAAAGAGTTTTACTGAAATTTAACGTCATTAACTTGTTTTTACACAGCAAAGATATTTAAACTATTTAGGGCTGCTTGATAATTAAGAATAGTTTAAATTTATTTTTAATAGCAGCTAGAAATGCTTCCGGAAAGCACAGAAAAAATCTTAAAAACTATTTTAAATTTCGGTTAGTATTAAGGCCGTGTTTTGTCTTTTCGTTTTCACGAAATCGTATCTTACAAGAAGCGATAAAGTTTCTTCTCAAGGTATTTTGAGCAAGATTATTTCCGTAAAGGCATTAAATAAAGTCTAATTGTATAAAAATCTAAAAGGATTGCTATTTTTGTGCTAAATTTTTTATTATGGAAGGAAGCGAACTTACCACTATTTTTTACGATTGGTTTTTAGGTTTTGGTTGGAAAAGCGAAAATGCCAAAATAGCAAATTTATTGCTGAACATTACCGCTTTAGCCCTATTGAGCTATTTGTTAAACTACGTTTTACGCAAAATTTTAAAAAGCTTTCTTTTTCGTATTGCCAGACGTACGGCCACAAAATTTGACGATTATCTTTTTAAAAATAACGTACTGTCGCATTTCTCTAATTTGCTTACTTTAATTTTAGTGCATTGGATAGTTCCTGAAATTTTAACCGGTTTTTCGTACCTCAAAGAAGAGGCCGTTATTTTAATACAAATAGGTATTATAGTCGTTATTATATTACTTATTCGCAGCCTTTTACTTACCGTTAGAGATTATTTAAAAACCTTAAACAGTTTTAAAGACAAACCTATAGAAAGCTATATTCAAGTCTTTATGATATTTACTTGGTTTGTAGGTTTTATTTTACTTTTTTCTGTTATAACAGGAGAATCTGTCGTGTATTTTCTTACTGCTTTAGGAGCAGTTTCTGCGGTAATTTTACTTATTTTTAAAGACACCATTCTTGGTTTTGTAGCTAGTATACAAGTGGCGGTAAACGATACCGTACGCATTGGCGATTGGATTACCATGAATAAATACGGCGCCGATGGCGATGTGATAGAAATAAATCTTTCTTCTGTAAAAGTTAGAAATTTTGATAAAACTATCACCACTATTCCTACCTATTACTTAATTTCAGATTCTTTTAAAAACTGGCGCGGAATGAGCGCATCTGGCGGAAGAAGAATTAAACGTGCGGTAATTGTAAAAACCAGCAGTATTCATTTTCTTACCGAACAAAAAATAAAAGAATTAAAGAAAATAGGCCTCATAAAAGACTATTTAACCAACAAAGAACAAGAAATTGAAAAATTTAATCAGGACAATAAAATAGATAGATCTTTACCTATAAACGGCAGGAATCTTACCAATTTTGGCGTTTTTAGAGAGTATCTTAATACGTACTTACAAAAACATCCTAAAATTAATCAGGAAATGACGGTTATGTGCAGGCAGTTAGAGCAAACCCCACAAGGCATTCCGTTAGAAATTTATGCTTTTAGTAAAGATAAAGTTTGGCGCAATTATGAAAATATAATGGGCGATATTTTTGACCATCTTTTAGCGGCGACCCCCTACTTTGATCTAGAGATTTTTGAATTACCTACGGCTAAAGATTTTAACCGTATAAGCCTTAACCATAGCAAAATAGAATAGTTTACTTAGAGCTTATGTTTATAGCTGTTTTTTAAGGAGAATTAAAATTTAAAATCTCTAACAAATTATTAACCCTAAAAATTTGCATAAGCTGCAAAAGCCCTTACTTTTGCACTTTTAAAATGGGAAAGAAAAACAACAAACCTAATAAAAAACCACGGTGGAAACTTCTTCACCAATACTACTCGTACACAGGGTTTTATTCTTTTGTGGGAAAAAGTTTGCTTAAAGCTGCTATTCCCATCGCAATTTTTGTAGCCGCTCTTATTGGGGTACATTTCTTTGTGATGGATATCAACACCATGTTAACCTATATAACAGATAATTTCCCTGCTATTGGGGTTTTTGCTGTTTTCTTTGCATCCGAATCTATTCTAGGTTTAATACCACCAGAAATATTTATTGCTTGGTCCGGCAAGTCTGCTTCGCCAAAATTGTTTTTAGCTATTTTGGCTTTTCTATCGTACTTTGGCGGGATTATCTCCTATTTTATTGGTCGTGGTATTGCTGCTATTCCTGCTGTTTTTGTATATCTGGAAGTAAAAATGGCCAAGCATATAAAAAATATGCGAAAATGGGGTGGCTTCCTAATTGTAGTAGGAGCGCTTTTACCGGTTCCTTTTGCGGTATCTAGTATTGCAGCAGGAATTATCAAGTTCTCGTTTAGAAGTTATCTGCTTTTTGGTTTACTACGTTTTCTACGCTTTTTACTTTACGGAATAGCAATTTTTGGAGCGTTGAATTAAATTTCCAGTTATTGCAGAAACACCTCAAATTTATAAATTATAACCTATACTAAATAATAAGATTCTTGGTAAAATATAGGTTTTGGAATCTGCGATAACATACGAAGTAAAGATGTTTTGGTTTTTAAACCGAGTATCAAATAAGTTTTGTGCTTCTATTTTGAAACTCCAAGCACTACTTTCTTTTTGATAAAACAACGAAGTGTTGGCAATCTCATAATTGTTTTTTTGACCTAAGGTTTTATTTTTATAAGTGTAAGAAGTAAAATCTGCCGAAAAGATAAACCCATCTAAAAAATCATAATCTAAATTGATATAAGGTTTGGTGGTCATAAACTTAGTTGTATTATCACTAAGCTTAAAATTACCAAAACTTTGTTTCCAACCTATCTCTATAATTGGTAAATTGTCATAAATTGTTTTTGCCGAAAAACTATAACTAGTATTGATGTTTTTATTTTTAAATTGGTCATCATTACTAAATTGTAAATAGCTTGTATTATTATAGCGCAATCCGGTTTGAAAATCAATTTTTTTAACTTTTTTACTTGCTCTTGCGTTAATACCCCAATTTTCTGAAGAGTTATCAACAAATAATAATGATGCAACTTGGTTGATACCATCATAATTCACTTTATCTGCAATTCCTTTTATTTGTTTTGAATAATTTGCAACAGCATAAATTCCAACACCGCGATATCCCTTTGATTTTGTATAGCGTAGTTTAAAATCGTGTTTTAGTGTATTTTCTAAATTTGCACTTCCTTTAAAAATACTATTATAACGCTGTAGGTAAAATCTATTTGCAAATTGTGAAGCATTGGTAAAAGAAGATTTTAACTCGTAATCAAATCGTAAGCTTTTACGGCGGTCAAATTCAGCTTTAGCCGTTAAATTTGGTAAAACAACTAATTTGTTTTCTTTCTCTGTCAATGTCTGGTTCGGGTTCCAATGATAAAAATGTAAGAAAGCACCCTGATCAAAAGTAAAAATACCGGTTTTAAATTTATAAAATATTCCTGCAAAAGCATCATTTAATCTAAATTGAAAATCGTTATTAAAACCCACTCCCGCAAAATTATTTATACTTCCGTCTTCTAATTCTTGAACATCCTCTGTAATAAAACCTTGGTTAATATTAAAATTACCCAAAGTTGAGTAAATATGGTTATTTCTATTTATTATCCAATAATGTTTAAAAATAGCTTTAAACTGATTTTTTGTAGTCTCTTTAAATTGTTTTATGCTTATCGTGGGTTCATCTATAATTGGTATAAGACCAGATAAGAAATCATCATTGGTTTTCCATATATTTCTAGGCGTTAAATTATTATAAGTATAATCAACTACTGCAGAAAAAGAATGCTCTCTAGATTCTTTTCTATGCCATTCTACTGTTTGGTTAAAAAAAGTTTGCTTTCCACTACTATTATTTAAAAAAGAATTGGAAAGACTATCAACTATAGAATTAATACTATTGTTATAATCATCATTTGCTCTTTTAAATTTAGACTTAAAATGCCACTGGTCTGTATAATTGGGTAGATACTTTCCATTTATACTTGCAATTGCTAGTGCATTCCTGGTATTTGTGGCTATCGTACTTTCTTCCGTAAAGGTATTGTATCTATTGATAGATTCTATAAGCGTACTTTCTTTGGTTTTTGAAAAAATACCGTAGCCCGTTATATCTAATTCTTTATTTACTTGTTGCGTAAAGTTAATTGCAGCAAATTTACGATCACTTTTGATAACATCTTCTTTTTCTAAAAAGTCGGCAAAATCATCATAGCTGTTCTCAAAGTGGGTGTTACCTTTCTCAAATATTGAATTAATGCCTTTTTGAAAATTATAATATTGCTCATAGGTAAATACACGGTCTCTTATATTATTTAAATTCCCAATTACATTTAAAGTAGTTTTTGGACTGTAATAAAATAAGTTGGTGTGTGCATTGTAAAATTCGTTATTGCCCAAACCAGCTACAATATCACCAAAGACGAAGTCTTTTTTATCGTCTTGCAGTTTTATGTCCATTGCCATATCTTCACTTTCTTGAAAGTCTTTAAGCATTGCTATTTCGTTATAATTATCTAAAACGACTACTTGTTTTACCGCATCGGCAGGAATATTATCTACAGCTAATTTAGTATCACCATCAAAAAACTTTTTGTTTTCTACCAGCATTGTTGTTACCTTTTTACCGTTAACTTTTATATCACCATCTTTACTTACTTCAACGCCAGGTAGCTTTTTTAATATGTCCTTAAGTTTTCGTTCTTCCCCACTAGTAATTTTATTAACATTATAAATAATTGTGTCTTTTTTAATAATCACTGGCATTTCTAATACTACTTCGTCTAAACTTTCTGCTTTTTCCTGTAATATTATATTTTTGGTTTGGTCTGATTTTAAGTTAATTTCAAAGGTTTTTTTTGCATAACCCATATAATTAACCGTAACGGTGTAAGGAATAGCTTTTAAAGCTAAATCATAATTGCCATTTTGATTGGTAATAGAGAATTTAACTTCTTGTAAAGTGTCTTTTGGATGGGCCAACAGATTTGCAGATGCAAGAGGTTTACCAAGACTATCTGTTACCTTACCGCTTAAAATTTTTTGCGAAAAAGATGTAAAACTTAAAAAAAGAAAAAATATGAAAATTAACTTACCCTCACGCATATAAAAAATTAATTTTTGTTACGGTCTTTCATCATTTCGGCAATTCTATCATTTCTCTCCTCTAGTGTAATCACCTTATCCCCTTCTTCAACTGTTTTTATTTTTAATTTGTTTTTATCTGGATTCAAGTTTATTTTGCTAACCGTAATGGTGTATTCTTTTCGTTCTACTTCCAAAACTAAACCCGGTAAACCACTATAATTTTTGGGACCAAATTTTACTGTAATTCCCGGTGCAAACCAAGCTGTGACTTCCCTATCGTAAAAATGACCTTGACGACTATATAAGGTTTCGGTAGCAGTGGCTTTTAAACACTCTATTTTTCCTATTTTTTTATTTTCATTAGTGATTTTCCAGTTCAATGGCTCGTAAGAAACAAAATTAAAAATTCGGCTATCTTCAATAATATTACCAGATTGTGTATTGGTGTAAAACGGACTATTACCTGCTTTACTTCCCATACTATACGATTTTTCTTTTTTTAATGATTCATCTTTGAAGTAATAGGATCTATTTTTATTAAAATGTAATTCGTAATAATCTGGTTCTGCATTTTGATAAAGATCTATCACTTGCTGTTTGACACTCATACTAACATCTTCGTCATTTTTTACATCTTGTATAAAATCTTTTTTATGCTGAAGATTAATTTGAGCTGTGTAATAGATAATACCACTTTGGCAGTAGGAAATAAAAGTGCTGCAAATGAATAGTAAAGAAATAATGATTTTCATATTTTCAATTTTAATTAACTAAGAAAATAGTTGAGCTAACTTAATAAAGAAATGTCAATGTACACAGTTACAAAACTACCTTAACAGTTTTTTAACTTTTATTTTAGATCATAGTTTCTAATTAAATTCATTTTCTTTTTATTCTAACTTTTCATAAAAAAAATAAAAGTTTTTTTTATGGGTAAGTAACCTGTAGAAAACATTTAAACAAAAGACTCCCAATATGTGTAAAACAATTGGGAGTCTTTACGCTTCAAATTAGAAATTTAATCCCTAAACATCTCATTAATCTGACTTCGCAGTTTACGTGTATAATCGTCAAACAACCAATCTCTGTAATTTTTGGTGTTGTTTATAATACAACGCGAATAGCGTTTTATACGGTCTTTAATATCATCGTTTAATTCGCGGGCCAGAATTCTGGCATCAAAAACATCTTCGCTGTTTTCATAACACATTTGGGCGTGTTGTTGAATAGATTTTTCTAAAACTGCTTTTGATTTTTCGCCGTTATCTACAGATTTTTTATACTCTTCTTTTACGTTAAAATCAATATTTTCAGAATTGCTGAATAGTTCCCGGGTTTCGTCTGGCATTACGTATTTAAACTCCCGCTCTATTTCTTCGTCACTGGTAATGTTTTCTAAGAAATAATCTGGGTTTTTAAAGATAAGTTGCCAATCTACCGGCGCATCCCACATACCAAAACGTGCAGCATTGTTTCCTAAATCTATTACGTTAAACGTATCTTTGTTTTTTAACTTTCTACTTCCCCTACCAATCATTTGGTAATATAAGGTAAGCGATTTTGTAGCGCGGTTTAAAATTATGTTTTCTACACTGGGTTCATCAAAACCGGTAGTTAAAATACTTACCGAAGTTAAAATAGCATCCGGCTTTTCTCTAAACCATCTTAAAATAGCTTTCCGCTCTTTTTTACTATGGGTATTATCTAAATGTTTTATTTCGTAACCTGCATCCCTAAAGGTTTGGTAAACATACCAAGAGGTATTAATCCCGTTGTTAAAAATTAAGGTTTTCTTCCCTTTACAACGTTCTTCATAGGCTTGAATTAATTTATCTTGCATAGCCATATTGGTATACAAATCTTCAGAAGATTTTACCGTATAATCGCCATTTATACCAACTTGCAGCGTTCCTAAACCAACGTCGTAACTAAAGGTATTGGCTCGTGCTAAAAATCCTTTTTGAATAAGCGATGGTATAGAGTCTCCCACAATCAATTCTCCATAATTATCCTTCATAGGAAGTTTTATGTTAGAACTAAGCGGGGTTGCGGTAACGCCAAGAATAAAAGATTTCTCAAAGTATTTAAACAATTTGGTAAACGAATTGTAATGCGCTTCGTCAATAATAACCAAGCCAACGTTAGAAACCTCTAATTTTTCGTCGTTTAGCCTATTGTTTAAAGTTTCTACCATTGCCACAAAACATTGGTATTCGTCTTGGTCCGGCAATTCTTTTACCTTACTGTTTATTATTTTATTGCGCACCCCAAAGCCTTTAAGCATCTTAGAAGTTTGTTTGCACAACTCTATACGGTGGGTTAAAATTACCACCTTTTTGTTGGTTTGCTCGATGTAGCGTCTTACTATTTCAGAAAAAACTACTGTTTTTCCGCCCCCGGTAGGCAACTGGTACAATAAGTTATAATCGTCCGGGGCTTCATTGAGATAATGAAAAATCTTTTGTAAATCTTTTTCTTGGTAATCGTATAACTCTTTTTCAACAACTTTTTCAGCCATAAATTTTGTCTCCTTCGTCTCTTTTTTGAATTTTAAAATCCTGCAAAATTAAGCAGTTTTATAGGTTTTCTGAAATTATTTGGGCTTTATTCCTAAATATAAAATCAATCTACTTAGGTCCAGCTATTTAAAATAGCTCAAGTATCTATTAAAACCAAGCCTTTACCAATAATTACCTAAATCTTGCAAGCTTTTTAAAAATTGTAGGGTGTATGAAAAATTCTTCTCTTATTTTTGTAACTCTTAATGCAAAAAACAAACCATTTTGAATAATCCGAAAGCCCAAAAATTAATTAAAAAAATCCTAGACGATATAGATCACGTCGGGATTATTACCAACACTTTAGTAGACGATCTAAAAAAACTACGTCCGTACGCTGTAGAAGAAAAGCGGCCGGTTATTGCTAAGGCCATTAGACTTACTTTCGAGCACGTAGAAGCCTACGATAGTTTTTATATTCCTATTCCGGAAGATGACCCAATTGAGGAAGAAGATTTGGAAGAAGATGTAGAAATAGATACAGAAATAGAAACTACCACTTCTACCCCAGAAGAAAGTTTAAGTTATTTATTGTCTTTAATTAAAGACAGCGACAACCGATTAAACATTGAAGAAATACGTGAATTTAATGCGGCTCTAATAGAATACGCAGAAGAAAACTAATCGGTTTTTTTAAAAAAAAGGTGTTTTTGCAGAAACTAGTGTAAGGTTTCTCAAAAACACTTTTTTATTTGTAGTATTTAAACTTCTTTATAATATTATTTAACACTATTTTTCTTTACGGAATTAATTTACCATCTCAGTAAAATTCCGCCGAAAGGCTTCTTATAGTTATCGCTACGCAGAAGATTCAAATATAAACAGCCAAAGTTTTTAAAAACGTAAAACACACATCAAAAGCGTAAAAGCGTTTTAATTTTGTTAAATAGTTACGAAGCCTATAAGTAATTTTTATTTTTACAAAAAAATAAAAACATGTCTATACTAACTATTATCCTTAGTGTTATCTTACCACCGCTCGCTGTTTTTTTAGAAAAAGGTTTGGGTAAAGATTTTTTAATCAATTTGATTCTTAGTCTAATTTTTTGGGTGCCAGGTGTTATTCACGCTTTATATGTAAATAGTCGCTAATATTCTTGCTTTTGCTGCCACGTCCACGCACTTTTTAAAGCGTCTTCTAAGCTATACTCGGCTTTCCATTGCAATTCTGTATTGGCTTTTAGCGTATCTGCATAAGCGGCAACCACATCGCCTTCTCTTCTTCCTACAATTTTATAAGGTAATTTTTGATTGGTTGCTTTTTCAAAGGTTTGTATAACTTCTAAAACCGAGTTGCCTTTGCCGGTACCTAAATTAAAAATTTCGTAAGCAGCTTTATTGTTGTTTTCTAGAAGTCGTTGTAACGCAATTACATGAGCGTTGGCCAAATCTACCACGTGAATATAATCTCGAATGCAAGTGCCGTCTTCTGTATTATAATCATCACCAAAAACAGATAATTCTTCTCTTTTGCCGACTGCAGTTTGCGTGATAAAAGGTACAAGATTTTGTGGCACGCCAATTGGCAATTCTCCAATTTTAGCACTTGGGTGTGCGCCAATTGGGTTAAAATAACGTAAGCAAATTGCTTTAAACGTTGTTTCGCTTTTTATGAAGTCTTGTATAATTTCTTCGCCTATTTGCTTGGTGTTTCCGTAAGGAGATTCTGCCGGTTTTTTTGGTGCTTTTTCTGTAATGGGTAAGCTATCTGCTTGGCCATAAACCGTACAAGAGGAACTAAAGATAAAATTTTCTATATTTCTACGGCGCATTTCTTGCAGCAAATGCACTAATGTATTTATATTGTTTTCGTAATAAAGCAATGGTTTTTCTACACTCTCTCCTACTGCTTTAGAAGCGGCAAAATGAATTATACCTGCAATATCCGGATTTTCTTCAAAAAAATCTGATATTTCATATTTATCGCGCAAATCCAGTTTATAGAACTTTGGAGATTTGTCGGTTATGCTGGTAATTCCCTGCAAAACAGAAATACTGGAATTAGATAAATTATCTATAATTATTACTTCAAAACCTTCTTCTAAAAGACTTACCACCGTATGCGAACCAATAAAACCAAGTCCGCCGGTTACCAAAATTTTCATCTATTTGATTTTTACTTCAAATCTACTAAAGTTTTCTAATTATTAAGAAACCCTTTTTGTAAATATTAACAGCTTAAAGTAAGGAATTTAATTCTTGTTTTCCGCTTAAAGCGAATACAACAATCGAGAAGAATTCTTCTAATTGCTCCATAACTCGAACCCAATAAGCGTTTTTTAACTTGTTTTAAGGTTATTACATTTTTATTCTGCTAAGATTTTTTTAATAAGTATCTTTGCCAAAAATTGAAAATGGATAAATCGGTTAAAATTTTTAAAGCTGTTAGCACTTTAGAAGCTATCTCGTTTTTGGTATTATTACTTATAGCAATGCCATTAAAATACGCTTTTGACCAACCCGAAATGGTAAGAATTGTTGGTATGGCTCACGGCGTTTTGTTTGTACTATACGTTTTTGGCGCTTATTGGATGTACGAAAAGCTAAGTTGGACATTCAAAATGCTAGCAATTAGTGTTTTTTGTTCTGTACTACCTTTAGGGCCATTTTATATAGAACGAAAATATTTGCCAAAATCTTAATATTTAGATTTTTTACAGACGATCTTTAACAAACTCCTTTTGGGTTTTACCGTGAGGCGTGGGTTTGCCGTTTTTATCTAAATTTACCATTATTATTTTGTCTACCGTAAGTATAGTTTCGCGCGTCATCATATTGCGTACTTGACAGGTTAAAGTTATCGAGCTTTCTCCAAATTTAACCACATCCATTCCTATCTCTACAATATCTCCTTGTCCCGCAGATGCTGTAAAACTAATCTCACTCATATAAGCGGTTACCGTTTTGCGGTTTTCTAATTGCACCACGGTATAAAGAGCCGCTTCTTCGTCTATCCAAGCTAATAATTTACCGCCAAACAAAGTGCCATTAGGATTCAAATCTCCGGGTTTAACCCATTTTCTTGTATGAAACTTCATAATTTTTTATTTTAAGATATGCTTATTTTCTTTACGGAAGTTACTCTTCTTATAAAGAAAATTTATAATGTAATTGCCAACTTTTTTATGGCATCTTCTATAATTTTGGCGTGATCAAAAGCTAGATTTTCCTTTAAAGGTAATTCTACCCAATGTGCTTCTGCAGCATCGTCTGCACCTTTTGGTTTTGGTTTATCTTCCAATAATCCACCAAAAGCAACAGATAAAGTTCTACCACGCGGATCGCGTTCTATAGCATCGTAAATACCAATTTGGGTAAGGTTTGCAGCTTCTATACCGGTTTCTTCTTTTAATTCGCGCAAGCAAGCTTGGTGTAAAAGTTCTTTTTCTTCTACAAAACCTCCCGGCAAAGCCCATTGATTTTTAAAGGGATTGTTGCCTCTTTTTATCAGTAAAATAAAAACCTGCTCTTGCCCTTTCGTAAAAATAACAGCATCTGTAGTTATAGCAATTTTTTGTTTCATAATAAGGTTTTTGGTAATTTTAAATCTAAGTTTAAAGCTTCGTTTAATTTTTCCGTAAAGTAAGCGCTAAGCAAAGGAGATTCTTTTTCGACATTTTGGTGTACGAAAAAATATAAGTTTTTAAGACCTTCTTTTTCCCATTTTTTTATGCGCTCTATCCAATCGTCTAAACGCGAATAATCTGTTGGGTGGTTGGCACCATTATAACGAATAAAAGCCGTTGGGGTAGTTAGCCGCATATGCAACAAATCTCGACGCCCGGCGCTATCTGTTATTATACTAGCAATATTATATTCTTGTAAAATATTGTTGAGCCGGTTACTTATTTCTTGATCTGTGTGCCAATCTGTATGGCGTAATTCTATGGCTAACGGAATTTGTTTTGGCCAGGCTTCAAAAAACAACGGTAAGCGGTCTATATGTTTTGGGTTGAAGTTTTCTGGCATTTGTAAAAAAACCATTCCTAATTTTTCCCTTAACGGAAGTAAATTAGCGGTAAAATCTGTTACAAGATCGTCTGCATTTACCAAGCGTTTGGTATGACTTATTAAACGCGGTACTTTGGGGAAGAATTTAAAACCCTCTGCTGCTTTTTCGTACCAATTAATAAATTGCTCTTCCGGAAACATTCGGTAAAAAGAAGCGTTGAGCTCTATGCTGTTAAATTGTGTGGAATAATAACTCAACTCGTCTCTGGTACCACGCGGATAGAAATTTTTTAAATCTTTTCTGTTCCATTTTGCACAACCCACATAAACTTCTTGTAAGCCTTCTTTATGTTGCTCAAAAACCTGCTTGGTTTGCTGGTGATCTTTAGGTAGGTTAAAGTCTACATCTTCGGGGTTTTCTACTTTTCCAAATTTCATAATTACTCGGGATATTCAATTCGTAAATGGTAAATATTCTTCAACTTTCGTTTTAAAACCTTTTTAATTACTTGTATTTCCTTAAAGGTAATATCGGCGTTTAAAAATTGCCCCTCCTCCATTTGTTTGTTGATTATTTTTTCTACAAACTCGTCTATAATTTGGGCATTGGGTTCTTTTAAACTTTTGCTGGCCGCCTCTACACTATCGCTCATCATTAAAATAGCGGTTTCCTGACTAAAGGGTTCGGGACCGGGATATTGAAACCTACTTTTGTCTACTTCTTTTCCGGTTTCTTCTGCTATTTCTTGTTGTTTTTTATAAAAATAATAAACAATACTGGTTCCATGATGGGTTCTAATAAAATCTATAATCCTGTCGGGAAGATTGTTCTTTTTGGCTATTTCTATTCCGTGAATAACGTGGTTGATAATAATTTCTGCGCTTTCTCGCGGTTCTAATTCGTCATGCGGATTTACAGAAGTGGTTTGATTTTCCGTAAAGTAAGTAGGATTAGACATTTTGCCAATATCGTGGTACAAAGCTCCAACCCTTACCAACATAGCATTTGCACCAATTTCGTTGGCGGCGGCTTCGGCAAGATTGGCTACGTTTAAACTATGGTGAAAAGTACCCGGAGCCGTATTGGATAACTCTTTTAGCAATTTATTATTAGTGTCTGAAAGTTCTAAAAGTGACATATCTGAAACCAAACCAAAAACTTTTTCATAGGCGTAGATAAGCGGTTGCACGAATAACAAAGCCACACCACCTAGTAGAAACATTATAAAGGTTTCGTAGTTAATATCATTCATATTACCTTCTTGAATAATGGTAAAAGAGAAATAGGCAAAAATGTAAACAGCCGTTATTTGTCCTACAGAAATAAATAAATTAGCACGTTTGTAAAGTTCAGAAATCGTTAAGATAGTAACAATACCGGCTATGATTTGCAAAAACATATATTCGTAACTATTAGGCACAATAAAACCTAAGATAAGTACTGTAATGACGTGCGTAAATAAGCCTAAACGTGAGTCAAAAAAAGCTTTTAAGGTTAGCGGTAAAATACATAATGGTACTACATATACATAACTTACATTTAGGCGCATAACCGCGGTGGTGAGTAAAACCGCTAATAAAACATTAAAAAACACAAAAGTAACTTTGGTATTATTATCAAATATAAGCGGACGGTATTGTTTGATAAACAAAAACAACATTAGCAAGGCTAAGGAAACCAGTAAAACATAACCAACTACCACTACATAATAGCTGTTAGCCGTCCATACTTTAGACTCGTATTCAGATTTAAGAGATTTTAAAATACTCAGTTTATTGCCTTCTACAACTTCTCCTTTTGCTATTATTTTGGTACCCTGACTAACGCTGCCGCGCGTATAGGAAATTGCATCTAATTTAGATTGTAAATCTTTTTGCGTTAGGGCTTCATTAAGTTTTACATTGGGTTCTATAATCTCAAAAAACAATTCTTTTATAGAACGCTCAAAATCTTTTAACTTAGCTTCTTCTACTCTATTTTCTATAAAGTCTCCTAACTCGTCTTGTTTTATAATGTTCTTGTAAACTACTTCTTCTACCTCGTTTCCCTTTTTAAGGTAAACATAACGGTCTTCGTCAAACGGATTGATCTCTAACAGAACGCCGTTCTTATAAATATCTTCTAACATAATATCTATAAAACCGATAATTGCCTTATTGTTTTTTTGTAAAATACTGTCGTTAAAAACCGCACGAATTTGAGAAGATAAACCCTTTTCTATACTTTGCGGAATACTTTTATTATAATTATAATAAGGCGTATGGCTTTTTCTTATTTCGCTCTTTTCTTCCTCTATTTCTTCTTTAGATTTTAGAATGGCAAAATCAAAAGGCGCATAAAGATTTTCATACTGCCAGGGTTTTCCTTTAGAAATATCGTACTTAAATTTACTTCCTTTAGGAAACATATAAACAATAACCACCGTGGTTAAAATATATAACAACACTTTGTATATAAGTGCTTGGTTTTTGTAAATCTCGTTGATAAACTTATTCATATATAAAACTTGACTATCTCAAATGTACTAAAAAATATAAGTATTTATAGGTAGGTTCGTATGTTCTTTATAATTTGATTAAATTCGCAAAACTAGTAACTAAAATTTTGTACAATGAGTAAAGAAGTTGTAATTGTAAGCGCTGCAAGAACTCCTATAGGGAGCTTTTTAGGAAGTTTATCTTCTATAGCTGCCCCAAAATTAGGAGCCATTGCCATAAAAGGCGCTTTAGATAAAATAAACCTACAAGCAAATCAAGTTCAAGAAGTATTAATGGGTAACGTGGTGCAAGCCGGCGTTGGGCAAGCTCCCGCACGCCAGGCCGCATTAGAAGCCGGTATTCCGGAAAGCGTACCTTGTACTACTATTAATAAAGTTTGCGCCAGCGGGATGAAAGCCGTAATGCAAGGCGCGCAAGCCATTGCTTTAGGAGATGCAAATATTATTGTAGCGGGCGGAATGGAAAATATGAGTATGATACCGCATTACGTGCAGATGCGCAATGGCAAAAAATTTGGTCCGGCAACTATGGAAGATGGTTTGCAAAAAGACGGCTTGGTAGATGCCTACGACAATAATGCTATGGGAGTTTGTGCAGACTTATGCGCAAAAGAATATGAATTTTCTAGAGAAGACCAAGACGAGTTTGCTTTAGAATCGTATAAACGCTCTAAAGAAGCTTGGGAAAAAGGTAATTTTAAAGACGAAGTTGTTCCTGTAGAAGTACCACAACGAAGAGGAGAACCAAAAATCTTTGCGGAAGACGAAGAATACAAAAACATTAAAATGGAAAAAGTAGGTTCTTTACGCCCCGCATTTAGTAAAGAAGGTACTGTAACTGCAGCCAATGCCTCTACCATTAATGATGGCGCCGGCGCGGTAGTTTTAATGAGCAAAGAAAAAGCAGAAGAATTAGGGCTTAAACCTTTGGCAACCATAAAATCTTATGCAGATGCTGCACAAGAACCAAAATGGTTTACCACGGCTCCTTCTAAAGCTTTGCCAAAAGCTATAAATAAAGCAGGAATAAGCTTAGATGACGTAGATTATTTTGAGTTTAATGAAGCCTTTTCTGTTGTTGGTTTGGCAAATATTAAAATCTTAGGTTTAGACGATAAAAAAGTAAACGTAAACGGCGGCGCTGTTTCTTTAGGTCACCCATTGGGTTGCTCTGGCGTACGCATTTTAATTACTTTAATGAATGTCTTAAAACAAAACAACGCCAAAGTTGGTGCTGCAGCTATTTGTAATGGCGGTGGCGGCGCATCTGCAATGGTTATAGAAAGAAGCTAATTTTATTTTTTGGATATAAATGCAATACGGAATTTGTAACCTCAATATTGTGCCGGTTCGATTAGAAGCCGCAGACGCAAGCGAAATGGTAACCCAACTTTTATATGGTGATCATTTTAAAGTTTTGGAAAAACGAAAAAATTGGAGCAAAATCCGTATTGCTTTTGATGCTTACGAAGGTTGGATAGACAACAAGCAATATCTAGATATAGAAGAAAACACCTATCAACAACTGCAAGAACAACCCGGCAATTATGTGTCTGATTTGGTAGAGTTTGCCATAAGCAACACGAACTCGCTTTTACCGGTTTGCTTGGGTGCAAATATAGCTGCTGCAAAATTATTAGAAAACAATTACGATGGCCGAAGTCTTACCGGTGTAAAAAACAGGACGAGTATTTTAGAAACCGCTATGCTCTATATGAATGCACCTTACCTTTGGGGCGGAAAATCTCCTTTTGGAATAGATTGCAGCGGACTAACACAAATGGTTTATAAATTAAACGGCTATTCTTTATTCAGAGACGCTTCGCAACAAGCTAAACAAGGAGAAGCACTTAGTTTTATTGAAGAAAGTGCCGCCGGAGATTTGGCTTTTTTTGATAATAATGAAGGAGAAATTATTCACGTAGGTATTATTATGCCCGATAATTATATTGTACACGCCCACGGCAAAGTACGAATAGACAGACTGGACCACAGCGGTATTTTTAATAGCGATACCAAACGCTATACCCATAATTTACGCGTTATCAAAAAAATTATAGATTAGTAGTTATACGATTTCTTAGTTTTTTCTTTACCGAAAACATTTGTTAAAGAAAACAAAATACATCTTTAGAAATAACGGGCTTTGCCTAACTTTCTATTTTAAAGATTTATTATGGAACCTAAAGACACGAATGAGAAGCAACCGGTAGGCGATAAAAAAACGCGCGAGAAATTTCAACAAGACACTAATGAAGATAATCAGTATGTGGAAAATCCGCCTGAAAAAAATCTTTGGGAGAAATTTGTAGATTTTTTGGCCGGTAAGTAAAAGAATTGCAACCTATTTCTTCGCTTTTAGTTTATTCCGTAAAGAAATAATACATAAAATACCACCAAGTAAAACCGCAGAGTAAGCTTTATAATTATTCTCTACACTAAAGTTGTCAAAGTCTAAATAGGTAATACCAAAGGCTAAGAACAAGATGCCAAAAAAAGCTATAGGCTTATCGCTTTTCATTTTTTTTATTTTAAAAAGTACCAGTTAATTTAATATTTTATCGGCTAGGAATTTTTGCACCGCGTAAACATCTATGCTTTTATTAAATTTCTTACTCACAGAAGGATTAGCTTCGCTGGAAACCCAAATTTTCAATTCTGCATCCAAATCAAATGTGCCGGCGGTTTCTAAAGAAAACCTAGAAATGCTTTTATAAGGCAAACTTTTATATTCTTGCTTACTGCCGGTAAAACCTTGTACGTCTATTAAAATTAATCGTTTATCCGTAAAGATAAACGTGTCGCGTAAAAGTTTAAAACCTACTTCAATAACTTCTCCGCTAACTAAAAGCTTTGCATATTTTTCAGTTAGTTTTTCGGAAGAAACTTCTCCTGCATTGCCCATTAATTTATTGAGTATTCCCATTTTTAGTACTGTTTTATTAAGCACAAGATACTTTTTTATTTATAAATTATTTCTCTTACCTATAAAAAACACCAAATATTTCAAATTATAAGCAATTTTATAAGATTTTACCTTTCCCTAAAATATCGCCAAAATCATGGTAAAGAGGTTTAAATTGTAAAAAACTGTTGATATAGCTTTTACCAAAACTCCCTACTTTAAAAGCTTTTATTTCTCCAGCTTTAAGCTCTAACTTTAATTTTTGTGATTGTAAAAAATAGCCGCCCTTTGCCTCTATTATGTAATTACCTGGTGGTAGTTGCCATCGTTTGCTGCTGTTGTTCGCAATACTGCCAACACGTTTATTGTTTATAAAAATATGAAAATCAAAAAACGCATTTATAATTTCGTTTTCGCGCTTAATTACTAAACCTCCCATTCTGTAAAATATAAAATTGGTAACTTACTTTTAAAATTATTGATCTTTGCCAAATAATGATTTACAATTTCTTCAATTTATTGCTTTTTACCAAGCTCTCTAAGTATCAAGTTCACTTCGTTAACCAAGGCAGTATTTAAACCAATCCGAAGCCTTGCTTATAATATTCTGCCTTAGTGCTATAAATTTTCTCATGTTGCTTGTTCTCCTGATAATATAGAATTTGTGGATTATCGTAAATAACCGTAACTACCTTTTTAAGAAAAGTCATTGCCGCATAAAGATTGGTTCCTGTCACTACTTTAAAAACGCTAAGTTTAATCTTAGCAATTTTTTTATATTTTGCAATTACTTGTTTCAGCGAAACTTTTATGAAAAACGAACATGAGCGATACAACCTAGCCAATCAAAGAAAATTGGTTGGTGTTTTGCAAATTCTGGGTGCCCTAGGTGTTATAATAAGTTTCTTTTTTAGTCAACCTCTACTCTGTCTTTCCAGCGCCGGTCTCGAACTTTTAATGCTGGCAGGTTTTGTGGTGCGCTTAAAAATTAAAGACAGTTTTTTACAATCTTTACCATCCTTTTTTTATGCAGTGCTTAGTTTCTATGTTTGTTATGCCGCTTTAATCGATCTTTAGTTAGATTTAATTGTCTATGTCTTAATAATTATATTGTTTTATAAGGTGTAAGATACTTTCACGATAAATTATAAGCAAGATGATTAGTATACTTTTTAAGCAAGCTTCGGAATATTTAAGCATTACCTAAAATATAAAATTAGCCTACAATCTGTGGTAAAAATGCTATAGCTGCGCACATTATCAAGAATAGAAAAGCAGGAAAAGATTTATATAGCGGATCGCTTATTTTAATATGCATCGCAATAGATCCAAGCAGTAAAATTCCCAATCCAATAGCTGAAGGCATTACTAAAGCCGGAACCCAAATACCAATTATGAGCCCTATTGCCAACACACATTTTAGAAAGCCCACTAAATAGCACATCCATACCGGAAGTCCATAGACTTTAAATTCTTCAATAATAGTATCAGCGTTTCCTCCGCGCCATTTGGTTGGTTTTTTTTCTGAATTAACCAAAAAGCGCTACAATTACCTGCAAGCCAATAATTAAAATATCCATATCAATTTTGTTTAAGTTTTAATAAATTTAATCAAACAAAATAAGATTAGGTTTAATTTTATGTTAATTATAAAATCCTAATTAGTGGAATGTACATTCCGTAAAGAATGGCGAACTGTGCAACCAATTGAATAAAATAAAGCCCACCGGATGAATGGACTTTATTTTTTTACTTAGTAATAAACATAGATTAATAAACCTATCTTTTCACATATTTTTTATCCCGATTTCTTCGCTCGATTAAGGCTTCTATTTTAGATAAACGTTCTTCCATCTTGCCTTTGGCTTTATGAAGATTATCTACCTTAGCCTCTAAAAACATCTCTTGTTGTTTCATTTCCTTTTTTAGTTTAGCGATTTTATTTTTTAAAGAATCATTTTCCCTTCCCAATTGTTGAATGGCAATCATCATTACGCCATCAATGTCGGCACTTGCGATAGTGGTATCGTTCCCGATGGTTCCAATACCATCCTCACCAAAATATTTATGAAAATCTTGTGCCATTGGTCCCCAGTGACGGTATTTCTTTTTGTCTTGGCCAATATAATTCCAACTGCCCAGCGGCATTTTTTTAATGCTCTCGATAAAATAATTTCCCTTTGCAAGTTTTATGTTTTCCTTTTTGTTCTTGTCGGAAATGGTGCTCCACGAGTTATCGCCATGTTGCATATAGATACCTATATCTGCTAAACCATCGGTATATAAATAGTATCCATTGTCAAACCTGGCATAAAATCTATTGGCGGTTACCCTAGTGTCTATAGTGCCATAACTTCTATTGTGATCTGCCAAATACATAGCCCCTTCTTGTGTAACGTTAACGTACGAACCTATTACCGTGGAGTAATCTCCGGTTGCTTTACTACTTCTTCCCATTGCAGTAGATGCAGAGCCTGAGGCTACTGTACCATACCCCATCGCGGTGGAAAAATCGCCGGAGGCTACTGTAACAGTCCCCATTGCGGTGGAGCGAATACCCGACGCAACTGTACCGTACCCCATTGCGGCGGAGCTATTGCCCGAGGCTTGGGTAGAATTCCCCATTGCGGTGGAGTTATTGCCCGAGGCTACATTAAAACTCCCCATTGCGGTGGATATATTGCCCGAGGCTTGTGTATAATCTCCCATTGCGGTAGAACCATATCCCGAGGCTGTTGTTAAAAGTCCCATTGCGGTGGAATGATTGCCCAAGGCTTGTGCATAATATCCCATTGCGGTGGAGCTATAGCCCGAAGCTTTTGTCTTGTGCCCCATTGCGGTCGCAGCTGTATCTATAGCTTCTGTTTTCCAACCCATTGCAGTGGACCTATTTCCCAAAGCTTTTGTCTCGTATCCCATTGCGGTTGAGTAATCGCCCGAGGCTTTTGTATAACTACCCATAGCGGTGGACTGAGGGCCTAGAGCCCTTGTATTGTTCCCTATTGCGGTTGAGATATAGCCCTCTGCCTTTGTATAATTACCCATTGCGGTGGAGAATAAATTCGAGGCTATTGTATTAGACCCCATTGCGGTAGAGGCAGCACCCGATGCCTCCGTATAAGATCCAAAAGCTACACTTCTGGGACCTACATTGTCCAAATCCCAACTGTCATCTTCAATTTTTCCAACGCGAAAGGCTCCATCCATAGATGGTAGAAACATCATTTTATATTCCCATCCGGAATTATGATTGATTTGATTAGTATTCACCAAAAATGCTTTTCCAAAATCCGTGGTTTCGGTATAGCTTATTTTATCGGCATCGGCTGTAAAAACACCTCCATTATCATCTAAATATTGTTTTGTAATTAAAGCCTGTTGTTCACTGTCAATTAAAGTGTTGGTTAATTCCGGGGCAGTCACCAATCCTGATTTCATGACCATAAAACCGTCAACTCTATTGTTTGTAGCGTCTCCAATTCCTACGGTAAACTGCCTGTCTGTATCATCAAATGAATCTATATCTGCAGGTGTATATTCTGTATTGTAAGTTCCTACAACGGTTTCGGCAAAGGATAATGCTTTTGTATTTTGTCCCATAGCAGTGGAGCCCCACCCAGATGCTTCCGCAAATTTTCCCGTTGCTGTCGAATACCAACCAGAGGCTTTTGTATGATATCCTAGTGCGGTGGAGTATAAGCCAGTAGCTTTTGATACAACCCCCGCGGCAAAAGAGTTTTTACCAGAAGCTTCAGTATTGCTTCCAAATGCCACACTTGAATTTCCAATATTGCTCAAGTTCCAATTTTCATTAGAAATTCTTCCAACTCGTAAAGCACCTTCTTTTGAAGGAACAAACATCAACTTATTCTTAATATCTGTGCTACCAGTCGGATAATCAATCTCATCGGTATTTACTAAAAAATCTTTATCAAAATCAGAAATATTAGTATAGTTAATTTTATCGGCATCGGCTTCAAAAAAAGCATCAGCACCAGCGGTTGGGTCTGTAGGGGTCCAATTGGCATTGGTATCGTCCCATTGCAGGATTTGGCCGTCGGTGGCGCCATTTTGGGCAAGGCCTAACTCGTTACCTGTTGTTCCATCCCCTGTTAATGTTGCATCGGTTTCAGCTACTTGGCTTCCCCAGTTGTCGCCGCTTCCGCCGGTTATATTGTCTGGGGTCCAATTGGTGCCGTTAAACGTAAGCACTTGGCCATTGGTGGCGCCCATCGCGTTTATTTTTTCTGCAGTAATTGCTGCATCGTTTATTTTTGTTGTGGTGATAGCATTATCGGCTATTTTTGCTTCGGTTACAGATGCATCTTGTAACTCACTGGTTTCTATATCGGTGCCTAAATCTGCAGAGATCTCGTCTGAACCGGAAATAGAAATTCCATTGCCTGCAGTATAAATTGTTCCGGCAGAACCGGTTTCGTCTGTATCGGGAACCCAATTGGTACCGTCAAATTTTAATACCTGCCCATTGGTAGCACCCATAGCATCTATCTTTTCTGAAGTTATTCCGCCATCAGCAACGCCTAACGGATTAGCAGTTGTTCCGTCTCCGTTTAAGGTCGCATCTGCTTCAACAGTTTGTGTGCCCCAATCGTCACCAGAACCTCCGGTTGCGGTTTCATCGTTGGCCGGTCCCCATGTTGTACCGTTCCATTTTAAAACCTGACCGTTGGTGGCGCCTTGTGGGGCAAGGTCTAAAGGATTGGCTGATGTCCCGTCCCCAATCAATCTATTGGTGATTTCGGTGGTCTGACTTCCCCAGTTATCGCCGCTGCCGCCGGTTATATTATCTGGCACCCAATTGGTTCCATTCCATTTTAAAAATTGGCCATTTGTTGCGCCCATATCGTCTATTTTTACAGACGTTACTGCATTGTCGGCAATTTTTGCTTCGGTTACAACCGCATCTTCTAATTCGTTGGTTTGAATTTGAGTACCCAAAACAGCAGAAATTTCATCTGCTCCAGAGATGTTAATTCCGTTTCCTGCGGTATAAATAGTTCCAGTTGAACCGCCATCATCGTTTCCTGGCAACCAGTTAGTACCATCATATTTTAAAACCTGTCCGCTGGTGGCTCCCATATCATCTATTTTTACAGAAGTTACGGCGCCATCTTCTAGTTTTAGTGAATTTATAGTATTGTTGGCAATTTGAGGATTGGGATAAGTACCGGTTAAATCTCCGCCCGCATTACCGGTGGGACTGCCACCACCTCCGCCGCCGCTTCCGCTACTTGCGGAATACATAGCGTAAGGAACGCTTAAAAGTTCTGTAATACCTAAAGTAGCATAAGAACTACCACCATTTGGATCTATTTGTACTTTAATGAATTTGTTGCCTGTGCTCCAATCTACGCTGTTCATTGCGCCAGAAACAGTGGTGCCCCCTCCTATAGCGAGATTATACAAACCAAAATTGTTGGTGGTAACCGTATGGGTTTCTACATAAACCGCAGTGCCGCCATTCATAATACTGATTTTTAAACCAAGGTTTTGGTTGGCCATTGCATCGCCATTTGTGCTCCTGGCAATACCTTGGTAGTTAAATTTTTCTGGCATTTGTGCATGCAAATTAAGACTTATAAATATCGTACTAACGAATAAGAATATAATTTTTTTCATGGTGGTGTGTTTTTGGTAGGTTTTGTTTTAAAAAGATTTATCTCCCGCTAGTTTTTACGACCTTATAGGTTTGTCTGTAATTTTTTTGGCCCTTGTTAAATTTTACATTTAACATATAGGTGGCTTCTGACAAAGTAGATAGGTCTAGTTCTTGTTTTTCTAAACCTGTTTGCAAAAAGAATTTTTGTTGCATAATGCGTCTTCCTTGCAAATCGAAAAGTTGTACTGAAAGTTCGCCAGAGCCTTCTAAAATAGGTTCTAAATACAATACATTTTTTACAGGATTAGGATAAATTGTAAGATTTTGACTGGAAAAGATTTCTTCAGATACATCTAAATAATCGCTTCCTATTTGAAGCAAACCTTGGGTTACGGTAATGTTTCCGTTACTATGGGTATCAACTACCATCATTTCGCCAATAGAATATTGATGAATTGCACCGGCAAGATTTTCACTTCCGCCGGAAGCATTTATCGTAGTTTGAGCTCTTATACTGCTAGAGAATAAAACTGCTAGAATACATACAAATAAGATTGTAATTTTGGTAGTTTTAAGTTTATAACTCTTCATAATTTTTGATTAAATGCAATTTGTCTTTATTAAACAAACAGGGAATTCCATATTTAATTCAACGGAATTAAAAAGCTCGTTTAAAGCTGCTTGGCTTATTTGGCGTGAAATTAAGTGTTATTTTATATAAGTAAAGGTTTGACTATACATGTGGTATGATATAATTTGTAATTGGTATGATTTTATGTATGCTTAGTAATTTGCTCTTTTTAAATAGAATACTGATAAAATTCTAAACTGATAATTTTGCTTTTGTTAAGGATAATTTTACTTCCTTTTCAATTTACTTATTCGGTAACAGTTTCACTTACATATGGGGTAAAGTCAATCTAATTTCATAAAAACAAAAATCAAGGATTCAAAACCAGGTTTTGTTCTATCGCGACGGCTTCTATTACCATAAGGAATTTCTTCTAACTTTAAGGTAGTTTCATTAATTTGCATAATCCTAAATTTTGTGATGGGCGGAAAAGGACGATTTCTTAAAGAGCCACTTTGAGCTAAATTTATATTTAAAATCTTAGCCTCTACTTCATAATGCCCAATTAAATATTCGTGAATCATACAACTTTGGTCATACCACCGTAATTTTATTTTATTATCTGAAGAAAAATGCAAACGGTCTCCCGCTCTACTACATTTATTTTGGTAATCTACCAACTGACTGTTTGATTGCTTATTTAAAAATCCTGTTTTTTCAAAAGTCCAACTACCCCAAATGCTTCCCGGCAATGGCTGTTGTAAGCTAATACAAGCAGACAGCAATGTGCAAACTATAGCTAATACCAATACGTTTTTTATTGTTGAATTTTTCATTAAAAAAATGTTCAGAAAGAACTGCTAAAACACTAATAAGCTACTTTTTCTAGGTATTGTTTTTTAATTATAATCGCTCAATTATCAGTTTAGCAATTTTTATAGATTTGCTTTTGTTTGCGGCTGCATCTGCAGAAGTTTTTGTGTGTACGTGTATTAAATTAGTTTTATACAAAAAAGTAATCTGACTCATTTTTTTACTCCAAGTTGCCATTTCACCTACGCCATCTATCACTTCGCCGTCTTTGTAAACAGAGATAGACCGTTCATATAATTTTTTATTAGTATTTGCAGCCAGAACAATACTTAATTCTGCGGGGTAATCTGCCATTCTACCCTTATAAACTTCATAAGGAAACGTGATAGATTCCCACTTATAAAAACAACTTGGGTATGTAGTATTTTTTTCAACCTTGCTTGTTTGAGCATCTGCAGGAATATCTAATGCGTTTTTTATTTCTGTGTTGGTCAAAAACTGGCAAGGTGATATATCTATACTGGTATGCTCATTCCTTTCACTCTTTTTGTTTTCTTTCTTGTCTTGGCACGAAACAATTCCTATGCTCAGGAATAAAATAAACATAGAAGAACTTAATAGTTTTAGTATTTTGAAGATTGTTTTCATTTAATAAAGTTTTTGTTAGCAATTGTTCGAAGTTTATCTTCTAATTAATTTTATTTCTATTTAAGAGAATTTATTGTTTTGCAAGAACAAGTGCTCTACCATCTTTCTCTACTTTAAGTATTGTTTTAGAAAGCGAAAGAATTTTCCAAATTTCAGTTTTACCATTTTGGGTTACTTCAATTTCTTTGTCACCATTAATTTTATACGTTCCATTTATTGTAGAACCGGCTACACAATTGCCATTACTAAAATCTTTAGCATAGGGTTTGGTTTCTATCTTTAAATCTTCCGTAAACCTAAAAAAAGTTTTTTTAGTACACTTTGATAAAGATGGACGCCCTTCTATACTTTTATAAAACCACATACCTACAAGTGCTTTTGCAATAGGTAGATTTTCGCTTAAAGCGGAAACAGTATTAGCGTGCGTCATACTTTCAGTAGAGTTAAGCCGCACTCCGGAAACCACAAAAGGTTCTTCGGGAAAGCCGTAAATCATAATCTTTTTGGGACTTATGCTTTCAATAGCAAGAGCTCCTTTTCTTTTGGTCTCTCGATAAAAAGATATAAAGTAAGTAGCATCTAACTTCTCTAAGCGCATTGCTTTGCTTGTTTTATCTTCTGCTTGGTCAAAAATTATAGGAATTGCGCGTTCTCGATAGTTTATCTCAAATTTCATTTGCGTTATTTCGTCTTTTGTTAAACTTGTTTTTGTGGGTTTAAGCCGAACAAAATCAATCGTTTTTTTTGCCTTATTTGGTTTTAAACGCAAACGCTGAGAATTTACAAACTCAAACTCTCCTGCTATGGGAACGGAAGTTTTATCTACTATTAAACGATTATCTTTAACCTGATAGGCTGTTGCCGAACGGCGTTTATCAAATTCATAAAAAAATATACTGTCTTTGGTAAATTCTATTAGTGTAGAATGCCGGGTGTCTATTTTGGCTATGTTCCACTTTCCTTCTAAACTTTGTGCAAAAAACGGTTTGCTAGCAAAAAATAATACTCCAAAACAGAGTAAAATTTGTACTACTTTAAAATTATATATCTTCATCTTTATTTTTAGAGCTGTTTTTTAATTTTTTTTATTGAATATTAGTATTCTATTCTTTTGTTATGAAACAGGAATTATTATAAATTTTCTGGCTCTTTGATTTCTTCGCCTTTCCAATCAGAAAACAATTTTGGTGTATTTTCTAATTCTAAATTAGCATATTCTAAATGCGATTTTGCTGCGGACTGAAGGCTTATCCCATACTCAAAACAATTAGTAAAAACCACATCATGAATTTTTAAAAATTTTGAGCGTTCAAGCCTTACAACGCCATTTGGATTACCTGTTGTAGAACCGGCATTTTTAAAGTTTACGTGGGCAATTTCGTTCAGCGGACTGCCGGAGTCTATGGTTAATCCTTCCCAAAATCCTGCTACATCGTGTTCACCGCGAATAACAATAGGATTTTCTTGGGTACCCACCATAACCAAAGAAGCCTTTTTAGAAAGATGCATCCAGCTTTGTGCCGGCATAATTATTTCTGTGCCGGGTTCTACCGTTAAAACTCCTTCATTGTTTTTAAAATTATCTTGCAGAAAATAAGGAACATCTAGTTTTACCCAAGTTGCATCGCCGCGTAAAATACCGCCGTCTAAATAGATATAATCTTTAATATTTCCAGAAAAATTATTACTGCCATCAAACATTCGAAGGCGACTTACATGCGTTTTAAACGGAATGTCGTTCTTGGTAAAGGTGCAGTTTTTTATGCTTATATTATTTACATCTTTTCCTACATCATCATTAACCACCATGCCATAATTTTTATTTTCAGAAAAAGTACAATGCTCTAAGGTAAGATTGCTATTCTCGCGATTAATTTCTAATCCTGCTTTAGCATCATTCCCGGCATATTTTAGTTTTACATAGCGCATAGCGTTATTATGGTGAGAACTTTTACTGTGTATACCTCGCCAATAACCTTTGGTTTCTTCTTTTCCGGTTAAAACTATTGGTTTTTCCGCCGTGCCTTCTAAATTGAAAGAAGATTTCTCTTTAAAATAAATTCCCGCTCCTTGACTGAAAGCTATTACAACGCCGGGTTCAATACGTAACTTATCGTCCACTCTTATAAAACAATCTATGGTAAAATCTACAGGAGCTTCAGGATTATCTTTAAGAATAGTGTTTGGATTTTTTACAAAATAATCGCAATCTAAAGCAATTGGTGCAGTATTCCCTTCCGGGGAATTTGGACTAGTTGCTTCGTTTTCTTCCGCAAAGCGAACTTTGGTATTTTCTTTCTTCTCTGTGTTTGCATCTTTTTTTGAAGCCTGCTGCTTTTCAGTTTCCAAAGATTTTTCTTCTAAGTTATTATCTGGCGTAGTGGTTTCATCTTTACAACTTACCAACGCAAAACTGATTAAAAGGAAAAAGATTAAGAAGTTTGATTTTGAAAAAGATAGTTTCATATTTTTTATTTTAATGAAGCGGTTTTACAAACTGCAATTAGCTATTTAAATCAAATTCTATCTGCTTGCAAAAAAGAGTTTTTAAATAGAAACTGTTTGCAATCTTAGATATTGATTGTCATTTACCTCACAAGAATTTGGCAGGTTTTAAGGCCAACTAATCGTTATACATCAAATATTGGGTTAAAAAACGTGTATTCCTATATAAATTATGTAGTTGGTAGAAAATACCTTATAAATGGTAACTCCTTAGCTATAATTGGTTAAATGAGTACCCTATATGGTTTTATACCGTTTTTGTATAAATAATTACCAATTACAAAGTTTTCTTAACCAGACATACATTTCAAATTCTATACGCCTAAAATTTTGTTAGTTTTATTGTACGTATAGGTTAGGTTACACGCTAAAAATTACCAGTGAAAGAGATTTTACGAGATCAAATTATTTTTAATTAAGCTAGTGAAGAGTATTTTAAAATTTCCTGAAAAGGAAAAAACATAAGCGGTGACCCGGAATTTAATCTGTAGCTAAAAATCTACTATTTTATTTCTTAAATAGTATCGGTTTTAAACCACCCCACTTTAGAACCAAAAATTGTATTTAGACTAAAAATTAATCGGCATGAAGTTTGAACCAATGCTTTTTTTATGGCAGTTTGTGGTAACTGTTTTAGTTTTTCTTTGTATTGGCAGTGCTTTGTTAAACTGGAAACAGAGACAGAAAAGCTTACGTTTATATACACTTTATACAACTGCACTTTTAGCCTATTTTCTTTTGGTTAGTCCGTATAATTTTGCTTGGAAACAGTTTTTTGGCATCAAAATTTTAGAACTCTTAGCAGATTTTTTACAAATAATTTATGCCATTATTTTTTTCTTTTTTTTTCTGCATCTTTTAAACTTTAAAAAAAACCTTCCAAACTTTTATAAATTTATAGTTTCAACAATGGGTTTCCTTTTTTTAACCACTGTTTTAGGATTTATAATACTAATTTTTAGCAACAATAATCTTTTGTTACAATGGTTTCCTATGGTTGTTATGTTGCTTTTGTTTTGTCTTTTCGGCTATACATTCAGTAAAACATTTTCTCATTTAGAAAAAAACTATAATCTATTTTTCTTAACTGCAAGTAGTATTTTTATCGGACTTATTTTACCACTTGGTTTTATTTGCATTTTAGATAAACAACTCGTTACGGAAAACATATTATTGCTTTTTTACCTAACTATTTTTTTACAGCAATTTTTTTTGAGCCTTGCACTACTTTACGGAAATAATTGGTTAAACAAAAAGTTTTTAAACAACCTTGGCTTAACCAATCGTGCTACAACTCCAGCAAGTATTTTTTCTACTGCAACAGCTAACCTTAACAATATTATAGGGCAAAAAGAATCGAAATTATCGATACATTCTAATTTGGGTGCCGAAGTTAATTTTAGAGATCCCATTTACCATTTGCAATTGGTTTCTTTACAGAACCAAATGAATCCGCATTTTATCTTTAATGCTATCAATTCTATCAAGGTGTTTTTAATAGAAAATAAAAAGCAAGAAGCGATTTACTACCTTAATAAATTTTCTAAATTAATTCGGCATATTTTAGGAAGTACACAAATAGAAAGCATTCCTTTGGCCGAAGAAATAAATATTCTAGAACTTTATATTTCTATAGAAAATATACGCTTAGAAGATAAAATAGAGCTTGTAATTAGCAATCCGCAAAAAATCAACCTTACTACTATAATGCTACCTTCAATGCTTTTACAACCCTTTATAGAAAATGCTATTTTACACGGTCTTATACCTAAAAATCAAAAAAGAAAGATTGAACTCCTGTTTTTAAGAAGAAAAAATACCATTAGCCTAAAAATTAGGGACAATGGAATTGGCCGAGAGAAATCTCAAAAACGTCGTGCGGAGAAAACATACCAAAATGAATCTATGGGTTTAAAAATAAACATAAAACGCCTGGCATATTTTAATTGTAAATATGGCGTAAATTACTCCTTTCAACTTCGCGATTTAAAAAACAAAATCGGGGAAGCTTCTGGCACAGAAGTAGAACTTCTTTTTAAAATTTAATTTAAAGTTTCAATACAAAAAATTTAATACTTCAATTTATAAATGTTTATAGCATCTCTATTTGAAACACAAGCACCCAAAGCCATTCTGAAGGAGATAAATATTGTTGTTGCGCATAATACAATTTCCTACCATTACTTTTAATCTAATTGTAGCAACCTCATTTTTATTCTAGAGTTGGCATGCAGCTGCCGTAAGTTTCGGATTAGTATCGTTGGTTTTAGGTTTTTCTATGCAAGTGCCAATCGCAGCTATTATTGTTTGGATGTAGTTGGCGGTTTTCTTTAGAATAAATAAATGTATGTAGATGAGAGCTTAAATTTCCTATCCGGTTGAACCTACAGATATCACTGATAGAAGAAATCGAATATTAAAACGTGCTTTACCGCTTTTAAACAAACTCCAGATATAGTTCAGTTTCCGGAAGGTGTCATTCGTTAAAAAATATCAGGTAATAAAAAGAAAAAAATTATCTGCGATTTAAGGGTTTTTAAGCGGTTAAAAATTAGAGAAATAAAACCAATATAAATGCTAAATAGCAAGGCTAATTAAAAAATTTTGGTCTATTGCTTAAAAGATAATAGTCTCTTGAATTCGGTTTAGAACCTATTAGCTCAGAATGAAATTTGCATCAAGCGTAATGCTTAAGTATGATTCATTTTAAAGCTCAATTGAAAGGCTTATTTTTGCTTAAACGTAACAATTGTTCGTTGATCCGCTATAGCTCTCCTATAACCTTTACATAGGCTTTGCATAACCTTTGCATAGGCTTTTAATACAGATTAAACCCGTTTTTGCCTAAACACAATAATTGTTTTTGTCCCAAAGAATGTAAACTGAATAATTCATAGAATAAAAAAGCCGACAATTTTAAGTCGGCTTTTCTTTGTCGGGGTGGCAGCCCGAAGACTAGCACCTCTAATCCCTGTAATAATCAGTATTTCAGTGTTTTGAAAGTAAAGTGGTAACCTAAAAGGTCACTTTTTATCTATCATTATATATATCTAATTTGATATTTTTGATTAATCCGAATATTAATGAACGTAGATTAAATATAAGTATTTATAATTAATTTGTCAATTAATAATCAATAAAATCTTGGACAATTTCAAGATCAATTCCTAGATAATCTGCTAATTCTTGGGTGGTGATGATTTGGTTTTTAGACTTGCCCTTCATTTCCTTGAGTCTTTTTAAGATGCGTTGGGAATGACGCAAACTGAATCCTGTGATGTTCTGGATGTCTGTTGGGTGAACTTGTATGCGTCGTTTAATTTTCATTTTATGGCTTTTTGGTACTTTTTTGCTTTGTGTGTGCTTTATCTATGCTTCACCTCTACCCTATTCCTACATTATATAGCTAATATAAAGCGTTTTGCACTTAAATTATAAAATCGAGCTTGCCAATTGCGCCTAAGCTGCCAAAAACGTCAAAAGCGAAGTAACCAATTGTTTAAGAGCCTTTTATGTGTTTGATTTGATTAAAAATTAAACATTATGGCTAAGCAGGCAGGTATTATTAAATTAAAGGGTACTATAGGTGGTATTTCATTCTATAAGACCTCAGACGGGCACCTTGCGAGAGAAAAAGGTGGCGTGGATGGTAACCGAATCAAAAATGATCCTGCGTTTCAAAGAACGCGTGAGAATGGTTCTGAATTTGGAAGAGCGGGTAAGGCTGGTAAAGTATTGAGAGATGCAATCCGGTTGCTGCTTCAGAATGTGACAGACAAGCGTTTGTCTAACAACTTGCAGCGAAACTTGATGAAAGTCATCAAGACTGATGCGCTCAATGATCGTGGTGAAAGAACCATCCAGGATGGTGATATGAGCCTTTTACAAAACTTTGATTTCAACACGAAAGCGAAGTTTGGGAGAACGCTTTATGCGGATATCACGCACAACTTAGATCGTGTGACAGGGGAAGGAACTATTGACATTCAGCCATTTGAGCCGATGACAATGGTTGAGGCGCCTGGCGGAACAACGCATTTTAAGGTGGTGACTGGTGTTGCCGAATTAGATTTTGTGAATGAAAATTCAGTCTTTGATTCTGATGAGTCGAGTATTCTTCCGTGGGATAGTTCGACAACCTCAGCGATTAGTATGTCGGCATCGGTGACAGCTGCATCAACTTTACCATTGATTCAGGTTGTAGGAGTTGAGTTCTATCAGGAAGTCAACGGAACAATGTATCCGCTTAAGAACGGTGCATTTAACGCATTAAACATCATCGCAGTTGATAACAGTTAATTTTGATTCGACTTGGTTTATATAGAGGGCATTTTCCACAGGGTACGATTGGTGCCCTCTATTTATTTGATGAGTTCTTAAGTTTTACGATTGAACTCCCTTGGAGAGGAAATCAACGGAATATTTCAGCGATTCCCGATGGTATTTATGCGTTAAAGTTGCGGTATTCAAAAAAATTTGAATGGCATTTATTAGTTGAAGGCGTTTCCAATAGGGATTTGATACTATTTCACCCCGCGAATGATGCACTAAAAGAATTGGAAGGCTGCATCGCTCCGGTTAGTAGTTTGGTTGAAGTTGCCAAAGGCTATTCATCAAGGAAAGCCTTGGAAAAAATTTTAGAGCGACTACGCCCCTACTTTTTAGAAAAGAAAAATGTGATCATCGAATTTAAGAGTTCACATTTCGAAGAAATTATTTTAAAACAGAAAAAAACAGAGAACAATGACAGTTAAAGATCGATACACATCAAAAACACCTAAGTTTTTTAGAAAGCTAAGAAACATTGGCTTAGGCATTACGGCCGTTGCCGGAGCTCTATTAACCGCGCCAGTCTCCTTACCTGCTTTAGTAGTGACAATTGCAGGCTATGGATTAGCTGCAGGTGCAGCGATTTCAGCGGTGAGTCAGGTGGTGACTGGCAAAGAAGTCGAAGATGAGCCAAAACACCAAGAGAACAAGGATTAAAAACGCGAAAGGATTATGACGACACATGAAAAAGTTGGTTTTATTGGCGGATCATTATTAAGTTTAGTAGGTAGTGTAAATCTTGATGATTTGATTACCACCAGCGTTTTGGCCATTACGGGTGCAGGTGTCAGTTTTATAAGTTCGGTGATTTTAAAATTTCTTAGTAGGTGCTTTAAAAAGGATAAGGACAAAATGTGAATTGGCGTTGGCTGTGTTTCGCGTTCCTTATTTTCATAGTTGTAAGGTTCCTAATTAAAGATTGAGCCCTCCCTTTCGGAGGGTTTTTTTTGTACCTAAAATGTAAAAGCAAGTCGGTTTCTTTTAAAGCTCTCAAAAGATTTAAATCAGCATTATAAAATACTTCAAGCCGCATCTAAATTGGCGACCGTCATAAGGTCCAATCCGTAATTCAACAAGAGTTTGTGAGCTTAAACGGAATTGGAATTAGATCCGTAGAAAAAAATCGGTTTAACCGGAATAAAACCTATACTTGAAAAAATTTTCGGCAAATTTTCTTTCCTTAATAAGATTAAAAAAAAAGAGCCCCCTAAAATGGGAGCTCTGAAAGGCAAACTTCTAGCCAAAAAATGCGTATTGAAAGCTCTTTATAGCCTTTATAATTTACATTTATGCCAAAAGGATTGCCTTTGGAACGTGTGCCCACGTGCAACCACCAGTTGCAGATGTGAGCTGTATATAAAATATTAAACATATTGCCGTTTACACAGGAACGGTGCGATTGGTGCAAGGGCTGTGAGTAAAAATACTACCCGCAAGGGTGGAGATTTTTGCTCAACAGGCGAAAGCGTACCCTTGTGGCTCTCGCATCCGCACGCCTGTACCTTTGCCTTATGTTTGAGTTGTTATTGCTTTATAAGTATGTTGGTTGATTCAATTCAGTTTTATTTAAATATTTATGGTTTCACTTTCGTTACTTAAAAAAAGTAATTTTCGGCAGGTAATCTAAAGGCGCGAGCCGACTGCGAGTTGAACAACGGGTGTACTAGCTAGAGGTATGTAATACCGCTAGTGCTATGTTTACACTGGTTTGGCGCTGTAATTGAATCGGTTGGGGAAGGAAAGGGCTGTTTTGCAACGGAATGAAAAGCATCGGAGCTTGCACGTTTTGAAATGAATTTTCATCCTGTTTATTTGCCTTATTAAGCATAGCAGTAATGATATTGAGTGCAGGGCGTAGTGCTTGTAATGAAGTGTAAAATCAGCTCTTTTGCGCGGTTTGCAATAAGGCTTGTTTTTTTATGAGCATCGGGAATAAAACAAATATGCTTTATGCAAATATTGATGTTTCAATTACTGTGACCAACCTATTAGCCCGTTGTGATCGCAGGCTCGCACAACAATAAGCAGCGGTTGCACCCAACTTATATACTTGCGTAGCATAACTTTATGGGTTTGGGTGCAAGAGTAGCTGCGGGTGCTGTAGGAATGTCGTGTGTGAAATAATACAAATGAATAGCTTTTGAAGCCTGAGGATGGAAGGCGTAGAAAGCGTATGAATGGTAGATGCAAGAGATTTATTGGGGATTGGGGATTAGGGACCAGGGGTTAGGGGTTAGGGACTAGGAAATATAAATTTATCTTCTGAACTCTTGCAGCTATGTATTATGGAACAAAACAGAATGACGGAGTCACACCTTATTACCTGCCACGTCACTTTCTACTTTGCAATAAAACCACTTTTAGAAACGGATTTCTGTGATTCTTGATTAATTAATTTTGAATTTTAATGATTGTTAGATACACGACTGTTTATTCTCGATACATTTTTCGCTTCAACTTTGTTTTATCGAAAAACACTCGAATTGACAGTTCCGGATAAGTGGCTTAACTATTTGACTTTGTGGAATTTTATTTATCATCATAAAGCGCAAAGGCAAAAAGTACAGGTTGAAATTTTGTAGCGTCTTGCGGTAGCAAGGTGCGGAAAATATTGCTACTTGTACTGTGGGGAACGGTAGCTGTTGTGGTTGCGTGCGTGAAGTGTAACGCAACAAATGCAAACGCAAGTGCTTGTAATGGGGTAATTATTAAACTATTCTTCGCCCCTATTTAAATTTTGTACTTGTTCTTCAATGTCTATTTTGATAAGTTCCCAAACTTTGTCTTTGTAACAATTTGGTGTTAAATCATCTTCAGCTAAAGAGAAGTCTATACATTGAATTAAAAGCTCTTCTCTGGTTGCACCATAAGGATTTCGTTGTTCATAGAAGTCTAACATCTGCTCTAAAGTAAATATATCTAAAAGCTCGTGGATGTCCCAAAAATCTTTTTTACGACCAACATTAGCAATCACTTCGAATTTCATTGCTGCTATTTCTTCATTAGATGCTAAACGTATATTGCCCTCTTCTACAATTGGAAAAGCAAAAGGTTCTGTATAGTACATGTCTAATTTAAATGCATTATGTTCATCTTTACCAACAAAATAAGACCTGCCAAAAACAACTTCACCTACAGCCGACGTTACTACATAAGGAAATATATCATTTAAAATTTCTTCTAAACTACTAAAATCAATACTACCATATTCTGCATCCGTAAATAAATCAATATCGATAGATTCTCTATGGCCCAGTTGTAGACTTAAGGCTGTACCACCAACTAATCTAAAACTATTAAATTCTTCAATGGTCATTAGGATATTTAAAGATTTCCAAAGTAAATCTGAAACGGTGTTAAGGTACAAAGACATATAAAACTTAGATAAGTTGAAAGTCTTCTACATTTTTTTGAAATGTAGAAAAACGAGATTGTTTAAAAGACTTGGCTATTCTTGAAACTGTTTTTTTTCCGTAGAATTTTATGATTTCGTTAATTTCCTTGTCATTACCACGTTCTAAAACTCTTTTGATAATGGCAGATTTGTTTTTGTTCCAATCTATTTTATCAAATGATGTATCCCAAAATAGTACTTTTCTAATGTTGTTTAGATTTGGTGTTCCTTTACTCTTTTCAGTTAATTTACTTTTTACTTCATATCCTGCTTGCAGCATCATAAAATAATCTTCTTCTATATGAAAGTAATCTGCCAATTTAATCGATAGCTCCGGATTGATGCCTCTCTTTTGATTTATAATAGCACTAATGGTTTGTTTATGCTCCCCTATAGCCATAGCTAATTGAGAGCTTTTTATATTATTTCGCTTTATTTCACGTAGTAATATAAGCCCTGGATGTATGCCTTTTATTTTAGCTATTTTAGGTAACATAAGTTTTATTGTATTATACAAAAGTAGGAATAAACAGAGTAGTAAACAAAATTGTTTACTTCAAATTAAGAGTAATCTTGTATAGTAAAGTTTATTGTTTTTAGAGAGGGTCAGCATCCGTCGTAATGACAGTACTTAAATTTTACTTTGGAGGTCAGCTTAGTCCGGTATATAGAACTTAGGTTGTAGGTGTTGGAGAATTTTGAATGATGAATTTTGAATGATGAATTTTAAATTTTGAATTATTCAACACTTAATAATTATAGACTATTTGATTCAAGACTTTTGACTCGGAATATTAATTCTCGATACATCCCGACTCTCGTCGGGACACGCGAATTGACAGTTCTGGGTAAGTGGTGAATGATAGATTTAAGGAGATTGAAGTTAGGGAATAATGGTTTTAAATTTATCTTTTCTCCCGATTGTTAGTTTGAAGACTTTTTGACGCGAACTTATTATGAAAATAATAGACTACAATTGTGTGGGAACGGGATATCAAGCATTAGATTTTAAATTGAATGCTACTCCAGATTTCACTATTTCGGTAACATTAATTGTAGGCATTAAGAAGTCGTTAAAAGGTGTGTTTTCTGTTTTACTATGCAAAACACCTCTCGCCGTACCTATGGTTAACATAATTAAATGACGAATAAAACCAACAGGAATAGATAATTTAGTTTTATCTTTATTTTTAAAACTTTCCCAAGTATCATCTACAATTTTGAAATGACACGCCATTTCCAATACTAAAAATGCTTTTTCATTTTGATAAAAAGCTGGTGATACTAAAACCGCTACCATTTTATCCTCTTCATTAATGCCATATTTAGCGTTTACGCTAAATTGTACATCCTCACCTTCTTTAAAAGCAGATTCGATTATTGCAAATTGCTCTGTTGTTATTTTCTTTAATGAAAATCCTATTTTTTCAGACATTATGCCACTACTTTTAAATGATTATCGCCACGACGTACATAGCTTGAAGTTTCTATCATTTCGTTATAGTCAAAAGAGAATTTGTTGTCGTTTTGGAGTAATTTTCCGAAATGATAATTGAAACGCATTAGCTCTTTTACCTTAATAGTAACTGTAAACTTATCTTCGCTTGAAAGCATTTCTTCTTTCTTGATTTGCTCTTGAGGCACTTCAATAAGCTTTACTCCCAGTACTTTTCCCACCTTGGTAATGGTATCAATTCCTAAACGTTCTTGACCTTTTAATAGTTTATTTATGTATTGAGGTGTGCAATCTAAAGCCTCTGCCAATTCCTTTTGGTTTTTAGGATATGTATCAGTAGCCTTATTTGCTTTTAAGGCAGACAATAACTTAACTGCAATTTTGAAAGAAATATCAAGCCACTCTTCATTTTCCTTTCGCCATTTGGCTTTTTCTAACCAAGCAGTATCCTTTTTTGAAGTCTTTAATAATTTATTTTTGATGTTGTTGATGCTCATAAGGTTTTGGTGTGTGCTGTTTTGTGTGTTTAAAACGACTCTACAAAATCTAATTGGTCATTCTCTTCGTCGAGTAAAAACTGTTTTGTTATTTCGAGTTTATTCAATTCAAGAATTAAATGGTCTGTTTCGTTCATAGTAGGTGTTAATTTAATTGCACCTCCTGAAACTACAAATAAGTTGACATCAACTCTAATGGCATAGATTCGAAGCCAACTGGGTCTAATGATTCCTTTGGCTTTGTCTTTCTCATAATCTTCAATAACTCCTGTTGAGAGTGGTTCAAAAAGTGTAGATAATGTTTCAAGCCTTTCGGTTTTTCCAAGTTCTGCAATTTCTAATAACTCTTGCTCAAATAATTTAGCGTCTTTACGTGTTTTAATAATAGCTTCATCAATTGTGATGCCATTCCAAAACACATTGTCCAAATCCTCTTGGTGTTGCTCGAAAAACTCCCGTAAGTAGACTGGATCGTTCCATAATTCAAAACATTTTGCAAATTCGTTTATAGCTTCTGTATCATATTGTACCGAATACAAGCTCTCTTCCACTACTGCAAATGTATCAATTATTTCCATTAAATCAACCTACAGGTTTATTTTTTCAATTTATTTAACTATTTAAAAAATTTTTCATTCGAAAGATATTTGACTAAATAACAGTAATTTTATCAAACAAGCAATTGAAATAAGAAATTAGTTGCCAACCATAAACGGGTTGCACTTCTCTAAATTTTGACCACTATCTTCGTAACTTCATATCTATCGTCTATTTTCTTCAAAACAGGTCGTTTTATCTTTTAAAACCTCTATTTGCAAAATTGTAGTTTTACCTTAACCTAAACTTTATCTGCCGTGGTTTTTAGTATGGTTTTAAGATAGTATAGTTTATAGTTCGCGGTTTACCGATTTGGCTTTGTAAATTTGAATGGATATGAATAAAGCAAAGGCAAAAAGTAAGTGCTGCTATGCTGTAATGAAATGGAAGTATATCAGCTTTTACTGCGCGGAAAACAAAATGGGTATGGCTGTAATGCAATGGAAGTTATACTTATTTGCTTGAGGAAATTGACTATTGACTATCAACTTTGATCTCTTTTGGATTGTTTTTAAATCCCTTGTAAAAACCTACAAAGAAGTCAACAATCCATTTAATGATTAAAAATGAAAACCAAAGGATATTAATAAAGATGTACCAGAAAAATTTCATCGTATTCAAGGCCAATATGAAGAATAAGTATATTAATTGTAGGGTTTTAGCATTCTTACCTCTTATCTGAATTCCACCTAATTTAAAGCTGGAATAATTTGGTTTAAAAATGTTATATGTTCCGCGTTTATTTTTAATGGAGGTACTTACACCAGATTTCGAAACATTAAAATTGAATGGTCCTTTACTGAATCTGCCTATAAATTGAAAATTACCATTTTGTAGGCCTATTCTTGCGCCTCTAAAAAGCCTTTTATGAAAGCGTATACCTTGGTTTGTATTTATAGTAGCGCCATATCCCTTTTTAGATATGTTCTTTCTCGCCGCGACACCTCCTGTTCTTGATACTCTTATATTTTCACCCCTGTACTCTACTCTTTTAGTTGGCGCTTTATTTTTATTTGACATAGACTCAATTATAATTACATTGTTTAAAGCTGCTAAATACTAGCGTATAGCCTATTGAATAAACTTACACATTTTTAATTATAAAGTAACCCAAAAGCGCAGAGGCAAAAAGTAAGGGCTGTAATACTGTAATGCAATGAAAGTATTATAGCTTTTACTGCGCGGAAAGCAAAATGGGTATGGCTGTAATGCAATGGAAGTTATACTTATTTGCTTGGAGTCTTAAGGATACTCTAGTTGTTAGTATTTTATCACTAATTGCCGGCTTAAATACTATAATTATATAAAAAAACGTTGTTAAGGTAGAACCTACCAAATTTTTTATTTGTAAATAAAATAGTTTATTTTAATTTTTCTAAAACTTTTCCCCATACGAATAGCATATAACAAAATTTCAAATAATCCATACCTAAGTCTTCCTCTTCTAAGAACTTTTCTTTTTCAAGACAATCCACTTTGATAAATTCATTTATATTTTGTTTAACCATTTTAGGACTTAGAAAATCGTGATGCCTATATTTTGTTGGATCTATGAAAAAATTTGTGGATAACATTTCATAATTACCTTTGGTAAAGCGTTTTGCCAATTCCATTTTTGTAAAGGGTTCTATTCTTAAAAAATTTCCCTCTCCTTGCCAAAATTTAATTATCGAATAAACCTCTCTTATACTAAATTTACGGCGTTTTTCTAAATTATTTTTCTTTAAAAAAGTTCTAAAATATTTATTAAAGGTACTTTTATCATTTAAACCTGTCAAAGCACGTAAATATTCTTTTTTTATGAATCTATTATCATCAGAGTTAACAAATATTTGATTTAATAAATACTCATAGCTATACTCTTTTCTATAATTAATTAATTTATCTCTATCAATACTATTTGATATATATTGTATATAAACAATTGTTTTAACAGAGCTTTTTAATTTTGAACAGACTAAACAACTCTGCACTGAAAGTGCAGAGGTTTATTAATACTGGGGACTGAAAGTCCCCCTTTACTATTCCAATATAAAATTGGAATTATCACTCGAATTTCGACGGTGATGTTCCAAATATTCATTGACCATTTTATC